>NZ_JBHZPD010000003.1:0-122516 GCF_042787955.1 Peribacillus sp. YIM B13477
TGCCAAGCCTCCTCGACGCAAGCGTCTGTGGGGTCTCGGCTAGCCAGTTTTTCGGCAGGAGTGTCGCAAATTTCTTCAATCCAGAGAGTTTTCATCCTATAAAACAGTAAAAATACGTGAAAGATAACCAAGTTTCGTTTGAAAAATGTGGTAAAAAAACCCTTACTAAAATCATGAGAGGGATCGGGATGAGACCATTCCTAAATAAAAAACTGTGTCCTCCAACAATGGAGAGTGAAACTCAGGCTAATTTCTGGTTTTGACTCTGACCGGGCCCGGGCGATTCCCATAAAGTTGAGCCTAGTACCTCAATTAAAATTCCTTTCATGCTGAAGGAGCCATTCCTTTCTCCACAAGCCACCCGCATAACCAGTTAATTTCCCATTTGAACCTATTATTCGATGACAAGGAATCACGATGCTTAACTTATTTCTGCCGTTAGCGCTCCCTACTGCCCTAATGGCTTTTTCATTACCGATTGAAACGGCGATGTCTTTATAGGAACCCGTGTTAGCGTACAGGATTCCCGTTAATACGTTCCAAACGTTTTTTTGGAAGATGGTCCCTTCAAGTGTATAAGGAAATGTAAATTCCCTGCGTTCACCTTTGAAATACTCATCAAGCTGACTAAAGCACTCCGCCAAAACCTGAGGCGTGTGCTCTTGCATAATATTTATCTTTATATCCCTTTCAGCGAACATTATGGAACTGATGGCATCATTCGTTCCTGATATCTCGATAACTCCAATCGGTGATTCATAATCTAGTTTATATAATTCACTCATATAAGGACCTCCATTTCTGTATATGTGGCTTACACTCGATTCTTAAGATTCATGTTGCGATATTCACTTGGAGTACAATTTTTCAAACGGCGAAATACTTTATAAAAGTTTGAAGGGCTTTGGAAACCGACTTCAAGGCAAATCTCAAGATTCGTTCGACTTGTGCTTGTTAGAAGGTATGAAGCTTTATCCACTCTGATTTTTTCCAAATAGGAACGGGGAGTTTCTAATGTTTCCTTTTTGAATAGCCGCTCCAGATAATAGGAACTTACACCGACATGATTGGCAATATCCTTTAATTCCACTTTTTGATTATACTGATTGACCAAGAAAGCGATGATATCTCTTACAAGTCCCATCTTCGGGGAATCATCAACTTCCGGTTGGCATCTTTTGCAAGCACGGAAACCGGCCTTTTCGACTTCATCGATGTCATGATAGAATTTCACATTTATTTTTTTCGGCTTCCTTGACCTACATGAAGGGCGGCAGTATATTTTAGTTGTCTTTACTGCGGTAAAGAATAATCCGTCATATTTAGGGTCGCAAGCAATGATTTTCTCCCACATTTCTTCAAAAGAAAGATTTATAGCAACAGCCATTATACTCCGCATCCTTTCAGGTTTTTTTTCCCATATAAATGTGAGGTGTCACTTAGCTCTACTATTCGTGCTGTATCTCGTTCTAGCAATTCAATGGCTTTATCGAACAGGGCATTCCCGAAACTGAGGCGTTTTACGCCTAATTCTTCAAGCTCCTTACCATTCGTCAATCCAGGCAAAGATAATACATTAAGGGGAGCACCTATATTCAAAGTGATTTCTTTTATTTCATCATGGTTCGTTAATCCAGGGATGAATATTCCGCTGGCACCACTTTCCACATACGCCTTTGCCCGCTCTGCCGTTTCCGGGAAAGGATTTTCTTTTTGAAAATAAGTATCTGTTCTGGCATTGATGTAAAAACCTTCATACCCATTATAATCCAACGCTTCCCTTATTTTTAATAGCAGGCTGCAGTGTTGATATATATCTCTAAGACCTTTTTGTTTTTTTAATGAATCCTCAATATTGATCCCGGCTACACCGGCGTCTGCCGTCCTTAACACATTATCGACAATCTTGTCTGCGGTTTCACCATAGCCTGCTTCAATGTCCGCGGTGACGGGAATTTTCACATTATCCGCAATTAGTTTAATGATACCTAAATGTCTTTCAAAATCAATCAATTCGCCATCAGAATACCCCAGGGAGTTGGCAATTCCCCAGCTTGTCGTTCCAATCGCCTTGAATCCTGATTTCTCGAGAATCAAGGCCGATAATAGATCCCAGGCATTCCCCAATATTAACAGGTCCTTCGAAAAGTGTAATTCATTGAATTCCTTAATATTAGTCATTATAGATGCTCCTAAAATTCATTTGTCCCTATTCTAACAATCACCCAGCTCCAAATCGTCCTCATTCTTGCTCTTATGGTCCATTTCAAATAATGATTGTCCTGGATTCCCGTGACAAATAAAAAAAATGCCCTTTCATACCAGGGCATTTCAGTTTGTATACAAAAGGGTTCTATCTAAAGTTATTACAAAGTTGTTTGGAGCGGGTGTGCGAGACTCCTGCGGGAATAGCGAGTCCAAGGGAGACCCCACAGGCGCAAGTGCGCCGAGGGCGGACCGCCCGCGGAAAGCGAGTGCCCTACGTTCCAATCAACGTCTAAATTTGTACAAGCAAAAAAACTGAAGACAAATTCGATTTTCTTCGAGTTTGTCTTCAGTCTGAACTGCCCTTTCATTCCGGGGCATTTTCATGATCCAATTGATTAATTTACGAAAAGATATAACTTCCTATGATATTCCTCAAATGCCTGCTGGTCCTTTTCCGTGTAGTCCATCCACTTCACTTTCTTGCATCTTTCCTCTAATCTCTCATTCAGTTCATCTTCTATTTCATTCATGAAACGGATGATTTCCCCATAGGGCATATTGAAATGACGGGCTGCAAGCCTGGGCGGGGAATGCTTTACCAGCAATCTCATGAATTGATCGACCGTGTCCGCCTTCGATGCAAGATAATCTTCTTCGTTCACGATGAATTCATACACTTGTTTTTTGACGCCAGAAAGTCTGGTTACTTCGTCGCGCAATAAAAACTCCATTAATCTATCGTTCATATGGCTCTACCTCGAATTGGTTTATATTTAAATCCTCTTGGATATGTATGAAAAGTCTATACTGCCCGATACCTCATTATGACATCGTAACGGCAAGCCATCAAGCAATTCCTCCATCAACACATAAAGCGTAATAATTACGATTTATGGGCCGTTTTAAGTAAAATAACATGCATATGCTTTAAAAGTCAACGTTTGTATCGTGTGCATAGTAAGCATTCTTTATTGGCAAAATATGAGCATGAACAAATGGAACAACTCTTTATTAATTTTGTATAGGCAATGAGAATAATTTTGTTAAAATTTGATATAATAAATGTAATATTTAGTCAATTAGTATCTTTTCCTAGAATTTGCTTTTGCAAAGGGGTAGAATGAAGCTAATGACATCTTATTTTTTCTAATGTTTCCGAGGAGTTATAGGGTGGGTATAGCAAGTACATAGTGACAGCTGGAATGCTGTCCGACATATCGGTTGTTTTCATTTGTTCAAAATAACAATGAAAAGAATAAGGAGTGATTTTTTGAAACCTTCAACAAATCGCATGTTAACCCGTATTAAATCCGTTTATATGTTCATTAGCAATAACGGTACGGTTTCTACTCAAGAGCTTGTAGAAGAATTTGGCATCACTCCTCGAACTGTGCAGCGCGATTTAAATGTCTTAGCATACAATGACCTTGTTCAAAGCCCAAGCCGAGGCCTTTGGACGACAACAAGTAAAAAGGTGAAGATGTCATCGTAAAAAGAACGACCACCCGAACAAGATCGATATGTAAAATACTTTGAGGCGGACAATATTATCCGCCTCATTTTTTGTGTCCAGCTATCATTCAGCCGGTTGGCCCGCCTTTAACTGTTCAAGCTCCTCCGCCGTCAACTCACGGTATTCACCAAGTTCGAGTTCCTCATCAAGCTGTAAACTCCCCATGGAAAGACGCTTTAGGTAGACGACACGTTTGCCAACGGCCTCAAACATCCGCTTCACCTGATGGAACTTCCCTTCCATGATCGTTAGCTCGATATCCGATGTCAGGCCTGATTTTAAAATGTTCAATTCTCCTGGTTTTGTTTCGTATCCATCATCCAAGGTCACTCCGTTGCGGAATGCCTCGATATCCCGTTCCGTTACTTCGCCATCAATGACCGCAAAATATGTTTTAGGGACATGTTTCTTTGGGGAAAGCAGTTGGTGGGCAAGCTTTCCGTCATTCGTGATCAGCAATAAACCTTCTGTGTCCTTATCAAGACGGCCTACAGGAAATGGCTCGAATACCGAATCTTCCGGCTCCAAGATGTCGATGACCGTTTCTTGGTAGTTATCTTCCGTTGCCGACAATACGCCCGGCGGTTTATTCATCATTAAATAAATGAATTCCCTGTATTCAACCCGTTCACCATGAACCGTCACGTTTTCCGTATCAGGGTCCACTTGTTCCTTCGGATCCTTAATCAGCCTTTCATTAACCTTGACGGCGCCGGATTTCAGGAGCTTTTTCACTTCTTTCCTGCTGCCATAACCAATATTGGATAAAATCTTATCTATTCTCATCGTTTCCTCCTAAAGCCTTTTTCAGTAAAAAGCCTTGCCCACTTTAATGACAGGCAAGGCCAATATATTTTAATCGGGGATTCACCATTCAATACCCTTTTTTTTACACATCAAACTTCCAGCTTACAATCCTAATTTAGCTTTTAACCGATCGATCCGGGCACCGAACAAACGATGGGCAAGTTTGCTTTTCAAGGAAAGAGCCGCATAAATGAGCGCTCCAAAAATTGCACAAACGGCCACGATCAAAATCGCCTGGAAGCGCCCTTCCGATGTAAGCCATAGCGATAGTAAACTGTTCATGCCCCAGGCAGCCAGTCCCATTATTATTGAAAAAACTGTGATTAAAACAGATCTCCTGATGGTAAGGCTGTAACGATATCCAGTAAAGTAGGTAATGACATACAAATTCAGCAGCACGGCAGCCAAGTAGCCGAATGCCGTAGCGTAAACGGATCCTTCCGTTTCAAACAACTTGATCAATGGGATATTCAAGCTCAATTTGATTAAAAAGCCCACAAGCAGGCTGAGCACTGTATATTTTTGCTGATTGATCCCTTGTAATACAGCTGCCGAAACGGAGAAAAGTGCAAACAAGATGGAAACGGGCGCATATGCCTTCAGGACACTGATTCCAAGTGGATCATGGCTGTAAAAGGCACTATAGATTGGATCGGCCAGCACAGACATGCCAACGACTGCTGGAATCGTAATGAACAACAAAATTTGAAAGGCTTGGTTCAGCTGGCGGTTGAACTCATTTGAATCCTCGCTTACATATGCCTTCGTCACCGAAGGAAGAAGCGCCATCGAAAACCCGGTTGCAAGCGTCATCGGAATCAAGACAAGCTTCTGGGCATACACATTCAACACCCCTAGTGCATCCTCAGCAACATGCTGCAGCCCGATCGACGACATCGCCTTATTGAAAGACAATAAGTCAGCCAACTGAAACATTGGCATCGCGATTCCGACGAATATGAAAGGAATCGACGAAAGGAATATTTCTTTATAAATCTCCTTCAGGGAAATTTCCATCGTTCCCCTGTCTTTCTTCATCAAGCTGTCCAAATATGGTTTTTGTTTTTTCCAATACCAAAATAACACCACTAAACCGCCGACAGCCCCGACCGTCGCCGCGAAGGTAGCTATTTGGATGGCTCTCACTAACTCTCCGTCAAGGACATTCAAAACAACATACACACCTGCCAGAAGGAACACGATGCGGACAATTTGTTCGACAACCTGGGAAATGGCCGTTGGTTCCATCGCTTCATGCCCTTGAAAGAAGCCGCGGATGATGCTCATGAAAGGTACAAAAATCAAGGCGAAGCTGACTGCCCTAATGATCTCCGTGACATCCGCGGCATCTTCCGGCTTGACCCCAAAGACTCCAGTAAACAGCGGGGCCATCGTATAGAGAATCAAAAAAGCGAGAAAACCGGTGATTACCATTAATTTCAGGCTCGATTTAAATAACTTCTCACCGACTGCGTATTCCTCGAGCGCATTATACTTCGAGATGAATTTAGATACTGCAAGCGGCATGCCTGCCGTTGCAAAGCTAATGAAAATGGTATATGGAACGTACCCATATTGATAGAGGGTAGCCCCTTTATTCCCAACCATATGTTCAAATGGGATGACATAAAATAAACCAAGAACCTTGGAAATGATCGCTCCCAGCGTTAATATAAAAGCCCCTTTTAAAAACTTAGATGACATCTAATCCCTTCCTGCCTCTGTCAGTTACGTTTCACACGCTCTTTATCTTATCATATTAAAGTATTTTTTCTATAGAAAACTACATTCAAGTTTATCGTTTTCGAAGATAATACACAAACAAATAATTCCTTTTTTTCTACATTCGCAATCTGACGGGCTCTTGCTATATAATGAAGGGACTGAAAATGATAAAGTGGTGATCAATTTGAAATATGATGTAGTGGTAATTGGCGGCGGTCCTTCCGGATTGATGGCAGCAATAGCAGCCGGGGAAAAAGGTGCCCATGTATTGTTAGTGGATAAAGGCGAGAAGCTTGGAAGGAAACTTGCAATCTCGGGCGGCGGACGCTGCAACGTGACGAACAGGCTCTCAATCGATGAAATCATTCAGCATATCCCTGGAAACGGGCGATTTCTATACAGTGCTTTCTCAGAGTTCAATAATGAGGACATTATTCAATTCTTTGAAAAATTGGGCGTCGCTCTAAAAGAAGAGGACCATGGCCGGATGTTTCCTGTCAATGATAAAGCGCAAAGCGTCGTGGATGCCCTTCTGACGCGCCTGTCGAATTTAAAAGTAACGGTCTACAAGAACTCTCCAGTTGCGGAAGTTCTCTATGAACATGGAAAAACCAGCGGTGTCCGGTTAAAAGATGGCCAGACCATTGACACGGATGCAGTCGTGATTGCAGTCGGCGGGAAATCAGTTCCCCACACCGGTTCAACCGGAGACGGCTACGCATGGGCTAAAAAGGCAGGGCATACGATTACCGAATTGTTCCCGACTGAAGTTCCCGTACTTAGCCATGAAACATTCATTAAAGATCGAACACTTCAAGGGCTCGCACTTCGCGATGTTTCATTGAGTGTCCTTAACCCAAAGGGCAAGGCCCTGATTACACATAGAATGGATATGCTCTTCACCCATTTTGGCGTCTCCGGTCCAGCTGTTCTAAGATGCAGCCAATTCGTCGTGAAAGCGATGAAGAAATGGAACCTGTCGGAAGTGACCATGAAACTCGATGCCCTGCCGGACCGAAACAAGGAAGAGGTTTTTCAAGACATCATGAAGGAAATAAAAGCCGAACCGAAAAAAGCCATTAAAAACACCTTAAAAGGTTTAGTTCCTGAACGATACCTTCACTTCCTGCTTGAGCGAAGCGGCATCGACCTTCAAGAGCAAGGGGCGACGATATCAAATGAAAAAATCCGCCGCTTTGCAGAATTATGCAAGGACTTCCAATTCGGGGTGCACGGCACCCAGCCGCTAGAAAAAGCCTTCGTAACGGGCGGCGGCGTATCCGTCAAAGAAATACATCCAAAAGAAATGGCATCCAAACTAATGGACGGACTGTATTTCTGCGGTGAAATTCTGGATATACACGGATACACAGGCGGTTACAATATCACATCGGCATTAGTAACCGGCAGGCTCGCCGGCATGAATGCTGCCATGTCTGCCCGTTCATAATCCGTAAAAGAGGCTGATCCGCTTGGATCAGCCTCTTTTACTGCGATTTCGCAAGCCTATACATCGTGTTCGTTAGGCTTTGATTCTGGTGTAGGTGCTCTTGTTTTGGCCTTCACTGTACTTTTTCGACCAAACCCGCGCCCGCCACTACTAGTCCGGCTATGCGTTTAAAATATTTCTGGATGATAGCGATATGCTTCGAGGTCAATGGTATTCCGGCCCGTGAACGTGATGCCTTCACTCTCGAGCATCGCCTTCTGGTGTTCTGCAGCGCCCTCCGCTTTTATGCCGATTTCACCTTTGGCATTGATCACCCGGTGCCATGGAAGGTCATGTTTTTTACTGCTAGAATGAAGGATCCTTACGACCTGCCTTGCACCGCGCGGACTTCCGGCGAGCTGTCCAATTTGACCATATGTCATCACTTTACCGGAGGGGATTCGTTGTATGATTTGAATGACCCGTTCAGTAAAACTTTCCAAATACCTCCCCCCCCCTTTATTCTATCCGTTTGCTAAAATCGTGATTTTTTCATCGGTAATCAGGATTCCATGATGTTTGATCAAGTTTGTTTTAAGCTCGGCAGGCACTCTGCAGTCATCGTATGCACATACAGAAATCAATCCTCTTTCCTTGATCAATTTGTCGATCCCTTTTTCATATTCGCCTATCGCAAAGATGACTTGATCGTCATGGCCCCATTCAACATGGCCCCAAGTCCGGACGTGCTGATTGCGTTTAGTGTATGCATCGATATTTTCCAAGAAATAATCAACCATCGTCGAAGGATGGAAGTCTCCATGAAAACAATAAAAATCAAAATTATTCATAAGATGCACTTGCTCCAATTGCTCCTCATTTAAATGAAGCTGCAATTTCTTGTACACGAAAGGAAAGATGCGGTCGTTTTCGACGACCAGGATATGGTCTCCTTGTTGAACACCGGTAATGATGAAAGTTGCCTCATTTTCAATGTATGACTCCAATTCATTAAAACAGTATAAAATATGGCCACCATCCGACTGCTGTATATTTTCTATTAATTGTTTCATTTTATTGTCCAAAATGAATCTCTCCTTTAATACACCAGTCCGTACTATGTATTATGTATAACTTTACCCATTATCTCCGTGTTTGTAAAATTCATAGAAGAATATAATCAGTTTTTCCCAATGACATGTTAAGATCTGGAATTTAGTTGAGTCGAATTATGGCTGCCTTCAGTCCACTCTTAAAAAGACCCAGGCAGCCCAATCCGGCAGACTCCGTACTTCATGCATTTTCCCTTCACTCTTAAATCACGGGATAGTACGGCACATAGCGCGGGTTATAATAATATGGCGGTCTTGGTCCAATAATCGGCAATTCAAAGGTATTTGGGTTGGAGTCATATAACAACTCCACCTTTTCATCCGATTGTTCGACCAATAACCACTTCACTTCTTCGCTATAATAATATGGCATATAGAGGCCTCCAAAAACTTTTTTCTACCCTTCAGCATATTCGAGCCGCACGGCAACGAGCCCGTCCCGATATATGTTCTTCATGCACGGCATATGCCTGATCATCATAAAGTAATCCGACTAAATTCTTTATTAGGAGGACCCCTCATGGCAGAAGATAATAAAAAGAAATCATCCGGTAAAAGCTATCCCATGCATCCGAATTATGGGAAGATCACCCGTTATCAAGACGTACCCATAACGGTTCCGGAGCAACGTCAATTTCGCCAACCCGGTGTAGAAAAATTAATGGTGCCCAGGCCCATCATCGAAAATCCCAATTATAGGGGCTGCGGGAAATTAACAGGTAAAGTCGCATTGATAACTGGCGGAGACAGTGGGATTGGCGCTGCGGCTGCCATCGCTTTTGCTAAAGAAGGGGCAGATGTTTCCATCGCTTATTTGGATGAACATGAGGATGCCAATCGGACTAAAACGAGAATTGAAGAGCTTGGGCAACGTTGCTTACTGCTGCCTGGGGACTTAAGGGATAAGCAGCAATGCATCGATATCGTGGAAGACACCATCGAAACATTTGGAAAGCTCGATATTCTTTGTAACCACGTGGGCATTCAATTTCAGCAATTAAGCTTGCTTGATATTACGGATGAGCAATTCGATGATACCTTTAAAGTGAATATCTATTCCCACTTCTACACGACGCGTGCTGCCCTTCCCCATTTAAAAGCTGGGTCCTCCATCATTAATACATCTTCTGTCGTGACGTTTAATGGGAATAAGCAATTAATTGATTATACGGCGACTAAAGGGGCCAACATTGGTTTTACCCGTGCCTTGGCAAACAGTCTTGTCGATCAAGGCATCCGGGTGAACGCCATTGCGCCCGGAAGGTTTTGGACCCCTCTCATCCCGGCAAGTTTCTCGGCAGACGAAGTGACACAAGTCGATAATCCGATGGAGCGTCAAGGCCAGCCATTTGAACTGGCTCCCACCTTTGTCTATCTCGCCTCTGATGATTCCCGTTTTGTGACAGGACAAACACTTCATGTCAATGGCGGGGAAGCGACATCGTCTTAATTTCCACAACGAACATGCCCCCTTCCCAGGAAGTCAAGACGGAAAAAAGACTACCTTTGATTGCCTGTCAGCAAGCAATAGGTAGTCCATTATTGATTATAGGGCCAGCCGGCCTTTATTTTTTTTTATAGATGATCATCGCACTGAAACAATAGATCTGTTCCTCTTCCTCTTCACCTGTAGTGGCGACATTATATTTAATATCGACGATTTGATTATCACGAATGTCTTCCAGGAAAAAGTTCATTTCATCCTCTAAATCCTTTTCATGCTCATAATCAAATAATTTCACTTGTATCATCGGCTCTCCCCGCCCTTTTACTATAATGATAGTTATTGTGCAGGATGCCCTTTTCACTTGATTTTTATACTTGATTTGTTTGAAAAGCGGATAATATTTTAACCACTTCATCCCCGACTTCCTCTGTAGAAGCTGCCCCGCCCATATCAGGAGTCAGCACCTTTTTATCGACCAGAGCCTGTTCAATCACGTCCAACACTTTCGCACCCCAAACCTCATGTCCAAAGAAATCGAGAATCTGACTGGCGGACCATATGGCCGCAAGTGGATTGGCGATGCCTTGATGTGCTATATCCGGTGCTGAACCATGAATCGGTTCGAACATCGAAGGATAAATCCGTTCCGGGTTTAAATTGGCACCGGCCGCCAGTCCCATCCCGCCTGCAATGGCAGCACCTAAATCCGTTATGATGTCACCGAACAAATTGGAGGTGACAACGATTTGAAACCGTTCGGGCTGTTTGACAAAATACATGCTTGCCGCATCGACCAGATAGGAATTCGTTTCTACTTCCGGATACTCCTGTCCAATTTCTTCAAAAACCTGATCCCAAAAAACCATTGAATAATTCAATGCGTTCGCCTTGCTTATGCTCGTTAGCGTCCTTCCCGTCTTGCGCGCCAGTTCATAAGCATAACGGATGATCCTCTCGGTTCCCTTTCGTGAAAAGACCCCCGTCTGCAGGACGACTTCTTCCGGCTTGCCTTTAAAAAGCCAATCACCTGCACCGGAATATTCCCCTTCACTGTTTTCACGAATGACAACCATATCGATTTGGTCACGAGTCACGTCTTTTAATGGACAGGGTGCACCTTGAAGCAATTTAACGGGTCGAATATTCACATATTGGTCAAATCCCTTTCTGATCTTCAGCAGAAGTTCACGTAAGGAAATATGGTCCGGGACACCAGGATAACCGACAGCCCCCAGATACACGGCGTCAAACTTCATCAGTTGTTCCAATCCATCGTCGGGCAGCATTTTGCCGTGCTCAAGGTAATATTCACATCCCCATGGAAAATAGGTGAACTGGAAAGAAAAATCACCGGCAATGGCCGCCACTTCTTTAAGGACCTTTACACCCTCATTAATCACCTCAGGGCCAATTCCATCACCCGCAATGACCGCAATTTTATGAACATTCATTTTTCAACTCTCCTTTTTCTATATTTTCTGACTTTGGCACCCTAATTTTAACATATAACGTTTGAATCCCCGTAAGTAAGGTTCATATAGAAAAAAGAGTCCTTTCATGATGAAAGGACTCTTTGTTTTCACGCCTTCAAATATGCACGTCTTTCCGCATATTCACGATATTGTGAACAAACCATGATCTTTTTTCTTTCTTCATTCAAATAAGCCGTCACATTCTTGGATTACGCTTACAAAAGTAACAGGTCTATTTGAAGAACTTCACTTAACGATGACTTCGCCGTCCCATTCAAGCATTCCGCCAACCATGTTTGCCACTTTATATCCTTGTTCCTGAAGATAATGGCATACATTTTCACTGCGGCGTCCTGAACGGCAGATAAAGATATATTCTTTTTCTTTATCAAAATAGTCAAGGTTCGCCGGGATATCATTCATGCGAATATGTTTCGCGCCTTCGATCATTCCCTCTTGCACTTCTTCGTCTTCACGAACATCGACAAGTTCCATCGCTTCTCCTGCCTCAAGCTTAGCTTCCACTTCTTCCGTTGTAATGATTTTGATTTCTTCCATAATTAGCACCTCGAATTATCGTTTGATTTATCTTTTTCATTATAGCAAAATTTCCAGTCAAACATCACGTAATGGATTCGCGAATGCAAATCCCCTCATGCACTGAATGAAAAAACGCCGGCGAATATAATATTCGCCGGCGTTTTAAAAATCGGTATCAATGCTTGAATCCCAGTTGATATTGTTTAGGGATCTCCGTTTTTATATTCAAAGCTTTGGATGCTTCAAGTGCCCAATAAGGGTTTCGCAGCATTCCTCTGCCGACAGCGACCAAATCGGCTTCTTCATTGCCAATGATTGAATTTGCTAGAATCGGATCATCTAAACGACCTACAGCAATCACCGGAATATCCAAAGCTTTTTTGATTTCCCTGGCCAACGGAGTTTGATAGCTGGCATGGGTACCAGGTCTTCCGCCTGCTCCAATCGGGCCTTCTCCTCCAGAGCTTACATGGAACATATCGACGCCTGCTTCTTTAAAGACTTGTGAAAATGCAATGCTTTCTTCAATACCATATCCGCCTTCAACGTATTCTTTTGCAGAAATGCGCATGATTAAAGGCATGTCGGCAGGCATTTCGCTTTTCACTGCTTTAATGACTTCCACTCCGAATTTAGTCAGGTCTCTTCCATATTCGTCATCACGTTTATTCGTAAGCGGTGATGTGAATTGGTGGATTAAATACCCGTGTGCACCATGTAATTCGATTACGTCAAATCCTGCTTGAACTGCCCTTCTGGCCGATGCCCGGAATTTATCGACCATTTCCTTTACTTCTTCCGTTTCTAAAGCTCTTGGTGTTTTGTACGTTTCATCAAACGCAATGGCTGAGGGTGCCACCGGCGGTTCCGCATCCTCCGCTTTACGGCCTGCATGGGCAATTTGTATCCCGATTTTTGCACCGTATTGATGAACTTCCTTAACGATGTTGGAGAAAGCACCAATTTGATCGTCGGACCATAATCCAAGATCGCGATTAGAAATGCGCCCATCAGGCTCCACATCGGTCATTTCCACTATTATTAACCCCGTGCCTCCAACTGCCCTGCTTACATAATGTTGCTGGTGCCAGTTCGTTGGTATACCATCTTCGGCTTCGACGGAGTATTGGCACATCGGCGGCATGACGATCCTATTTTTAAGTTCAAGTTCTTTTATGCGATAAGGTGAAAATAAATCATTCATCATTCTTCATCTCCTTTTTATATAATGCATGCACATGCATTTATATCATCCCAGTAATACTGTGTCAACTAATCGGATTCCCGAAGCTTTCAGTGTAAATTCCGGTGCGAAATTCATAAAAAAAGAGAAAGACGGATATCCCGTCCCCTGACTGTGGACAAACTGGAATAAATTAAGATTGCCTACATTTTTATAAAGGGAGTGTAATATGAATGTTGATTTTCACTCCAGGCACTCGCTTTCCGCGGGCGGTCCGGGAGCCTCCTCGGCGCAAGCGCCTGCGGGGTCTCCCTTTGACCCGCTTTTCCCGCAGGAGTCTCGCACCTTACATTCCAATCAACTTTGTGTTAAAAGATAGGTCCTTTTTAGTCTATATACTCAGAAGGATATCCCGTCCCTCTCCTTCCTATAATTAAAAGTCGAAATTATCAGGATCTGGCCCAACACGGTGATTCTGATTCAATCCATCAATTTGGTTCATTTCCTCTTCAGTCAATTCGAAATCGAATACAGTTGAGTTTTCGACAATACGATGTTCTTTAGTTGATTTCGGAATCGTTACAATCCCATTTTGTAAATCCCAGCGTAAAATGACTTGTGCAACAGATTTGCCATGCTTGGTTGCAATAGCTTGTAAAACTTCATTATCAAGAAGTTCACCTTGCATCAAAGGAGACCATGCTTCAAGTTGTATTCCTTGTTCCATACAGAATGCCTGAACTTCTTTTTGAGTTAAACGCGGATGGCATTCCACTTGATTGACCATCGGCTTCACTTCTGCATCTTCCATTAAATCTTTTAGGTGGTGAATCTGGAAATTGCTCACACCGATCGCTTTCACTTTTCCTTCTTTATATAGAGTTTCCAACGCTCTCCAAGCTTCTTTATATTTTCCTTCCACTGGCCAATGGATAAGATATAAATCCAGGTACTCCAAGCCAAGTTTCTGTAAGCTTGTTTCGTAAGCTGCAATTGTCGATTCATAGCCTAAATCGGCATTCCAGACTTTTGATGTTACGAATAAGTCTTCCCTTGAGATTCCAGCTTCTTTTAAGCCCTCACGAATCCCTTGTCCGACCCCTTCTTCATTTTCATAAATGGCAGCCGTATCGATGCTGCGATAACCATGTTTAATGGCCACTTTAACTGCATTTACCAGCTCCGGTCCTTCTTCCACCTTAAATACGCCCAATCCGAACCAAGGCATTTTGACGCCGTTATGCAATGTAGTTGTATCTTGTAAGTTTTTCACCATAATACTCTACCTCCAAATGATTGTTTTTATAGATTGTAATGCGCTATTAGTATCAGTATCATTACATCCCTTCAGGGAACCTTCCATCATTCACTGAAGGGATGCAATGATACTTTTCATTGATACCCTATACGCATAGCATACTTTTTCTAAGATGCACCACTTTTTTAACCCTATGCTATTTTGTCCGTTCCCTTGGTACGGTCTTTACTTTCCAGGGCCCGGCTCCATCCTGTTAAAATCACTGCTGCAAACACCATGACTCCACCTATCCACGCTGTATGGATCAATCCGATCGAATCCGTTATCACCCCTCCTAAGTAGGCACCAATGGCGATACCCGCATTGAAGGCGGCAATATTGATGGCTGACGCCACGTCCACTGCACTCGGCACGAAACGCTCCGCTAACATGACGACATACACTTGAAGCCCCGGAACATTCATGAATGCAAACAATCCCATTAAAATGATCGTAATTAAACCAGCTACCTTGAACGGTGCCGTGAAAGTTAACACCACAAGTACAATGGCCTGAATAAGAAACATATAGAATAGGGCATTAATAGGATTGCGATTGGCGAATTTCCCGCCAAGGGTATTTCCTATCGCTATGGCCACTCCATATATTAACAAAATCAAGGCCACGGTTCCTTCTTTAAACCCTGTCACTTCCTGAAGTAATGGCGACAGGTACGTGAAGACAACGAATGTACCGCCATACCCTAACGCTGTAATGATGAATACTAGCAGCAAACGCCCATTCGTCACCAATTTGATTTGGTCACGGAAAGTGGTCCGTGCCGCTTTTCTTAAATCTGATGGGACTAGGATGCCGTTTCCGATGAAAGCGATCAAGCCGATTGCCACAATGATGATGAAAGCGAATCTCCAGCCGAATTGCTGACCGATGAATGTTCCAAAAGGAACTCCGGTCACCGTTGCCACCGTCAGACCTGTAAACATGATGGCGATGGCACTCGCCCTGCGGTTTTCAGGGACCAAATCAGCGGCAATCGTAGCGCCGATTGACATGAAGATACCATGTGCAAGCGCTGAAATGACACGTGCGATCAATAATACACCGACCGTGGTCGCAGAAGCCGCTAATGCATTTCCGATAATGAACACGACCATTATCCAAAGCAATAAAGTCTTTCGCGACATATTCGATGTCAGTGATGTCAGGATAGGTGCCCCGAACATGACCCCCAAAGCGTATAAGGACACCGTCAGTCCCGCCGTCGTCACTGTAATGTGTAAATCCTTAGAAATGAGTGGTAATAATCCCACGCTGATGAACTCAGTTGTTCCAATCGCAAAGGCACTGATCGCTAAAGCCAGCAATGCCCATGTACTTCTATTTTTATTTGAAATCATATCCTCTTCTCCTTCTTGTCATTTTGTACTATCATTGAAATTGCCTGAGCAACTTTTTTTATAAATGGTACAGTGGAATTCGGTGTGCAAATGTTATTATGAGATATAATACAAATAAAAAACAGTACGTACTTTAAAGTGATATAGGCACCTTTTAGTACCTATAAAATAAGGAGAGTATGCAAATCATGCAAAAAAAGAAATACAATATATCCGTAGAAGCGACACTTGAAGTAATGGGCGGAAAATGGAAATGCGTGATCCTCTGCCATCTGACCCACGGGAAAAAGCGGACTAGTGAATTGAAGCGCCTTATGCCGAACATCACTCAAAAAATGTTGACCCAACAGTTGAGGGAGTTGGAAAAGGACGAAGTCATCAACCGGATCGTTTACAACCAAGTCCCTCCAAAAGTGGAATATGAATTAAGTGAGTATGGACAAAGCCTGGAAAGTATCCTATCCGCACTATGTACATGGGGGGAAAACCACATAACAAGGGTGTATGGTGATAAGTTTTCCGTTCTCGAGGAAAGTGTCTTGAATGATCAGTTAAAGTAATCCCAAATGAAAAAGATTAGCGCAATGGCTAATCTTTTTTTGTTTATAAAGACTTAACTAATGGCTCTTTTCGTAAAGATTGTTGTTTTTAAAACGAAACTATTTAAGGTTGATTGGAGCGGAAGTGCGAGACTCCTGCGGGAGCAACGGGACAGGTGAGACCCCACAGGCGTTTACGCCGAGGAGGCTCCCCACCCGCCCCGCGGAAAGCGAGCATCTGGAGGGGAAATCAACCACAACTCACTACCTGGTAAATAGCAACAAAGTATGTGAAAACAGCCTAACTAATAATGAAAACTTCACCTTCGAAAGAGCTACCTGTTTTATTCCCATCTTTATTTTTGGTATAATATGTAAAACTAAATATTTAAATTTTTTATTTTGTAATCGACGAAGTATAATGGGGAAACCAGGGAGTGACATATGAAAGTCTTATTAGAATTGTTACGCATCATATTAATATTCGGGATAGCCGGAACAATCATTTCGGCCATTGTAAACGGCATATATATAAACATGGGAGTGACTCAGTATGGCTGGCTAGGCTCGATTGCGATACTGCTTTTATTATTCGTCTGGTATAGAAATAAACTTCAGTTCAGTGGCTGGTATTCGGGAAAAGGGAAGGAAAAGCTTCCAAAAATGGTCTCGCAAATACTCATTTTGTGTTCACTATTTTTGTTAGGTGTCCCACCTGTTTTAAGTATGCTGCAGATGGTCTTTCATTAATCGGGATTCTATATCCTGGATAGAGCAGGAGTGAACGATTTGCGTAAATTGTTTAATATTGTGGTCCTCATACTCCTACTCTCTGGATTATGGTATGGATATGGTAAAGATATTCAGGAATCTGGATTCAAAGCGGGGGTTAGTGCCTTTGCATCAGATGTTCGTTCATTTATATACGGGCCCGAGGTTACGACAGCCTTGGAAAAACTGAGTACTGGAGTCAGCAGCCTGATTGGCTCGCTGACGGAAACATTGGATACCGCTTCTGAAAAAGAATCTCAGGAAACGGAAAAAGTGAAAAAACCGGCACTGGAAGCACCTGCTGATGCATCCTTTTCAGTCCGTAATATCGAAATTGGCGACACGAAGGATGATGTAGAAAAAATGGCTGGTAAAGCTAAGCGGAATACGCGGAATGAATATGGCGTGGACTGGTTTGCCTATCACGAAAATTATCAAAACTTCTTCATGGTTGCCTACGATAACAACAATAAAGTTGTTGGTTTATATACGAACCAAGATTTGATTTCCTCAAAGGAAGGCATTAAACGCGGTACACCCAAAAAAACCGTGACGGGGAAAATGGCGGAGCCAGTAACAAAACTGCTTAAAGGAAACGTCTATTACCAGATTCGAAGTGACGGCGGCGAATACGATATGTTCGAAATGGAAAATAGCTATGTGACCATTTTTTATGACAAACATGAGAAAAATACAGTCACGGCAATCCAAATCATCGACGCCAAACTCGAAAAGCAAAAGAGCGGCTATTTTGCAGAAGCCGGCCCCGGATTAAAGAAGGGCTTTGAATATCAATTATTCGATTTGACCAATGCATCACGGGTCAATCATGATCTCTCCGTGCTAACATGGGATAAACGAGTGAAGGTCACTGCCCAGGATCATAGTGCAGATATGGCCGTGAATCAATACTTCAACCATACAAACCTTGAAGGGGAATCCCCTTTTGACCGGATGGAAGATGACAAAATCAAGTTCCGAATGGCGGGGGAAAACCTGGCTGCCGGTCAGAATAGCAGTATCTTTGCCCATGAAGGCCTAATGAATTCCATTGGACACAGGGAAAACAAATTACAGAAAGATTTTGAATCCCTCGGTGTCGGAGTTGCCTTCGATGAAGAAAATAAACCATATTATACAGAGAACTATTTGACGAAATAAGAAAAAGCTGTGCATGGAAAATCCTGCACAGCTTTTTTCAGATGCCCGTTTTAAATCACCAAACGAATAATCCAACGACCATGGCACTTAACAGGGAAACAGCCATCCCGCTAACCAACAGCTTCCAAACATTCCTTCCGATAATGTTCGATTTCTCATCATTGAGGATGGAATTGAATGTTCCGTAGATCATGCCCACTGTACTGAAGTTGGCAAATGACGTCAAATAAGTGACAGCCACGGCTACTGTATGCGGAGGCAGTGTACTGACTTTATCCTTTAAATCGAGCAAGGCAACGAACTCATTCGTGGCAAGCTTGATTCCCATCAATTGAGCGACATACATGGCATCATGTCCAGTTAATCCTAGCAGGAATGCAAATGGACTAAAAATGACAGAGAAAATCTTTTGAATGGTCAATCCATCCACGAAGAAGCCGAAAATGCCGTTTACGCTAGCCGTCAACGCCACATAGCCGATAACCATTGCCATGATGACGAAGACCATTTTGGCCCCAACCAACATACTGTTGGAAATGGTGGAAAAGAAATCTTTACGTTCCTCTTTAGAAGGTACATAAACGACATCTTCTTCTTTACTGACATCGACGGGATTCAGCATATTAGCTATCAGCAAGGCATTTAAGCAGTTCAAAGGTATCGCTACAAAAACATAGGTTGCCGGTACCATGGACAGGTAGGCTCCAATGATTGAACCGCTGATGCTGCTCATGCTCATGATTCCAAATGTCAAAAGACGCTGATCCTTAATCGCACTGAGTTGAAGGCGGAGTACGGCAAGTGCCTCCGTATTTCCAAGGAACATCATTTGAATCGAAAAGAAACTCTCAAGTTTCGGCAAACCGGATACTTTTGAAATGAGCCATCCCACTTTATCAATGATCCACGTAAGTATACCGAAATACGATAAAACATCAAAAAACGTGATAATGAAGATAATCGGCATCAATGCGCTGAAAAAGAAGTCCACTTGTTCATTTGCCATAAGCGAAGGAAAGACAAAAGAAATCCCTTCATTCGCACATTCAATCAACCAGGTAAAGAATGAAGCGATCAGATTGATGACCCACGCCCCTATTTTTGTCGATAACATGAACCATGTGATAAGCAATTCAAGAACCAGCAAGGTAAGAATGGCTTTCCACTTAACGTTCCTTTTATTAGGTGAACAAAGGTAAACGATGCCCATTACAACTAAAACACCTAATATATTCAATAAGAAAAGCATGTTTTCATCCCCTTTAGCTATATCATTTCCCATTCGTTTTTTTTATATAAAAAGCCCTCACCTTTTTACACCTTCAGCCGCAGCAAGAAAGTGTGAAAAAGTAAGAGCTTTCATCGAAGCATGTTTTTTAGGATCAAGCTTTTTTCAAGCGAACCAACATTAACCTGTTCATCTCTTCTATTTTCATACTTCCTTGTAGTCCGGCATTACGGCTGCCAGGTAGAAACTATCAGACCATTGTCACTGATATTATACAAGGATATTTTTTAAATAAATTTCTCAGGAAAGATATCATTTTAAATCAGTTTATTTTTAATTACAATACGTTTTAAAGTTGTTATATTAATATAAATTTTTCGAAAACAGTCAATAAAGTCTCCGAAGGGCCAATGTTGGGTAATACTTATGAAGGAGCCGGCTAAAACTATAATCGGCCCCCTCTAAAGAGGCCCATTACTTCTCCTTTATTGGAAATTAGGACGTGAATTTTTGTGGATTTTTTTAATAGCCAGGAAACTCTTACTGCAATCCAGTGGATCTTAAGAGCCATTATTTCCTACTTTTTTTTGCTTCTATCGGTTAAATTGATGGGGCAACGGTCCATTTCGCAATTAAGATTACTTGATTTCATAATGGCTTTAATTATTGGAAACATTCTTGCCCACCCTTTATCTGATGAACACTTAGGTTTGAAGGGCTCCATGATAACAACCAGTGTATTGATCATTTTATATATAATGAGTGTGTTTGCGGGACTTAAGTGGGGAAAACTCCGAAGGTTTTTTGACTCAGATCCCTTTCCGCTTATCGAAAATGGACAGATCATTTACAAAAGTTTAACAAGGGCCAGAATCTCCATCGATATTTTATTATCGGAATTAAGAAAAGAAAAAGTCGAAGATATTCAAAAAGTATCCCTCGCGCTATGGGAACCGGGCGGTACCATTTCATTGTTTTTAGATCCCCAATATGAAGCAGTAACCCCAGCAGATATGCACCTGTCAACAAATGCCTTCACTTTTCCTAAAACGATTATTAAAGAGGGAAAGATTGATTCTAAAGAATTGAACCGGGGCGGTAAAGACGAAGCATGGCTGAAAAACAGAATCAAAATAACATATAATGCCGACGTGAACGATATCTTATTGGCAACTCTTGATAATAACGATACCTTAAAGGTCTTTTTCTACAAATAGATTTGCAGCCAAAATAAAATCCCCTTTAAGTTACGTGTAAAGCCTACTTACGACTGTAGGCTTTACACGTTCAACTTAAAGGAGATCAAATATATCCTTATTACTCCGACCAATTCAGTGTATTCAAGAACTTATACACATCTTCATACACCTGTTCACGTTCCTTGCCCAATGTGATAATATGGCCAGACTTTTCATACCAAATCAAGTGTTTATGCTGTGTATCGACTTCATTGAAAATCGCTGTAGCACTCTCCGTATAGTCGGGATCATCCAAACGCCCTTGCAGAACAAGAGTTGGAGATGTGATTAAATCTAAATTTTCACCTGTCTCATTTATAATGTTCAACACATCTTTTAGTTGAGGCATTGGCTCTTCTTCAAGCAACTTCACTTCTGCAGCAATTTGGTCTGCATCTTTGCCCTCAAACTTCTTATACGCCTGTGCATAATTGAGCAAGCGGTTCTTTTGTCGATCGATACTTTTTCCTTGCGTCGGAGCGCACATTGAAACTACCCCTTTTACAGGCAATTCAATTCCCACTTTTAATGAGAACACTCCCCCTAAAGAAATTCCTACAACTGCAATTTCCTCATAGCCTTCTTCTTTTAGGAAATTATAGCCATTAACTACATCTCCCCACCATTCCTTTGGACCAGTTTTAGCAAGTTCCTCGGCTGATACTCCGTGCCCACTATAAAGAGGTCCGTGGCAAGTATAGTCGAGATCATTTAAGTACTTCCCTAATTTCTTCATATCTCCTGTACTTCCGGTAAACCCGTGAAGCAGAAGAACTGCTCTCTTTCCACCTATATATGTGAATGACTCAGGTGCTTTCACTTTCATCTATCTAGGACCTTCTTTCTTTGCTCTTGTTGATAAATAGAATCTAAATGATTTTCGAAAAAAAATCAATTAATACCCCTTGAGTAGTGATTCTTCTATCCTATTCCGTATTTTCATTAAAACAATTAAATCATATATATAGTATCCTTACCACACTCTTCACAACTCATCCGTTCCGAAGCACATTTTACTATGATTAAATTTATTTAGCAATCGTCATTTAACCATTTTTTTTAAGAAAAGTAAAATGCACCTTGTGATACGATGTACAACGTATTACACTTTAAAATGAAAAGGAGGAGATTTTATATGGATAAAGAATTAATGAAGGGAAGCATTGACCTCCTTTTGCTTTCACTTCTATCGCAAAAAAAGCTTTACGGCTATGAAATAACGAAAATCCTGAAGCAAATGAGCAAGGGCAACTATGAAATAAGTGAAGGCACCCTCTACCCTGCCCTTAAACGATTAGAAAAAAAAGAATTCATAAATGGACATTGGAAAGAGTCCGAATCAGGCCGCAGGAAATATTATCATGTCACCGAAAATGGACAAACCGAACTTGAGCGGAAACGCGAATGCTTTTTCTTCCTGGAAAAATTAGTTCGAAAAAGCTCAGAGCAATTCTAAACCAAATAAAAAGCAATCTGTACTTAATGAAACGGCCCAGAAGCTTTTTTTGCTGTTTTACTCGCTAATTCATGCAGCACTCGTGATTTCGCACGTTTACTCGTGAGTTTCGCACTTTTACTCGTGAGTTTCCCACTTTTACTCGTGAATTCGCACTGTTTACTCGTGAGTCACTTCAATCACGCAAAAAAAGGACCAAATCAGGTCCTTTTTTTGTCTATTCCTTTATGCTTGCGATAATTGGTGCAGGAGAGCTTCATGCATTCCCCTTGTACATGCGGGCCATATTTTTCACGAAAGGCTTCGAGGCAATAGCATTTTTCTTCTTCTTTTTTGGTTCCATCCATCGAGTGCATCCCTCCTAGCATTTAACTGGAGACTACACGTTTCTCCAGTTCTACGTTGATTCGTCCCAACAATATGGCACCAATGGACTGAATGATCGTTTTAACGATGATTTGGCCGATGACCGCAGCGGGTACTGCTTCCCATGGCAATATATCGGCAACCAGAGGACTTAGGC
Organism: Peribacillus sp. YIM B13477; assembly: GCF_042787955.1. Lineage (NCBI taxonomy): Bacteria > Bacillati > Bacillota > Bacilli > Caryophanales > Bacillaceae > Peribacillus > Peribacillus sp. YIM B13477. The sequence goes on from NZ_JBHZPD010000003.1 coordinate 23,008, forward strand.
CAATCACGACAAATATCACCGAATCGAAAAATCCTCCAACGATCCCACTGTAAAACACCCTCCAACTCATCGGGAGCTTTAAACGGGTATAAATTTCCGTATCCGCTGTTTCTGCGACCACGAAGGATAATGTGGAAGCAAACACAATCAGTAACGTATCTCCTAATAAAAATGATACACATGCAGATAAAATAAGTGCAGTGACGATGCATATATAGGTCTTCGCGCGGCCGAATTTATTCTGGACCAGATCTCGGAAGATGAAGGTTCCCCCGATGAGCAATGTCCCCATCGGGATGATGAACATGCCAAAATGTAATGGCGCAAAAGCTGCTGTAACCACATTCGCCGTGATGATGGATACTAAATACAATAAAATTCTTAACATTTCTTAATTCTCCTTATACAGAAAAAACAGCACCCTAAGAAAGAGCCCTGTTCTCCTTAGTTTTTTTGAGAGGGTAGCTAGAACCTCTTCCGCCCGGGCGGATTATCATTTTCCTTATTCATCGTAGCTTGAAAGCGGTTGGAAATCAAGAAGTTTCCATACCGTCGATTTTAGTATGTATTCGCTGATACCGATTGATTTAGCCATTTATTTCAATGGCCCTGTTTCCCCCTTTGCCGATTTCTGTCGCTTAAAACTGCTTGACCGGCTGTATATAAAAGCCGAAAATCAAAGATAGAGTCATGTACCTTATTTGGCGAGGAGAAAAAGAATGATGAAAAAAACTACGTTTGTCTATCCTATTTATATCGCAACCACACCAGAGAAACTTTGGGAAGCCTTGACGAGTGGTGAAGTCACGGAGAAATACCACTTCGGATTACAAGTAAAGTCTGACTGGCAAGAAGGGTCCGCCGTTAAATATTTGCTGGATGATGGGCGGATTACCGATCATGGGCATGTACTTAAATGCGAGCCGTTGCACCTGCTCTCGTTTACATGGATCATGGCAGGAGACGAAACACCTCGCGAGCAGCCTACACGGGTCACTTTTGAATTACAGAAGATGGACGATTCGACTGTGAAGTTAATTCTTAGGCTCGAGGAGCTATTGGAGACGGATTTCATATATGATGACAATACCTTTGAAGGCTTGAATAATGGATGGCCAGCCCTTTTAAGTAACCTGAAGAGCTTGCTTGAAACTGGACGGACCCTGCCGCCCATATCAGTAGACTGGGATAATGGAAAACAATAAAAACAAATCGAAAGAGAGTTGAGTTAGTAATGGATACTCAAATAATCACGAAATTCAAGATCGCCAAGCCAACGAATGAAGTGTTTGAAGCCATAGTGAATCCTGAAAAAATCGGGAATTTCTGGTTCTCATCGAGTTCGGAAAGATGGGAAAAAGGCCGGACACCTACATTGAGATACAATGAATACGATGCAGAAGTGGTCATTCATGTATTGGAAGTAGAGGAAAATAGGAAGATCGTGTTTGCATGGGGCGGAAATGATCAAGAAACGATTGTTGCCATTACACTAAAAGAGTTGGATAAAACGAGTACGATCATTGAAGTGAACGAATCAGGATTGAGTGAAGACGACCCTGAAATAATAAACAAAATGATCGGACAAAAAGAAGGTTGGGTATATACATTAACCTGTTTAAAGGGTTATTTAGAAAATGGCGTTACTACTTTGAGAGCATCATTAGTTTTTTAATAAATTGCATAAACCCTCAATAAACTGGGGGGTTATGCTTTGCAACACTGGTGAAACAAATGGCATAATCCCACTTAAAAACAGTACTTTATAGTTCGACCTAATAATTGACATTTGAAAATCCGTGAGCTATCATCCTAATTAACCAGTGGTCAATTAATAAGGAGGTGACAAGATGTCGCCAAGGAAATCGGCAGGTCAAGAATTATCCAGGGACATGGTGTTGAATGAAGCTAGAAACCTTTTTGCAGCGTTAGGGTATTCGAATGTCTCGATGAGGCAATTGGCTAAATCATTGGATTGTAGCCATGGAGCCATTTATTATCATTTTAAAAACAAGGCGGAAATATTTTATAGTTTGGTGAAAACGGATTTTTCCGTTTTGAATTCTTCAATCGATGATATCATCCTGTCGGAAAATGACCCTTCCGTAAAAATGGAAAAGATTTTATTGTGCTTCTTGGAGTTCGGTTTAACCCAACAGAATCATTATTCCATCATGTTTTTATCGAAGGAAAAGGAAATTCAGCAGTTACTTCAATTCGATTCTAATAAAACATACGAAAAGCTAATCCAGTCCTTGACGGATCTAACGGACAACAAACTGAATCCTGCATCCATTTGGTCGATTTTTCTTTCTCTTCACGGATTCATAACTTTTTACATTAATTCTGAACTATCTTATCAAGATGTAAAAGGTTTAGCCTATTTTCATGTAAAAAATATCACCAAGAACATCATATAATTTTTTCGGAAATTATTGACCAATGGTCAATTAAACTTTGGAGGTTATGAAATGGTGAAGAAATTCCTTCATATTGAAGGACTTATGGTCCTTTTAGCGGTGATTTACATCTATTCGTTATATGAATTCAGCTGGTGGATTTTCCTTTTGTTGATTTTGTCCCCTGATGTTTCCATGCTGGCCTATCTGATCAATGACCGGATTGGAGCAAAGGTTTATAACGCATTCCATACTTATATCGTGTCCATCCTCATGATTTTGTTAGCCATATTCCTAAAGTCGGATGCATGGGTGATGATTGGTTTAATTTGGACCGCACATATTGGAATGGATCGCTTATTTGGATATGGCCTTAAATACACATCATCCTTCAAAGCTACACACATGCAAAGGTTGTAATAAGCTTAAAAGGCAGTGTGATTAAACATCACACTGCCTTTACTTTACACACCCCGCTTGTTACCCCATATATAGGTATGCAGCTGGGGCAGGACTTTCACATCATTCAATTCATCATCCGCTATCACTTTATCAATTAACTCTTCGTACTTCTTCAATAGGCCGCTGATCAATTGACGATCATCCGCCGTCCTGCTGTCGTCATTGCCGACCTGCAGATAAAAGGGAATATCCGGGTAACGCCCATGTACATGTTTAGCATATTGATAATCTTCCTCGTTAAAGACGACGATCTTCAATGAAACATGGTTTTCTGGGTTTCGATTGGCAAGATTCGAGATGATTTGGTCAAGCACGGTAAAGTCCGTGTCCATTCCAGAGCTCGGCGGCTTAGGTGAGATAGTCAGTTCATCAATATCGAGAAACCAATCCTGCCATCGGCTCCCTTGTGTTTCGACCCCTATTTTCATTTTATTTTCATGTAAGATCGCTATCAAGCCGTTTAGGTTTTTCAACAGGGCCGGGTTCCCCCCAGATATCGTCACGAAGGAAAAACCGGAACCCCCAATTCGCTTCAGCTCATCCCATATTTCATCGGCAGTCATCTGAACGGTATCTTCCTTACCTGTGCCATCCCAAGTAAAAGCGGAATCACACCAGGAACATGAATAATCGCAGCCGGCCGTCCGAACGAACATGGTTTTTTGACCAATGACCATTCCCTCTCCTTGGATGGTCGGCCCGAAGATTTCCATTACCGGGAGTTTACTCACTTTCCATCCACTCCCGTCTGGCTTCGGCATAGCTTGTCGGCGTTTCGTACAGTCGAACAAATTCGACTCTAGCACCCTCATATTCTTTTAATGAAAGGGCTTCGGCCATTTTTTCATAAATCCAGACAACCATATTTTCAGCTGTTGTATTCATGAGCGGCAGGGTTTCATTCAAATAACGATGATCCAGGTGGATTTCGATGTCATTTTTCCATATATCCTTGATGTCACCAAAATCTATCATCAACCCGCGTGAATCCGTATACCCGCTCAATCCGAAAATGACTTTATACGTGTGGCCATGAAGGTTCTTGCATTTCCCTTCATAGTCATGCAGATGGTGCGCCGCGTCAAAGGTGAATTCCTTACTTACGAGAACCCTCTTGTTTGTATACTTCAATTGGCTGCGCTGAATATCTTCATCTATTTTTTGGAGTTTATCCACTATCTTAAAACCGTACATCATGAAAGCACCTTCCGTCTGCTTACATAGTCATCCAGCCCTTTTTTCCGCAGATTACATGCCGGACAATCTCCACAGCCATCGGAGATGATTCCGTTATAGCAAGTCAGGGTCTTTTCGCGGACAAAGTCGAACGCGCCAAGCTGGTCAGCAAGCTCCCATGTTTCCTCTTTATTAAGCCACATTAGCGGCGTATCAATCACGAATGACTGGTCCATCGATAAGTTCAAGGTCACATTCAAAGATTTAATGAATACATCGCGGCAGTCAGGATATCCGCTGAAATCCGTTTCACAGACTCCTGTGACAATATGTTTAGCGCCAATCTGACTCGCCAGCACTCCGGCAAACGAAAGGAACAGCAAATTCCTCCCTGGCACGAACGTCGACGGCAGCTCCCCTTCTTCTCCGTCCGCCACTGCAATATCACTTCTTGTCAATGCATTCGGGGCCAGTTGGTTCAGCAGCGACATGTCAAGGATATGGTGGTTCACTCCCAATTCCTTGGCAATGTTTTGAGCGCATTCGATTTCCAAGCTATGCCGCTGATTATAATCGAACGTCACCGCTTCCACTTCCTCAAATCTCTCCAATGCCCAAAACAGGCACGTCGTACTGTCCTGTCCTCCGCTAAAAACAACCACTGCCTTTTCTTTCTTCTTCATTCTATAAAACTCCTTTTTACGGAAAAAAACAGCACCCTAAGAATAGAGCACTGTTTCTCCTTAGTTTTTTTGAGAGGGTAGCTAGAACCTCTTCCGCCTTAACGCGGAATATTATATTTTTCCAAGTCAATAGTAACTTGAAAATGATAAGAAATCAAGATGTTTATATAAAGTGAACATTAGACCTGATGGCAAATTTGGTTAACTTTTCATTACTTAAAAATCACATTAAAAATCCGATAAAAAAGAGTGAATAAAATATCGGATAAAGGGGTCAAATAATTTGAAAAGCATTAAAGCCCGTATGCGGGAAATTGCTTTTTTTCCTCCCACATAAGGGAAGTTTCATTTTCATAAATTCGGGGAATATATAACTATACACAATAATGAACCATTAAAAAGCAAATCTATCAAAAGCGGCTGGAAGTGAATATTTTCCTTTGTTTTCAGAATATTTAGTGTATAATGAATATAAGGAATATTTTAACTCAAATAATCATTGCTTCCAATACCCGCTTTAAATCCCGACATTCCCTTTCAATACCATGCACGGTCACTTACTCAGCAAGGATCCATTACATGCTTTTTCTCGAATCAAACCATTCACAACTTTATTCACACAAAAACATAATTTCCACTCCAAAATTGCAAAAAAAGGTTAAAATTCACCAACGATATGTTACTATTAAACTAAGACCTTTTAACCCCATAAGGAGGAATTCATATGAAACGTTTTTTCAAATTCATCGCAGATTTTAACGAAAGAAAAGCATTGCAACGGGAAACCAAAGAATTCTTTCGCAAAGAATACGAAAATTATATGAAGATGAATCCTGACAATCAACGTAAAAAAAGGAGATTAGCTCCTAGATTTTATGTGATTGATGGCGGTAAAAAGGACTCCACCCTTGAGATTTCTGACAGAAAGAAATCAAGTTAACCTGATTCCTTCATAATTCAGCTACCCATGCTGTAACTCAAGACCCACAAAAGGTAAATCTATCCATGATTAACGGAGGTCCGTGACCATTCCATTCATTTACAATATATAAGCCGAAAGCCCAGATATGCTTCTGGGCTTTTTTTATTTTTCATTCTTGTATAAACACTATATCTATAGAAGAAACTAGGTATTTTTTAAAAGAAATGGGTTAACTTTAGTTCATTTCATTTTTTAGGTAAAAGGTCAATTATAGACCCATGGGTATTCCCGAAGAAAATACTAAAAAAAAGAGATGTGTTCTTTTACTCATCTTTGTCCATATTCAAAAGAGTTCAACTAATTGAGTCGTTAGATGCAATATTTCACATTGAATGACAAATCCATAAAAATTATAACGTTTATGTCAAACAATGGGTATAAACAATTAACAAACTGTAATAAACCTCACTTTTTTAAAAAAATATTATTCAAATTTAGCCATTATGAATTAGGTTCAAATGCTCATAAAACCATTTTGATTCTGACTGAAATGGGGCTTTATTAAACTTTCCATAATTTAGTGTAAATGAAACCTCGATTCCCTCGATTACCAGCCATATCTTTGTACTCATAAAATAATTCATCCCATTAGATACTATTACACCCTAATATACATATATTTGAAAAAGCTGATGATAACTATATTACGATAGAATAATTGGCTCTTGCCTATTAAGTTTAAAATCATGTAGTGTGTATTCAGTAATTCAAATATTTGAAAAAAAGAGAGGTTAAAAAAAAATGGCACCAATATTTATTTGTGCGATCTTTTTGCTTGGCTATGGCATTTTTGAACAAAAACGCCATCAGAAGCGTCTCGACTCCATCCCGGTACGTGTGAATGTGAATGGGATTCGAGGGAAATCGACTGTAACGCGTCTAATTACAGGTGTGATCCAGGAAGCAAAATACAAAACAGTAGGTAAAACAACCGGAACATCAGCAAGAATGATCTATTGGTTTACCGACAAGGAAAAACCGATTGTACGCCGCCCGGAAGGACCCAACATAGGAGAACAACGGCGTGTAGTTAAAGAAGTTGCCGACTTAGGCACGGAAGCACTGGTTTGTGAGTGCATGGCCGTACAGCCTGACTATCAACTAATCTTCCAAAACAAAATGATCCAGGCAAACATCGGGGTCATCGTGAATGTATTGGAAGACCATATGGATGTCATGGGACCGACTATGGATGAGGTTGCTGAAGCCTTCACTGCTACCATTCCCCATAATGGTCACTTAATAACCATCGAAAGTGAATATTTGGACTTTTTCAAACAAATCGCCAAAGAACGCAACACAAAAGTGATTGTTGCAGATAATTCAAGAATTTCCGAGGATTTCTTACGCGAATTCGACTATATGGTATTTCCGGATAACGCATCACTAGCCTTGGCCGTTGCGGAAGCTTTGGGAATTGATGAAAAAACGGCTTTCCGCGGCATGCTGAATGCACATCCAGATCCAGGGGCCATGCGGATCACCAAATTCGGAGATCGCATCCAGCCAACTTTCTTTGTCAATGGCTTTGCTGCAAACGACGCGGCATCGACGCTGAACATATGGGAACGTGTCAATACGTTCGGATACAGCACAGAACCTCCTATCGTCATCATGAACTGCCGTGCAGACCGTGTGGACCGTACCGAGCAGTTTGCTAGAGATGTATTGCCGTACATAAAATCCGAAATCGTCATTGCCATTGGTGAAACTACATCACCAATCACGAAGGTATTCGAGCAAGGTAAATTGGATACTAAAGAATATTGGGATTTAGAAAACTGGTCAACTGAAGAAATCGTGGCCCGTCTGCGCCCATTGATGAAAAATCGCATCGTCTACGGTGTCGGGAATATTCACGGTGCAGCGGAACCATTAATTGAAGCATTCATGAAATCTAAAACAAAGCAAAAAGCAAGTTAAGTAGGAGGAACCTTAATGTTTGGATCGGATTTATATGTAGCCCTAGTACTGGGAGTAACGCTTAGCCTTATATTTTCAGAAAAGACGGGTGTCGTACCCGCAGGACTTATCGTGCCAGGTTATTTGGCATTAGTATTTGATCAATGGGAAATCATGCTGACCATTTTGATCATTAGTGTCGTAACTTATTTAATCGTCACCCACGGCCTTTCAAGATGGGTGATTTTATATGGAAGAAGAAAATTCGCCGCCATGATGGTGACCGGGATTTGCTTGAAACTCCTATTGGACTTAGTCTACCCCGTCATGCCCTTTGAAATATTCGAGTTTCGGGGAATCGGTATAATCGTACCTGGATTGATAGCGAATACCATACAAAGACAAGGAATGCCATTGACACTTGGCAGCACGCTTTTATTATCCGGCATAACATTCGGTTTAATGAACGTGTACTACCTATTCTGAGGTGCAAAAAATGAAACGGACTTTAAATGCAAAAGAAAAAACACTTATCTTTATTAAACGCACGAAGAAAAAGAATCTTAAATACACTGGAATCATACTACCTATATTACTAATCGCTTTAGTCATTACCACTTGGATGGGACGGGCTGAGGAAGTGAAAACAGTCGCAACAAAATCCGATCAACCATTGACGATGACAATGGTCGGTGATGTGATGATGGGACGTTATGTTGAAGAAGTGACGGAAAAGCACGGGTATGAATACCTCTTCCGGTATATGAAACCCTATTTTGCCAATTCGGATTATGTCAGTGGGAATTATGAACATACCGCTTTAAAAGAAGAAGTATCTAACTACAAGGGAGCCGATACGCCCATCCGGTTAAACTCCAATACTAGCGGTGTGGAAGCCGTTAAAGATGCTGGCTTCTCTGTGGTGTCATTGGCAAATAACCATATGATGGACTATGAAGAACAAGGACTCCTTGACACGATTGATGAATTCAAAAGTGCGGATATGCACTATGTCGGTGTTGGATCTAACACCGCGGAAGCAAAAAACAGCATCGACTATGCGGATGTTAATGGCGTTCGTGTCGCAACACTTGGCTTCACAGATGTTTACGGTAAGGATGCCGTATCAAAAAGTGATAAAGCCGGACTATTGAACTCCAACCCTGATTTATTATTTGAAATGATCGGCAAAGCAAGTGATGCCAAGCAAGGCAACGCAGACTTGGTTGTGGTGAATATGCACTGGGGACAAGAGTATTCAACATCAACAACCGATCGACAAAAAGACTTGGCTAAAGCTATCATCGATGCGGGCGCTGACATCATCATCGGTCATCACCCCCACGTGCTTCAATCGTTCGATGTTTATAAAGATGGAATCATTTTCTATAGTCTAGGAAATTTCATATTCGATCAAGGCTGGACACGCACAAAGGATTCAGCCATGGTTCAATACCATTTAGCGAATGACGGAAAAGCTACAATCGATGTCGTACCGCTGCAAATTGAAGAAGCAACACCAAGGCCAGCTACCTCTTCCATTGACAAATCACGTGTTTACCGACAGTTGACGAAGGAAACGAGTGAAAAAGTCCAATGGTCTAAAAAAGAGGATCGCATCGAGATTTCCTTGGATCACAAGAAGGTAATCGATCATAAGGCACAGCGTGAACAAGAGGAAAAGGCAGCAATGGAAAAGAAAGCTGCACTGGAGAAAAAAGCAGCACAAGAGAAAAAGGCCGTACAAGCTAAACAACCTGGAATACAACCCATTCAGTAAGGAATGCTTTATCACTACTATTTGAAGAATGAAGACACACAACTTAGAATCTCAACGAAAAGGGGGAACAACCGATGATTAACCGTATGACGGGAAAAGTGCTCATATCCCTAAGCTTGCTCATATATATTGCTGGATGTTCGAAGACACCCCCTATTTCTGACACGAATGATCCGATAAAGAGTAAAACGGAACAATCATATGGGGTCAGTTCTTCAAATCCAATCGCAATAGATGTCGGGATGGATATATTGGAAAACGGCGGAACGGCGGCTGATGCCGCCATTGCGGTATCGTATGTATTAGGTGTAGTCGAACCTTATGGATCTGGCGTGGGCGGCGGCGGCGGTATGCTGATTGCCCCGGAATCCGGCGAACCCGAATTTATCGATTATCGTGAATCCTCTCCAGAAGACCCAAGTTCAAGACATGATACAGGGATTCCTGGCTTAGTGGCCGGCATGCAGGTCATCAGTGATAAGTATGGGAGTGTACCAATGGCAGACCTTCTTCAGCCGGCTATAGATTTGGCTGAAGAAGGATTTGAAGTCAACGAATCGTTATCATCACGCTTAGAAGCGGCTCAGCCAAGGATATCTTCCGATGCGACTTCACTTTTTTATCCTGATGGTGATGCCATTGAACCAGGCAAAACCCTCGTCCAAGAAAGACTTGCTGAAACACTGAAGGAGATCCAGCATGAAGGTCCTGATGGTTTTTATAAAGGCGAAATTGCGCGGGATATTAAAAGGGAATCAGATATCGACTTGATGGATTTAAAGCGCTATGAGGTGAAAGAACGGAAACCGGTCCAAGGAACATTTGCCGGTTATGATGTTTTTACCGCACCTCCGCCCTTTTCAGGAATTACCGTTCTTGAAATGTTAAAGCTAGCCGAGGAAATGAACCTAGGTGATTCTTCAAGCAAATCAGCTTATATGAAAGTCTTGGCGGGCATTACGGATACTGCTTATCAAGATCGGACCGTCAATGTTGGAGATGGAATAAGTCACTCCAAGGCGGAAAAATTGCTCTCCCCCATTCACTTGGATAGTCTTAAAAATAAGATCAAAAGTGAGAAATGGGAAGATAAAGAATCGAATGGTTCCGAAGAACATGAAAGTACGACACACTTTGTGGTAATGGACAAAAACGGCACTGTCGTTTCCACAACGAATACGCTCAGTAACTTTTTCGGATCTGGGGATTATACAAATGGATTTTTCCTTAACGATCAACTGAAAAATTTCAGGTCCGGCTTGAACTCACAAAAGGCATATAAACGGTCAAGAACTTTCACCGCTCCGACCATTCTCAAGAAACCTGGGCGGGAATCGATCGGGATCGGCTCACCAGGCGGTGATAGGATTCCGCAAGTATTGATGCAGGTTCTTTATTCTTATACAGAAAATGAAGGCTCGTTGCAGGATATCGTCGATCGTAATCGGTTCGTCTTTGATGGAAAGAAGATTTATACAGAATCCAGGCTTTCGGATGAAACTGTATCCGACTTGGAAGATTCCGGATACGAAGTCATTCAGAAGATTTCGCCCATGTATTATGGCGGGGTTCAAGGACTCGTTAAAAACGAGAAAAATGGACAAATATCCGGAGCTGGAGATAAAAGAAGAAACGGAAGCTGGAAAGCTCAGCAATAAACAAGCAATCCAGCCCCTCCTTTTCTAAATATCATATAAATTTTAGCGTTGTATAAGGGGATTTTGAATATGAATATCGTAAAAAAAATAACAAGCTGGGTAATACCTGTCCTTCTTGTAGCAGCCCTGCTTGTGACAATGAATACGTTTAAACGGACAGAAACGTTAACACCCGACGAGCAAAAGAAAATAGAACTATATACGACAGTCGAAAAATGAAAAAGCTGGGGCATCCCCGCTTTTTTTATTTTTGCAGTCAATGGGTATGGAAGATTAGATACACTACAGATACGGAGGATTACCATGATTGAAAATAGCTATACCGATTTTTTTGAACTGCAGGAAAATGAACAAGAATACCTTGATTACCGCATCATCCTTCATCACAGGAATCCTGATATTGCAGTTCTAGCCATCCATGGCGGAAATATCGAACCAGGTACGAGTGAAGTTGCAGCCGCACTTGGAGAGAGACTTTGTGCAAGCACCTACCTATTCGAAGGCCTAAAGCCAAGGGGCAACCAGGTCCTCCATATACCATCCCGCTTATTCAATGAACCGAGCGGCGTTTCAATGGCAGCGAACGCTCAGACCACCCTTTCGATCCATGGCCACTACGACGTACATAATGGGCTGGTTTACATTGGCGGAAGGAACGAACCATATAAGAACCTTATTCAGCAATGCCTCAACGAAGCTGGATTTCAAACTGATCATGCACCGCAGCACCTTTCAGGCATGAATGGAAACAACATCACCAACACATCCAAAACTGGCGCAGGCGTACAATTGGAACTTTCCACAAAGCTCAGAAAAAGCTTTTTCAAAGGTGATGACTTTACCAGTAAGAACAGGGTCAATCACTGTAATCTTCTTAAACGGTTCGTTACTGCCATTGAAAAAGCCACTCTTGAATATAAACAGGTTGAATGACCTTCTTAGTCGATGAGGCTTTCGGCTTGACCGAAGCTTTCGAATTTCTCGGCAAAATAACCTGACGAAAGGTTGGAGATATGAACGCCGGTGTTTTCCGTTGAATTGAGAAAACGGCCATCACCAAGATAAATTCCTACATGGGTCACACCCACCCTTGTTCCCGTGTCCCTAAAAAATACTAAATCCCCGGCCTTCGGATTATCGATTTTGGGCACCAATGAGAAGTAATCCTCTGCGGAATCTCGTTTTACAGAAAGGCCCTGCTCCTTCATGACCCAATAAATGAAGCCGCTGCAATCCATTCCGGTCATTGGATCTTCTCCCCCGAAAACATAGGTGAATCCGCGTAAAGTGTATGCATACTTGATGACATCATATGCTTTATCATATGCAGCCTCCTGGTTTACATAAAACGGAAATAGCGGGTTGCTGTATAGTTGAAGGTACTGCCCCTGCATCAACTCATCGGTATTTAAAGCGTTGCGGCTTTTGATCGCACTCATGGAAATGCTGTAATGCTCCGATATACTATTAAGCGTTTCTCCCATTTGGACGATATGCTCTCCTTTAGGAGTATATGTTTTGTACGCCACTTGGTATTTTGCAAAGTAATCTTCTGTGGCGGATCTAACCTGAACCGTTTCTGCACCATATCCAGAATTGACAAATTGGTTTTCGCCGACATAAATACCCGCAGTCACGACTTTTAAGCTGTCTTTTTCCAGAAAGAATATTATATCCCCAGTTTTCGGAGTGGCTGTATCCATCCCTTGCTTATAGAAACCATCTACTGTCAAACGGTCGACCGGCACATTTTGCCGGGAAAGCACCCAATGGATCAATCCGCTTGAATCGAACCCCTTTTCAGGCGTCTCCTCTCCAGCTGTCTTTTTAAACCCTATGAAAGATCTCGCATATTTCGCAATTTTTTTTCCTCTCTCCGACCATTGATAGATGGAAGGGGTATACGCCGTTTGAATGATCGTCAACTTTTGGCCCGCAAATAACTTATCATCCGGTAAACCATTCGTCTTCATCAATTGCTCAGCCGATATATCATATGTCTTGGCAATCGATTCCACCGTTTCGCCAGAGATTACAGTATGCACAGGATCTGCAGCCTCGGCCTTTAAACCAGGTAAGAAAGTGAAACTAACCATGAATACCAATGTCAGTATTATACAGCTTATTTTTCCATTAAACATTTTAACCTTCCTTTATACGCTGAAATATTTTTATATTTATGATGTTCAAGTAAATCCCACCATATGAACCTTCTATCCTATCATCCACCCAATCAGATGAGTCTTAATGTCTACAGTAATTATATTATCGGTAAAATAAACGAAACTTTCAGCCTACTTTTCCTAAAAACAAACAGTCGGATTCAATTAAACACCATAAAAGCAAACCTTTATTCCTATACCTCATCGATAAAAGTTGGAAATCGAAGAATTCCTAGAGGATTTTGTTTATCTTGGCAGTATGGGTAAAGGTAGATTAGAGAAATCCCGGTCATGATAAAGTCGTTTATATACGGCTTGCCCTATTTATGATGAGGATGACGATATAGGAGTGAACACTTTGATAAAAATGGAAGATATAGTTTTGGAGGGGAAATGTATTTGAGGTTTTGCATGATAACAAACGGAAATTGATAACGAAGGCGATGGGTTTTTGATCAGGAACCCAAATCCATTGGTATCACCCATCATCTAGCAGAAGTAACGAGAGGGAAAGCTAAATGACTTTTCCCTCTCGTTACTATGAATCTATAGCATATAAATTTGTGCAAGCTTTTAATACCCGTGCCGACTTGTCCGATTCCTATATATTATTCCCCTTTGTAAAAAAAGCATGGATACTTGACCCGATCCTCTAAATTGTACTTTTATACTTCCAATGATTATGTCCACCATAAAGAGATGTACCAGCGATTCACCTTTTTAGAATGATGTAATGGCAATCTAACAAAAAAGGAAACCACTGTAATGGCCTCCCTTTTTACAACATTTGTTATTCCCTACTTCTCTATCTGGAATTCCCCTAGCGTCTGCTCCAAATCATTTATTAACTGTGTAAGCTGCTGTGTATATTGAGCAAGTTCATTGGAAGAAGCAGCTTGTTCCTCCATCCATGATGCAATTTCTTCTGATGAAGCTGTCGTTTGCTGTAATACGGCGGTGATTTCTTCTATCCCTTTAATAACCGTTCCTTTTTGTTGAGCTCATGCCGGTGACTGCAGAAAACGCCACTTCTAATTTATGGCTAGACGAGACACCGCAGACGCTTGCGTCGAGGAGGCTTGGCAGGCAGTCGGCGGAAAGGGAAAGGGAGCGGATTTCTGAAATCAACTGAAACATTTTTTAAATAAAAAACTAGACCGACATTAGAATATCTCGGTCTAGTGAATTCGAAGCTGATTCTTTTCATGAAGGAAAGGTGATAACTCATTTTACTTTTTACCCGCCTTGGTGAATTGCTGACCAATTGCACCTATTATTAAAATGATGATCGAAATGAGACTGTAGTCCTTAAAAAAGGTCGTAAATGGAATTTCCAGAAATAAGAACGCCATCGTAATCAATCGTCCTATAAGCAGAATTATTCCGATAACTACCATCCAATTAAATAATTTTCCTAAAAAACCCATCTTTTCCTCCTTTATGACTTTCATGCATCATCTTTCTACAAGAATAAATATCCGGCATGTGGAAAAACCCTTCAGCCTGACATGTCGTTCCTTGCCCCATTACTCGGGGGCATCTTTGGAGATAGGTTTACCGGCTTCGATCAACACTTTGCTGCCCAGTAGGAAAAAACCTTGAATGAACAGCAATATACCCGTTCCTATAAGGAGCCATTCTATTTTAATGATGTCGGATATCGGTCCGAATACAAGCATTCCCAGGGGCATCATGGAAGTCGAGATCATTCCTAAAACACCAAATACCCTCCCAAGAAGATCACCCTCGATCTTCTCCTGTAACAAGACCATGGACGGCGTATTAAAAATGGGCATCGCCAATCCCACTACCCCCATGATGATCAAGTAAATCCAAAAAACGGGGATGATTCCAAGAGCGAAAGTACAGGCACCAATTATAAGGCTTGCAAGAGTCATCGTATGGATCTTGTTTTTAAAGCCTCCCCAGGAAGCCATGAAAATACCGCCTAGCATCATACCGATGGCAAAGGTGATTTCTATCGCAGTCAACCGCCATACATCATTCCCGAAAGAGCGTGTGACCTGAAGCGGTGTTAGGAATGCAACTGGTGCGGCAAGCACGAAGAAAAATGCGAAAAACATAAAGAACTTCTTAAGAAAGTCGTGATTCCTGATAAAACTGAAGCCTTCTTGCAAATCGGTGAAATAGCTGGTTGTTTGCTTTTGTAATGCCTTCGCATGTGCTGGAATTTTCAAAAAGGCCAGCAATGTGAAGATGGCAATTGCAGCTGTAATTACATCAATGAAGAAAATGGTTTCGATTGAAGCCATCGTAAGCAGCGCGCCGCTCACCATGGGGGAAACGAGCATCACTAGCGCTTGAATGCTTCCATTTGTCCCGTTCACCTTCGTAAGCTTATCCTCTGGAACAAGTTGCGGGAGAATGGCCCCTACTGCCGGAGTCTGGATCCCAGTTCCGATCGCACGGACAGCGGACATGACGAAAAGCAGCCAAAGCTCATCGTAGCCGATTAAAAACAAGATGGCCAATACGAGCGTCGAAATGGCAATCAAAGAATCCGAAAGAATGATCAGTATCTTCCGATTATAGCGGTCTGCCCATACCCCCGCGATCGGGGAGAGTATGAAGGTGGGCACGAAACCACAAACGATGGATATCGTCATCATGACACCCGACTGTGTATTCAACGTGATATACCACATGATGGCATACTGGACCAAGGACGAACCAAAGAGGGATATCGTCTGACTGCCTAGAAAAAGAGTGATATTCTTTTTCCAATTGTCCTTTTCTTGATCATTTAATGATTTCATCTCTTAAACACCTCATTCTATTTTCAATATTTTTTTCTTAATGCCCTAAAAAAAACACAGGCTATTTGCCTGTGTTTAGAGTAAATGGATCAGAACCTATCTAAAGAAACCTGAGAGGATGAGTATTTTAACGATAAAAAATCAATCTCCCACTGGCCTTCGGTTTGGTCAATACAATGGAGAATCTTACACTTATCCAAAATGACGCTTGGATAGGTAAAGTAATTCTCCCCATATAATTCTTCCATTTTAAAGTCAACTGAAATCGTGAAAAACCTTTGATCACAAAGGTTGCCCCGGCTTCAGCTGGACACAAAAAAAAGAGTTGAAATCGTCTCTTTTTTCTTAAATGCGTAAAATGAAGGTTTCCTTAAAAATAGACAGACCATTCCCATTTACCCTGCGGACGGCAGAGCTCTTGAACGTATTCAATTAACGGTTCAAAGATTGGAAACGCAGTCTGATAAATGTCACAAGGAAAACCTCCATTTCTCAAAAGTTAAAGTCATCTTAACATGGAGGCAACTGGAATATCAATAAAAAACTTCCTTCTGGCAGAAGCATCACCTCCGCTTTGGCCGAAATTCACCGTTCGTTTCCTTATGTACCCTGCTGCATGTCACACATCCATTATCCATCCATTCGTTTGACGGCGGCCGTATATTCCTTATGCCATTTTTCCCATTCATCCATTGGGAAGTCCTGATGGTGTCCATCAAGTAAATCACTAAACATATCAAGGCAAATATGCCAGCCTGCCAGATCTTTTGATGTATGATCATTAACTGGCGTGATGGATTCTTTCAATACCAATGAACATCTATCCTTTTCAGGGGATACCTCGAAACGAACCCAGCCGTCCCCCCATTCAAAATCTAAAACGGCAGATTCCCGGAAGTCCCTGATCTTCATATCGAAAGATTTCCCTGACCCATCATTGAAATTGAATTTTATCGTCCCATCTTTTCGGAGGTCCTTCATTTCCAGGTTGGACATCCACTTTTCCACCTTATCATTCTCCGTTAAAGCACCCCATACCTTTTCAACCGGATGATTGAGCAGGCGATCGAATCTTGCGATAATCCCATTACCTTCTTTTTCGATTACAGCTTGCACTTGGATTCCCCCCATTCAATTCGTTACTCGAGATTATTTTTATAATAAAAAATGGTCGGTTGGAATTCACCATTTGCAGATTTCGCATAATCAGGAATCCTGCCTGCCTGAATATATCCCAATGAGGTATACAGGAGATTTGAAGGATCTCCTTCCCTCGTATCAAGGACCAGTAATGTCCGCCCTTCCTGCTTGGCCTTCTGCTCAGCCTCTAGCATGAGTGAACGTCCTATGCCATTTCTTCTATAACCAGTATGTGTCATTAATTTTGCAATTTCCGCTCGATGGCCGCCATTTTGCTTTGAACATAAATGTAACTGTACACTCCCGACAATCTTACCCTGTAACTTAGCGACCAACAGAATCACATCACGATTCATGGCACTACCCCAGTAATCAACGGCCTCAGACTGTTTCATGGGTGGTAAAAAACCGATGGACGCACCATCATCCACCACCTGCACCAAAAGGTCGGAAAGTTCATTAAGATGGTATCCAATTGATGTTAATTGTTCGATTTTCACATCGGCATTCAAAGTAATCACAACCTTTTAGAAGATATAATATATTCACCATCCCTGGCGCTTTGATAAAGAAGTAATATGAGCCAGGTGATGTCGTCCGTGCCAAGCATAAATGCCTATATTTTCACCGACAGTCACCTTTCCTGAATCAGGATGGATGAATGTCCGGCTCAGGTCATCAGCATGAAGGTCCGATAAAAGTTTACACATTCGGATATGTATACTTTCGAGCAGTGATAGAGATACTTCAATCGGCAAATCATAATCAGGCAGCTCAGCCCATTGCCCCTCCTCGTACGGTTTAATGACAGGACTTTCTTCCGTAAGGGCCAATTTGAAGCGAATATACGCATTCATATGACTATCGGCAACATGATGCACCACCTGGCGGACCGTCCATCCTCCAGGCCGATAAGCCGTATCAAGCTGTTCATCATCCATGTTACCTACCGCTTCACGCAGCATCCGAGGCAAAGCTTCAATTTCTTTGAGCCACCCCTCGGCTATACCACAAGTAATTTCCCCGTCAAACTGAAACTTCCCGACCGGGTATCTTAAATCCATCTTCATTCCACCTTGATGTTCAATAAAAACAGCATCTATATATATTCTTTATCGATTAAGACAAATCCTTTTTCCGGCATACTTTGCTTTGCTCTACTCTCATCACTAAATATCAGGGAATTTATTCCACAACATTAGCACGAATACTATTTCCATATTTAGCAACCATAAACAAATGAATGGCATGTGCATCAATCCAAGCTTTCAACAATGGAAATGGGGATGGGATCATCTTGAAGAAAATCAGTTCGATACAAACCCTGAGCATCTTCTTTTTATCAATCGGCCTTCTTAATCACGTTATTTTGATCCCTTTCCTCCTATCCACCGGCGGAAGGGATGCTTGGTTTTTTTCTATCCTTACTATTGGATTGATCCCGATTTGGGCCTATATATTATCGAGAATAATCAAGAATATGGATAATCAATCCTTGACGGATTGGCTTGAAAATAGATTTGGAAAACACATTAAAAATATCGCTTTATTCTTTATCGTGATTTATCTGATCAGTCTTGTTTTGGCCACTACAAAGGAAACGATTGATTGGATCACGACAAGCTTTCTTTTTGAAACCCCAAGTTTAGCGATTATCATTCCGTTTACGCTGCTATGCATTTTTCTTGCCCATTCTGGTATGCGCTCCATCGCGATTTGCTCTTCTGTATTATTGCCAATAGTCGTCATTCTTGGCATTTTCGTTGCGACCGGAAATATACCGACAAAAGACTATAGCCACCTCCTTCCCCTTTTCGAGAATGGATATTTTCATGGCATAAAAACCCTTCAGTATTCTGGTTATGGCCTTGCCGAACTGATTTTAATCGCTTTTTTTCAAGAGAAACTTTCGGATAAGCTCAAGATAAAGGTATTAGTATTCTTATGCCTTGAACTAGTGTTTTTACTTCTTGGCCCATTAACAGCAGCACTCGCTGAATTCGGGCCGAGCTTAGCCGAAGTCATGAGGTACCCCGCCTATGAACAATGGCGTTTGCTGACAATTGGTAAATATATTGAACATACAGACTTCTTTTCCATTTACCAATGGCTTGCTGGTGCCTATATCCGTGTTTCAATGGCGTTATTCTTAATAATGGAAGTCTTTAAAGGAAAAACTAATAATGTGAAGCTTGGAATTCTTTTCGCTGTAGGTTTTCTGATGGTCGTCATCTCCATCGTACCATTCAGTAATTTCAAGTTCTTGCATGTAAGCCAGACATTCTACTATCCTGGCGCTTTTTATTTCCTGTTACTGTTGTCCGCCTTTTTGTTTATCGGCACTTTCATCAGATCTAAGGAGGGGAAACGACATGCGAATGAAACGATCCAAAAATGAGCCACCCCTCTTAGAATTAAGGGAGGAAACATTTCGGGAGTTATTCAGTTCAAGCTCAGATATCAAGTTTGAAATGATTTATATCGGAGAAACCGAAAGACCCATTCCTGTCCTTATTTTTTACTGCTCGGGTATGGCCGACATAAGTTTACTGAACGAAGGAATTTTGGAAAAGTTAAACAAAATGATGGAATTGGATGAGAGCATCGATGCCGAAGAATCAATCAACAAGCTAAAACCCTTGATAGACCTCAGGAAAGTAACCATCGATAGTGAATTCAATAACGTCCAGCAGCTGATTTTCTCCGGGCATGCCTTATTATTCATACCCTCAGTCCAAGAGTTATTTTCAATCGAATTGTCCAACGTGCCGAACCGGCAGCCCGAGGAGTCTTCCTTCGAGGTCTCGGTAAGAGGTCCAAGAGATGGGTTTGTCGAGGACATTTCCATCAATACGGCTTTAATCAGAAAGCGGCTAAAAACAAAATCGCTTGCCTATGAAGAGTTTATCGTTGGCAGGCGCAGTCAAACTAAAGTAGGACTGATGTACATGGATGACATCATCAATAAAGAACTCATTAAAAATGTAAGAACGGAAATTAACTCCCTTAATTTAGATATATTGGTGAGCAGCCAACAATTGGAGGAATTGATCACTAACAGTAAATATAGTATATTCCCACTCACCCATTATACGAGTCGCCCTGATTTTGTAGTCGAAGCACTCAATCAAGGAAGATTCATTCTAATCGTGGACGGCATGCCAACGGTAATCGTGGCCCCTTCTACCTTACTATTGCAAATAAAAACCGCAGAAGATTCGAATCTTCCTTATCTATTTGTAAGCCTTGAGCGACTTCTTCGCTTTATGGGGCTTGGCATTACCGTTTTATTGCCGGGGTTTTGGATCTCCATTTCCGCTTTCAATATTGAACAGGTGCCGTTCCCGTTACTAGCCACCATAACCCTCTCAAGGCTGGGGCTTCCCTTATCTGCCACGATGGAATTCATTCTCATGCTCATTTTATTTGAATTATTCCGTGAATCCGGGGTCAGGTTACCGAAAGCGGTTGGGCAGACAGTTGCGGTTGTAGGAGGCCTAATTGTCGGTGATGCAGCGATAAGGGCAGGACTGACATCACAAACCATGCTTGTCGTCACTGCCGTAACCTCTGTCGCATCTTATACACTTGTAAACCAGTCTTTAACAGGTGCCGTTACCGTTCTGCGAATGTTTGTGCTGTTACTAAGCTGCATTTATGGAATCTACGGCATGATAATCGGTTTACTCACCATTGTCACTTTATTATCCAGACTGGATTCCTTCGGGGTTTCATATATTGGCGGAATGAACCCGCCAAGAATCAAAAAAATCCTGGATTCATTCCTAAAGTCGCCATGGAATTCCATGAGCAAACGATCCTTGGCCGCTAATGATAAAACCAGAAAGGGGCAGTAAGGCCATGTTCCGCATCTGTAAAATTTGGTTGACCCTACATTTACTCCTATTTCTTTCAGGCTGTTGGGATGAAAAAACGATCCAGGACTTTCATTATATAACGGCCATCGGGATAGATTTCAAAGATGGGGAATACATAGTCTATACGCAACTTGTAGACTTCGCTGCGGTAGCTAAAACGGAGGCAAAGCCGACGCAAGCTCCTCCCGTATATGTAGGGAAACAAAAAGGACGGTCCATTTCAATCGCCATTAATCAACTAATGCGCAATACTCAACAGTCTCTCTATATAGGGCATGTATCCACATTTGTAATCAGTGAAAATGTTTTAAATCGGCAAAGCACAGAAATAGTGGATTATATATACAGAAACCAATTACTCAGATACTCAGCTAATATCTTTGCCACAAAAAGTTCCATGGAACAGCTTTTCTCCATTAATGGCTTTTTTAATTTGTCACCTTTATACTCGACATTATATTTTCCGGATGATGTATACCGGATTAGATCATTCATCCAACCCATTACGGTCCAAAGGTATTACTCTGACCAGCGCGAAAAAGCATCTACCACCATATTACCCTCCATTTCCTGGAACGATAAAGTTTGGAAGGAAAAAGATAAAAAGCGAAAAAGCCTCTATATGGATGGAGCATTTGTCATTTACTATAAAGTGTCCCAGCCCTGGTTCTCTGAAAAAGAATTGAGCGGTGTCCGCTGGCTCACTAAAAGGACCAACAAAACTCCAGTGAACATCACAATGAATAAGCAAGACATCTATGCCTCTTTCTCTCATCCGGATCATAAAGTGAAACCTGTTCTCAAGGATGGCAAGTACAAATTCGATATTGAAATTGACGTTTCCGGCAAAATACTGGGGCTTGATACCCAAATCGATATCGACAAAATAAAACGGAAATTCGAAAGCCAAATAAAAAAGGAAATCCTATCAACATTTAAAACAGGGCTCCAAAAGAACGCGGACCCTTTAAACCTAGGCAAAACCCTTTATATCAAAGAGTTAAAATACTGGCAAAAGAATCATTTAAAAGAGCCTAAGGATTATTTAGATAAGGATTCAATTCATGATATAAACGTAAAGGTACATATCCTTAACACAGGTGGCTTAGAAGCTAAACCACTAGAGTAATGAAGATTTGAGGATTCGGTTTGGAATTTATAATACCCAATATTATTGGATAATGTTGAATTCACGAGTAAATCGGCTTAATTCACGAGTATTTGTTCCAATTTCACGAGTATTTGCTCCAATCTCACGAGTAAATCAACTAAACTCGCGAGTAAACGCTGATATCTCATGAGATTACTGCTGTATTCTATGGATAATGCTCCTTTCACGAGTAAATCACCCAATTTCACGAGTATTTGCTCCAAACTCACGAGTAAATCGACTAAACTCACGAGTAAACGCTGATATCTCATAAGTTTGCTGCTCACCTTGGGTTTATAGCCGAAAAAATCAGGATGGTGCCTATTTGAGCTCCATCCTGATTTAGGGGTTTGGAAAATGCGGTCCGGAATTTGGCGGATAGCATGGTTAAATGGTAAATTTAGAGTATTCTAACATTTTGGGAGGCCATTTATGAGCATACAGAAGGCAACATTACATGAGCTGGAATCACTGACGGAACTTTTTGATTTATACAGGGTGTTTTATGAGCAAACCTCTGATCCTGGTCGTGCAAGGGAGTTTTTAAGGGAAAGGCTGACAAAAGGGGAGTCTGTGATTTTTATGGCGTTTGATGAAGGAAGTCCAATTGGTTTTGTACAATTGTATCCTTCTTTTTCGTCTGTGAGTATGATGCGGTCATGGATATTGAATGATTTATTCGTGAAGGAGTCCGCCCGTAAAAAGGGATTTGGCGAGGTGTTATTGAACGCGGCCATCGGTTTTGCACGTGAAACAGGTGCTAAAGGGGTTTCACTGGAGACTGGCCAGGATAATGTGAAAGCACAGAGACTTTATGAAAAGATTGGTTTCGCCCGTGAATCGAACCATTTTTATTATTTCAGCATTTAATTAAAAAAAGTGTAGGGAAAACCTTCCCTACACTTGGATGCTATTTATCTAGTATATTAATTATTTAGCAGTTTCCATGCTGGCTTGAATTTCTTTAATTAGAAGTTCGGCACCTTCTGGGCTAAGTATTAATTTACCGTCAGCAAGTTTCATATTGTCATCGGAAACTTCACCTGTTACCTGACAAGTCATGTTTGGTTTATATTTTTGAAGGATGATGCGCTCTTGTTCTACATAAATCTCCAGAGCGTCTTTCTCATTAATTCCTAAAGTTCGGCGCAGTTCAATTGGAATGACTACCCGCCCTAATTCGTCAACTTTACGTACAATACCTGTAGATTTCATTTAATTTACCCCACTAACTTTCTTGCGAATGTTGCATTTATATATTTCGTCACCATTCGACATTATTTGCACTTCTATTAAGATACCACTACCTACCATATTCGTCAATTCTCGTATCTTCATATACTATCTGCCTCTATATGATTTTTATATAAAATATTAGCAATTCCTTCATAACACGCGTCACGACAACGTTTACCGCTTCTTCCTTTGGTATATATTTCTAATTTAAATCCGAAAATGGAAACGCCTTCATTTAATTCCAAAAAGCTTTCTTTTCATTTCATGTCGAATCACGAAGAATGAATTTCACTAGCTTAAAAGAATCCTGTTGATTTTCTTTTGCTTTTGAAGGAAAATTTAAATTGATCGCTTATAATATTCCGAAAATTCATTCCGCTTTTGAAACAGTGGATATATCTGAATTTTTTTCAGAAAGCCGAAACGATTGCCATCCTTCCAGAGTCTTACTGACTCATAAAACAGATTGAGGTGAGTCAATTGCGTCCGATTATATTAGGTATTTGTTCTGCTTTCTTTTTTGCATTTACGTTTGTTTTGAATCAGGCCATGGAGCTGTCTGGCGGAAGTTGGATTTGGAGTGCTTCGCTGCGTTATTTCTTTATGGTGCCCTTTCTGTTGTGTATCGTATGGAGCAGAAAAAACCTGCGTCCCCTTTTACAAGTGATGAGAGAAAAGCCAGGTCCTTGGCTGCTTTGGAGTTTTGTCGGATTTGGGTTATTTTATGCTCCTTTATGCTTTGCGTCCGCCTACTCACCTGGCTGGCTGATCGCCGGAACTTGGCAAATCACGATCATTTCGGGTGCGCTGCTTGCGCCGCTGTTTTTTGAAAATGTCCAAACGAAAGATGGGATCGAAAGGCAAAGAGGAAGGGTTTCTGTGAAAGGCCTCCTCATGTCCATGATCATTCTGCTTGGGATCATCCTGATGCAGCTGGAACATACCAAACACATTTCAATGGCCGATCTTTGGCTGGGAGTGATTCCAATCGTCATCGCTTCGTTTGCATACCCTTTGGGAAATCGCAAAATGATGGAAGTATCCGAGGGGCGTCTGGATGCTTATCAGCGGGTTTTGGGAATGACTTTGGCGAGTCTTCCATTCTGGTTTTTGCTTTCCTTGTACGGTTTCTTTACAGTAGGTGCGCCGACGAAGATGCAGAGTTTCCAATCCCTTTTGGTGGCACTATTTTCTGGAGTCATCGCCACGGTCCTTTTTTTCATGGCGACCGATTTGGTACGCGGAAATATGCAGAAATTAGCTTCAGTTGAAGCAACACAATCGATGGAGGTCCTTTTTGCCCTGGCTGGCGAATTACTATTCCTATCTTTACCGATTCCTTCTCCGTTATCGTGGTTCGGCATCTTTATCGTCATCATGGGAATGATCCTGCATAGCTATGTATCACATAAAAAAGAAGGTCCATCCCCGAAACGGACAGTGAATGCCTAAATAGCAAGCCAAAAAAGCCCCGGATAATTTTCGGGGCTTTTTTGTGCGAAAACAGAAGCGGACTATGTTCTTTTTTTCCATTGACAGGTCATGATGAATTGATGATTTTTCAGAGTGGCAAAAAGCTCACCATTCATTTTTTTCATTAAACTTTGCGCAATGGATAACCCTAGTCCCGTTCCTTTTTTATTTCTTGCAGTATCACCTGTATAAAACCTATCAAAGATATGAGCATCTATTCTTGCCATTACTTCTTCAATATCAAATGGCTTCGTAATGAAATCATCTGCCCCAGCGCGCAATCCATTTATTTTCGTTTGCTGTTCTCCTTTTGCAGATATAATCAAAATAGGGAAATGATGATGCTCCCTAATTTTACGAAGAACTTCCTCCCCGTCCATTCCTGGCAGCATTAAATCCAACAACACCATATCCCATTTCTTTTTCTCCACGTACAATATTGCTTCCGTCCCTGAAAATGCCGGCTAAGGGACATATCCACTTTTTTTCATCATATTGCAAAGCAATCCGCTAATGCTCGCCCCCAGGTGTCTCGTACCTTATGTTGCGTTATTTAAATAAAAGGCTGTTTTCACATACTTTGTTGCTATCTTTTCGTAAAGATTGTTGTTTTTAAAATGAAACTATTTATGGTTGATTGGAGCGGAAGTGCGAGACTCCTGCGGGAGCAGCGGGACAGGTGAGACCCCACAGGCGTTTACGCCGAGGAGGCTCACCGCCCGCCCCGCGGAAAGCGAGCATCTGGAGGGGAAATCAACCACAACTCACCCAAATAAAAAAACTATAGGCAAACTGGCATATGCGGATATTAGGGAAAAATCGGCCTGGAATTTGACAAAACTTTTACCTTGAGTAAGTTCAAAAAGTATGTATAATGAAAGGTAATTGTATATGTCAAAGGTTTTCTAGGGTTCCGCAGTGCGTCTCATTGCTGGTCTGGTCCGAGAGAAAACTCACAGCATGCTGTGTCACGGAAGGATAAAAGCCTGGGAGAAACTGTTTTAACAGTTATCTCTTGGGCTTTTTTTGTTTTTTTGGTAAAGAATAAAATCGGAGGTGCGTTATTACATGAGCACAAACTGGATTAAAGTATTCATTGCAGCTTTTTTTGAAGTATTTTGGGTGATTGGCTTAAAACATGCAGATGACTTTTGGACTTGGACTGGAACGGTCATTTCGATCACCATCAGTTTTTACTTGATGATAATGGCTGGCAGGAAGCTTCCTGTCGGAACGGTATATGCCGTTTTTGTCGGTATGGGGACTGCCGGGACCGTTTTTTCCGAAATCCTTTTCTTTGGAGAATCCTTCAAGCTGAGCAAAACACTATTGATCCTCCTCTTATTATCAGGGGTGATCGGCTTGAAGCTAGTGACGGATGATAAGGAAGAGAAAGGGGATGAATCATAATGGCTTGGGTCTCTTTAATCTTAGCGGGGCTTTTTGAGATGTTTGGAGTTGCGATGATCAATAAATTGCACAAATACAGAAATTGGCAATCTTTACTGCTGTTATTCATCGGATTTGGAGCAAGTTTCCTGTTTCTTGCTTATGCCATGAAAACCTTGCCGATGGGAACGGCTTACGCTATCTGGACAGGAATCGGCGCATCAGGCGGAGCGATAATCGGAATGCTCTTATACGGGGAATCCAAAGATTGGCGCAGGGTCGTTTTTATAGCCATGGTCCTTGGCGCAGCAGTGGGATTAAAACTTGTTTCATAGGAATGACATATAAGCATAGAAAAAATCAAAGACGACACAATGTGTCGTCTATACTTATTTTTATCTAACTTGAATAATTCATCTTATAAAACTTGACCCTCATCCATCACAGCGGAATCTTTCCCCTTAACTTGTTTTAGCGTCGCTACTATAAGAAAGCTGACAATCACCAGTAAGAGCCATGAGCTTACCTTTCCTAGATGTACGAGACTCCATGCATCGGTTTGGTTAGGATATTCCCAAGCTCCAAAGAACGTTGCGATATTTTCGGCTATCCATATGAAAAATCCGATGAGCACAAAAGAAAATGCGATTGGCATACGATAACGGGTTCCACCAACTTCGTATGTGACCCATGCTCGCCAAAAGACGATGATGACAAGTCCAGATAGCCACCAACGAACATCCATCCAATAATGGTGGGTGAAAAAATTCAAATAAATCGCAAGCGCAAGGGATACAACGACAAAAAACGGCGGCCACTTGATCAGTTCAACCTTTAACCTCCTCCACGCCTGGCAAAGATAACTCGCTACACTAGCGTACATGAATCCGCTATACAGAGGCACTCCAAAAATCTTGAAATATCCTTCCTCTGGATAATTCCAGGAGCCCATATGCACCTTGAAAAGTTCAAGGGCAAGACCAATAAGGTGGAACAAGGTGATGACCTTTAGTTCATCCCGTGTTTCAAGCCCGGAACGCAGCATCCACCACTGCATCAGAAGGCAGATGATGAGCAGCCAGTCATACCGCGGCAGAAAGGGAAGCGGGATGAATTTTGTCATAGCCAAAGAGGCAAAAATAACGGCAGGAAACAAGCATGATAGGGCCTGCTCCCAACCAAAACGAACGAGTTGTTTTAGTGCCCTCATGATTGGTGCCTCCAATTTTTTATCTACATTCATGAGTAACTCCCCTTTATAAATCTTAATCTTGAGTGCCTTCATCATTTCGGTATTCTAAAATATCCCCGGGTTGACATTCTAAAGCCTTACAAATCGCATCTAAGGTAGTTAATCGAATCGCTTTTGCCTTGCCATTTTTCAATATGGAAAGATTAGCCATCGTTATTCCAACCCTCTCGGAAAGTTCTGTAACACTCATTTTCCTTTTAGCCAACATCACATCAATATTGATTATAATTGCCAAGTTAATCACCTCAGACTATTAAGTCATTTTCTGATTTTATATCGATGGCTTCTTGTAAAAGCCTTTGAAGAACAGCAGCAAAGACTGCAATCACCATTGAAGCAAAAATAACGACCATTCCGATTAATATGATACCTGGGGCGTCGTCCATTTCCGCGATGAGATAAAAGAGCGGCATGCCTGCCACATACAAGCCACTTATTGTGATTGCACAGTTTTTTATAATCTTTAAAGCTCTTACAGATAATTCCGAGAAAGCTTTGTTCTTGTCAATATAGCTTAAAAGTTTAAAGGCTTGATATAGGGCAAAGTAAAAAGGTATCGCCGATGCATACAAATCGATTAAAACGAGATATTTCAAATAAGCCATATCCGGATATAATTCTGCTGCAAAATTCGCTATCCCAGGCACCAAGAAGATGCACAAAGCAAGAACCGGAATTCCAATAAGAATAACAGCCATCTTTAAAAAGAGTGTTGTTCCTAGTTTCATAAAAAGCACCTCACTTATTTATTGTCCATTTAATTTAACATACGTTTTATCGTTTTACAATAAAACATTGTTGTTTTTTATTATATTATTATTGTTACTGAAATATCCTATTCTTTTTAAAAATGGCTGTTTCCACATACTTTATTGCTATTTACCAGGTAGTGAGTTGTGGTTGATTTCCACTCCAGATGCTCGCTTTCCACGGGGCGGGCGGTAATCCTCCTCGGCGTAAACGCCCGTGTGGTCTCACCTGTCCCGTTGCTCCCGCAGGAGTCTCGCACTTCCGCTCCAATCAACCTTAAATAATTTCGTTTAAAAACAACAATCTTTACGAAAAGTGCCTTAAAAATAAAAAAGCATTCCTCTTTACAAAGGAATGCTCCAAAACTGAACTATTTATTTATTACCTTCGGCTAAACCCTTATATCATCAGGATTTCCCTGATATCCTCTTCTGTAAGTGCAGAAGACGACTTGTCTCCAGGGTCGATGATTTCTTCAATAAGATGTCTCTTTTTCTCTTGGAGTTCATTCATTTTTTCTTCGATTGTCCCACGGGCAATAAGCTTGATGACTTGAACCTCATTTTTCTGCCCCATTCGATGGGCACGGTCCGCGGCTTGTTCTTCAACTGCCGGATTCCACCAAAGGTCATATAGTATGACTGTATCGGCACCCGTCAGATTGAGACCCGTACCGCCAGCTTTCAATGAAATGAGGAATATATCCCGTTCTCCTGCATTAAACCGATTGCACATTTCCACACGTTCCTTTGATGGGGTTTGTCCATCCAGGTAGAAAAAGGGTTGTCCTTTCATGGCCAAATCCCTGCCGATGATCGTAAGCATTTTTGTAAATTGCGAGAAAATCAGCACCCGTCTTCCAGAATGCTTCGAATCTTCGACAATTCGCATCAGCTGCTCATATTTTGCTGAACTGCCTTTATATCCGTCCACAAACAAGGCGGGGTGACAGCATATTTGCCGAAGCCGGGTCAAGCCAGCAAGGATCCTGATCCGATTTTTGCGAAGGGTATCCTTGTCCAGGTGTTTCAGCGTATCATGCCGAAGCTTGGCCAGATAGGCCCCGTACAGGTTCTTCTGATCGGGAAGCAGCTCCATCGATTCCAGCGACTCGATTTTTTCCGGTAATTCCCCTAGTACGTCCTCTTTCATTCTCCGCAGCAAGAATGGACGGATCCTGCGGGAAATCTGCTTCCTAGAGAGGTTGCTATACTCCTTTAACCCCATGAATAGTTCAGGGAATACGACGTGGAAAAGGGACCAGAGCTCTTCCAGTGAATTCTCGATGGGCGTACCAGTCAACGCGAAGCGATGTGCCGCTTTTATCTTCTTGGCCGCTCGTGCCGTTTGTGTCACCGGGTTCTTGAAGGCCTGTGCCTCATCGAAAAACACCGTATGGAAGTCCTCTTTTTCAAACGAATTGATGTCTTTCCGAAGCAATGGATAAGAAGTGATCACTACATCCACGTCCTTCATTTCTTTAAGCAGCTTCGTCCTTTCCGTCTTGTCTCCATCCACGACGACGGCTTGTATATCAGGAGCGAATTTAGTGAATTCACTCAGCCAATTGTAAGTCAATGATGATGGGCAGACAATAAGCACCGGAACCCTTTTCATACGGATGTCAGGTAGCTCGGATAAAATGAACGTGATGCTTTGCAGTGTTTTTCCCAGACCCATATCATCAGCAAGAATCCCGCCAAAACCGTATTGTGCAAGGACTTTCATCCATTTGTAGCCGTTTTTTTGATACTCGCGTAAAATCGGGTCCAGACTATTTGGCACCGTGAACTCCAAGGCGCCGGGATTCCTGATGTTATCCAAAAACTGCCGGAATGATTCTTCCATCGTGAATGTCTGGCTGTCATTAACGGAGTCAAGGAGCTGGAGCCCTTTTATGAGGGGCATGTTCAGTGTGCTTTCCAGGTCTTCATCCTGTACGGGCAGTGCATTCAGAAAACGATTGATTTCCTCGTATTCCCTTGTTTCAAGGGAAAGCAGCGATCCATTCCTTAAACGATAGTATTTCCTTTTTTCTTCGAGCGCGGCTAAGACCTCACGTATTTGTTTATCTGGGATATTATCCATTTCAAATTTGAATTCGAGCCAATTGGTACGCTCTTTTTTAATTTTCACCCTAATGCGCGGTGCAGCATTTCCACGGGAAATTCGGTTCCTTACAGCGGTAGTGGCATAGATTTGCACCAGCTTCTGGAGTTTAGGAACGATATGGTACAAGAACTGATACTCCAATTCTTCGTTATGCAAGAAATAGCCTCCGTCCGTCTTGGCAAACTGGCTATCCTCCATCAGCTTTATTATCTCCGCCTCTTTCTCAACATCCCTCATAACCTTGGATTCCTGTTTTTCCAAAGGGTTGATCACGATATTTTCATAGTGGAATTCCAGCCCGGCAAGCAGCCTGTTTTTCACTCGGTCCAAGTATAGCTTTGCAACCAGCGGTGTCTTCAAAAACAATTCGGTGATGGATCTCGCTATATGGACTTCACCGAGTCTTTTCAAGCCTGGTACCACCTTGTCCAGGAATAACTCCAGCTGGTCATGATGGATTGGAATTTGATTCATCCCCGAATCCTCCATCATTTGCTTTAACTCTGAAAGGCGTTTGAAATCCTCATTTTCGAGCTGAACCAATTTCCCCTCAAATAGGACCAATGTGTATTCATTCATGACGATCATCTCGTGCAGCCTTTCAATATTCAGCTGATAACCTTTGACCTCGCTTTCGGTAAAGTCAAACTGTAAAGGAAGCGGTCCGTTTGTTACACGAAAGCCATTGAATGTAAGGCCGCCATAGGCAAGCTTCACCATCGGCGCTGCTTCAAGGATGGGGACAAGCCTTTGAAAAGAAGACGGAGGCAAAAGTAATAAGTGATCATCCAATGTATATTCGGATTTATTCGTCAGGGCGTTCACATAGACTTTTTCATCCGATATCACTGTAATGAGCTCCTGAAGCACTAAATCATTTTCATTCTGAAAACAATGCAGCACCGGGTCATATATAAATGAAGGGGACACTTGGGCAGGCTTTCCCGCTTTAACTCGCTTCAGGAAATCCCGGACATTCGACACATTGAGAGAACCGATTTTCATTTCCAGTCCTAACATATATTGTTCCATTCCCATCCATAATGGTTTACACGTAAATTCCGCTTCAAGCATCGTTCTATTTTCAAAATGGCGCTGATGACCGCTTTTCCGAACAGACTGATTATTGAAAAGGGTCAGCAAGCCCTCTGACAACTCCTTATGGGCTGTAGCATCAAGACCGGTTGCACGTATCCCTTCAGGAACCGTTCCATCTCGCTTATGGTCGTAAACCGACAACAGGACGGCTGCAATATGCTGGCAATCCCTATGGAAGGAAGCTAGCGCAGGACAGCTGCATTTTGTCTGAAATCCGCCGACTGCATCCACTTCAATCGTGACACGGAAGTCTTCCTTGCCTCTAACCGATGCTTCACAACCATCATGATGATAGCTTTCAAATGTCACTTTATTGGCACGATGAAAAGCTTCCCCTCTTTTGAAGGAGACGGCCCCGCACATGTCTTTTATGATTTTTCGATTCAATTTGATATCCAAATTGCCGTCCTCCTCCCGGGGGTTTTGGTTGAATGATTTTACATTCCGCTGTTAAATAAGCTCATTTTATCATCATACTATGAAATCGGTTTACAAGGTTATAAAAAAGCAAAAAGACAAACTCCCCCATTCGGAGTTCATCTCTATTTCAGCAACGGGAATTGCAGCATCATTGTTGTCATTTGCCCTTGTTCTTTTTCTTTTTTTTTCGATAAAAGAAGCTGAATACAAGGAATGAAACAAGAATGATAAAAAGGATAAATTCAGCGGGGTCCTTCACCAAGAATGGATTAAAGTCATGTTTGATTGAATTATCCAGATCAAATCCCATTAGAATATCCATACCTAATGATAGGACCACTAAAGGGATCAGAAGCAAAAGCGTAATACCGAAGAATTTCATTTTTGATCAACTCCGCCTTGGAACTTATTTTGGTGCTGGCCTTTCTTTTTTTTTCGATTCTTAAAAAAGGCAATGATCAAGAGAAGCAACGGAATGATCACCTGAAATGGGAGGTGAATGTATATCGGTACGGCTCCTAGCCCTTCATGCATATGTTCCGTAAAGCTGCTTGCTATTATGATGGAACTCAGTAATATGACAAAGCCAACGGGGTAAGCAAGTCTGGAGGGCTGTTTAACATTGAAAACATTCGCCGTACCCGTTACCGCCACATAAGTAAATACACTTATCTTGATGAACCCGCCAATCATCAACAAAAACAAGAAGTACACATCGAGCCGTTCGAGAAAGCCAGCGACCTCTATGGACTGAATGAGGGAAAGAAGAGGGTATTGCGAACGTGTTGTCAGGTCCACCCCAAGTACAGCAATATTCATAGCCATTATTATCGCGAGAAAAATGCCAGCTGCCGCAATGCTGCTTATCCCAATTTTTTTCAATCGCTTAGGTTCATTCAAATAAGGAAAAATCATTAAAAAGGAAATGATTTCGCCAAATGGAAAGAATATCGTTTTAGTGAAAGCCATTTTCACCATCTCCGTCACGTTCATTTCAATAACGGGTTTTAAGTTGTTTAAATGGATCATGCCTGAAGCCACTATCAGAAGAAAGAAGGTCATTAAAAGTAAATTCTCCAAGACAAAGAATAGTTCCCCCGTCCTCGTCAATACTTCTACCCCTTTTCGGACCGTGTACACCACGACTAAAATGAATGCAGCGTTCGCGACAAATAACGGAATATGAGGATAGGCAAAAGTAAGCAGCGTATCTCCGAAGTCCCTCAGCACCCTTGCAGCAAGGTAGATGAAATAAAGGATGTATAGAAAAGCTACGATCCTGCCTAGAAAATTCCCCAATATACTACGTACAAATTCCGTTAACAGCTGATCAGGGTAGTATTGAAAAAGGCCATAATAAATGAAAAATAATAAAAATCCGCCTACCATTGCAATTAGGATGACCAGCCAGGCAGCCTGCTTGGCTTCACCTGCAAGCGGAACCAAAAGTGCACTGCCCATTTCAAACAGGAAAATAAGGACGAACAACTGGTACCCGCTGATATTTGCCTTTTCCATGAGGATGCCACTTCCTTTCCTTTATTGTTCATCCTTTTTTAAATTCGATAGATACGGCTTATTACGCAATCCGGTACGGCGAATGAAAGTTTCTACCTGCACTTCAACTTCCAGTTTAGGAAAAGTATCGTCGTCCCAGTTTTTCTCTAACTTCTTCCATTCTTTCGGATGGGATTCATGCATGAGCTCCCCAAAGCCAAAAATATCGGATTTATTTTTTTGTGCCCGAACGATTGCGTCTTCCATCTCCTTCTTCAAGTCTTTCGCTAATTTCTTTTCAATATCTATCAGGACATGCATATCGGTTAGATTCAAGGGAACATTCGCCTCCCGGATATCTCCTTCTGCACGGACCTTTATCGATATTTTCGGTTTGCCGTCTACCATTTTTGCCCCGATGTTGGTTTTTTGGCGAATGACTGAATAGGTGATTGCTTCTTTTTTACCCTCCCAATCAAGGTTTAAATGGGCATTTTCGATTCTATCCAATACCCACATTGATCCTATTGCCTTACCACCATCCAGCCAGTCAATCAATTTGCCATCTTTAAAAACACCTATCCCTGCTGCATTAGGGTTCGCCTCAATATCCGAGGACATGGTATTCTCCATTTTATCTTCCTTGCCCTTGTTTCCTCTTACGGTAAAACCGCTTATTATCGGTTCTTTTCCGGTACTAAGCAGATTCTTGATCACCTCTTGGAGATTGATGCTAATACTTTTCCCCTGGGTTTTTTCAGTGGTTTCAATCGTCCTAATGACTTTCTCGGCAGATACCTTATCGATTGCGGTTAACGTTTCGACAATATCCTTGGCATTCACACCCCGGGCAATCACGATCCTCGTAGTTGCCCTGAATTCCGGTGAGCGCTCAAATGCATCGAAAATATCGTTAAGGCCCTCTTCTTTTGCTAGTTCCTCACCGATGACAACCAGGTTGGCATGGGCAAAATACATATCTCGGGAGATTTTCGTTGAAGCGATACTATCCAATTCAAGCACATTATCTCCCGTGGCCCTATAAATGGATATCGGTGGATTCGATCCGCCGCCGCCCTGAAGAGCTCCTGCAACATTTCCTGGATTAATGATCTGGAAAGTTCCCACTAACCTCCCTTCTTTATTTCTATCGAGTCCGACCGCCGAAACGATGGCCATTTCATTTAACTCTGTTTTATCCCAACAGCCTGTGGTGAATGTGGCGGCGATCAACATCATCAAGAGCAGAACTAATCTTTTACGATTCATTGCCTTCACCTTTTTTCCCGTCAGAAGTTTTCATTCCACGCGATTCAGGAGGCAGCGGTCTTTGGTTATTGCCTTCCCTTATCAGATTATTTTCATTGGTCAAATATTGCGGCCTTTCCTTGAATGCCCATATAGGTCTTCTGAAGAATGTGTCGCCCAGCCCTTTTGGATTCAGAGGGGCGAGCGGTGTCATATATGGAACTCCAAGTGAACGCAGGCTGCATAAATGGACAATAAGGATGATAAAGGCTAAAATCATCCCATAAAAGCCTAACATGCCGGCACAAATGATGAATCCGAACCGCACAATGCGGGCAGAAATCGCTATGGCATAAGAAGGCGTTGCAAAACTGGCAATCGCCGTGATCGAGACGATGATGACCATTGCCGGCGATACGATACCAGCCTGGACGGCCGCCTGCCCGATGACCAATGCCCCGACAATGGACATCGTCGAACCAACGGCCTTTGGCATCCGAAGACTTGCTTCCCGTAATATCTCAAAGGTCATTTCCATAAGAAGCGCTTCAACGACGGCAGGCAAAGGAACCGTTTCCCTTTGGGCCGCTACAATGACCAGCAGCTTCGTTGGGATCATTTCCTGATGAAAGGTCGTGGCTGCAACATAAACAGCCGGCCCGACTATCGAGATGATGAAAACGATGATCCGTAAAAAACGTGTCGCTGAAGCAATGTCAAAGCGATTATAGTAGTCTTCGACAGATTGAAAAAACTGTACGAACAATGCCGGGGCGATCAAGACAAAAGGCGTTCCATTTACGAATATCGCCACTCTTCCTTCCAGCAGGTTTCCTGCGACCATATCCGGTCTTTCTGTATGGTTAAGGGTTGGGAATGGGGTCATGACCTGGTCTTCTATCAATTGTTCAATATATCCTGATTCAAGAATGCTATCGATGTTAATTCGATTTAAGCGCTTCTTGACCTCCTCGACAATTCCTTCCTTGACAATTCCATTTATATACATGATGGAAACGTCCGTTTTTGTCACCGTGCCTATTTTCATCGACTCTATCCATAAATCCGGGGTATTGATGATGCGGCGTAACATGGCGATGTTCGTTCCATTCGATTCCGTAAACCCTTCCCTAGATCCCCGGACAGTCAAATGCGTGCTTGGCTCCTGAATCGAGCGCTTCTCTCCTCCTCTTGTACTGGCAACCAGGGCGACGTTTACTCCATCAATAAAAATGATGGTGTCCCCTGATAATAATGTCAAAAATAGCTTTTCCCAGTCCGTGACCCTTTCTACGCCACCGAGGGAAACCACGTCCTCAGAGATAATTTCAATTGCTTCCAGTGGAAGTATGTTTTTTGACAGGTGGGGATTTTTCATGATTGATTCAATTATAAAATCCGTAACGCTAGGATTATCAATCAGACCCTGCACATACAAAATAGTTGTTTTTATCTCCGGGTTTATTCCGATTTTCAACGTTCGGATAATGATGTCGGGACTTTTCCCCGTCTTTTTCTTCACGATTTCCAGATTGGCGGAAAGGGAACTTTCAATATAATCAGGCGTTTTGCTTTGGGATTGACTTTCATCTTCCTTTTTCTTTTCACGTTGCTTCACTTGTCTCTTTTGTTTGAAAAAAGAAGCCATAGCACCGAACCTCATTCCTTTTTCGTTTCACTCATTTTGTCCAAAGCACTCCCCCTTTATTCTAGACTCATCCATCTTCCTCCAATAAGAAAAAGGCTGTCGCAATGACAGCCTTTAATGGTCATATTCGGTTAGGGAATGAATGCCGATGATAACGGCCCAATCAACTAAACTGAGATTATACTTTGCCTTTATTCCTTCTAAAAATCAAAACAACGAAAGCGATCAATAGCAAGGCCAGTATCGCATATACGATGTTTGAATAAATGTCCATGTACCCTACAATATCTTCCCACGAAGAGCCAACAGCTGCCCCGATATTCACCAAGATGATGTTCCAAATTAATGTTCCGGATGTTGTGTAAATAAGGAAGAGCCAAAAGCTCATATGGGACATTCCTGCTGGAATCGAGATCAAACTTCTGATCAGCGGAACCAGCCTGCAGAAAAACACGGTCCATGACCCGTATTTGTCAAACCATGAATTCGCCTTATGGACGTCCGATACCGTTAACCGAAGAATATGGCCCCATCTTTCCACGAACCTTTCAATGACCTTCACATCAAGAAGTAAACCAATTCCATAAAGGACGACTGCCCCTGCCACAGACCCTAGAGTCGAAGCGATCACGACACCGATAATCGTCATATCCGCTTTTGTCGTCATGTAACCGCCAAAAGTTAGAATGACCTCAGACGGGATCGGCGGGAAAATATTCTCCAATGCTATTAATAGAAAGATTCCCATATACCCAAAATCATTCATGAATTCCGTAATCCAGTTTTCCATTTAATACGCTCCTAACTTTCTTGAATCAACAGCTGGCTTGTTACCTGCCGGCTGCCTATCTTGCAATAACCTTGCTCCCTTTATTAACGATCTTTGTTCTTCCGACGGTCTTGGTACCTTTGGAAAAACCAGATGGAAATCGCGATCCAACAACCGCCCGCCAAATACCCGGCAATGATATCACTAGGATAATGGACCCCCAAGTATATGCGGCTAATACCTATCGAGAGGATCATCATCATGCTGAAAAGAATCAAGAGAATCCTTGCCCACCTAGCCGTAATGTGACGCCATAGCAGAAATGTAAGGATACCGTATAAAGAAAATGCATTCATGGCATGTCCACTAGGGAAACTGTATCCCCCTATATCGATGAGTCGATGTAAATCGGGTCGGGCGCGTTGAAAGAATAGCTTAACCATCAAATTGAGAAGAGGTGAACCCACGATGACTGCAGTGAATAAGACTAGTTCCAAACGATGCTTCAAAACCCTATATAAGAAAAACAAAATGACCAAGGAAAGGATGATCAGTGAAGCGGTTGAACCTATGTAAGTAAAGAACTTCATGATGTCCGTCAGCAGAGGGGACTCAATTCCCTGCACCAAGGAAATCACATCTTCATCAAATTTCAGGTATTCATTTGCACTTATTGTAAATGCCATGAAACTGAACCCGATTAAAGAAAGTACACTTATTATAAAGGCAATGGTTAATTGCTGCTTTAATTTCATAATAACATCCTTTCACTTATTAAAACTGTTTCATCTGGAAATTTCTATTTTATCATATCTTCTTCATTGCATGGTGGGTGTAATTGCTTCATCGCCCGCCAACCTAATTCGGGGAACATGCCTGGGCACAAAATTTTCTACTTTATCATACTACTCTATTCGTCATTGTCACCTCAACTTCAGGTTACTATAAGATTTCCTGCCGAACGTTTCAGGAGTGGCAGGAACATATTTAACGCATCCATTCAACATGCAAAAAGAAAAAAAACCTTATGCAGGTTAGGGCACAAGGTTTTTCGTTTTTTACATGCGGCTTGCCTTAAGCGGTAGTGATGTCAATGTTTGCCCTGTCGCTGAATCGGTAAGATTCTCTTCTAACTGGAACGATGGCACCGCTTCAATATGCTTGAATTTCTTCAGGAATGCAGTAAGCGCAATCTTCGCTTCCAGCCTGGCAAGCGGCGCTCCAAGGCAGAAATGAGGGCCATTACCGAATGTGAGATGTTTCTTATTATTAGGGCGGTGGATATTAAGTGTGAAGGGGTCTTCAAACATCTCTTCGTCCATATTAGCTGCACTCATCCAAACAACCACGTTATCCCCTTCTTTCAATTCCACTCCCAATAGATCGTTATCTTCCTTTACAGTGCGATCCAATTTAATAAGATTGAATCGGAAACGGAGCATTTCTTCGACCGCCTGCGGAACTAAATCCAGGTGTTCATGTAACTCTTGATAAACTTCTTTGTCATCATATAGCAGGGAATAAAAGCTATTGGCCAATAAATGACTGGT
Organism: Peribacillus sp. YIM B13477; assembly: GCF_042787955.1. NCBI lineage: Bacteria > Bacillati > Bacillota > Bacilli > Caryophanales > Bacillaceae > Peribacillus > Peribacillus sp. YIM B13477. The sequence continues at coordinate 61,599 of NZ_JBHZPD010000003.1, forward strand.
TGTCTCGACTCCTGCACCTAAAATCAGCATGGTCGTCCGGACGACCTCATCATCCGTAAACATTTCCCCATCCACTTCTGACTTCAATAGATCTGAGATGATATCATCCGCCGGGTTCAATCGTTTTTGCACAACAATCGGATACAAATACTGATAGTATTCTTTTGCTGCCACTTGCTTCAATTTATCTACTTCTTCTTGTTTTTCTCTATCAAAAGGAAGAAATAAGGTATCCACCCATTTCTTAAACAATAAACGATCTTTCGAGGGAACGCCCATCAAATCGGCCATGACAATGATCGGAAGCGGACTTGCCAATGATGCCACAATATCGATTTCCGTTCCCTCATCCATTTGTCCAATCAATTCATCTGCAATTTCCTGAATGCGAGGTTCCCAGTTTTGAAGACTTCTAGGTGTGAATGCTGCTGCCAGCAGTGAACGGCGTTTTCTATGATCAGGTGGATCCGATTCAGTGATTTGGATTTTTTCAGGCACAGAACCTTCCTCACTATCCGTTCCAACCGATATGGTGGTCCGTTTCCGTACACTTGAAAAATGTTTATAATCACTGAGAACCCGCTTCACATCTTCATATTTAAAGACATTCCACGTATCCGTTCCTTCGTGATAACTCACAGGGTCATTTTCTAACATCCTTTTACACCAAGCGTACGGGCTAAATTCCTCCGTCCTTGTTTTAAACCTAGTAATTTCTTTTACTGCAATAACTTCTTTCATCATACCGACTCCTCCCACTTCTCAAAAGTTACCTAACAAAAGGACCGAATGTGAAGCATTCTCCAACTCCGCCGATTTGTTATAGGGTCGAGCATTCCTGATAGATTTTTTCACCAAATCCTTAAATACACATCTATTCCATTATAGGGTAAAAGACCGCAACAAACCATGCATCTTCCATACCAGCGGCCTTACGTGAAATTTGCCCCACAATCCCGACGCCCCTATGTAAAACTGCTTATTTTTGACAATTCCCTTTCTTTTTCTATTTTTTTATGTCTCTCAATTGATGCTAAAATCGAATCCTCTTTTTCCAAATTTTGAGACAGTGCTTTCCACTAAGTTATTTCAGTATAGATTATTTTATAATTGCTTTAGTTTGTGGATCACGTTTCTTGGAACGTTTTTCAATTAATAAAAACTACAGGCAAGATAGGATTCGGAATGGTCTCCTGCCGAATGCCCATCAAGCTATTACAGGTGATAACCATGATTTAAAATAAGACTAATTTTTCCACATTTTTATATAGGATTAAATATTATTTCTGAAATCAAGCTGTTTAAATAAAAAAACTGCAGGCATACTCGCTTTTCTTCGAGTTTGCCTACAGCTTGAACGCCTGCACGATGCCGCCGTCAATTTTTTCCCCTTTTAATCAGTTCATGCAAATCATCCATTTTCTTTTCCATGATATCCAGTCTGGTTTTACGGTGCTTGATGGAACGGAAAAGGGATACGGTCCCAACGATGATCAGGATTAGAAATAAAAGGCAAAACAATTGGTATACCAGATCCGCAATATTATACCCACTCACTATGTAATCCCCCTAAATGGCATTCTCAATATTCTATTATACACCAGGCAAAATGAACAATTTAACCTTTTTAAGGAGAATCGGGAATAAAAAACCGGTAGCCATTTGCTACCGATTGCTGTTTGTAGACAAAAGGGGTTCGGAAAACGTGACTTTGATCAAATGATGTTCCCAAACCAACACCTTCAACTCATCAGGTATGGTTTCTAACTAATTTTTATAACAAAGCTGATTGGAGGGGAAGGGGGGCGAGACTCCTGCGGGAAAAGCGCGTCTAGGGAGACCCCGCAGGAGGCTCGCGGACCGCCCACGGAAGGCGAATGCCTGGAGCGGAAATCAACGCCATAAAAAGACTGTAGACAAACTCTATTAAAATCGAAATCGAGTTTGTCTACAGCTGAACCGATAGCCTTTTGCTATCGGTTAGTCTTTTATCCCTCTATTTGTTGATCATCGTCAATATCCTCTTGAGGCACAATCAATTCTTCATAGAATGCAGCCGTTGTTGTTCCTGCATAAGGAATCAACCATAGTAAACCAATTCCCAGCGTGAACATGCAAAGGATGCCCCACCCGATGAAGCTTAGGTGCATAAGGAAATACTTCCATTTCAAGCCCTTCATTCTTTTTTTGCTCTCTGTAATGGCTTCAAGCACCGTGTATTCAGGATGATCCTTCAATAAGAAAAACTGCTGCGAATAAGCGATGGCCTTGATGATACCCGGGATGATTAATAATAATGACCATAAAAAAATGAAAATTGCTTGTAAGATGGATGCCCCAATAAGCTTGAAAGAGGTTTTTCCATCTTTATAGATAGCGAACACTTCTGGAATGCCAGGATTCCCTTCCCTAACTAAATTCAGGTAGAACCAAGTGGTTGAAATGGTAAGCGGGATTAAGGCAATGGAAAAGACCATGCTGAAGATATCGGACCATAACGGTGTATCTTCCTGCATGAGCCATTCTGAAAACCCACCGCTTCCGATCACTTCGACAATTAAAGGAAAAATGAGGTTGATCAAGAACAACAGCAACATAAGCGAAACAGTTACTCCCCATTTACCTCCCAACGACTGAAGGGCTTTCCTCTTTAATTCTGAGATTCTCATACTCTGATTAACTCCCCTCTTTTAAACGGCGGAATTCTGAATGTAAATATGGATAGATTCAGAAAAACCACTATTTATTCGATGTCAAAATCTCAATTTGTATTTAAACATACTAGCTTCTAGCCGCGGGCTTAAATTCCTAGAAAGCGCACAACCGGTTTCGAGCAACCATGATTCACTCCTTTCTTGCCTTGGTACTGGCTTGTAAAAGTTTATGAACGGGAATAAGACAATATGCCCTTCCAAATCAAAAATACCTTCGCGGAACCATACCCTGTTATGACGTATGGCCAGCGAAGGAGCATGTATTTATCTTGGTTAAAAGTCCTTATGTTAATCTAGTTCTTTTTTCCTTTTCCTAGGTAGACCGGGCCACTCATTTAATCTATTCCAAAATCTTTCGAACAGCATGGTTGAACTACCCACCACTTATCGACCTTACGATCTGATTGAAGTGTGGGATGAATCTTCGTAAGTGGGATTGTCCTTCATGTTCTTCTCACCACGATCGAGCCCTCATCGTGTTTTCTTTTCAAACTTTTTCCTGGCTTTGTCACCGCCTTATAAATGATCACAACAAAAAAAGAGCATCCCAAAGCAGAAATCGCTTCCGCCTTTGGAACACCCTTTTTCCTATAATCAATCAGAGCCACTTATAACAAAATCGTCTTGGAGCAAAGCTAAAGGAAGCTTTCTATTAATAGGATCCCCTGCCGAAACATTAATTTCAGTAATGTGACCACTGGCACCTATTGAAACATCAATCAATTTCCCATCTTCCGTCTTCACTAAAAAGAGCCTTTCCCATTCATAAACATAGGAATCCTTTTGAACGTAAACTTGTTCGACGGTCCCATCTTGAGCACACTCGATGGTATGAATCGGTTTTAACACGGAATCACTCCTCCACTCCCCATTATTAGACTATGCTTATACCCAGCCGCGGAATATCGAGGCTTCTGCCATTTTTCTGACACCCACCATATACGCTGCCAGCCTCATATCCACTTTTCTCGTCTCGGACATTTCATATATTTGATTAAATGAGTTGACCAATAACGCTTTTAATTTGGTTTGGACCTCTTCATCTTCCCAATAATAACCTTGATTATTTTGAACCCATTCGAAGTAAGAAACTGTCACACCGCCTGAACTTGCCAATACATCAGGTACGAGAAGCACATTGCGTTCCGTCAAGATCTTGGTTGCCTCCAATGTGGTAGGTCCATTCGCGGCCTCGACGACAATTTGGGCTTTGATAAGATGTGCATTTTCTTTGGTGATTTGATTGGAAATGGCAGCAGGCACTAAAATATCACAATCTTGTTCCAGAAGCTCCTGGTTGGTGATTGTATGATCGAATAGTGTCGTTACCGTTCCAAAGCTATCCCTTTTATCAAGTAAGTAATCGATATCCAGACCCTCAGGTTTATAGATGGCACCATATGCGTCCGATATGCCAATCACTTTCGCACCTGCATCATGCATGAATTTGGCCAAAAAGCTTCCTGCATTCCCAAACCCTTGGACGATGATGCGTGCACCTTTCAATTCTATGCCCTTACGCTTTGCAGCTTCCTCGATACAGATGGTGACACCTTGTGCAGTCGCCTTTTCCCTGCCGTGTGAACCGCCCAGTACCAGTGGCTTACCTGTAATGAAACCAGGAGAATCGTGTTCTCTTATTCTACTGTACTCGTCCATCATCCATGCCATGATTTGTGAATTCGTATAAACATCCGGGGCCGGGATATCTTTAGTCGGCCCCACTATTTGGCTGATTGCCCGAACGTATCCACGGCTAAGCCTTTCCAATTCACCGATTGACATTTGGCGCGGATCACAGATGATGCCGCCTTTTCCTCCGCCATATGGCAGATTCACGATTCCGCATTTCAAACTCATCCACATTGAAAGTGCCTTGACTTCTTCCTCATCGACTTCAGGATGAAAACGGATTCCGCCTTTCGTCGGACCGACAGCATCGTTGTGCTGGGCACGGTATCCAGTGAAAATCTTCGTCGAATTGTCATCCATCTTAATTGGAATCCGGACGGTAAGCATCCGTAGAGGTTCCTTCAAAAGCTCGAACACTTCTTCAGAATAGCCAAGCTTATCCAGTGCCTCCTTGATTACGACCTGTGTTGAATCAAGCAAGCTGGCAGTTTCTTTTTCTTCTTTGATTGTTGTACTCAATGGAATTCACCTCATAGGTATATTAGGATAAAACTTTTTTAATGCGTTCGATTGCCCAATCCAAGTCTTCTTTAGTAATCACTAATGGCGGTGCAAAACGGATAACTGTATCATGTGTTTCTTTACATAGCAGTTTTTCTTCTTTAAGCTGCTCACAATATGGTCTTGCTGCTTCTGTTAGTTCTACTCCGATGAATAAGCCTCGGCCGCGGATGTCTTTAATCATTGGATTCTTGATTTCTTTTAAACTATCCATAAAGTATTGTCCAAGCTCCAATGAACGTTCCGCAAGCTTCTCTTCTTCAAGGACTTCCAATGAAGCGATGGAAACCGCACATGCCAATGGATTGCCGCCGAATGTAGAACCATGGGAACCAGGATTGAATACGCCAAGGATTTCACGGTTCGCAGCTACGCAAGAGATTGGGAAAACCCCTCCGCCCAGCGCTTTACCTAAAATGTACATATCGGGAACTACTCCATCCCAGTCAGAGGCGAACATTTTTCCTGAACGTCCAAGTCCTGACTGAATTTCATCAGAAACGAATAGGACATTATTTTCTTTACATAAGTCGTAAGCTTCTTTTAAGAATCCTTGTGGCGGAATGATGATTCCCGCTTCACCTTGAATCGGTTCGATTAAAAATCCAGCCGTTTGCGGTGTAATCGCTTCTTTCAATGCATCAAGATCGCCGTAAGGGATAAGCTTGATCCCTGGCAGCATCGGTCCAAAGCCCCTTCTATATTCATCATCGGATGACAAGGACACGGCTGCCATCGTACGGCCATGGAAGTTCCCGATACAAGCAATGATTTCAGCTTGGTTTTCTGCAATTCCCTTAACATCATAACCCCAGCGTCTAACAGCTTTGATGGCTGTTTCAACGGCTTCAGCACCTGTATTCATAGGCAGTGCCATGTCTTTTTGCGTAATGCGTGAAACCATTTCATACCATGGTCCTAATTTATCACTATGGAATGCACGGGATGTCAATGTTACGCGATCGGCTTGTTTTTTTAATTCGTCGATGATTTTCGGATGCCTGTGGCCTTGGTTCACTGCTGAATAGGCACTAAGCATATCCATATATTTGTTGCCTTCAGGATCTTCCACCCAAACTCCTTCTGCCTTCGAAATGACGATTGGAAGTGGATTATAATTGTTTGCACCATATTGTTCTGTTTGCTCGATTAATTTTTCCGTTAAAGTTGTCATGTTGATTCCCCCTAAAATTTATAGCGTTTCAGATGTTGTTTTACCTTGAAGATGAAGAACTAAATAATCAGGACCGCCCGCTTTTGAATCTGTACCTGACATATTGAATCCGCCAAATGGCTGGTATCCTACAATGGCACCAGTACAGCCGCGATTGAAGTACAGGTTACCTACGTGGAAATCCTCACGCGCTTGTTCGATATGTTCAATGTTGTTAGAGATGACTGCACCCGTTAATCCATAATCCGTGTTATTGGCAATCTCGATTGCATGATTGAAATCTTTTGCCTTACAGAATGCAACAACCGGTCCGAAAATCTCTTCTTTCATGACACGTGCATTCTCATCCACATCGGCAATGATGGTTGGCTGGATGAAGAAGCCTTTTGAATTGTCTCCTTCTCCCCCTGTAACAATTTTGCCTTCTTCTTTACCGATTTCAACGTAGCTCATGACTTTATCGAAAGCTGCTTGATCGATGACCGGACCCATGAAGTTGTTTAGATCTGTTGGTTCCCCGATCGTTTTTTCTTTCGTTAATTCAATGGCACGATTCAAGACTTGGTCATATACATCTTCCACTATGACAGCACGTGAACAAGCAGAACATTTTTGACCGGAGAATCCGAATGCAGAAGCGACGATTGATTGTGCCGCCAATTCCAGATCAGCCTCTTTATCTACAACGATCGTATCTTTACCGCCCATTTCAGCGATGACACGTTTTAACCAGATCTGGCCTTCATGTACTTTTGCCGCACGCTCATAAATACGGATACCGACATCACGAGATCCGGTAAAGCTGATGAAACGTGTACGTGGATGATCTACTAAATAATCGCCTACTTCGGCACCGCTTCCTGGAATGAAGTTCACAACTCCTGCAGGCATGCCCGCTTCTTCCAGCACTTCGATGAATTTAGCTGCAATGACCGGTGTTGTACTGGCCGGTTTCAATAAGACCGTATTGCCTGAAACTAGAGCAGCCGTCGTCATGCCTGCCATGATCGCAAACGGGAAGTTCCAAGGTGAGATGATGACACCCACACCAAGCGGAATATAATTGAAAGCATTGTGTTCAATCGGACGGCTTTCCACTGGCATGCCGTCTTTAAGCTTCAGCATTTGACGTGCATAGTATTCCATGAAGTCGATCGCTTCCGCTGTATCTGCATCCGCCTCATTCCAAGGCTTCCCTGCTTCTTTAACCAATAGAGCCGAGAAATAGTGTTTTCTTCTGCGAACGATCGCTGCAGCCCTGAATAAAATGTTTGCGCGCACTTCCGCTTTCGTTTTTCTCCAAGTTTGGAATGTCTTATCTGCCGCTTGCATCGCTTGCTCAGCAAGATCTTTATTCGCTTTGGATACGGTTCCGATAACTTCTTCTTTATTTGCTGGGTTTACAGAGGTAATGACTTCATCAGTAAACACTTTTTCACCATTAATGATCAGTGGATATTTCTTCCCTAGATCTTTAGCTACATCATTCAATGCCGCTTGAAAAGCTTTATTGTTTTCTTCGATTTTAAAATTAGTAAATGGTTCGTGTTTATATGTTTGGACCATTATGTCTCATCTCCCTAAGTTTATGTTTTTACTTCTCCCTTATTAAACAAGCAAGTTCCGTGCCAACTTTTCATTTTTTCGAAAAAATAATGTTTTTTCTTGAAAAATGCAATGAAATTTAGCACTTTAAGGGCAAAATTTACATAGTATGCCATTATTTTTTGCTCTAATCCCTATTTTTGTCTCTTAAACCTTACACTTTTTATTAATGCAAATTTCATGCCAACTAGAAAAACCATAAAAAACAGCATTTTCGCACTTTTTCCGCAAAATTTTTTTGCACTTCAATGCAAAATAATCTTGCTGTGCAAATTTTATTTGCGCCTTTGCTTCAATTCCTCTACAATAGCTCTAAGAAAAGAAGAAAAACGGGAGGCATTCATGAATTTAGATCAAATCATTAAAATAGATGGTTTCCAATCCATCCTTTATTCGCTTGTGGATGTAATCGATACAGGGATACATATAATCGATATAAAGGGGCGGACGATTGTATATAACAAGAAAATGGCAGAAATCGAAGGAATGGATTCAAAAGAAGTGTTAGGGAAGAAGATTCACGAAATCTTTAAATTCAAGGAAGAAACGGAGAGTACATTAATAAGGGCACTTCATTCGGGGAAGACAACCGAGAACTCGAAGCAGACCTACTTCAATAATCTTGGTCAGGAAATTACAACAATCAATAATACGTTTCCGATTTTGGATCAAAAGCAAAATATCATCGGGGCCATTGAAGTGGCAAAGGATATAACGAATCTGGAAAGAATCATTAAAGATAATATATTGAATAAGGGCGATACCAAATATACCTTTGACAGCATCATCGGAACGAGTGAAAATTTCCTGGAAGTCATAGAAAAGTGCAAGCGCTCGACCAGGACAGCATCCTCCATCCTCATCGTTGGGGAAACGGGCACTGGAAAAGAGCTCTTCGCCCAAAGCATCCATAATGGCAGCAGCCGTTCGACACAACCTTTCATCAGCCAAAACTGTGCTGCCCTGCCAGACAGTCTAATTGAAGGAATACTCTTCGGCACAAAGAAAGGCGCCTTCACCGGATCGATCGAACGGCCTGGATTATTCGAACAGGCACAGGGCGGTACCATCCTGCTAGATGAAATCAACTCATTAAATCCGAACATGCAAGCGAAATTATTACGGGCCCTTCAAGAAAGGACGATTCGCCGTGTTGGGGATACTAAGGATAAACAAATTGACGTTAGGGTCATTGCAACGATAAATGAAGATCCGATAGATGCCATTTCAAATGACCATTTACGAAAGGATTTATACTACCGTTTAAGTGTCGTTTCGTTATTCATCCCGCCTCTTCGTGAACGGAAAGAGGATATTCCTTTGCTGGCGCAATCCTTCATTGAGAAATTCAATGCGCTGTTCGAATTGAATATAGAAGGGATCAGCGAAGAAGTCTACTCGCTTTTTTATGATTACGACTGGCCCGGGAACGTAAGGGAACTTGAACATATCATTGAGGGGGCCATGAATTTAATGGAACCTGGCGATACAAAGATTGCCATCACCCACCTTCCGGCTCTATTTAGGAAGAAAGCCCATTTGGAAGACATTCATCCCGGAAGAAAAGAGACTCATGCAAATGGAGTTTTACAGGAGTCGACCTTATCTCTTGATGATTATATCGCAAATACTGAAAAGCAATACTTGGAGAAGATATTGAAGGAACATGGCATGAATATCTCCCAAGCAGCCAAGGCCCTGAATATTAGCCGCCAAAGCCTTCAATACCGTTTGAAAAAGTATCAGGTCAAATAACATCATCCCTTCACAAAGAAGGCCCCCATTTATATGGAGGGCCTTTTGTTTATCGGCGGAAAGGGAACGGGTTCAGGAAGTTGATCTCCACTCCAGGCACTCGCTTTCCGCGGGCGGTCCGCCCTCGGCGTCCTTGCGCCTGTGGGGTCTCCCTTGGACTCGCTTTTCCCGCAGGAGTCTCGAACACCCGCTCCAATCAAATGGAATGTTTTTTATAAAAACTGTAGGTTGGTCACATTCCGAATCCCTAACAAGAATTTAACGAGGAAATGATTACAATGAATTAAAAACAAGAGTTGGTTATACTCTATGATTTTGTATTCATTTATATGGGATTAACCCTCATTGAATAAAATTGCGACACTCCTGCCGAAAAACTGGCTAGCCAAGACCCCGGAGACGCTTGCTTTGATGCGGCTTGGCAGACAGTCGGCGGAAAGGGAGCGGATTTCTGAAATCAGCTGAATTGTTTTTCAAATAAAAAACTGCAGGCAAAGAAAGGCCCCCATTGATATGGAGGCCTTTCTTTGCCTGCTATTCTTTTCGCTTTGCAATCAGAATGCTTCAGCCGCTTTTGCAACGTTTTCCAAACCATCCGCGATGATTTTTTGTGACCGATCCGGATACTGATTATGGCCTTCAATGACCACGGTCTCCGGATTGTTGATACCCCATAGGCTAATGATATTTTCCACTAAACTCACGGCCATTTCAGCGGAAGCCATTCCTTCTAATGCATAATCAGAACCGCGGGCATTCAATAGCATGACTTTTTTATCTCCAGCATACCCGACAGGACCTTCCGCCGTATAATTGAACATTATTCCTGCTTGTGCCAAATAAGAAAGATAGGTGATTAACGGTGCAGGAACCGTTGAGTTCCATAGAGGGAAAGCGAATACCACTTTATCCATGGCCATGAATTGATTTAAATATTGGTCAACCAGTTTTGCGGCATTTTCCTCTTCAGCTGTCAGTTCAAGACCTTGGTTGCGTTTATATAGTCCGGTAATCGCCGTATTTCCATAGTAAGGAAGCTCTTCTTTAAATAAATCCAGCTCGGTCACTTCATCCGCACGGTGTGTCTCTTTATATGTTTGTATGAATGTGTCATACATTTTCGAGCTGATTGCCTGATCAGCTGGACGATCGTTCACTTTCACGAATAATACTTTTGTCATTTTCCCGTTCTCTTCTGCCGCGGCTTCTTTATTTCCAAATAATCTGCTTAAGAATCCCATTATCCTCTCACCATTGCTTTCTATATTATTCTTATCGTTTAGACGACTAAATGAATCTCATTGCCTGATGGATCTGTTACAGTGAAAAACCCTTCTTTTTCCGTGACGACAGCCCCGATCCCTTCCAGTTGCTCCGTTACTTTGTTTCTCGCTTCTTCATCTGCATAAACGAGTGTATACCAGTTTAGCCCCACACTATTTTCCTTCGGGGCAGGGGCACCAACGCCATTCCATGTGTTCAATCCGATGTGATGATGATATCCGCCGGTTGAAGTAAAGAGCGCTCCTCCATATCGATTCACGACGGTAAACCCAAGACCTTGCATGTAAAACTCCTCCGTTTTACGTAAATCCGCTACATGCAGATGTATATGCCCCATCAAGGTACCTGCAGGCAGTTTGCTCCACTCCCCATCGCTTTCTTTCAGCAGGTCATTCCCATCCAACGGATCTGTGCCCATTTCGACCTCCCCGCCTGCCCATCTCCAATCAGCTGATGGCCGGTCAGAGTATACTTCGATGCCATTTCCATCCGGATCGGTAATGTACAGCGCTTCACTCACTTCATGATCCGCCGCTCCAAATGGATATTTCGTTTGAAGTAAATGGCGTAAAAAAATCGATAAGTCGGCACGGCTCGGAAGCAACAGGGCAAAGTGATATAAGCCCGTCGTCCGCCCTTCTTTCGGAATCACATCCGCAGGCTGCTCAAGTGTCAGCAACGGGGTTTTTCCGTCTGTCGTCAAAACAGCTTGCCGGTCGGTTTTCTTCAATACTTGAAGACCGATGATTTCTTGATAAAACAGAATGGCCTTATTCAAATCCAAAACATTTATACTCACTTCGCCAACAAATGTAATTGGTTTTTGGTGAAATTTTTCCATATTGTCACTTCCCTTTTTTATTGAAAATCACGTTATCCATAGAAAGAACCGTGCGGTTGGCACACGCTAGATAGACAGACATCGCAAGCAGTGCCAAGTCCAATTCGTAACCCGCCGCTTGCCCGTTTCCTAGAAAACCGGCAGGTAATTTAGCCGTGAAAATCGCCCCCGCCATAATGACCGCAAATAGGACGGAAACGATTCGTGTTCCCAAACCCAGTATAACCGCAAGTCCTCCGATCAATTCGATTCCTGCAACGATGTAAGCCATGAAGCCAGGAATGCCAAGGCTATCAAAAAATCCCGCCGTATTTCCTATGCCCCCTTGGAACTTTGAAACGCCGTGAATGAAAAAAGTAAGACCTAATATCACCCTTAAAAAAACGTGGGCTGCATCATTTTTATTCATGTATGAATTCTCCTTTTTGTCGGTTACTTTATGTAAGTAATTATATTTTTATAAGCTTATAATGTCAAGTAAGTTTATTGGAATTTCTTTTTTCCCCTAAATAAAAACGAATTGCCGAAGCAACTCGTTCCATGGTGCCACTATTTAAATGTGTAATAAATGGTTGAATTGATGATGAAAGAATCCGCAATGGTTCTCCCGACTTCCTCACATGCCACCTTACTGAATTTTGTTGCATCAACGGGCTCATATAATAATTGATGAATGCCGTCCACCGACCGTATTGCGACGGTTGCATCAGGGTTTGTCTGATATATCCGTTCCATTATTTCTTCTTTATTAGGAACCAGGCTGGCAATCCATACAAGATCGAACCCCGTGTAGTCATGAAGGGCGCCATCATTCAAGATATAGTCTGAATCCCCTTCTTTATCCAGTTCTTGGACGATGCGCCGGCCAAGTGAATGGGCTTGTTCATCTATATCGAGACATGTCATTTTCGCACCCAACTCCCGTTGAAGCAGCAAAGGACTTAAAGGCAGAGGCCCCGTCCCTACAAATGCAAATGATCGAATATCATTTTTCACCTTATTCAATTCATTGATTTCCGTTTGAATCAGTTCTTTGTAGTTATCCCAATAAATGAAAGAACGGAAGTCATCCAGGGTGTTCACACTGCCAACAAATAATTTGGCATAATGATCCTCCATCAATGTTTCAGCAACCGTCAGCTTTCCAAGCATGGTATCCCGAATCGATCGGATTTCATCATGGATAAGAATTTCTTCTGCCACATGCTGGTCCAAAGGTTTCGATATCATCGAAACCAGTTCGGTTAAAACGCGATTGATGATTTCGTTATTTGGTGATAAATCATCTTCTTCAAGTAAAATTTTATAAGTATCCATATATGTATGAATGATTTTTTCCTGGTTTCTAGACCATTTGATCGTTTTCAAGGCGCACACTCCTATTTGGAAATATTTTTTCGCTTAACCTTGGTATATACAATGCCAAAAATACCGAACGTCCTAGGCTGAATACAATAAAGGCCAGCCATAATGCATGGTTTTGATAGGCCGGGACAAAAATATAAAGTGTTATCACAAAGGCAATCAAGGAATAAATCATCGAGTTACGAATCGGGGCAGCTTCTGTTGCCCCAGTAAAAACACCGTAGAAAACGATGCCTACGCTGGCCGTTAAAGGAAACAAAATAAGCCAGATTCCATAAATGTTTGCCAGCTCAATGACACTTGGTATCCTTGTGAAAAGCGCTAGGATGGCATCAGCGCATAAATAGTAACTGACAGCGAGCACCAGGGAGGACAGAACACCCCATTGCAACGACAGGATCAGGGTCTTCTTATATAAGTGCTTATCTCTCGCACCAATCGCTTTCCCAACAAGGATGCTTGAAGCATTTGCGAGACCGTCAAAGAAGTAAGCCATCATATAGTGAATTTGGATGAGTACGGCATTCGCCGCCAATATCTCCGTCCCATATGAGGCCCCCTTTGCCGTGAAGATATTAAAAACTGCCAACAGGCAAAGCGTCCTGATGAATAAATCCCGATTCACCGACATCATTTTCTTAATGGATGAAGGATCGAACATCTCTTTCAACGGGGGCATTTCCATTCGATGCGGCGAAGCTTTCACAATAATGATCAGTCCAATGAAAAAGGCCGTCACTTCCGAAATGAGGGTCGCTATCGCTACCCCTGGCACACCCCACTGGAATCCATGAACAAATAGGAAATCCAAGGCAATGTTCATCAGGTTCATGAACACCTGTAAAACTAGCGAAACCTTGATCTTGGACATCCCCATCAGCCATCCCAATATGACGTAATTCATTAAAGTGAATGGGATTCCCCATATTCGAATGCTGAAGTATTCAGCCGCATATCTTCGAACATCAGCATCGGGATTCATCAGTGTTAAGGAAACCTGTTCAATTGGCCCCTGAAGCAGGATGAAACCTATCCCTGCAACAATCGCCAGTATAAACGGCCTTAAAAAGGCTAAAAAGCCTTGCTTTCCGTCGTTTGCCCCAAGTGCTTGTGCAGCAAATCCCGAAGTGCTCACACGTAAAAAACCAAACAGCCAATATAAGGTATTGAAAATAACCGTACCCATAGCTACGCCGCCTAAATAAGCTGGGTTTGGCAACTGACCCACAACAGCGGTGTCCACCGCGCCTATCAATGGCGTCGTTATCGTCGATATGGTCAGAGGAATGGCCAAGGCCAAATATGATCGATGGTTCACCTTACTTCCTCCTTAAGTATCAAACTGCAACTTAATCGAAATCATTACGATTTAAAACCCGAACTTCATTATTCAAACATCGAAATCAGTTCTTTTGTGTATGAATGGCGATCGCTGCAAAAAAGCTGTTCTTTTTCGAATGAATCCACAATAACCCCCCCTTTCATCACCATGATCCGTTGGCTCATCTCCTGTACAGCCGATAGATCATGAGAAATAAAAAGGTAGGAGGTGTCCAAAGTCTCCCGCAGCCCGCCTAACAATTTCAGCACCGCCGCTTGGGACAGCACGTCCAGGCTTGAAGCCGGTTCATCCAATATAATGAGGGCCGGTTCGATGCTGATTGCACGTGCAATGGTCACCCGCTGCTTTTGTCCGCCGCTTAGCTCATGCGGGTAACGTTCAGCAAAACTCCTTGGAAGCTCCACCGTTTCCAGGAGCTGTCCGATAAAGTTCGCTTCACTTGTATACGTAAAATATTTCAAATTGACCAGGCTGCCAAATTGAAGATATGGATCCATTAGTGAATCCTTTATCCTTAGTTTTGGATTCAAAGCCGATGCAGGATTTTGCAAAACGGCCTGGATGTTCTTCCGATACGGTTTCAAACTGCGTTCACTTTTGTTTTGCAGCTCGGTCCCTTCAAATAGGATGCTGCCCTTGTCAAAAGATTCAATCTGAAGGATGAGTCTTGCCAGTGTGCTTTTTCCGCAGCCGCTCTCCCCCACTAACCCGAGGCATTCCTTCCTTTCCATGCTGAAATTCACGTTCCTTAGTATTTCCACTCCGTTATCATAGCTTTTATGGACATTTCGCACGTCTAATAAACTCATCCTGACACTCCTTCAAGCTTAAATGGAATTCTCCTCAATGATGGCGATGATTGAATCAGTTCATTCGTATAAGCATGCTGCGGATGATTCAATACCTGATTTTTATCACCGGTCTCTATGATGGCCCCGTCTTTCATGACCGCAATGCGGTCCGCATACTTCCTGACATGACGTAAATCATGGGTAATGAACAAGATTGCACATCCGGTTTCTTTTTGGAGCTTTGATAATAGCTGTAAAACCTTAAAGGAAGATACACTGTCCAAGGCTGTGGTCGGTTCATCCGCTACCAAGATATCAGGTTCAAGCAGCAGGGCCATTGAAATCGATACGCGTTGAAGCTGCCCGCCGCTTAATTGAAAAGGGTATCTGCCGTAGATATCTTCATTCAGGCCCACCGATATGAGCGCATTGACCGCTTGCTGCCTCCTTGCCTTTTTGGAAAGGTTCAAATGTGTTCGCTGATATTCGTCGAAATGCTGACCGATGGTAAGGAACGGTGTGAATGAACCCTGGTAATCTTGAAAAATATAGGCCAGGCGCTTTCCGCGAACCTTCCTGATTTCTGAGGAAGATAGGGTTAATAAATTCTTTTCCCCGTACCATATTTCCCCCTTCGCTTGAAGATTGGGTGCAAGCAGCTGACATATTGCCATGGCCGTCATGCTTTTGCCGCTCCCGCTTTGTCCGACAAGTGCGAACCACTCACCCTCCTGCACATCTAATGAAAGATCCTTGACGATATGATTTTGCTTGCCCATGATATGCAGCTGCCTCACGGATAAAATGCTCATGATCCCACCTCCTTTTTCACATCGAATGCATCACGCAAATAATCACCGAGCATGTTGGTTAGAAGGACGACAAATACGATGGCGAGCCCTGGGTAAATCATCAGCAACATATTGGATTGAAAGTATGGACGGGCATCATTCAGCATGGCTCCCCACTCCGGTGCCGGCGGCTGCGCACCGAGCCCGATATATGATAAGGAAGATATGAGCAAAATGATTTTTCCTAAATCGAGGCTAGAAAGGACAAGGACATTCCCGATAAGGTGCGGAAATAGATGCTTCCGCATGATCCCAAATGAACTTAATCCATTGATTTTAGCAACTGTGACATATTCCTTCTGACGTTCGGTGATCACCGTACTTCGCACAAGCCGGGCATAATTCACCCATTTCACCAGAACGATCGCCAACAGGAGATTTTCGATTCCCGGTCCTAATAAACCACTAAGAACAATGGCAACGATCGTATCTGGGAAGGCGAGAAACGCGTCGGCAATGCGCATGAAGATCCGATCGATCAGACCTCCTTTAAAACCGGCAATCATCCCGAACGGGACGCCGATGATAACTGCGGCAAACAAAGATAAGAGGCCGTAGCCAACCGTCAGCTGTGCACCAAGCAGAAGGCGCGTCAATACATCACGCCCTAGATGATCCGTCCCTAACGGATGTTCCATGCTCGCCGGCCATAGCCTTTCTTCCAGATTGACCAGTGCCGGATCATGTTTCAGAATAAGAAAGGTGTAAGCCAAAACGGCAAGGACTGTCGCCATCACCGTAAATAGGACGGTCATTCTCCCGAGCCTTTTGGATTTTTCTTTGATAACTAACTCCATTTTCCATGCTTCCTTTCCTTCAGTCTTAGCTCCGGATTTAAATAGCGATAAGATAAATCCACGGCACTATTAACCATGAATACAATGATGGCCATCACCAGCAGGTATCCTTGGATGACTGGATAATCCCGCGACCGAATCGAGTCCACGACCATCTTACCTATGCCCGGATAGGCAAAAATAACTTCGATCACGACTACACCGCCGATCAGGCTGCCAAGGCTGACGCCGAATACGGTAATGACCGGGGGCAAGCTATAACGAAATGCATGGGCAAAGAATATCCGCATCTCTGAAATCCCCCTAGATCGGGCAGCCCTGATGAAATCATGACTGAGGGAATCTATCAAACTCGAACGCAGCAAACGGACGTACACACTTGTGATGGCCAGCCCCAGCGTGACCGACGGCAGAATCAAAGAATGAAACCCGTCCCTGCCCATCGTTGGAAGGGCTCCCCATCGTACCGCAAATAAATCTATCAAAAGCAGCCCCAGCCAAAAGCTGGGAATGGCTGCCCCCAATAAAGAAACGGCCCGGCTGAATTGATCGATCCAGCTCCCCCTGTACAAGGCAGCAAGCGAACCTAACGGAATGGCTATACCAAGCATGACAAGCAATGCACCAACTGCCAGCTCAAGTGTTGCAGGCAGCCCGCTCATGATCATTTCCATCACAGGCTGATTCGTCAGGTAGGATTGCCCGAAATCCAATCGGATAAAGTCCGCAAACCAATTGCCATACTGCACGAACAGCGGATCATTGAACCCTAATTCTTCACGAAGCTCATTGACTTGCTCGTTTGTGACCGATACATCATCCACTTGAAGTATCGAGAGAACCGGGTCGCCAGGAGCAAGCCGAACAAAAAGGAAAGAAATGAATGTAATCACAAGAACAAAAATCGCGACCTCAATGAATCGGCGGACTAAGATGCGAAACATTCACTTCACATCCAATTCATTCGTCAGCATGTAGTATTCGCTTCTCGAAGTGATCCAGTTTTTAACTTTATCGGCATCATAAGCAACAAGTGTATTCGGATGTAAAATGAATGAATTATACACCTGTTCATCCACATACATCGCAATCTCCTCAGCTAAATCCGAGCGCTCCTCCTGCCCGACCGTCACGTTCAGCTCATCAATCAGGGACGTCAGGCGATCATCATCAGCCCCACTGAAGTTCAAGGCACCCTTTGGATGATAAGTAGCATTTAAATAATAACCGGCATCCCCTCTCGGAGCCGTTAAATTGCTGTAGGTCGTTAAATCCCAATCGCGATTGGAAGCCATATACTCTTCAGGGATTTCTATTTGCTTGATATTCACTTCAATCCCCAACTGACCGGCATCCGATTGAAAAACTTGGGCAATTAACGGCAGGTCGGCACGTGAACTGTATGTAAGCAGTGTAAAATTTAACGGTTTACCGTCTTTTTGCATGACACCATCCACTTTCTTATATCCCGCCTGATCAAGAAACGCCTTAGCGGCTTCCGTTCCATTCGCTTTTTTCGGATAATCCGGGGCAAAAGAGAAAGTGGATGGGAATGGCCCCGTCGCCACTTCTGCATGACCATGTAAAATCGTTTCCGCAATGGATGGACGATCGATCAAGGCATCAACCGCCTTCCGGACGTGTATGTCCTGCAATGCTTTACGTTCCAAATTCATCGTCATTTGATGTACGCGGAAAGTCGATGTCGATTCAACCTTCACACCATCTTTCGCCTCTAAATTTTCCAGGCTTTCCACTTCCGGACGGAAAACAATATCAGCGTCTCCCGATTCAAGGGCAAGAGAACGTGCATTGGCATCTTCATTAAACGAAAACCTGGCTCTCTCAAGCTTTGCTGCTCCATCCCAGTAAGACTCATACCGCATTAAATCAACAGCCGTACCTGGTATGAATTTCGAAACGGCAAATGGCCCGGTTCCTATCGGCTTGTTTATATAGTCACTTGCCTTCACATCAATAATCGATGTATTTGGATGAACCAATTCAGAAGGAAACTCCGGAAAAGGAACCTCCGTCTTAATGGTCAGCGCATTCCCGTCCGCTTCAATCGACTCAATGCGCAAAGCATTCTTGATCGCCGGACTATCTTTCATCGCCCTCTCCAAGGAAGCCTTCACCGCTTTGCCATCCATCGGCTTTCCATTCTGAAACGTCACACCCTTCCTTAACTCAAAATTCCACAATTGACCATCCTCGCTATCCCAGCTCTTCGCCAGCCAAGGTTCGATGGTCAAATCCTTATCATTGAGATGCACCAATGTCTCAGTGATGCCAGCCCTAAGCGACACATAACTAGTATCAACATTCGGATCAAGCGAGCTAGTCGCAAAATTAAAAAGCAAGTTCACTTCCTTCTTCCCTCCCGCTTGATCCTTCGCAGACTCGGTGGAACAAGCAGCCAAAAGAAAGACTGATAAACATACAATAAAAATCAATTTACATTTTCTGAACACGATATATTTCCTCCATTACCTCAACTATTTTGGCCGACATAAAATCGTATTGATTACGATTTATATTGCAGCTTTACCATCATGACAAACGTCGTAACACATCGCCGAATGCTTATCCGAAATCAAACTATTAATCCTCCTCGAGAGTAAACATCCATTCATGAGTAAATGTGCTAAACTCATGAGTATTTGCTCCAAACTCAAGAGTAAATCCTCCAAATTCACGAGTATTTGCTCCAAACTCAAGAGTAAATCCTCCAAATTCACGAATTTGCTCTAAATTCGTGAGTAACAGCTCTAAATTCGTGAATAACAGCTCTAAATCTCTTGCAATTGGACTAAATTATTAAAAAAATGCACCAAATTCTCAATTTATTGCACGAACCCTCCTTTTTCAATCCATTCTTTCAGTGCTTTTCGTCTAATAAATCAAAATGATTACGATTTATACCTTATAACACTCTCTCTTGTCTTGATTGTCTTCCATTATAAAACGTAATGATTACTGTTTACAAGGTTTTTTTGAGTTTTATTATCGGATGCCTGTTCCTTCGATGATTGGCTTTTTGATTAAGTAAAAAACTCCTGAAAAAGGATTTCAGGAGTTCTTCGGCTTTTATTTCAAGTTGTTGTAGTGGTTGATGACTTCTTCGGTGATTTCGCTATTCTCGTCCAATCCGCTAACTTCCTTAAGTGCTGAAGCTACACCGTGTTCTTTAATCATCGTTTGCAGTTTAAGGGCTTCTTCATCTTCGTTAAAATCAAAGAGTAAAGCCGCCGCTATCGCTTTCGCCAGATTAGTATAGGAAAGTCCGGCTTTCTTTGCTTCTACGGCAGGGCGCACGAGACGGTCGTTTGGCCCGAGTTTACGCAGCGGTGAACGTCCGACTCTATTCACCGAGTCATTCAGGTAGGAGTTTTTAAAACGATTAATGATTTTTTCGATATACTGCTGATGCTCACCTGCATCCAAGCCGTATTGCTTTATTAAATAGGCACCCGTTTCCCCTAGGGTTTTCTTGACTTGCTCCACAATGCCTGCGTCTTGCAATGACTGGTCAATCGTTGATTTTTTATTTTTGAGATAACCGAGGTAAGCAATGACGGCATGTCCTGTATTAACGGTAAACAGTTTTCTCTCAATGAATGGGGCGAGTTCTTTTACAATGGTCATCCCTTCAACGGCAGGTATGCTTTCCTTCGTTTCAACGACCCATTCATAATAAGGTTCCACCAAAACATCGAGTGATCCTTCGTTATTTTGGATAGGAACGATGCGATCGACTGCTGAGTTAAAGAAGTAGACTTTATCGGCTAGTTTTTCCTTTGTGGCTTGATCCAGGTTTTCCAGAATGTAGCCTTCTAAAAGGTCTGTTGCCGATATTTGGTTTTCGCAAGCGATCACATATAGTTTTTCATCGGTTTCCTTCACTCTTGATGCCAATCCTTTTGCAATTAAAGGAGCGATATGAGGCAAAATATTGGGACCGATAGCAGTGGTGAGGTAGGTTGCTTCGGAAATTGCTTTAATGACTTCCTCTTCCTGCTTTAAACTGTTTAAACCCGAAACATTTTTCACAGTGACTGATTCTTGTTGATCAGTGGCCAGTTTGACTTGATATTGCTTTTTATCATTTAACTGATCGATGATTTGATCAGCTATATCTACAAATGTCACATGATATCCAGATTGTGAAAAAAGTGCTCCGATAAATCCTCTTCCAATGTTTCCTGCACCGAAATGTACTGCTTGTTTCATTACAATCATCCCTTTATCAAGTTAGTATATAAATAATCCAAAAATATGGCTTCCAGCCTTCTTCTAATCATTTCTTCGTCCGAAGATGAAAAAATCATGATGGATTCATTGCTTTCAATTAAGCTTGAACTTATTAAGCTGACGATTTCCTGCTGCTTCACACTCAATTCTTCAGGTGCCAGCATCAGCAGTAAATTTTTCATATGGACGTCATTGCCGTCCATACCTTTGACCAGACGATATTCCTCCAGGTGAGCCACCTGGAATATCAGTTCTTTTACATTCTTTTGTCTCGTATGGAAAAGGCCCATCCCCGTGCCCGGAATGCCTAAACCGCCCTTTTTTTCCCGTTCCTTCAAGGATCTGACCACATCATCAGCACCCTTCAGCAGTTCTTCCGTTTCAGCCTTCCTCACCATTTCTTCGATGATTTCTGGATGTCCTTTCCGATGCGGCAGCCGATAAAACCGGAAATTATCCATGATCGACTCAATGCTCTGCTGGGCATCTTTCAATTCCTGCAGCACTTCTTTCAGTTCGCCATCCTCTTTTTTGGTCACGGTATCCTTAGCGGCTGACTTAATGCCATAACGCTTATTCTTCGTGAAGTTTTCGATATTCTTCCTTAAATAATTCCTGATGTTCAAAATATTATCTTCACTCAAAAGAGGGGATACAAGGATATAATCACTATCGATATACGGAAGCCGGACGGTAGAAATGATCACATCATAGTTTTTCAGGCTGCCCTGCTGCTGGATGTCTTTGATCGTCTTGATTTCTACCGTCTCGATTTCGATGATTTCCTTTTTGATCCGGCTTGCAAGCATCTTCGACGTACCGATACCTGTCGGGCAGACGATGAGTGCCCTAATTGATATTTCTTCCTCCCGCAGCACTAATGCAGATCCGAAATGAAGGACGATGAAGGCTATTTCATCTTCAGGAAATTCTTTTATTTCTTTGAATCCCTTTTCCAGACTGGTCTTCACTGCCAAAAAGAGAACCGGGTACTTTCGCTTAATATCTTCGGTTAAGGGGTTGTACAATCCCATTTCCTGTTTGATCCGGAAAAGCGATGGTTCCATATGGGCAAGAAGCCCCTGATACAATGGGAAATCCTTGGTCAAATCGATTTGCAGTTGTGCCGAAACATCTTTTATCAGGTTTCTTATCAGCTGTCCAAGCAGCACACTGTCATAGGGAACGGCATCCGCCGCATGAAGCTTGGAACCTTTAAGGACGGCTGCAAGGTAGCTTATATCATCGATGGTAAAAGAAACTTCCAGCATGGCGCTGAGTTCCTTGCCTATTTTATTCATGAGATTATTCTCATCGGAAAGTTCGCTTATTTTATTGAAGTCCTTCTCCAAAAAATATTGGCTTTCATTCCTTTGCAGGGTTACATAAATATGTACAATTAACCCTATATACCCGCTATCCGCCAATCGGGAATGGGCACTGTTAAAAGTTGAGTTCAGCACCCCGTCGATAGCCAGAAGATATTCGGGATCAAAATAGTCGAGGATTTTCGCTTCTGGAAATTTCCCTTCTTGCAGCAAAAATAAACTTTCAATCAGCTCTTCATTAAAGAAGTGCAAGAAATAGGCTGCCTGGGCTTTCCGTTTATTTTCTTCGGTGCCGGCAAGCTCTATTCCGACTCCTCTTTTTCTGGTAATCACGATATTAAAATTCCTTAACCATTCAGTCAGTTCGTCCAAATAGGTTGTAAGAGTCGTAATGCTTATACCGAGATCCCCCGCAAGAACTTGAGTTTTATAGGATTCTTCCTGCAGTAAAGCTAAAAGAAGATGCAGCTTTCTTTCTTGTGGCGTTTGATCGATCGGATGGTTGCCCATTAGGTGCTGTACAAGCCGAAAGACTTGTTCATTCTTCCCGTCGATGGACAGTCCCTCATGTGTATTGCGTGTTAAATGCAACTCGAATGATTGCAGGATTTTTTCTATGGACTTCAGATCGCGTTGAACCGTCCGGACACTAACATTCAATTGTGTCGCAATGGATAAGGCTGTATGTTTCCCTGAAGTTTTTATGATCAATTCTATGATTGATTTTTCCCTTGAAGTAATATACATGCTACCAACTCATTTCTGGTGGAGTAACACGAGAAAATACTGAATAGAAAAGCGTATAACGCTTTTCTATTCTTGGTTAAGAGTATTTAATTATTTTCTACACTTATAATATCCATCAATTCCCTGGCTGATGTGGCTTTAACCATCTTTTCAATATTCTCCATGTCAGAGCATGTAACTGCAATGCCCGATAGAATTTCAAGATGTGTCCCGTCCTTGCCGGCAATGCCGAATATCAATCGTGCCTTTTGGCCGTCAAAGTCGACACCCTCAGGAATTTGTAAAACGGTAAATCCGGATTTAAGGACATCTTTCTTAGCTTCCTCGGTTCCGTGCGGAATGGCTACATCATTCCCCATATAGGTTGAAGTCAATTCATCACGGGCAATCATCGCTTCAATATAGCTTTCCTTAACGTAACCTGCATTGACCAAAGCTCTTCCCGCAAAGCGGATCGCTTCTTCCTTATTGGCGAATTGTTGATTAAGGAAGACGTTTTCTTCACGAAGCAATTCATTACCTTCCGGCTCATCCTCGTTGATGCCAGGTTCGATTGAATGTTCACGAACACCGGGAACCTTCTCTTCAGCATCTTCGACGATTTCATGCAGCTCATCGGTACCGTCATCCTGAAGCCTCGCAAGCAACGAATCGTATTCAGGGCTCGATAGGAAATTATCGACGGATACATGATAAGCATTCGGCACTTTATTCTGTGCCCTTGGAGTTAACTCTTCCTGTGTAATGACGATTTGTGCATCAGCAGGAATGTTTGAGATTGCCGTATTTGTAACAGCGATATTCAATCCGGCTTCCTTCACCTTCTTGCGAAGCAGCGATGCCCCCATCGCACTTGATCCCATGCCGGCATCGCAGGCAAATATTATTTTGCTGACGTTTGTTGGCATCGTTCCCGGATCTGAAGCGAATACATCGGCAACAGAGCTTTTCTTGCCTTTCATTTCTTGCATTTTTTTCGCGGCATCTTCAATATTCTCTTCAGATTGCTTTCCTGTTTTCAGGATGAATGCACCGACGATGAATGAAACAAGGGCGGCTACGATGACGCCTGCAAAGTTAGCAATATATGCACCTGCATTATGCGGAGTTACCGCTGTAATGGCAAGTATGCTGCCTGGAGAAGCTGGAGCGAACAATCCTCCGCCTAGTAGGACCAAAGTGAAAACTCCACTCATTCCTCCAAGAATGACGGCTAAGAATAACATCGGCTTCATTAGGATATAAGGGAAATAAATTTCATGGATCCCGCCGAAGAAATGAATGATGGCAGCTCCTGGCGCGGATTTCTTCGCCGTTCCCTTTCCAAAAAAGCAATAAGCAAGGAGTACGCCGATACCTGGTCCTGGATTCGATTCCAGAAGGAACAGGATGGAAGCCCCTGTTTGTTTGACTTGCTCTACACCAATTGGTGATAGTACACCATGATTGATGGCATTGTTCAAGAACAATACCTTGGCAGGCTCGATCAGGATACTTGTCAACGGCAGTAAACCTGTACCGACAAGCCAATCGACTCCTGCTACAAGCCAGCCTGTAAATACGTCTACAGCAGGCCCGATGGCCAAGAAGGATAGGATGGACAATAAGCCCCCAATAATCCCCGCCGAGAAATTATTAACAAGCATTTCAAAACCGGCTTTTATTTTCCCTTCAATCAATTGATCGAATTTCTTGATGACATAACCGCCGAACGGTCCCATTATCATGGCTCCAAGGAACATCGGGATGTCAGATCCGACGATGACGCCCATTGTCGCAATGGCACCGACTACCCCGCCGCGGTGGTCATGGATTAGCTTACCGCCCGTATACCCAATTAAAAGCGGCAATAAAAACGTAACCATCGGTGTAACCATTTTGGCAAGGCTTTCATTTGGCAGGAAACCAGATGGGATGAATAGGGCAGTGATTAGCCCCCATGCTATGAAAGCTGATATATTCGGCATGACCATTGAACTTAGAAAGTTACCGAACTTTTGAACTGCAACTTTTATATTAAAGTGAGCCATTTTTGCTCTCTTCCCTTCTTATTAATATTGTTTCCTTTAATCTTAAGGTACGTACATCCCTCATTCAATAAAAGAAAAAGCTAACTTTGTCGCGAAAGAGAAGACAAACATAATGTATCTCACTTTTCCAGATTTATTCAGCGCTTGATGCAGACAGATAAAAGTCCCGTTCGCATCGTGACGAACGGGACTCTTTAAAGCTTTATAGCGGGATGATTCCCAATAGGACACAAACCACTATCATGACAAGCGTCGATCCGCATGCCCATTTCAGGAAAGTGCGCTGCAAGGCACCGAAATCTTCCCCTACCATTCCAACCAATAGATAAGTAGATGGAACAAGCGGGCTTAATAGATGGACAGGAAGCCCCAATAGTGAAGCTCTGCCGATCAGGGCAGGGTCAATTCCATAAGCAGCTCCCGCTTTAGCAAGTAATGGGAGCACACCATAATAAAATGCGTCATTAGACATGAAGAACGTAAAAGGTGCTGAGATGATGGCTGTGATGACAGCAAAATGTGCGCCCATTTGATCTGGAATATGCTGAATCAAAGAGTTTGCCATGGCATCGACCATCTCCGTGCCGGCAAGGATTCCAGTGAAAACACCTGCTGCAAAAATCATCGAAATGACGGATAAAGCATTGTCCGCATAGTTTGCTACACGTTCTTTCTGATCACTGAGTTTCGGATAATTAACCGTAATGGCAATCGCGAAACCTACCATGAACAGAACCGCTGAAGGCATAAGTTCCATGATCAGCGCAACCAGCAGTGTAAGAGTCAATGCGTAATTGAATATGATCAATTTAGGCCGTTTTAGATAAGCATCTTCCGTTGCAGCCGCGTGCTGTGCCACAGCATGATAATCGACCTCAATGATCCCGATTCTCTTTCTTTCTTTTTTACCCAGGCAGTATGCCATGAAAAGGACGAATAGGACTCCGCCAATCATCGCTGGAATGACGGGTGTGAACACATCGGACATTTCAAGTTTTAAAGCGGTCATCACTCGTGCTGTAGGGCCTCCCCAAGGAAGAAGGTTCATGACTCCAGATGACGAAACGGCAATGCCGGCCAATACTAGCGGTCTCATTCCAATCCGTTTATATAGCGGAAGCATGGCTGAAATCGTTATCATATATGTAGTCGTTCCATCTCCATCCAAGGAAATCAGCAAGGCCAGGACTGCCGTGCCGATGGCAATTTTCACCGGATCTCCTTTTACAACCTTAAGAATCGTATTGATGATCGGGTCAAAAACCCCAGCATCAATCAAAATGCCAAAGAAAAGGATCGCAAATAAAATCATGATTCCCGTTGGCGCAACGTCTTTGATGCCTTCCAGCGCCATCTCACCCATTTTACCGCCAAACCCGCCAATAAGTGCAAAGGCACTTGGTACTGCAATCAAAGCTATCATGGCTGAAAGTCGCCCTGTCATAATTAAAATCATAAACACTAATATCATCAAGTATCCTAATAAAGCGAGCATATCTATCACTCCTATCTTCTAATAAGATAAAGTGTATATGAAACCGCTTCATTTGTAAGCGTTCTCAATTTATTGTGTTTTAAAACTATTTTGTTAATTATGTTCATTGTGTTCACGGAAGCGATTTTTCGAGGATGAACCGAACGCCACTCCCCGGGTTGAATGGCGCGTTCTTTAAGGAAATAAGCGAATATTCAAGCAAATGTTCCGCGCATTTATTCTTCAAATGATAAATTTTCCGGTCCGTCCAATAGATCACACCCGTAGTCTATATTGGTCGTTGGTGTATCGATACTGACTTCCTCGAATTCCAATTCATCGATCCATACTTGGCCGCGCCCTGAAAGAAGGACCCCGAATGAAATGATGGCACTGTTTTCGGGTACATCCAGGACAATATAATAATGGTTCCATTCCGTATCGCTGACGATGGGCCGATCCCCCATATTGTCGAATTGCAAAACATCCTGGAGCGCATTATCCACCCTCATCCATAAACCACAAAATCCATCAACACCTTTTGATTTTAAAAAACCCGACAGTTTCATTCTTTTACCAAGGTAATTTTCCGCCTTGAATTGCTGCATCATCGTAGCAAATTCCTCCTTGGATTCGGCAGTGACGGATTTCAGGAATCCTGATGCCTGGCCTTTATGGAATGTCTCCCGGTCAATTCCCATTTGATAATTGAATGGATGACTCCCGCTTAAATTCCAGCCTTTTAATAATTGTTCGTTTTTCATCGTCATTTCCTCCTTTTGCAAGGTTAGTTTACTTACGAGTTTCCGATATTGCCCTGGCGGCAGGTCATAATATTTCTTGAATGAACGAGTAAAGGATTCCTGTGTTTCAAAGCGGTAATATAAAGCAATGTCGATTATTTTTTCATCGGTATAAAGCAGCATGTTAGCTGCATTGGCGATCCTTCGATATCGAATATATTCAGATACGGTCACGCCAACCTCCTTGTGAAAAATACGATGATAATGAAACTTCGAAAAACCTGCGAACCGTGCGATGTTCTCCAAGGATAATTCGTCTTGTAAGCTATTCTCTATATATTCAATCGTTTTTTGGATGATGGGGCTATATCTCATTTCCGAACCTCCTTAAGAAAAGGATAACAGATTAACATATCGTTTTTTTGACATATATTGCTTTTTTCATAATCTTTCAAACGATGCATCATAAAAAAAGGCTCTTTTCGTAAAGATTGTTGTTTTAAAAAACGAAACTATTTAAGGTTGATTGGAACTCCTGCGGGAGCAGCGGGACAGGTGAGACCCCACAGGCGTTTATGCCGAGGAGGCTCACCGCCCGCACCAAGGAAAGCGAGCATCTGGAGGGGAAATCAACCACAACTCACTACCTGGTAAATAGCAACAAAGTATGTGAAAACAGCCTAAAAAAAACACCTTCAATCTTGAAGGTGTCTCTCACTTAATTCTATTGAATTTTATAATATCTTCGCTCAGGTCTCCCCACTACCCCATATACGACTTCCGCTTTACATTTCTTAACGGAAATCAAGTATTCCAGATAGCGTCTCGCAGTTGTCCTGGAAGCACCGATCTGTCCGCTCACTTGCTCAGCCGACAAACCGATATCGCTTGCTTCGAGTACCTCGATCACCTTTGCCAAAGTGATTTCGTCGACCCCTTTCGGCAGGGTCTGCCCATCGTTCGATTCCAAAACGGAAGAACCCTTTTTCAAAATGAGATCCACAAAATCCTGATCTATCTCTTGTTTGGATTTCATCAGATGGACTTTCTTCAGATACTCTTCGATGACTTGGTTGAAGCGCTTCATTTCCACTGGTTTAATTAAATAATTCTCTACACCATAGTGAAGCGCCTTTTCAAGTTGTTCTTTATCCGTTGCCGCGGTAATCATGATGATATCCACATTCGGGAACTTTTTCCGTATGTCCGGAAGGAGGTCTGTACCAAGTTGATCCGGCATATATACATCAAGCAAAAGCAGATCCGGGCTTTTTTGTTCCAAGATCCGAAGCGTTTTTTTGGCATTGACAGCTTTTCCGACTACTTCTATTTCATCAAAGTTTTTCAAGAATTTTTCATGGATATCCGCTACACGAAAATCATCCTCTGCGATGACTGCTCTTATCTTCTGCATTCTTTCCCTCCTTACTGTTCTTTAGGAAGATAAACGGTGAATATGGTGTTTCCACCCTCGCTTTGAACTTCGATGATGCCGCCCAGCTCTTTGACGACATGATCTGCATTCGAAAGTCCATAACCACTCGGACTTCCGCTGTTTTTCGAAGTGAAACCCCGATCGAAAATATGGGCGATGGCATCCTCAGGTATTCCTTTTCCGTTATCACTCACTTCAAATACCATATCATTTCCGATATCTGTGGCGAAAAATTTCACGAGCGGCTCCTCCATGCTTGAAACCGCTTCAAGTGCATTATCGATAATGTTGCCTAGAATCAATGTTAGTTGTGACAATTTTATATGATCCGGCAGTTTCTCCAGGTAGCTTTGTGCGTCTATTTCAAAGATGATCTTCTTCTCAGATGCTTTCCCGA
Organism: Peribacillus sp. YIM B13477; assembly: GCF_042787955.1. Classification (NCBI taxonomy): domain Bacteria; kingdom Bacillati; phylum Bacillota; class Bacilli; order Caryophanales; family Bacillaceae; genus Peribacillus; species Peribacillus sp. YIM B13477. The sequence goes on from NZ_JBHZPD010000003.1 coordinate 90,719, forward strand.
TCTTGCCAAGTAACAGGGCTTGTACCTTTGTATCCTTTATCTGTTCGAACACGACACGGTTCAATGAATGCAACTCTGAAGTTTCGCTTTGAATCATATCGATAGCTTCATCGTATTCCCCTAATTGTATCAAACCTGAAAGGACGTATAGTTTATTGGTGAATTCATGGGTTTGTGCCCTTAAATCCTCTGAATGCATCTTCACTTCCGATAATGTGTTGACCATTTCCTCAATTTCCGTTCGATCACGGAACGAAGCAACAACACCGCTTACCCCTTCACTATCGAAAATTGGCGTACAATTGACGATAACGGATTTGTCTTCCCATGAAATCTCCTTATCCACTTGCGGTTCACCGGACTTCAGCACCTCGAATAAATATTTCGAAGGAAAAAGGCCATCGACGTTCAAATGGCGAACGGACTCTTTAATATCCAGCAATTTTTTTGCCGGCTGATTCATCGAGGTAATCAGCCCATTTTGGTCAATGGCCAGAATCCCTTCTTTCACCGATTGAAGCACTGCATTTTTTTCTTTATATAAATTGGCGATTTCGAATGGTTCCAGCCCCAGTGTATCTTTACGTATGCTCCTTGCCAGCATATAACTGCCAATGATCGAGATCATGATGGCCACTAAAGATACAATCATCTCCTTGGACAAATCCTTGAATATTTGGGCGCGGACATCGTCCACCAAAAAACCGACGGAGACGATTCCAATTATTTTTCCATCCTCATTGAATACCGGTGACTTTCCCCGAATGGAAAGGCCGAGTGATCCTGCCGCTTCGGAGACATAATATTCGCCTTCCCGAATGGCCCTGCTATTATCCCCGCCTTCCATCCGCTTCCCAATTTCGGAAGCCAGCGGATGGGAATAGCGAATTCCCTCTGCATTCCCCACAACGATGAACTCAGCACCTGTTTCCCTGCGGATCTTTTCGGCAATCGGCTGGATGATGCCAGCGGGATCATCCGTCTTAAAGGCCTCTGTAACGGTAGGCATGAAGCTAATCGTCTTTGAAAGCTCCAACGCCAATTGACCTTTATCCTTCGCTATTTGCCTTCCTTCCATATAGGAAAAAGTAGTCGTCAATAACAGGATCAAAAACAGGCTCAACGATAGGACTAACCCGAGAATCTTGGTTTCCAGCGATACTTTCCTCATATTCAACAGCATCCTCTATTTTCATTTTCGTTCACTAATTTTTATAGGAGCATAATGATTTTACCATTTCTATTAAATATTGAACATTGTTGACCGACTATTTCTCAGTGTCCTATTTAAGAAAAATGAACACGCCGATGATGGTGCGAAGTTCAAGGAGCAGTTGTTTTCCACCTGTAATCTTAATGATGTTTATATTTGGACAATGCTGGTTCTGTCTTGAAAGCAAAACAATCAGAAACATAAAATGCTCAAAGGAAACATCTCCTTTGAGCATTTTTTCAAAAACAGGTAAATGAATTGATTTGTCTTGTATCGATGCCAAAAATCGTCCAGAACCTGCCATTCCACCTGAAGCCCGCAACAGAACGCGGACCGACGAAGATTGGGTAATACCAGAAACGCGCACCATTGTTTAGCCATATAAAAGTATTCCTGAACAGACAAAAGGAAATCGCACCTGGATCTATCGCAAATGCTGACGCCGATTGCTGTTGGGGAATAAACGCTGGCGGAGGAGCTGTAGGTGCTTGCGAACCCGGCGGTGGTCCTGGCTGACCCGGAAATTGAGGCACACCGGGAAAACCGGGTTGGCCTGGAAAGCCCGGTGATCCTGGAATGCCCGGAAAGCCGGATAGACCGGGAAACTGCCGTTCAAGAAGAACTTGATCTTCATACTGATACGTTGGGTATATATACATGGTCATTCACCTCTATAAGATTGAATGTAATAAGTTATGAAATATGGACCCAACGTGTCTCGGCTGGAAAGGCATTTATAAAAGAAAATAGATATATCTCCGGATATGGGGATATATCGACGAATTCTACTGTTTATCTCCGAATATAGGGATATATCGACGTTACTTGCAGTTTTATCTCCGAGAGATATATCTACGTTACTTGCAGTTTTCTCTCCGGGATTCAATATAGCAATCTCCATAAATAGAAGGTTGCATAGGATTCCCAATCGGCCCATGCTTCCGATAGTTTCAGGATTTCCGCTTTCGTTGGTTTTGCTTCTGTTTGCATGAGAAGTTTCATGGAATTATGCAGCCCGACGTCATCGATGGGAAAGGCTGCTGGAAAACGCAAACAGCGCATCAAGACATAGTTCGCTGTCCACGGTCCGATCCCCCGTATGTTGGTCAGCATTTTTTCAGCCTCTTTTACATCCTTTGCATTCAAGAGCTTTTCTTTAGTAAGTTCCCCTTCTGCAATCAGTTGAGCAACACCTATTAAATATTCACACTTCTTTACCGTCATCCTCAAATCGGCAAAATCTTCGACGGTCAATTTCGCGATTGCATCAGGTGTCGGAAACAGCCAATATTGCTTTCCTTCGAATTCAACATATTCACCATATCCCTCCACAAGCCTCCGTTTCAAGGTATAGGCATAAGTCAAGTTAATCTGCTGACCAAGTATTCCCCAAGCAATCGCTTCAAATAAATCAGGGATGCCCATATTTCTCAAGCCGAAGAATTGGCTTACCGGCTTTTGCAATAAAGGGTCCTTTTGGGCCAGCTCATAAAAAGGAAGCAGATTTGTCTCAAGATCGAACCAGTGACGAACGTATTGGGAAACAGCATCCTTTACCTGATTATCCACCCGTGCAGTTCGTCCTGGGAAACGAACGTTCAGCTCCGTTTCATTCAAAGCACTGATTTCTACTAAAAGTGTCTCGTTTTCGACAACAAGTGCTCGATAAATCTTTTGATCAACAATATCGAACAGACATTCATTGGAGGATCTTGATAAATATTTAAGATTTTCCGAAAAACTAAACTCTTTTGGTGCACGAATACTCAATTCATTTATGCCTTCATCATTTGATAATGTCTCTTTCATCCTGCTCCCTCCTTTAGCTTTATTCTAATGACAAACCGATACGTTATCTTGCTCTTTCATTCAACTCCCTAATTTTAACAAAATTTATTGAACAATTACGTTATCTTGCTTTTATATTATCAAAATGTTTGTATATCAACCCTTTCTTGTATACTAAATGGAGAGGTGAATGTAGTGAATCCGAAAAAAGCAGATTTCCCGAATGAATATTGGAAAGCTATTATAGATTGTGATGCAGCATATGATGATCATTTTTTATACGGGGTAATTACGACAGGCATCTTTTGCAGGCCCTCCTGTAAATCAAGGGTGCCTAAAAAGGAAAACGTGAAGATCTTCCAAAATGCCATGATGGCTTTGGAAGAGGAGTTCCGGCCTTGTAAACGATGTAAACCGGAAGGACTGAATGTGCCGACAGAAGAATGGGTTGAACAAATAGCCGAATGGATCGACACCCATTACAGCGAACCCCTCACTTTGAACAAATTGGCGGATATTTCCCATGGCAGCCCGTATCATTTACAACGAACATTCAAGCGCGTGAAGGGAATATCGCCCACTGAATACATTCAGCGGCTTCGCCTTGAAAAAGCGGCGAGGCTGCTGGAAACCTCCGAAATGCCGATAACTGAAATAGGCTTCGCTGCCGGGTTCTCCAGTACACCCTATTTCATGACGTTATTCAAAAGGAAAATGGGGAATACCCCTTCAGGATATAGGAATGCTTATCTCAAAACTCAAGCTTTGGAGCGTGAAGAAAATGAAGAATGATAAAAAACAAACCATTGAATGGGCCATATTGCATTATGATAAGTGGCAATTATATGTGGCCAGGACGGAAAAAGGGCTTTGCTATGTAGGCTCTCCCGGTCAAACGTATGAAGAACTGAAGTCCTTGATGCAAAAACGCTTTCCAAATGCGAACCTTGTTGAAAATGAAAAAGCATTAAATCCGTATCTAAAAGAACTACAAGAATATTTCGAAGGAACCAGGCAGACTTTCTCCCTTCCCGCAGATATAAAAGGCACCCCCTTTCAACAAGAAATTTGGGCAGCGCTGAATGAAATACCCTATGGACAAACCTGTTCCTATTCCGATATTGCCCAAATCATCCAAAGACCTGCAGCTGTTCGGGCGGTTGGTACGGCCATTGGCGCCAACCCAATTCTGATCACGGTGCCATGTCACCGGGTTATCGGAAAAAACGGGGCCATTACCGGCTACCGTGGAGGTACGGAGATGAAACGATATCTACTTCAATTGGAAGCACAATCTGACCGCAAAAAAAGCATCCGGCTATAAGGATGCTTTTTTGCGTTTTTGTTTTTTAGTACCAAATAGTCACCGCTTTATTATAGGCATCACTATTCGGAATCGCATGGATCCCTTGGGCCTGTGCTTTGCGCGGGTCATAATCATATACCATTGGTGTATAGCATGAGGTCTGCCCGATATTCACGACACCATTGCCCCCGGAACTTGAGCATGTATAGGCCTTACCATCAGTACTTCGGACGATTCTCGCATCCGCTTCATGATTGTATACGGCGGGGCGTGTTACGGTCACTTTTGCCCAGGCGGTTTTACACACAGTGCTGTATTTCAATTCTACGTACGAATTGGAATCGATCCATTTTTTATCCTTCGTTACCGCCGAATTTGCACAACTATTATAGTATGGACTTTTCCCATCATAGGTGTGTGTTTCGGCCAGTGCTTGATTTTTTCCAAATCCAAAGTCGACAATAAACATCGACAGTGTCATCACCATGGATAAACCTATCATTTTAAGCTTTTTATTCAATTCATTCATCCTTTCTTTGCAAAAATATAGATGAAGGTTTTTCTTTTTTCATTAATACCAGTCGGTTTCACCTGCTGTATATGGCCAAAAGGCTACCGCTTTTGCTTTTCGCGGATCTAAATCATATACCATCGGTGTATAGCATGACGTTTGACCTTTATTTATTTCACCATTTCCTCCAGGAGATGCACAGCTGAATTGTTTATTATCAGTATTGCGGACAACCAATGCCGTTGCCTCCCCATCTGCTTTAGCCGGTCTGCTTAGAGTGATCTTCGCCCAGGCGGTTTTACAGACAGTGCTGAATTTCAATTCCAAATTGGCAGAACCGCCATTGGCATAAATTTTCACCGACTTCTTCGTGACAGCGCTATTCGCACAACTATTATAGTAAGGACTTTTTCCATCATAGGTGTGTGTTTCGGCTGAAGCTTTGTTCGCAAAAGAATCAAGGGAGCCAAAAAGGACTAAAGAAGCTACAAAAAATGAAATGCATAAAACCATTTTTTTCATTATTTCACTCATCCCCTTAACAAAATTTATACACTGTTCATCTTACAATTTTGTAATATTCTTACAAGTGATAAATTCCCTAGTTCTGAAAAACTACATCCCCGCCCTTACGTTGCAGCCTGGCATCATCATTACAGTCTGGTGTGTCTCGCTTTATCAGCTGAATCATCACAGAGACAAAGTCATTATCCCTATGAGCCATTCAGGACAAATAAGGTAACAACTAAGAACTTATGCGTATCAAGCTGGAACAAAACGAGCCAATAGGCTGCCGTTGATCGAGAAAGATACAGGTCGATATACTTAATGTTTTTTTCAAGAAAAAAGAAAAGCCCCGACAAAACTCGAATCGTTTTGCCAGGGCTTTATTTTCATTTAGCGAGGTTTTCTCTGATCAATCTAATGATGCTATCATAATAGGAACGATCATGCGGAACGAACTCATTCCGTCCTACAAATCGATCGATCATCATCCTGCGGCCTTCGTGATTCATTTCAAATCCCTTAATATTCACTTTGTCCTTCGCTTCGGTCCAAAGCTCTTCGAAGTCAGTCAGCACAACCTTCACCATCCCGGAAACCTCTTCTGGCTGCAGGGTGAAATCATCGAAGCCATGTGCACGTTCATATAGAAAGACGTTTGCCAGTTCTTTGTCGATGAAACCTTCTTTCGTTTGATGGTATTCAATAATCCCTAATGGAACCAACTCGTCAAAGGAAACGTCAATGCCCAGCTCTTCTTTAATCTCCCTTACTCCGTCGTATACCGTTTCATGAGCCAGTAAATGGCCGGCAGCCGTAATATCCCATAGATTCGGATAATCTTTTTTCATCGCACAACGATGCTGAAGATATAGGTAATCCACGCCCGCTTCCGAACTTGCGAACCAGCAATGGAAAACCTCATGCCAATGTCCCAATCTATGTACTTCCTCTCGCGAAGCCACGCCGGTTTGAATGCGATTGGAATCGAAAACTTTCAACAACTCAGTTTCCATTGGAGCTTCACTCCCAGCCCTTTTTTATAAAAAAAGCTTCAGCCTTTTTCTTTTCTCCAGTTTTTCGGGTTTAAATAGCCTTTATATTTAGCGGCCACTTCTTTCCCGACCAAAAGCGCGCCTGCCCAAAACATCACTTCCGCAAAGACAATCGCACCTGTTATGACCCCAGCCTTAACCGCTGTCGAAAATGGCGTAAAAGGAGCTGCGACAGGAATGATCCAAGTGAGAAGGGAAATGATAAGGAACCCCATCCCTACTTTGTAAAACCTTGATTTCTTTATTTCCTTACTTTCTTTATCCAATTAAATAACCTCCGTCATGATATTTTCATTTAATTACCCCGCCGAACAAATATACCATTGAATATATTCTGTTTTTATACGTTTGAATGTTCATTTCGTTTCATAAATTTGAGAAATAAAGATATTCCATTTGTGGAAAACTATTAATGAATTGACTTTACGATTTTTAATGGATTTAATATTCATATAACACTTGCATGCAGGAAAGGAAAATCCAATGTACATTGAATTCATTGCCACAACGATAGAAGATGCCCTAATGATCGAAGAATCGGGCGCAGACCGAATCGAGCTTGTCAGTTCTTTAGCCGAGGGTGGATTAACTCCAAGCCACGCCCTGATAGAAGCTGTCGTCAATTCAGTGAAGATACCAGTCAACGTGATGGTAAGGCCTCACAGCCAGTCGTTTTGCTATACGCAAAAGGATTTGGAAATCATGAAAAAAGATATCCAAATCATTCGATCACTGGGAGCGAACGGGGTCGTATTAGGTGCATTAAATGAAAAAAACGAAATCAATCGACCATACCTCGAAGAACTATTGACCGTATGTGAAGGTTTGGAAATTACATTCCACCGAGCCATTGATGATACGCACGACCCTGTCATTTCAGCTGAAATGCTAGCAAAATATCCAGAAATCACTACGATATTGACCTCAGGCGGGCATGGGGATTTCCCTAGCCGCATGAAAACGATTCAACAAATGAAAAGAGTCTGCGGCGACATAGCCATACTGGTTGGAAGCGGATTGAATAAGGATAATATCCTTTCTATCCATTCCGAACTGCATACCGGTCACTATCATTTCGGTACGGCTGTTCGAAAAAACAACAGTATCATTGAAGGAGTTACATTAGAAAAAGCTAAAGAAATCGTAAACTTGCTAAAGAAATAATGTTGGAAGGGACCATTTAACCGGTCCCTTTTTATGATGCAGAGCTTTTTTTTTGTAAAAAGACCGAATCCCAAAACCAAAAAAACAGTGCCGCTAAAAGGCTGATTGCATAGTAATTCTTTGTAGTCAAAATATCCATGCTGAAGTCAAAATTAAGCACCGAACTATAAATGAATACGGCCGGCAAAGAGAAAAAAATATAAAGGCAAAAATAGATTACACTGAATTTTTTAGGATGTTTATTGAAAAGGACCTGTACCGGAACAGCAAATAATAAATAAGGGATAACGACATAAAAAGAAATCACGATAATGCCAATCACCCCCCAGGTATCCAGGCTGAATACAACCAACACCGTGGAAAGCGACAGACAGGAAGAAACTAGACTAAAAAAATAATAAGGAATCAAATCGCTTAGCTCCGAAACCTTTTGACTGACTTTCCAAAGTTCCATTTTAACCAGTACCTCGCAGTCTAATATAATATAATGGGAATTTTTACATAATCATTATACTATATAAAATGGAGGTGTTTTTATTTTGGAGCTATATTTCGAATTATTCGTGTTTCTGGCCATCATTTTTATAATCGTCCTTTCCAATAGATTCATAACCTGGTTGGTAAAAGCCGCCATTGTCGTTTATTACTCTGTCATTTCCTATATCTTCATTACCACAAAAAATAAAATGGATGAACGGTATGAAAATATCACTCCTGTGCCTGACGCCTACTGGGATAAAAATTCAGCCTGGGTTGACACGATGACTGGTTATTATTTATGGTCCTTTTTAATCATTCTCCTGTACATTTATTTTAAATGGTTCACAAGTGTGAAAAGTAAGGAAGCGAAGGGATGGGTGCTAATTAGTTTCATTCCAGCATTGGCCGTTTTTTTACTTTTCATATTCATATTCAGTTTTTCTTACGGGTATAGACCATAGGGGTTGGCTATTGCCTGATATCCAGCTCCAAAATAAGAAGGTTGCCGGAGCAACCTTCCATCATGAAATTTCTCAATCCCGAGATTTAATTTTTGTTAGCATCAGCAAAATGCCCCATCGCATCACACATGAATTTTGCCAGCCCTTCACCGTATTGATCGATATTTTTGGTGAAGCGTTGATCGTCCACGTACATCTGTCCCAACCCTTTGAAAGCATCCAGCGAGTATGTGCCGAAGTTATTGTTCAAACAATCATACCATTCTTTAATGGCCTCTTGTGCCTCCTCCGACTTAGGCGAAGCATCTCGGATTGCCGCAAGTTTTAAATAGATCTCCGATACAACTTTCTGTGCATCTTTGGACATGCCCGCCACTTTAGCCTTCGACTCATCAACAGCTTTATCCCCCCAAAGCTTGCGGGCTTCATCTTCATATGGATTCTGACTGAAGTCAAATCCTTCAAATTTCTCTTTATTCGTCATCTGAATTTCCCCTTTCATATGCTTGATCGATTTTTCGACCGTCTTAATTAATTTATCGAGCTGACTGCGTTTCTCCAGTAGCATTTTTTGATGTTGCTTTAACGCATCTTGTTTATCAAACGAAGAGCTGTTTACCATTTGTTTTATTTCCTTTAATGGCATGCCAAGTTCCCTGAAAAACAGGATTTGCTGCAACATCTCAAGATTATCATTCGAATAAAGGCGATAACCTGCATCGGTTATTTCCTCCGGCGATAATAACCCGATTTCATCATAATAATGCAGTGTCCGCACACTAATGCCAACCAAATCGGCTAGCTCCTTCACTTTCATTGCCACTGCTTCTTACCTCCTTTCGATAACATTTACATTAAGGTATCACGCAACGTCAGAGTCAAAGGAAAAATGAACATTTCCTGCCCAAATGTAAAAGACGATCCTTCCAAATGAAGAATCGCTGTTGGTAGAGTTCACTCTCTGTAAAAACTTCGGATTAAAGCCAAATCCAATTTACTTGTCCGCTATTGATGTTCATGCACTATGTAGTAAATTTCCCATTACTCGCGAGTTTTACGCATTTACTCGCGAGTTTCGCGCTTTTACTCGTGAGTTTTACGCTTTTACTCGTGAGTTTTACGCTTTTACTCGTGAGTTTGGGCTTTACTCATGAATAAAACATCCTTCTACCTCCAATGATCGGGAATCCTTAATGAGTGCGGTAATTTTGTCTTCGTGTCGCCTTTAGCAGAGTTAATCTGTGCTTGTGTGATGAAGAAACTTCCGGTGAGATCGGCACCGCTTAAATCGGCGTCCCTAAAGTCTGCACCGATCAGGTCCGTCACTCTCATGTCAGCTTCCCTGAGGTCGGATGCAATAAGCAAAGCCCCCCTTAAGTTCGCTCCCCTAAGGTCAGCACCTCTCAATTTTGCACCGATCAGGTCACTTCCCCTACCTATTTTGTTCGGTTTTTTCTTATTTTTCTTAAATGGAACCTTTGCACGTACCATTTCACTTGTGCGCAGGAGTAAATCGTTAACGATCATTCTATGAGCTGGTACATTCAGGTCCATGATAGACTTTGGACTTTGTTTAGTGAGATATTCCGTGTCTTCAAAAGCGGCCTGCAATTCCCGGTGAAGAGGTTGGGCATCTTCTAAATTAAGTGCTTCATTTAAGTAGCAAAGCATTTCATGCAGTTGTTGCATAATTGGAAAAACTTCGAACATTTCCTTTGCTGATGCTGGGTTGTCCCTCCAATCGTTTCCATCATAGGTGAGCTGGGATACCTTTTGACCGGCACCGAAGCATTCATATACCGTGCAGCCTTTATACCCTTTTGCTCGGAGATTTTCATGGATGCCGCAACGATAATCGGATTGAAGGTTTGAACATGGTGTACCTCCATCTTTATCAAATGCAAAATCAGCAGACTTTGCATATGGCAATGCTACACAGCACAAACCAAAACAATTCTCACAGTCTGCACGTAATTGATTATGGATACTATCGTTATTCGTTACTTGCATTCTTACACTTCCTTCTATAAAACACTGGCTCTGCCTTTTTTAAAAAATCAAAAGTTTCATACAGTATATTTTTTTGTTTTCATTTTATCAAAAAAACCAATTAATCTATATATTGACAAAATACAAATAAACAAGAAATCTGAAATTAATCATTAGAGGGAAGCAAGTGATTTCCATAATCATGTTATACTTTATTCAAGATCACGGTACTCTAGGGGGTGTAGGCATGTATCCTTTTGGTGGCAGGAAAAATGGGGAGACAAAAAAAGAAATGCAGGATTGCAACTACACGTTGGATACAGAAGGAGAAATGGAAGAAATGTCTTTTCGAATCGCAGGAGTTCTTCGGTCAACGTCAAAAGAGATCATCTTTTTATGTATTGGTTCAGATCGATCCACCGGAGATTCATTCGGGCCTTTAGTAGGGACGATGCTAAGAGAAAACCAAGTCCCTTATCATGTCTTCGGAACACTCGCAGAACCTGTTCACGCCCTTAATTTGAAAAGTGTTTTGAAAGAAATAAAAAAGCAATTCAAAAATCCCTTTATTTTTGGTATCGATGCTTGTTTAGGCGGTTATCATCAAATCGGTTCTATTAGTCTGACAAAAGGTCCTTTTAGCCCTGGTGAAGCGATTAATAAACCCTTACCTGAATTGGGTGATTATCACCTAAAGGCCGTCGTAAATTATTTAGACCCCCTTTTGCCAAAACAGTCTCTAAATGAAACAAGACTGGATACGGTCATGAATCTGGCGAAGATTACCACAAGAATCATTGTTAAAAGTTTAAACTAATAGGAAAACCCCAATAAAGCCTAAGCTTTTTCGGGGTAAACAATGTAAGCATAGTCTTGAAGGACATTGCTATCATCATGCTAAACCTGGGTCATTAAAGTAAATAACTTCTGAAAGAATCTTATTGCCCTGAATATTACAGAAAACGTCCCTTGCTGCTTGTTCTGTTTCAAATTCATACATTACAATATCTCTGCTTTTATAGAGTGTGATGATCCACATTGAAAATCCTCCATTATAAAATATCGATTTGCCCATCTGCACGATAAAGTAACCATTCCTTTTACTAAATGACTCCCAGGATTATCGCCGCTATTGTCATGACCGTGACAGTCCCTAATGCCCATTTCACGGCAAACCGCTGTAAATCACCGAAGTCAGTGCCAACTAAGCCTATTAGCAAATGTGCTGCAGCTACCAAAGGACTCAATACGTGTATCGGCTGCCCTATTAATGAGGCGCGCCCTATTTCTGCCGCGCTAATTCCATAAGCATCAGCTGCTTGTGCGATAATCGGAAGTACGCCAAAATAGAATGCATTATTTGACATAAAGAAAGTAAAAGGGGCACTGGCATACGCAACAATAACCGGTAAAAATGGTCCAAAAGATTCCGGGATAAAAGAGACCAACGTAATGGCCATTGCATCAATCATTTTCGTTCCAGACATGATGCCGGTAAAAATCCCGGCTGCAATGACAATTGAAACGACGGCCAATGCATTTTTCGAATGAACGGCGATTCTATCCTGCTGATCTTTCAAATCAGGATAATTGACCAATAACGCGATGGCGAAAGCAATCATGAATAAAATGGTCAAAGACATAAAATCAATGATTAATGATGCCATGAGCACAATCGTTAAAATGAAGTTGAACCAGACCAATTTCGGCCTGCGATAATCACGGGAAACCGTTGTTGCCGCTAACTCGGAATTGGCCGCCGAGTTCCTTTCATTTCTGTGATCATGCTGGATCTCCACTACGCCCAATCTCTTTCGTTCCCCTTTTCCCAATATAAAAGCCACGACAAGAACCCAAATTAGGCCAAATCCCATGACAGGAATCATAGGCAAGAACAATTCCGATGCGTCAAGGTTCAACGATGCCATCGCCATGGCGGAAGCTCCCCCCCACGGTGTCATATTCATTACACCCATGGATAGCATCGCAACAGTGGCTAATATGATTTTGTTCATGCCCAGACGCTTATAAAGGGGTAAAAGCGCTGAGACAGTAATGATGTAAGTAGTTGTCCCGTCCCCATCCAATGCGACGGTCATTGAGAGAATAGCGGTTCCTACAACTATTTTTAAGGGATCTCCTTTTACTATTTTCAATATTTTAGAAATAAGCGGATCAAATAAACCGGAATCTATCATTATTCCAAAATATAAAATCGCAAACAAAATCATTATGGCAGTTGAAGCTATCCCTTCAACACCTTCCTGCATCATGGGTCCCAGCTCTGTAAAAAATCCTCCAATCACTCCAAATATGATGGGAACGAGCATAATGGCCACTAGTGCCGATAGTCGCTTCGACATAATTAAATACATGAATACTGCAATCATCGAAAATCCTAAAATGGATAACATCTTCAAGCCCCCTTCTGTTAATCACCATCTTGTTTTGATAGCGCTTTCTTTAGAGACTATCATCCATTAAGCCTTAATCACATATAAAGAAAGTAATAAGAGTTTTTTTCATTTTTTTCACGCCTGAAAAAGAAAGGCTGTTTTCGCATACTTTGTTGCTATTTACGAAGTAGTGCAGTGTGGTTGATTTCCCCTCCAGGTGCTCGCTTTCCGCGGGGCGGGCGGTGAGCCTCCTCGGCGTAAACGCCTGTGGGGTCTCACCTGTCCCGCAGCTCCCGCAGGAGTCTCGCACTTCCGCTCCAATCAACCTAAAATAGTTTCGTTTTAAAAACAACAATCTTTACGAAAAGAGCCAAAAGAAAAAACCCCATTGATGAAAACGAATTTCATCAACTGGGATTTACATGTGTTTTATTTTATATTTTCTTTCAGGCCTTCCAACACTTCCATACAAAACCTCAACTTCCATTTCATTGCAGGAAACTAAATACTCCAGGTATCTGCGCATGGTTGAATAACTAATTCCAACAAGTTGACCTAGTTCATCCGCGTTTAAACTGCCATTGACGTTTTGAATCTTGCTTCTGACCATTTTCAGGGTATGTTTGTCAATTCCTTTGGGAAGAGAATTTATTTGGACATCATTTGCTGTATTTGAATTACTTATGGTCCGAAAAAGAGTATCCACTTTATCTTGATTTACTAAATTGCTATTATGCAGCTGCCGTCTCGTCATGTCGTATTGGTTGAGCGTCGCAAGAAGCTTATCGATAATGATCGGTTTTATAAGGTAACCAAAAGCCCCTCCCCTAATCGCTTCACTGACTGTTTCGGTATCATTCGCGGCGGTGATCAGAATTACATCAATCCCCCGGTATTCCCTCCTAATTTCTCGAAGAAGGTCAATTCCATTCATATCAGGTAAAAAGATATCCAATAAAATTAAGTCAGGTTGTGCGGCATGCAGTATATTCAGCGCTTGCTTGCCTGTGCTAGCTGTAGCAATGACAGTAAATTGTTCTAGTTGATTCGTAAATTGTTTATATATATTCACTGCATTCTCGTCATCTTCAACAATGACAACTGTAATCGGTCCTTTCGACATTCTCACGCCTCCTTTTCTCCTTTTATATCCTTCGGGAAGACGAGTGTAAATCTTGCTCCCCCCAAATAACTGCGATCAATATAAATCTCACCGCTTAAAAGACCAATGGAGTTTTTCACAATGGCCAAACCGATCCCATGATTTTCCCCATTTTTAGTCGTATAACCATCTGTAAAAATAATATCCTCCATTGCATGAGGGATACCAGGACCGTTATCCTCGATATCAAATATGATTTCGTTTCCTAAATCCGTAAACGAAACTTTGACCTTTCCCTTATTTTTGTTCTTTTGCCTTGCTGCCTCCATCGCATTATCGATGATATTACCAATAACGGATACCAAGTGATGAGAATCCTCAGGTTTTAATAAACTGTTTAAATTGCTTTCCTGCTCGATTTCTAGGATAACCTGCAATTCTTTTGAACGGTTTATCTTTCCAAGTAAACAGGCAGCGATTAAAGGATCTTTTACCGATGACATAAGAAACGAAATGATATCTTGCCTCTCTCTCACTTCAGAAGAGATGATGTTCATTGCCCTATCATACTGTTTTAAACTAAGTAATCCATAAATGGTATTTAATTTATTTAAAAACTCATGATTTTGTGCCCGCATATTTTCTGAAAAGGCCTTGATTTCTGAAAATTCATCTGTTAATTGTTCAATTTCGGATACTGTCCTTATTGTTAAAACGATGCCCCTGACGTCCTTCTGATTTAAGATAGGGGATAAATCCAAAATGTATAGCTGTTGGCCTAAGAGTAACTTGCGATTGAACTGTCCCTCTTTTGTGCTGATTACGATTTTGATGAGTTTTTCTAAATGTCCATTTACAATCCGCTTTCCCACCATAAGCTGATGATCATGAAACAATTCACGTGCTCTTTTATTCATGGAAGTAACCTGTTTTTCAATATTAATCGTAATGGTAGCATATCGGATGGCATCAAGTGTCGCTTCCCTTTCTTGAAAAAGAAAGGAAATTTCCTCAGGCTCCAGACCCAAAATGAGCTTTTTTAAGCGTCGCGCTATAAATATTGCCCACACGTTACCTACACTGATTGGGATAAGTGACAAATGAATAATCTTCATTTTATAATTGGATAGCTGATCTTGCACATTCTCTACCAAAAACCCTACAGATGAAACACCGATAACTTCCCCTTTATCATTCCAGATAGGCGCCTTAGCTTTAATCGCTGGTCCCGATATCCCATTTCCTTGATAAATAATTGCTTTGTGTTCATTGAGTACTGCATCATTACTAGTAGCCGTGGGCTTTCCGATATATTCTGGATTGGGATGAGAGTATCGCAGTCCTTTATGATTCGCAATGGTTACATAATCGGCCCCTGTTGTTTGACGAATCAGTTCTGATGCGGGTTGAATCACCTTTGAGGGCTGTTCATCGTTAAATCCCTGGATGATCGTTGGATTTTGAGCCGCTAATTTGGCAACCGTCATTGCTTGCTTACCCATATGGTTTTCGACGATGTCTTCCAGCAGTGTAGAGAATAGAATGCTCACAAGTAAGGTACTGATGAAAACAACGAATATGATAAGCAATGTCATTTGAGTTAATAAGTTCACTCTAATTTTAAACATCACATTTATACCCTAAGCCTTTCCATATTGATTGCTCATACTTCTATTAAAAATTGTTGATTGAGACTGGGCGGGGAAATTTCCCTTTACAAAGTTCACCTGGTTAATAGTTCTTCCCATTCTTCAAGCGAAAGTTTTTCGGTCATATGCTTATATGCATCAGGGACTTTTATCGAACACATAAGTTCGAGACTATTGCCATCAGGATCATTGAAATAGACGGAAGCGTTTCCTTGGTTCGGCCGTACAAATGGTTCAATCGTTGTCCTTTTTCCAAAAGGGACGACTTCAATTTGCAAGGATTTGAGCCAAGTTAATGCATTTTTCATATTATCATAAGTTACCCGAAAGGCGATATGCCTTAGTGAAGGGTGGTATGGAGTTTGATATTCCTTCCCATAAGCCGACCCAGCTTTTGTTTTCCTCGATCCAAAAAAAGGCAGTATCTTCATCCCTCCAAGCTAGCTTCAAGCCTATTTTCTTATAAAAATCCATGGAGATGTCCAGGTTCTTGACTGGTAAATGGGCTTCATATAAACCTTCTATCATATTAGATTCTCCTTTCTCCTTTTAAGTAAACCAACTCTTTTGCCGGGAAAATATCTCCCAATTATTTACTCTTAAGTCCTTTGCGACCATCAAGCGGTCTATCCTCTGTTAGTTTAAAGGGAAGGTCCTTTCTGTGACAGCCGCTGCCGCTGCCTCCCCCTCTTTTCACAATTAAAAAATGGAATGCGTTCTATTATATAGAAGGAATTGGATTTAAAGGTTCCTACTATAATGGAAGAATGTTAGCTTTTGACCCGAATCCGCACCAATTTCTTCATTAATCGAAATCCGTTCAAAACCGTTTTTAACCAAAACCTTTTGGGAGGCGATATTGTCACTTGTCGTTTTGGCCTGTATTTGCTTCACATTCAAATCCGGTGCCAGCTTCATCAAAAGCTTTAAAGCTCATTCGCAATCCCTTTTTGCGTAAACGCTTCACCGATTCTATAACCGACATGAGCCGTACCCTTGATGGGGTCGATATCCACAAGATTAATCCTGCCGACGATTATGCCTGAACCATCCTTAATCAAATAAAAAGAGGAGATGGCCCCTTGTTGTTCTTTTAATAATTCCTTATGCCTGATTCCAAACGTTCCAAAGCTATAATAATCATCACCCCGTCCTGGGACCGTTTGTTCGAAAAACCTTCTATTATTGCATTCAAATGCAAATAACGCCTGTGCATCCCGTTCATTAAGCCTGTCAATGTATATATCCATCATTCTTTCACCCTTTCAAAAAAAACGCTAAGCATATACATTCAAGAAAACAAAGAGCTTATCCTTCCTGATAAATAAATATAGAATATTCTTTCATTCAACAGTTTTTAGGCAGCATCCAGTACCTTCTATTTTTAAACATTCGATGGTACAAACAAACCGTTTATATCGATAACACTGTCGCATATTGACAAAATTTGATACCCTCAATACCATATCATTCCAAGTGCGAATGGACCCATCATACCTACTACCTTCGATAAAAATCCAAAATTATTGAGAATAAATCTTTTTACACACGTTGTATTAAGTGTAAAAGCTTTTACAAAAAAACAAGGGGAATCATGTCATGAAGTCTACTGATAAAAATTTTATCGAGCGGTTGCAACGCCAAGAAGAAGACGCATTGGAGTTCATAGTGGATACCTATTTGCCACTAATCAAGGGGGTCACATATAAGGTTCTCTCTCCTCTTAGGAACGACGGTGTCATGGAAGAATGCATCAATGATATTTTTCTTTCAATCTGGAACAATTCAATAAAGTTCCATGGGGATACAACTGATTTCAGAAAATGGATTTGTGCGATCGCTAAGTTTAAAGCGATTGATTATTACCGAAAAGCCATGAAGAAAATGGAGCTTACATCAGGTTACACAGAAGTAGATCCAGAAAAATCTGCAGAAGACGAACTGATTATACTGGAAGACAGAAAAGAACTGCTTCAGTTAATTGCCCTTTTAGAACCTGTAGATCGGGATATTTTTATCATGAAGTACTTTCTTGGTTTAAAAAATGAGGATATCTCGATAAAACTCGGGTTGACCAAAGCATCAATAGATAATCGAATTTATAGGGGAAAAAAGAAGCTAAGTCAAAAAGCTACGAATCTTAAGTTAGGAGGCAGTGTGGTATGAAGGATATTTATGAATTATTAAATGATATAGACATAGACGAAACTGAATTTAAGGAAATGGAAGTCACCGAACTAGAAAAAGCTAAAGTCAAAAGAACCCTAAAAAAATCAATAAGCAAGAAGAAAAAAATGAAACGCTGGCAAAAGAATGTTCTGGCTGCTTCTATTATATTCGGGTTATCCACCGCAACGATTGGTTTATCGTTCACGGCTTCTGCTAAAAGCATTCCTTTGATGGGAGATATTTTCAGCTATTTTAGTAATGAAAACTCAGGTCTCTCCGATGATATCAAGAATGGAAAGGGTCTTTATAGTGATTATAAGGCCTACTCTAACGAAATTGGCCTTACTAAAGAAAGCAATGGCCTTACTTTCACGATAAATGACGCCATTTATGACGGAAAAACGGTAACCATCACTTATATTATAGAAAGCGAAGAAGATTTGGGTGACGGATCATTCTTTATTCCCAGCCCGAATATAAAAGAAATGAAAGCCCAAGGAGGATCGGATGGAATTTCAAAAGTAGCTGATAAAAAATATGTAGGCTTATTAACGGTTAGTAACTTAGAAGATCTTAAAGTAGATAAGGTAAATATAGACTGGGATATAAACAGCATTGGTATTACCGACATGGATAAAGAGATAAAAGGAAATTGGGACTTTGCCTTCTCTCTAAAGGCAACTGAAAGCAACGAGAAGGTCATCAATAAAAGTGTGAATCAACACGGTGTAAAAGTATCCGTCAAAAAACTATCGATCTCGCCAATGTCCTTTGTGGTTGATTATCATCAAGAAGTGTCCGACTCAGTCAAAAACAAATGGGATGAAGCCTATTTGGAGTTGTCCATTAGAGATGACTTAGGAAATGTGTATGCTGGTCAAGGTAACGGAGGAAGCGGTATCGATTCTTATAATTTGAACTTCAGCAAAACATTTCAAAAAATCGATCCAAACGCTACGAAACTGATTGCAACACCACATGTAACATTACGTAATTTCACTTCAGAGAACCACGGAGAAGCAACCATAACGGAAGATGGTGAAGAAAAGGTGTCATCCTTCCCAACCAAACCAAGTAGTGCTCCAAAAGAGTTGGTATTGGATGAAATCGTGATTGATTTGAAGAAATAACAATTTTACCTACAAGAGGTATACTGAACCCTAGATCCTAGAGTGGAGAAAGGTTCATGTATATCTCTTTTTTGTGACTTCTTATTCAGTCCATGAATAGATAAATACATGAATTAGTTGAAAAGTCAAAAATAAATTATTTTCTTCTGGTAAAAAATCAGCGGATGATGTATCATAGGCTTCAGATATTTATTATTCTCATTTGGTTAATCGGAATTAGGAGGAATATATATGATTGGTTATGTGTTTTTAAATCTTGCCATAATGCTCGTTCTTTTAGGCGTTTTATTTTACATGAATAAGGAGCATATTTCCTTTACAAAAAGGGTCTTTACTGGACTTGGTTTAGGAATTGTATTCGGACTTCTTTTGCAGTATTTCTATGAACCTCAGTCAGAGGCGATCGTTAAATCGGTCGATTGGTTTAACATTGTAGGTTCCGGCTATGTCAAGTTCCTGCAAATGATCGTCATGCCACTTGTCTTCATTTCAATCTTATCCGCATTCACAAGATTGAAACTGACTAGCAATATTGGAAAGATTAGTATCCTGATCATCGGAATCCTGCTTGGAACGACTGCGATTGCAGCAGCTGTCGGGATCACATCGGCAACTGTTTTCAATTTGGAAGCCGTTCAAATTGAGCAAGGGGAAGCGGAGTTAAGCCGCGGGGATCAAATATCGGAAACATACGGTACGATTCAGGATAAAACGATGCCGCAGCAAATTCTTGAATTGATTCCGTCCAATCCGTTCCTTGATTTAACGGGTGCACGTCCGACATCAACCATTTCCGTTGTAATTTTTGCTGCATTTCTTGGGATTGCCTATTTAGGAGTCAAAAGGAAACAGCCTGAACATGCTGAATTTTTTGCTAAAATAGTAGATACATTGCACAGCATCATCATGCGCGTAGTAACATTGATCCTGCGTTTAACACCTTACGGGATCTTGGCGATCATGACTAAGACGGTAGCTACGAGTGATTTGGATGCCATCCTGAAATTAGGGAAATTCGTAGGTGCCTCATATGTGGCCCTGATTGTCATGTTCCTTATCCATTTGCTATTGCTGATGCTTGCAGGATTGAATCCAATCGTATATTTGAGAAAAGCTTTCCCAGTATTATCGTTTGCCTTCACTTCAAGAACAAGTGCTGGTGCTCTGCCATTGAACATCCAAACACAGAAACAACTAGGGGTGTCCGAAGGTATTGCCAACTTTGCCGGATCCTTCGGCTTGTCGATCGGTCAAAACGGCTGTGCCGGAATCTATCCGGCCATGTTAGCGGTTATGATCGCTCCAACGGTTGGGATCAACCCGCTAGATCCTTCCTTTATCGCCATGTTGATTGCCATCGTGGCCATTAGTTCTTTCGGGGTTGCAGGTGTAGGCGGAGGAGCAACATTCGCTGCCATCCTTGTATTATCTGCAATGAACCTGCCAATCGCCTTGGCCGGCCTGTTGATTTCCGTCGAGCCATTGATCGATATGGGAAGAACAGCCGTGAATGTCAGCGGAAGCATGACTTCCGGTATTCTGACTAGTAAAATAACGGGCGACCTGGATAAAGAACAGTTCAGCGAAGAAACATCTTTGAAAATTGAAGCTGAAATGTAAAAGAAAAAAGCATCGGACTTCCTGTCATGGGAGGTTCGATGCTTTTTTTCATAGGCTTTACATTCAGCATTACTCTTGTCATATATGGCATAGGCAACAAGTTCAAAACCCGGCCAATAATTTTCCAACTTTGCTTTAACCAAGTCTTCAGCCATTCGATCAAGATGATGAGGCATTCTTTTCCTCCCTCCACTGTTTCCATTCGATTAAAAACATAATACCATATATATTTTACATAAATACCCAATCATTCAATAAAAAAAAGCCGCTGTAACATATCAACTCATGGGAGCGAATATTCTTACAGTGGCTTTTTCCTGTGGTCACTTTTTAAATTGCCTTGCTGCATAATGATTGGCCTGAAAACCAGGTAGCGCATGGAAGGTATACTGGACGGCTGCATATACACCGCATGCAAGGAGGATTCCTGCGAGTACATCCAATACAGCATGCTGTTTCGTAAATAGCGTGGAGAGGATGATCAGTGTTCCGAATGCAGTGACACTGGCATACTCCCATTTGTGCTCTTCTTTCCGCTTATGGGCGACGATCATCATGATGAATGTGGTCAGTACATGTATGCTGGGAAGGCAGTTGACAGGTTGATCATGACTATAGATGAACCGCATTAACTGGGCAAAGATATCGTTGCCCACGACTTCTGGACGCGGAACTGTCGTTTGCCAAAGGCAATATACAAGAAAACAGAGAAGTTTCCCTGATATCAAACTGCCTAATCCTACGAAATAGTGCTTTCGGTCAACAAAGCAATAGTAAATCAGCAATCCATAAATATACGGATACCAAAGTAAATAAGGAACGGCAAATTCTTTAATAAAGGGAATCTCCCCATCTATTATAGTCGTAACATCGACAGCATGACCTGAAGATTGATTGATGATTGAATAGATGGAACTAGTAATCATCAAAAGTAATAAATAATATAACGGGTGAAAGGATAGTATGGAATTGTTTTTCATAGCTCGCTCCGGCTTTCAATATATTAGTTTTTTTCCAAAGATTATTATACTACATTTTTCACTGGATTAACTCTTTTATCGCTAAAGTTAATGAATCCCATGAACTAGTAAAATGGATATCTCTTACTTTTAATCCGACTAAAATACATAACGAAAGCCATGGCATATACCACGGCTTGATATGAAACTTATATGCGGGAAGGCAAAAGTGATCACTCCGCCATCTCTAGATTTTGTTATGGCGTTTTTTCCATACATACGTTAAGGAAATGAAGATGTAGATGCAAAGAGTAATGATCGTAACGACTATGGATGTCGTGAAAATGATTCCGATCAGGATCGTTATTAAAGCGATGATCGCAGCCCAAGTCGTATACGGGAACCATTTTACCCTATAGGCACTTGTTTTTCCGGACTGTTGTTTACGTGATTTCAAATGGGCGAAAGCAATGATCAACCAGATGAATAATACGGTATATCCAAGCGAACCCATTAGGAAATCGAAGGTCTTGCTTCCAGCAAATAAAGAAATCAATACACCGCCATATAAAGCGGAAGTACACATTAAGATTGCGGGAACAGGTACTTTCTTCTTGGATAAACGGGAAAAGATTTTCGGAACGCGACCATCCACGGCTTGTGTATACAGAACGCGGGATGAACCATACAACCCGGAGTTCATCGATGATATGATCGCTAATAGGACAACGGCATTCATGATATGGTCGGCACCTGGAATCCCGATCATTTGAAAGACCATTACAAACGGACTTTCCTTCACCCCGTTTACTTCGTTCCAAGGAATTAAGCTAACGATGATGAAAAAAGGAATGATATAGAAAGAAATGATCCTGACCAATGTACTGCGAACGGCCTTTGGAACCACTTTTTCAGGATTTTTCGTTTCAGCTAATGTGACCCCGATGATTTCCGTACCGCCATATGAATAGATTACCACCAGCATCGCCGTGATCAACCCTGTCGATCCATTCGGAAAGAAACCGCCATGTTCGGTCAAGTTAGAAAAGCCGACCGCTGTATGATCACCAAAAGTAACGAGCAGCAACAATAATCCAGCCATGATGAACACAATGATGACCGTAATCTTAATTAAAGCAAGCCAGTACTCCGTTTCAGCAAAAACCTTCACCGACAGCAAGTTAACCGCAGTAACCAAAACCGAAACAGCTAATGCCAATATCCAGATTGGATATCCGGGCAGCCAATATTGAAGGAAAATCGCCGCAACCACTGATTCGGCCGCGATATTCAACACCCACATTTTCCAATAAATCCAATCCAGGAAATAGGCAGGATACTTTCCTAAGATCGATTGGACCAAATCCCTGAATGTTCGTGCACCGCTGTTGCGGACCGCCATTTCAGCTAAACCTTGCATGATGAATAATAGGATGATGCCTCCTATCAAGTACGCAAGGATTACGGAAGGGCCTGCCATATCAATGGCTGAACTGCTTCCTTTAAATAAACCTGCCCCGATGGCACCACCTAATGCCATCATCGTAATATGCCTTGAAGTCATTGTCCTCTGTAAATTCCGTTTGTCCGTTTCCATATCCTTACCTCCCAAAAATCAAAAAAAGCATATCGTCTCTTCCTTCATAATCAAATGAAGAAAGAGACGATATGCCTTAAGCTTACCGCGGTACCACTCTTATTGGCTCTTTAAAGAACCCTGCTTTACAAACCTTGTAACGAAGGTCAATCGTTAAAACAAAAGAATGGAATCATTCCTATCTTTCGCTTTACCACTCCCAGGCAAGTTCAAAGTATCATTGGACTGCGTTGCACCAACCCGCAGCTCTCTTTACCGAATAATGAGCTTTTACTACTCCTGTTCATTGCGTTTGAAAAATTATATCTGAATATTTTTAATAATATCCCATACTATACGGACTCAAGGTAAATTTGTCAATAACTTTCTTAGGATAATATTTTCAAAGAAACAAATTAGGGGAAATCGTGAAAGCCAGCATTATGAAAATTGTAAAATACTATATAAAATAAAGTTGATGCTCTATCACAGCAACTTCACTAGAATTTTGATCATTTCTACCTTAGGTAATTATTTTCTTCAGTTTAATTATGCACCCCAATGTGACTCACTGCTCATTTACTTTTATGAACCTTCTAAAGTTACTTACAAATCACAGATTAATCCTATATCAAATCTCTATATCCTATAAGAAAAATTCATCGGAAATTCAAATATAAAATTCACCATATATTCTAATTTTTAATTTCCTAAATTTATTAAATTTTAAGAATTTTTTTAAAAAACCCAACTAGTTAAATAGACCTATGTTATTATGTAGTTGAAGTGAAAATTCTACAGGGAGGTAATAGAATGAGCAAATGGTTTATGAGTATCTTAGTCGCATTTATGATTATGTCTACATCATCAGTTTTTGCAGAAGATCAACAAAAATTTGGTCCGTCTGACCTGGTATCAAACGATACAGTAGAAGGTGAAAATTCAGGTGATGACTATACTTTCTCAGTTGATTTATCGGAAATTAAATTAGCCGAAGGTGAAGTAGCTTCTATCCCTTTAGTTCTAGTTCCCACCAATTTAGATAACAACCTTATCCAACCAACATTAGCCTTTCCTGGCCCCGGAGGCATTCTAAATTTATGGGCCGAAGGAAGTAAAGTTAGATACAAAATAACTATGTCTATACCAGCTACTAGTTTTACTGGTACTATGCTTATTACAAATCTTACTTCAGGATTATCCTCTGGGAGAACTTCAGTTTCAGGTTTTAGTGGGTCTGTTTCATATAGAGCGCTATATAATAATAGATATAGTGCACAATTAACCGGTTCAGCAACTTTCCTCGGTAAAGTTGTTTCTTATACTGTTCCAAATTACATTACTTGGGTTTCTAAATAAGAGATATTTTTCAAACAATAAGTAGACAATATTATTATATTGTCTACTTCCATATATAATAGAGTTAAAAGTGAAAGAGGGTTATTCAAGATGATTGGTCATGAACCTAAAGAGTTATTAAGAACTCTGCTAAATGATTATAAAATGCCTGCAGCATCATTAAGTAAAATTACCGGAATATCTGAGCAAGTCATACTAGATTTTGCAAATGGTGAAAATATTCAACCCGCGATAACTCAAACAGAAATGATGGACCTAATAGATTTAGTGGGCCTTTTAGTCATCGGGGTGCCCTCAACCGATGCAAATGAAAGGGTCTCCGCCATAACTCAAGCACTGACCGATGAATTTGGTATACCAGTGGAGACGATTTCCTTATTCTCTAATCTTGAATGTGAAGATATCGAAGAATTCATGAAAGAAAATGCTTCTCTGTCAATTGAGAAAAGATACAGCCTTGCAGTAACCGTCCTTTTTTTGCATTATATATTTAAAAGATGATTATTTTATTTATGAAACACCACCTGGATTTGGCTTTAATTTATGCAACGGAGCTTTTCCAAGGCTAACAAAACGTTTGAGCAACCATGCTTCAGCACACCCCCATGCTGGAGACATGAGGGTGACAACTCCAAGAGTGAAGAACCACTACGATCTTGTGAGGATGAGTGGTTCTTTTTCCGTTTCTTGGCGAACGTAGACAGGATGAGACTGGTTGCTACTGCATAAATATCTCTTTACCATTTCCATATTTAAGTTCAATACCTTCCCCATCTATAATTAGATGGAAAGGCCAAACCATGACCTTCTCCCTATCCATCATCAATAATTCCCACTGGAATAACCGAACACTTCTCCTGTTCACCTAATCAAATCAATAATTCATAAAAGCCCAGACTCTCCTAACCTTTTAAAACACCATCCCTAACCATGATGCAGCCACCATCAGAACCCCAACGACAATCACTATAACCGGTCCTACAACAATTAATCCAAATAGCAGTGAGCCTACTGCGTCCAGGATGATTCGAAATGGTCCTGCTTTTTCCTTCTTATTCTGTTGCTGCGTTAATAAGTCTTCAAGATGACCGACTTTTTGCTTCAATTGCTGCAACTCTTGAATCACTTTTGTCTCCTGGTCCATGAATTACCACCCTCTTTAATTAACAATAAGTGTTAATTCTATTATTTACATCCATTTTTTAAAAGTGAGATATACCCTCGAAACCAAATCTATTTTAAAACTATTTTTTCAAATTCTGTCATCAATGATACAATAACATGGTCTGAAATCAATCCACTCTATAGAACACGTGAGGTATCATATTTTTTATGAAAGCAATACGATTATTAAAGAGTTTTAACTTTTTATATTTTGGACTGCTTGCCATTTTCATTCCGTTTCTCCCAGTCTATCTGGCTGATCAAGGTTTGCGTCCAGCCCAAATCGGATTCATCATCGGTACAGGAGGTTTTGTCACCCTCATTACCCAGCCTTTATGGGGAATGATCAGCGACAAAACAAGGACTATACGAAAAGTCCTGTTGTTACTCATCTTTTTCTCGAGCGTAATCGGTTATTTCCTCTATGATTCAAGCAGTTATCTTCAGCTCATCCTGTTTGCCATGCTGCTATATTTCTTTCTGATGCCGATCGATCCCCTGACGGAAAGCCTCAATTTTACGATGGCAGAGAAATCCGGGATCAGTTACGGCTCCATCCGGACATATGGTGCATTGGGTTATGCGGTCATATCGCTGATCACCGGCTATGTTATGTCATATTTCGGAGCTAACAGCCTTGCATTCCTTTTTGCAGGAATAGGTTTGATCAGCTTCATTGTCAGCTGGATGATGCCTGATGCTCCCGTTTCAGGAAAACCTGTCACCTTAAGCAGCCTTAAGCATTTTTTCAGTAATAAAGAGACGCTTCTCTTTCTGTTATTGGTCTTTATCTGTGCTGTTCCAGCAAGGATGAACGATACCTTCCTTGGAGTATATATCCGGGAACTTGGAGGAAGTGCCAAGCTTGTAGGCTTGACCTGGTTCTTGGCGGCGGGAAGTGAAATCGTTGTATTCGCCCTAAGCTTTTGGTGGCTGCGCAAAGGTAAGGAAATCATCATCATTTCGTTTGCAGCAGCGTTTTTCTTTATCCGTTATTTCGTCTCTGCGTGGATTACCGATCCACAGCTATTAGCTTATTTGCAAATCATGCAACTATTGACTTTCCCGATTTTCTACTCGGCGGCCATCCAATATCTATACCGGATTGTTCCAGTGGAATGGCGTGCCACAGGCCAGACCGTACTGGCGCTGCTATTCTTCGGGGTTTCGGGAATCATTGCATCTTATATAGGCGGAGCCATATATGGAGCATATGGCGGGAAGACCCTTTACTTGTTCATTTCCTCCATCTCCTTTATAGGAATGGTATTCGCTTTGGTTCTTTATCGGATATACGGAACGAGGCTCGATACCGCAGAGGAAGCTGTATAATCTAAAAAAACGGTATAAAAAAGAGCATGTTTTGAATAAAACATGCTCTTTTTACATCCGTTAGCGAAATAAAGGGGCAACCGTCAACATTAACACAGAGGAGCAAAGCAGTATAGTAGTTGTCCTGTTTGAAAGTTTTACTTGTTTGCCATTTTTATAGAAACCTGAAAATTGAAGCCGGTTTTTATAGAGTACATAAAGTAATGGAAAAATTGCCATACCAACGATCCATCCGCCCGTGGTATTCTCTACGGTTATTCCAAAAATCGCATAGATTGAATGAATGATGAGCCCCATAATCATTCCAATAACGAAAATAATGGTGATTATACGAAATAATTCCCAAATCACTCTTAACATCATTTCACCTGCTTTTTTCCTGTAATCCGTAAAAAAGGCTGCAATCAGCAACCTTGAATGAACTTTACAGGATTATTTCCCTAAATATAACAAACTTTCCTCTATTGGAAATAGACGCTCTTTACTCTTCTTCTTGAACGAGCGAATGCTTAAATGCGTAGATCACTGCTTGCGTGCGGTCCTGCACGGCAAGCTTGCTTAATATATTGCTGACATGCACTTTGGCGGTTTTCAGGGCTATGTATAGTTCATCGGCAATTTCCTGATTCGTTTTCCCTTGTGTCATCAGCAGTAAAATTTCCATTTCACGGTTTGTCAATTGATCATGAAGCTGGGTGATTTTTGGGCGACGCAGCTTTTCCATCATTTTTCCCGTCACTTCAGGTTCAAGTACGCTTTGACCCTGGAAAGTGGAACGGACGGCTCTCGCAATCTCGCTGGCCTTTGATGTTTTCAGCATATAGCTCGTCGCTCCGGCTTCCAATGCCGGGTACACTTTTTCATCATCCAGGAAGCTTGTCACAATGATGATTTTCGCTTCTGGCCATTTTTCAATAATTCGTTTCGTCGCTTCTATGCCGTCCATTTCCGGCATCACCAAATCCATCAAAATGACATCCGGACGCAATTCCATTGCCAGTTCTACAGCTTTCAAACCATTGTCCGCTTCCCCGATCACTTCGATATCCGACTGTGCGGATAAATAAGCCGATACCCCTATCCTTACCATTTCATGGTCATCGACAAATAATACTTTAATCATCATGATCACCTCCAGCATTTAATAATGGGATTTTCACTTCAAGTTTCGTTCCTTTATTCGGAACACTTACAATTTGCATCGTCCCGCCTAATTCTACAGCCCGTTCATGCATGTTTTGCAGACCATATGATCCCGTTTTCGATTCCTCGACGTTAAAACCTATGCCGTCATCCGTTATTCGTAAAATGATCATTCCATCACGGACGATCAATAGCACTTCAAGCGAATTCGCTTTTGCATGTCTCAGGGTATTGGAAATCGATTCTTGTAAAATCCGAAACAGATGGTCCTCAATCCCCTTATCCAGAGTGACAGGCTCCATCTTCCAATTTATATCCATCGTCACTTTTTGGGACAATTCCAAAAGAAGCTCCTTCATTCCTTCATGTAGAGATTTTCCCTTTAATGCAACAGGCCTCAAGTGAAGCAATAGCGCCCTCATCTCAAGCTGGGATTGATGAATCATTTCTTCCACTACCTTGAATTGTTTCATTTCCGTTTTTTCCATATCGGATTGTGATTCGGTGATGGCCGACATGAACATCGAAGCGGCAAACAATTGCTGGCTCACCGAATCATGCAGCTCCCTCGCTAAACGGTTTCGTTCCTGGGAAACGATTTCCTGGATCTGTTTCTCCTGATCAATGGCCTTTTCATTCGCCATTTTTTGCGATAATTTAGTCTGCTCATTGATTTGCTTATAGATCAGTTGCATCCGTTCCTCCATTTTAGCCATCTCTTGAATTGGATACGTTTCCTGTTGCGAGGGTAAGCGGCCCTGTTCAAGGAAATGCAGACCTTCATCCACCCTTTCAAGCTGTCTCTTCCAAAACATCCCCGAAACGACTCCATAAATCAGCCCTACCGTCATGACCAGGCTTGGCAAAAATATGACGAAGGGTAATCCCATGACCACTTTCTCCCACAATACACTCCAATCGGATAAAGGAAAGATGAAGAAAACCATAGCCGGCAAAGCAAGGGAAAGAACGAAAGCAACACCAAGGGCAGTCAATATCTGCCGTGTCATTATGCTCATATCCGCTTCACCTCTAAATCGCCAACTAAGATTGAAGTGATGATATGAACCTTGTGATCCGTTTCATTGAACCCTTCCGTTTGGTAGGAATAAATTTGATTAAAGACCCTGGATTCAGGTTTATTTTCAAAAATCCGCGCTCTGCCCGCAATGACAGAATGATGGACCCTGATTTCGATGCCATACGGTACAAGGACTGTGATATTGCCAATGATATTCCTGATGGAAATGACAGCATCGCCTTTCGGTAAAATCGTTTTGCTTAAATCGATAACCGTATCACCGACCCCGCCCTGAACATTCACGGAATTCCATTCATATACATGTTCGGTCGTTTGTTGATGACCAAACAACTTATTTTTAAATAGATAATCGGTTTTCAGCAGTCGTTCCTTATTGATCTTTTCTTCGTCCGAATCATCATTGGTTAAAATGGGACTGACCCAATCAGGATTCTTTTTGGACTGATAATATAAAAGCAAAAGATAAATGAGGATCGCCATTAGGAAAAATCTAAAGACGAACATATTCAAGACTGTGATGATAAGGGAAATCAGCCCTATAAAAAATAGGATTTTCCCGATTGTCCGTTTTGTGAATTTCCTGCCTAAATAGATACAGCCTATTGAAAAAGCGATGGAGAAAAGGAGACCCCCACCCGTAAATGAAATCTCTAAAAAAAGCAGGACGACTCCGATGAGAAGTATCCATCCCATATAGTCCGTCTTCATCTTGTTCAACATCGGTTCGCCTCCCCTGTATATGATCATGATATTCTTAAAAGGCACAGAAACCCGTGCCTTTTAAGAATACCATGAAATTGTCACGTTCTGACAGCCTGTTTTCCCCCGCCCTCCATTCCAAAAGGCCAGGGGATGACAGCGATGCCTAAAAAACTTTACGCTTCTTTCTGTTCCAATTCTTTTTCAAGCTGAACAATCCTGGCATCGATCGTATGCCGATTATAATCTGTATGGACCTGGTGCTCGATTCGATCGATATAATGCTCCATTTCCTCAAACATCGCTACCGGTTTGGCTTCGGAACTGCCTCCGTCCAAAACCCGATTGATCCGGTTGTTTGCCCGGGCAATATTTTCCCTGCCCATCAGTTCCAACCGCTTTAGATGCATATCCTTCAGCTTATGTTTCATTTCTTCATATTTCCGCTCCAGCTCAGCCAACTGAACCTCTGCACTTTTATGCGCCTCTTTCAAACTTTGCGCCCGCTCTTCATAGTGCAGGCTTTCCTTTACAGCAAATTCCATCAAATCGGTCTCTCCCGACTGCTTGGCAATCTCAGCCTGATGCTTACGTTTTTCAGCTAGATTTTGCGCTTGATTATATTCACGCGTAAACTCTTCTTTCAGAAGATATTGACGTTCAAGCAACTTACCGACCTTTTCCGTCTCCTGCTCACATTGACGCAAATATTGATTTAACATCCCAATTGGATTTTTTTGCTCCTTTTTATCCAACAGATCGTGAAAATCAGCCGAAATCGTTTGTTTCATTCTTGAGAATAAATTACCCATTCCAATTACATCCCTTCTATTAGTTCTTATTCAACTCTTTCCACTCTCTTTCAAAATTTGAGAATGGGTCACTTTCTTTCGATGAAGCACTTTCATCATTTTCATTCCATTTTTTATAAACCAGGTAAAGAACATAAGCTGCCACCAGTCCCAATATTGCCGGGATATGGGAAATAGAAACGATCAGCACGATAATGGAGACTGATCCCCACGCAATCTTCGCCCCTGTCGATTCGGACTTCATGAACTGCTTGAACCCAAAGTATAGGATCGCCAAGCAAATCGCCAGGCTGATCAGTGGACCAACGTTCGCCAACAACAGGAAAAGTGCGATCAGTCCTACAATAAATAAACCAAATTTCTTCATTGTTTTCGTCCTCCTTTCTATGTTTATATCTTATCTACTTTCACAAGTTCGTATAATGAGCCTTAGCTATATTTTCTAGTAAGACTTAAGGCGTAGACCCTGTAAGTCCGATGCTAATGAGGAGGGTATTTTACTCGGGAATTTGCACCTTACTTGTAAGTTTGAGCGATATATTCGTGGGTTTGAGTGATATACGCAGAGTTTGAGCGATTTACTCGTGAGTTTCCGCTATTTACTCATAAATTTGCATTTACTCCTGAGTTTGGGCAGTTTACTCGTAAGTTTGAACAGTTTACTCGTGAGTTTGGGCTATTTACTCGTGAATTTTGTGGCTTTACTCGTGAGTTTGCGCTATTTACTCGTGAGTTTGCGCTATTTACTCGTGAGTTTGCGCTATTTACTCGTGAGTTCCGCTATTTACACGTGAGTTTGAGCAATTTATTCGTGAATTTTGCTGTTTTACTCGTAAATTTGCATTTACTCCTGAGTTTGGGCACTTTACTCGTGAGTTTGCGCTATTTACTCGTGAGTTTGAGCAATTTACTCGTGAATTTCCGCTATTTACTCATAAATTTGCATTTACTCGTGAGTTTCCGCTATTTACTCGTGAGTTTGAACAGTTTACTCGTGAGTTTGCGCTATTTACTCGTGAGTTTGAGCAGTTTACTCGTAAATTTGCGCTATTTACTCGTGAGTTTGAACAGTTTACTCGTGAATTTGCGCTATTTACTCGTGAGTTTGAACAGTTTACTCGTGAATTTACGCTATTTACTCGTGAATTTGCGCTATTTACTCGTGAGTTTGAGCA
>NZ_JBHZPD010000003.1:122572-440114 GCF_042787955.1 Peribacillus sp. YIM B13477
GCTATTTACTCGTGAGTTTGAACAGTTTACTCGTGAATTTACGCTATTTACTCGTGAATTTGCGCTATTTACTCGTGAGTTTGAGCAATTTACTCGTGAATTTTGCTGTTTTTCTCGTAAATTTGCATTTACTCGTGAATTTGCGCTATTTACTCGTGAGTTTGAGCAATTTACTCGTGAATTTTGCTGTTTTACTCGTGAATTTGTATTTACTCCTGAGTTTGAGCAGTTTACTCGTGAATTTTGCTGTTTTTCTCGTAAATTTGCATTTACTCCTGAGTTTGGGCAGTTTACTCGTGAATTCCGCGGCTTTACTCGTGAGTTTTGATAATAAAAAAATCTTCCGATTGTATATAATCGGAAGATTGGTTAGCTGCCAGCATCATTACACATATAAGCCTTCGACGTAGACTGAGGTGATGGTTTGAGATATTTCTTCTACTGAACTTTGATGTTCGTTTCGCACGATTTCCCATAGATACATTTCGTTTGTGAAAAACCATCCTCTTGCGACAAGCTCATGGTTTAGTTCAGTTCTTGCCAGTCCATTTTGCTGTGCATAGGCGACGTCCTGCGAGATTCGCTGAATGAACTTCATGCGGATCGCTTTCCATTTATCTGAAATAATGGTTGATATCCCAATGGCCTGTTCGAAGACCTGCATCATGTTGCGTTCAGCTTCTGCCATTTTCAAAAATGCATTAGCTTGTCTGTTGATGATATGTTTTGCTTCGTCTTTTGATTTTGGAAAGAAAGAGGTCTCGGCAATTTCATAGAATTGCTCCATTACATTTTCCATTAATACAATTAACAGATCCTCTTTCCCTTTAAAATGAACATAGGCCGTCCCGTATCCGATGTTTGCTCTTTTGATCATTTGGGAAATAAGCGCAGCTTGATAACCTTCTTCAAGAAATATTTCCTTTGCAGCTTCCAATAGCTTTTGTCGTGTCATGATCGAGCGTAAATGCCGTTTATCCCCTGTTTTGCCATTCTCCATGCTTATTCCTCCCCTTATCTTCTAGGATAAAGGATTTCCATAAAATAAAAAACATTTGTTGGAAAGTTTGTTTTAATGTTTATAATTTTCTGAATTAACTTATTGACACCGTGTCATATTCTTTGGTACGATTCTCCTAGAATTTAAAAAAACTAATATAGGAGGATGATTATGGTTTCTGAATATACATTGGATCACGCAAAACAAATGGATGAGAATGATACGCTTAAAGGTTTTCGGGAAGAGTTTTATTTAAAGCCGGGTTCCATCTATATGGATGGAAACTCATTGGGGCTTCTTTCGAAAAGGGCTGAACGCACACTTCTGGAGTCTTTGGAAGATTGGAAAGAGCATGGGATTGATGGATGGACGCAAGGGAATCACCCATGGTTTTTCATGGCTGAGAAATTGGGCGCGAAGATGTCCCAATTGGTCGGAGCTTCTCCCGAGGAAGTTATTGTAACCGGCTCCACAACTGTAAATCTGCATCAGCTTGTAGCTACTTTTTATAAGCCTCAAGGAATGCGCAGAAAGATTTTGGCTGATGAATTAACCTTCCCGACTGATATTTATGCTCTTCAAAGTCAGCTGCGTACACATGGATACGATCCGGAAACCGATCTCATCCGCGTGAAAAGCCGTGATGGCCGATTTCTTGAAGAAGATGACATCATCGAAGCAATGACCGATGACATCGCTTTGATCATCTTGCCGACGGTCCTGTATCGCAGCGGTCAAATACTGGATATGAAACGATTGACTGATGAAGCTCATAAAAGAGGCATTGTAATCGGATTTGACGGATGTCATTCCATCGGTGCCATCCCGCATTCATTCAGCGAATGGGATGTGGATTTTGCGTATTGGTGCAATTATAAACATTTAAATGGCGGCCCTGGCGGTGTTGGCGGTTTATATGTAAATCGAAAACATTTTGGGACGATGCCTGGATTGGCTGGATGGTTCGGCTCCAAAAAAGATAAACAATTCGATATGGAACATACCTTAACTCCAGCTGAATCAGCAGGAGCGTATCAAATTGGCACGCCGCATGTGTTAAGTTGTGCACCTTTGATTGGGTCTTTGGACATTTTTATAGAAGCTGGAATTGAAAATATTCGTGAAAAATCCCTGAAAATCAATCAATATTTAATGGATTTAGTCGAATTCGAATTGGAAGACATGGGATTTTTCATTGGAACCCCCAGAGAAGACATCCGCCGCGGAGGTCATGTAAGCCTCGAGCATAAAGAAGCTGCACGGATATGCAAGGCATTGAAAGAGAACGGTGTCATTCCCGATTTCCGTGCACCTAACATCATTCGCCTCGCCCCGGTTGCACTCTATACTTCTTATGCGGAAGTTTGGGAAGTTGTACAAATACTCAAGAAAATCATGTCAG
Organism: Peribacillus sp. YIM B13477; assembly: GCF_042787955.1. NCBI lineage: Bacteria > Bacillati > Bacillota > Bacilli > Caryophanales > Bacillaceae > Peribacillus > Peribacillus sp. YIM B13477. The sequence goes on from NZ_JBHZPD010000003.1 coordinate 124,975, forward strand.
AAAAACAATATGAAAAATACAAGAATGAGCGTGAAGTGGTCGCATAACCCGGAGTTCCTCCAGATGGGGCTCATCCCTCAAATGGTTAATTAATTGGGCAGGATAAAATCTTTTTGATAAAAAGGAGATGAACTATGGAGAAAAACAATACTCAATTGAACTTTAAAGATGAGCCAGAAAAAGGATTAAAGCGAGAGCTGAAAACAAGTCAGCTTTCCATGATCGCGATGGGCTGTGCCATCGGGACGGGGCTATTTCTTGGCAGCGGACTTGCGATTCAAGCGGCAGGGCCAAGTGTATTGCTCAGCTATGCTCTTGGGGCGTTCATTGTCTTACTATTGATGGGCTGTTTAGCTGAAATGACGGTTGCCCACCCTACTTCCGGATCTTTTGGGGCCATTGCGGAAAAGTACATGAGTCCAATGGCAGGCTATCTTGTCCGCTATTCCTATTGGATTGGCAATGTTTTGGCTGTTGGGGTTGAAGTAAGTGCAGTCAGCGTATATATGAATTATTGGTTTCCGAACGTGCCGGGAATCGTATGGATATTGTTGTTTGCAGGTGTCTTGATTTATGTAAATGGTACCAGCGTGAATACATTCGCGACATTTGAGTATTGGTTCTCCTTTATTAAAATAAGTGCCATTGTTGGTTTTATCCTACTTGGAGCCTATGTACTGTTCGGTTCATCCGAACAGCCGCATATAGGACCGGAAAACTTCGTGAATGAAGGCGGTTTTTTCCCATTTGGTTTGAAGGGGATGTGGATAGCCGTATTTATTTCTTTATTCAGCTTTCTTGGAACTGAATTGATAGCGGTTACATCAGGGGAGGCAAAAGATCCGGATGCCGCCGTCCCAAAAGCATTAAAAGCGACTGTGTTCCGTTTATCCACTTTCTATGTGCTGACAATCGGCATCATGCTGATGATCGTTCCTTGGAAAACGGCCGGGATCGAGGTAAGCCCATTCGTAAAAGTGATGGAAATCCTGAACATTCCAGGTGCATCCGGGATCATGAACTTTATTATTCTAACGGCTGCCATATCTGCCATGAACGCTCAGCTCTATGCTTCAACACGGATGATGTTTTCATTGGCACGCGGAAAACATGCACCTACTTTTTTAGGAAAGTTAAACAAAAGCGGTGTTCCTACGAAAGCCCTTGCTGTCTCTTCAACGGGGATATTCATCGCTGCAGGCGTTCATGCGTTACTTCCTGGTTCATCCTATGCTTTCATGATGGGGATTTCCATGTTCGGTGCCATGTTCACATGGCTCATGATCTTCATTTCCCATTTGTTTTTCAGGGTGAAATGGGAGAAAACCGGCGGACGCAAATTACCTGTTAGGATGATCGGTTTCCCCTATTTAACGATACTAGGAGCCGTTCTTCTATTCAGTTTGATGATTACATCATGGTTTACGGATTTCAAAATCATGCTTCAATTCGGGATTCCTTGGTTACTTTTTTTAGCTGTTGCTTATTTTATTTCAAAAGGAAGAAATATTAACCATAATGTAATGGAAGAATCTCTGGAAAAGAAGATAGAATAGAATGGCGGAATAAATAGTTTTTTGCGAAAAGTGAGGAGATTGCGGAATGAAAAATGTTGAAAACAATGAACAAACAATAACGGGTCTAGAGAAAGAAATTCAAACCGACTTTCAAAAATCGATGTCTTACGGAGATTACCTCCACCTTGATAAAATTTTAACCAGTCAGCATAGATGCTCCGATCATCATGATGAAATGCTTTTTATCATTATCCATCAAGCGAGTGAGCTATGGATGAAGCTCATTTTACATGAGTTGACAGCAGCAACAGAGTCCATCCGCCAAAACAAGTTGGAACCTTCGTTTAAAATGCTGTCGCGGGTTTCGAGGATTCAGCAGCAATTGATCCAGTCATGGAATGTCCTTTCAACTTTAACACCGGCTGAATACATGGAGTTCAGGGATAAACTGGGACAATCTTCCGGATTTCAATCTTACCAGAATCGTTTGATTGAATTTGCATTAGGAAACAAGAATGTCCATACGCTATCCGTCTATCAGCACCAAACGGATTTATACGAGCAAATGCAGCAGGCCCTTCATGAGCCAAGTATATATGACGCGGCGATCAATGCTCTTGTGGCACGCGGATTACCTATTGATCAAGAAGCCCTCAGCAGGGATTGGTCCCAAAGATATGAACCAAATGCCAGTGTAGAAGAGGCATGGCTGACAGTTTACCGCGATGTTGAGCAATATTGGGACTTATACGAGCTGGGCGAAAAGTTAGTGGACATCGGCCACCAACAGCAATTATGGCGCTTTAATCATATGACCACAGTGGAAAGGATTATTGGTAATAAACAAGGAACGGGCGGATCATCAGGTGTAACGTATTTAAAGAGAGCATTGGATCAACACTTTTTCCCAGAGCTATGGAGTCTAAGAACGAAGCTATAAGATATTCAAGAAACAGCCAGTAGGGACGGAGGTAAATGCATGGGGACATGGATTGATATTTCACAACGTCTGGATGATAACGTTGCAGTCTGGCCTAGAGATACACCTTTCTCTTATAAAGTCAATTGGAGTAAAGAACAGAGCGGATCTGTCAATGTAGGTCAAATCAATATGAGTATCCATACCGGTACCCATATTGATGCACCTTTTCATTTTGATGATGATGGAAAAAGAGTGATTGATTTGGATCTCGACTTATATATGGGAAATGCCCGAGTTATCCATTTACCAAACAAGACAAGCATCGGAGTCGATGAATTATCCCATATAGATCTACAAGCCGTTACCCGTCTGTTAATTCGCACGGATGCATGGAAGGATCGAAGTGTGTTTCCACAAACCATTCCACATATCCAGCCAGAATTAGCGGCATATCTTTCAGAACACGGCGTCCGTCTAATTGGACTTGATTTACCATCAGTAGATCCACTGGATAGTAAAGAGCTGTCTGCCCACCATGAACTTGCCGATCATGGCATTCACATTTTGGAAGGACTTGTATTAGACGGTATCGAACCGGGTAATTATGAGTTGGCAGCCCTCCCTCTTCCTTTGGTCGAAGCAGATGGAAGTCCGGTACGTGCTGTGTTGAAAAAGTCACCCTGACAATATGTTTTCAAAAAACGAGCCAGATCAAAACTGATTTGGCTTGTTTTTTTTGTAATCATTTACTATCAAATTTATCTCCCTAAACCACGTGCATCTATGTTATAATTTTCAGAATTCATCACTAAGAGTGGAGGTCCGAATATGGAAAACTTTTATTTATTCATCATCATGTGCATCCTTCTCATCATCTTACCTGGTCCAGATACAGCAATAGCCACAAGGAACACCGTTACCGTGGGGACTTCGGGAGGTTTTAAAACGATATTCGGCACATGCTGTGCCCTGCTCATTCATACATCTGCTGCCGTTTTCGGACTTTCAGCAATCATTGTGAAATCCGCTTTATTATTTTCCATCTTCAAATATGCCGGTGCCGTTTACTTGGTATATCTAGGCTTCAAGACACTATGGGGATTAAGGAATAAGCAAGTGGCCGCAGCGGCGGAAACGACGGTCAAAAGTAAGTACGAAAACCAGTCATGCTTTAAGCAAGGATTCCTTACCAATCTGCTGAACCCTAAAGTGGCCGTCTTCTTTTTAACGTTTCTGCCTCAGTTCGTGAATCCGGGGAATGATACGTTTTTACCATTCCTTATCATGGGCATGACGTATACCGTTTTAACTGCGTTGTGGTTTGTATTTTATATCTATCTGCTGAACCAAATCAGTGCTTTTATGAAAAAGCCTAGAACCCAAACGATATTCGAGGGGATAACCGGGACGGTCTTGATTGGTTTCGGGATAAAGCTTGCTCTAGAAAAAGCTCATAATTAATGTGAACTGCACCCTAATTGTTAGACAATTGGTGGTGCAGTTTTTAATATATTGGGGTTCTGGTACAGGAGTAGGGATTTAAGTACTTGCTGAGTTATGTTACAATGAAAACCATAATTTGGTTTTTAATACAAGGAGAAAAAAGAACATGACAACCATTGAAGTTAAGAAAACAAAAGATATCGGATTAGGTTCACTTTCTTTCGTGCTATGTTTATTCGGAATATTGTTTACGTTTGAATTTGGCGATAAATCTGGCATTGGAGATCATATTTTACATACTATCGGAATTAGCGCTTGGTCAAATGGAAATTCAGGTATTCATTATACAGTGTTCTATTCGGCTATATTTTTCATCCCCGCCTTTATTATTGGTCATATATATCCCGATAATAGAGGAGCAAAAGCCGGGAAAATCATATCAGGCATCCTATCAGTTCTTATCCTTTCAGCACTAATAACGTTTATTATCTCTTTTGTATAGGCCTGAGTATGAGCCCAATAATACCGAGCTCATACCCCACTTTAGAGTTCAGTCACTCAACATACCCATTCACGAAAAATCCAATCGTTTCGAGCTCGTCCACAGTTAAATCCCGCTTTAATCCTTTAGCCAATTCCTGCTCCATTAAAGCCCGGTTTCCCCGATGTTCGACCACCGCTCTGGCACATTCTTTCATTAGCTTAAGCTCCGCCTCCATCTCCAGTTTCGTACGAGGCTGATCATGATGGGAAAGTATATAGGTTTCGGCATCATAGGCTTCTATTTTCTTAAGAAGCAGCAAAGCCTGTTCAGCCGTATAATTCCATTTTTCCGCGTAAAGATTGGCATACAGGCAGTCTCCCAGAAATAAGGTCTTTTCCTCCTGTATATAAATGATGCAGGAATCATTGGCATGGTCGCCGCCGACATGTTCGATGACACAGGTTATATTGCCAAGATCGATCGTCATCGTTTTTTCAAAGATGATATCGGGCAGGGGAAGGGAAAGCTCTCTATTCGTCCCATGTTCCAATTTGATTGCATCGGCACAAAAGGCAATCTCCGTTCCTTCTTCGACACGTTGGTCAAGGGCCTGATCTTCCCATGAAAGCTGCTGCATATCTTTAATGTTCGTGTATGTTTTTTCCTGACAAATCACCGGAATCCCGATATTCTCCAGTCCGAATACATGGTCCCAATGTGAATGGGTAAGCACGAGGAAATTCCCGCTTATATCATTCCGAAGCAATTCGTCCTCAAAGAGCTGCGCATGCCTGACAGAGTTACCGGCATCGATGATGAGCGTTTTCTTGTTTCCCGTAACGGCGGCAAGGACCGGGCGATCCGTTTCCTGAACTGGCGGCAGGTAGGCAATATGTTTCGATAGGTGCTGTAATGTTTGCATGTTTCTGTTCTCCTTACGATTGTTGTGATTAGCTTGCTCAAGTATAGCAAATTACATATGTATTCATAAGATAATCTCCGCAAAAGGTTAAAAAGACAACAATCACTAAGATTGCTGTCTTTTTAGTCATGTTTCAAATGAACCTATTGAAATATACCGTAATTTTCGAGAGGGCATTTAAAAAGGTGGCCTTAAAAAAGGACTCTTCCCTTTTCCGATCCTCTGGCAGTTGTCTATATTTTTTATTGTCAGCAATGAGTGTACTATTTTTGATTTTTGAATCCATCGCTCCTATCAACTGCGCTGCAAATCTTTCACTATCGATGACCACCATCGATTCTGTATTTAAAAAGGCAGATCGAGAATCCAAATTGTAGGAACCCACTGCACTTAATCGTTGATCATAGACAACCGATTTACCATGCAAAGAATAAGGCTTTGAATATTCATATACCCTTGCCCCCGTCTCAACGACGCTATCCCTAAAAGCCAAGTAACCGGAAAAAGCGATCATGTTCGGGGTTGATGCAGCCGAGTTGGTAAGTATGGTCCAATCAGCATTTGAATCCAATTGCTTCGGTACATATTCCTTCAAGGCATCCGCAGGGACAATATAGGGACTTTGGATGTATACCGATTGATTGGCGTTTGCAGCAATATCCAATAAAGATCTCCACACAATGGGGTATTTGTTGAACCGTTCGATCGGATTATGAATGAAGGACACTTTTTTAGTAGGTGTAGTAGCCTTACCCCAATCGACGACTGGGTTCACGAAATCGGTTTCAGTGCGCAAAGCTTTACTGTATTTTTTCGCTAATGCATCTCTTTCGCGTTTTCCTTTTTCCGTTTGCCTTTTCGACAGGTCCGAAAAAACATCGCTCGTATACGGATGGGTCCATAATTCATCCAAATAGCCCTTCATTTCAACGATTACACTATCTTTCTCCTCTTTAGCATTGAAAATGAGTACATCCCTGTCATAGACAAAATTCCTCGGCGGTTTGCTTGCTAAGTACTTATCGGCAATATTCCTCCCTCCGATGATGCCTAACTTTCCATCTACCGTGATGATCTTGTCATGAAGGCGATTATGCCAGGTCCACGGCTTAAATGGCTTAAAGGTTTCGTAATATCTTAGTTCAATGTTTTCATGTGAAGCCAATGCATAACGGGCACTGCTTAATTGACCTCTGAGTCCATGAGCTATTCCATCCAGAAGGATTCGGACTTTGACACCACGGTCAGCCGCATCGATCAAGGCTCCAAGAAAAAGCTCGGTTGTTTCGCCTTTTCCAAAAGCATAGTAGGCGATATCGATTGAATGCTGGGCTTCCTGGATCATTCGCATTCTGGCGAGTCCCGACTCATAACCGTCTTCGAAAAGCAGGACACGATCCACGGTGGCTTCCTTCTCTCCCATATATTCACTTACCTGTTTAATCGGCCTGTCTTCTTCTTTTTCTGCTTTGGGGAAAAGAACAACAGCCGTCACAACTACATAAAGGAAATATAATAGAAGAACAAGTAAAAATCCTTTGATTGCCGTTTTTACAGTCATTGAGCACTCCCCTCTTAAGCGATATTTATTACTATTCGTAATATGCAAAGACTCTATTCAACATCTGCAGGCTTGATACATTTGACGGGGCAGCGAGCGGTGCTGAGTGGAACCGGGAGGATTTTTTTTCTTTTAAATGTGACAAAGTGGTGAACATGAAAGCAGTTGCATAATATGATATAGAAGGAGGGATTTCATGCTTAAACAACCTGATAGAATAAGTATCTTCAATTATTGTTTTGCATTAGGGGTATCGGAGGTTTTCTTTTTATCCAGCTTTTATCTTTCCATTCTGGACGTTTCATTATTTGCGATCGCTTTGCCATTTTCCGCTTTATTTCTAATGTTCTCCTTGTACCTATTCCTTCGAACGCACAAAGCAGTTAAGACCTTACCCAACCAGGATGAACGAAGAAGGGAAATACATGCATTCTATCATCAATCTTTCGGGATTTTCACGATCATTTTTTTCACTTTACTTTTTGTTGCATTAGCCTTCATTCCCTTGCTCGATAACGGAGGGCATCTCTATCTTCTTTATTGTTTACCGATGGCCTTGCTTTGTATGATTCCTGCGATTGTTTCTTATAAAGGGATGAAATTATTCAAACAGGAAAACGGCAGGAATTTAACGAAAATCTAATTGATTTTACTTTTATTCAAGATTACATCCAGGTTTTTTAGTTGAATGTATAGGGAAAATGAGGATATAATAATAAATATAAAAAAAGACACTGGTTAAACCAGCGTCTCAATGAACAGCAAACTGCATAAAGAGCAGCGGCTTTCTGTGGTAAGTCAGTTGCTACTCGATCATGAAAGTAACCCTTTTCCTACATACATCTGGCCGGATGGTATGGAGGGGGTTACTTTTTTAATGTAACCGCGATTACTGCGACGATTAAAGAGGCAAATGAAATCATTAGCATCAGTCCGTCCATAATAGAAATCACCAGCGACACCCCCTTTCTGAAAAGGAGTGACCGCTGCCCACTATACCAAATTGCTGTCCATTTACTATTATATCTGTATTTACTTGTTATTTATAGCCAAAAATAGATGTATTTAGTCTTCTTGATGCTTTACATAAAAAAAATCCCACTTAAAGTGAGAACCATTTTTAGCATGTATATCCTTTATTGTTCCACTACACGGCCATCTTTATAAATGTGGAACCACCCAATCGTTCCTGTGCCGCCTTGATCGATCCAATCTTTATTAGCTGCTTTAAAGTTGTAATATGATTTTCCGTTGCCATCTTTCAACAATCTGCCATCACCGCTGAATACGATGTTGCTGCCCAGCTTCTTCTTCCCTAACGCGATCGCGTCTTTCTCCGTGAACTGTCTTCTTTCCACCTTATTTTCATCTAAAGCAGCCCATGTCTTCGGTCCGACGATACCATCTGAAGCTAAGTTATGATCCACTTGAAACTCCCTTACCACATTTTGTGTTTGGGTACCGAAAATCCCATCAACACCTACATGATATTTAACATCTTTAAGGCTTTGCTGTAAGTCTCTTACATAACTTGAACGTGAGCCTTTCTTGAGGGTCGGGCGTGTTTCCGCCTTCGTTTCGATTTTCTGGATTTGACTTCCCTTTGATGCCGCTTCGGTATTTGAAGTCCCCGTTCCTAAAGGAGCCAACATCAAAGCAACTGTTGGAATCATGACCAATAATTTTTTCTTCAACACATATAACCTCCATTCAAATGATCACTCCTGCAGGTTTCTGACACTTCCCTTAGAGCCCATTCATTATAACGCAAGGAGTTATTTTATTGGTGTTTTATTACTTTAATTATAAAAAATGGTAAATATGATTCATCGTGTCATTTCCAAAAGCCAGCATATGATGGAAGTCCCGTTTCATGAATAAAAACAAGAGGGGGTTTACCTAGGTGTGCGAGACTCCTGCGGGAAAAGCGCGTGCCTGGAGCGGAAATCACGTTCATATTTTACACTCCCTCAAAAAAACTAGGCAATCTTAATTAATATCGAGTTTGTCTACAGTCTGAAGAATATCACCCCATTCAGTTTGTATACACAAAAGGGGTTCGGAAAACATATCTTTCAACACATGATGATGTTCCCAAACCAACACCTTCAACTCCTCAGGTATAGTTTCTAACTAAACGTTATAACATAGTTGATTGGAGAGGAAGGTGCGAGACTCCTGCGGGCGCAAGCCGAGGAGGCTCCCTGACCGCCCGCGGAAAGCGAGCGCCTGGATCGGAAATCAACGTTCAAATTGTACCGCAAAAAAACTGTAGACAAACTCGATTTTCATCGAGTTTGTCTACAGTCTGAAATCATCCCCTATAGGAGATGTTTTTATTGATTTTCTGGCTGTTGTTGATTCTGCCCTGGCATCCCAGTCCCCATTCCCATCAAGTTGGTGGCAAGCGGCACCATATTTTTCATTTTCCCGCCATTTCCACTCAACATTTGATAAGTGGCTATACCTACTCCGACCGAAGCGACAACTGGTAAAATTTTATCCATGTTTGCTCTCATTTACATCACCTTATTTTTTATATTTTTGTTCATTGCCTGAACTCTTATATCTTGTTCAAAAGAACCCTAAAAATTCAATTAGTTCGTTACCAAAACAATTAGTAATAAAAACATGTTAAATAGGGAAAATTCTTTCAGGAGGGATATTATGCAAGTACTCTTCGAATGAGGTGAATATTCATGCCAATGTTAGATGTGGACGGCATCAGCTTGCATTATTCTGTTAGGGGAAAAGGGGTTCCTATTGTTTTTATCCATCCTCCTGTACTGACCAGTGTGAATTTCGAATACCAATTGGAGAAATTATCCGAAGAATTCAAAGTCATCACTTTTGATATTAGGGGTCATGGAAGAAGTCAGTATTCAAGACAGCCAGTAACTTATCCCCTGATTATAGAAGATATCAAACATCTGTTGGATCATTTGAAAATTAAAAAAGCAATGATATGCGGATACTCGACCGGCGGCTCCATCGTATTGGAATTCTTGCTGAGTTGTGCCGATAGGGCTCTAGGTGGCATTGTAATAGGCGGAATGTCTGAAGTGAAAGATACATCTTTAAAGCAAAAGATTTCTTTAGGCATATCACTTGCCAAGAAGGACGCAGTTCCCATTCTTGCGCTTTCCATCTCATGGAGCAATTCAAATACCATTAAGCTGTTCAACAAAATGTTTAATGAAGCCCTAAAAGGAGATGCCCGTAATATCGAGCAGTATTACCATTATAGTTTACATTATACCTGTACCCATCAGCTTGGGAAAATCAATCTTCCAACTTTACTGATCTATGGCAAACAAGATAAACCAATGTATCGCTATGCACATTTATTGCATGAAAAATTGCCCTATGCGGAATTAAGATTCATTGATCATGTAAAGCATCAAATCCCTACAAAAGCGGCCAATGAATTAAATGAAAGTATTAAGCATTTTATCCATTCACAATCCGATTGATTTTTCCGATTGCAAATTTCAATCTTTTGCGATCTACATATCATAAATTTATGGAGTGAAAAAATTGGGAAGAGATAAAGGTAGACTGATTCATTTATTATTTCTATTGCTAGTCACTGCAGTTTTTATTTGGTCAGTGATTAAGCCTGAAGGATACTTGATATGGACAATGGAAGTCCTTCCTGCCGTAGTGTTTTTGATTTATGTCATGGCCACATATAATAAATTCCGCCTCACTACATTATCCTATTTCGTCATTGCCGTTCTTTCAATTACCATGTTCATCGGTGCCCATTATACGTACACAAAAGTTCCTCTATTTAATTGGATAAAAGATCATTACGATCTAACCCGGAACCACTATGATCGGTTTGGTCATTTTCTAAAAGGTTTACTTGCGATTGTGATTAGGGAAATAGTAATCCGTAAAACTCCCCTAACAAAAGGACCGTGGTTATTTGCTGTCACAGTAAGTTTTGCGCTTGCCATTGGAGCACTCTATGAAATCATCGAATGGATAGCTGCCATCATTTCAAAAGGCAGAAAAGCTTCAAAGGACTTTTTAGGAACACAAGGTGATATTTGGGACGCACAATGGGATATGGCGTTAACCTTGATCGGCTCTATCATCGTATTGTTCACCTTGTCCAAACTTCATGACAAGCTGTTGCGAAAAGTGAACAATTGAAAAAAAAAAGAGTGACCTATATAGATCACTCTTTTTTAATTAGGATTTGATTGTTAATATGATGTTCCATATGTTCGAGATAGTCTTTTATTAGCCACTCCATTGATTTTAGTTGATTATTTCCTATATCACAAAGATTAGATAATCTATCATTTGGTGTATTCGTTATTATATGAATGATTTGCTTATTTAAAGTACAAAAAAGGTTAACGATCTCATCCAATGGTCGCTCTTGGTAATTCTGGACTAATACCCATTGGTCTTGATTATATGATTGTATAACATATGGGTGTTCTTCGTACTGAATCTTGATGAACCTATTCATATTGTTCAATGCAGAATCGCATAGATGTCCTAAAATCTCTTTTTTGGACCATTTGTGTGGCATTGGCCGATGATTTATTTCTTTTTCTGTCATCCGGTTGAACTCTTCAGGTATAAAACCAATCCAATGATTGATTCCATCTATTACATTTTTCAATTTGCACTCCCCCTAAGTTTTACCTAAAGGATTTTTATTCGGCAACCAACCGGATAATACCTCCTTCTTTTGTTGAATATAATCAACATCGTTCAATAACAGAACCAAAAGAAAAAACCGAAATCAACAAAAGGATTTCGGTTCAGACTATAGAGTTTTACGTGCAGATTTTTTCTAACAGACATGCCAGTTGATTTCAGAAATCCGCTCCCTTTCGACTGTCTGCCAAGCGTCTCCGGGGTCTCGGCTAGCCAGTTTTTCGGCAGGAGTGTCGCATATTTCTTCCATCCATTAAGGATGACAGAAAAAAATATGAAGGATCTTGTCTTAAACATGGGTGGAATGTGTCCAGCCTACAGTTTCTTCTTAACAAACGTTCCAGCTGATTTCAGAAATCCGCTCCCTTTCCGCCGACTGCCTGCCAAGCCTCCTCGACGCAAGCGTTTCCGGGGTCTCGGCTAGCCAGTTTTTCGGCAGGAGTGTCGCATATTTCTTCCATCCATTAAGGATGACAGGAAAAAAACATGAAGGATAAACTAGTCTTAAATAGGGTTTGGAATAAGACGAGCCAGCAGTTTTTTCTTTTAAAACTCAAAGTTGATTGGAGCGGGTGTTCGAGACTCCTGCGGGAAAAGCGTGGCAAGGGAGACCCCCCAGGCGCGCCGAGGAGGCTCCCTGACCGCCCGCGGAAAGCGAGTGCCTGAAGTGGAAATCTAAATTTTACACCGCCAAAAAAAACTGTGGACAAATTGATTTCTATCTTTTTAAACAAAGTTAATTGTAAAGGGTGTTCGAGATTTCAGCGGGGAAAGCGTATCCAAGCTGTGACCCCACAGGCGCAAAGAGCTCCGAGGGCGGATCACCCTTGGAAAGCTAGTGACTGGAGGCAACGTTCAAATTTTTTGACCAATCATGATTGTACTTGCTTACTGCCCTTTTTTTCATTGATGGCTTTCTGATCGATTTTTGTATAGATGCGTTCCACTTCGATTTTGTCATGCAACAGAAGCTCGCGGTTTTCTTTTAGCAGTTGAGTATAAGATTTCCTTCTTCTAGACATTTTTTAATTCACCTCTCAATTGATTGAATTCCTTCTGTAAAACTACGATCGGAAGCTCGTATAGTTGTTTATTATATTTTTTAAAAATCCCGAATTTCAGAAGTTCTTGTATAAGTTCTTCTTTTTTTGCTTCTCCCTTTGCACTTGATTGGGTAATCATCAAGGACCCTCCTTAACAAAAATACAGACTTTTGGTATTTGGGGCTGCCTAGCATCCGATCCCACATGGAGAATCTCCACTTTTTCCTATTGCTTCCCCATATAAGGGCATGGTCTGCAAAGTCTTCGCATTTCCTCCATTGTTCGTATGTACTGCTTTCTTGGTGTAGTTTCAATACTCGATCATATACGTCAAATCCAAATCGCTTCATTTTATCCGAAAGGATATCTATCGCGGCGCAGGGCTTCGAATAGGTCAGGTCGCCGGCACCAAAGAATGCAACTTTCACTCCAGCAAAGTCCACTTGGTCAATTTCTTCATAAAACTCGTTTGCTTCATACGGTACATCTTCAAGATTCCATGTATATAAACCTATAAAGGCCAAATCAAAGTCCTTTAAAGCATCAACTTCAACAGTATCCAATCTTTCCATATATACTTCACAGCCGACAGCCTTCATTCTATTCTTTATGTTTATAGCCATTTTCTCGGTATTACCGGATAAACTGACATAACCAATGAATACCTTCATCTATATCACTTCCTAATTGAGAATTAATTTCATTACACACTTCACTATAAATGAAAATGATTCTCATTGTCAATTATTTACCTCCGTAAATTATATTAAACAGTCCTTTTTCATCTTAAAAATAATATAAATGTCCTAAAAATTAAGTGAAAAAACCAAAACGTTTAGGTAAAAAAGCCTATATTTTCATAAAAAATCATGATACACTATGTAATAATTTAACTATATAGGTTTTAGTTATTTTGAGGTTAAATAAAAAGGCTGTTTTCGCATACTTTGTTGCTATTTACCAAGTAGTGCGGTGTGGTTGATTTCCCCTCCAGATGCTCGCTTTCCGCGGGGCGGGCGGTGAGCCTCCTCGGCGTAAACGCCTGTGGGGTCTCACCTGTCCCGCTGCTCCCGCAGGAGTCTCGCACTTCCGCTCCAATCAACCTTAAATAGTTTCGTTTTAAAAACAACAATCTTTATGAAAAGAGCCAATAAAAAACATACTAGGTGGGCTACTAATGGAATGGTTGAAACCTTCTGAAGCTAATAATCAGTTCGAAGACAATACAGACAGTTTTTCAGATTTCAAGATCAGGGAATTTACCCCTAATTCAAATTTCGAAAAAAAATATTCACTATTAACTCAATTCTTTTTACTGTTGGGTTGCCAAGATGAAAGTAGTGTTACTTCGTTATTTGTCGATAGAATTGATAATCAAGTCATCGAAGAAATTATTATGCATTTTGACAACACCAAGATTTTATTAGAAAACGAAGTACCATCAGAAATAATGTTAAATAAGCCGAATCAAGAATCTCTCTCCTTGATCAGGTCGAGTCACATAAATCCAATAATAAAAAATCTATATGGGACAATTAGCAAATCACAATATGAATGGAAACCACAAAAATCATACAAGATAATACCTGAATTTATAGAGAAATACGAAGATATGGAGTTCGATAAGGTGTTAGCTTATTTAAAAAACACATCAAAGGGGCCAATAATCTCGCTCTCCTTATACAATTGGACTTTAAAAGATTGTTTAAAAGATACTTTTGCCATTAGATATTTCACGCATAAGTGTAAAAATGCTTATATATGGGTTGATGATTCTAATATTGTTTCTACAATTCAACTAGAAGTACATTAAAATACCCCTTTTATATTAAACAGTAAAAGAAAAGGTTTTATTGTTTGATAAAAGGGGTTCTTCTGTAAGTATTCTAATCAAGCCCTAGCTTTTTCACAGCAGGCAGAATGTAAGAATCCCATGAAATCAACTTATCGGGCTCCTTCCATGGATCAATTTTCGTAGATTGACTCGGATGCAATTAAATGGCATCCATTCCACTTCTACATCCTTTCCTATCAGATTACGCTTTAATTTTCACTGTCATAATATATTCCCTCACTTTTAATATCAGCTATTCTTGTAACCAAACTAGTTACAAAAAAAGGAGCAACAGTCCTCCATGCCAAGAAAGTTATTTTCAATGACAATAGCAAAAATACGGCGACCATCCATGTTTAGGATAAGCGCCGTTGTTAAATTTCTTTTAAAATCTGAAATCATGATCTATTGACTCATTCCTTCTTCTGTAATTTCCGTAGTAACTTCTGTGGTATATTTCACTTTTGGAAATGTCTGCCTCCATTTTTCCCCCGACCATTGTCCTCTATGCGACCGACGAAATGATTCTCCCATCCCAATCGCATCGACTTTTTCTTTTTGGAGCTCGGCAATTAATTGGTTCACTTCTGTTTGAAAATATTGGCTAATCCGTTTTTCCGATGCATGAATTGGACCCAGATTGACGGATAAGCCATTCACTTGGATATCGAGCTTAACCGTTACCTTCGGATCACTTAAATCTCCATTACTGATGTACCTTACTTTACTTTTCATTGTTCGTGTATAGACCCGTCTACGTTCTGAATCTTTTAAATCCATTTCCACACTAAATAATTCCGCTCTTTTTTCCTTAAGTAATTGGAGGATGTTGCTTTTGTCAATTGTAAGGGTACTTTGCATATTATAGTCCCGAAATAACACATTCCCTTTAAAGGACAATTGTTCGTCCTCTTTAATGAGCAGTGGAAGTGTAGGGTCCGCTGTACCGCTGGATGTTTTATAATCCACCTCCTGAAGAGATATGAAGGTAGCAAATGATTTATTATACCTTGGTGTCATTAAACTCAGGATATATTCGTTAATTTTAGGTTCGTCCACATATTTTCCTGTAATGATATCCACTGCATCCTCTTCTGTAACCGCCATCATCATATTCATGGAAAAATGAGGATTGTACCTGAAGTATTCTGTTAATTCCTTCATACCTTTTTCTTTAGCATACTTCTGGCTGATTAGCCCTACTTGTAGCTGGGAAGGAACGATCGTCTTATCGATTTTCATCGAAAGTTTATTAATGGCACCCGCAATTGTTTCATCCGTGACTTCATACACTTTTATCGATTCTTTGTCTCTTGTAATGACCTGGGGAATCAGTACGGAGACTTTCGTTTCTTTTGTTGATTCCATATAATCAAAGGAGACAATTTGTACCAAGCCATAATCTTCTATAGCTGGCTGCTGAAAATGCGTGCAGCCGGATAATTGTACGAGGACTGTAATCAAGAAGGTGATCCTAAATAAATTTTTCAAGACTTCACCCTCCTTATTACAAGTAAAAGTATTGGGAAAACAACCAGTACAAAATTGAAGTATATTATCCCATCTGCGATTTTCCCTATTGCTTCACCCGAACTTCCAGGCAGAAAAAGAAGGATAAAAACCACCCCTAAAGCAGAAAGCACTTTAGTATTTTCATTTTTTTCATTCCTCGATATTTGATCTAACGCATTCTTCGCAATCCAGGTATAGGCGGCAGCAGTCCCTACAACCAGAAGAAGCCATAAATTGATAAAGACATTATCAATTCTGACGGCAAAGGAAAATTGCACCTCCTGCATGAAGTTAACGATTGGATATTGAATATGCTGTAACTCCCAATCCGTGTAATGTGTGACAGCCGCGATGGTAACAAAGCAATACAAAAATACCACCACCCATAAAGCTATACTGGAATGTTTAAATGCTCTTTCCTGATTGTTAATAAACGGATAAAAGAAAAGGATAAATTCAAAACCAATAAAAGAAAAGTACCCTTTAGGGAATGCAGCCATCAAATCTGAGGCAGTGAAGTTTAGGAGCGGCAGCAGATGTGTGATATCCCCTTTATTAAAACCGGTAATAAGAAAAAGAATGAACCAGATGGATAAAAAGAAAGACAGAATATGATATTGAGCCAGTGAAATAATATTTCCTTTACTGACAAGGGAAAAGGTGACAAAGAGCAGGGCCGTTATTATCCAAAATGTAGGGTTAAATTGAAAAGCCAGTAAGGTCACTATATGTACATACGATTTGATCACGTGAAATATGACAAGAATGGCATAGATAAATATCATGAAATTGATGAAGTTTCCGGCAACTTTTCCTAGTAATAAAGTATTAATTTCAAATAAGTTATGATCGGGATAGTATTTGAGCAACCGGAAAAACAACCATAAGAGGAGTTGTATCACGATCCCATAAACTAGCGGCATGACCCAGCCCCCATAACCCACTTGGCTGACATCGTGAGGAAATGTAAACATTCCAACTCCTGTGATGGTATTGATCATTAAGAAAATAACATGAACTGAATGTAGTTTTTTTAGCTTTTGCATTTCCATCTTTTCACCTATTTGTTCTAGAACTATTTTTTATTAATCCGCGCTCCGGCACTCTCAGTACACCCTTGTTTGAATATCCTCTACCCTTGTTAAAACCAGTGGAAAGTAGTGGCGATCCCAAAGATTTTAATTTAACTAGATGTGATAATAAATAAGCAAAAGCAATCATCTGTCCAAACAGACCGAGCATCCCAGCTAAAAGGATGAATACATATTTAATCACTTGAAAGCCATTTCTCAATAAGACATTGGTAGGCAAGAAAGAGAGAAGCGTTGAAACAGCGACAAGGATAATAATGATATTGCTAAATAAACCAGCTTCCACTGCAGCTGTTCCGATTACAATACCTCCCACTACCCCAATGGTTTGTCCTACTTTAATGGACATACGTGCGGCAGCCTCTCTTAAAATTTCAATAATGATTTCCAAAATCAGCACTTCTAGCATGGGTGAGAAAGGAACCTTTGCCCTGGAAGTAGCGATTAAGCTAAAAAGTTGCGGCGGAAGCATTTCCGGGTGGAACGTTAAAAATGAAACATATGAAGAGGTGATGAAAATCGTCATAAAAAGGCCAAAAAGAGATAAATGGCGAATTAATGTAGCGGTCAATGAACGATTGTATTCATCGTCAGCAGAGTTCACCAATTCCATGAAGGTGATGGGACCGATCAGGGCCTGGGGGGCGCCATCCAGCAATAATACAATCTTCCCTTCCAGTAATGAACTCATCGATGTGTCAACTCTTACCGTGTTAAGCAGTTGTGGAAATGGCGACCAAGGCATCTCTTCAATCATTTGTTGCAAAACGGAAGCTGAAGTTATTCCTTGGATGTTCACCTTATCCAAAGCACGCAGCAAAAAATCGAGATTGTCACGGGATACTTTATTGTCCATATATAAAACGGCATATTGTGTTTGGGTTTCTTCTCCGATATTGCCTATAATAGTTTTTAAGGAAATGTTTTTCACTTTTCTTTTAAGTAAAGATAAATTCGTCTGTAACGATTCATTAAAAGAATCCTGTGGCCCCATGATGGAGGATTCTATCGCAGAGGATTCAATACTGCGCTGGGAGACACTATACGTTTTAAGTTTAATCAGTTCTTCACCATCACTAATAAGTGTGAAGCCTTCCAAAACAGCTTGAACGGCATCACTGACAGAATCAATTGACTCTCCGGATATATAGACGTTCTGCAGTCCCTTCCATTCGTCACCATTATGTAAGTGAAGGGGCCGAATCACCAATTCTTCTAACGTTTTTTGTTCTGTCAGTGAATTCATATAAAATAGGCTTATTGGTTTTTTGTTTATAAGGATTTCTTTTCGTACAATGTCATCATTTCCTTGAAAAGCCTTCATTAAAAGATCCATTTTCACCACAATCGCCACCTCCATATCAGCATAACCATGCGCAAAGCGTTTGATACGGCTTAAACCAAGTGCAAAGAGTGAATCAGCAAACAATCTTTTTTGACCTAAAAAAAAGAGAGCCCGTTTTACTCCGTTAAAAGTAAAAAGGCCCTGATTTTCATCGTTTAATTAATAAAACTTCACAATATCTTCAAAAGGCAAGAACGTTTTTTCTCCTGGTTGTTCATTCGGCTCACCAAATGGCATTTGAGCTATCAACGACCATTTACCTGGAAGATCCCAAGTTTTCATCACTTCTTCATCAATGATCGGATTATAATGCTGTAAAGATGCCCCTATGCCTTCCGCTGTTAAAGTCATCCATATTGCATACTGCAGCATAGCACTTCCTTGATGGGACCAATATGGAAACTGTTCTTTATAGGAGGGGGCTTTTTCTTGCATTTGTTCTATCGTTTCTTGATTTTCAAAGAATAGAATGGTTCCCACTCCATCACGAAATCCTTGCAGTCGTTCCACAGTAGCCGCAAAGCTCTCTTCCGGGACACGGGAACGAAGTGTTTCTTTTACAATATCCCAGAACCTTTCATGCTGGTCATCCATCACCACCACCACTCGTCCGCTTTGCATATTAAATGAAGTCGGTGCATGTAAAGCGATTTTTAACAATTCATTGATTCTTTCCTTCGAAATATTATCGTTCTTTTTCACCTTACGGATGGAACGGCGATTGATGATTGCTTCTTTTACATTAGTTGTAGTTGCTGACATTTTGAGTCCTCCAATTTTATGTTTCATTTCATTTTATTTAATAAAAGGCTTTTAGCAGTTCACCTTGCCATCACATTGCAAGCCATCAAATTCATTCCGTTTATTTTTTGCTTCTTCCTTCTCAATGACTTGCGCTAACCTTTCTTTGCTGGCTAGTCCTTGAATGACTTCATCACCAATAATGAACGTCGGGACAGCCCTGATATCTGCTTCTTCATAAGCATGTTTGAGTGCTTGCTGGTGCACTTCCCGATACTTTCGGGACACTAACGCTTCTCTAAAGGCATCTATAGGAAGCTCAACTTCACCCGCTAATTTTGTCAATACTTCAATATCTTCAATATTTTGTTCCTCTTGAAAAAACGCGGTAAATACTCTGTTGTGGAATTCGTTCCCTTTTCCGTGCTCCTTTGCAAAATGGCAGCCTTCGAATGCCAAATGTGTATATGGATGCGGGGAGACACGGGGTAAACGCATATCAACCCCTAGCTTTTTCGCAACAGGAAGAATGTAAGAATCCCATGAATTCAACTTATCGGGTTCCTTCCAAGGATCAATTTTCGTATATGGACTCGGACGCAATTCAAATGGCATCCATTCCACTTCTACATCCTTTTCCTTCACGATTTCGTCCAAAGGCCCTTTACCTAAAAAACAAAATGGACAAATAAAATCAGAATATGCTTTAATTTTCACTGTCATCATATATTCCCTCACTTTTCAATATCAGCTAAACTTGTAACCAAACTAGTTACAATACAGAGCAAAAAAAATCAATATAATTACATGGCATTCAGTAACTGTACAGTCGATTGCTTCCTGCGATTGTTTACCACCTGCTGTAATCATTTTAGTTACAGGTCAGAGGAAAGTCAA
This sequence comes from Peribacillus sp. YIM B13477, assembly GCF_042787955.1. NCBI lineage: Bacteria > Bacillati > Bacillota > Bacilli > Caryophanales > Bacillaceae > Peribacillus > Peribacillus sp. YIM B13477. Next base: position 144,967 of record NZ_JBHZPD010000003.1, read on the forward strand.
CCATTATTTTAAATAAAAAAAGTTTGTAAAGAAAATTTTGCTTTTCTCTACAAACTTTTTTATTAAAACTTCCTTACATCTCGATTTGTTCGTTAACGGGTTCTCTCTTTTTCCTTCTCTGTTTTTTCGATTTTTTATAGTACAGCAATTCGTATATACATGGAATAACGATCAGTGTGAGCAGTGTGGAAACAGCTAGCCCGCCAATGACAACGATAGCCAAGCTTTGTGAAACCAAGCTTCCTGTTTCCGCCTTTTTATATAAAAGCGGCAGCATGGCACAAATCGTTGCTACAGCCGTCATTATGATTGGACGGAATCTTGTGGCTGTCGCTTCGACGATCGCATCACGGATGATCATTTTTTCTTCGTTTTGTTTGACTCGATCCAGAAGCACAATCGCGTTTGTCACAACAATTCCTATTAACATGAGAGCACCCAGCAGTGCTGTAATATCAACTGGAATTCGACTGATAACCAATCCTAATACCGCTCCAATGGCAGCGAATGGCAAGGAAAATAGAATGGCAATCGGTGCTTTGATCGATTTAAAGGTTATAACCATGATTAAAAAGACAATGCCGATCGATATTAACATCGTAAGGAATAAATCGGAAAAATCATCTGTCTGCTGAGCACTGGCTCCGCCGACTAAAATCTCTACATCATCCGGAATACTAAGGCCTTTATTCTCTTTATCTCCAAATATCTCAAGATTTATTTTGCTTGCAATATCGGACAGCTTAGTTGGATCGACCGTTGCCGTTAATTGGAGATATGTTTCTCCATCTTTATGGAACTGCGTTGTTGCGCTCTCTTCGCTCTTTAAAGAAGCAACTTTTGACACTGGGGCTAGACCCCCGTCTGTCATGATCGGAATGCTTTTTAAATCCTCTGGTTTTTTAGGATCCATGATTGGTTCAAGGACGACAGGAGTTTGCTTATCCTGTAAAGTTATATGGCCGATAGGCGTTTTATTAAGCATGATACCCAATTGTTGGCCGATTTGTTCTGTATTGCCTTTAGCCGGATCTACCGTGAATGAATAAATGGTTTTCTTTTCATCCTGGTTCGTTGTAACCTCTTCGATTCCTTTAATATCCTGAATTCTTTCTTTGAGATTATTGGCCGTACGTTCCAAATCTTCTGCATTACTGCCGATCACATCTATCGTAATGTTCGTCTTTGATGCTCCCATCATAAAGGAAGAGGCTTGGGCCGTAAGCTTCGCATCAGGATAGTTTTCTTGTTCCTTTTCCATTTTTTTCAGGATTGCATCTACATTTGCTTTATCCTTTACCAGGATGCCGAAAATCGCTTCTGTAGGTGATGCGACCTCTCCATATTGTGCTGTCTCGGGAGAGTTCCCTAATTGCATGAAAATATTATCCACTTCATTCATACCCTGCATCGTTTCTTCGAGTTCAATCGCTTTTTCCTTTACTTTCTCATAGGGCTGATCATTTGGATAAGTTAATGTCACGGAGACATAGTCTGCTGAAGAATTATCAATCGCCCCTTTTGGCATGGCAAAATATGTACCAATGGAACCGACAAACAACAGCATCGCAACAATCAGGACAACCCATTTATGGTTTAGTGACCAAGTAACCAGCTTCGTAAAACGCTTGGCCGGTCGATGTTTTGGCAGCTCCGTCCTTTTCAGCAATCCTGCGCTCATTAACGGAACAACCGTCAATGCCACAATTAATGAAGCCAGCAAAGAATAAGTGACAGTCAAAGCAAAAGGAAGAAGAAACTCCTGAAGCCCTCCATTCAATAAAGCAACCGGCAAGAAAACGGCAACAGTCGTAAGGGTTGAAGCTGTGATTGCCACTCCCACCTCTTTCGTTGCATCCATCACCAATTCGACTGAAATCTTCTCCTGCTGCATTTTCCGGAAAATGTTTTCAATAACGACAATACTATCGTCCACCAAGCGCCCGATCGCTACAGCGACACCGCCCAGCGTCAAAATATTCAGCGTCACTCCCGACAATGACAGTAAAAATAACGTAAATCCAAGAGATAGCGGTATGGATACGATTGTAATGAATGTAGATCGTACATTCCGTAAAAAGACCATGATTACAATCGTAGCGAATAGCGCACCCAGCAGAACTTCTTTTACCATCGTCTGAACGGACGTCTCCACCATATCAGCTGTAGATAAATAAATGGTCGATTTCTGGTCACTATACTTTTCATTAATTTCTTTTGCTACTTTTTCAACCTCTTTACTGATTGTGACAGCATTTGATTGACTGTCCTTGATAATGCTTAAATCAATGCTTTCCTTTCCATTAAAACGACTGATGAGGTTGCCATCATTCGCTTCTTCAACTTTTGCAATCTCTCCAAGTGCGACATTCGGAGTGACCTTCAGCGCTTCTAATTTTTCAATACTTGTTAAATCACCGATCACCTTGATGTTACTTGCCTTCCCATCAATCACTTTTTCGCCTACGGCCAGAGCTGCATTCTGACCGTTAAGGACGCTCATGACATCTTGAATGGAGACTTTCTTTTTAGCCAATTCTTCATTATCCACTTTGACTGAAAGAATGGATTGCGAAACCCCGAATGTCTGGACATCCGAAACCCCTTTAATATCTTTATACAAAGGCTCCAATTCTTTCTTGGCAAAGTCTATATTTTCAGCTGTTAACCCATCCTTAAAAGTAACTGATACAAATGAAATGGGAATCATTGACGTATTTAACTGTGTAACAGTAGGCTTTGCCATGCTCTGTGGCAATGCTACACTGCCTAATGCTTCCTGAACATCAAGTTTCGCTTGTTTCATATCCGATCCGGCTTCAAAGAATAGATCTACTTTAGAAAAACCATCTCCAGTGGTGGAGTATATGGAACTCTTTCCTTTAACGCCCGTAACTGCCCTTTCAATCGGATCTGTAACTTGTGCTTCCATCGTTTTCGAATCGGTGCCCTGCCCCATTGTGATAATCGTAACTTGTGGATTATCGGCAGATGGTAAAAATTCCATCGGCAGTTTAAAATAACTGACAACTCCTATCATCAAAATAAATATGGTTACCAATGAAACGGCAGCCTTGTTCTTAAACGACCACTTAGTAAAAAACTCCACGCACTAATCACCCCTGAATAAAATTTATAAGAAAATAATTCCATTTCAAATCTTACCATATATTACTAATGTTGGAGTGTTAATTTTTTATTGATTTTTATATTTTTTTATGTCTATCGATGCGGAGAACTTTTTCCACATAAAAAAAGGCTGCACAGCAGCCTCCAGTTTTTAGACAAAAGGGGTTTCTAAATTTCAAAACAAAGTTGATTGGAACGTAAGGTACGAGACTCCTGCGGGAAAAACGTGTCCAGGGGAGACCCCGCAGGCGCAAAGGCGCCGAGGGCGGAACGCCCGCGGAAAGCGAGTGCCTTGAGTGGAAATCAACGTTCAAAATGCACAAACCTAAAAAATGAAGAAACGCGATTATTTATACCCTCTGATAAAAAGCATGACGATAGCCAAAACCATTATCCCGATAAGTAATAACGGGCCTATGCCCGAGCTATACACGAAGTATACCGTGATGTGGCGAAAAATGAGCACCACAAGAAATAGGAATAACAGGAAACACAAAATCATGATCAGAGCGGTGTTTTTATTCCGATACAAGTAACCAGCCCCATTTTAATAGCTTTATTTCCACTAAGGAAAAATTCATGCGAATCCAAGCCCTAACAACAACCTTCCGTTAAGAAACAATATGCAGCCCATGTTTTGTACTATTCTTTATATCAAATTAAAAAAGGCTGCCGCAGCAACCCGATTCTTCGAAAATCCTCTGGACCAAAAACTACATTTCCTGAAGTTCATTGACCGTCACAAACGTATACCCTTCGTTCGTTAACTCTCGTAAGATCCCTTCAATCGCTTGAAGCTCTTTACCCGTATCATCATACATCGGATGCATCAGGATGATCGAACCTGGTTTTATATTTTCCTTCACATACTTCACTTTGTCAGAAGCGGTAGTGTAATAGCTATCTGGTTCCAGATCCCAGGTAATGGTCTCTCTATCATTTTTATTTAAATAATAAGGCAAACCTATGATTTTTTTCCCGTTTGGAGGCCGGACATCAATTTCACCCTCATATCCGGCGTTCTGAATCAATTTATCCGTTTTCTCGATTTCCTCTTTGATATAAGAAGGCGATTTGAACACCATCCGCCTGTGCGAATACGTATGATTCCCAATCTGATGTCCCGCTTCCGCTATTTTCCCAGCTTCCTCCGGGTACTTTTCGATTTCGTTACCGATCAGGAAGAATGTAGCTTTCACATCGTATTTAGCCAACAACGGCAGAATCTCATTTACATTCTTCGATGGGCCATCATCAAAAGTCAAAGCGACCACTTTTTCATTCGTCTCGACATTATCCGTTAATCCACCGAACACCTGATAGGTTCTCGAATTCATTAATTTATACGTACCAAGCAACAGCAGGAAAACAACCAGGATTCCCAAACCAATGAATATCAGTTTCTTTTTCATGCAAATACCTATCTTTCTATAAGTTTTTTAATTCAATGACCTATTATAGCAAATCATTGAACAAAAACACTTATTGCTCTCTCCGACCGAGCCGTCCACACTCACTTTACATGTATCAACTCAAAACGCTCACACACCAGCAGCATATCCTCTTTAAAGGTGTGCCCGATTTTGTCCAGTTCTTCTTTAAAAAATTTCTCATGGGCATCCCACCAGTAAGTATAGGTACGATCTCCTTCCCCTTCTGCAATCGCAAACTCTTCACTCACTTCATTCATGGGCAATACTTCGACTTTCACTGTTTGTATGATGGCTAAGGGCAAATCCTCACTGCTTAAGATAATGCTGTAATCGCCCACGGATGGTAATGGTTCATTTTCCTCTCCGTAAAAAACATGCCCAGAGCATGTAGCCGTTTTTATCCCATCCATCACTAACTGAGCCAAATGATCGGGATCTGCCCCGAATTGCCATGCACTGACTGACTGGGGTTTTTCATCTTTCCCTTGCCAATATTCATTCCAATATAATTCCGCTTTGACATTCACTCTATGATTCTCCATTCTGTTCTGACATAAAGCATATTTGAATGATTATTATTCTTAAAATTTTCGTTCATCTGTCATTTACTATTTTCACTTCTGCATTCATTTAGCTGTTCCCATTCACTTAAATACATACGATTCTTGATTTTTTTTGGATTCACTAGTTTACTAATAAACTCCAAACTGTTTCCGTCAGGATCATTAAAGTGAATTTTAGCGTGGGCATATTCCCCGTGAGGCATCACGAAAGGTTCAACTGGTAAAAATCCAAAAGCCTCTCTTGGCGCATAGCCTCTATCTTCAAGCCATGCGACTGAGCTCTTTAGATCTGCCAATGATACTTGAAAAGCGATATGCCGTAGGGAGGGATGATACTCAACCTCTACTTTTTCCGTTTCCCAAAGCCCCAGCCAACTTTTATCCTTATCAATCCATAGAAAAGCCAGGTTGTCTTCAACCTTATGATCCAACTGCAAACCAAGCCCTTCATAGAATTCAATGGAACGATTCAAATTACTAACCGGTAAATGTGCTTCATATAAACCTCTTATCATTGAATAATCCCCTTTTAATCAGAACTATATCCACCATCCTGATTCAATCCCTTTATCTTATTATTCTGCGTGGCCATTCCATTTCACCCGTTAACAACAAAGTGATGATGATTACCCAAAATATAAAGAATGATGAGGAGAAAACCAATGAGATGATGGAAATCATGTTTTTCTCCGATTTCTTCAAAATTCCCATGACAGAGAGGACGATGCCGGAAACCGTAAGGAAAAATGTGATATAACCACCAGTCAAGTTTCCGATATTTCCTATTCTGATAGGTGTAATAAAAACAGTAAAAAAGCAAATGATTCCAATGATGAATGAAGTAAAACTAATTACACCGTACCTCTTCTGAATACAAGCTTCGTTTTCCATCGAGCTCACCCCTTTCATCAATTTTTAAAGCCTATATACATCTATTAATATCTCACGCATAATTTTAACATATAATGCCAGACGAATTGTTGTGCACAAAAAATCGGGACAAAAGACCGTGAATTAAAGCTTCATTTTCATACCTTCATGAGTGGCTTTGAATCCTAACCGTTCATAAAATCGCAGCGCTTCTTCCCGCTTTTTATCGGTCGTGAGCTGAATGATATGGCAGCCCCGCTTCTTTGCACGGTCAATTGCATATTGAATTAACTTGCTTCCAATCCCTTTCCCCCGTTCTGTGGATGCCGTCCGAACTCCTTCGATCGTAGCTCTCCAGCCGCCTTGATGGGTAATATAAGGTGTGAACGTGATTTGCTGCACCCCAATGATTTCCGCACCAAAGCATGCAACGATCAATTCATTATTTTCATCTGCATCAATGGATTCAAATGCTTTTAGATAGCTTTCAGGAAGCGGATTTTCATATCGCTCCCTCTCCCTCCCCAATGCATCATCCGCGAGCATCCGTACGATTTCACTTAAGTCTTTTGCCGTCGCATTCCTGAATGTGACCATGGTATCCCTCCTCATAATGTACTTCCGTATCACCCTGATGTAAATCATTCCTTCATTAATAACTTCTGCCAATAGTCCGGCGGTCCTCTTTTCTGGAGGAAAAATAATGCAACTGTAAAAATTGGACCATCAAAAAAAGGACCCCCTATAAAAGGAAGTCCTTCAATTCATTCACTATTAGGTAATTGGCGCAGGATTGAACAGTGCCAAATCATTATGCAGGCCCCAATGTTCTGCCCAGGTTTTCTTTTTACCGCTGGCCACTTCCAGAATAAGGTGAAATATTTCCCACCCGACTTCCTCTATGGTTGCTTCACCAGTAGCGATCGTTCCAGCATTTATATCGATCAGATCTTTCCATTGCTCTGTCAATGTATTTCGTGTAGATACTTTGATGACGGAAGCCATTGCGAGATTATAAGGTGTGCCTCTTCCAGTTGAAAAAACTTGAAGGTGCATGCCTGAAGCAAGCTGCAGTGTTCCGCAAACAAAGTCACTAGCTGGTGTAGCTGCAAAAATCAGCCCTTTTTCCGTTGCTTTTTCACCTGGAGCCAAAACGCCTGAAATGGGGCTGCCTCCGGATTTGGCAATGGAGCCTAATGATTTTTCCACTACATTGGCCAACCCGCCCTTTTTGTTTCCAGGCGACGGATTGGCACTTCGATCGGCATCACCCAATGCAAGGTAGTTATCATACCAATCCATTTCCTTTATTAAAGCTCTCCCCACTTCTTCATTCACTGCACGAGGCGTTAATAGATGAATCGCATCCCGTACTTCTGTGACTTCAGAAAATAGAACGGTTGCCCCTGCCCTGACTAACAGATCTGTGGCATATCCTACGGCAGGGTTAGCTGTGACACCAGAGAATGCATCACTTCCACCGCACTGGGTACCGATGACTAATTCGGAAACCGGAAATGTCTCCCGCTGCCGGCGGTTCAACTTGATTAAACGTTCCTCGGCCATTTCCATAATGGATTGGACCATCCCCGCAAATCCCTGCTGATCCTGAAGTGAAATGATATCTGAATCGTCCCCGCTTGGATTTATTCTCATTGGAGACAGTTTTTCACACCCCAATCCAACTACCAAGGCTTCCCCGCCGAAATTCGGGTGTTTCGCAAGGTTCTGTATCGTGCGAATGGGAATGACCGCTTCCGGTGCATTGATAGCGACTCCGCATCCATAGTTGTGATTTATGGCGAAAACATCATCAACATTGGGATACTTCGGAAGTAGCTCTTTTTTTATCCGGTTCACGACGAAATCCAGCACGCCCACTACACATTGAACGCTTGTTGTAATGCCCAATATATTCTTGGTTCCAACACTGCCATCTTCATTGCGGAACCCTTGGAATGTATACCCTTCAAGCGGGGGTAAAGTTTTCGGAATATCATTTGCTACCGGCAATTCCTTTAAATCCGGAGAAGACGGAAGTATCACCAGTGATTCGTCAATCCAACAGCCCTTACTGATTGATTTAGCCGCATAACCGATAACTTCCCCATAGCGTATGATGGCTTCATTCTCGACTATGTCCATTAAAGCCACCTTGTGGCCTTGTGGCACTCTTTCTTTCAATTCAAGCCCACAAGGGAATACGGTTCCTTGATCCAAGCCTCCCGTATTAACAACGATGGCGACATTGTCGATCCCATTCACCTTAATATAAAGCGGTACCTCCGTCAGTTGCGTTTTCGTATCCACTTTACCACTCCTTCATTCTAAAAAAGCAAACAGACATCACTAAACATACACGTGTCGGTAATTTTCAGAAATACTGTTTTTTTCCCTTATTTGACAAACACCGTTTTAATGGAAGTAAAAAACTCTTTTGCGGCTTCTCCTTGTTCCCTGGAGTGGGAGCTGGAGTTTTTCATGCCGCCAAATGGCGCCTGTAATTCAACGCCTGCGCTCTCGGCGTTGACCCTGATCAATCCCGCTTCCATATCATTAACAAATGAAAGCAGATGTTTGATATTGGCTGTGAAAATCGAAGCACTAAGGCCATATTCCACGCTGTTCGCAAGTTGCAGGGCTTCTTCAACTGAATCAGCTTTCAATAAGGCAATAACCGGACCAAAAATCTCTTCCTGTACAATTGTCATATCTGACGTACAATTATCAAAAATCGTCGGTTCTACATAAAAGCCATTTGCCTGAGGGCCTTCTTCAGCACGCTTCCCGCCAATTAGAAGTGCAGCACCTTCTTCCACTCCTTTTTCGATATAGGAAAGAACCGTATTCAATTGACTTTCGCTGGCACATGGTCCCATCCATGTCCCGCTGTCCAATCCATCCCCGATGGAAATGCCTTTCGTTTCTTTCACCAGCAGCTGCTTGAACTCTTCATAAACTTCAGCTGCAACGATGACACGGCTTGTCGCGGTACATTTTTGCCCCGTTGAACGGAACGCACCTGTAATGACTGCTTCTACAGCCAGGTTAAGATCCGCATCCGCTGCAACGATCACCGGGTTTTTCCCGCCCATTTCAAGCTGGTATTTCGCTCCGCGTGCTAACGCCGCTTGTCCAATCCTTTTTCCGACTCCGTTTGAGCCGGTAAAGGTAATCCCGTTTATATCTTCGTGATCGGCGATGCCCTGCCCGATGACACTGCCCGGCCCTGTAACCATATTGACAACACCCGCCGGGAAACCGGCTTCTTCAAAACACTCCATGATTTTCGCACAGGTGATCGCCGTCTCGGTGGCTGGCTTCACCACAATCGTATTCCCATATACGAGGGCAGGAGCCATCTTCCAGATTGGGATGGCGATCGGGAAATTCCAAGGTGTAATGACGCCGACTACACCAAGCGGAACGCGCGTCGTGAACATAAGTGCTGAACTGTCGGTGGATGGAATGACATCCCCCACCTTACGCATCCCTTCTCCTGCATAGTATTTCAGGATCGCAATACCGCGTGCCGTTTCCCCTTTTGTTTCAGCAAATGTCTTGCCCATTTCCCGTGTTGCACATTCTGCGATTTCATCAATCCGCTTTTCAAGAATCTGCGCTGCTTTATATAGATACTCCCCGCGCTCTGAACCAGCTAGTTTGCGCCATTTATCTTTCGCCTTTTTCGCTGCTTCCACTGCCAGGTCCAGGTCTTCCTTGGTGGATTTTTGTACATAACCGACAATTGCCTGTTTATCTGCCGGGTTTAAACTTTTTTCAACTTCATTTGAAATGGAAGCAACCCATTCACCATTAATATAGTTAAGATACGTTTTTGTTTGAACTGTAGTTATCATATATAATCCCCACCCTTATTAGATTGATTGAATTGGTGTTTCTTTTGGAAAACGATCTAAAGCATTCTCTAATATCGTTTGCATTTCTGCATAATGTTCTTTTTCCACCGGAAGAATCGGTAATCTGACTGTTTGCCCAACCGGCATTCCCATAATCTCCATACCTGCTTTAATGAGAGAAACGGCATACCCTTTTCGCTGACGGCGAATGTTGTTGATCGGCATGATGACCTGCTGGTAAATTTCATTGACCGTTTCTTGATCTCCGCTCAAAATGCCATTATAGAACTTTCGTGAGATATGCGGGATGTAATTGGATATCGCCGATGAATAGGAATCAAAGCCAAGTGGAACGTAGGCCGACATGGTAACTTCCGCAAGCGGCATTCCATTCAGCCAGCCGAAACGTTTTCCGAAGGTTTGTGTAAGGAGTCCATTCAACTCCATATTGCCCAGACCGTCTTTGACGCCGACTACCTGCGGGACCTCAGCAAGCGCTTCCAAAGTTGAAAGTGAAAATGCCACATTATCACGCTGATATACGATGGAATTCAAGTCTGTACTCTCTGCGATGGCTTTGAAATAAGCTGACAGACCTGCCTGTTCTCCAGTAACGAGATATGGAGGTAATATTAAATAACCATCTGCCCCTTTATCCGCAGATATTCTGGCAAGTTCGAGGGAAGTTTGAATATTCCCGCCTACCCCTGTGTATACAGGTACTTTTCCAGCGGTGACGGATACGGCTACCTCAACCATCGCTTCATATTCCTCTTTACTTAATGATGGATATTCCGCTGCTGCACATGCCACGAAAATAGCTTCTAGTCCCTCATCTAATAAAAATTGGATATTTTGGGCGAGTGCTTGTTCATCAAGCTTATTACTCGTTGTGAATGGTGCCACGGGAAATCCGAGAATTCCTTTAGGTGCCTTGCGGATCTTATTCATTTTTTATTCCCCCTTGTGTATTATTGTTTTATTGTAAGACAAATACACCATCTGGTCAATCGTATTTTTTTTATTTTCTGAAAAATGAAGCATTACTTTATCCCTCGATAATTCCGCTTCTACTATATACAAAAAAACACGATAATGAAGGAGCTAAAGTGAAAAAACTTTTAAGAAAAAAAGCCATTGACAAACAATTTTATTTGTCTTACCATTGGACAAAACTAAATATTAAGAATTTTCACGAAGGAGGAAACAGTTAACATTGTAAGCGGTATCAATTAGAAAATATAATTAAATACGATTAAGGAAGTGAGTATATGAACGCTGAAGAAAAAGTTTTTCAACCATCTCCTAAACTGCCAAGTGCCCAGAAAAAAACACGCACACGATGGTTCATTGTCTTTATGCTCTTTTTGGTTACAGCCCTGAATTATGCGGATCGTGCGACGCTATCCATTGCGGGTACGGACATGTCTGGTCAGCTTGGTCTCGATTCAGTCATGATGGGCTATGTTTTCTCCGCTTTCGCTTGGTCTTATGTAGCTGGACAAATTCCAGGCGGATGGCTTTTAGACCGTTTTGGCTCGAAAAAAGTTTATTTTTGGAGTATCACGTTATGGTCCACCTTTACGCTTTTACAAGGGTTTCTCGGTTTTTTCGGTTCTGCGGGAACGGCTGTCATGGTATTGTTCGGACTGCGCTTCTTAGTTGGATTGGCGGAAGCCCCTTCCTTTCCGGCCAACAGCCGCATCGTTGCCACCTGGTTCCCAAGCCATGAACGCGGAACCGCGGCTGCCACTTTCAATTCGGCACAGTATTTTGCAACCGTTCTCTTTGCACCGATCATGGGTTACATTACGTATAAATTCGGTTGGGAATACGTCTTCTTCTTTATGGGTGCTTTAGGAATCATCGTTGCTTTCATCTGGCTGAAAACGATTTATGGCCCAAAGGAACATCCTCGCATCAACCAAGCTGAGCTTGAATATATCGAAGCGGGCGGCGCCTTGATCAATATGGATCAAACCAATACAAATAAGGAGGAAAAGAAAGGCGTCAACTGGAATCATATTAAGCAGCTATTATCAAATCGCATGCTGTTAGGTGTTTATCTCGGACAATATTGCATTACGACGTTAACGTACTTTTTCCTGACATGGTTTCCTGTGTACCTAGTACAAGAAAGGGGCATGACCATTCTTGAAGTTGGATTCGTCGCTTCCCTTCCGGCCATTTGTGGATTTTTTGGCGGCATTCTCGGAGGGACATTCTCGGATTTCTTGTTACGGAAGGGATTCTCATTGACTGTCGCCCGAAAAGTGCCAATTGTTGTTGGGATGATTCTATCGATGAGCTTGGTTGCAGCAAACTATGTAGATACGGAATGGGTTGTCATTTTCGTTATGGCCCTTGCGTTTTTCGGTAAAGGATTCGGGGCACTCGGCTGGGCGGTAGTGGCCGATACCTCACCAAAGGAAATGTCAGGTGTCAGCGGCGGGCTTTTCAACACATTCGGAAACATTGCCGGCATTACAACACCGATTATCATCGGATATATCATTGCCACGACAGGGTCGTTTAATGGTGCGCTAGTCTTCGTATGTGCCAATGCTCTTGTCGCGATTTTAAGTTATTTATTCCTAGTTGGTGAAATTAAACGTGTTAAGTTAAAATCATAATCAACTAAATATTCTGATATATGGGGGAAAAAATCATGAACAATCAATTGCTAAAGGATAATGTAAAAATCGGCACACCGGTAATTTCAGAAATGAGCGTCATTCCAGTTGCGGGCCATGACGGCATGCTTTTGAACTTGAGTGGTGCCCATGCTCCTTATTTCACCCGGAACATCGTCATTCTAAAAGACAATGCGGGTAATACGGGTGTAGGTGAAGTTCCTGGAGGCGAAAAAATCCGCCAGACACTCGAAGATGCTAAAGAACTGGTTGTCGGCCAGTCCATCGGGACATACAACAACATTCTAAATGCCATCCGCAAGCAGTTTGCGGACCGGGATGCTGGTGGGCGCGGTCTTCAGACGTTCGATCTTCGTATTGCCATTCATGCCGTAACAGCATTGGAAGCGGCACTTCTTGATTTAGTTGGCCAACATTTAGGTGTTCCAGTCGCAGCCCTTCTCGGCGAAGGACAGCAGCGTGATAAAGTGGAAATGCTGGGCTACTTATTTTATGTAGGTGACCGCAATAAAACAGATCTTGGTTATTTAAGTGAACCGGAAGCTGAAGATGACTGGCTTCGACTCCGTCATGAGGAAGCGCTGACACCCGAATCGATTGTCCGCTTGGCAGAAGCCGCCCACTCTCGCTATGGATTCAATGATTTTAAATTGAAAGGCGGGGTTTTGCGCGGGGAAGAAGAAATCGAAGCGGTGACGGCACTTGCGGAACGCTTCCCTGAAGCCAGGATCACCCTTGACCCAAATGGCGGCTGGCTGCTTGAGGATGCGATTAAACTTTGCCGCGATCAACATCATGTTTTGGCTTATGCGGAAGATCCATGCGGAGCGGAAAATGGTTTTTCCGCCCGGGAAATCATGACGGAATTCAGGCGCGCAACGGGCCTTCCAACCGCTACGAATATGATTGCAACGGACTGGAGGCAAATGGGGCACTCCATTCAACTTCAATCCGTGGACATTCCTCTTGCCGATCCGCATTTTTGGACGATGCAAGGCTCTGTCCGTGTCGCTCAAATGTGTAACGACTGGGGCCTGACTTGGGGATCACACTCGAATAATCATTTTGACATTTCACTTGCCATGTTTACACACGTTGCTGCAGCCGCACCTGGAAAAATCACTGCGATCGATACCCACTGGATTTGGCAGGATGGGCAGCGTTTGACGAAAGAACCTTTTAAAATTGTCGGCGGAATGGTCGATGTCCCTTCCAAACCCGGACTTGGAATTGAAGTGGATATGGAACAAATCGAGAAGGCACATCAGCTTTATAAACAAAAAGGACTTGGTGCCCGTGATGATTCGATGGCTATGCAATACTTGGTTTCCGGATGGAAGTTCAATCCAAAATCACCTTGCCTTGTCAGATGATTTTTTTCCAACAATGCGTGCGTCTCTCTCTTTAGAGCGGCGCATTTTACTTTTTTTGGACATAGGTCTACATGCAAATAAGTGTATTATATTATATAATTAGTCTTACAGTAGGAATACATATAGGATTTAACAGAAAAGGGGTTACACAATGGAAGAATCGTCAAAGAAATTAGGCGTACAATCGGTACATCGCAACACTCTTTCACAACAAGTCGTGGATCAAATTGTGCATCTGCTCGTCACTGGACAAATGAAAGCGGGCGACAAACTGCCTCCTGAAATGGAACTTATGAAAGAACTTGAAGTAAGCCGGCCTGTTTTACGTGAGGCGCTCAGTGCCCTTGATACACTAGGGGTCATTACACGGAAAACGCGTGAAGGTACCTTTTTTAACGATAAAATCGGTACACATCCATTCTCTGTGATGCTTGCGCTGGCTACGGATAATTTACCTGCGATCATCGAAGCGCGAATGGCATTGGAGTTGGGATTAGTTACAATGGCTGCCGAGAAGATCACAGACGAGCAACTGGAGAAACTGCAGGTTACGATTGACACGATTGCCAATAGTGAAGACAACGATTATGGAGAGGCCGATAAAGAATTCCATAAGATCATCGCTTTAAGTGCGAACAATCCCATCATTGAAGGCATGATCGATTCCTTATTGATCACTCATAATAAAATAAATAGCTTGATTCAATTCAGGGAACGGGAACTGACTGTGAAGTATCATAAAGCCATCTATGCTGCACTTGCAGCACATGATCCACATGAAGCATTCAGCCAAATGTACAAGCACCTTGATTACGTCCGTCAGAAAGTCCTTCAATATTCTCACGAACATTAATATATTGTTTGCGAGGTACCGCAAAACAAACAATATATTAATGTTTCTATTTCATAAGGAAAGTGGATTTTTTCAGGGAACCTATTTTGCTTCCGAGATTTCAGAGTTCAACTTATCTTTTAAATCCATTGATAGCATAATTTTTTTTGAGAAAAACTGGATAGTAGCGGAACTATCCAGCCCCCACTCATCCACTTTCGATTGAAATCACCCGATGAAGTCAAAACCTTCCTCATGGAAATTGCTGGCTAACCACAATCCCCCTCCAAATACCCTGCCAAGGCTCCACTCAAAAAAACATGCATCCCCGCTTACTGGCAGGAATGCATGGATTCTTTTTAATTCATGGCTTAATATGCACTCCAACCGGCATCTGCCGTAATGACAGTACCATTAACAAAACTGGAATCGTCTGAAGCAAGGAATAATGCCACTTTAGCGATTTCCTCAGGTTTGCCGTTTCGTGGATTGATCGCCATACCCAGTTGTTGGCGAGAGAAGCCAAACTCATTGATATTCGTCATGCTGGAACCAATATTGGTTTCTACTCCGCCTGGTGCTATAGCATTGCAGCGAATCCCTTTATTGGCATACATGTAGCCCGTGTTTTTCGTGAAACCAACGACTGCATGTTTAGAAGCAGTGTAAGCAGCACCAGCCCGGGCACCGTACAAACCGCCAGCAGAAGCAATATTGATGATGACCCCTTTTTGTTTTTCTAAAAAGATCGGCATCACCTTTCTAGTCGAACGCATGACGCTTGTCGTGTTAATGGCAAAAATCCGATCCCATTTAGAATCTTCAATGTCCCCAGCAGGTTCCATGCCATCCATGATACCCGCGTTATTCACCAAAATATCCACCGTTCCATACGTACTGACCGTGGTATCGATTAAATGTTGAATATCTTCCTCCACCGCTACGTTCGTTTTAATGGCAAAGGCCACTCCGCCATTCGCTTTTATTTCTTCCACCGTATCGTTCGCACCATCAAGATTTAAATCCGATACGACGACTTTAGCTCCTTCTCGAGCATAATCTATGGCAATTTGTTTCCCCATGCCTGATGCTGCTCCTGTCACAACGGCAACTTTGTCTTGTAATTTCATTTGAACTCCCCCATTCATTCTAGTGAAGCGTTACTTATTGTACAGATGTTCATTATCTACCTTCCTTTATAGTATAATTAGTTTCAGTAGGCTTATACAATCAGCAAATGCTGTCCTCAATGTTGAATAATGAACAGAAAGTAGTAACTATGTTTATTAAAAGCACAATAACGAACAAAGGATGAAGAAAATGACTGATAATAATACTGGGATTGATAGAAGGATCAGGAAATCCAAAATGGCTTTGAAAGAATCCCTCATTTCTTTAATGCAAAGTAAGGATTTCAGGGAGATATCGATTACTGATATTGTAGAACTCGCCGACCTTAATCGGGGTACATTTTATAAACACTATCAGTACAAAGAGGAACTGCTTGAAGAGGTCATGGAGGAGGTGATTGCCGATTTGATCATATCTTACCGGGAACCTTATAAGAACGCCGAAACTTTCACCATCAATGAACTAACGGCTTCGGTCATCAAAATATTTGAACATGTTGCCAACCATGCGAACATTTATACCCTCATCCTAAAGTCGAATGCATGGCCTACATTACTGGAACGGATTTGTAATGAGTTGAAGAAACTTCCAGTGGAGGACCTGGAAGATTACCGGCCGAATCCTAAGATCAATAAAGAACTTGCCTCCAGTTACCAAGCATATGCGATATTGGGCATGATCATCGAATGGGTCAACACTGGCTTTAAATATAGCGCTGACTATATGGCTGAACAGCTGCTGGAGATCCTTAATAATAAATCGGTGAATGCCGTCTTTAAAATAAACCCTTTAAAGCAGAAATAAGAGGGCTGCGCAGGCAACCCTCTTATCGTATTAAAGCGCCTGCCCTTTGGAAAGAAACCTTTTTACGACAGACAAGAAAGCTGGTAAATCATCTTCATGGACAAAGTGTCCGGCATCCTCTATCGTCACCAATTCGCAATTCGGGATAAGCTCGGAAACCTCCTGCAATTTGTTTTGGGGAATATGGCTGGCCCCGCCCCCTATAACAAGCGTCGGCATCATAATATCGGTGAGGCGTGCCCACCATTCTGGATCGGGTTCATTAAGCTGCTGCAGAATCGAAGGCACTACCTGCCAATCAAACGGCAGTGGGATAGAAGGCCTGGAAGGAACCTCCATTGGTTTATCCGAGAAAGGAGGCGGCGTATCTTCGACAATCAACCTTTCTATCCTCGAAGGAAAAGTTTGCGAGAAAAGATAGGAAACCGTCCCCCCCATGGAATGCCCCATTAGCGAAAACCTTCCCAAATCAAGCGCATCTGCAAAAAGAAGCAAATCATCACGCATCGATTCAAAAGTATATGTATTCGTTCTCGCACTCCCACCGTGGCCCCGTTGATCTAAAGCTAAAACACGATAACTTTCTCCTAATGCGGCAGCCGCTTCATCCCATGATTCCGAACTTTTTCCCAGTGCATGAAGAACAACAAGCGGTGGTGCAGAAACATCCCCGCACTCCCGATATTGAAACGTGAGTCCATTCAACTCAATTTGATTAACCCTAATTTCCATCTCCGTTCACTCCCATGATCGGATTCACCATTTTGAACCCCGATTTATTAAAAAAACCTCTAAAATACTATGTTGACTATAAGTAAATTATACGTTTTATGCCTTCACCCATTTTTTCATCCTGCATCTGATCATTTCTGCCTTCACACCTCTTATTCCTGCCTTCATCCATTTATTCATCCTTTGGCTTCATTCCGCAGCAGCCTGCATTACATTCCGTTACGGGCCTTAACTTGAAAGGCAGAATAGAAAAAGCCCTATGCTGCCTGAACGATTCAGGTGGCATAGGGCTTTTATTGTTTCATTTAAGCGGTTTGATCTTTTTTCACAGCTGGTTTTTCTTCAGCCGGCCAAGCACGCTTAATGAATAATGCCAGAATCAGCGCCACACCTGCAATGAAGGTAGATACAAAGAAGGAGAAGTTAATTCCATCCAGCATTGCCTGCATCCCGATTTGGGCTTTCATTTGGCCCATCATCTCAGCGGTGGGCTGGCTCGTTAATTTGCTCATCGCTTTCGTCATTAAATCTTCGGCAGTAGAAGCTGCACGGTTAGACATGACCGTAACGAGCAATGCCGTACCGATCGCACCGGAAATTTGGTTCAGTGTGTTATTCATGGCTGTACCGTGCGGGTTCATGCGGGCTGGCAGCGAGTTCAAACCATTTGTCATGATCGGCATCATGGACATTGACATCCCGAAGGAACGAACGGAAAACAGGATTACAATTTCTGTATACGTGGTTTCCATTGATAATTTACTTAGCAGATACGTGGTTACCACGGTGATAAGCAAACCGATTGAAGCAAGGATGCGGGCACCGAACTTATCGAAAAGCTTACCGGTGACCGGTGACATGAGGGCCATTAATAACGCACCTGGAAGCATCAGTAATCCAGAATCGAATGGTGAAATGCCACGTACTGTTTGTGTGTACATCGGAATTAAGATCATCCCCGAGAACATCGCCATGTTCAGTACGATTGAGATCGTTGCGGATAAAGCGAACATCGGGTGCTTGAAGATCTTGAACTCAAGCATTGGTGTTTCCATTTTAAGCTGGCGTGTTATGAAAAGGATCAGGGAGATGGCACCGACAATCAGTGTTCCGTATACCTCAAGGCTATCCCAACCCTTGCCGCCTGCCGAACTGAATCCGTAAAGCAAACCGCCGAAGCCTAAGCTTGAAAGGATGACCGATATTTTATCAATTGAGATATCGACTTTTTCCTTGTGGTCTTTAAGTTTAAAGAAGCCGAAAATAAGCACTAGTAAAGCTAGCGGAGTAATGAAATGGAATAGCATTCTCCAATCATAATGTTCGATGATCCAGCCTGAAAGCGTCGGCCCGATTGCAGGGGCAAACATCATGACCAAACCGAATAGTCCCATTGCCGAGCCCCGTTTTTCAACAGGGAAAGAAGTTAAAAGTACGTTCATTAATAATGGCATCATGATTGCCGAACCTGCAGCCTGAACCATACGTGCGCTCAATAATAGCGGGAATACATGCGCGACACCTGCCACGATCGTCCCGATTGAGAATAGGAGCATGGCTGTCAGGAACAGATTACGCACCGAATATTTTCTTATTAAGAAGGCAGTTGTCGGAATCATGATTCCGTTCACGAGCATGTAGCCCGTTGTCAGCCATTGGACTGTGGATGTCTCGATTCCCAGGTCTATTTGGATTGATGGCAGTGCAATATTTAATAGGGTTGAATTCAGTATCGCTATGAACGCACCGACCATCAGTATGGCCAAAATGCCATACGAACCCTTTTTCTCATTTATTTGTGCAGTACTCACTTTTTATCTATTCCTCCATTCAAACTATTGGTTCATTTAATTAGACGAGCGGTATATTAAAAACTCACAAAATCAATAATATACCCCTAGTTCATTTTTTGCAATAAAAATTTACTGGTTTAAATAAGGGTTTGTGCTGTGATGAAAAATAGAGTACGATTAATTTTATACAAGCAGTATAATGAAAATAAGGTGATATGATGAACAACCGAAGGCAGAATGTCATTGATACGGCTCATAAGCTGTTTATTGACAAAGGCTACCAAGCGACGTCCATTCAGGACATTTTAGACGGCAGCGGTATATCAAAAGGTACATTTTATAATTATTTCCCTTCGAAGGGTGAATTATTTATAGCCATTTTCCGCTCCTTTTATACAAAGATCCGCCATGAACGGGAAAAACTGTTGATTGGTCAAGACTCCGCCGATATTGAAATTTTCATCCGGCAGCTCGAACTGCAATTGATGGTGAACAAGCAAAGCAAATTGCTTATCCTGATCGAAGAAGTCCGTGTTTCCAATGATGAAGAATTAAAGCAATTCATCAATAAGACGCTATTGTTGAGCTTACGCTGGATGTATAACCGTTTTATCGATATCTTCGGTGAAAGTAAAAAACCCTATCTTTTAGATAGCGTCATTATCTTTCATTCGATGATGACCCACATGAATCATTTTAGTTACCGTGCTAATCCCGCCGGTACACCGGACATACAAATTATCCGCTATTGCATGAATCGCATTGTCCACTTAGTCAATGAAGTGGCTGAAAGCGGGGAACAGATCATTGACCCGGAATTAATGGATACGTGGTTTCCAAAATTCACAAACCAGCTTGATGCTTGCCATAATGATTTGCTTCATTCCACCACGGAATTGAAAAAAGCGATAAACAAGGCTATTCCTTGCGATGAAGATCGAAGAAGAGCCATTGAATTGGTCGACTTCATCCAAGATGAGCTGATGCAGTCAGACAAACCGCGAGAATTTCTGATAGATAGTCTGCTGGCCACTCTGAAAACTGAATATGCTTCACAGATCCAAGCATTGGAGACTTTTGAAGAAAGCATCCATTCTTGCTTGAGCCGATGAAGATTGAAGATACGCACCTACCGAAAGCGGCAGGTGTTTTTTTTTATGGCTTCTTGAATTAGCCTGATTTAAAAAAGAGTTGGTTTTATAAAAGCGACCTAAGGAAACACTATCCTTATCATAATAAAGGGAGGTCTATCTACTTGAGTGTGAAAGAGAATGCTTTGTCCATATTGGCTCTGGGCGGAGTGAATGAAATCGGTAAAAACATGTATGTGATTCAATATTCTAACGATATCGTCATTATTGATTGTGGTGCAAAGTTTCCTGATGAAAGTTTATTAGGAGTCGATTTGATCATTCCTGATATTTCCTTTCTTCAGGAGAATAAGGAAAAGATCCGCGCTTTGATTGTGACTCATGGGCATGAAGATCATATCGGCGGTATCCCTTATTTCTTGAAAAAATTGAATGTGCCCATTTATGCCACACGTTTAACACTTGGTTTGATTGAATTGAAGTTAAAAGAACATAACCTTTTGGGTGATACGGAATTAATCCAGATCGATTCGGATTCAAAGCTGGAATTCGGGGAAATGGTTCTGGACTTTTTCAAAACGAATCATAGTATTCCCGATTGTCTCGGAGT
Source organism: Peribacillus sp. YIM B13477 (assembly GCF_042787955.1). Classification (NCBI taxonomy): domain Bacteria; kingdom Bacillati; phylum Bacillota; class Bacilli; order Caryophanales; family Bacillaceae; genus Peribacillus; species Peribacillus sp. YIM B13477. Next base: position 165,842 of record NZ_JBHZPD010000003.1, read on the forward strand.
CACCATGCATACGCCGGAAGGCACGGTCGTTCATACAGGGGACTTCAAGTTTGACTTGACTCCGATGAATGATCAGTATCCCGATATTCATAAAATGGCCAAAATCGGAAGTGAAGGTGTCCTCGTTCTACTATCGGAAAGCACGAACGCAGAGCGTCCCGGCTCCAGTCCCTCGGAGCATCTGGTTGGCAGCCATATTGAAGAGGCCTTCATGCAGGCAAAACAGAAAGTCATCCTTTCGACATTCGCTTCAAATGTCAATCGTGTTCAACAAGTTGTGAACGCTGCACAGAAGACAAACCGGAAACTGGCCCTGATTGGACGAAGCATGGTGAACATCGTAACCGTTGCCATTGAACGCGGCTATCTCGAGGTTCCTGATGGAATGCTTATCCAACCACAAGAAGTCGATAGTTATGCTCCGGAAAGGGTTGCGGTTTTATGTACAGGAAGTCAAGGAGAGCCGTTTGCCGCCCTTTCCCGCCTTTCCAGTTCGAATTATCGGGATATGAGCATATTGCCTGATGACACAGTGATTCTTGCCTCCACACCAATACCCGGAAATGAACGGGATGTTTCACGCATCATCGACAACCTGTTTCAACTTGGCGCCAAAGTCATTTACGGTTCCGGGACTGTAACGGGCATGCATGTATCCGGACATGCTTATCAGGAAGAGTTAAAGCTCATGCTAACCCTGATGAAACCTAAGTATTTCATCCCGATTCACGGTGAGTATCGGATGCTGCACCAGCATCGATTGTTAGCTGAGTCTGTCGGGGTGGAGAAGGACGACACTTTCATCATCAATAATGGTGATGTGGTGGATATTGAAAACTCCGTTGCCCGTCAAACAAGGAAGGTGGTTGCAGGCAATACCTTTGTCGACGGTGTTGGCGTCGGGGATGTTGGAGAAATCGTTCTGCGGGACCGTAAGCAGCTTTCCGAAGATGGAATGCTCGTCATCGTCATAACACTAAGCAAGACAGAAAGAAAAATAGTATCAGGACCCGATACCATTTCCCGTGGATTTGTATATGTCCAAAATTCCGAGGACCTCCTAAAAAATGTGAATCGTCTTGTCACGAAAACGGTCAACGACTTACAAAGTGAAAAGATATACCGGTGGAACATCATTAAACAAACCATTAAGAAGGAACTGGGGCAATATCTCTTTAATCAAACTAAGAAAAAACCAATGATCCTTCCAATAATCATTGAAATTTAGCGCCAAATTGAAAGGAACTCGACTTTGAATTAGTCGAGTTCCTTTTTTAATCGAGTCCTGATTTACTCGCTTTTGCGGCCATTGCCTTGTTCTTATTCCATACCTTGAATTTCATGAAAACGGCTGCAAGACCGATGATCACGATGAATAAAAGGCTGATGAAAAACCCTGGACGTATCTCTTTTTCAAGCAGTGTTCCACTTACTGCCGCTAAAATTAAAAGCAGTCCGAAAACCGCCGTAATCTTACTCCACATCTTATTTTCCAAGATTTTGAATGAAGAAAGAATGATGAATGCCCAGTTATACAAAAGCAATATACCAGCTGATGTTGTAATGTATTCATAAATCTTTCCTGGCAGGAGCAAGGCAGTGATGATTGATCCTAAAAGACCTAAGGCTCCAAGCCCCAGTGACGGCAGCGGAAGATCTTTGAATTTCTTGATCTTTTGCATGAATAATGCGGGTGCATTCCCATCATTGGATAGCGTTACCAATAAATTGGTTACACCGAATAGTGAAGCGGTCATCGTCGAGAAACCGGCAATGATGATCGCACCATTAAAAACGTGCGGGAAAAATGTCAGGTGATAACTGTCCAATGCCGAAACGAATGGGCTTTCTTTTTCACTGAATGCCCCTAACGAAATCATGGTTACGGCTAATCCCAATGAAACCACATATATAATGGTAAGGACCAAGAGCATGATCGTCCCTGCCTTAGGTGCATCTTCTTTCTTTTTAAGCTGCATCGCCATCAATCCAATGACCTCAATGCCGCCAAACGCATAAAAGGCATAGATAAGGGATGTCCAAAACCCCTTTAACCCTTTTGGGAATAATTCATTGAACGTATTCGGAAATGATGGCGGTTTCGCTCCAGCAAGACCGAACCAGCCGAAAACGGCACATATTGCAATGATGATAAACATTACGATTGCTGCTGTCTTAATTACAGCAAGGATGTTTTCCACCCTGTCGAACCCTTTTGTTCCTAGCAATACCACCACAATTGAAACAATGGCAAAACCGGATGCAAATAGCCAAAGCGGCACTTTCGGGAACCAAAATTGAGATAATAGCGAAAGTGCAGTAAGCTGGCTTCCCATGATCAATATATTGGAGGACCAATAATTCCAGCCACAGCTAAAGCCCGCCCATCGTCCAAATGCTTTATTGGCATAATAACAAAAAGAACCTTCTTGAGGATCGGCAGCCGTCATCTTGGCAAGCAGATTATAAACGATATAGGTACCCAGTGCAGCCAATACAAATGAAAATACAATGGATGGCCCAGTCGTTTTAATCCCTATGGTCGATCCGAGGAAATACCCTGTCCCGATCGTACAGCCTACGCCGACCAATGATAGCTGCCACCATTTCATGTCGCCCTGTTGTTCACCCGAAGCATTGGAATCTTGGATAGCCTTTCCTTTCGCTGAACTGCAATTGGCTTTTGTTGTCATAACATTCCCCCCTTCCATCATTCATAGTGTTGATAATGCCACAATGAATTATGCAAGGAAGAAGTTTTCAAATACCCTATGTAATAACCTGAAGCATTCTCCTTTAAGATAGGATGGCAGAAATGCCTTGATAAGCAAAATAAACCCCAAAGCCGACCAATGATAATCCAGAGATGATTGAAATGGCCATTAAGCTTTTTTCATTTAAAAACCTGCGAAATCCATTCGTTAATGCCGCAACAAAAAAGTCCCAGCAAGTAAGACCAAGAAAGATCATCCCGCTATAAATGAAAAGTTGGGATGTCCCATAACTTGAAGCCGTTTTAGCTAAAACAGATCCATATATCCCCAACCAAAATAAAATGGATAATGGACTGGTCACGGACATGATGAACCCAGTCAAAAAACAGGAAATTAAAGAATCTCTATTCCTGTATTCATTTAATAATATCGTATTAACCCGTAATATACTTTCGATCCCGGAATAAATAAGCACAAACCCGCCAAAAAGCCAAAGAAATATCTGGACGATCGGGATTTCTAAAAACCGCACCATTCCTACATATACTAAAATCATGAACAAGGCATCTGCGATCATCGACCCTGCCCCAACGATCCAGGCGTGCCAAAACCCGTTCTTGATTCCTTTATCGATACGAGCGGAGTTCACCGGGCCGATCGGTGCTGCAAGGGTAAGTCCTAAGAAAAAGTAACTTAGCAGTAAATGTACACTCAAAAAGCATCACTCCTTCGAGCTAGTTCATGACTTGTACATTTTATGTGACAACCCTCTGCCTATAACCACATGCCAAAAAAATTTCCCGATTCATAAAAAAGCCGTGGGAAAGCCCGGCTTTTTGGAGATGTATTGAAGCCGATTAGGCAGCAGCTTCTTTTTTGTCCGAACTAATGAATTTCATAACAATCAATACGATGCCTAAACCGATGATCCCAGAAATGATATAGGTCATATTGATATGATTTTTCATGACAAGGGACATGACCGGAGGGCCTGCCGCAACGCCGATGAACCTTGATGACATGTAGAAGGAGGTTATCGTCCCCCGCTGTTCCTTTTCTATATTTTGAGTGATGATTGCGTCGAGTGTCGGCAATAAAGCACCAATTGCTATGCCTACCAAGCTCGTTATTATCAATAAAAGGACGACCCTGTTTTTAGTAAAACCGACAAATACAAGGCTGATTGAAAGGACAGCTAAACTGATCATGATGATCTTTTTCATGATTGGTAATTCCCCCTTGATTTTTTTCCCTGCAACATAAGAAGATACGCAAAGAAAAAATAGCGGGATCGCTATCACTAAACCTTTTTTGATTCCATGCAAATCATGGATTTTTTCCAGATTATCAGACAAAAAGAAAAGAACACCGAACAAAACCAACATGACAAAGACACCAATGAGGAAAACCGTATATAACCATTTTCCTTCCTTCTTGAATATTTTTTTCGTATCATGCCAGAAATCCTTGAATTTCTTCGGCTCATCCTTCTCCTTTGGTACCTTTATAAAGAAAAAGACCAAAACAATAGATATTAAACTGAAGAATGAAATCGAGAAGAATGGTAAAAACCAGATAAATGCAGCAAACAGGGAACCCAATATTGGACTAAGCACTTTCCCAAACGTATTCGAGGTTTCTATGATTCCCAAACAAGAACTCGTTTTTTCATCATCATCTTTGTATAAATCCCCCACCAAAGGCAAAATGATGGGTGAGGCACCAGACGCCCCAATCCCTTGCAATACCCTCCCAATGATAATCCATGTATAGGGATTTTCCATTTTCCATGACGCATAACCAGCGATCAAACCACCGATAAGGGCTAGGATCAAGCTTGGCAGAATGACCATTTTCCGTCCGAATCGATCTGATAAATAACCTGCAATGGGAATTAAAAAGATGGATGCAACGGAATAGCTTGTTATCACCATACTTGATTGAAATGAAGATATCCCCACCTTTTCCTCGAAAATGGGCAAAACCGGGATAAGCATTGAATTTCCAAGGGTCATAACCAATGGAATCGATGCCATACTGATCAGGCACCACACGCTTACATCTTTATTTTGCTTCTCATGACCTTCCATACTTACACTCCTCATCCATTATAAAAGCAACTTATTGCATAAAAGGTGACCATTTGTGAGACCAATTTGTTTTGCATCATATATTAGATGTCTTAAATTATTATGTTATAGTGCAGAAAGATTTATTCAGTTGCGCTTCTCCCAAAATTACCCCTATTCCCTTTAAAACAAAAAACCATTCTGTTTAAGAATGGTCTATCTTTTTGCTTGTACAAATTTGCACGTTGATTGGAACGTAGGGGCTCGCTCCAATCAACTCTGTTAATAAATTTGGATAGAACTCCATTTGCCTACAGTCTAACCATTCTGTTTAAAAATGGGTTTCCCGCTTTCGTCTTTATAAAAGAATAATATTCCTTTTTTCACATTCCTCTATTATTTGGTCATTCCATACCGAAACCTGAACCTCGCCAATATGTGCTTTCTTCAACAAAAACATGCATAATCTGGATTGACCTATTCCCCCGCCTATTGAATACGGAAGCTTTCCTTCCAATACGGCCTTATGATAATCGAGTGCCTTACGATTTTCATTTTTGGATAATCTTAATTGTTTTAACAATGACTTTTCATCTACTCGAATGCCCATTGAAGAAACCTCAAAAGCACATTCCAAAAGTGGGTTCCATAAAACGATATCTCCATTTAGATCCCAATCATCATAATCCGGTGAACGTCCATCATGCTTTTCCCCCGATTGTAAAGCTCCTCCAATTTTCATAATGAAAATTGCACCATATTTCTTCGCTGCCACGTTCTCTCTTTCCTTCGGAGTAAGATCCGGGTATAAATCCTCCAACTCCTGGGTCGTAATGAAGTCAATGTCCTCTGGTAACACAGGCTTAAGCAGATGATGGAATTCAAACATATAACGTTCGGTCGATTTAATGGCACTATATATTTTTTTCACTTCGGATATTAATGTATCCACGTTACGTTGTTCTTTCGTTATGACTTTCTCCCAGTCCCATTGATCCACAAATAACGAATGTAAATGATCCAGTTTTTCATCACGTCTTATTGCATTCATATTTGTGTAAATGCCTTCATCACAAGCCAAACCATACCTAGAAAGAGTGATTCTTTTCCACTTTGCCAAAGATTGAACCACTTCTATATGTTTATCCTTTATATCCAGAGCATCAAAGGTAAGAATCCTCTCCACACCATTTAAATTGTCATTGATACCATTACCTTCATGTAAAACGAAAGGGGCTGATACTTTAATAAGGTTTAACGCATTTGAAAGTCCTTGTTCAAAATGATCCTTCATTTCATTAATTGCAATATCAGTATGCATGATATCAAGAATTGTTTTATATTTATTCGGCATTGATAATTCAGGCATAATTCTCCTCCAATTCCGCTTTGAATAGCGCATGCATTAAAATAGGCGTCTTTCCATTTGACTAAATTACAGTATGAAGGAGTTTTCTGTGTTGTTACAAAAATACCAGGTCAGACAAGGCGGACCAAACTCAAAAAAATAGGACTAAAAAGGTGGTACAAGTCCAAATGTTTGAATACATTCAAATAAGCGAAGATGTATAAACGATGAGGTGATGAATTGGGTGTTTTTTTCAGCTTTGTATTATTAGGTTTATCACTGGCGGCTCCTATCGGTCCCATAAACGCTGCTCAATTGGACAAAGGAATCAAGAAGGGTTTTTGGCATGCCTGGGTATTTGGCTGGGGTGCCATTTTAGCGGATTTTGTTTTTATAGCCCTCGTCTTTTTCGGTGTCGTCCACTTTTTGGACAACTCCTTCATGAAGACATTTTTATGGCTTTTTGGATTTTTCGTCCTGACCTATACCGGAATCGAAAGTCTGCTAAGTGCAGGCAAGATTGAAGTGAATGCACGAAAAGCGAAAGATTCCCTTTTTTCTTCATTCCTGACAGGATTCATCATGTCCCTTTCGAATCCCTTATCCATATTGTTTTGGCTGGGGATTTACGGATCCATTCTCGCAAACTCCGCTTCCAAATATGATATGGATGATTTACTTTTGTACAGCTCAGGAATCCTTATCGGCCTCTTAACCTGGGATTTCATAATGGCCATCATCGCCAGCACCTTCAGACGCTTTTTATCCAAACCCATTCTAATGGGCATCTCGATCATTTCGGGGATATCCCTTATAGGGATCGGCCTATACTTTGCCATCCAGGCAGCCAAGGTTTTATTTACATAAGAAGTCGAGCATTTACTCGTGAATTCGAATAAATTTTTATATAAAATAAGCCGCCTATTTTATTATCCTTCTTTGTCCATGTCGGACACTTATCCCTCATTGTTCATAGCCTGAAAGGGTAAACACAAAGGGAGGATTTCTTGAATTTTTATAATCACGGCTACTACTCTAGTTCATTCCTGGTGTTGGCTGGGTATGGATTTGCAGATAAAAAGAAACAGCCGATTTATTCGGCTGTCTTTTTTATTCCATTTACTCGTGAGTTTCGGCCTTTTACTCGTGAATTCCTCTCTTTTACTCGTGAGTTCCTCGCTTTTACTCGTGAATTTCGGCCTTTTACTCGTGAATTGCACTTTACTCGTGAGTTTCGCACTTTTACTCGTGAGTTCCGGCCTTTTACTCGTGAGTTTCTCGCTTTTACTCGTGAATTCCGGCCTTTTACTCGTGAGTTCCAATTTAAGCTGCTTTCTTGTTAGATGCTGCGTTCTTTTATTTGCTGGACCATTTTCTTGATGAACGTTTCTATTGTGACATTTTCAACTTCTTGTTCCCCATATTTCCGGACATTTACTTCATTTTCTTTTTCTTCTTTATCTCCAAGGACCAGCATATATGGGATTTTCCCCATCTGTGCTTCCCTGACTTTATACCCCAGCTTTTCATTCCGATCATCGATTTTCACTCTTATGCCTCGATTCTTCAGTGCATTTTGAACCTGTAAACAATAATCGAGATGAACTTGTGAGACTGGGATGATCTGTACTTGCACCGGGGCGAGCCATACCGGAAAAGCACCGGCAAAATGTTCTATGAGGATTCCAAAAAATCGATCGATCGATCCAAAGATGGCACGATGTATGACGACCGGACGGACTTTTTCATTATTTTCAGCGATGTAAGTCAGATCAAATTTGTCGGGCATTTGAAAATCAAGTTGGATTGTTGCACATTGGTGGCTTCGTTTTAATGCATCTTTAATATGAAAATCAATTTTCGGTCCATAAAATGCCCCGTCCCCTTCATTTACTTGATATTGTATCCCGATGCTTTCCAGAACATTTTTCAAAGCTGTTTCAGAAGCTTCCCAAAGGGAATCATCGCCCATTGAATCCTCAGGACGAGTCGAGAGCTCCACGGAATAATCGAATCCGAAAGTGCGATACACCTTATCGATCAGATGAAACACTTGTTTAATTTCACTTTCGATTTGATCCTGCCGAACATAGATGTGGGCATCATCCTGACAAAATGTACGGACACGCAGCATCCCGTTCAATGCACCGCTATATTCATGACGGTGGACTTGACCGAATTCGGCGATCCGGATGGGTAAATCCCTGTAAGAATAAAGACTGTTTTTGAAAATAAGCATATGACCCGGACAGTTCATTGGCTTCATCGCGAATTTTGTTTGATCCACCTCAGTGAAGTACATATTCTCGTGATAATGATCCCAGTGGCCCGATTGTTCCCATAACCGCTGGTTCATCATGAAAGGAGTTCGAACTTCGTCATAATCAGCTTCAGTCTGAAGCTCCCGCGAGAACTTCTCCAATTCATTTCTAACGATTTGTCCTTTCGGTAAATAAAATGGCATTCCAGGGGCTTCCTCTGAAAACATGAATAATTCCAACTGCTTCCCTAATTTACGGTGATCGCGTTTGGCCGCTTCTTCCAGGAATTTAAAATGATCCTGTAAATCCTTATTCTTTCGGAAAGCTACGCCATACACCCTTTGGAGAACTTCATTTTGATTGTCTCCCCGCCAATAGGCACCGGATACACGAGTCAATTTGAATGATTTTACAAATGATGTGGATGGAAGGTGCGGCCCTTTGCAAAGATCGATGAATTCCCCCTGTTGATAGAGCGTTAATTTTTCACCATTGGGGATGTTCTTTGCTATATCCAACTTGAATGACTCCCCTCTCCCCTCGAATAACTTCACAGCTTCTTCATAAGTCACTTCTATCCTTTTAATTTCCAGATTTTCACTTATGATATGTTCCATCTCTTTTTCAATGGCTTGCAGATCTTCTGAGCTCAAAGAGTGGTCTAACTTAAAATCATAGTAAAAACCGTCTTCCACGACTGGTCCCATCCCTAATTCCACATTTTCGTAAATTCTTTTCACAGCCTGTGCCAAAACATGCGCCGATGTATGTCGCAATACTTGTAATCCTTCAACCGAATCGAGAGTCAAGATCGACAGTTCACCATCCTTATTAAGCTTATGACTTAGATCAACCAACTGCTTATCCAGTTTTCCAGCTACTGCCTTTTTCCTTAAACTTGGGCTGATTGAGCTTGCCACACTTTCCACTGTTATCCCTTGCGGATACTCCTTTTGCTGCCCATCCGGGAATTTAACTTTAATCATTTTTTCACCCATCACATAAACACCCCTTTTTAATAATAAAAAAACGCACACATCCCTATGCAAGGGACGAGTGCGTTTACCCGTGGTTCCACCCAATTTCCCATAAGCAAAAAACACTCATGGCTCTGGAGCTTGTAACGCAGCTTAGACGATATCAGTTACTCTTGTTCACCGATATAGCTCAAAGGCGGTAAATCAGTTTCCTAAGCCAGGAAGTTCGCAGCTACCCTTCCCTCTCTGCAGGCCGTAAAAATGATTCATGTCCTTATCATCGCCAGATTTTCATATAGAAAAAAAACGCACACATCCCTATGCAAGGGACGAGTGCGTTTACCCGTGGTTCCACCCAATTTCCCATAAGCAAAAAACACTCATGGCTCTGGAGCTTGTAACGCAGCTTAGACGATATCAGTTACTTTTGTTCACCGATATAGCTCAAAGGCGGTAAATCAGTTTCCTAAGCCAGGAAGTTCGCAGCTGCCCTTCCCTCTCTGCAGACCGTAAAAATGATTCATGTCCTTATCATGGCAATAATTATAATAATAAAAAACGCACCCATCCCTATGTAAGGGACGAGTGCGTTTACCCGTGATTCCACCCAATTTCCCATAAGCAAAAAATACTCATGGCTCTGGAGCTGTAACGCAGCTTAGACGATATCAGTTACTCTTGTTCACCGATATAGCTCAAAGGCGGTAAATCAGTTTCCTAAGCCAGGAAGTTCGCAGCTGTCCTTCCCTCTCTGCAGACCGTAAAAATGATTCATGTCCTTATTAATGCTTCTAAAATTTTATATTGTTATATATATTACAATATATTCCCATAAGTGACAACCTCAATTTTTTTCATTTCATTACTAACACCCAATTGGTATAATTAGTAAAAAAGGAGTTTCTATGAAACGTTTAAGCAATTGGTCAATCTTATTTGCAGTGATTGGTATCCTATCATTTTGCTGTTCCCTTGCTTTTTCAAAAGCGTCCGATCTGCTAATGATTTCAGGATTTGGTGCGTTGCTAATTGGTATGTTATGCAGCTTTGGGGCCATGTATAAAAATGAAAGAGGACTGTCGAAATTTTTGGCTGTGGCTGCATTCTTTCTTTTAAGTTTCATTCTCGTATGGAATGAACCATTTCAAATTGTCAGGCTCTTGACCTGGATGAAAAATTAAATGAAAAAACCCGTTCGCCATGACGGGTTTTTTCATTGATTCATTCCTCATCGGCTATCGTTCGGCTTGAATTCTTTATTCCAAGCCATAGCGTAAGTCCAGTGGTCCAGAGTATTAGCGCGCATCCAAAGCCGAGCAATGATAACGGTGCAAGGATTTGATGCTCCCCAACCATGACGGTGTCTGGCACAAACAGCCATGTGATAAGCGCCAATAAACAGAGAAGCACTCCTGTTGCATAGTAAACCTTGATTTGGAAAAGTGACGCCAAAGGTAAAAAATGAATCCCTACAATAATGGCGATGACCCCCGGTATAAGATCGGTCTGATTGATCAAGTTACAGATGGAAATGGCAATCCCAATCAGCAAACCTTCGGCAATGAAGACCATATTAAACAAAAATCCGATACGCTTAAGACGTCTTGCCCCATCATCTGAAACTTGATTGGACATTTTTTGTGATGCATGTATTAATGAAATGCCAACGATAACCATGATGATTCCCACGAATATGGCTGCGAGTTCCACATAGGGAAACCCCCACCCCTGCAATCCCATTACACCGGTACCCGCCCACAGTGTTCCGAAGACCGCCATGAAAATGACTCCAATTCCAGAACCGCGAAACGCCTCTTTCATCATCAGTTTCCTTTCATCCACAGTATAATCGTACATAGAATAATATTGCCCCACCTCCCCAATTATTCAATTTTAAAAAAATGATTTAAATACCTTATTGCAAAAATTACCATGTTGCGATATTATGGTTATTAATTAGTGATTGATTAATCACTAATTAATTAAAATATGGAGGATACCGATGGCCAGACCCAAAAAAGAGAATCGAAAAGAAGACATTCTGGAAGCTGGTTTGGAGGTTTTTGCAGATAAAGGCTATTACAATACAACGACTGCCTTAATTGCAGAAAAAGCCGGCATCTCCCAGCCTTATGTGTTTAAATTCTTTAAAACTAAAGAGGATTTATTCGTTGCGGCTCTGGACCGGGCATACGAAAGGATCCTTCAAGCTTTTGAAATTGAAGCAGGGCCCGAAGACCTTGTTAACCATATGATCAAGGTATATGAAGAATTGACTGAGTCCAATCCCAATGAAATTGCGCTTCAGGTCATAGGACTTTCAGTGACGGAAGACGCAATAAGAAATTCTACTCGATCAGGGTTAGCGAGCATTAGACATCACACACTTGAAAAATTTCAATCTGCCGGAATTCCGAATGCCGAGGACCAAGTGGCCACCTTCCTGGCGAGAGGGATACTCTGCAATATTTCCCACTTCATCAATATGCCCGAGCTTATGGATGGCGGGGGCAGGTAAGAACCGATTTTCATCGGTTCCTTATTTTGAAAGTTTATTTAGTGATTGATCAATAAATCAAAAGGGGATGTAAGCTATGAAGAAAGCTATTGTGTTAGGAGCAACCGGCGGATCAGGTCAAGTCATTGTGTCAGAATTATTATCAAGGGGCACAGAAGTCATCGCTTTCGGGCGTTCAAGAAGTAAGCTAGAGCAATTAATGAAAGAGCATGATCATTCGCAACACTTATCATACAGAATCGGTGACATCTTTGATTACCAAACAATTGTAGAGGCTGCAAAGGATGCGGAAGTCATTTTCCAATGTGCCAACGTTCCCTATCAAGAGATGGCATCAAAACTCCTTTCACTTGGGGAAAGTGTCATGAAGACAGCCGATATTTTAGGTAAGAAGATTGTCATTGTGGATGGAATATATATCTATGGGCACCAAGTTGCGAAAGGAGATGAAAACCATCCAAAACAGCCGCATACAAAAAAAGGGCAAATCAGGTTTGAATTCGAGAAGCTCATATTCAGCCAAAAATGGAAAAATGCCAAAGCATTGATTGTCAGGCTGCCTGATTATTATGGCGCTACCTCACAGAACTCCTACCTTCAGCCAACCTTGAATGGCCTAGCTGCAAATAAAACGACCGTCTTTATCGGGGATTTAAAAACACCAAGAGAATATGTCTACTTACCGGATGCCGCAAAAATGATTGTGGAAATAGCAGAAAAAGACGACTCCTATGGTGAAAATTGGAACATCCCTGGACCTGGTCTGATTTCCGGAAACGAAATCATCCAAATTGCCCGTCAGGTAACGGGACAGAAAAAGATGGTCTTTCCCCTTACAAAAAACATCATTAAGATACTGGGTTTGTTCAACCCTTTCATGAAAGAAGTAGTGGAAATCATGTATTTAACGAAAGAAGGATTCATCCTGGATGGAGAAAAATATGAAAAACGCATCGGCCCCATCCCTAAAACTCCATACAAAGAAGGAATGGAAGAAACAATGCGAACTTTAATGAGATAATTGTCTCTTTCGGAGATATAACTGGATTTTCGTAGATATATTTCGATTTTCGGAGATATATTCCGTTTTTCGCTGATATATTCCTATTTTCGCAGATATTTCGATTTTCGTAGATATAATTCGATTTCGATACAAATCTTCATAAAAAAACCTGAGTTCCCAAAGGGGAGCTCAGGTTTTTTCCATTGGTATCAAGCCACATCTGATTTATCGAATTGACAATCTTTCAATGCTATTAATTTGGTCTTGTGATAAAACTTATATCCTAACCAGACTGCCAGGAATATCGGTAATCCGATATAGGAGACGGCGACGCCATACCAGTCGATGCTGCCGCTTAGGAATGCTCCATAATTCTGTCCTGCTATGACGAGCATGCACAGGGTGAATGAAAGAATCGGACCGAATGGAAACCATTTTGCTTTATATTTCAATTCGTTTAGGTCACCACCCTGTGCAACATAGGCACGTCTAAAGCGATAATGGCTTATGGCGATTCCAATCCAGGCGATGAAGCCAGTCAGCCCGGATGCATTCAATAGCCATGTAAATACATGGTCCCCGAAAATGGAGGTCAAGAAGGCGAATCCCCCAATTATGGATGTCATAATCAAAGCATTCATCGGGATTCCCCTGCGGTTGACTTTAGCCAGGAATTTGGGAGCTTGTTTATCTTTTGCCATCGACCATAACATCCGCGTTGATGCATATAGCCCCGAGTTCCCTGCGGATAGTAAGGAGGTTAACACAACCGCATTCATGACGGATGCCGCGAATGCCAGTCCTGCCCGTTCAAAGACAAGCGTGAAAGGGCTTACAGAAATGTTTTCGACATCTCCGTTCAACAAACTTGGACTTGTATAAGGTATTAAGAGGCCGAGTATCAGGATGGCCCCGATGTAAAATAAGAGGATGCGCCAAAATACTTGGCGGATCGCATTCGGAACATTTTTTTCGGGTTCTTCACTTTCCCCGGCAGCAATACCAACAAGTTCAGTTCCTTGAAAAGAAAATCCCGCGATTAGAAAGATTGAGATGATTGATAAAAATCCTCCCTTGAATGGTGCCTCATCCATGGTGAAGTTTTCAAATCCGATCACCTTTCCGCCAAAAATCCCCAATATGGTCAATAAACCAATAATGATGAAGCAAATGATGGCAATGACTTTTATTAGTGCAAACCAATATTCAGATTCACCATAGCTTTTAATGGATAGGGCGTTGAGGGTGAAGACGATTCCAAGAAATAAGGCACTCCATATCAGGCTGGGTACATCAGGGAGCCAGAATTTCATGATGATGGCTGCTGCAGCTATTTCCACGGCAAGCGTGACTGCCCAGTTAAACCAATAATTCCAGCCAAGTGCAAAGCCGAATGCGGGATCAACAAAGCGTGTGGCATAGGTGGAAAAGGATCCCGACACAGGCATATACGTCGCCATTTCCCCTAAGCTCGTCATCAGGAAATAAACCATGATCCCAATGCAGGCATAGGCAGCGAGGGCACCGCCGGGCCCTGCGCTCTGGATGGTTGCCCCGCTCGCCAGGAATAATCCGGTTCCTATTGAACCGCCAATGGCAATCATGGTCATATGTCTTGCTTTCAGTTGCCTTTTAACTGTCGGTTCTTGATTATCAATGGGATTCCTTTTAACTGTCGGTTCTTCATTATCAATGAGATTCATGTCCATAAGGTTCCTACCTCATTTTCTTTTAAAGTTAAAAGTTCAAGAATAAAAGAGTTTTTTAACAACCGCTTTGTGAAAGACTTAATCGTTCGCTTCACTTGCTGGGATGCCATCCAGTTCAATTGCCATTTCCTGGTATAGCTTCCCTCTTCCCAGATTGGGTGACCCCATCCTGCTCAGTCTCCATTCCACACCATTGAATTAGAGTGAGCGCAATGATTTCGGCTGTGGAGAACACGTTGTCGAGCAGGATGTATTCATTTGGATAGTGGGCAACCTCGGTTACTCCCGGTCCGAAAACGATTGCTGGCGTTTCACCGACATGTGTCAGCAATCCCCCGTCCGTTCCCCAAGGGGAGGCTTCAATGACCGGGTCCTGTCCGGCAACCTGCCGATATTGATGAACAAGTGCATTCATCAGTTCGTGCTCGACATCAATTGACCCTGGAACCCAGCGTGCCCCGAACCATTCCAATACGGGCGGGTTTTCCTTGAACCATTGGTCCGCTTCCCCGAGCTGAAGCAACCAGGCAGCCATTTCGTCTTTCGCCTGCTCCATCGTTTCTTCCGGCGCAACACCCATCCTTCCTTCGACTTTCACAAGGTCGGGAACGGATGACGGCCAATTACCGCCTTCAATGACACCTAGATTGATTGGAATCGGAATGGGCGTGTTCTGATAAAGCGGATCACTGATACGTGCATTTCGCTTTTCTTCCAAGGCACGAATATGATTGATGACAGTCATGCTTTTTTCAATCGCACTAACGCCTTCATACCTTGTTCCGCCATGGGCTGACCGGCCTTTAACATGGATTCGGAACCACATCGAACCCTGCTGTTTCGGGAAGATTCTCATATTCGTCGGTTCAGGGATCAGGGCGGCATCGGCTTTATATCCTCTCAGGACGGCCGCTAATGTTCCGGCTCCTCCGCTTTCTTCTTCAATCACACTTTGAAAAATGACATCTCCTTTTAATTGGATACCATTTTCCTTCAATGCCTGCATCGCCAGAATCAGCGAAACATTTCCACCCTTCATATCGGTTACGCCGCGTCCAAACATCCTTCCATTCTTAATCGCTCCGCTATATGGGTCGTCGTCCCACTGATCTCGGTCTCCGTCCGGAACCACATCGATATGTCCGTTCAAGATGATGGAACGTCCGCCTCCAGTCCCTTTCATGATACCCACCACATTGGGGCTGTTGGAAAATTCACTGCGCGGTGAATAGAAATAAGAATGCTTTTTCAGCTCGCCGCCGTCAGGTTCCCAACTATCGATCTGCAAACCCATTTCCTTCAGCTTTTGGGCGACGATGGCCTGTGCCCCCGCTTCATTTCCTTGTGTGCTCGGGGCTTGTACCATTTTTTGCAATAGATTCGTTCCTTCTTCCCGATGATCCTTGATCCATTGGTTTATCCGTTTTTGTATATCCGGCACGTTTATCCTCCTTAATTACACATATTCTCATAGATTACTGAAAGTCCCATTCCGCCTGCCATACACAACGTTACCATTCCGTACTTAACTTGTGAACGCAACATTTCATGCATCAGTGTGACTGTCAATTTTACACCTGTTGCTCCTACAGGGTGACCAAGTGCAATTGCCCCCCCATTGACATTGACAATATCCGGATTCAAATCTAACTCCTTGATCACTGCAAGTGCTTGGGCTGCAAAGGCTTCATTAAGTTCAATCAGTCCGATATCCTCTAACGATAGACCTGCTTTTGCCAATGCCTTTCGAGTCGCTGGTACGGGTCCAATCCCCATAACTCCAGGTTCAACTCCTGCACTGGCGAAAGCTTTTATTTTCAAGAGCGGTTTTAATCCCTTTTCTTCTGCTTGCTGCTTGGACATTAAAAGTACAGCTGCAGCCCCATCATTCATA
Source organism: Peribacillus sp. YIM B13477 (assembly GCF_042787955.1). Classification (NCBI taxonomy): domain Bacteria; kingdom Bacillati; phylum Bacillota; class Bacilli; order Caryophanales; family Bacillaceae; genus Peribacillus; species Peribacillus sp. YIM B13477. The sequence continues at coordinate 182,335 of NZ_JBHZPD010000003.1, forward strand.
GGGCAGGCATTTCCTGCCGTAATGGTTCCTTCATTTTTGAATACTGCTGGAAGACTGGCTAGTTGATCTAGATGAATGTCCTCGCGTACCCCTTCGTCATGGTTGAAGATTTGAAGTCCTTTTCGATCCTTGATTTTAAGCGAAATAATTTCTCTATTAAAGCGACCCTCTTCTATAGCTTTCCAAGCCTTCTTGTGGCTTTGATAAGCAAATTGATCCTGTTCTTCACGACGGATACCGTATTTTTCAGCCAAGCGCTCGGCAGTGATTCCCATATGATCATTTTCCAAGGAACATATTAATCCATCTGCCAGCAGAGCATCCTCCATCGTTACGTTTCCAAATTTACCGCCCCATCTATTTTTCACGATATAAGGCACATTGCTCATGCTCTCCACTCCGCCGGCAATAATGATGTCTTCTTGACCAGCAGCGATAGTTAAAGCGGCGTTGGTAATGGCCTTTAAACCTGATCCACATGCTTTGATTACAACGTGTCCTGGGACACTGTGTGAGAAACATGCCAGCTGCGACGAAATTCGTGCCGAGTTAAGTCCGCCTCCGTGGACATAGCCGTGTCCGAAAATCACTTCATTGACTTTTTCTTTACCCAAACCGGAATTCTCCATTAAACCTTCCAATACTTGACGGCCCAATTCGGTAGCTTTAACATTCCTGAGTGATTTTCCAAAGGATCCAACTGCAGTTCGCGCCCCTGCAACGATGACAACCTCATTCAAGCTTTTTTCCTCCTCTTACCTATTCAATGGTGTTCACGGCAGCATGGATTTTCAATGTCGCCTCTGTATTCCTTATCACATCATCCACGGTATATGGCGCCATGACTTCCTTAAGCACCAATCCCTCTTCTGTTACTTCCATGACAGCCATATCCGTAATGATTAAATCCACACTCTTTCTTGCCGTCAATGGAAGCGTACATGTCTTCAAGATCTTAGATTCACCCTGCTTATTCACGTGATTCATCAGGACGATCACCTTTTTGGCTTTCTGGGCAAGTTCCATTGCCCCGCCCATACCCGGCACCCGCTTTCCTGGGACGATCCAATTCGCCAAATCCCCTTTTTCACTGACTTCCAGGGCCCCAAGGATGGTGATGTCGATGTATCCTTTCCTGATCATTCCAAATGCCGTTGCACTGTCAAAGTAAGAAGCTCCCAATACAGTGGTGATCGGGAAACCTCCCGCATTACAGAGGGCAGGATCTTCTTTTCCGGGATCAGGACTTGGACCCGTACCGAGAACTCCATTTTCCGCATGGAACAGCACATGGATATTTTGAGGAATATGTTCTGCCACCAAGGTAGGGATGCCGATGCCTAAATTGACGATCAATCCGTCATGGATTTCCTTGGCGGCGCGTTTCGCGATGCGATTTCGTACATCTACTGCCATGCCCATTTCCAATTCACCCCTTTTGTCGGAATCACCATATCTACATAAATGCCTGGTGTGGCAATACATTCCGGATCCAATTCGCCTGCAGGAACGATTTCCTCCACTTCCGCAATCGTGAAGGCCCCTGCCATCGCTACCAGCGGATTGAAATTACATGCTGTCTTGTCGTACACTAAATTCCCAAGTGAATCGGCCTTTTTGGCATGGACGATGCTGACCTCAGCCGTCAAAGCGGTTTCCACCAAATATTCTTTTCCTTCTATTACAATCTTGTCCTTGCCTTCTTCGGCTATCGTACCAATCCCGACATCGACAAAAATCCCGCCTAAGCCTACACCGCCGGCACGAATCCGTTCAGCTAATGTACCCTGCGGTGAAAATTCGACTTGCAGCTTTCCTTCAGTCATGAGCTTGCCGGCATTAGGATTGGATCCGATATGCGAGGCGATCACTTTCTTTGCCATTTCAGCGGTCACAAGCCGGCCAATGCCGATATCAGGGAATCCAGTATCATTGCCAATCAAGGTCAATTCCTTAACGCCCTTGTCAAGGATACCCTGTACAAGCGTCGGAGGAGTCCCCACTCCGCCAAATCCGCCATACATGAGTGTGCATCCATCGGAAATATGCTCCAGCGCTTCTTCCATGGTCACAATTTTGTTTTTCTTCGTAATGACCTGCTTCATACCGTTCCTCCTAAATAGCCTGCATGTCTTCAATTAAACCTTCCGCGTGCAATTCTTGCTGCAACTCATTGAGGGAAGCTTCCAGTATCTTGACTAGGCGATCGATTTCTTCATTCGTAATGATTAATGGCGGAGATAAAATAACCGCATCGCCAGCGATTCCTTCAATCGCACCTGCAGCAGGATAGATTAACAACCCCTTCGCAAAAGCCTTATTGACAAGCCTTGTAGTCAGGCCGATTTGCAAGTCGAATGGAGTTTTTGAAATCCGATCGGAGACAAACTCAAGCCCAAGGAGCAGCCCTTTCCCTCTTACATCACCAATGATGTCGAATTTCTCAGCCAAGCCTTGCAGCTTCTTAAACAGATATTGACCTTTCTTTTCCGCTGCCTGAACCAGGTCATTTCCCTCAATGTAGGAAAGCACTTCCAATGAAACGGCAGCAGATAGAGGGTTTGCACTATATGTGTGTCCAGCCATGATTGATTTCGAGCCTTTTAAAATGGGCTCCATGACACGGTCAGTAACCATTGTGGCTGCCATTGGAGTATAGCCTGCGCTCATTCCTTTACCCAATGCGATGATATCCGGAGTGACTCCCCAGTGTTCCATCGCGAACATTTTTCCTGTCCGTCCGATTCCCGTCATTACCTCATCGGCAATAAAAAGAATGTCATAGTTTTCGCAGATTTCCTTAATCCTTTGATAGTAGCCATCCGGCGGTGTTACAGCACCAGCGGATGCTCCGATTATGGGTTCTGCGATGAAGGCGGCGATATTCTCGGATCCGACCCTTTGAATGGCTGTCTCCAGTTCATTTGCACACTGAAGCTTGCATCCGGAAGTTTCATTATTATAAGGACAGCGATAACAGTATGGAGCCGAAATGCTAGGGAAATCCTCCAATAGCGGCACAAAACGCTTTCTTCTTGGTACATGGCCGGACATCGATAAAGCGCCCATCGTGATCCCGTGATAACTCGTCCACCTGGAGACGATGCGGTTTTTTCTCTCAAACCCTTTTTCTTGCCAATGTTGAATCGCGATCTTCATCGCCGTTTCGGTCGCTTCCGATCCACTATTCACGAAAAATGACCAATTCAAATCCCCTGGAGCCAACTCACTTAGCTTTTTGGCCAATGCCTCTGCGGCTTCACTCGTAAAATGAGACCTATATGCAAAAGAAACTTTGCGGGCCTGCTCCGTCATTGCCTCGACAACATCCAATACGCCATGGCCAATACTTGCCGTGACCGCTCCTGATGATCCATCTATATACTGATTTCCATCTATATCATAAAGATAAATTCCATTCCCATGAGAGATAGTGGGATAGTCATGATCTAAAGTAGGCTTAATCAAATAATTGCGTGTCATGTCATCTCTCCTTTTAACGTTCGTACCCACTGTGCAATATCTATTAATCAATTAAGTTCTTAAAAGGAACCGATCCTAAAAGGCTCATCCTGAATCAGGATGGATTCTGTAGGGCAGCCTTCCATAGCATCTTGCATGTCATCATGCAAGGTTTCAGGAACCTCGGCAATCCCTTGATTATCGTCCAGGATGACGAAAGCGATCCCTTGATCGTCATAGTCATAAATCTCAGGACCTGTTGAACCGCACGCCCCGCACGCAATGCAGGTTTCTTTATCAACCCATGTGTATTTAGCCATAGAAAAATCCTCCTACTTGAGGGATAAATCTTTACCCCAAATATTCATGTCCTCATACTTATCCCAAATATTGCAATTCTTCGTTAATCTGCCGCCATATTCATAACCCAGCTGATGAAAGACGGCGTTCATGCCCATTGACAATGAACGGGCCAATGAATATGAGCAATAAATGTTTTTCCTGAACAATTCTTGTTCCAATGCGGAGATGAGCACCTTCATGAAACCATGCTTTCGATGCTGGGGAATTGTTGCACAGTCCGTTAATTCAGCATTGTGATACATCTCATTCACTTCCGCGGATGCAGCACTTACGATGGTTCCTTCATATTCGATAACACTAAAGATCGTACCTTCCTCCATCACTTTCTTGATATATCGCTCATCATTCATCGGTGTAGGATAGGTTTCAAAGATGGCACCATATAGCTTCGCCAGCTCTTTTGCATCTTCAACCGTAGCAGACCGGAGGATATAATCCTTAGGTATTTGCTGAGATTCAATCAGTCTAGGAATCTGACTGACATCTTGGATGACTCTATCTTCCTTGACCCAAAAGTCGCTTGTTCGCCTTTCATCCGTTAAATAGAAGGCCATGCAATAGGCATCATTCCCTTTGAAATACTTGCTCAATATTCCTTCCAGCATGAATCCCTGACTCAATGCAGCGGATAAATCTTCATTCCTGGCTTTAAGTATCACTTTAGTAAAGCCCTGCTCCTTTGCGATGGCAAGGGCCCGATCGATCGCTTTTTTGATATTTCCCCGATAATCATCCATGCGTAAGCGCTGATTGGCATGATCATGATAGATTTCCATCGTATAACAATCCCCAGTCTCCATTTGGGTGAAAAAAGGCAGCTTTTGAACAGGCATCATGTATCCCCCTTATTTAAAGAATTCGGGAGAAGAGATGCCTAACATCCGCTTCTCCCGGCATTCTATTTCCAATTGAATAATCTTTTGACAGGTGCCTGAAGAAGCTGTTCATACGTAAACTCATCAGGATATTCACTCACATCATATATGGATAAGGCTTCATCCACCTTTTGATTCATTGAATCAGACACATAGATTCCGCATTCAGGACAGTTTATGGCCGGAACTTGAAGGACTTTTATTGAGCGTTTCCCGTCAGGCATGATCCAGTAACAATCCTTCTTTTCACTTTCTTCTACGTTTGGGGTATTGCACCATAAGCAGTCCATCTTCATTCCTCCTTGCCATCAGATTTCACCGAGCCGCTAGCGGCCAACTTTTTTTCTTGGGCCAACCTTAATTTTTCCTTCATTTCATCCCGTTTATCACGGCGATCCTTCAAGGAAGCATGTTCATCAGTGCTTTCATACGCTTTTCTCTTGTCAAGACGACGAAGGCCCTCTGGCACCAAGTTGAATTTCTCATCCGTCATGAGCGCGGAAATCCCGACGGCTTCTTTCCTATCCGCAGTACCATACACTTCATCAAAGTAAGCATCCGCACTGCCGGCAACATAGTTCTTCGGCTCCGGATAGCTAGTGATTACTCCTTCAAAGTTCCGTAAAACGACTTTATCCGGACTTTGCGAAAGAAGGTAATTCGGGGTCAAGGCAATCTTTCCGCCGCCGCCAGGAGCATCCACCACAAAGGTTGGCACTGCATATCCTGATGTATGGCCGCGCAGCGCTTCAATGATTTCCAGTCCTTTTGAAACCGGCGCCCGGAAATGGCCAATCCCTTCAGATAGATCACATTGATAAATGTAATAAGGTCTTACCCTTGCTTTAACACAGTCATGCATAAGCTTTTTCATGATATGGACACTATCGTTGATACCAGCGAGGATGACTGCCTGATTACCAAGCGGCACCCCTGCCATCGAGAGCATATCACATGCTTTTTTCGCTTCATCCGTCAGTTCAAGTGAATGATTGAAATGCGTATTCAACCAAACCGGATGGTACTTTTTCAGAATATTACATAAATTTTCCGTAATCCTCTGCGGGAAAACGACCGGTGCACGTGTGCCGATCCGGATGATTTCCACATGCGGGATGGCGCGTAGGTTACTCAATACGTATTCAAGGATCTTATCATTGATCAACAGGCCGTCACCGCCGGAGATCAGGACGTCCCTCACTTCCGGAGTGTTCCGGATATATTCAATCGCCCCGTCAAGCTGTTTCTTGGGAACACCCATGCCAACCTGACCTGAAAAACGGCGTCGTGTACAATATCTGCAGTACATGGAGCATTGGTTCGTTACAAGGAATAGAACGCGATCCGGATAACGATGCGTCAATCCTGGAACAGGGGAATCCTCATCCTCATGCAGCGGATCCTCCAAATCATATCTAGTCTTGTTCATTTCTGCCGAAAGCGGTACAGACTGTAAACGAATCGGACAGCGAGGGTCATCGGGATTCATCAAAGAAGCATAATAAGGCGTAATGTTCAACGGAATCGTTTGAGTCGAAATCCGGACTCCTTCCTCTTCTTCCGGTGTCAGGTTGACGACCTTTTTCAGATCATCCAGTGATTTAATCGTATTGGTCAATTGCCAGATCCAATCATTCCACTGCTCTTCCGTTACATCCTTCCATAATTCGATATCATTATAATGCCTGCGTCCACCTAGGTATTCTTTATGTTTTACATCCATTCCCATCAAATTCATTAATAATGCCCCCTTTATTATAAGAACTTATCTATATACTCTCGCAAGAATGATGCCAACATTGATAACAAGGAAATCATAAGCAAATGGGGGTAAAACGAGCTTAAAATCGCAAGATATTTTTCATTATGCATAATTTTTTGCAGCCAGATTCTTTGCGCCAAGCAATAAAAAAGAAGGCTCTCTTTACACAAGAGCCCTCCAGTTTGTAGACAAAAGGAGTTCTATCCAAATTTTTAAACATAGTTGATTGGAGCGGGTGTACAGGAATCCTGCGGGAATATCGAGTCCAAGGGAGAGCCCAGCCGGGGGCGGACCGCCCGCGGAAAGCGAGTGCCCCACGTTTCAATCAACGTCCAAATTTGTACAAGCAAAAAAATGTAGACAAATTCGATTTTCATCGAGCTTGTCTACATTCTGAAAGTCTCTTTACATTACATCATGATCAAGAAAGTGACAGCGTTTCCAAAAAACTGAATTCACTTGGTTTCCTTCGACCCTGCCGTATAAACTTTTTCAATGCCGTACTTGTTTAACTTATATTGCAGTCCCTGCCTTTTAATATTGAGGGCTTCTGCCGTTTTGCTGATATTCCCGTTATATTTCTCGAACATATTGATGATCATTTCCCTTTCCATTTCTTCAAGAACGACAGGTAAATCAATCCTGCTTTTCAATGGGGAAGGCTGGCTCTGCGCATTTGCTGCAGCATAATTTCCTGATGGGAAAAGATAAGCAGGAAGATGATGTTCATCAATCATATCTTCCCCAGCGTCCATGACGTTAAAGGTTAACTCGATGGCATGCCCCAATTCACGAATGTTCCCGGGCCATGGATATTGAAGAAGCCGCTGCATCGCCTTTTGACTGATCCCGCGCACTTCCGTAAAAAATGATTTGTTGAATTTTTGAATAAAGTGATTGACGATTTCCGGAATATCCGTTTTACGCTCGGAAAGAGAAGGCATCTGGATCGTTACGACATTGAGGCGAAAAAACAAATCCGAACGAATGATTCCCCGCTCCAACGCCTCTTCCGGAGAAATGTTCATCGCAGCAATGATCTTCACATTAATCTTTTGCTCCTTCGAACCTCCAACACGGCGCACTTCACCTTCCTGAAGCACCCGCAGCAATTTTGCCTGCAGACCGAGGTCGAGGCTATTCAGCTCATCAAGGAAAAGAGTACCGCCATTTGCCTGCTCAAAAATGCCCATGCGATCCATCGCTCCGGTAAAAGCCCCTTTCGTCGTGCCGAACAGCAGCCCCTCCATCAATTCCTTTGGAACGGCCGCACAGTTTTGCGCGATGAAAGGCTGATTTCGCTGAGCACTTACATTATGTATACTTTGCGCGACCAGTTCCTTCCCTGTCCCTGTTGGTCCATAAATCATGACTGGGGAATGTGTACGGGCCGCTTTTTTCGCCAAGGAAATCGCTTGCTTAAAAGCAGGACTATTGCCGATCAAATCACTAAAATGATAGGTCGCCGTCCCTTCAGAAAACTTATTTTTCCTATGCGTCTCGGCCAGCTGGGAACGCAAATCGACAATTTGGTCATACATATTCATGACCTTCGTAATATCCTTTGCGATTTCCACTGCCCCAATAATTTCACCATCCTCATACAAAGGATACGTACTATTGATCGACGTTATTTTTTTCTCCTTTAAATTGACATATGTTTGAATGGACTCAATCGTTTCATTGCCTTTTTCCAAGGCCACATGCAGCGTACTGGATTCATCAGTCAATGAAGGATAAAGCTGAAAAATATTCTCCCCCAGCACCTGCTCCCGATCCAGCCCGTCGATATGCGCCATCATTTCATTGTAAAAAACCGTATCCCCATCTTTATTCACAATATGGACACCCACATTGATCACATTCAATATCCATTCAAATTGAGTGGAAAACTGATTTACTGAAGATTTCATTTCTTCATCTCCGTTCTCTGCCATTTGATAGAATCACCTGTAAATTATAGCATTTAATGGGAAACATTCATCTCTTTATTCTTATTTAAATCAAAATTCAGCACAAAGGCAATAGAATAATAAGGTCAAATAAAGGAATCTCGCATTAAGCCAAGAAAATTATAAGAGAAAATATAAATTTAGGGGTGAGTCGGATTTCGGAAACTAGATTGGAAATTAAACCGTGGGAAGATAATGACCTTCAATTACTATTTCAACTAAATGCCCCAGAAATGATGGAACATCTTGGCGGACCAGAAAGTAATGAACAAATCCTGAAGCGTCATCAGCGGTATCTACAGATTGGTGATAAGGGATGCATGTTTAGCATCACCCCGTTTCCAGAGGCAAAAGCAGCCGGTTCCGTTGGCTACTGGCAAAAAGTGTGGAACGATGAATTTGTGTACGAAATCGGTTGGAGCGTCCTCCCTCCCTTTCAAGGAAAAGGAATCGCATCTCATGCCGTGAAGGCACTGATGGAGAAAATCAAAGCCGAACGAAATTACAAATACATTCACGCATTCCCTTCGGTCACTAATCCTGCATCTAACGCAATTTGCCGCAAGCTCGGCTTCAATCTCATCTCCGAATGTGAATTCGAATACCCGCCAGGGAGCTTTATGAAATGCAATGATTGGTGTCTGGAACTTGAATGAATACTTTAATGGATAGCGGATTTGTGTATAGGAAGGATCATACCGTGGTAAGTCGAATTATGTTGGGTTTAGGTGAATTATTTCCCGGGAAAGTCGAATTATTCTGGGGGTTGGTCAGATTATTCCCGGGGTAGGATGAATTATTCCCTCCCTTAGAATTTCTTGAGTATTTGTCTGAAAGGATAATGAACTGAATAAGAAGCCTTTATATCTTTATGAAGGTCAGGTTGATTCTCTGATTTTAAGTTCTGTAGGCAATTTAATAATGTCGCGCTTTAATTTCAAATCTTCATTTAAATATTTTATCAATTCTATTACAGTGCGTTGTCCTAGTTCCATAATCGGTATATCGATTGTGGTTATGGTAGGGGTTGTTACTTGGCAAATAGATTGATTATCATAACCAACTATGGCTAGGCATTCCGGTATTTTGTAGCCCAACGCAGTTGCCTTTTTAATAATTCCTGCTGCTACCTGGTCATTTCCAGTAAATAAGGCAGTAGGTTTTTCTTTTAATTTTACTATTTCATCACAAATACGGAATCCATCTTCAATACTAAATCCATGTCCAAATATCCAATCGTCATTATGCAGTAAATTATTATCCGCTAACGCTTTTATAAATCCTTCTTTTCTTTGACCCTGAGCCTGACTATAAGAAGTATCGTAACAAAAACCTATTTTCCTATGGCCTTTTTCTATTAAATGATTAACCGCTTTGTAAGTCGCTTCGAATTCGTCATATCCAATAATCGGTATAGAAGCGGAATGATGGTATTCATTACACAGTAAAATCGGGCCGTATTTCAAATAAGGCTTGATTGCATTCCATTCATTTTCTAATGCTCCTAAAATAACCCCATCTACTTCTCTATTCTTTAATTTCCCCATAACATCCAATTCATTTTTCGCATCATAAAAGGTTTGAAAAATGAGAACTTTATAATCATTTTCCAAGGCTGCTAGAGATACTCCTTTAACCAATTGGGCAAAGAATGGATGATCGAAACTTGGGACTGATATTGCAATGGTTTGGGTTTTATTTGTCCTAAAATTCCGGGCTAGTGAACTTGGTGCATAATCAAGCTCTTCCATGACCTTTAAGATTTGTTCCCTCTTTTCTTTCGATACATATGGATGATTATTTAAGACTCTGGATACCGTTGTTTTAGAGACATTACATATCTTGGCTATCTCGCTAATTCTCGTCATTTAATCCCATCCTTGCAATATGTGGTTGACATGTTATCGATTTCAGAAGTTATGATTAAACCGTTCCTAATATATTAACAAAATTTATCTGAGTTGTATTTTTAAAAAGTTATATTTTTAGCGAATGGAGGGATTGTTATGTTTTTGAATAAAAAGGGCGGTTTTCAGTTATTGCCAAATGTCGAGAACCCAAAATACATTGTATTCTGTGATTTCGATGAGACCTATTATCCTCATTACATGAGTCACGAGAGACAGGAAGATGTATATGAGCTTGAAAATTACTTAGAAGCAAAAAGCATGGATCAAGAACTTGTCTTTGGCTGGGTAACCGGGAGTAGTATCGAATCAATATTACATAAAATGGAGCAAGGTGGATTCAGGTTTTTCCCGCATTTTATTGCCAGCGACTTAGGTACCGAAATCACCTATTTATCGGAAAATAACTTTTTGGAAAGTGATCCAGATTGGCATTCGCAGATTAATATCGAAGAATTTAATAACGGGAAAGTCGATGAAATTTATAATATTCTACTTAACGGCAATATACCATTGATTCCTCAAACTCAAATGGGAAGTTCACGCTACAAAAGAAATTATTATTATCAAATACAACAGGAATCCGTCGACAAGAAGAATTTAGCTACCATAAAGATGGTGGCCAAAGAGTATGGGATAGGGGTAAATATCAATCGTTGCAATCCCCTTGCCGGCGATCCTGAAGATAGTTATGATATAGACTTCATTCCATTAGGCACTGGAAAAAATGAGATTGTCCGTTTTATGCTGGACAAATTCGGGCTGAGTCGGGAGCATGCCTTTGCTTTCGGGGATAGCGGCAATGATCTGCTCATGTTAAAAAGTGTTAAACATGGTTACCTTGTTGGGAATGCAACTCAAGAAGCAAAGGAAGCTCATACTAAAATAGCGACAGGTACGTACTCCAAAGGAATATTAAGAACTTTGCAATCCATCATTACTATTTAAGTGGAAATATAAGTAATGAGGAAAAGGTAGTTGATCGCTCTTGCACAGCTTTACTTTCTGCTAACGGCATGGATTTTCCATCAAGCAAACAATTCATTCCATGTTACTTTGCCTGCAAGCTTATCAGCGGAAATCTTGCTTGCTTTCTGGTATTTGAATAATGCCGCCTCGGTATTTTCCCCGAATATTGCATCAAGGGGACCGGGGTCAAACCCTTCCATATATAACGCTGCTTGCAGGATCCATGTGATATTGCAGCTAGCGCCTTTTTTTATTGTGACGGTGGCATTCTTCGTTTTAGGCCCCCATTTTCCATCGACAACAAGCTTTTTATTGAATTGCTTATTCAATTCCGTTTGTAAACCTTTTAAAAGGGCCGATCGGGTTTTGGGACCATAAACGCCATCTACGGCAATAGACGTTTTATATCGGCCATTTATCGTTTTTTGTATGGAAATTATATGCCCATCTCCTTTGCTGGTCTTTGGAGAAGTAATATGAGGTTTTTTTCCTGCTTGTAACTGTGTATGAGATAACCCGCCCGTCATCTCCAAATGAGGATAATCCTTGAATGAACTCCAATCCCCTCCCCAGATAAATCCTAATTCTTTACCTATGGCAGCCACACGCTGCCATTTTGAGTTCACTGTCCATATCGCTTTCTTGCCATCATCACTCACAATGAAGAAATCAATAGCCAGTCCATAATTATGATAGGATTGCCCAGGCTTAGCGTTCGTCACAATCGGTTTAGCTAGATTACTATAGTTTTTTCCTTTGTAGCTGTAAACTCGTCCTTGACCAAAAAGGTTGGCTTGTTCTTCCAAAGAGCGGTAACCTGCACTTATCTGTACAGTGATTCCTTCATTATAAGCACGTTCCACCATTTCCAAGGCTGATGCCTTCACAACAGGATTCATCCCTTTGCCCATCTTTTTCACTGATCGCTCCAATAATGTCCGTAATGCTACTTTCACTGTCATCCCTCCTTTTAAGTTCCCATCAAAGTTTATATAAGCCTTTTTAACGGAAAAGTAGCAGAGTTGGTAAAGTTTGTTCTCATTTAATAGAGAATAGAAGTGATATGTTATTTATCCGCTCCTTTTCTGCCGACTGCCTGCCAAGCCTCCTCGACGGTAAACGGCTGCGGGGCCTCGGCTAACCAGTTTTTCGGCAGAAAAATTAACCTTAAAAAACACCCTGTAAATGTTAGTTTGGTGTCTAACATTTACGGGGCAGTTCAGAGTTGCCTACAGTTTTTTCTTAATAAACGTTACAGCTGATTTCAGAAATCCGCTCCCTTTCCGCCGACTGTCTGCCAAGCCTCCTCGACGCAAGCGTCTCCGGGGTCTCGGCTAGCCAGTTACTCGGCAGGAGTGTCGCATATTTCTTCCATCCTTTAAGGGTTACTGTAAAAAACCTCAAGGATCACCTCGTCTTAAACTTGGTTCAGGTGTGTACAGCCTACTGTTTTTCTTAAATCTCATTTCAGTCGATTCCAGAAATCCGCTCCCTTTCCGCCGACTGTCTGCCAAGCCTCCTCGACGCAAGCTCTCCGGGGTCTCGACTAGCCAGTTTTTCGGCAGGAGTGTCGCATATTTCTTCCATCCATTAAGATTAATGTAAAAAACCTCAAGGATCACCTCGTCTTAAACTTGGTTCAGGTGTGTCCAGCCTACTGTTTTTCTTAAATCTCATTTCAGCTGATTTCAGAAATCCGCTCCCTTTCCGCCGACTGGTCTGCCAAGCCTCCTCGACGCAAGCGTCTCCGGGGTCTCGGCTAGCCAGTTACTCGGCAGGAGTGTCGCATATTTCTTCCATCCTTTAAGGGTTACAGTATAAAAACATGAAGAATAATCTAGTCTTCAACATGTTTCAAGATGAGCCGACTGTGTTTTTTTCTAAAGGCTGTTTTCGTAAATTGTTGTTTTGAATAGCAAGAACATTCGTTCCGCAATGGTATATACTGTAATTTAAGGAAGTGTTTTGTTTGAGACCTAATCTATCAAAAGATATTAGCATTGAAAGTTTCAAAGATTTCTATTGGTTGAAAGAGGAACTGCAAACGTTTTGCAGGGAAAACGTATCGTAATGTTGTAGATGCTTAGTATGAGGAAGAAGAACGAAAAAAGACCCCACATTCAAGAAAAAGATTGCACCTCAATTTAAATACAATCAATTCACTAGTGACTTCTTTGCTGATCCTAAAAATCAAGGTAAAAGTCGTGCAGAATCAAATGAAGCCTGGAATAAGTTGAAGAAACTTCCTGGAAGCAACAAATATGAACCTAATAATGAAATAAGTTTATAAACAAGTAAAAAATATGAAAGATAAAAAATCAAGTTTACTTTTTAAATCTTGGTTCGGGGTGAGCAATCCGATACTCCTTTTACCGAAAAATTGATGGAACCGCCAGACTGTAGACGAATGGAGAGAAGTGCCAGTTTTCCTACAATATTTCCTAAAAAAGAAGTCCAGTTGATTGGAACGGAAGGTACGAGACTCCTGCGGGAAAGCGTGGCCAAGGGAGACCCCACAGGCGCGAAGCGTCGAGGAGGCTCCCGGACCGCCCGCGGAAAGCGAGTGCCTGGAGTGGAAATCCATACACATTCCCTCCTTCAGAAATCCGCTCCCTTTCCGCCGACTGCCTGCCAAGTATTGATAACTGAGGGGAAAAGGCCTGTCGTTCGTTCCTTCATTAATAGAAATGGAATTTCCCCCAAAAAATTAGACGGCTTCCGTTCGCCCGTTTGCGAATGAAAGCCGTCTAATCATGTATTATTTTATTAATCTCTCAACCTTACGCTTTGATTTCAATAGAGGGGCTTATTGTAAAGTCAGCCTCTGTTTTACTTTTCACTTCATCAAGTGTTACGCCATTTTGCAATTCAATCAATTCCATGCCAGCGTCTGTAAATTGAAAAACGGCCAGTTCGGTAATCAGGCAATGGACGACTTTTTCCCCCGTCAATGGCAATGTACAGCTTTTTTTCACTTTGGATTCCCCGTGCTTGTTCACATGGTCCATGATAACGACAATTCGTTTTGCGCCTTGGACGAGGTCCATCGCTCCTCCCATCCCTTTTACCATCTTCCCTGGAATCATCCAGTTTGCCAAGTCCCCATTCTCGGAAACTTCCATCCCGCCTAAAATGGCTAGATCGATGTGGCCGCCGCGAATCATTGCGAATGATTCAGCGCTATCAAAAAATGATGCTCCCGCTTTTGCCGTTACCGTTTCCTTTCCTGCATTGATCAAATCCGGATCAACTTCATCCTTTTGGGGATAAGGCCCGATTCCGAGTAAGCCATTTTCCGATTGAAGCATGACATTAAAGTCATTTGGAATTATGTTGGCAATCAAGGTCGGCATTCCGATCCCTAAATTCACACACATCCCATCTTTGATTTCTTTAACGGCCCGTTCTAAAATTAGTTGTCTAGTCATTCGATACTCCTCCTTTTTATGCGTTAGCAGTTGTAAGTCTTTCAATTCGTTTTTCATAGTCATTTCCTACAAGCACCTTTTGTACATAAACCCCTGAAGTATGAATTTCATCTGGATCGAGCTCCCCTGTGCCCACAAGCTCCTCCACTTCGACAAGCGTGACTTTCCCTGCGGTGGCAACGACAGGGTTAAAATTCCTTGCCGTTTTCCGATATACAAGATTACCGAAATGATCTGCTTTCCAAGCTTTTACAAAGGCAAAATCTCCTACTATTCCTTTTTCCATAATGTATGTGCGGCCATCAAACTCTTTATGTTCTTTACCTTTTGCGACTTCCGTCCCTACTCCTGTAGCTGTATAAAAGGCAGGAATTCCCGCTCCGCCCGCTCTTAAACGCTCGGCCAGCGTTCCTTGGGGAACTAGTTCGACCTCCAGCTCGCCACTTAAAAATTGCTGTTCAAATAATTTATTTTCCCCAACATAAGAAGCGATCATTTTTTTGATTTGTTTATTTTCAAGCAATAGACCCAGACCCCAGTCATCGACACCGCAATTGTTGCTGACAATCGTCAAATCCTTTACACCTTTGTTACGCAAAGCAATGATTAGTTTCTCTGGTATTCCGCTTAATCCGAACCCGCCTACGATAATGGTCGCTCCATCCTCGATTTGTTGAATAGCGCTATCAAAAGATGTTAATAATTTACTCATTTTCCATCATCTCCATTCTTAATACTATTCTATTAAATAAACAGTGATGTTGCAAAAGCTATGATGAACACGGTCACTGTTTTCAAAATCGTAATCGCAAAAATATCCTTGTAAGATTGACGATGTGTCAGTCCAGTAATGGCAAGCAAGGTAATGACGGCACCATTATGCGGCAGCGTATCCATTCCGCCAGATGCCATGGATGCTATTCGATGAAGCATTTCCGGGGTAATTCCGACACTTTGGGCCACCTGCAAATAGTGACTTCCCATCACTTCTAGCGCAATCGAAAGTCCACCTGATGCGGATCCGGTAATCCCTGCCAGCACATTGACGGCAATAGCTTCGGATACGAGCGGATTACCGCTTGCATTGAACACCCAGTTTTGAATGACCGAGAATCCAGGAAGTGTTTTCACCACATTCCCAAAGCCAACTTCAGATGCAGTATTGAATATGGCAAGCAATGATCCCATTGCCGCAGCTGTTAATCCACTAGCCAATTTGACCTTGATGCGTCCAACATTCAAAAGCATCGCTGCAATGATGCCGATTGCCAAAGCAACAATCAAAGACCAGGATGAAGTGACTGTGCTTACATCGGCAATGTTGAAAGTTTCCTTCAACATCGAAGCATCATACCAATGCTTAACCGAAATGGCACTGCGGCTGAAAGCAAAATTAAACGCTACGACAAGGATGAGCGGTACGATGGACAGCCAAAAGTTAGGCAGGTTTTGCTGTTCTGCACTTTCCGGTTCATTGATATGTCCTTCCCCGTAGCCTTCACCATTTGCCACCGCTTGTTTACGGCGACGTTCTAACCAGATCATTCCTCCAGTGAATACCATGATCGCGCCAATAATCCCCATGATTGGAGCTGCATACGTATCTGTTCCGAAATAATTCGTTGGAATGATATTTTGAATCTGAGGTGTTCCAGGAAGGGCATCCATCGTATATGTGAAGGCGCCCAATGCTATCGTTCCCGGCAATAATCTTTTTGGAATGTCTGCTTCTTTAAAAATTGCCGCTGCAAATGGATAAACGGCGAATGCCACTACAAACAATGAAACCCCGCCGTATGTCAGCGCCGAGCACGCCAGCACTACAGCAAGAATAGCCTGCTTCGAGCCTAGTGATTTTACGATGGTCTTGGCAATGGATGCAGCTGCACCGCTCATCTCCATGACCTTTCCAAATACGGCCCCTAATAAAAATATCGGGAAAAACGCTTTTATATAGTTAGCCGCAAACGTCATATATGTCTCTGTATAACTTGGCAGCAAATGTCCGCCGGATAAAATGACCGCCAATAAAGTAACAATCGGCGCTATGATAATGACCGGATAGCCCCGGTAGGCTAAAAAGATTAAAAGTCCCAGCGCCACCACAATGGCTAAAATTTGAATCACCAATTCAATTCCCCCTTTTCTCCCTTGCCCCAAATAATTCGGAAGCCGTTAAATAGAACTAGTAATCTCCTAAATTCCATATTTTTAATTTTTCCGCTTTTACCATCCAAGCCTGCCTTCCCCAAGTCAAGCTGAATGATTCCCCTAAATATTGAGAACGCTTTCAATAATCCCTTTTCATTTTACGTGGAAACACAATATAAAATGACAGATGGGCCATTCACTAAAGTAATTATGCAATTATTGTGCCAACTTAAACACAAGGAAAAATCTCATCTTTTAAAGCTTTTTCAAACAATTCCTTCCCTAAAATCACTTAAAACTGTAAAGGTTTCAGTACACACAAAGATAAACTCCAAAAAAGTGTAAGACTTTTCTTACAACTTTTAAATTCCCTTTCGTTTTATGTACGGATTTCCTAACACACGCAAATATTTGCTAGTAAAAGCTTGGGGAGGGGGATTCAGGCATTCGCTTACATTCGGCGGAAAGGGGGCGGACTTCTGAAAGCATCTTACACGTTTTAAAAATAAAAAAACTGCAGGCAAACTCGATTTCCTTCGAATTTGCCTGCAGTCTGAACCCTTTGGCAAAAGGGTCCTTTCTTCAATCATAAACCATATTTATTCATTTTTTCATACAGTGTTGTTCGGCTCACTCCGAGTCTCTTTGCCGTTTCTGATTTATTGCCGGAAGTCATTTCCAAACAGGAAACGATCGCCGCCCGTTCGGTTTCATCCATTACTTCAGCCAAGGTGCGGATCGAGACGGCTTCTTTATGACCCGTTATTTCTTTAGGGAGATGCTTGGAACGTATCATTTCCCCTTCTTCAACTATATTCATTGCGCGTTCAATGATATTCTCCAACTCGCGAATATTCCCCGGCCATTTATAAAGACGAAGCAGGCGCAATGCTTGATCGCTCATCCCTTTTACGCGTTTCTTCATGAGATTCTGGTACTTTTCAACAAGATGCTTTACCAGTATTTCAATGTCCTCCGGTCGCTCCCTTAAGGAAGGGACATGGATTTGCAGGACCTTCAATCGGTAATACATATCAAGCCGGAACTCTCCTTTCGAGACCATTTCCTCCAGATTACGGTTCGTTGCAGCGATTACCCGTACATCAATCGGAATACTTCCCGTCGAACCGACCCTCTCAATCTCTTTCTCTTGTAAAACACGGAGCAGCTTCACCTGCATATGCAGTGGCAGCTCACCGATTTCATCCAGAAAAATCGTACCGCCTTCAGCTGCTTCGAACTTACCCGCTTTTCCGCCTTTTTTTGCACCAGTGAAAGAACCCTCTTCATAGCCAAATAGCTCTGACTCCAGCAGTTCCGCCGGGATGGCGGCACAGTTCACTTTGACAAACACACCCATGGCCCGTCTGCTGTCATTATGGATGGAATGGGCAAACAGCTCCTTACCTGTTCCGCTTTCACCCAAAATCAATACATTAGAGTCGCTTTTAGCGGCAATTTTGGCCTGACCTTTCACTTCCATGAAAGCGGGGCTTCTTCCCATCAAATGATCAAACGTATATGAGGCCTTATTTCTCTCGCGAAAATCGCCTTTGTACTTTTTCAGCTCTACTTCAAGTGAATTTATCCGCTTGGAAAGCGCGGTGAATTGCCCGACATTCTTAAAAAGAATCTTCCCGACTGCTCCTATTAACTTACCTTGTTTCCTTATCGGGGAACGGGTCGCAATTATATAATTATCCTTAATTTTTTGTAATTCAGCGACCTCTTGCTTGCCAGTTTTGGCGACCACATGCATACGGGTGTTTTCAATGACCTCCGTTACATGTTTCCCTATGGAGCTTTCCTGATCGACCCCAAGAAAATCCGCATAAGCATGGCTCAGCATTTGGACATACCCTTCCGTATCGACCATCACCAAGCCGTCATAGGCAAACTCGATAATATCCTTAAACAGAATTTCTTCATGATTATCGATATTAAGAAAATCGCTTTTATTATTTGTAAATAACAGGAGGTAAATCTGATACTCCTCATCCCCCATTTGAATGATGGCTTTTCTGACAATCCCATTATTCTCATTCAAACGGATCGGAGTATTTACAGCTGGTACAAGGTTTTTTTCTAAAATCAAATGTTTTTGCCGATCAAATTGATTCTCGGCAAAAGCCTCGGATAATACGCGATTGCATAGAACGATTTCTTTTTCGTTTTTCGTTACCAAAACACCAAAAGGCAATTCTTCCAATATCGCTTTCACTAATTCCAATTGAATAGTTTCATTATCGCTGGCCATTCCTCTTCTCCTTAACCCGTCTGAAGTTTCCTCCATTATATCATAGGAAAATGAGGCCAAGTCATTACCGTTCCACAATCAGCGCAGTTCCCTGTCCGCCGCCGATACATAAGGTGGCAAGGCCGGTTTTTGCATCCCGGCGCTTCATTTCATACAATAAAGTCACTAAGATGCGGGCACCGGAAGCGCCTACCGGATGACCCAGGGCAATCGCCCCGCCATTCACATTCACTTTCTCCGGCTTCAGCTCAAGGTCCTTAAGCACGGCGAGTGACTGTGCCGCAAAGGCTTCATTCACTTCCATCAATTCAATATCATCTATTGTCAATCCCGCTTTTGCCAAAGCTTTCCTTGTCGCAGGAACTGGACCATATCCCATGATTTTCGGATCAAGCGCGGCGTTTGCATATGACTTGATTGTCGCTAATGCTTCCAGTCCCAGCTCGTCCGCTTTTTCTTTAGACATCAGGACTAACATCGCACCCCCATCATTGATTCCGGAGGCATTACCTGCCGTAACCGTTCCATCTTCCTTAAATGCAGGACGCAGCTTCGTTAGCTGGTCTATCGTCAGTCCATGACGCGGATGTTCATCTTGTTCCACCAAGATCGTCTTTCCTCTGCGTTTATATTCAACAGGTGCGATTTCCTCTGCAAATCGTCCTTCAAGCTGTGCCTTTTCAGCCTTCATTTGGCTATCTAAAGCAAATTCATCCTGCTTTTCACGGCTGATCCCCCACTGCTCGGCGATATTCTCCGCTGTCACGCCCATATGATATTGATTAAAAACATCCGTTAAGGCGTCATAAGTCATTGAATCGACCGCTTCGGCATTGCCCATTTTCTGTCCAAAACGATAATTCGGAAGTAAATACGGAGCATTGCTCATGCTTTCAATCCCCCCGGCAAGAATCACATCCGCATCACCAAGGGCAATGAATTGCGCTCCCATTATGACCGTACGGAGGCCAGATCCGCAAAGTTTATTAATGGCCATGGCCGGCGTTGTTTCCGGAATCCCTGCATGAATCGCAACCTGACGTGCCACATTTTGCCCTAATCCAGCAGATAGAATATTCCCAACCAATACCTCATCGATCATGTCAGCCGAAATATTTGCCCGCTTAATCGCTTCCTTAGCTGCCACAACTCCCAAGTCAACCGCCGAAACATTGGCAAGACTGCCTCCAAACGCACCAACCGGTGTTCTTGCTGCCCCTACAATCACTACTTCTCTCATAATACTTCCTCCTTCTCCATTTTTAATTTTCCCAGTTTAATAAAATTACGGTCCCTCTCATTGATTTTCTGGGAAACGGTAGATTCTTCATACGTAAAAATGCCTTCTCCCGACTTCGTCCCAAGCTTTCCCTCAGCCACCAAATCACGAATCAAATCAGGCGCTTCCTTACTCTGGTCCAATACCGGTGAAACATTATCGAAAACACGCTGCCATGTATCAAGTCCGCCAAAATCGGCAATCTCGATCGGCCCGGTAAATGCCCAGCGAAAACCTGGTCCAGCCGTTATCGCCGTATCGATATCCCCGGCATCGGCAACGCCTTCTTTTAATAGATAAAAGGCTTCACGCATCAAGGCAGTCTGGAGACGATTGGCAATGAATCCTGCTATTTCTTTTTTCAAGAGAATCGGAGACTTGCCGATTTTACGCATTAAATCCATGGTTGTCTTGACGATTTCCGGCTTCGTTTCGTCATGCTGAACAATTTCAACCAATGGAACCAAATGGCCAGGATTAAAGAAATGCGTGATGACCATTCGGTCCGCAAACGAGGCCTTCTCCATCAATTGGGAAATCGGAAAGGTCGATGTATTTGAAGCAACAATTGCATCCGGTTTGATTATTTCCTCCAGTTGCTCATATAGATTTAATTTCAGCTCGATGACTTCCGGAATTGCCTCAATGATAAAATCAGCATCCCTTATTGCCCCTTCCAAGTCCACGCTGTATGTAATATTCGCTAAAGCACCTTGCTTTTCCCGATCAGTCAATGCCCCTTCTTCCATGAGCAGCGATAGATTCTCAGAAATTCGATTTTGGGCATGGTTTAGCAGCTCTTCCTTTATATCGTTAATGGTGACATAATACCCGCTAACTGCAAAAGACTGAGCGATCCCACTACCCATTACACCTGAACCGATAATGGCTATTTTTTTAATCATCCAGCTTCCCCTTTCCGTTTCAATTACCTTTATTTACTCACCTTTTTATATATGCAATATCCATGCCAATGATAAGGGGAAATAAAATTCTTTTTTTATCTTGAAAATCATGATAGACTCTTACTCATTAACCTAAACCATATTTTTCTACCCTTCCCTTTATATATTTACTCTACGGAATACTTCCCTGTTCACGACATAAAATGACAGACTTGGACCATTACATTTTTTATTGGAGGAATGTAATATGGTTAAAGATAAAGTGGCGATAATTACCGGATCTGCTAGAGGAATCGGCTTTGAGATCGGAAAGATATTTGCTGAAAATGGAGCAAAGGTCGTTTTGTCCGACCTTGATCAAAACACAGTTGAAAAAGCTGCTCTGGACCTAAGGAACAACGGCTTGGAGGTTATCGGCTTAAAAGCTGACGTAACAAGTGAAGAGGATATTATCCAACTAATCAAACAAGCTAAAGACAAATATGGGCGAATCGATATTTTCATCAATAACGCCGGCCTTCAGCATGTTGCACCAATTGAAGAGTTTCCAACTGAAAAATTCGAACTGATGATCAAAATCATGCTGACCGCGCCATTCATTTCAATTAAGAACGTTTTGCCAATCATGAAAGAACAAGGCTTCGGCAGAATCATCAACATCTCTTCCATTAACGGCCTGATTGGATTCGCCAACAAAGCCGCTTACAATAGTGCCAAACACGGTGTAATCGGCTTGACGAAAGTCGCTGCCCTGGAAAGCGCCTCTTTTGGCATAACCGTCAATGCCCTTTGCCCAGGATACGTAGACACGCCTCTCGTCCGCGGTCAATTGGAGGACCTGGCAAAAACAAGACAGGTACCGTTAGAAAGCGTTTTGGAAGAGGTCATCTATCCACTTGTCCCACAAAACCGCTTACTCGATGTAAGTGAAATTGCCGACTACGCCATTTTCCTTGCAAGCGACAAAGCTCGGGGCATCACAGGCCAGGCAGTCGTATTAGATGGCGGATATACCGCTCAATAAAATGCATGTTAAAAACCCCGAATAAATGGCACCAAAAAGTGCTATGTATTCGGGGTTTTCTGTATGGGAATGTGGGAAAATTTGGTGACGAAAAGATATCCCCCATGTTAAAGTAATATAGGGATACCTCCCATTTTACAACTATTAAAAGGAGGCCGCGTCATGATTATTAAGTGGGTTAGACTGCGATAATGAAAAGCGCAGGCCAATCATCATGCTCCGGAAAGTATATATTGATCTGCGCCGTCGTAACGGCTATTGGATAATATTTAATACGGAGGTAAAAAACATGAGTGAACAGATACTGAAAATTAATAAAGTCGATATATGTACTGAAAGTTTTGGAAACCCTAAGGACCCTGCCGTGCTTTTGATCATGGGAGCGATGTCTTCATTAGATTGGTGGGATGATGATTTCTGTCTCCGCCTTGCCGATTCGGGGAGATTTGTGATTCGCTACGACCATCGGGATCTGGGACGGTCTACCGTTTATGAACCCGGTACCTCCAACTATACAATAACGGATTTGGCTGACGATGCCGCGGGTGTCCTGGACGCTTATTCCATAGAACGTGCTTCTATCGTTGGGATGTCCCTTGGCGGTATGATCGGACAGATTCTTGCCTTAAGATATCCGGAACGTGTAAATACGCTTACGCTAATTGCATCAAGCGTGTTCGGGACTGTAATGGAAAAACTGCCTCCAATGGATCAGAGCATATTGGATCATCATGCAAAAAGTGCTTCCATTGATTGGTCAAATCGGGAGACGGTCATCGCTTATCTTGCGGATGGATGGAAAACTTTAGCCGGTTCCAAACCCTATGAGCAGGAAAGAATGCATAAACTGGCAAAAAGAGAAGCAGACCGTGCCAAGCAGCTACCGAGCAGATTCAATCATGCCATGCTTGCTGGAGGAGATGAATATTTCGATCGAATGGGTGAGATTTCCGTACCTGTCCTCATCATCCACGGCACAGAAGACCCAGCCTTGCCATACGAGCACGGACTTGCTCTTGCGAAAGCCATCCCTCAAGCTGAATTAGTGACTCTTGATGGATCAGGGCATGAAATTCATAGTGACGACTGGGATATGATTATCGAATCAGTCATAAAGCTTACTTCGCGATAATTAAAATAAGTTTGCATAAAGGAAGCCGACCAATAAAGGTCGGCTTTTCTTTATACATTTGTTAGCAGAAACCGCCATATCCTTGAACGGGATAACAGCAATCGTTACCTCTATCTCCGCCGAAACAAGCAGCTCCAACGATGATTAAGAGGATAAACAATACGACTATAAAAGCGAAACCGCCACCAAATCCACCAACATCGTTACCGCAACCGCAATTTGAATCATGACCGCAATTTGACAATAGAAACATCTCCTTATTTGTTTTAGGAGGAAAAAATTAAATGGGTTAATTCAACTTATGTTCTAAATAGGATAATGACACAAAAATCACCAAAAACTTTTTTCAACCACCCGCACGACCTAAAATCAACAGTTTATCAGCGCCTATTTTTACCGTTTGGAGATTTCATACAGCTCCGCCTGACACCTTATTTACTCATTGAAATTAATGATTGTTTGCGACATCCAATTCCCACTAATTCAAGCTTATTGTACAATGAAGGTAAAAAGGTCCAAGGTATTTATGATAAAAGGAAATTCTTATATTCTTGTTTTTTCCATGGCTGTTCTGTTGACAATCATACTTGTTTCAACTACTCCAATAATAATTAAAACGTTACTCGCTTTTATAACGATTGCGTTCGCATTTCCTGTCATTAGGAAGCTTCTGTTTAAAGACAAATTCAGAAAAATTAAAGTGGCCTTCTACTCATCAGTGACCTTTACAATTGGTTTATTTCTAGTCTCGTTTTTTGAAGAACCGATGTTTCTTTATCTTTCCGGTTATATGCTCCATAATCTTTTTTGCACTAAATGAAATCACTAAGTTATATTCGGCTTCTTATTGACCTAACCAGAAAACAAAAAAATGAAAAAAAGGATAAAAAGAAATTACTCTCTTTTATCCTTTTCAAGCAGCTCAATTATTCTATCAAGTTTTTGTTCTATGTTATTGGGTTTGTTTGACCTTGCAAGAAGAGAACGAACAAAAAAGTAAACCGCAAAGATCATACCAAGCAACAAAATAAACATAATAAGTTGATATACTAAATCACCGATATTGAAATCCAAAGAACCCACTCCTTTCCTTTTTCGGATTAACTATCCCTTATATCTACTGGTCAGGACATAGAGTCGACAAAAACTATTATTATAGTTTTTTAGATATCACTTTTATTTCTTTATATATTTGTGTAAGTACTATTAGGATATGTATAGGGATACCGACTGCAAGTCCCACCAATGGCGAATAAGGCGAAGCGAAGGTAAAGAGCGATACAAGTGTAATAGTTATATATATTGATATAATTAACGTCGTCAAAATGGCTTCCCCTTTTTTGGATAACTATTGCATACGTGCACAGTCCGATAATACCTCGGCTGTCTTCCTTCCCTGGCACTTTAGTATTCAAAAGAAATAACAATATATGTAATAATTCCCCCTCTATAAACCTCATAAATTTAAAAACGAAATTTCAAACGCCTTAAAAGAGCCTAGGACTACTTTGTTCACTTTTTGTAAAATCGAGCAAAGAAGTCCTTTTTGGGTTTATCTGTATTTTCGCTGGCATCACTTTTCAATGTTTAGCTTTTTGCTTCCCTTATATTCGTCCATTTCATTACCCGCGTTCCATACTTCCTCTAATGCAAAATGATAAGTGTAAGCCCGATAAATATTTACGACTTGTCCGGAAATATAAGCAACCTGTCCAAGCAATTACCTTATTTTATTAATACTATATTTTGTAACTACAACGAAAATGCTTTTGGCAGTGCTTTAGTACGGTTCGATACTACACTCCATTTCATTTTCGAAAATAAAAATAGTTACAAGAAAGGATTGAGATTTTATGGGTAATTTCAGTAAAAAAAATCCAATGCAAAGCAACTGGGGGTCCGCCTGTTCCGACAGTGACTGGGGTATGGGTAATGATTCAAGATTTGGTCATGACTCAAGATTTGATCATGATTCAAAATTCAAAAAATCATGTAAAGTTTGTAAGTCTCACGACGCTTCTGCTTGCAATTGCAACTTTAAAGCTCCAGCTCGCCAACTCGCTGCACCATTAAACAGCGACTGTGTCCTAGTTAATTCAGTTGTAGGCTCAAAAGCGATACAAAAGGTTGCCGAAGCAACATTTCCTTTTACCGCTTTTACTCCTGCAATTCCAGCAGGGTCCACTATTGTTTCAGTGTCTGTTGTACCGAATCTAGCTGGTGTTACACGTAACACGAGAATCCTTAGGGACAAAGTCGTTAACATCGGGCTTATTCCTGTAACTATTACGGTAACATTTTTGGCACCAGGAGCAGCCACTCCTGCAACAGCCGTACTAACAGCGAGTTTACCATTCCAAGAGCATACAGATTTTCCAGGTGCATGCCCTGAGGATATGGTAGTAGAACCCCCATTAACAATAGAAGGGATCTTTGCTCAACCAGGCGTTCCAGTCATCGGCACCACGGGACTTGTTACTGCTGATGCCATTTTAGTCAAGATTGTACTACGCACTACAATTACAGTTACTCGACAAGTTATTGTGGATTCACATGGCGGTATTTGCGATGTAAATGAACGTCGTTGTGAAACTACAACTACTCCAACAACTGATACTCTTCCTGCTCCGTAAATGACGGTGTTGAACAGTTTTTAATCTTGACTAGCAAAGCCCTCTCTAAATAGAGAAGGCTTTGCCTTTATCCATATTTTAAAAGATAGAAAGGAGTGACATTTCTATGTCTTATCACGAGGATTGTTGTAAGCAGAAACACTACGATAATGAGCATCACGATCATTGTTGGAAACAGGAAAAATGCTGCGATCATGAGCATCACGATCATTGTTGGAAGCAGGAAAAATGCTCCGATCATGAACATCACGATCATTATTGGAAGCAGAAAAAATGTTGCGACAATGAACATCACGATCATTGTTGGAAGCAGGAAAAATGCTGCAATAATGAGCATCATGATTGCTGTAAGAAGAAAAAACGCTGCGATGAAGAGCATTATGATTGTTGTAAGAAGAAAAAACGCTGCGATAATGAGTATTGCGATTGTAAGAAGAAAAAACGCTGCGATGATGAGCATTGCGATTGTAAGAAGAAAAAACGCTGTGATGATGAGCATTGCGATTGTAAGAAGAAAAAACGCTGCGATGATGAGCATTGCGATTGTAAGAAGAAAAAACGCTGCGATGATGAGCATTGCGATTGTAAGAAGAAAAAACGCTGCGATAATGAGCATTGCGATTGTAAGAAGAAAAAACGCTGCGATAATGAGCATTGCGATTGTAAGAAGAAAAAACGCTGCGATAATGAGCATTACGATTGTAAGAAGAAAAAACGCTGCGATAATGAGCATCATGATTGTAAGAAGAAAAAACGCTGCGATAATGAGCATTACGATCATTGTTGTAAGCAGAATAAATGCCATGTTGACTTTGGGTGTCATATGTCATGGGATTGGTAGTTTGTTAAATGAAAAGTACTTTGATACCTTAATTATCAAAGTGCTTTTTTTTGTTCCCAAAAGATGAGTCATGTCAACCTCACATGTTTTGAGTACTCATCCTGTTGCCCTTTATCACATTTCCGAAACAAATACATCCCCATCGTCAGTCTCATTTTGCGCCACCTTGGAAAATATGATTTATGATTCGCTTGCTGCTTCAACCATCCTGCCCGTTCATCTTCAAGAGAATCAACTATATCCTTTATAAGATTTATTTTTGAAAAAAAGTAATAATTTTACACATTAACTCTGGAACATTTGTTCTGTTTGTGTTATTCTTATAAAAACAAAAGAAAAGATCTAATCGCAGCAAACGATTTGATCCGTAATTATAATTAACGGTCGGTTGTATCCGCGGGCCTAACACGGTTGTACCGCTGAGCCGAGCCATTCGCTAATCTTTAGGGTGCCGGTTATAAAGACAGCTCCGAACTTCAGCTAAGCACCCATTAGTTCTATAAAGCATTTATAACACTTGTCCATCTTCATCATCTGGGAATCATTTCATTATTCATCAACTCCTTCATTCTTAATCAGTGAATTAGTTCCTCCTGGTACTAGGGGAAAATAAAAAGGCTGCCGCAGCAACCCATGATAGCAGAGTATAGTCTTAAACAAGGTTATTACCTATTCTCGGCAATCTTTTTCAGTGCCTTTGCACGAGAAACGATAAATGCTCTCATATACTTCTCTAAAAACAACTTATCAGCTAATACTCCAATTGGACCGAACGGTGACTTATATTGAAATGTATCCATCATTATAGTTCCGCCTGGTTCTTCTTTAAACTGATGTGTGTGTACGAAGGAATGGAAGGCACCCTTCACCATAATATCTACAAACTTATTTGGTTTTTCCATTAGTATCACTTTGGCTTTCAGCCTTTGTTTAATACCAAAGTGAATGGCTTCCCAAGTAACAGCATCTCCCTCCTCTAATAGCCCTTCTGTCACACCATCAACAGCCATTTCCTTAGTGTTAGCTGTCGTTTTGGTATGGATATCCACACTTCTCGCTAGGTCAAAACATAATTCAACTGGGGCTTTAATAAATTGTTGATACTCAATAACAGGCATTTTCCAATCTCCTTATATTAGCACTTTCTATCCACCATTATAGCTCGTTAAAGCAAATTATACCTAGCTCTTATTCCCTTATCCTTCCCTGTTTGCTCCATAAGAAAAAGCTGCCCTAAGACAGCTCTTCCGATAAATTCTTCGCCTGGTAAACTTACTTTTTCATAACGGGGATCCATATTTCACTTCTAAATGTTGGTGAGGTTATGTCTTTATTTTCGTTCCAAAGGATTTCCGGCCCTTCTCTTTGTTCATAGTTTGAGGATGGAAACCATTCTGAATAAATGCGTCCCCAAACATTTTGCAGTGTTTCAGGAAAGGGGCCGACTGCTTCGAATACCGCCCATGTAGACGCATCGACATTCAGCTGTGTTAAGTTATCTGGACATTCCCTCGTTGTAGCTGCGCCGATATAGTGATCAAGCTCCCCTTTTTCCTCCAACCGGCCTTCGGAAAAGTTCGCGGATGCACTAAGCAGCCCTAATGGCTCGACATTCGATAGGTTTTTAAGTTCATTTATCGTTTTCTCGTCTAAACTTTTCCACATAGATGCAATCTCTGGATTGACCCCGTTAAAAATGATTGGAACCCTTTTTTTAATTCCAATTATGTGAAATGCCGCTTTTTCTTCAATTCGATAGTTCATTTCACTGCCTCCTTTAATGGATAATTGGAAGGACATCGGTGGATAGGCTTTAAGTGAATGGCCATTACTTCTCGCTTCTGATGGCGTGATACCATGCAAATGCTGAAACGCCCTTGCAAACGAGTCTGGTGAACTGTACCCGTACTTTATCGCAATATCAATGACCTTTATGTTGCTATTTTTAAGCTCAAACGCTGCAAGTGTAAGTCGTCTTCGGCGGATATACTCGGATAGTGAAATACCGGCAAGGAAGGAAAACATCCTTTTAAAATGATATTCCGAGCAATAAGCGAGCCTTGCAACTTCTTTAAAGTCAATTTCGTTCGTAAGATTTTCTTCAATGAATTTAATGGCACCATTCATATTTTTGAGCGAATCCATTCAATGACCTCCCTTATATCAACAGAATAGCAGGAGTTGAAATGAAACATCCGACATTCTGTGCACGATTATGCAGGGTCTAATCCCTTTGTGTTAAAAGTACTTATTGTTGAAATGGGGTTTTACCGACTTTTTGCATAAATAGCTCTGGTTTATCAATCTGTATAAAACCAAATTTTTCATATAATGAATGTGCATCATTCGTGGCTAACATGAACCTGCGAACCTTTTTTAGTTCGGAATGATCGGTGATAACGTCCATTAACCATTTTGATAATCCTAATTTACGATAGTCAGGTAATATAAACACATCGCAAAGATACGCATGGGTTGCTAAATCGGTTATTACCCTTGCAAACCCAACTTGATCACAACCTTCATTTCCTATTTCACCCTTATAAACCCCAAAACATAAGGTCGTATTTTCAATTGACTTTATTACTGTTTCCTTAGTTATTCCCTTTGACCAGTAAGCTTCATGATTCAAAAATTCATGTATTACATCTACATCTAAATACTTTTTATTAGTAGAAATCGAAAATCCTTCACTATTCATTTTACCACCCCGTACTTTCTTAATTTTCTGTAATTATATCAACTGATTTTATCTTGAACTATCCTGCGTTATCGAAATATTTAAAAACTGCCATACAAATAACTCAGCCACCAGTTCGTTAAGTAAGGGATTCTTGGAAGAATTAATTTCAACTAGTATATCTAAGTAAATCGGAACAAATATTAAACATGTTGCAAATTCAAAGGAGGTGGCTAAAATGAACGCACAACGAGCAGAAGAAATTGCTTCTTCACCAAATATGGTTAATGTAACCTATAATGAGGAAAGTATCTACATTGAGCACGTGGATGAACAAAATGGAACAGCTACAATCCATCCCCTTGATGATCCAAATAAAAAACAAAGTGTTTCTGTAACCAGCCTGCAAGAACAGTAATTTCCTCGATTCATTAATAAACCTCCACTTCCGGGTGGTGGTTTATTGTTCGATTAAGTGCAAGCACCACCTCTTGTATAGCATGTATCCATCCAGAAGCATAACAAAAAAAGCCAACATCAATTGTTGACTTGTATCCCTATACAGTTGACAGCCTGCACTTTCAAAAACGAATTTTGATGGGCTAATTAAATTTTTTAGGATTACTTATATATTTCATTTTCTATTATAATCACTTTTTCCCCATTCGCTGCTTTTCCTATTTGTTTCGTATTTTCAACCAAGCGAAAAATATTATCACAGCATTGTTTGGTGCCTATAATTAATAATGGCACACCTATGAAATCAATTTTTAATACTCTGGATAAATACCCCCCTATAGACATGGCAATCGGGACAGTTGGGGATGTATTGGAGAATACTATTTTTTCGTTAAAATGAAATTTCTCTTCCAGTAGTAAAGTCAATTCTTTTAATGCCGGAACAACGAGTTTCTCTCTTTTATGTCCCATTGTATAAACGGAGTTGCCATCTTCATCGATCCCGCGAAAAATCAGCTTTCCAAATTCTTTTTTCGTTAATTTATTAAAATATTTTACATTTAATATTTCTTCCGAAGTTAGTTTTCTTTCCGATTGAGGTAATTGTTTTAAATGATAGGCGGCAGCCAAAGACGTGGTATGTGTACCCCCATAATCATTATAGATATATATCATGAGATCATCCCTAATAGTTTTTTTAATACTATTATGGTCATATACTCCATTTCCAATTCAGTTACCATTGTGCTGTCCGATTTTGTCCTCGGATCATCAATAAAAATAAAAGAGTACCCCTATCAGTCATGAATGATAAGGGCACACTTTTATTTTTTATAATCTGGGGTATGTATAGTAACAGGCTCTAAAACCCTCCCAAACCTAGAGATGGGACAGAAAATTTTATTAGATTATCATTGATTGTTTCTTGTTTAATCGGAGCAGGCAATACTGTGTTCCTAACATCAGCGACCGTCTTAAGGTCAAAGGATTTAATTGCTTCCCCTTCCTGGTTCATGATTGAAAGTATTCCATCATTACTCGTTTTAAGATTAGGTTGATCACTGATTAAATGAGTATAGTATAAGTCTTCGTTCAGCGTGTAGGAATTAGAGTAGTCCGCTGAATAAAGTTTGCTTTTTTTATCAATTTTGCCTGATTTAAAGTTTTCAAAGCCATAGTTGAATAAAAGCTTGGTATCAGAGTAGGCAATTTTGTCTGAAGGAGCTTTTAGAGTGACAGCAATCAAGTCCTGTTCCCCTCTAGTGGCAGTAGAAATCAGGGTGTAGCCGGATTGACTTACGAAACCGGTTTTCCCGCCGGTTATTCCCTTATAGGGGAGTTCGCCTTTTAACATTTTATGATGGGTAATCAGAGTTGTGTCCCATGTTTCCACTTCCCATGGTAACTCCTTCTTCCCAAAATACTCACGGAATGTTTCATTTTTCATTGCATATTGGGTAATTTTCGCAAGGTCACTTGCCGTAGTTACATGGTCTTTGTCAAACAATCCATGGGGGTTCGTAAAATGAGTATCGGTGACGTTTACTTCTTTTCTTAAAAACTCATTCAAATCTTCCATGAACAATTTTTCACTGCCAGACATGTGCTCGGCAATTGCGATGGCTGCATCATTTCCGGAATTGATTAGCATGCCTGCAATTAATTCGGAAAGCTCTATTTCCTCCCCAGGTTCAATAAATACCGAAGACCCGTCTGCCTTCGCCGCTTTTTTGCTAACTGTCACCAGTTCGTTCTTATCCCCGTGTTCTATAGCATATATCGCCGTTGCAACTTTCGTTAGACTGGCTGGATACATACGTTTATCCATGTTTTTTTCGTATAATACTTTTCCACTTTTCGCGTCAATAATGATCCCGGCTTCACTATTGAGAGGTAAGTCAGATTCTGCACTTACCTTCGTAGAGGCGAAAGGGATTAAAGCCAAAATGAAGATGATGAAAAACTTTTTCATATGCCGCTCCTTTGATGATAGTTAAATCTTATATAGTCATAATAAAATAAATCTGGACGTTTAGAGTTGATTTATTGAAAGTGAAATACAAAAGTAATTACCCCTTAATAATTTTGGAAACATTTCGGGTAATCACCTTCATTTTCTTTCCTGGAATAACTTTAAAAGGGTTGTAACCCTTTTAGTGGAGCCTCCATTTAATACCCATTAAACGGATTTTTTAGCAGCTCACTAAATACCTGGAAATTTCTTTTCATGAAAAAACCCTTCAAACGGAAGGGCTCTGGCTGTAGAGAAACTCTAAGAAAAGCAGCTTGACTGCATTTTTTTTATTTAAAAAACGTTCCAGTTGATTTCAGAAATCCGCTCCCTTTCCGCCGACTGCCTGCCAAGCCTCCTCGACGCAAGCGTCTCCGGGGTCTCGGCTAGCCAGTTTTTCGGCAGGAGTGTCGCATATTTCTTCCATCCATTAAGTGTTGCAATGGCCCAAAATTCCGGCATCCCTGTCAATCGAGGAATTATCGTGAATGATTATATGGAGACAAAGATCCCGAATATGATTACAGGAAAAAAACATGAAGGATAACCTTGTCTTAAATAGGGTTTGGAATAAGACGAGCCAGCAGTTTTTTCTTTTAAAACACAAAGTTGATTGGAACGGAAGGTACGAGACTCCTGCGGGAAAAGCGTGGCAAGGGAGACCCCGCAGGCGCGCCGAGGAGGCTCCCTGACCGCCCGCGGAAAGCGAGTACCTGGAGTGGAAATGGACGTTCCATGTTTTATGAACCCTTATAAAAACTGAAGACAAAAAGGGGCTTATCTAAATTTCAAAACAGAGTTGATTGGAACGGAAGGTGCGAGACTCCTGCGGGAAAAGCGCGTCGAGGGGAGACCCCACAGGCGCAAAGCGACGAGGAGGCTCCCCGACCGCCCGCGGAAAGCGAGTACCTGGAGTGGAAATGGACGTTCCATGTTTTATGAACCCTTATAAAAACTGAAGACAAAAAGGGGCTTATCTAAATTTCAAAACAGAGTTGATTGGAACGGAAGGTGCGAGACTCCTGCGGGAAAAGCGCGTCGAGGGGAGACCCCACAGGCGCAAAGCGACGAGGAGGCTCCCCGACCGCCCGCGGAAAGCGAGTACCTGGAGTGGAAATGGACGTTCCATGTTTTACAAACCTAAATGAAAATTGAGCAAACTTGTTTTCATCGAGTTTGTCTACAGTGTTAGAATTCTGTTATGTTTTCATTTTCATTCCTATTAACGCACATTCCACTTTTACTATCGGTTTTCTTGATAATATAAATATTATGGTTACAGGTATGACTAATAAAACATAGTATTGGCCACTTTCTTTGATCCAATCATAAATAAATGAGTTGTAAACATATTCCAGGAAAAACATATGAAAAAGATAAATACCTAATGTAATGGATCCTATTTCAGTAAAAAACGTTTGTTTTTTAGGAACTATACATAAAAAACAGTAAGTTGCTGCTCCCATAATTAAATATACGAGTAACTTATATATAAAACCGAGGGCAATGGAGCCTTCCATTAATTCCTGATAACCTAAGCGGCCATAAAACCATTCCCTCCAACTCATTTCCCCATAGAAATAAATACCGATAAAGATTAACCCTAGTACAGCCCAGCCGATCATGGCATTACTTTTCTTTTTAACCCATTCAAAATGATTTTTTTCTAAAAAATGACCAATTAAAAAGAAAGGAAAGAAAAAGAAGGTTCTCGATAAACTTAACCATTCATTCACTTCACCAATGTAACCGATTATTAGAGAGACAATGATTGAAAGGGCGATTCCATATTTCCTGGAGGAAAATATAAACAATAATATATTCCAGCAGAATAAGCTTATTAAGAACCATAAAGCCCATCTTGGAGTCAATATTGTGAAGTCTATTGGTTCATCAAATACCTTCCGATAATAGAAGGTATATATCACCTGGAATATTACATAGGGAATTAATATTTTCTTAATGAGCCCCCAGAGGTCCTTTTTACTTTTTATCTTTCTGGAAAAATAACCGGATACTAAAATAAAAGCTGGCATATGGAATGAAAAGATGAACAGATAAATAGTTAAAATCCATTGGTTTTCTTCCACCATTCTAGCTAATGTGTGCCCCAAAACAACTAGTACGATTAAGACAGCTTTCGCATTGTCAAAATACGGATCACGTTTCATGAAATCTTACCCCCTATAAAGAAACTGCCAGTTATATTTTCTAATCCTCATTTATGGTTTGAATGAAAAAGCCGGCGTTCCTTTACTATAGGATTGCCGGCTTGGAACTTCATTGGAGTATCTACCATATCACAGCTTGTTTACAGTTTAGTTAATGGAAAATAACAGTTTGATAACAGTCAAAAAACTGCCTATATCATGGGTCCACCCGCTTATTCGCTTACGTACTCCTTAGTGACTTGACGGAACGACAATCCCTTCATCATCAAAACTCCAGGCAGTTCCAGACGTTTTCGCCTTTTCAAAACGGGTAGTGTATTATATAAGCATGAGTTTGATAACGTCTCTCTATAGGAGGAATGTTCATGAATCCGGTCATTTTGTTTGATGGTGAATGCAACTTTTGCGATTCGAGTGTCCAGTTCATTATCAAGCGGGATCCGCAGGGGCTTTTTCATTACGCTTCGCTTCAAAGTGAGGCAGGACAAGAGTTGCTGAAGAAGTATGATGTTCCTGCAGATATAGATAGCATGGTGCTGATCGAAAAGGATAAAGCCTACTATAAATCGTCTGCAGCCTTGAGGATTTGCCGCCGCTTACAAGGGGCATGGAAATTGCTTTATGGTTTCATCATCGTCCCAAGCTTCATCCGGAACTTCGTTTATGATTTCATTGCCAGGAACCGTTATAAATGGTTCGGAAAGAAAGAAGAAAGCTGTATGCTGCCGTCGCCAAGTGTTCGAAAGCGGTTTTTATAAGAAAATGTAGTGGTTGGATTGCCATTGGTCCTCAACAAAAAAAAGGACGATAAGCGCTCTTGGCTTTTCGTCTTTTCATTGTGTGAATGTGGAGTATCTCCATAAATGATTGGCCGTAGGGTGCGCCATCATTTCGAGCCCTTTGTTTTCCGCAAGGTGCAGCGCTTCCCAGTTTTGGTCGTCTGCCTCCTTTAGGTAGACCTCGTGATGCGGGGCCTGATCATGATAGCCGGCGATATTGATTTCACCATTTCGGTAAAAGGTCCCGATCACTTTATAATCCACGGCAGGTGAAATGATGATCGGATTGCCTACAGAGTGTGTCAGCTGGATTGTCGTTTTCTCATGATTGGATAATACGCGCTTCACTATAACACCTTCATCCGAGGCCACTCCCTCCTCAAGGAAATCCCCCTCATGGTTGTAAGCCTCACTTTTCCCGACCGCTTTGGAAAATTCAATCTCGGCTTCCCTTTCCTTTTCGTGAATGAACACATCGACCCTGGTCCGGAAACGTGATGATTCAGGATCAAACCCGCGGTTGTCTCCTTTAAAATAGGGAACCTTTGAGGCCAGATTGGGGTTTTTCAGCCACTCTTCCGGTAAAAAAGTGGAATAGCGCAGCTGCCAATTTCTTTTCCTTTTACCATCCACATCGTTTTCAACTGACTGCAAAAGCTGTTTTACAGGTCCTATTTTTTTAGTATTCGTTATTTCCTCGATCGCCGCCTTTGCTTGGGATGAACCTTTTTTTACGGCTCCGACAATACTCGCTACAAGGGATTTCACGGCAAAGGACTCCTGCTCCGAGCGCGGAAGGGGCCGCTTCGCTTTAATGGTATATGTGTATTCCTGATCTTCACTAATACTCCGATCGTTGAAGGAACATCCGCTCACTTTCCCAATATCCACGCCGTTTCGATAAATCGTATATTCTTTTATTCCCTTGATGGGCTCCCATTCCAGGCTGGCTTGGCCTTTTGCGACAATTGTCGTGAATACCAAATTCAAAAGGATATTATCCTCTTTTTTATTTTCGGCAGTCGTTGATGTCTGTATTTTCATCCTGTTCACTGCCTGTTCTTTTTCATTCAAGCTATCTATCGTGTACGTATAGATGGTTCCTGGAGCCAGGTCCCGATCTGCCATCTTCGGCTCCGAGCCGCTGTAAATCAGCTCTCGCCCCCTGAATACCCGATAGTAACCACCTTCATCAGGCCAAATAAGCTTGATGGAATCCTCTTTCCGTTCAATTTTGCACATCAATGAAGCCGTTTTGAATACCGCTTGATGCTTCCTCTTATTGGAAACCAGATAAGCAATTCCCGCAAGACCAAGAGCAATCAATGAATGCCGTGCAGTAAATGTAACTCCGCCTACTTTTAAACGGGGAAATGAATAATGGGCAATCAACTTCTTCATCACCTCTTCTTTTCTAGGTGTTATTCTTTACCCACTTTAATCCCTGAGCACACTTTGCGATGTGCTGTGCTGGCATAAAAAAACCGAGGGAATGTTTACTCCCTCGGTCATTTATAAGTTTCACTGGATTATATTTTAACGGCGGCTTTTTTCCCCGCCTTTGCGTCCTGCTTCTTCACGGCTCATTTTTCCATCATCGGAATCATCACGTTGATTGCCCCGTGCCTCTCCGCCTTTTTCACCGATTTCCTGATAGAATTCCTTGCCATGACTTTCGGAAGTGGCTTCTCCGCCTTTTTTACCAATCTCTTGATAGAATTCCTTATCATGATTTTCGGAAGTGGCCTCTCCGCCTTTTTGGCCAATCTCTTGATAGAATTCCTTATCATGATTTTCGGAAGTGGCCTCTCCGCCTTTTTGGCCAATCTCTTGATAGAATTCCTTATCATGATTTTCGGAGGTTGCTTCTCCGCCTTTTTGGCCAATCTCTTGATAGAATTCCTTATCATGATTTTCGGAAGTGGCCTCTCCGCCTTTTTGGCCAATCTCTTGATAGAATTCCTTATCATGATTTTTCGCTGTTGTTTCTCCACCTTTACGTCCTGCTTCTTCACGACTCATTTTCTCATTGTTGTTAGCCATTAAAAATTCCTCCTTATTATTTGGATTTTCCATGTACTAGCTACATATGTCATGTACCCGCTTGAACAGCCATAAAACTAGATTCAGCTATAAACTTCAGATCGTTTTTTTAGCGGCGGCTTTTTTTCCCGCCATTAAGTCCTGCTTTTTCCTGCCCATTTTTCAATCATCGGAATCACGTTGATCGGCTCTAGCCTCTCCGCCTTTTTTGCCGATTTCCTGATAGAATTCCTTATCATGATTTTCGGAAGTGGCCTCTCCGCCTTTTTGACCAATCTCTTGGAAAAATTCCTTATCATGATTTTTTGCTGTAGCTTCCCCGCCTTTGCGGCCAGCTTCTTCCCTGCTCATTTTTTCATTGTTGTTAGCCATTAAAACTCCTCCTTATTATTTGGATTTTTGATGAACTAGCTACAGTTTTATGTATACCCGATAGTTTTGATATAAAACTAGAATCTATTAAAACTTTTCCATTTTAAAAGGAAAAGCCTCATGGATGCTATCACCCACGAGGCTCCCCGCTTATCCTTAACCTGACTTCGGAATCCCTTCTCGCAGGCGTTCTGGCAGCTCCACAAGGGTTTCATTCAAAGTATCCAATTTCGTTTCAATCCTATGAAGCAAATAAAGGGTAACAATGATCGGGAACCCAATATCACTGACAAACGGCAGGATTTGATCCACTTTTTCCACCTCTCTTCCAGGGTGACCAACAAGACCCGTTCTTAGATGAGTTCCACTTCCTCGACATTCCGCTCGACAAGGCGTGCCGCTTTCAAATCGACGAAATCCCCTGAAGATGTAACGAACACGTTCCCCTCAATGATTTTTTCCATTGCCAGTTTAATCGTATTCACTTCGACCGGCTCCTTCGGATTATCAACGGAAATCGTCGCTGACTTGCCTTCCTCCGTAACGAAAATCAATTCCAGTACTTTAGCCATTTCAAATCACCTCCCCCGCTTCCGGCATCTTTCCAAATACCGTTTAGCCAATCAATGAATACATATCGACCCTGGTCACTTCACCCATTGGATAATTCTGCACACTTGTGATTGCAACAGCCGTCGAAAACAACTGATCCGCCGTCGCCTCGACCTTGATGTTCGAAAAGGTCCTCCGCTTGAAAACGAGAGCCCCTTTTTCATTTAACCCCGTCTCAAAATCGATCCGCAACGTACTTGAAACTGGAATCTGCTTTGCCATGCCACTCACCCCCTTTCACACTCTATATAAACTTTTACAGAAAGAAAGTAGCATGATCTTGAAATTTTGCAGGGAAACGCCAAAAAGGCTCCCCATCATTTGGGCAGCACTAAAATCAGGAAATCCTTTTAATTATCTACTGGCATCATCCATTGTCTTCTTCTCTCACTAATAAATCCTTCTCAATCATGAGCGGTTTTTCTACAAAAT
This sequence comes from Peribacillus sp. YIM B13477, assembly GCF_042787955.1. Classification (NCBI taxonomy): domain Bacteria; kingdom Bacillati; phylum Bacillota; class Bacilli; order Caryophanales; family Bacillaceae; genus Peribacillus; species Peribacillus sp. YIM B13477. The sequence goes on from NZ_JBHZPD010000003.1 coordinate 220,834, forward strand.
TAATTCTTCTCATTATTTGTTGTATGACTCTCGGAAAGAAGTAAGCTCCAAAGAAAGCACAAGTAAAAGCCTGTGACCAAGTTTTTAACCATGCAGATAAGAATTGATGATCATACCCCCTATTTATTGAGACTAATATGAATGAAATAAAAAAGGACATACAAAAAGCCATTAAACATGCATAAATAATATTTCTGTATTTAACGTTAATCTTCATTACTTTTCTGCTTCAACTCCATGAATTAATTTTAGATTCCAACTATATATTATTTCTTCCATTTACATTAGTAAAACCAATTTTTATAATAGTTCTATTAGAATTACTAATGCAAAGGGGTCAGTGCGGTTGAATTCGTATTATGCTTTTATCAAAACAATAGAAACAGGCAGTTTTACAAAAGCGGCTGAAGAACTTGGCTATACGCAGTCCGCCATTAGCCAGATGGTCCATTCATTAGAGGAAGAGCTTTCCACCACTCTTATCTTACGTTCTCGAAAGGGTATTACACTGACACCAGATGGCGAGGAATTTTTGCCATATATCAGGAAGATTTGCAATTCACATAGGGAACTGACTGAAAAGCATAAAGAGATGGAGGGACTTCAAAGCGGCCTTATTCGAATTGGCACCTTTTCCAGTGTTACATGTCATTGGATACCAGGATTGATCAAGGATTTTAAGGAACTTTATCCAACTGTACATTTCGAATTACATCAAGGAAATTATACGGAAATCTCAAACTGGATTAAAGAAGGCAGCGTAGACTTTGGCTTTGTGAATTCAAATGTTTCGGATTTAACTACGATTCCCTTGCAAAAAGATGAGATGGTGGCTGTGATGCCAGTAGATCATCCTTTAACATCATCCACAGAAGTCTCCTTGGAGGAATTGCTAAAAGATCCTTATATTCTGTTGGATGAGGGAGTGATACATGAACCATTAATGATTTTTAAACAGTACGATTTTGAACCTGATACACAATACCGGGTATATGACCCTTATGCGATTATGTCCATGATTGAACAAGGGCTTGGCATTTCGATTTTACCGAAACTTCTCTTACATAAATGTCCCTATAATATTGTAACGAATAGCATCTCTCCTTCTATTATCCGAACCATTACTTTGGCGTATAAGGATAAAAGGGTATTGCCAATAGCCAGCAGGTATTTTATTGACTTCATCATTGAAAGGTATAAGGAAATCTAATGTTTTTGCTTTTATCTTATTTTCCCTTTACATTCATTTTTTATAACCGGCATTCCTGATGCGTAGTTAAATTGCAGCTGCCTTTAAATGGCATGTCATGTTCGGCTTTTCTGGGAAATAATAATCTCGAAAGGAAGTGGATGTTGATGTCATTAGAATGGTTTGACAGAGTAAGCGGGGAATTGCAGGATCATCTTAAATCAATTTGTGAGAAATACGATCGCAATGGCAGTATGATCGTGGAGCGCGGGTCTAAGCATCCACGCATCGAGTTTTATACAGAGCTGGAAGACGATGAGCGGGATTATTTTTCCTCGCTGTTTTTTGATCCGTATAATGAAGAATTTTATATGGAATCGTTCGATCCGGATTTAGGGCAGATCAGCAAGGTCATCCTTTCGGATATTGAAGATATCATCGATGCTGTCCATGAGAGCTTCCATAACTATTTGGAAGAAGATGAGGATGATGATGATTACGATTATGCATATGAAATGGATATGGATGATGATTTGTATGATCCTGACGGCGAAAATTCCGATATATACGAAATCGATGTAGATTGGGAAACGCCTGAAGTGACTGCCTATATCCAGGATAATGAAGTGGAGGTCACCTACCAGTTCGGTATCGTTCAGGAGACGGGTGACGGTGTGCTGAAACGGATCAATCGGATTCGGACAGCGGATGATGACCTGATAAAGGATGAAACGAATTTCATTTTCAGCAAGGAAGAAGCAAGCACAATCATCGCCATGATAGCCAGTCATATGGATTCACTTAGTGAAATGGAATAAAACCAACAAAACCTTGTCCATGATCATCATGGACAAGGTTTCATCATATAATGATCAGTTCATATACCTCTGATAATTGCGTGACCCGTTCCGAATCACTCGCTTCCTTTGCATGCTTGATTTCCTGAGGAAGAATATGGTTAAGGAGACTGGCTTCTTTACCGGATAGCTTATTGACGAGTTCTTCTTCCGAATGAAAGTGTCCGCTTTTGATTTTATTATATATTTCCTGCGCTTCAGGATATTGGTCCGTATAGTTAGACAATATCTCACGTAAGTAACCAATCGTACGATCCATCAAACCATCCCTCTCGAATGTTAGATTTTTGCTTACATGCTATACCTTCCCCCATTTTTTGATGATAAATTCCTGAAAAAAAAGATATCCAAGTCAATGGATACCCAATTAGTCTTCCTCCCAAAACAAATCATCCAATGTACGGGATAATGCTTTACAAATCCCGACACATAAACTTAATGAGGGATTATACTTTCCGGATTCAATCAATCCTATCGTTTGCCTGGATACGCCGACAATCTTGGCCAGTTCTTCTTGTGACAAGTCCTTTTCTACTCTCGCAAGCTTCAGTTTTATATTTTTCAAGGGATAGCACCTACTATTTCTTATTATCTTAGCTATTTTTCATTCCGATTTTCTTCGCCAGCAAGTATATACCGCCAAAAAACAGAAGTAAAATCGGCAAATAGATCATGACGGATACAAACGATACCAATACAAAATACCATACACCCTGGGAACTGCCATCGGCATAGGATACAGCACTATTCACGCCCATGAATATAGCGATGATAAGTGCTAAAGCAACCGTCCCAAGAACCGTCTTCTTGCTCATCGGTGTTTTGCTGTTGCGGTCATGCATCTCCACCTCATCCCAGAATACACCTAAGAAAATCGAACGAGCTAAGTAATACAGCCCCCCTCCAACAAGGATCGCGAATTCCAGATATAACTCCCCGCTGCCTGCACCATATTTATATAGTTTGAAAAGTGCACTCGCCAGGCAAATGACCAAGATGACATAATACATTTCTTTATAAATTTTATTTCTTACATTCTCAATCCGCTCATCCGTGGTCTTTTTCGTTCGTTTAAATAGATTCATCTTTAATCGACCTCCATTTAATTCCATCGCTTATTCTTATTATATGATTCACTTTACTTTTTGCAACATATATATTACATTTTATAAATTATAAATTGCAATATGTATAAAAAAAGGTACCCACACATCAAGTATGGATACCTATTAATGGCTTTACTCGTGAATTCTAAGCATTTACTCGTGAGTTTTTGGGTTTTACTCGTGAATTTCAACGTTTTACTCGTGAATTCATCATTTTACAAGTATATATCATCATGCTTAACAATTACTCTTCATTAAGATGATAGCAAAGTTGGACAACGCCAGAGGAAAAGCTTTTTGTATCAACCAGTCTTAGATTCAATCTCTCATTCATGTCAATAAATAAGGGTTTTCCTTCCCCTAAAACAACAGGGTGAACAGATAACCTAAATTCATCAACCAGCCCAAATTTTATAAAAGATGTAATAAGACTTGCCCCGCCATACAGCCAGATGTCTTTACCGGGCTTTTTCTTTAATTTATTTACTTCTTCAACAATATCTTCATTTATGATCGTTACATTATTTTCAGTGCTTTTTTTCGTTTTAGAAAACATGAATTTTTGTTTGCCATGAACGATATTCCACATTTCTTTTTCAGTATCGGATACCTCATTTTCTGGCGTATATTGCCCCCATAAATCATAGCTTTTTCTTCCATAAAAAATAGTATCAATTTGATTCAAGAAATCAATGAACCCCATTTCAGAGTCCATAATGCACCAGTCGATTTCTCCTTTCGGCCCTTCAATAAATCCATCTAATGTAACTGCTAAATCTAAAATAATTCTTCTTGGTCTTTCATTAATGGTCATTCTTTAATCTCCTTTTGCCGTTTATCAGCAAAGCCAAAGGTTTCGCGGCTTTATCCGAATGAACGTACTCTTATTACCTCAGGGAATCCCCATGAATAATCACTGCTTTTCAACATTTCATCAGAAGTTACTTCAGTTACGTTAGTTTTATCTTACAGCTTCCATCATAGTATTAAAAGATTGTATCAAAAACTAAGGAGACTTGCGATGAAAGCAATGGTATGCACGAAATACGGTTCACCCGATGTACTGGAACTCAAAGAGGTAGTAAAGCCAACCCCAAAGGACAACGAAATACTGGTAAAGGTTCACGCGGCAACAGTGGCTTCTGGGGACGTAAGAGTCCGGAGTTTCAATAGCCCTTTCTTATTATGGCTGCCGATGCGAATGTTCCTGGGCCTTAGAAAACCGCGAAAACCGATACTCGGAGTGGAGTTATCCGGGGAGATAGAAGACACGGGGAGGAATGTGACAAAATTCAAAAAAAGCGACCAGATTTTTGCCATGACTGGAATGAATTTCGGGGCCCATGCCGAATACACATGCTTACCTGAAGACGGCCCAATCGCAATGAAACCTGCCAATATGACCTATGAAGAAGCTGCCGCCGTTTCTTTTGGTGGAACGACAGCTCTGCATTTTTTCAGAAAAGCCAATATCCAAGCCGGACAAAAAGTCCTCATCTATGGCGCATCCGGTTCGGTGGGCACTTCCGCGGTACAGCTGGCCAAATACTTTGGAACAGAAGTTACCGGAGTATGCAGTGCCGCTAATTTTGAATTGGTGAAATCATTGGGAGCCGATAAAGTAATTGATTATACGGAAGAGGATTTTTCGGAAAGACAAGAGCGATATGATATCATCTTTGATGCAGTCGGGAAAAGTTCGAAAGCCACATGCAAAAAAGCACTGACCCTGAACGGGCGTTACGTGTCCGTAGAAGGACAGGGAATAGCAAAGGAACGTACGGAAGATTTACTATTTCTCAAAGAGCTAATCGAAACTGGAGAATTAAAATCGGTCATTGATAAACGCTACCCGCTGGAACAGATTCCCGAAGCTCATAAATACGTAGAGCTAGGACATAAAAAGGGAAATGTCGTGATAACTTTGGTTGATCATGATAGCCCCTGACAAAATCCATAGTCTTTTTATAAATAAAGCGTTCAGTTGATTTCAGAAATCCGTCCCTTTCCGCCGACTGTCTGCCAAGCCTCCTCGACGCAAGCGTCTGTGGGGTGTCGGCCCGCCAGTTATTCGGCAGGAGTGTCGCAAATTTCTTCATTCCAATAAGGATTACTGAAAAAAACTTAAAGGATAAACTAGTCTAAACATAATTGAGACTAGCCTACAGTTTTTTCAAGAAAACATTACAGTTGATTTCAGAGATCCGCTCCCTTTCCGCCGACTGTCTGCCAAGCCTCCTCGGCGCATGCGCCTGTGGGGTCTTGGCCAGCCAGTTATTCGGCTGGAGTGTCGCAAATCTCTTCCATCCTTTAAGGGATTACAGAAAAAAACTTAAAGGATAATCTAGTCATAAACATAATTCGGGATGAGACTAGCCTACAGTTTTTCCAAGAAAACATTTCAAATTATTGCAGAAACCCGTTCCCTTTCCACCGACTGTCTGCCAAGCTCATCAAAGCATGCGCCTGTGGGGTCTTGGCTAACCGTTATTCGGCAGGTTTACCTTTAAAATTTTGGTTCTGGGCGAGAGCAATTCGGAACTCCTTTTACCGGAAAGTTGATGGACCGCCAGACCCTACAATATTTCTTAAATAAGAAGTTCCAGTGATTGGAACGGAAGGTACGAGACTCCTGCGGGAAAAGCCCGTCTAGGGGAGACCCCGCAGGCGCAAGCCGAGGAGGCTCCGCGACCGCCCGCGGAAAGCGAGTGCCTAGAGTGGATACACTGACTCAAAAAACTGTAGACAAAAAAGATTTCTATCTTTTAAAACAAAGTTGATTGGAACGGAAGGCGCGAGACTCCTGCGGGAAAAGCGTGGCCAATGGAGACCCCGCAGGCGAGAGCCGAGGAGGCTTCAGGACCGCCCGCGGAAAGCGAGTGCCTGGAGTGGAAATCAACGTTTTAACGGACCACTCCCCATAAATCACGAACATTAAATAATACTTTTTATTTATCGTTCACCTTTTCGATTGATTATCTTTCATTTGTTTGTTATATTAGCAAAGTAATAATCATACATATCATTACTCGTATATGCTCGGAAATATGGTCTGAGCGTTTCTACCTGGTTCCCAGTTAAAGAACTAGACTACGAGTTAAAGTATTCGGCCGCCCGCTTTTTGAGCAGCTAATGATTTAGCAATCGCTTCATTTTTGCTTGATTATCTATACTTTGACTATCGTAGGTCTAGAAGGCAGCATTCATTCTGCCGTTCTGGACCTTTTTCTTTGACCACAACTGCGAGTGTTTCAAACAATTGGATAATTTGTTTTTAAGGAGAGAAAAAACATGTTAAAAAAGTACACTCTATTAGGAATCATTACTTTACTTTTCGTGTCGGTGATTGCAGCTTGCAGTTCCACTTCCAAAAATGAAACGGTCGAAAAAAAGACTCAAAGACCGATCATGATTCAAGGTCCAATGCCAATCGAAGCTGAAAATTTCGCTAAAAAGCTAGAAAATGTTAAAGAAGAAAAATCAGGGGATTTTGTATTTTACATTGGAACTTTAGACAATTATCCTGTAATCGTGGCAAAAACAGGTAAAGGGATGGAAAATACGGCTGCCGCTACAGCATTGGCCATTGAAAGATATAACCCTATTGCCATCATCAATCAAGGGACATCAGGCGGACATGATCCAGGCTTAAACGTTTTTGATATTGTTTTAGGAGAGAGAACGGTAAACCTAGGTTCATTAAAAACGGCCGATAAAGCTGAAAACGAAGGAATCGATCCAACCGTTTGGAAACCAATGGACCTAATGGCTTCTGAAGGAAGTGCAGGAGAAGATCCTAACGCTGAAAAACCACGCTTCTACGAAGGAGATAAGGATTTACTCGCAGCTGCTCATGCAGTTAAAGATACTTACACAAAAGGTAAGGTTGTCGATGGTACTATCGGTTCTGCAGACGTTTGGAATAATGAAGTGGATCGGATTAAATGGTTCCATACGAAATATGGTACATCTGTTGAAGAAATGGAAGGAGCTTCGGCAGCACAAATCGCCAAAGCTTACGATGTGCCTTTCTTAGGTATACGAGTGCTATCCAATAATAAAGTGAATGGCGGTAAATATAACCCTAATACAGCAGCAGCCAATCAAGAATATGTGTATGAAGTGGTCAAAAAATATATCTCTTCGATGCCAAGCAAATAAGATCGGGCCGGAGCATATAAGAATTAGAATCTTCTTGGTCAACTATCCCTATAATGAAAAAAAGAAGAGCACATAATATGTGCTCTTCTTTTTTTCGCGGGTGCCCTAATTAGCTGACTATTGATTCTTCCTCTTTGCAAAAGGTTAAGCTGAGGCTATTCAACGTGTAAAGTCTAGCGGTGAAAATGAATAAATCGCTGTAGTTATTTTCAACGTACTCTTCAATGATTGCCATCCCTTTTCTTAATCTATCAACTAATAAGTGCGTATAGTTTTCATCCCAGGTAAACCGGTTGATCCGTTTAAGTTCATCGGCCAATACTTGAAACTTAAACTCCTCAACAAGAAGCTTCAATTGATACAATTTATCTTTATTTAAACAAAAGCAATTGTTTTCATTTTCATGATTTTCCCGGACGAATGTAATGAAACCTTTTAAATTATCGGCTAACATATTCGCTATTTGCATCTCGAAGTTCATTTCCAACAGCTCCTCAATGTCTAAAATCTATATGAAGAGTGTATGATTTGAAATGATATTTTAACACCAACAATTCTTTTTCGAGATAGATTCCTTGTACATTTCCTTCTATGATAGAATTCACAAAAAAAATTGCCCCCCTTCCTTCCAAGGGGACAATCTTACATCGAATCCAGAACTAAAGAGATAAGCAGGCCCGCAGCGGTGAATATGCCCGTGATCGGCCCTCCGTCTTCATATGCTTCAGGCATCATCGTTGAGGCGATCATGGCGATGATTCCCCCTCCCGCAAAGGCTGCCATCGCTGCCAGGACATAGTCCGGGGCATGATCGAGGAATAGATAGCCCGACATCGAGGAAAGTGCCGAAATGATCAGGACGAAAAGCCACAGCAGCATGATTTTCTTCTTGGAGTAATCACTTTTGAGCAGACCTGTTGTACTTGAGAGCCCCTCCGGAATATTACTGATGAAGATGGCAATGACCAATAGCCAGCTTACCGAGCCGCCGCTTATTAAGCTTGCGCCAATCATGATCGACTCCGGTATGGCATCCATCACCGTCCCGATGAAAATGGCTAGGCCCGCTTCCTTCGAAGAGCTATTATTGGACCGTTTCCTTTTATCCGCACCTTTTTTGGAAATAAGAAAATCCAAGGCAGTAAACACGGCGGCCCCTGCTATGAATCCGATCCCCGTCGCCCAAATCCCTCCATCACTCACCGAATCAGCTAGCAGCTCATATGCCGCGGCACCAATCAATACACCCGTACCAAAGGCCATAATATAGCCAATGATGTTTTTCTTGATCGGAATGAGGATGGCGGCAAGTGCGCCAAGCAGGACGGCAGAACCCGATACCCCTCCCCAAAAGACCGCATTCCACATAGAATTCCCCCATTTCCTTTTTATAGGATAGTGTACCCGGGTTGATGTTGGGATAAACAAGGGACGCTTTTTGCTATTCCAGCAAAAAAAAGCAGGTATATTCGCTGCCTGGTTTTTGGGTATAGAATAGTAGAGTACTTATGAGTATCCTGCCCTTCGCTGCCTTATATGACTGATATTTGCGGTTTTCCTTCTTCTCTTTCACTAACCTTTTCGATTTTATCGACAAACATTTGAAAAACCTTTCTCTTTTCTTCCAGCTCTTTTATCGACTCTTTCAATTCGTTCAATTTTTGTTCAAAAGGTTTATGATAGAGCTCGCGGATGTTTCGAATAATTTCATCATTTATAGTGGATTGTACAACTTGTTTGGTAATATTGAATTTATAGGAATAAACCTGAAGGTCACGCTTAACTTCTTCATACTCTTTTTCTATTCCATTTAACACATCACTAATTTCTTCATTCCATTCGATTAAAGCCTTTTTCACATGTTCCTCCACCCTTATTCCCCCTCTTTAACTAACAAAAAATCTTCTCCATAAAAACTTATTTTATCAAAAGTTCATTTCGGTTTCTTTTCGGCTTGGTTACTTAACATATTAGTTTCATTAAAAACAGATAACAGCGAGTTACGAAACACTTTTAAAAATTCACATAGAATGTAACGTGACCACTATAACCTATGGAGGTGTTCAGACTGATTCATACAGTTAAACCAGGTGAAACACTGACACAGATATCCAGGGACTACCGGAAACCGCTATCGGCAATCATCGCTGCTAACCCGACAATAAATCCAAACGTCATTTATCCTGGTCAACCCATTATGATCCCTGGTTTTCCCCCTCCTGATACCATTCCATTTCAGATCGATGTGTCCGTTAACAATCGTAAGCTAAGGCTGCTAAAAAATGGAGTATTGCAAAAGCAATATCCAATCGCCGTTGGAAGAATGCTGTTCGGTACACCGGTAGGAAAATTCATCATCATTAATAAAGCCCCCAACCCCGGAGGCCCATTCGGTACGATGTGGATGAGTCTATCCAAGGAGCACTACGGCATTCATGGAACGAACGATCCCAGCTCAATTGGTAAAGCCGTCTCAAAAGGCTGTATTCGCATGCATAATCGGGACGTGGAGGAATTATCAAGGATTGTTCCAATTGGGACACCGGTTTCGATCCATCCTTAATGTGTCTAGGGGAAACCTGGACACTTTTTTCATTCAAAAAAAGGCAGGGATCTCCCCCTGCCAGTACATGAGTATATATCAATCAATTCATATTGATCGGCCAATAATAAAACACCAGTGTAACCATGATGATCATGACGCCGCTGATCATTAAATAGGCTGGGTATCTGCGGGTGATGTTCATTTCTTTTTGCTCGTCTATTTCAATCGGGGTTTGAAGGATATTTGCATGAAACTCCTTTTCTTCGATGGTGATCGTTCCATACTTGGAGCCAATTATGAGTGCGCCTATGCTTAAAATTAAACCAATGATGACTGGATTCAAGTAAACGGGAAGGCTGATTCCGAACATGCCGAGGCATTCTCCGAGAATGACGCCAACGAAGCCGAATACGATGCTCCAAAATGCGCCTTCTTTCGTTACCTTCTTTGAAAATACGCTTGATATGGCAATCGGTCCCCATGATGCCGCAAATAGTGTAGCCGCAAAGTAGCCGATCCACATGACGGCAGGCGGCTGGAACAATCCAATCATTAAGATGATCAAGCTGATCACAACCATGGAAATGCGGCTGGCCCGTAATAGATGATGATCGGTGTATTCCTTTTTCCGCGATTGTTCCATGATATCCCGTGTAATGCTGCTTCCTATAATCTGAAGGAAGCTCGAACAGGATGATAATGCGGCAGCCATGATGCCGCTGACGATGATGACTCCAAGCCATGTAGGGACAATATTCATCGCTGCCCAAATGAATACCTTTTCCGTCGGGGCGATATCCGCTTTAATGGTGGTGATTGTCGATATGCTGATATGGAGAAACAAATAGACGGTCAAAATGGATATCGTTGCCCAAACGCCGGCCCGGATGGCTACGTGTTCATTTTTTGCCATTAAATATCGACTGCTTTGCCATGGACTCACGGCGATGACAATGCCCCAGACCAAGCCCATGATGACGGCCCAGGCCAATGCTTCCCAAGGAGTGCCCATCGTTGCGGCAGGTCCGGTAATGCCATGCCAGCTTAATAAATCAGGCCGTTCAGCCAGGTTTGCCGCTTTCGTAACGGCATCAGGGAACCCGCCTGCGGATTTGATGATATAAGGAAAACTAAGATACGTTGCGATCGAGAATAAAAAGAACATCACCGTATCATTGACCATGACCCCCTTCGCTCCTGAGAGAATGGTGAAGGATGAATACACGACCCACATGATCACCAGGGCCATTGGATAGGAAACACCAGAAACCTCGGCCAATAAAACCGCTGCCCCTTGAGTAACGGCAACCAAGTATGCAGCGATTCCAAGAATCGTCGTGATCGCAGCCGCCAGCCTTACCTTCTTAGAATGAAAGCGATTACCAAAAAATTCAGGAACGGTCAATGATTTGCTTCTTCTTAAATATCTGCCAAACAGGAACACTCCGAATATATAGCCGCTTGCATTAAAAATCACGAGGATAAGCAGCAGGATCGGATACCCTTCATAGGAAAATCCCGCTTCTCCCATGAATGATACGGTACTTAGGAAAGAGGCAACTAGCGTACCCGTTATCATCAATGTGTTTCCGCTTCGTCCAGAAACATAGTATTCCTCTGAGCTTTTCACTTTCCTGAATAAAAAGATGCCAATCGAGACGTAAACACAAAAGGAAATAATGATACCAAGGAGAAAGGCCACTTACATCCCCACCTTTTCAATCGGATCTTTTGCTTTTATTTCTTCTTGATTTCTTTTCATTCTTACTAGGAAAACCTTCGTGATCCACCCCATGACAATTAAGGAACCCCCATAGCTTAAAGAGAAAATCAGCTCACCCATTTCTTGACCCCCTTATCAAAATAGAAATAATCAATCATTAAATATGCAATATCCATACCAACTTTTTGAATATTCAGATTTTAATAGAGGTTAATTTATTATTAATCGTCATGATAGCTAAATTGGTATTTGCCCAGTTTGCGCATGATCGTCGTTTGGCTGACCCCCAGGGCCTTGGCCATTTTTCTGGTTGATTTATAGGTGGAAAGGGCCTGGGATAATAATTGCTTTTCCGTTTCCTCTAACGCTTTTTTCAAGGGAATGATTCCTGTTAAATTGACCAGTGCCGTATCTTTGTAGGTTAAATCGGAAGGCAAATCCTCTATCGTTACGATAGGCTTCCTGGCCGTCACGACGATTTGTTCAATTACATTTTCCAACTCCCGAACATTGCCCGGGTAATCCTGCAGCTGCAGAATTAACTTGGAATGATCATCGATCGTGATGGATTGACCGTACTTTTCATTGAATTTCTTCAGAAAATAATCGGTTAATAATAAGATATCTTCCTTCCTCTCACGCAGCTGCGGTATTTCCATGGGGACGACATGCAGCCGATAATATAGATCTTCGCGGAACTGATTATTCTTGATCATTTGCTTCAAGTCTTTATTCGTGGCGGAGATGATGCGGATATTCACCTTTTTCTCCTTCGTTCCTCCCACCTTCATGAATGTTCGATCCTGGACCAAATGCAGGATTTTCACTTGAATGTCGAGCGGCATTTCCCCGATTTCATCAAGAAACAATGTGCCGCCATCAGCACTTTCAACAAGCCCCTTTTTCCCGTGCTTATTAGCTCCCGTAAATGCGCCGCTTTCGTAGCCAAACAGCTCGGACTCAATTAAAGCCGATGGTATCGCGCCGCAATTCACTTGAATGAAATTCTTATCCTTTCTGCTGCTGAGATCGTGAATGACCCTTGCTAAAACCCCTTTTCCGACTCCGGTTTCTCCATGGATGAAGATCGATGAATCCATCGGGGCGACTTTTTCAGCTAACTCAAAAACCTTTACCATCTTATCCGAATTTGTAATGAAGTTATTGAACGAAACGGTTCTCGAATTCTCATGCTGGGCCCGCTGGTTCCTAAGGTTCACTCTATTCAATTGACTCTTCATCTCAACCAATTCGGTGATATCCCTGGAGTTCGAAACGATTCTATATAAGTTCCCCTCCTCATCAAAAATCGGCTTCGCTGTGCTGAATACCGTCAATCCATGCGGATAGGTCTGCTCCGCCGAATGGATCGCTTTCGTTTTCATCGTTTTTAATGTAACCGAATTGACGATCAGTCCCTTTTCAACTAACTCATTAATGTTCTTATTAATAAAGGCCTCCGGCGGCAGCCCTGTAAGCTTCTTGCATGCCTCACTCACGAATAACGTGTCCCCGTTCGCATCCGTCACGAAAATTTCATCATAGCTGGAATGCAGGATTTGCGTGAGCTCCTTTACCTTCTTTCTTGTCACCTCCAGCTCTTTCTGCAGTGATTCATTTAGACTGATTAAACTCTTCATCTTCTTTTTAAGCAGCATTTCCCTGACTTCGGAAATCGGATGGCAGCTATATTGGTTATCGCCATGTTGAATCACAAAATCATAGATGCTCATATCCTCTTCACTTAGCTTATCTAAATCATCAACGACGACAAACGATGAATTAAGATAAGCCGTGATTTCCTGATTATCGCCATCGCTATCCAATTTCTTCAAAAAGAAACCTTCATCCAATATGCCGAGGATTTCCAAGTGATTTTTCATGACAATAAATGGTGAGGAATTAATTTTCAATAATGCTTTCACATCCAAAATAGAAATATCGGAAAATACAATTAGTGATTCCTTTTTTACTTCCATCACATCACCCCATATTTTGATTTCGAACCGATTTTGTTACACTTTTTGATACGAAAAGAAATAAGTATCATTTTCATAAGCGACGAATGTCTCTAAATCAACAAAATTCAGAACTGAACCTTTTATGAATCACCACTTTCCAAAAAAGGTTCAGTTATCTATATATAAAATACTATACTCATGAGCCATACCCTCTTTATCCAAGTAAAAAAACGAATATGAAACCCCACTCCCCCGGAACGGCATGGTTATTGCATATTGAACCTGTATAGGGATAGGTAGGGGCGAATGGCTGCCCTCTATTCTCTCATTCTATCTAACATTAGGGAGTGTTCATGTACATGGCTCAATTCAAGAATCTGTTTACCCAATTAACGATCGGTTCTACTGAATTAAAAAACCGGATCTTAAGTACAGCACATCAAACAAATCATGTCACGGACGGAATTCCCACTTCGGATATGGTCGCCTATCATGAAGCCCGTGCTAAAGGCGGCGTCGGATTGATCATCCTTGAAGCGGCATCGGTACATCCATCCGGCATGCTTACATCCAAAACGATTGCCGGATATGACCAAAGAATTGTCGATGCCTACAAAGAGCTTTCCGAAACGCTCCATAAGTATGGAACGAAGGTTTTCTCGCAGCTATTCCATGGCGGAAGGGAAGTCGTATCGAGCGACTATCGAAATGCGGCATGGGCGCCATCGGCCGTTCCCAGCTTGCGCTTCGGTGTGATGCCAAAACCAATGAGCTTAGAGGATATTGAAGGAGTGATTGAAGGGTTCGCCCATTCAGCACAGCTGGCAAAGGAAGGCGGACTTGATGGAGTCGAAATTTGCTGTTCACACGGATATCTTCCTGCCCAGTTTTGGTCACAGCATACAAATAAACGCACCGATCACTATGGCGGGTCATTTGAAAATCGGATGCGATTCATCGTGTCAATATTGGAGAAGGTATGGGACAGAGTCGGGGAAGACTTTACCGTCGGTATTCGCATGAGTTCAGATGAACTGACGATGGACGGGACAACAATGAAGGATTCCGTGCAAATCGTCGAATATCTCGCTGAGAAAGTCCGTTTGGATTTCATCAATGTCACAGCCGGAGATTCAAGTACCTTTGAGGGATCAACACATATCGTGCCGCCATCACCGATAAAGCACGCATACCTTTCACCACATGGATTCAAAATCAGGATGGCAGGAGCCGTACCGGTCTTTGTCGGCAATCGAATTGTCGACCCCGTTGAAGCGGAACAGATCGTATCCACCGGAAAAGCCGATGTCGTCGGAATGACCAGGGCCTTAATCGTCGACCCAGACATGCCCAACAAGGCAAAAGATGGCGACCTGCAGGCAATCGATGCATGCATCGGCTGTTTACAAGCCTGTATCGGTCACTATCATAAAGGACTGCCGATTGGCTGTGTCCAAAACCCGACAACAGGTAAAGAAGCATGGATCTTACCAGAATTAAAGAAAACGAGAAACAAACAGAATGTCCTCGTCATCGGCGCCGGCCCCGGCGGATTACAAGCAGCCATAACCGCGGATTCACTAGGTCATTCCGTTACACTGATCGATCAAAGCAAATCAATCGGCGGCCTGCTTCGCACCATGCGCAAAGCACCGATGCGTCATGAACTCGCAGAATCGATGCTCGATAACTACTCCAGGAAACTAATGAGAAGCAATATAAATGTGCAATTAGGCAAAACAGCCACCGCCCAAGAAATATCCGAATCAAAACCGGACGCCATCATCTGTGCAACCGGCTCACGGCCCTATACACCAGCCATCGAAGGAATGGATGACCCACGGATCATCATGAGTGATGACCTATTCAGCTCAACTAAAAAAGTCGGGGACAACGTACTCGTATTCGACTTTGGCGGAGACTGGCCCGGCATGGAAGCAGCCATCTACCTAGCCGAAAAAGGCCACCAAGTCACACTCATATCATCACGCCTGCACATCGGCGAAACCGTTCACCAATACCTCAGGAACGAATACCTAAAAAAACTATACAACCTAAACGTCACACTCCTACCCCATTACGACATCGGGGCAATCAAAGAAAATCACGTCATCATCCGGAACCTATTCACCCAACAAAAACAAGAACTAACCAACTGGGACTCCATCGTCCTCTCCCTTGGCCGCATACCCAACACAGAACTATTCGAAGAAATGAAAGGCCATGCGCCCATCGTGAAACAGATTGGAGATTGCCTTGGTCCGCGGACAATTGAGGAAGCTACGCATGAGGGGATGATGAGTGTGTTAGGTTTATAAAAAGAGAAGAGACATCCGGGTGGGGGATGTCTCTTTTTGGGGATGGATTCTTTTATTTAGCCTTCCGCTCAAAGTGATAATGAAGTCTATATTCACAAATATCCTTGGTCATATTAAACAAAACCCTCTGGTCTTCTGGTTTGACATCAAAGTTCAGCTGGAAAATATCATCTTCGTAAGAAATTAACCCTTTAGAGCTTCCACTCCACTTAGACATAGGCATAGTCGCAATTAACCTACTAACTCCATCTTTATCGTAATGCCATAGCTTTTTAGATGATTTATCAGCAAAGTCGATTTGTTTTCGATACTCTGTTTCTGTTAAGTAGTTATGAAAGAATGGTGCTGCTTCCTCAGAGGTGATTGGCTTGAACCAACTATACTCTCCACGCTCTAGCATCGCTAGCAGAACGACCATTTTATAGCTCTTCGCCATACCTGTTTTCTCTACTTCCACTAGCCATTGTTCATATCGATGAAAGATTTCTGATTCATTTTCTGAAAACTCTTTAGCATATTCCAAGAATCCATAATATGAAGAGAATTCCTGACGATACTGCGGGGAATCAGAGGCACCTTTTAGATGTAATTCTAAATAGGAAGGCCTTCTTCCTATTTCCTGCTTTAATACGAGATAATCATTTACTAATTTATCTCGTCTAGGTTGCTTCTTTTTCACCATTTCCTTTAAGAGATTAATAACCTGGATATCTAATTCTATCTCACATAATTCAGGAACAACCGGCTCAATGGTTTTCGTCTTCTGCTTGCTCAAATCCGTATCAAGCAAACTTAATTTAACATCTGCATTTCGATAATTACCAATCAAATCTATAATAACGCAATGATCCTTGGAGTCATGTAGCCTCAGGCCTCTGCCAATCTGCTGGGTAAAGACCGTTAACGATTCTGTTGGCCTAACAAATAAAAGCGTATCAACAGCTGGGATATCAACTCCCTCATTGAATAGATTAACCGTAAAAATAATATCGAGGGCTCCAGCTGTAAGCTGACTTATTGCATCATCTCTATTTATATCTCTTTGTTTTGAATGCAGACTAATTGCTCTATAGCCCTTTTGATTAAAAAAGGCAGAAAGAAACTCTGCTTGCTTAATGGATGAACAGAAACTTATTGTACGAGTCTTCCTTTTGTCCTTCCATGCATTCAATACCTTTTCAGCCATCTCATCACGTAATTGAAGCTGTAGTAACTCCTTTTCATCATATCGATTTCCGAGCCAAGTAATCTGACTATAATCTGTATCATCATACACACCAAAATATTTAAAAGGCGCTAACCAGTTCCGTTGAATTGCCTCAAGGAAATCCATCCGGAATGCTACGTTTCCACCGCAGATAGCATATACATCCTTGTTATCATTCCGATCCGGTGTGGCCGTGACTCCAAGCAAAAATTTCGGTTTGAAGAAATCCAGTACTCGTTGATAAGATTCAGCCGCTGCATGATGAAACTCATCGACTATAATCAAGTCAAATTCTTCAGGATCAAAAACTTGAAGATGCCGCTGCATGCTTAACGTGTAAATCGATGCAAAAATGGTATGTCCATGCCTTTCTTTCACCTTGCCATTATAAATAGAAAAGCTCTCTTCTGGCATAACCGTTTGGAATGACTTCTTAGCCTGATATAGAATTTCTTCAAGATGTGCAATAAACAGCACCCGTTTGAAATTGCGCGCAAAGAACCCGGCTAAATATGTCTTTCCTAATCCAGTGGCCATCACGACTAACGCCTTATCATAATCTTCTTCCATTGTTTTATTTAATTCCTCTAATGCCTCAATTTGTGCAAAGCGAGGATAAATTTCCCCATATGATGCAGATGATTCATGAATTATCTCCGTTGTTGGAATAGACTCATCAACTTCACTTGGAAGCATTAAATCCATTTCCTCTGTCTCTGTCCACTTTTGAGGAAGATTTGGATTAGTTATATGAAACTTCTCATAGCTTTCTTCATAATTCTTCAACGTTTCTTGATTTAAAGAAATCGTATGGTCACTATAAAACGTTTCTAAAAATAGATGCAGACCTTGAGAAAATACTTCTTCATCATCACTAACAGAAAGACTCCATTCCACTCCATTACTTAAAGCCGAACGTGAAAGATTAGACGATCCAACAAACAGGCTATCTTGGTTCTCCTTTTGAAATAGATAAGCTTTAGGATGAAAGGACACCCCGTTACTCTTCCATAATCTGACCTCAATCCTTGAATCAATCTCTAATAATATCCTTAATGCTTCTGGCTGGGTCACAAACAAATAATCGCCAGTACACACTTTAATTTCCGCTCCACGTGCAGCAGCTGCATTTAATGCTTCTCTCAAGTATTGAACACCAGATTTCATCACAAAAGAGGTCAAAATACAAATAGAAGAAGCAGAATCAATCTGCTTCAATAGGTGTGTCCCTAATTGACTGGTAATTAATTGGACCTTACTCATCTTCAACCTCAATCAGATAAATCTTTTCCTTAAATCCTCCTCGTTTGTCTGCTTTGATCTTCCTTACTTTCTCCACTTCCTCCATAGAAGCCCCATGATACTCAGCCAGGGCATGAAGGATTTCTAACACATCTGCCAACTCTTCAATCGCATCCTCTTTACTTTCAGTCTCTACATATTCCTGTAACTCTTCAAAGCTCTTCTTTTTCAATTCTTCTATGTATTCTTTCTCATCTAGAACTCTTGTTGTAAATTTCTTTCCTGTAGCTTCAATCACTTCAGGAATCCGATCACGAACTAATTTATTGTGGACTGGCATAAATGGGCCTCCTTCAAAGTTTTTATAACAATTATATCACTTACCTAAATTTTGTATTTATCACAAACCTCACTTAATCATGATATTATTTAATCATAGCAAACCTATAGGAGGATAACATGAAAAAGCAAGTTAAAGTAGTTGCAGCCATTATTGAAAATGAAAAAGATGAAATACTATGTGCGTTACGCTCTCCAGATATGAGCATCCCGAACATGTGGGAATTCCCAGGTGGAAAAGTAGAAAAGGGAGAAGATATTTTTACTGCTTTAAAAAGAGAGATTGATGAGGAATTACAATGCAAGGTTGAAACAGAGGCTTCAATCTTTAATGATAATACGCATGAATATGAAACCTTCATCATTAACCTACTGTCTATAAAATGTAGAATCATTGGAGGTACCCCAACAGCCAATGAGCATTCTAAACTTATATGGTTAAAGCGCGAGAATCTAAGTTCTCTAAAATGGGCTCCTGCTGACATTCCAGCTGTGGAACAATTGATAAATGAAAAAAATAGTCTTCTCAAATGAGAAGACTATACTCTTTTAGTGAACTCCGTATATAAACTAGCCGGAACTTCATTCTCTAATTCCATTGTAACGGTAATTGGCTTTTCCCCTTCATATTCCACCGTGTTACCCTTCCCGATATAAATATACGGTTCTGTCTTTCCGTCTATTTCTTTATACTTTCTAATAAATAAATGTAAATGTATCCCTCTATCCTGATTGAATACAATATTCTTTCCTCTCTCAGAACTTGGGGCAGTACTATTTGGAGTCTGCCATTGAAAAATGCGTTCGCTTATAAATTCATCGTGGTAATTAATGCTCTCTTTAATATCTTCTTCCTTGTGCAAATCAATAAATAAGAAATAGTCATTTCCATTTGAAAGTAGACCAGAACCCCTAAAGGCACTGTGGCTTTTGCGATAATTTGAGAGTAATGCAGCATCAGCCATTTGATACTGTTCATATAGCTTCAAATGTGGCACACCATAGTAGTCTTCTTTAAATTCCTTTTCATATCTAAAGATTCCATAAATGATCAGATCTTCGATATACGTTCTATATTCTTCATTCTGTAGAACCTTTTGATAAGAAGTTGTCTTAGTTAAATGACCATTTTCAAGAGCAAATAACTTAAAGTTCCTCTTTTTCTGACCAGGATCATAAAAATCCTGATTTAGACACTGCAAGGCATGCAATACGCTATCTTCATCTACCTCTTTAACCAACTTCAATATCTCACGTTTTGCGGTTTCTAAAGAGATATCATCATGGTCCAATAGATATTTAGCAATAGCAAATTCATACACTCGCTTTAAAGGTAATTTGCTCGATAATTCCCTTAATACTCCTTCAAAATCTTCGTCTAGTAATAGCCTTTTCAAGGAATCCTCTTTTTCTACTTTTGCTACAAATTGCAAATATGTTTTTTCGCGATTAATAAACTTAATCGGATCTGGAGCTCCATCAAATTTCATATAATCCATTAATAATAAAGGAATTTTACCTTGATTCATTTTCTTAAACTCAAAGTACTCTTCCTTCAAATACTTCAAAGAATTAAAGTTTTCCTTATCAATCTGCGCTAATATCCGTTCTTCAGAAATTTTATCCATTTGAATATGCGTACACCCTGGAATATTTGCAAAGCCAGTTGCAATAGCAACCTTTAAGCTTTCTTTATCATAATAACGGCTTCCATTTAATGCGATGGCAATTAAGAACGTTTTACTATGATTCCCAATGAAATCAAGTACAGTTAGGAAAGTCTTGTCTTTATGCTTACGAAGTCCTCTTCCCAGCTGTTGAATAAAAACAATCGGAGAATTAGTAGGTCTTAACATTAGTACGGTATTTACTGAAGGAATATCAACACCCTCATTAAAAATATCAACCGTGAAAATAAATTCTAAATCATCATGGTCATCTTCTAACTTATTTATATAATACGATCTCTGCTCGACTGAGTCATTTCCAGATAAACAGATACTTTGAATACCCCTACTATTGAATTCTTGTGCCATATATTGTGCATGTTCAACGGTTACGCAAAACCCTAGGCCTTTTCTTTTTTCACCGTCATGGCCATAGAAATTCATATTCTTAATAATAAAGTCGACTCTCTCGTTAACCTTTAATCTCTTCGTGATCTCCGCTACATCGTCAATATCTACATCACTTAAATCAATTCCCTCAATATCGGTAATACCAAAATAATGAAAGGGAATAACCAGTTCATCCTCTAAAGCCTCATGTAAACGAACTTCTAATGCCACATTATTATCGAATAGGTCAAAGACATTTTGTTGATCGCTTCTCTCTGGAGTAGCTGTCATCCCTAATGTGAACTGTGGGTCGAAATATTCTAACACTGCTTGATAGCTTGGGCTTGTTACATGGTGAGCCTCGTCAAAAATAATATAATCAAATTTGTCTCGTTTAAATTCCTCGTAGCATTTAGACAAAGTTTGTATGGTAGAAAAAATATAATCGGCATTTTTTTGCTTTTGATTCCCAGTCAGTAATCCAAATGTCAGTTTTTCATTAGGAAGGAGCTTTTCAAATGTCTCTTTTGCTTTTTTTAATATTTCTTCTCTATGTACAATGAACAACAATCTTTTAGGCTTGAATCCCTTTACGTCAAAAGCAGACATATACGTTTTACCCGTCCCTGTTGCTGCTATAACTAAGGCCTTCTTTTCCCCAAACGATCTAATTCTTTCAAGGTTTTCAACCGCACATTTTTGCATGTTATTAGGAATGATATATTCAGAGCTTTCATAAATAAATTGCTGAGTATTCGTATAGCCCTTTAATTTACTCAAAAACTCTTCATACTTACTAATAAAATTGTCATCCGCTACGACACTACTATTCCATAAGCCATCATATTCCTTTAAAACATCTTTCAGAAATTGAGCATCCTCTTTAGCAATAATCTCAACGTTCCACTCAATATTACTCTTAAGGGCACTTTGAGTAATATTAGAAGAACCAATAATCACCTTATAGCTATCCTCAAATTCGAAAATATACGCTTTCGTATGAAAACCAATCGCCTTATCTGTTTCAAAAATCTTCAAATGAATATTACTAAACTCATTTATTTTCTTTAAAGCCTTCGCTTCAGTAAAATTAAGATAAGTAGAAGTAATAATCTTCCCCTTTACTCCCCTTTTTTCCGCGTTCTTGAAAGTATCCAACAACAGCTGAAGACCACTATAATTAATAAAGGCCACGCTGAAATAAAACTTTTCACACTCATTAATAGAAGAAATTAATTCATTTAATAAATTACCCTTGTCTGAATTGACAATTAGCTTTTTCTCGATGCTCATGATTCGCTCCTGACTGTGGTTATATATAAGAGGATTTTTTAGATCTAAATTAAATATTCAATAACTCGTTGAACAATAATACATTATTCGGGCTTTTTTCTAAAATCGAAGGTTTCCCTTCAACTAGTGTCTGGATAGTGTATCATAAACATGTTTTATTAAGGATATTCTTTTATATTTTACACATTTGGAAGATTGAAAAGTTTCTTCTATAACTATATTAACAAAAACCATGATTTTTAAGGCAAATTTAAAAAAGGTGATTTCACCTCTTTTTTTGGTTTTTTATCAAACTCTTATCAAAACTAACAATCAAAAACGGTGTGTTTTTACTGTTAATAATAAACGTTATACAAACTAGAAAATTTGTGCAATAAAAAAGAACCTTTAAAGTTGCGCGGGTACTGAATACTGTAAAAGGTAGGGGAATGTTCAAAACCATAGCAGGGGTTTCTACTGTAAGATGACCTAGGTCGTTAAAAACCACTTATAACTTTCTAGTAATTCCACCCCTAACTCATTTTGGAAAACATTGATTTGACTTACATCTATTCCACCTAAAGTCATCTGATTCCTATGTTCATTAATAAAATTTGTTAATACACCTTTATTCATTCAGTAATCTCCTTCAAACAATAG
The DNA here is from genome assembly GCF_042787955.1 of Peribacillus sp. YIM B13477. Taxonomy (NCBI): domain Bacteria; kingdom Bacillati; phylum Bacillota; class Bacilli; order Caryophanales; family Bacillaceae; genus Peribacillus; species Peribacillus sp. YIM B13477. The sequence goes on from NZ_JBHZPD010000003.1 coordinate 243,471, forward strand.
TTGGTGTTTAGATTGTAAGGCAAAAGATTAGGTATTGAGACTAATTCTTTTGCCTTCGTAACGCCTTTTACTGCTGCCGCTATTATTGTGACCACCCCAGTCTTCGTTACGGCTTCTGCGCCTTTTGTTTCTACTACTTTCGTGACGACTGTTCCAAGGGCATAAGTTACCCAATGAGACCGCGAATAGGCATCACCATTTACCATATCCCGTTCATAAAATAAGATATTCCCATTAAAATATATTTATAGGTTTTTATCGGATGCACGATTGAATTTGCCACTCCTTCAACCGTTTCCCTAGGGTCTGTGACAAAATCCCAAACCTCCGTAACAAATACATTATAAAGGCCTAGGCCAATTCCCTTTGCAATGTCTGCCGTTTGTTTGGATGCTTCTAGCTACATAACATATTGCTGCTGGGTATGCTCTAAGTTTTTACACCCGATCTGCTTGGCGATTTGAGGAACTCATCTGGTCACATACATGATCAAGTTGTGCCTTTAATTCTTTTAATCCGTCGATTCTCCGCTTCCGCTAGTTGATATCCATTTTTTTGGACTCCGAATGAAGCGATTTTGACTAACAAAGATTACTCATTTTGCAGGCTGCTTCTTCTTCATTTTTGTTTCCAGTAACTCTACCGGTTTTATGTTCCTTTTTTGACTCATAATTTTTCCTCCAATAGAAAAAACCCTCATTCTGTATATAGAATGAGGTTTTTTTCTGAACATATGTTCATAGCTATAATATATATTTTCATATTTATTTTTTACGATTCTATTTACCCAAGATGGCTTCATTTTAATCAATTAATAGCTAAAATACTTTTTACCCAAATCAGTTAAAGTTGTGAATCGAGTTACCGCTCTACCACTTATAGTTTTTTGGGCTTCCGAATAATCACTCGAGTCATAAAGGTCTGTTACTTTAGTTAATATATAATCTGTAGGAATATCCATATTAATGATTTTATCTAGATTTTCTGCTATACCGATTGCAATAATTTCAAAGCTAGATAGCATTACTTGCCCTTTAAATCTTTGCTCTTCATTATAGTATTTTTTAAATGCAGATTCTCCAAGAGCATTATTAAGAAGTTCAAATGTTTTATCAAAAATCTCTTTCTCCTTAATTAGATCAAGACTATTTTCACTGCAAATGTCTCTCATTTTTTTAGTTAGCACTTCATGTATATCATCTGTAAATGAATACTCATCTTTTTTGATATGCCTATAAACAACAAAGCGTAAAACATATTCTAAATTATTTTGTTCGTTTTTTGCTTTTTGACTAATTGGTAAACATGACATAAAGTCAGGATTCATTGATAAATTTCTAAGCCAAACATAGAATTCTCTATTAATCATAATTGCTAAGCAATTTCTAACTTCCTGATGTGTTAATTTACTACCACCAGTATTTAATCTATCAAATATATCATATTTTGCCTTAGGATTACTTTCGTTTCCTACAACAATTACTTTTAATTTCGAGTTTAAAAATCTGTTTGCAATACCAATTCCTTGTTGAAATGAGAAGCGATGTTTATGTGGAGGATGCTCATTATCCCATACTTTTCCTTCTAGGCTTGGTAGTTTTTCTGTACCTACCAATATACTCGGAGGTATTATTTTCTCTTCATCATCTCTTAGTACACCCAAAAACTCAAAGATTGTTGATAACCTTTGTACACCATCAATTACATCCCATGCAGTTCGTTCATCTTCAGCAACAAAGAGAGGAGGTATAGGGATACCTAACAAAATTGATTCAATCAATTTTGTTTTTTGAGTCATTGACCATCTAAATAGCCTTTGAAACTCCGGATGGATGTCTATTACTTTTCGGTTTGAATACATATTCAGAAGTTCTGAAATAGTAATATCCAATGTTTCAGTTTTCATTTCCTTTCTTTCTTCAGTAATCTGATCTTCCAATTCTTTTATAGTTCCGTAATTGTTCACATCACTGGAAATAATATCAAAAATGAGTTGTTCCTGATTTTCCATTTTCATATCATCCTCTCAAAAAAATAAGTCATCATTATTTTAATTTCTGATAATAATTGGTTCTAAGATGCTTCCTACTTTATAACGAATTTTTTTCATTTTCCTCATTTACTTCTTTAGAAATTAGATCTGCATCAACTTCTGAATATTCCGATAATTACCAATTTTCATTGGTGGTAATCTTTTTTACCCTTTATCCAATCGCTAACTGATTGTGGAGAGACCTTAACGTAATTTACAACTTCCTTAAAACCATTTTTTTAACTTTATTAATACTTCTAAACCAATCACCATTTCTTCTCCTTACCTGATTTGATGATAATAAGTTAACAAGACTGATTCAATTATCAAATTAATAAAATTATTCAATTTATCCAAATTATTCAAACTGCAAAGTCTAATTTATAACGACTGATTCAATAAGTCAATTTTTTTTTGGGAAAATAATAAAATAATTCAAAAGCCACCTAAATACAATATGTATCTAGATGGCTTTTTTAAAATTATAATTATCAATAATTTTGTCAATTTCTTCTTGTGGAGGTAATTCATTAAACAACCTACCTATTTGGATCAAGTCTTCTTTATAGGGGTATTTTATTGCTTTTAAATCTGCAACATTAACCTGGGTGCTGCCACTAAAAGTTCTGAAGTAGAAGTCTACCAATGATGAATTAAGATATAAACATAAACCTTTTGCTAAATTCAAATCATCAATTCCACCATGCGCTATATGGTAATAATTTATTTTATTGTCGAATCCAACCTTTTGATCTGAATACTGCTTATTGTTAAAAACAGCAGCTACAATCCTTTTTCTCTCTTCTTTCGTAGTCATTCTTTTAACTAAGACATATATTCCGGAAGGTCTTAATCTTTTATAATTTTTATCATCTTCAACAATGAGACCTGGTTTTTCACTTTCAATAGGCCACTCTATTTTTCCCTGTCTAAAATTCTCTTGATAAATCATTGGAAATGACCATAGATTATATTCAAACCTGAGGCTTTCTGGATTTTCTCTAAAATCAACTATAGGTCCCGTTGAAACACTAATTCCCAACTTTGATAATGTGCAAGGTAGTGAATGCATTTGATCTACAATCATTTTATCTGGAGTATGGATAATACGAATTATTTTCTTAGAGTCTAATGGAAATATTACATTATCAAAACGTTTATGTGTTCTTTTAGTCTCGGTAAAATCATCTTTTAAAGACTCTGTTATAAGAATAGTGTCATTTAACTTCTGTACTTTTTTCTGTAAGGATAAAATAATAGTTTCTTGTAAAACTTCATCATAAAATAAATCTTTTCTCGATTTAAAAATATGAATTCGATCTATTTTTGTTTGTGTAATTAAATCTTCTCTAAACGACTTAAAGTAGGTCCCACTGCAGAAACTTCTAGGCAATATAACTACTAATTGTCCTTTAGATTTTAATAATCTATACGATATAGCTAAAAAAGCAGCATAATAGTTTGGAACATCTATTCCACATTCCATTAGAATTCTCTTATGATTAGATTCACTATTTAACTTACGATATGGTGGATTTAAAATAATATAGTCAAATAAATCATTACATTCATTCACCTTATTCAATCCAGCAATGATAAAATCTTCATATCGTGTTGTGAAATTTAAAGTAATTCCATTATCTCCGCATAACTTTTGGAGCTCGAACAAATTCTTATTTAACTTTTCAGAAAGCGTCTCATCAATTTCAAAAAGTTCTAAATTAATCACTTTAGGCTTTCTTTTCCAATCGCAAACCATAGCAATAAAAGCTGCGGAAAGATTGCCTGTACCACAACCTGGATCTAAAATATTGATTTCATTTTTTCTAACTTCTTTAAACATAGAACTCATAAAACTTGCAATGCTGATTGGTGTAAAATACTGCTCATTTTGCTCCTTTTGCTGAATTCTAGTTTCATCAGAAGTTGCCTCAATGGAACATTTATTTATTTTTTCTAGTAAATCTTCAATCATTAGAAACAACCTCCATCAGTAACATTATATATTATTTAATAACTGCTTTGAATAAAAAATAATTCCTCTTTAATACAAAAAGGATTGAACAAATACCTTCTTTTGTTCAATCCTTTATTCATCGGCTTCAAGTACCCTGTTTTAAAAAGTAAAAAGTGTAAAAATTACATCTAAAAAGGATGAATTTTCATATCTTATAGGAATTTAAAACATTATAATTTACTGACATTGTTAAGTTTTTTTTCTAAACAAATGTAATTATTCTTCCCTCTCCTCAAGCTCTTCTACTTCAATTGCTTCATTTGTAATTCCAAAAAGAGCTATAATTTTATCAATAAGATTATTAAATTCACTACCTTTTGTTTCTAAAATTGCACACTTAATTTCCCTTTTCAACCTTGCAGACTTTACTTCTGGTCCTACACTAAGTTTAGCAACAACCTTGCTAAATACCGACTTACCATCCATATAGTCATGCCAATTATTTTCCCAACTTTCTCCCTCATAAAACTCCTGCATCTGGTCAAAAAGATTCAAAAGCTCTTGTTTTATATCTAAAAACTCCTGTTTATTGTATAATTCATCAATATACTTATTATAAAGTGTTTTATTCTCTACCTTTATATCCTTATGGTTTATTAACTTTTTCACCTTTTCCATTTTATGGTGAAGATGATGATTTAAATATTTCTTTCTTGTATATTTTAGTTGTTCGGTCGCAACTTCATAAATTTCATTTTTTATTTCATCCTCAGTTAGGGGCAAATAACTGTCACTTTGATGTTGCTTAAGGACATCCGCAATAATTATTGGTTATAAAAAATAATTTTCTAATTCATGCTTATCCATTACTATAAAATGATTTTCAAAATATTCTCCATGTCTATTTTTTATAGATTCAATCTCATGTACACTTCTAGTGTCTCTATCTATTAAAAACACAAACATTGGGTCCTTTAAAAATGTGCTTACTTTTTTGATACCTTCAAAAGTCTTAATTATCTCAGAACAACTATCTAAAGCTCTAACTTTTATATTATATCGGTCTAATTTACTTTCAAGTACTTTTATATCAGTATCGCCTTCAACAAATAGTATTTTGTCATTAACATAGCTAATTCCTAATTTCCGAAGTGTTTGCTCACAAGAAGCATAATCAATCGGCGTAAGTGTTTCACCTAATACAAAGTTTGTCCCTTTGGAAAAGTTATGGTAGATTAACCCTTTCGAATGTGTTAGCAAGAATACCTGATTTAAACGGAATTTATCATAACCTTTATCAAGTTCACTCACAATTGTCGTGAGGGATTTCTGGCCAATATTTAATTCACTAATAAATTTTTTGAAATCATCAGAGTAAGTAATGTCATGTAATAAAGTAGAAAGTTTACAAGCAACTTCCTCATGTAAATGATTTTCTGGCTCATCAATAATTAGAATCCCCATATTTTTTATATAATTAATAAATAGTAATGTATACCATATTAGTTTTTCTCCAGAGCTAAACTGCCTCATGTCATATTGTTTCGTTCTTAAAGATTTATTATTTTTTGCACTAAATATAAACTGATTTTCCCTTTTAGAGCCTGATAAATTTGTAAAGGACAAATCAGGCATTAAAGTTGCAAATAACATTTTAGTTACATGATAATATAAATCTTTTCTTGGAGATGGTCCTTTTCGAGTAACAGGAATTATTTTTTCATGTAAATAATCATTTACTAGAATTTCATATAAATTTTCAAAAATACTAGTAGGGTCTAAAACAAACTTAACAATAGGAGAAATAATCTTATCTTGCTTTAACTTTATATCATCAAATGTAACGTCTTTTTCAATAATATGCTTATTTGAACTAATAAAAGCAATAATATTCTTGGGACTTTTCAGATTCCAAAATGAACTTAGAACAGCTTCTTCCTCGTCAGTAATCTCTATTGCCCAATAAACCTGTTCATTTTCAATCTTTTTTGCCTTTAATATAACTTTAACTTCGATAACTTCGTCCTGAACTTCTATTGCTGAAGCAGCCTCTTGCTGATCATCGCTAATTTCTTGAGCTCCAGTAATCGAATTATCTTTTTCCATTTCTTGGTCTATCTTATCGAACTGAAAGACAACTTCAATATACGCTTTATCATCAATCATAAACTGAAACAGTTCTTTTCCTACTTCAGTATATAAATCTCTACCCTCGTAAGGAATTTCTTCTGTTAAAATTTTCTGTACAAAATATGCTTTCTGTAACTCTATTAAAGCTTCAAAAATAGTAGACTTCCCAGCACCATTCTTTCCACTTATTGTGTTAATATTTTGTCCTGCCATAAAGTCAAAAACAACTCGATTGTTATATTTCTTTATTTTATGTAGTGTTACTTCTTTTATTTTCAATTGCCAAGACTCCTAATTATTATTTCTAATTATTACTTTAATTAGAAAAATAGTAAATTCCCACCAATATTTATAAATTTCTTTATTTTTACATTTTTAGGTAAATAGAATATAATCCCAATTCCTAGTCGGTATTGCTTAAGTTCCTAATTTTATTTCTTATAATTAAAACTCACTTTCTTCACACTATAGTACGTTTCATCTTGACTAATTTAAGGTAAAAAACCTCATTTACTTATGATACAGCTCTCCGTGGTGTTATCTAAGTGAGGCTTTTTCTTTTTATGGAACTGGAAATATTATTCTCCAATTTATATCTGGATTGTATAAATCATAGTCTTCATCATCAGGACACCAAGCTCCAAAGTAGTCCTCCACCATTCCCTCGGTCATTGTATAATATATACTAGCTGGAAATGGCTGTTTCCTTATAATATAATCGATTCTATGCCAATCTTCAGAATCTGTTATACCTTTATAACTATAAGTGTGTTCTAAATAATTTATATCTACTCTGTTCCATTCCTCATAGTTATCCATACATTTCTTAAAAGAGTACTTTTGTATTTGCTCGCTGGTTAACTGAGCTAATTCACAGAGTGTACTACATATCTTAATAATCTCGTCTAGATTGTATTCACTAACAATATCTAGCCCTGTTGATGGAAATTTATAAGAAAATAATTCTCTCGAATCTTTTAACTCATTTAAAATATTGTCTACTTTTAATGCATAATTTATATCCAAGTGATTTAAGTAGTCTTTTGTAAGATTAATCATCTTAGAGTGACTCATATTTAAAAAATCACTATTTTCCTTCCATTCATTATATGGATTTACATACAAAAGAGCGCGACAACATGTAATCAATGAGTAATAATACAGGTATGGTACTGTCATTTTAAGATTCTTTTCAATTGCATACTCTAAAGATGTCAACATTACTGTTGCTGATAAAATCATTTTGGAACTTAAATAATTTCGTGTAATCCATTCTGAATTAAGCTTTATAGTCATTGAGTTATTTATATTCTTATGGTGTCTATTGTAAATCCAATTTTTAAATGTTTCCAATTGTTTTTCTGAAAAGAAATCATATATATACTTGTAGTTGAAATCATCATCAATCATATTTCTTACAACAAACTGCATAATTTCCTCCCTAGTACTCCTAACAAACTATTTTGACTATGACAAGGTTAATCTTTTTATATTATTCTTTGTTCTAAAATACTTCTTAAGATATATTCCTGGCTAAATGATTCATAAGTTTTAAGTAACTTAGTCATTTCTCTATTAAATTCACCGTAAGAAGATGTTAAGTATGCAGAATTTAATTCGAAAACAACTACCATAGATCTACGCCAATTCCCTTTGCAATGTCTAAAGGATTCTATTTGTAGGAGTATTGCTGGTGGGTCGACTGCAAAGTGGATAGTCCCTTTGATCTTCGAAAGGCACTATCCACTTCTTCTTATTTAAGAATATTTCTTACTTTATAACAAATGAGCTAAATAACTATTACCTTCAGCTTTTACCAATCTTCTTCATCTTCATCCCAGTTTTCTTTTGCCTCTTCAAGGCTTTCGATCAAATAATCTAGGAAATTATCAGCTACCTTTCGACCATAGCCTTCTTGATTATCCCACATAATAACTGGGCATTCACCATTCTTCATTTTATTAGTATCGAGGCAATAGGCAAATTCATCAACGTTTTCTATAACAACTATCCCATCAATTAATTTATAATACTTCTGATAATCTTTAGTGGCATCTACTACTGCTGGACCATTTAAACCATAACCAATTATTTCTACACCAAAAATACCACCATAACCATAGTTTCTTAAAAACCATTTGTAGCTATCCGGAAGTAGGACTTGTAGTTTAATTTCAGTTTCTTTAACTTTTTCATCGCTTACTCCACCTGTAAAATAAGCATCTTGACGATTTTCCATAATAAATTCTTGTAACTCAGAATACTTCAACTTATTCACCTTCTAGTCTTGAGTTTCGTATTGCTTACCTCTCCACTTCCAATACTTTCTATGGAATGCTTTATATTGACTTTCAAGCTCAGGAATATTTCTAAAACTTTCTCCATTATTTTTCAATCCATGTATTACTTTACTATATTGTTTATGTAAACTCTCTGGTATCTCTAACATAGTGCCAGGTTCTTCTTGAATTAAATGATGTAAATTAATTTTAGTTCCATCATTTGCATACGGAGCACGACCACTCTTCATTCTTTGCAAATTGGTTTCATTTGTTATCGGATCTAATTTATTTATATCTAAATCCTTGATCTGATACACTCTTCGGTCTATATCTTTTATCTTACCTTTAGCTTTAACTTTCCCTTGTACTTCAACAGCATTATATTTTTCATTATTCAACCAAGGTAGTGATATATTGTTACCTGTAAATGGTTTTCTTGTTGGATCTGAGACTTTTTGAGCCTTAGAAATTAACTGATCCTTCAACCCAACACCATTAACCACATTATAAGGTACTCCACCTGCCAACGACAGTTGGTTTTTTGGATTGTATGGCAAAAGGTTAGGGATAGTGGCCAGTTCTTTTGCTTTCGTAACACCTTTTACTGCAGCCGCTTTTGTAGTGGCTACCCCAGTTTTCGTTATGGATCCTGCGCCTTTTGTTCCTACTACTGATGTGACGACTGTTCCGAGGGCATAGGATACCCAGTGAGCCCGCGAATAGGCATCGCCATTTACCATATCCCGTTCATATGAGTCGGAGATGGATTTGGATATATATTTATAGGTTTGAATCGGGTGCATGATTGAATTTGCCACGCCTTCAACCGTTTCGCCAGGGTCTGTGACAAAGTCCCAAACTCCTGTCACAAAGTCTTTACCTACATCATAAAGGCCTACGCCGATTCCTTTTGCAATGTCTGCGGTTTGCTTAGCCGCTTCTAGCTGCATGACATATTGCTGCTGGGTGGGCGCTAAGTTTTCGTACCCGATCTGCTTGGCGATTTTGAGGAACTCATCTGGATCTGTTACATGGTCGAGTTGTGCCTTCAAGTCTTTGATCCGGCGATTCTCTGCTTCCTCTTTCTTAACCTTCAGGTATTCCGCGGTCTCTTTTTTCCTGACTTCCAGGTTTTTATAGGCTTCACTATTTTTATAAGCTGTTGCATTAAAATAGAGCGGGGATACTACTCCTCCCCTTGTACTGGATACTTTCAATTGCTCCATGAGTGCCGTCACTGCCGCTTGGTCCGCTTCGGATTTGGCATATTCAGTCGTCCACCTATGATCGATTTCGTTTACTTTGTCTATCGTTTGGGTCCGTTTTGTTTCAGCTTTCTCGATATTTTCAAAGAACGCATCATCGGAAAAAGGATCTAACTGAATGATATCATCAATTCCAGCCAATATTTTTTTCAGATCATTTTTCTGGGCTGTGACCATTTCCTTGGAATTTCGAGTCGCATTTGTCAGCTCTTCCTCTAAAAAAGGGACCGTAACCACGGTTTCACTAAGGTTCGCTTCGATTGTATCTCCTTGAATTCCGCTTAAAAAGGCAACATGCCGATTGATTAGACGCAGCCAAGAATCCACGACATCGATCTGTGCTTTGTAAAACCCTTTAATGGCCTCTGCTCCTTGCCCCTGCAGCTCATCATCCAAATGAACGATACTCTCAAATCCTTTTTTTAATTCCGTGAGCTGTTCCTTTAGATCTTTATATTGTCCGACACGCGTTTGCATGGCAGAAACTAGTGTTTGAGATTCGTAAATCATCGACATAATGGAAAGTCCTTTCAACTTCTTTTCTTATTCATTTCTATGTAATATTTTTATTCACTGTAAAATTATGGACTAAATATATTTTAGAAGAGTTTCTATATTTATTCAAGAAATGAAGGGACTTTTTATTAAACGGATTTATAGTATAAAGAAGGTAGGATAATAGAATATTTCTTTATGCTTTGTAATTTTCCAGGAGCCACAAAATTTGCAAAGTTAAACTAATACGTAAATAAGGGCTATTCCTGTTGAAGGAATAGCCCTTTCTTTGTATCAAAATCAAAATGCCGGTATGGCCGTTTCACTATATTTCTCTTCTAAAAATTTGCGTACCTCCGGGCTTGTCATGGCCTTGGCCAACTTTTGGACTGGCTCGGAATCCACGTTATCCTTGCGTGCCACTAATGTAATCGCAAAGTCATTTTCAACACCTTCTGTGAGAAGGGCGTCATTTTTTGGTGTCAAACCAAGCGGTGCAGCGTAAGCAGGTGTTATCACGATCGCATCTGCTTCATCATACGTTCTCGCTAGCATTAATAAATCGACTTCTTTAAACTTATAGTTTTTAGGGTTCTCAGTGATATCAGACATTGTATAGTATGGACCCTTTTTTTCCTTTAAAGTGATCACTTTATGCTGTGCCAGCAAGGCCAATGAGCGATCGATATTCGACACATCATTTGCAATGGCAATAACGGCACCCTCTGGCAATTTATCCATTGAATCGTATTCTTTGGAATACACACCATAATTGGCAAAATAAATGGGTTTCACTGGTACTAGCTCGGCATTTTTGTTTCGATTGAATTCCTCCATATATGGAACGTGTTGGAAGAAGTTCACATCCACTTCTTTTGCCGCTAGTGCGGTGTTAGGCTGCACATTATCACTTAATACGACCATTTCCAGGTTAATGCCCTCCTCTGCCAGCTTTGGTTTAACAAGCTCAAGGATTTCCGTCATTGGGGGAATGAGTGAGGCCACTTTCAATGTTACCTCTTCCTTCTCCTGATTCTGCGCATTTTCTTTCTCTTTTACTTCATTCGTCTTTCCACATCCTACTAAAAACAACATAATTGCTGCCATAAGAAAGAGTATTTTTTTCATGATGTTTCCCTCCATTATTTATCTTTTATCAATCATTCTGGCTACTGCCGTTCCAATAAATTGGATAAGCTGTACTAGAATAATCATAATGATAATCATATAAATCATTAGCTCTGTTTTAAACTGCTGGTAGCCATACCTGATGGCAAAGTCGCCAATACCGCCGCCTCCGACCACTCCCATGATCGTTGAATAGGAAATAAAGCTGATAATCGATGTTGTTAGTCCGAGGACTAGCCCTGAACGAGCCTCCACGTAAAGAAATTTAAATATGACATCCTTAATGGAAGCCCCCATCGAAATGGCTGCCTCGATCACACCCTTTGGCACGTCCAATAAAGATTGCTCGACCAATCGCGAATAATGGGCAATGGCGATGATCGCTAATGGAACGCAAGCAGCTGCTGTACCAATGGCTGTGCCGATTATGAGCCTTGTAAACGGGATTAAAAAAACAACCAATAATAAAAACGGGAATGAACGGATAATATTCACAAGTAAATTTAAAATCGAGAAAGTCCACGGATTTTCAAGCAAATGACCCTTCCTAGAAAGAAATAGCAAGGTCCCGACAGGCAATCCAATCAAAATCGCAGCTAAAATGGACACACCCACCATGGTAATGGTTTCTCCAATTGACTGCCAAATTTCTGCCTTATATTGAACTAAAATCTCAGGCATGGCCCAGCCCACCATTCTCTGCTAATTGTTCGATAAAGTATTCTGGACGATTATCCTTTTTTTGAATCCCGGTTGGTTCGATTATGACCGTGTCATAAATCTCCCCCTCTGCCATGATCGATACACGATTGCATATACTTTTAATGACATCCAGCTCATGACTAACGATGACTATCGTCACACCGAAGCGTTTGTTGATGTTTTCTAGCACGTCTAATATTTCAGCGGTTGTATTTGGATCAAGGGAAGAGGTCGGTTCATCACATAACAACACTTGCGGGTTATTTGCCAATGCCCTTGCAATGGCAACACGCTGCTTTTGTCCCCCGCTTAATTGTGCAGGATATCTCTCCATCTCACCCTCCAATCCGACAAATTGAAGACACTCTGCAACACGGCTCCGACGTTCCTTCTTTGGATAATTTGCCAGCTCTAAAGAGGCTGCAACATTGTCATAAACCGTTTTATTTGCCACAAGATTAAAATGCTGAAAGATCATGCCAATCGACTTCCGTGCCCCTCGAAGTGCTTTATTGTTCAATGTTGTCAAGCTTTGGCCGTTTACCTCCACTTCGCCCGCATCTGGGGTCTCCAACAAATTCATTAGCCGCAGCAACGTTGATTTCCCTGCTCCGCTTGCTCCGATTATTCCATGAATTTCACCTTTAGGTATTGTTAAAGTAACAGACTTAATAGCCTGAAATTGTGAAAAATTTTTACTCACTTGATCCAGGTTAATCATAAAATCCCACTTTCTATTTGTTGAAAGGTAAGCATAGCGCTCCACATTAATAGTTTCATCAAAGAAACACAGCTGATAAATCATTTTATCAACTAATGAGGACCTAATGCAAAGACACAAATTAACAGTTAAAGACTTCCAAACCTATTAAGCTCCCTCTTTCCATTGTTGCCATTCTTAGTTATGAGTGTTATTTCATTATCATCATCCTTTATTTCTATTAATCGGATTATTCCTTTCAAAATAACAAAGAAAACCGCCCTTTGAATAGGCGGTTAATTGAACTATCGTTTCCCGTTAGTGGCAATGAATCCCGAAGCATCGTTTCCTAATCTTTCTCTATTATAACAAGTGAATAAACTGCTCCACCGCCACCTGCACCTGACATAGCACTCTGAGAGACAACCTTCCATCCCTCTTGCAAAAGTTGATTTAAATCACTTAAGTTATTCTTCTTTTCGGTAAGATAATAAACTACGATTGCCTTTTGCATAATACAGCTCCCTCCAGAACTCAATATATCCTATATAAAATTTCATGATTTTACCGAAGCCGTTCGTCGAAGCTTACTGTTTGTTACATTTACAGTAAACAGACAAGAGGCGACAACAGATTTTTCTTATTCGACATTGTGTTCTCATATTCCTTGCTGTTTAACATCTATCCTTTTGTACGACATGTTTCGTTAACTGGATATACTTTTATTCCACAACACGGTGACGTTATTTCGAAGACACCACCAAAAACCGGACAATTTGATCCGAGAAGTTAAACCAGTAATGGGCTTTTCTAGCATCGAACATGAACGACTGCTGTTCATGGAGTTCCATTCTTTTTCCCTCTATTTCCACTGTTAACTTCCCTTCGATAATGAATAAGAATTCATGTCCGCTATGAGAAAAGGCGCTTCCTTTATTTTCTCCTGGCTTTAAGGTGACAAGAATAGGCGAAAAAACAGCATCACGAATGCCGCTGGATAAATTCTGATAGTGAAATTGTTCATGATTATAATCTGAATTTTCTTGGGAACGTTCCTCAGAAAAAAAGAAACTTGGGCTGACATCCAATGTATCAGCGATTTTTTTTAATGACTCTAATGTGACGCTTGATTTACCCCGTTCTACTTGTGATAAAAAGCTGATCGAAACGCCTGTTTGTTCAGCAAGGCTCTTTAATGTTAGTTTTCGCTCTTTCCTCAATGATTTCATTTTTTCCCCGATTGAATCAAAAGGCATGGAGATGCCCCCTTTTTTTTACATAGTATCTAGCTTCATTATACAGTACAAATTTTGATGAATGTTCCGTCATTAATAAAATAATTGACAGAAAATTATAAATTATTTACAATAAAGGAAATAATAAATTGAAGTGACACTTCAATTTTAATGGGGTGACTCAAGATGGAGAAGAAACAAATGCGGCGAATTTTAATTGCGAGTTTAGTCGGAAGTTCAATTGAGTGGTTTGACTATTTTTTATATGGGACCGTTTCAGCTCTCGTGTTTAACCAGCTATTCTTCGTGAATGAGGATCCGACAATAGGGCTGTTGCTTTCCTATGCATCCTTTGCGTTAGCATTCTTCATCCGTCCCTTTGGCGGAGTGATTTTCAGCCATATTGGCGATCGTATCGGGAGAAAGAAAACCCTTGTTTTAACACTTAGTTTAATGGGGGTCGCAACCTTTGGGATGGGGCTTCTTCCTTCGTATCAAGCCGTTGGGATTTGGGCGCCGATTTTATTAATCACTCTGCGCTTAGTACAAGGTCTGGGAATTGGCGGTGAATGGGGAGGCGCGCTTTTATTGGCCGTTGAATATGCTCCCGCTGAGAAACGGGGCTTGTTCGGAGCCATTCCTCAGATGGGTGTTACGATAGGAATGCTGCTTGGAACCGTTGCCCTATCCATTATGACACTGCTACCTGAAAACGCATTCATGACTTGGGGATGGCGAATACCATTCATTTTTAGTGCTCTGCTAGTATTTTTTGGCCTATGGATTCGTAAAGGAATTGATGAAACACCGTCTTTCAAAAAAGTGAAGGAATCGGGAGAAGTTCCAAAGCTGCCGATTGTGGAAACTCTTAAGCATTATTGGCGTGAAGTGCTTATCGCCGTCGGAGCCAAAGTGGTAGAAACAGCTCCATTTTATATTTTCAGCACGTTTGTCGTATCATATGCTACTGCAAATCTCGGTTTCTCCAGGACAGCTACATTAACTGCAGTCATGATTGCGACAATTATAACGACGATTTTAATACCTATCATGGGGAATTTATCTGATAAGATTGGCCGCAAAAAGCTGTTTATTGGCGGAACGATCGGGATGGCACTGTTTGCATTCCCATACTTCTGGCTGCTGCAGCAAAAATCGGTACTGCTATTAATCGTTGCAACAGTGATAGGTTTAGGAGTTATTTGGGCTCCCATCACAGCAGTTCTTGGTACGATGTTCTCGGAAATTTTCGATGCAAAGATCCGTTATACCGGCATCACGCTTGGATATCAAATCGGAGCAGCTCTGGCAGGAGGAACAGCGCCGCTAGTTGCAACGGCTTTACTTGATAGATTTAATAACTCCTATGTTCCTGTCGCCCTTTATATTATTTTTGCATCTGTCCTGTCACTAGCAGCGATTTGGGCAGTTAAGGATCGCAGCAATCAGAAATTAGACGAAACACATAATACTAGTGCCATGTAATCCATGGATTTTTCACTTCAAGGAGGACAATTGAATGTTGGTAATAAGCGAGAAGGAAATTCAACAATCATATGGAATGAATAACGCAATAGCGGATATAAAGGCCGTATTGCGTGCACATGGTGCTCAACAAATAGATAACCCTCATCGCACAGTTCTTGCTTTCCCTCAACACGAGGCATCGGCCCTTTACATGCCAAGCGCTGATTTATCAGAAGAAGTTTCGGCAGTCAAAGTCGTTACGATTTTTCCAAAGAATCCTTCAAGGGGGATGGCAACCACACAAGGAGTCATCTTGCTATCAGATGCAGAAAATGGCGAACACCTAGCATTGTTGAATGCCTCCTATTTAACACGTCTCAGAACAGGGGCATTGAGCGGCATTGCCACAGACCTTCTTGCTCGTAAAGACGCAAGGGTTCTCACGATCATCGGAACAGGAGCTATGGGATTTGAACAAGCAATTGGTGTGTTAGCCGTAAGGGACATTGAGCGTATTTTATTAGTAAATCGCACACAAGAGAAAGCGCAGAAATTCGGTGAAAAGCTGCAGGCTTTCGGAGTAACCGTTCCTTTTGAAGTTTGCGAGGATGTTTCAGCAGCTGTTCGTCAAGCAGATATCATTTGCTGCGCAACCCGCTCGAGCGAGCCAGTATTTAATGGACTCCATTTAAAGCCGGGCACACACATTAACGGGGTCGGGTCTTACTTACCGGATATGAAAGAAGTGGATAATACCACGGTTTCACGGGCGGCTAAAATTATCGTCGACGATTTGGCGGGCGTGAAGGCTGAAGCAGGAGAACTCATTTCTGCAGCCAATCAGGGAAATTGGTCGTTTAATGATATACACGGGGAGCTTTATGAACTTGTCATGCGGACCAAAACAGGCAGGGAAAATGAAGAGGAAATTACCTTCTTTAAATCAGTCGGTGCCGCTTACTTTGACCTCGCTGTGGCAAAAGGCGTTTATCGCCAATCGAAGAACGGAACAGCGGGATGGAGATTGAGGTATAGAGAAGCCCATACATTTTGCTAACGCTGAATGTAATAACAACCCGAAACAAGCGACGTTCAAGCTTGCAGTAACATTTCATCTTTAAATAAAGAGACCCTTCTTTCGGAAGGGCTTTTTGAATAATCCATATCTTTCACAAGCGATCAAGCCTTTATCACGGTCGCTTTTTTTATTGGCATCATATAGTGCCATGTGGCTTGTATTTCAGTTTGAATCCACCTTGAAAAAAGATGGATTATTTTTGATTTGTGTTGCTGTGTCGACTTAGTTTTCACGCAGATTTGATTGGAGCAGGTGTGCGAGACACCTGCGGGAAATACGCGTCCAAGGGAGAACCCACAGGCGCAAAGCGCCGAGGGCGGACCGCCCGCGAAAGCGAGTGCCTGCAGTGGAAATCTAATTTTCACATACCTTAAAAGACTGTAGACAAAAGGGGTTCTATCAAAAGTTTAAAACAAGTTGATTGGAGCGGGTGTACGAGACTCCTGCGGGAATACGCGTCCAAGGGAGACCCCGCAGGCGCAAAGCGCCGAGGGCGGACCGCCCGCGGAAAGCGAGTGCCTGCAGTGGAATGAAACGATAAAGCACACCCTCCAACATGGACAAGTTGTATTCCCTCTATAGAAGATTGACTTAATTCATTCTGATACACTTGTTTCTGCTTCAGCTACCTTTTTGACACGGTCTAAAAATTCCACGACCACTTTATCGGTGGCAAATACTAAAAGTAATTTCAAAAACCACTTTAATGGTCGACTGGTGACTGTATATGTAAAGGAAGTTCTATTGTCATTGATTTTATTTAGTTCGTATAAAGCTGTAATATCAAACATTTTTGCAAGTATGAAGCCTACTTTTAGCTTTTTCTCATTAGTTTCATTCAAATATTCCAATGTTTCTATATCATACTCTTCTGTTCGTTTTCCTTCTCGATATTTTTGGCGATATACGCTTCCAACCACTTCTTCCGTTATTTTAACTGGCTTTTGTTCAACGACTTGAGGCATGATTTTTTGCAAATTTTCTACAGAACCATCAAGAAACTTCCATACCTGTTCAATTGGGGCATTTATTTCTATTTCTTTTGTCCATTTTTTCAATAAAATCACCTCTAGTTATAATATATTTAATTTATAACAAAAAACCAAATATTAACAACCCAGGCTCAATGCGGAGGGAGTAAATTTTGGTAACAGAGGTTTGTTATTCAATGGGGAATGTGTGATGAATCAAGCGATTTCCTTTTTTGAGTTAAGAAAGGCTTAAGGATTCGACTTCACCTTAAGCCCTTTCTTGCCCTATTTTAAAAACCCATCGATATATATTTTTCTTCTAAATATTCTTCAAGGCCTTGATGGCCGCCTTCCCTTCCCATGCCGCTTTCTTTCATGCCGCCAAATGGGGCTTGTGCAACGGTAGGAATGGCGTCGTTGTACCCAATGATGCCGAACTCCAGAGCTTCGGATACCCTGACTCCCCTGCTTATATTCTGTGTGTAAAAATAAGCGGCCAGCCCGTACTCTGTATTGTTGGCAAGTTCGATCACCTCTTCTTCTGTATCAAACGGGATGATTGGTGCGACCGGTCCAAATGTTTCCTGGTATGTGATGAGCATATCCTTGTTCACTCCACCCAGTACGGTCGGTTCATAGAATAATCCATCAGCCAATTCCCCTTCAACTCTTTGTCCGCCACAAAGAAGTCTGGCACCTTTTTCCAAGGCATCTTGTACATGTTCCTCTACCTTTTCCAGGCCATCACTGCTGACAAGCGGCCCGACTTCAACGGTTGGATCGATGCTATTTCCGACTTTTAGAGCTTTTACTTTTTCAACAAAAAGTAAAGAGAATTCATCGATGACAGAACGGTGGACATAAATTCGATTTGCGCATACGCACGTTTGTCCGGTGTTCCTGAATTTGCTTGCAACGGCACCAGCTGCTGCGGCTTCCAAATCAGCATCCTCAAAAACGATGAAGGGCGCGTGTCCTCCAAGCTCTAGGGAAAGTCTCTTGAGCTGCGGTGCTGACTTGGTAACCAGCAATTTGCCTACTTCAGTAGATCCGGTAAAAGATATTTTCCTTACTACCGGGTTTTCAAAAATTTCATCCGAGATGGGTCCGGCACTCCCTGTCACGATACTGACCACTCCGGCAGGCACTCCCGCCATTTCTACCAATTTACCAAACGCTAACGCACTAATAGGAGATTGTTTTGCAGGTTTGACAATGACTGTACATCCAGCGGCCATGGCAGGTCCTACTTTCCGCGTCATCATAGCTAACGGGAAATTCCAAGGGGTAATGGAAGCAACCACTCCAATCGGCTGGCGAATCACCGATAGCCTTTTATTTGCGGCAGAAGCAGGGATCGTTTCCCCATAAATCCGGCGGCCCTCTTCAGCAAACCATTCCAGGTAGCTTGCAGCAAAATCCACTTCACCCCGGGCTTCCGTAAAGGGCTTGCCCATTTCCATACTCATGATTTCTGCTAATTCATCTTTATATTCATGCATAAGGTCATGCAATTTTTTTAGATATTTACTGCGTTCCTGTGCTGTCAGTTTTGACCAGATTTTAAACGCTTCCTCAGCAGCTGTTATTGCCGCATTCGTTTCTTGGCGTCCTCCATTTGGAATCCTTGCCACAACTTTCCCTGTTGATGGATTTGTTACTGGTAAAGTTTCTCCGTTTTGTGCTGCAGTCCATTTACCGTTTACATACATTTTCAGTTCAGTTAAATTGACCAATCCACTAGTTTTCAGCATGAATATGTCTCCTTTTTTCGTTGTATTTGCAAAGCGCTTCATTATATACACAAAAAGATTATAGCCCTGAAACTTTAGATCCCCCGTCTATGTCCGTGTTAATCGAAATCCTTTCATTTTTAAGAACGAATGTATACCCCACAGCAGCAATAAGGCAAATGACTACAGGTATGATCAGGGCTATATTGAAATTATTGAACTTCGCTATTAAGACCCCTGTTGCTACAGGAGCAATCCAGCCAGCGATATTCCCCACGAAGTTTTGCAGCCCTGCAAGCTTTCCTTCCGCACCCTTTGGAGCTACATCCGAAACAGTGGCCCAGAGAATGCCCGCAGCCAATCCTTCACCGCCGATTGCTATTGAGATATACGTAAGTGCCATTATGGCACTGTCTGTATAGATAGTCGGTATTATGGCTAATGGAAAAAGCATGCCGATGGTTAAAACAGTTTTTCTTGCTTTGATGGAATTCCAGCCTCTTTTTATCAAGAAATCCGACAACACTCCTCCTAGGATATTTCCCAGAAAGGACATGATCCAAGGTAGCATCGTGAAAAACCCGGCTTTTAAAAGAGTCATTTGCCTTTCGACTACAAGATAAGTGGGAAGCCAGGTCATCATTAAATACGTAAGATAGTTATGGGCAAACAAGCCATATAACATAGGGTAAACACTTCTGAATTTGAAAAATTTAAATGGCGAGATGTTTAGTGTCGTCGCTTTTTCAGTTTGAGTTTGCTCTTCTTTGATATAGGCTACTTCGGCCTCGTTTGCAATCTTGCTTTGCTCCGGATGGTTTTTGAAAAAGAATAACCAGAATGCCAGCCATACAAAACCGATGGATCCAATTACCACAAAGGATGCTTGCCATCCCCAAGCCTGGATGATCCATGCTAAAATGGGTGTCGTTATGCCAATCCCGATAGCTGTACCAGAATTAAAAATCCCGTTTGCAATGCCCCGTTCGTGTGACGGCAGCCAGTCCGAAATAACGCGAGTATTGGTTGGAAACGCTGGAGCCTCTCCGATTCCCATTAAAACGCGGATACCGATCAGTCCGCCAAGCGAACGTCCCATTCCAGTAAACACCGTACAGAGAGACCACCAAACGATGGCAATCGAATAGGTTAAGCGTGCCCCCAATTTATCAACGATTACCCCGACCGGGATCTGCATTAAGGCATACGACCAAAAGAATGCTGACCCCAATATCCCGAATTCTACTGCCGAAAGCGAAAGATCCTTCATCATCGAGGGTCCTGCAATGCCCAGAATTGCCCTATCCATATAATTGATTGTTGTTGCGACGAAAAGGAGTACCACTACAAGCCATCTTCCATTGGTCTTTTTCATACGTCACCTCATTAGATAATTATATTCAGGTAGAAAAAATGCTGCGGGAAATCCATATGTCCGAAAAAAGTTAAAAAGGGGAAACTGATTCGAATGAAATTCCAGGTGATTTTCATATTGAATGGTTTTTATACATTCACGATGGCCGTTTCTGATTTTTTTGCACTGCTTGCATTTCGATTACTATTATTAAATCCTTCAAAGTCACCCTCATAAGCCTTCTCTATAATCAGTTGGATATCCGATGCCTTCGTCAGCCTTGGATTAACGACCACGTTACCGCTTCGCATGGAATCTTCCACTAATTTCGGCAAAACGTCCAATGAGACTCCAAGATCTTTAATATTAAGAGGAATATTCATGCTCCGATTCATTCCGATGATGGTATCGATTGCTTTTTCGGCTGCTTGTGCATTGGATAAACCGCTTACATCCCTTCCTAAAGCTATTGCAATTTCTCTATACTGATCCTCACACGCCGGCAGGTTGAATCTCATGACGAATGGCAATAATGCTGCATTTGCAATGCCATGCGGGATATTAAAGACTCCTCCAAATGTATGGGAAATGGCGTGTACATTACCCAGGCGGGATTGTGAAAAGGCTGCACCAGCTAACAGGGAGGCTACAAGCATGTTTTCCCTGCTTTCCATGTCCGTTCCCACAAAGTACGATCGTGTTAAATTTTCACCGATCATCTTAATGGCCTGCATCGCGAAAGCCTTGCTGACAGGGTTGGCAGATTTGGAGGTGTAAGATTCAATTGCATGAGTCAGAGCATCCATACCAGTAGCTGCAGTAATCTCTTGAGGCAAATTTAATGTAAGGGCAGGGTCTAATATAGCTAGCTTTGGAAACAGAAGTGAACTAAGTACACCTAATTTAAAAGAAGTGTCCTTATTCGTTACCACTGTCGAATTAGTAGCTTCACTGCCAGTTCCAGCCGTAGTCGGGATTGCTATGATCGGGAGCGGATGATTGGATATCTTACCAACTCCTTCATAATCCAGGATATGGCCGGGATTAGTAGCCATTGCCGCGATGCCCTTGGCTGTGTCAATGCTGCTTCCTCCGCCTACAGCCAGAACCGCCTCCATCTTTTGTTGCTTAAGATACACTGTCCCCTGTTGGATTGTTTGAGCCGATGGATTAGGCTCTACCTCATCATAAATCTCAAAATAAAGGTTTGCCGAAGCAAGGGATTTTTCAATGCCTTGTAAGAGACCGGCTCCTCTAACCCCTTTATCTGTTACGATCAGCACACTCGATACACCTAATTCCTTAATTAGTTCCCCTGTTTTTCCAGATATTCCGTTACCGCATTCCACCCGTGTCGGCATACTATATGTAAAAGGCATAAGAGACATTTTCATCTTCCTCTCCATTTATATTCTATTAGATGGTGAAATCGTTTCCGTCCCGGTCTGCAGATCCATCATGAATGGTTATGATGCTTAACCTTCAATGGATACCATTCCTTTTAAAAGCAATCTATAAAGCATTTCTAAGCAATTCTTCTAAACTGTGCTGCGTTGGCACTCTTGGGTTATTCCGTATCAGGCGATCGATTTGGAGGGTCTTCTCAGCAATTTCGGGAATATCCTCTTCTTTGATCCCGATCTCCCTTAGCTTTGTAGGCAGTCCAATTTCCCCAAGCAGGGTAAGCACAGCTTTTGAAGCAGTCAAAGCAGCTTCCTTATCGGAGAGGCCATCCGAGTTCACATTAAATGCCTGGGAAATCCTCACCATTTTTTCTGTTTCTACAGCTGCATTATATTCCATGACATATGGAAGCAAGAGCCCGGTCACCTCTCCATGTGGTGACTTTACTAGCCCTCCGATTGGGTAAGCCAATGCATGGGCTGTTGCTGTACCTGCATTTGAAAAGGACATACCAGCAAGCAGGCTGCCCATTAGCATATTGGAACGGGCCTCGAGATTGCTCCCTTGCTGGACCGCAAGCGGCAGGTTTTTTGCAATCAATTCAATAGCTCTGTAGGCGAGTGCATCGCTTATGGGGATTGAACCTTGGAATAAAATGTTTCCTTCTGCCTGGATATATGCAGAAGGTTTGGCTGTGTATGCCTCTATCGCATGTGATAAAGCATCAATTCCGGAACAAGCTGTTACATAAGCGGGAAGCCCTAACGTTAATTCTGGATCAAGCAGAGCAACGGTTGGTCTTAAGTAGTTATCCGAGATACCAACTTTCAGGTTATTTTCCACATCGGTCAATACCGCTACTGATGTCACTTCTGAACCGGTTCCAGCAGTCGTCGGAATCGCTACTAGAGGAGCGATTGGTCCAGGAACCTGGTTTTCCCCGCCATAATAGTCCAGGGGATGTCCGCCATGGGCGACTAACAAAGCGACAATCTTCGCCATATCAATGCTGCTTCCTCCGCCAAGGCCAATTACTGCATCAATATCCATTTGAGATTTAGCAAACTTATAACAGTCCATCGCCGAATCAACTGGCGGCTCCGGTACGACCTGGTCATAGATAACTGTTTCGTAATTTGCTTGCTCCAACAACGATGAAATTCTGTCCACGATACCAGCGTTTTTAATCCCTGGGTCAGTAACAAGCAAAATGTTTTTCGCCTTTAACCTTTGCAGGATTGAATCCAATTGCCCGATCGCCCCGTTTCCAAATACGATTCTTTCAGTAGAATAAAAATCCCATGTGTTTCTCATATCCCTTACCTCCCAAGTCTAAAGATTGATGACGACAAGTTTTTCGTCTGTCATCTCTTGCACAGCATAATGCGGTCCTTCTTTGCCAATTCCGCTGTCCTTCACGCCCCCATACGGCATGATGTCGGCACGGTATGTAGAAACATCATTGATGATCACACCGCCAAAATGAAGTTCCTGTGTTGCCCGCATGGCTAAAGTGATATCGGATGTAAATAAACCAACTTGTAAGCCGAACTTCGTATCATTGGCCTGACGGAAAGCCTCCTCTATGTTATCGAAAGGAATGATGCTGATCACCGGCGCGAACACTTCCTGGCAGACTACCTTCATTTCCGGTTTCACATCTATTAATATAGTAGGTTCTAGAATCGAATCCCGCCTTTTCCCTCCATAAACCACTTTGGCACCTAGACGCTCAGCCTCCTGAATCCATTCTTCCGCACGCCTTGCTTCCTTCTCGGAAATCATAGGACCAATATCCGTGGAGGAATCTTCCGGATTACCAACCTTCAAGCCCTGTGCCACCTTGACTGCCTTTTCTACAAACACATCGCAGATATCTCTATGAACGTAGATGCGTTGCACAGAGATGCAGGCTTGCCCTGCATTCACATACCCTCGCGTGACACTGAGCTCAACTGCTCTGTCTAAATCAGGGACATCCTTGTGAATGATATTTGGGGAGTTATTTCCTAATTCCAAAGTAACCTTACGAATTCCCGTACTGCTCTTAATGTGTCGGCCTATGCCGGGACTCCCTGTAAAAGTGAACATCGCAATTCGTTCATCCTCCAAAAGGTATTGACCTGTTTCCTGCCCAAACCCGTTAACCACATTAAGGAAACCTGCGGGCAATCCAGCTTCGGAAAAGATTTCTGCTATCTTGCATGCAATGAGCGGCGTCATTTCAGCCGGCTTCAACACGATTGTATTACCCGCTGCCAACGCAGGAGCCACCTTGTGAATGGTGAGATTGAACGGGAAGTTAAACGGGGTGATCGCACCGATAACTCCAACAGGAACCCTGATGGTGAAAGCCATCTTATTGTCGTTTCCAGACTGCCCCAAAGGAACGCCTGTACCGGCAATCCGTTTTGCTTCTTCCGCTGAAGCTATCATCGTTTGGATTCCTCTATCGATTTCCCCTCTGGCATCCTTCAATACTTTACCGACTTCCTGTACCAGAGTCATCGCCAGTTCTTCTTTTCTCTCTTTAGAGATATCCGCTGCACGCATTAGAATCTCGTAGCGTTGATTGGAATCTAGCTTTCTCGTATTAAAGGTTTCCAATGCATTGGTCACCGCTTCAGATACAATTTCGCGGGATGCCCTGCCAATCCGGGCGATTTCTTCTTTGTTATATTTGTTCATAACAGCGATTGTATGTTGATCGGATATCCATTGCCCATTTATGAAATGGCCATAAAATGCATTTTTTCTACTTAGCGATGTGCTCATTGAAGATTCCTCCTTTGAAAAATAACGATCACATTTTTTCACTTCACAGTTATTTCTGCTAATAGATGGACAAATCCAATCAGGAAAAGCTTAATATAAAGCACTTTCGTTCCAAACTTGATTTTGTCTGCCTATCAATGCTCTTTAGAAAACTGTTTATCTTATAGAATACTATTCCAAAAATCATATGTAATCGTTTCCAAGAATATATCACATAATATACAATTATGTAAATATACAAAATCAAAAGATTCAGTCTATTATTCAAAAACGTTGTCAATACAGCATTTTTAACAATAGATAATATATTTATATAAAATATTTCATGATTATTTCAAAAATATTATATATAATCCCTCCATTTTATATCAAATATCATATATAATTATTAGTAAGGAGGATATATTTTTGCTGCTTTTCAGCAGATTATGCGGTCTCCTTCCAAACTGTCTATTCTTGATATCAATATGGATTCACTTTATCTTATTGATAGGGGCTGCTTCAGTTATAATTTAAGTTGTTACAACACTTTTTCTCATAGAATTTTTTCAAAGTTAGGGGCATTTCGATGATAAAGGAAAAAGAACGCGGAGAGACAACGGAATATGTATACAATTTATTAAAGGAAAAGATTTTTGAATGGGATTTATCGCCGGGTCAAAAAATCAATATCAGCCATTTAACCCGGCAAATCAACATTAGCGCCATACCTCTCAGAGAAGCATTGTCTCGTCTTAACTCCGAGAACTTAGTCATTTTGGAACCGAATAAGGGGTATCGTGTCAGTGACATATTAGATGCGGAAAATATGGCGAAAATGTTAGAGGCCCGGATATTACTGGAGACGCATGCGGTCCGGAATATGATTCGCTTAAATAATGTAAGCGTGACGGAAGAAATGGCCGCGCTTACAGATGAAATGTTTTCCACAAACACAGGTGCTTCCAACAAAAAAATACTCGATTTCACTCATTTAGACCAACAATTTCACCATGCCATCATGAAAGCTGGAGGAAACTCGTTTTTATACGAAGCGTATAAGGGCTTGCACTGCCATCTTCATATAGGCCGGTTTTATCACGTCAAAGGGGAGGTCGACCAAAAAGACGCACCATCGGAACATATGGAAATCATTGATGCTATCCGGACAAGGGATGTATATAGAGCCGAGATTGCGATCTCCAGCCATATACAGGATTCCATAGATCGTTTATTGGAGAGGACAAAGAGATAACACCCACTTGGAAGCCATCGAGTATAAACTGCTTCTGATATCAGTAACGGATTTGATCACATTTCATTTTCAGGAGGCGGTATGGTTGAAAATCCCAAAGGAAACTTTAAAAGACTTGATCAAGACTAAACTGCACAAGGCAGGCCTTAAAAAAGAGCACGCTGACATCGTCGCTGATGTGCTTGTCTTTGCAGATGCAAGGGGAATTCATTCACATGGGGCCATCCGGGTTGAATATTATTCCGAGAGAATTGCCAAAGGCGGTATCAACACAAACCCTAATTTTACATTCGAGAAAACGGGACCAAGTGCAGGCGTGTATCATGGTGATAACGGCCCTGGTCATGTTGCAGCCAAACTAGCGATGGATGAAGCGATTGTGATTGCAAAAGAAACAGGCGTAGCATTCGTTGGGGTAAAAAGAATTTCCCACAGCGGGGCTCTTTCCTACTTTGTCCAACAAGCAGCAAAAGAAGGTTTGATTGGAATTTCAGTATGCCAAGCCGATCCGATGGCAGTCCCGTTTGGCGGCTCGGAACCCTATTACGGAACTAACCCAATCGCATTCGCCGCGCCGTCAAAAGATAACGAAATGATCACTTTTGATATGGCTACCACAGTAAAGGCATGGGGAAAAATCCTTGATGCACGTTCAAAAAACGAATCAATTCCGGACAACTGGGCAGTGGATCAACATGGTGAACCTACAATGGATCCTTTTCAGGTCAATGGATTATTGCCGATTGCCGGCGCAAAAGGATTCGGGCTGGCGATGATGGTCGACATTTTATCCGGCATTTTATTGGGACTACCCTTCGGGAACCAGGTCTCTACCTTGTATAGTGACCTTTCCCAAGGCCGTAACCTTGGGCAGCTGCATATTGTCATACATCCGGGATTCTTCACAAACTCCGAAATATTCAAGCAAAACATTTCCCAGACAATGACTGATTTAAGCGGGATGAAGCCAGCACCTGGATTCGATCAGGTTACATATCCCGGTCAAAGGAGTGCTTCAAGGGAAAAAGAAAGTAAACAAAACGGGATCGAAATTGTCGATGAGATATATCACTATCTTACTTCTAACGTCATTCACAGTGATAAATACGGGAACAAAGATCCTTTCGCAAGTAAATGACCGAAAATTTAAACTTCATTGATACGTCTAAACTATTTAATTACCATTGTCCATTTTCACTCATTTAAGCTCAATTCGCACTTTCAGTTTTGCTTTCAGCAAAGCTGAAAGGCATTCCACGATGTAAGAGAAAAAACGGGAGTGCATTAAAGCCATTCTATGCTAACCCTTTCTTTCATGAAGTTTAAATTCCTTTGCGAGCAAAGAAATGACTTTCTTTCGATTTTCGACTCCTGATACATTAGGTATAATCATTATTTCATCTGTTTCGAAAGCTTCTGCTATCTTTTCAATTTCTTCTTTTACTTGCTTAGGCGTTCCAACAATCATTCGTTTGCGATTTTGTCTTACTTTATGTTCTTCAATCGAACTAAAACCGCGGCTTTTTGCTGTCTGAATGGATGGATAATATGGCGGTTGGTTATTCGACTCTACAAAGAGTAACCATAAATCAAATGCTTTCGCTAAATCTTCAGCTTTCTCTTCAGTTTCTTCAACAATAGCAAATAATGAAATGATCGTTGTAGGTCGTTGCAGAAAAGCAGAAGGCGTAAATTTACTTCGATATCCTTTTACAGTATGTATCCCTTTTGTCCCTGGTTTTGCAAAATGGGCAAATACGTATCCTGTCCCTAGAGTTGCAGCAACTTCAGCCCCTTTTTCACCAGTTCCCAACATCCACATTTCTGGTTTAGTAGGTATTCTTGGTGTCGCAATCAGTGACTGAAAACGATGTTCATCCACTGTATTGTCTGTAAAATATTTTTTTAGATCAACTACTTGTTGATCATATGATTGCTTCTTACTCTTCCCATCATTTAATGCTTGATTTACAATTCGATAACTCGGTGACCTTCCAATCCCTATATCTATTCGATTTGGATGGAGAGCTTCCATCATCCGAAAGTTTTCAGCCACTTTATAACTGCTGTAATGCGGCAGCATTACCCCACCAGATCCGATTCGTATTTCTTTTGTTGAAGATGCTAAATGCATCATAAGCAGTTCAGGGCTGCTATTGGCCACGGAATCAACAAAGTGATGCTCGGATACCCAAAACCGTTTAAACCGAGAGATTCTGCGCACTTTGCCAATTCCGTAGTTTGCCACAAAGCCTCATGGGCATTCGATCCCTCGTCAATTGGAGAATAATCCAGTACACTCAAAGAAATCATATTCGAACTCCTTTATTTGATTTTGTTTATTATTATAATGAAGTTGCGGCCGCCTTTACATTAGGGGATAGCATGCTTACTGAGTTTTTTATCTATTTCTTCATGATGTCAATTACGTATCCATGTTATTTTTGCATTAATCTATATGTAGTTGTTATTTGTTCACCCTGTTCGTCGCATAAGAAAAGAGCTGATCGTCGTCACAGCTCTTTATAGAATTATCGCCAGTTTAATTCATTAAAATATCAACATTCAAGCATGTTGATATTCAATATTTATAATAACCTTTTTATCCTCAATTATTTCCTTCTTTGTTTTAAACAAAATCACATTATCTACTTCATCCACCCCTATATAACAATCTAACGACAAACTTTATTAATAAATTCATTTTTCTTATAAAGGCGTACTTAATGATCACTTATTTTAAATTTAAATGTCGTTCTGTAAATAAATTACTTATTAAGATTCTCTTTTTTGGTGTTATTCTTGTATAATAAACCAAACGGTTACTTTTTCAGGAGAATCCTATGAATTTTATTTATATCAATCAAAACATATTAGATAATCTTTTTTATATCTTAGTAAGTATTTTGATTTATTACATTTTATTAGATCATGGCAAAAGGTTAAGTCAGTATGTCAGGACCCTTATTACTGCATGCATGAGCATTCCTATTATTTTATGTATGAAGTTTCCTATTTATATCGATGAATATTGTGTCCATGATCTCAGGCAAATCCCTTTTATTATAGGAACCCTTTATGGTGGTTGGCCTGTAGGGTCTGCCCTGTTAGTCATCATATTATCTTTTAGGTTTGCTTTTTATGGCTTTAATTTACTTACGTTAATTGTATATATCGTAATTTTTATTATAACGGCTCTATTTTCTTCCAAATTCAAAAATTTCAATCGAAAAAATAAGCTTAATAGCTCGATATTATTAATTTTGTGTCTTGGAATACTAACGAGCTTCATTTCACTCGCTATGTCTGATCATTTTCGAATAACGGAGGCGTATGTATTTTACTTTATCATCCTCCCTCCTTTCATCATTGGTTTAGCTGTTTATATCATGGAAATTTTAAAGGATGCCATTATAATCCGGACACAAATGATAAGGCTTGAAAAAATGGAGGTAGTCAGTCAGCTTGCAGCCAGCATTTCACATGAAGTTAGAAATCCTTTAACGGTTGTGAAAGGATTTGTTCAACTGCTAAAGGCTCCTGATCTGACTCAGGAAGTAAGAGAACAATATATACAACATGTAGTTAGAGAGCTTAATAGTGCAGAATCCATTATCAGTGAATACTTAGCATTTGCAAAACCTGCAATCGAAAAAGTGGAAAATATTTTAATTAACCGTGAAATAGGATATGTAATTGAAATGATCAAACCATTGGCTAACATGAATTTAGTTACTATATCTAATCAGTTGGCTCCAGGCATCACCCGGGGGAATATTCAGCATTTCAAGCAATGCTTCCTAAACCTCATCAAGAATGGTATAGAGGCAATGCCAAACGGCGGGGAACTTAATATTGTTTCTTATGTAAATAATTTCGATATCATTATCGAAATCAGTGACAATGGAGTGGGAATGAACAAGGAACAAATAAATCGTTTTGGTGAGCCTTATTACAGTTCCAAAGAAAAAGGGACTGGGTTGGGATCTATGGTGGCAGTCAAGACCATCCAAACGATGAATGGTACACTTCATTTAACTAGCGCTTTGAATAAGGGAACAACGATTTCAATAACACTTCCCGTTTATCAAGAAGATCATCCTGGAAAATAATAAAAAAGTCCGCCGTAAATGGCGGACTTTTAGTTTGTAGACAAATATGGTTTTTATTTAAATTTAAAACCAAAGTTGATTGGAACGGAAGGTGCGAGACTCCTGCGGGAGAAACGTGTCCAAGGGAGACCCCGCAGGCGCAAAGGAGCCGAGGAGGCTCCCGGACCGCCCGCGGAAAGCGAGTACCTGGAGTGGAAATCGACGGTCAAATTGTACAAACCTTTATAAAACTGTAGACAAACTTGATTTTCAATAGAGTGCTGTTACATTTATTTTTTCTCGTCAAGGCATTGATAAACCGCCATCATGTCTCGTTTGTTCAATTCACGTATCCGGGCGAAAATGGGGATATCGGCCACGGCCTCGGTACGTTCACCTTCGGCCACGACATCCTTCACTTTCCCTGTCAGCCAGGTCTGGACGTCGATGCTTTCGACGATTTCTTTGCGACCTTCATCATCGATGCCACTGGCATGACAGCTCACACAAGGGATTGTTAATTTATACACACCGTCATGGATGTTGTCTTCTGAAATGACTTTCTTGCCATTACAGAATGGGCATTTATGACTTGCTTTAATTTTATTGATTTGGGTAACGATTTTTTTGTAGCCGAATGCTTCATAGACATAGGTTAGTTTTTTGTATTTGCCATTGGTGAAATATTTATCAATAATGGTTTCTCTTGTTTCGTTAATATTGGCAAAGTCACAGATGGTGATCTGATTTTTGCTGCTGATTGCTTCGATATTGCCTTTAATGCTGTCCCAGAATGGTTGGGTATTTTGTAAAACCACTTCATAGCCGACAAAGCTTGCTAGTTCGAGTTCGAGCATTTTCAACGCCGCTTTTGTTTCACGTGGAAGGAATGAGACATCATCAATGAGTGCGATATCGCCGCCCACAATCGCTTTTAGTTTTTCCAGTTGCGGCAGCTTACCTACAATTTTGATGACTTGATCGATTGGCTGTTGGATGATCTCGCGAATGTCCGCATCACCAAACATCAGCTTTTTATGATGTTTGAGAACCGTTCCTTGACAGACTGGACAGTCGATCATCTCTTTTGTTTCTTTCATCTGCTCTTTAATGATTGATTTCGATACGAAGATATAGCGCCCAATGATGAAATTGAACCCTTCCCAAATTCGCGATGCCTTGCCTGCTTTATCGTAAAAGGACTTTTCCCAATACCCATATAAGAAGGTATGTTTTTCGGCATCTGTCATCTCATTATAGCTTTTACTAATGTCGTGACCTAGTTCATTCTTGATCTCATCAAACAGGAATTGCAGTTTGGAATGCTGATAATATTTTAATACTTCCATCACGTCCGGATGTAATAAACCATCCCAGAATGGCACGTTTTTGTCTTGTATGACTACATCGAAATCGAATTTTTCAATGACCCGGCGTCCCGAACAGCTTGGACAATGATTTTCTGCAGAATAGAAATCGAAGCTTCTTGTATCCTTATTGGTCGGATGTGCAGCCACTATATGGTTGATCATTCCGCCCAATTCATAAAGAAACGTATATTGGCTGTACAAGTGCCGTTCAAGATCAATGGCGATCACAGGTGCAATCGTGTCGGACTCATACTCCCCATAAATCACGCGAGCGATTGGTGATAAGCTTTTTAAAATGCCGCCCTTATAGACGTTCTCTGCGTTTTTGAAATAGTCCAGATGATTTTCCTGTAAATAATCGATACCAGTTTTTGACCGGAGCGTCGAAGAGATATGCAATGGCTCCACCCGTTCGTCACTGTTTTTGTGACTGTAATAATCATCATGACTGACAACGTCAAGATGCTGGACAGGCGTTAGCTGTCTTTTGCCAAAATCCACGATATAATCCGAGCTTTCCAGCATATAGGCATTATGTTCAATCATGATGATGGAGACGGATTCATCCTCCAGAATGACCCTGACACTGTCAATGAATTGGTTTAAAATATTTTGCGATAACCCTTTTGAAGGCTCGTCAAAAATGAACAGCGTGTGTGGGTTTCTTGTCTTTGCAAACAGCTCGGAAACTAAGTGGACACATTGAAATTCACCAGTCGATAATGTTTGTGTTTTTCTTTCTAACGTTAAATAACCAAGCCCAAGTTTGATCAATAAGCTCAAACGTTTATGTGCGATGTCTTCAGATGGCAATTCTTCGATGATATCTTCGATCGAACGCTGAAAAATATCATCAATTTCATCACTGTATTTGGTTAGCTTCTTTTTAATATCAAGAAACGTCGCAACGGTCGACCGGCTGGTGATCGATTTATTTCGGTCCTGCCCGACCATGACCAACTTATCCTTTGGATACCGCTTCTGAAAATCTTTGGAGATGCATTCATTGACTAGTGTAGATTTACCGCAGCCGGACTCACCCGTAAAGGTAACGAGTCTATTCTTGGGAATCCGGATTTCTTCCATTTGAATATTACGGCAGTAGAGATCCTGAAATTGATAGGATTCCGTTGGCGCTGCTTCATTACGCTTCCAGCTGATTGGTTTGGGCCGCGGTGATTCCTCAACGATTTTCCCGCCATATTTTCCGCTGCCGGGTCCAAAGAACAATTGGTCATCCGTGCTATCCAACACCGTGTCGGAGTGATCAATGAGCCAAATTTGATTTTTATAACCTAATTGCTTAATCTGCTCCAAAATTTTCAAAAGGGTTTGATGATCAAGACCGACGGAGATTTCATCGATGATGATCACGGTATTTTCACTTGTTGCCATGAATTCGGCCAAATAAAGCCTGGTTAATTCCCCTCCCGACACTGTTCCCATAATACGGTTCAAGCCTAAATAACCAATATTCATATTGATTATATTTTGGAGAATATGCTGTTTGGCTTCACTTATATGTAAGGTCTCTGCGAGTGAAAGGATCGTCTCGATGCTTAAGTTGTTGATATCGGATATAGTATGCGGGCGGTCTAATAATTCAATGGTATATTGCTCGACTTCTTGATTGTAGCGCTTCCCCTCACACTTTGGACATTCGACGTTTTTCGTCGTACCGCGTCCTTTACAAGTGGGGCACCAGCCTAAGGCATTATTAAATGAAAAAACTTCAGGAGAAAGATTGAATTTTTCTGCAAGACAAACACGTATCTCTTTAAACACACCAGTATGTGTGCCAATGGTCGAACGGGGATTAGCTGAAATGGATGATTTGCCGAGAAAAAGGACCAGAGGCATTTCCTCCATCTTGATGGCACTGAAGTTGGTTTCCATAATATTAGGGAATAAATACTGATATTCAGACTTCGGCAATAAGGAAACGAGACGCTTCTTGGATTCTTCGCCAATGGTTTGACAAAAAGTCGTCTTCCCGGAACCTGATAAACCAGCAATTCCTAATGATTGGTCGTCTGGCAGTGATGAATCCAAATGGCTTATATTGTTCGCTATTAATCGATTTATTTTCATTTGTAACTCCTCTCATTTATTTAAGTTCAGTCTTTCATATTAGCACAGCAGTATATGTATTTGGTATTTTTTTAACGGTAACCCCATCCTTTTATTCTTTCACATCCCGCTGCTTCAAAAACGTATGATTCATCGACAAAAAACGAGGAGTAAGGATTGGATTTTTTCCATAACCAAACCAATATGATGATTAAAGCCTTCTAGATTATAAAAGCCCCTCTCGACTAAGAGAAGGGCTTTCCTTATAAAGTATGACCGCATTTTTATCCAATACGTTTATTTTGTATTGGACTTTTTTGCCTTGTTTTCAAGATCGCTTTTAGGCTCGGTGGAGAATTCCACATCTTTTCCATGTCCCTGCGGGTTAACACTTGGTGCGATGCGACCTCTTCCTGTCTTTTTACTCATTTCCTTCACCTCCAAGTATATGATGTTGGACGGATCTACTTTACATTACGGGTGTAATTAAATGTGTCTTTGTTCTGAGGAACATCAGGATCTTTTTTCCCGGCAGGCTGTACTGCTCTTCCTGTATTTCCGCTATAGCCTTCTTCCATGGGCCCTGGATAATGATAATGACCATCATTAACTGATTGAGTTGTTGCTTCACCAGCAGCATGATTTGCTCCCGTTTCCGCGCCATCAATTCTTACGGATTTGTTTTCTTTATCGTTAGTCAATCCATCTCCTCCTTTTCTAAAGATTTTCTTTTATAGTATTTCGATAAAAGAGCAATATAATTAAAGGAGAAAAAAGGAAGCACTAATAATGACTCCATTCTTTGTTAGTTCGAGGTCAGAAGTAAACTCTCCGTTGCACCGTTTTTCAAGAAGGGACTGGGTTCGCCAACCGTATAAATTTGCAAGTCATGCATAGCCCTGGTACATGCGGTGTAGAACAATCTACGCAGGCTCTCATCACTGTATGTTTGCATGGATGCATCATAAATGATGACTGCATCGAATTCGATGCCTTTGGCCAAATAAGCCGGTATAACAACTACACCCTGTTCATATTCATCTGTGCCTTTCTGTACGAGTTTAATTTCACCGTGGGCATTAAGGGCATCGTATGCGGCGGCACTTTCGGCAGCAGATTTACAGATTATTGCGATTGTATTGTACTCACGGCTTTGAAAGTCTTTGACTTTAGACATGACCTTGCGGTGCAATTCATCACGGCTGGACACTTGAGTGAGTACCGGCTTCTCGCCTTCACGATTGAATGCCTTAATTCGGTGGCCTTCTGGAATTAGTTCACGTGTGAATTCTATAATCTGCTTTGTGGATCTGTAGCTTTGATCCAAGGTAATGCTCTCGGTTTCACTTATCCCGTATAAACTGGTAAGAGTCTGGAAATCCACCCGTTCGCTGGCATGAGCGAATATTGCCTGGTTGAAGTCACCGAGTACGGTCATCCTGGCAGAAGGAAACAATCGTTTCAAAAACTCGAATTGAAATGGAGAATAATCCTGTGCTTCGTCTACAAGCACATATTTTATAGAAGTATTCGACTGGAATCCTTGAATTAACTCCTTCAGCAGCAAAAATGGAGTCGCGTCTTCATAATACAGTTTACCTTCGTCCAGCATTTTTTGGGTTGATAAGCAAATTTCCCTTTCGGCAGGTGTTTCACCCTCATTCCACAGTTCGATCCGTATTTGTTCGTCAAAAAGTTGCTTGTATATGCCCTTAATATTTATAAAATGAAGTGCTTTTATCCGCTTGCGTAACGTCTTCAATTTCTTTCGAACAATCATACGCGCAAGCATTTTATTTTCCATCTCATAATCGTCAAAGGAATCTTCATCATGGCCGCGTTTTTTCTCTAAATGGGTGTATACCTTTTGGTAGTCTTCTTTGCTAAGATACTCGATTTCCTCCTCGACCCAAGGTTGTTTTAACTCAAACTTTTCCCTTTCATCAAGTAGCTCACATAACCACTCTTTCAGCTTTTCAATCCTATTGTGAAATCTTAATGTGGTGTCTGTGTTATAAAATCTTTCCGAGATTTGTTTGGCGGAGACGAGCGTTTCCCCTCGGAACTTTACCCCTCTAAAGATCATTCCAGATTGCTCCAGTGATTGTCTGTAGGTCTTGATGATTTCAAAGAAGCGAATGGATGCCTTAAATTGGATACTTGCTGTCCTGGTGCTATAGGAAGGATCCTCCGCTCCAGTCAGCAAATATTCCAGTTGCTCATAAGGATCCTCAACTTGAAACGAGTCAGTCAGACGATGATCCAGATATTCCTGGAATGTTACCTGCTGCATATTCTCTTCGCCAAGTTCGGGTAACACATTGGATACGTAGTTATTAAACATGGAGTTAGGAGAGAATAAAATGATTTGATCGGCTTTCAGCCTTTCTCGATTCTTATAGAGCAAGTAAGCGATCCGTTGAAGGGCAGCCGATGTCTTCCCGCTGCCAGCAGCACCTTGAACAATGAGCAAACGTCCGCGATCGTTCCGGATGATCCTATTTTGCTCACGTTGAATGGTGGACACGATACTGTGCATATGCTTATCCGTTCCCTTGCCCAGTACCTGCTGCAGGATCTCATCCCCAATGGTGAGACTCGTATCGAACATTGATTCGATAACGCCGCCCTTGATGGTGTATTGCCACTTGTTCTCCAGCATTCCCCGAATTACGCCTCCGGGAGTGGAGTATTCTACAGGACCGGGAGGATAGTCATAATAAACACTCGAAACCGGGGCCCTCCAATCGTAGATAATGAAGTTTTCTCCTGTTGCATCAGTAAGAGTGGACGTCCCAATATAAATTTGTTCCGTAAGGGGAGACCCTTCTTCAGTGATATCAATCCGGCCGAAATAAGGCACTCCCTGCATGCGGCGCAGTGTTGACAGCCTCTTGAAGGCATATCTATGTGCGCCTTCGCTTTGTGACAAGTCTTGAGCCTGCTGCCTCAAGCCAATGATGGTCTCAAGGTAATCATCGAAAGTATCGATATTAACCTTGAGGTCATCCCAAA
Organism: Peribacillus sp. YIM B13477; assembly: GCF_042787955.1. Taxonomy (NCBI): domain Bacteria; kingdom Bacillati; phylum Bacillota; class Bacilli; order Caryophanales; family Bacillaceae; genus Peribacillus; species Peribacillus sp. YIM B13477. The sequence continues at coordinate 279,959 of NZ_JBHZPD010000003.1, forward strand.
AGTGTTTACGGATATTAACAACTTCTTTTTTACGCTTTGAAGTTTCTCCTTCAATTTTGCTGATTTGTTTCGTGATGGTTTCTATCACCTCATTCAAACGTTCTTGCTCCTGCCGAATTTCATTGTTCATAACGGTCACTCCTTTAAAAAATGAGAAATTAGGGGTTGACTAGAGGTGAGTTTTACCTTATACTTATAGTAAGGGGTAAACTGTTTTTGTATATATCTAAATGTGTTTCTATACTAATTTATCATAAATTCCGAATGATATCAATGTATTTTGCACAACAGTTGCCATAATGAATCGTCATTTTAAACTTTAATTTAACAGAAAGCCAGTAACCAGTTGAGCAATAGCTTGGCTGGTTATTTTTATGTACATATTTGAAAGCCTCATTGCATCGCTAGTTCTTTTTTCTATAGAATTGAAACAAAGTCATATAAGAATACGGAGAAAATAGCGATAAAGACAAATCCCATATAAACGGATTTGCCTTTATGCTTCTTCCAACGAAAAACAAGAAAATGTTTTTGTGAATTTTCAATCTATTCCGCTTGTGTTACCGGTTTATTATTTCATCATCTGCCTTGCTTCCATAAACAGCACTTGGATAAATTTTTTCATATTATTGCGGCTCTGACTGCTTACTTTTTTGCTTTTGTCTTCTAGCTCCAGCATTTTTTTTCGGACTTCCGAGAAATCAAAAAATGTGGATGAATAGGCTTCGAATTTTGGATTCATATAATCCGTCAATCCTAATGAAGCGATATGGATGAGTGCCTGGTTAAGAGCGCGACGGACACGCTGCTCGGAAGCTTTCATTTCTTTCTGGATTTCGGCTTCTTTCGCTTGATCTCCCAGCTTTTCAGCAGCAATCCCAGCAAAAATCTCCTTTAAATATGGAAACGAGTAGGCAGGACCGAGTCTATGCTTTTCATTTTGGAGGAATCCTAAAATGTTTAATAAATCCTCGCTTCCCCCTTCGCCAATCATACCTAAATCAGAAATTAAGGACCGTCCGGCTTCCATGATATTTTTTGTATGAAAGGTTTTAGAAGACTTCGGGCGGTCCGTAAACACGTTCAACGACTTTTGGATGCCCTGGATCGATTGATCCACCAGTATTCGCTCGTTCACTTTGTTTAATATGCATGAAATTTCAACTTGGTTCAGCGGTTTTGTAATGTAGTATTCCGCTCCTAATCTATACGCCTCACCAATCATTTCTTTCGTTTCCACTTGCGATATCATCACAAATCTTCCTTGAAATCCATCAGCAAGAGACCTGATTGTTTCAATTCCATCCCTTAATGGCATGAGCAAATCAATTAAGACAACGTCTGCTTTTTTTAAAAACAACAAGCCATTATTCACTAAAGCTCCGTCTTCTGCTTCTCCCACCACTTTGCCTAAATCTTCGTCTTCAATTATCTCTGTCAACATTCCCCGAATGGCAGGATCGTCATCTATAATGAAATAATTCATCTCGTTAGCCCTTTCTCCATAATAGCATCAATCGGAATTCCTACGATGAATACGGTTTCTTTATAGGTATCCATTAGCCTGATATGTCCTCCAAATTTTTCAACTGTTTGTTTCACATACGATAAGCCAATTCCCGTCGAAGGGTTTCCCGCCGCATCGAATTTCTTTGTATAACCTGCTGTAAAAATGATTTCCTTCTGCTTTGGCGCAATGCCGGGGCCATTATCACAGATGCAAAACTCCACGAATTGATCTTTCCTTTTCACATGCAGTGATACGTATCCTTCTTCTTCAATGGCTTCCACTGCATTGGCCAATAAATTATTTATTAATGATAATACCATATATACATGATAGGGGGGATGGTCATCATCTATATGCAAGGTAAATGTAATAACTTTGCGAAGGGACTCTGCATATCGTCTATTGGACACGATCATGATGTTACCAAGGTCTTCGATCTTCATATATTCCTGCAGGTTTTTGGATGACATAAGTTTCGACAGCCCCGCATAAATCCGCTGGTTATCTTTTTTGATCTCATGCACGAGACCGGCAATCTGCAACGCAGTTTGCGCATCGCTTCCATTAGTCCCCCTTGTTTTTATCCGACGGTAAAAGTCATAACAAGTGCGGGTGATTTCTTCCGCATTCTGCATCGTTTTCTTCAGTTGAACCGATTCCTCATACAAACTTGAAATGAAAAGCAGCATTTGTTCCTTTTGGATGCGTTGCTCCGCTTCTGCGGATTTCGCTTCTCTTAGCTTTAATATATTAAAAAAGCCGAGAACGAAAAAGCTTCGAATAAAGGCGATTAAAACAAGTTGGTCAATGGCTAACAAGGGTGTGCCCTGATTCGCCAGGATGGATCGGATCGTCATCTCCGATACACTTGCAAAAAGCTCGATCAATACCCCTAAAAGCCCGATCATAAACGGCTGATCGTGCCGTTCGTTCAATTTCATTTTATGAAAGGCCAACGCGTAAATGAAGTAGTAGAAAAAGGCGGGAACATGAAGATAGATCGCATCCTCAACGGATATGTCCCGTATCCCGACAGCCAGTGAAAAACGCAAAAAAAACACACTCACTCCCGTCACTATGCCTGCAATAATCGGGTGGATGCTCCTCCCCCATAGTAAAAACAAGAAGAAGACGGGGGTTCCCAAACTGACTCTGAATGTATCATTGAAGGGGTAAAACTTGAATTCGCCCGCAAGAGGCACCGCAATCATAATCAATAGTAATATCCTTATACTCTTTTTCAATACGGTCCCTCCCCAGTCACTATATTAAAAACATAACACATGAAAAGGTAAAAAAGTGAGAAGGGTTTTGATTGAAATTATTATTTTTTCTGGTCCTTGTACGTATCCGTAGGATTCAGTAGGTTCCAGTAGGATGATCATGAGCTTGAAATAATCTAAAAATTGAAAGCGCTAACAACAGAGCGACTAAGAAGTTCAAACCTAGGTATTTCTTGTGCTGAACTGTTTGATAGATCGTAATTTCCGATTTTGATGAAATGGCAGATGTGGTTGATGAATAACAAAAGTCTGGGGAATTGATATAAAAGCCCTCCTTTATGGGAGGGCTTTTTGTTTTGCGGGATGAGTAAAAAATAATAATCCAAACAAAAAAATGGATAGCCCCAATTAAGGCTATCCAGCTTAATTTATAAAAGATCACTTCACCTTTACGCCAGCTTTAATCAACGTAGGCGGAGTTTCGCCCTGTAATCCGGCGACAAGGTTTGTTGCGGCCAGCATCGCCATTTTCAGGCGGGTTTCATATGTTGCGGAACCGATATGAGGCAGAGTGACGACATTCTTCATGGAAAGCAGCGGGTTGTCTTCCTGGACGGGCTCCTGTACAAAGACATCCAGTCCTGCCGCGTGAATTTCTCCTTTTTTTAGCGCATCGATCAGGGCTTCTTCATCCACTGTTTTCCCTCTTGAACAATTGATGAAGATGGCGGACTCTTTCATGAGCTTGAATTCTTTTTCCCCCATCATCTTTTCGGTTTGAGGAGTCAGCGGTGTCATCAAGCAGACAAAATCAGATTGCTTTAACAGATCTTCCAGGGAACAGTATGTAGCTCCATACTTTTGTTCCGCGTCTTCGTTTCTGGATCTATTGTGATATAAGATGTTCATATCGAACCCAAAACGGGCCCTTTTTGAAACGGCAGATCCGATTCCGCCCATCCCGATAATGCCTAATACTTTATGGTGGACGTCCAACCCAAACGATTTTTCTCCTATATTCGATGTCCATTGCCCTGACTTTACCATTTGATCCAACTCAGGCATTCTTCTCGCTGTGGAGAGCATCAAACCCATGATCGTATCGGCGACTGTCTCGTTCAATACCTCGGGAGTGTTCGTAGCCATGATTCCTCGATTGGACAACTCGGTTACATCCAAATTGTCGTAACCAACCGATGAATTACAGACGATTTTTAATTGCGGTGCTTGATCCAGTAAAGTTTTATCCACTTTTAATCCTGAGCCTAATATACCTTGTGCGTTCTTCAGCTCCTGAAGAAATTCAGGATAGTTTTGTGAATCAAGACCCTCAAAATAAACGACATCACAAGTCTCTTGAATATAATCCAACACCTTTTGATCCACTTTCTTATAAACGATTACTTTCGGTTTCATCATTGATACCTCACTTCCAATAAAGTAGGACCCCATCGGGTTCAAATGCTGACATAACCTTTTTGTTTTACGCCTCTATCTATAATCTACCATTATTTTAAAAAAAGGTAGTAGCTAATTGAACGGCGGACCAAATCGCTAAAACGGAAGCTAACGTTAGAATAATATTTTCGAACCAATTGTTTTTATATTTTCCCATCAAGCTTTTTTTATTTGAAAGCACGAGCATGCCAATTGCGATTACCGGAAAGCCGATTATATTTATTGCATTTACGCCAATTGTCAATGCAATGAAACCTGGCATGCCGGGAATGGACCAAATAAGCGGCGTAACTAATACAAATATCATAATCCATTTAAACATTGGATCTTTTTCATATTTACCATTGTACTTTTCGCGTCGGTTTTTATTTATTACGTAAAAGGCATCTACTATCAATCTTGGAAAACCAGTTGATTTCCCTACTATACTCGCGAACAATACGCCAAATACCCCAAGATAAAAAATGTACCAGCCAAATTGTCCTAACGACATTTGTAATGCCATTGCCAAGTCATCAATCGTTTCCACATGAATTCCATTCGGTTTTAAAATTTCTGCCCCAACCACCCAAATGGCTAAATTAATCACAATGCAAACTCCGATGGCAAACAGTAAGTCATTTCTTTGAACCTTGACATGACTCGGCTTCGTCCAGCCCTTTTCCTTCATGAAATATGGATGTACAAAGTTCGAAATCGATCCTGCCACTGCACCGATAATTGAAATCGCCACCAATAATGCTCCATGAACGCCAGTATCACTTGGAATGCTAAAACCAACTGTTCCTTTAATGATTTGCCCCACATCCGGTGTAGCTTGAATGGCCAGGAACAAGAAGGCAATGGTCAATAATGCCAAAAGCACTTTCATTACACTTTCAATTCTATTATAAATATTCCTGCCAATAAGCATAAACACTAATCCTACAACTACCATTGATGCTAAGAATGGCTGATTGACATGGAAGAGTGTCGATAATACCTCTCCCGCTCCCTTAATCATATAGGCATTAAACAGATGGCCCATGATTAATGCATAACCAAACATGAAATAACCGAAAAATGGGTGGATACGTCCATAGCCTTCAAGAATGGTTAAACCCTCTGTGTTACAAAGCTGGAACCGTGCAATAACATTAACGATAAGAAAACGAAGAATTAATGACAGAGCTAAAATCCACATTAAACTATATCCATAATCTGCACCGGCAACAGAAGAAGTCACCAGATCCCCGGCGCCAAGCCACGTTAACACGGCAAGAATTCCTGGACCATAAGCGGTTTTAAACTTCGTGAAGAAATTTGTTTTCTTACTTTCGACCTCCGGAGCAATCACAGTGGATTCAGCAAGATTTGATTGATTTTTCAAGTTATTCACTCCATTCCAAAGAGTATGTATTCGCTTTCATTTTTTCTAAAGCAATAATACTTAGATAACTCTAGACATTCAGATATTGAAATTATGACAGAACTTTACGTCATTTCCGGAATTGACATAAAGTTAACGCGCAGTATGTTGTCATGCTTCATGTTGAAGTGAATTAGATCTTAAGAAAGTTCTCCTTCCATTTGATTGAATCTTTCGACTATTTACATTGAAATTGTAAGACAAATTAAAATGTAAGTCAATCATAATATTTAGAAGTTTTTTAAAAAAACATAAAAAAGAACATTCGTACTTGTTGATCATTCAAGAGAAATTGGCGTTGCTGCAAATAAATAAAGGATAGATTAATGCCATCAGCGGATAATATAAGCGAAGGAGTGAAATATATGCCACAAGATAATAACAATGATCCAAATAATACTGCCGGGAACCTTGATGCTCGCAGAGACCCTAATAATGATAGTTTGAACCCTGGGTATCAAAGAGAAGAACGCCCTATGCCTAATGGTAATATCCCAACAACAGAGGGTGTCGCAAATGTTAAAGAACGTTTTCCTTCGGACCATGAAAGACTTATGAGCAGAATCAATCTTGGGGATGCACTTATAAATCGGGAAAATACACATTTTGGACGGTTTGAAAGATAACCCACGAGAAAAAAGCTAAAAACCTGTGTAGGCTTTAGCTTCCGTTTTTTTAGTTTTGTACAAAAATGAACGGTCCTCTTCAGGCACTTGCTTTCCGCAGGAGTCTCTCAACCCGCTCCAATCAATAAGGAACACGTTTTACCTACAAAAATTCAAAGAGACCTTCCTATAAAAAGTCTCTTTGAATAATCCTTACTTTTCACAAGCGATAAAGTCTTTGTCGCGATCGCTTTTTTTATTGGCATCATAAAGCGCCTTTGAAACGTGAGGCTTGTATTTCGTTTTTCCTCCTTTATTTTTAACGGAAGAAGTACGGGCTACGCCTCCTTTGTAGTCTTTATTCAATGCTGGACAGTTTTTATAAGTCTTCACTTTTGTTTTGGCACTGGCAACGTCATTTGCGCCAAACGAGAGACCTAAAACTAGTCCAAAAGATAGTAAAATAGCAAATATTCGTTTCGAAATACGCACTCCATTTCCTAAACATTAACTTTTTACTAATCATAATGTATCATTCCATTTTTTACAATAACTATTTTTCTTGATTTAAATAATACCCGCTCTCACTTAATCCACTCCTAAGAAAAGACCGCCAATTCAGCGGTCCCATAGATTATATTATTCCTTTCCTTTCACCCTGTAATGGACCTCCCCAGGTTCTTTGCAAAAGGTGATTCCGCTTCCCGGTTCGTAATAAAAGGTCTTTTTACCCAATGAGCGTTCATGGAAGGTCGTATGCAGATAGGCTGCTTGATCCCTTTTGAAGGCGAGTTGATTTTTGCTTAAGTTTACTGGTAAGCAATGACCGTAGTTTGTGTGGACCAGTGTTTCCTTTTCGTTCATTTCCTCTAAGTCACGAATGTGGATGTAGGAAAACCAGACTCCTCCTCTTTTCCGGAATGAGCGGGAGGAGAACCAGACCATCCCCAGTTGGGCGTTTATGCAGACGGGCAGTCTGTATTTACCGCCCAGTACGGATTTGGCTGCTGCTAGTCCGCCATCCAGATCCAATCCAAAGTGGTTTAACGTGTTATTCAGGATTTCCTGGCGCGGTTGCCTAACATGGAAAGTGCTGTCTCCCTCCACTACCGTAGTCATCTCGACACCATTGGCGTCGTATCGCTCCATCATTCCTACCGTTTTCATATTCAATAAATAGTTTTTTCGTATCATCATTCCATTCACTCCCCATTTCACTATTCCTTTTTATGGAGTATACTGGACATAGAGGCAGGTATACTCCTGCTCGCAAGCCCTTAGGTGATTGTCTGACCGGACGTCCTCACCTAGGGGTTTTTCACTTTTTCATTTCACATTTCCCCTCACCTCCTCAACAACTATATAGCCAGCGTACTAGCTCTTCGATATTGTTTTTATCTTTGCTTAGGTGAAATAATGGCGGCTGCCCTTTGTATGTTCCTTTAAACTCTTTCCAAATGGGATTATCAGGGCTCCAGTCCACTTCTTTCAATTTTGACATTCTCGCGGCAATCAGCTGTTGTCTTTGTTCGATTGGCTGGTTTTCCATTTTGTCATTGACATAAAGGGCAACGGCAATGAAAAGCGGGTAACTGGCAAGCATGCATTTTGTGTAATCACCCATCTGTCCTGCCGGGTATATGTCGAATAGTTCATTAAGATAGAGATGAATGAGTGTGATGTATTCACTGTTCGAAAGCGGACTTTGTGATACTTTCTCTTCGATGTTTACGTGTGCCTTCCCAGTCATGAAGATGCCGATGATCTGCCTCAATTGCGATAGCGATAAGAGGTTTTTATTGGCTGGACGATTGATGGAACGCTTTTCAAGTTCGACACCGGCTGATTTTAGCGATTGATGGGTATGGAGCACCTGATTGGTAATGACGTTGAGGTTGTTTCGCGAGTCGAATGATATCCGTTTGGAAAGGGCCACTTTCTTGCCTTTTAGATTGAGATCCAGGTAGAGCTGGGATTCTTCCGCTCTCGTTAGCCCTTCAAATACTTGGATCGCAATCGAGCTGTCCTTCATGAGTGAATCCAGTTCGTATGCTAGTTTCACCTTTTCTTCACCTTTCTTTAACGCTTTAAGGATACTGTCCTCCAATTGCGCGAAAGCCGCTATTCGTTGTGTTCCGTCGATGATCGAAAGTTCGATAGAATCTCCATTAGGGGCTGCTCCTTCCCTGCTGCTGGCAACAAGCGGCGGCAGGTAGATATTTTTCGTTAACGCATTGTCCAAAAGATAGTTTTTGATCGATCGGACCCGCAGCTGGTTGATTTCCCTCGTGGCGATCTGACCGTTGCGATACATATGGACCAGCTCGATGATGGAGCAGGAAACCATCGTCCTTCTTTTCCGGTCCAATTCACCTAGAATCATGCAGCCATCCTCCTTCTTGTTCTATTTTTCGTTTGAACGCGAGAGCCGTTTTCTGGATGGCGTTTGTAGTCGAATGGTTTTTGACTCTTTTTTTCAAGGGGTCGTAAATGTGTGAATAAAGGGTATCATCATGCTTCCAAGTACAGGCTTCCTTCAAATGGAGCATATGATTTATTGCTTCTTCATAGGGGATTTCATGATGTTTACGGAGTTGGTGGATCGTTTGGGCAAGAGCTATTTGAATGCCGGAATACCCTGATGTGAATGTAGTCCGGTCTGTCATCTTCTTCGGAAAGATTTCCAGCCATGACTCGAAAAACGCGGTCGCGGTGTTGATGATTTCGGCTTTGGTCATATCACCATAATTGGCTTTACCCGTTTTCGCGGTGACGTTTCCTTCAAATAAAGCAATAAGGCAGCGCCTCATGATCGTCAGCGTAGTCAGCGCCGTACATCTCACGGTGATCCTCGAAAGGGTGGCCTCTATCTCCATCTTACTTTCTAATATCCTGGCAATGTTCCGTGTTAGTTCTGCATATTCATCGCGCTGGTCATACTTCATCACCAAGCCGTTATGCGGCTCTTTTCGCTTCGTATTAATATCATTGAATAGCTGTCTTTCTTCATGCGTTTCCAGATTTAAATAGATTTGAATCGTGACCGGATAGGTTTTCAACTTATCAATTTGGTTTTGGAGCTTTGCCGCTTCGGGAAAGTTTCCGATTTCTTCTTCCGTTTCCTTCCGTGCCCTTAGGTGACTGATGGCTGAAATGAGGGCGTAAGTCCTATGCTGACCGTCAAGTATGTATATTTTACTTCCTGGTGGCAGTTCCCCGCCCACGGGCACTTCTTGGATCGCTCCCCTGCTCGAGAAGATGAATGGGGAAAAGTAAAAGTCCCCTTCCGATACAGAATCGATGATGAACTCCCTGATTTCAGTCCTTCGATTGAGATCAAGCTTTCTTTGAACCGCCTCATCGACTTCGAATATCGCCTCCAATGTCGAGAATTGAATCTGCGAGATTAATATTCTTTTCCCGAATTGGGTAAGGCTGTTTCCGGCTATCGTCACTTTCATTTCTTGATATGTCATTCACTTCACCTCTCTGCGACCATTATCCTATTTTATGCTTTTTTTGTAAAACCGCTCTTGTATTACCTCTTTCAAAATTGGTTCCCTTTTGTGACTGCTTTACCTGTTTGATTGGCTAACTCTTTACAAAATCTCATCAAAGGGCTATACTCTTTAATTTCCGTTTCAAATTTGCTACTGCAGATTTCTATTTTGTGTCCATTTAGAGAACAAACAGCCAAAATCCAGATAAAAGTGAAACGAAATGACATTTTTGTGAAGTTTTACGACTCGTCAAAAAAAGTCTATCAGAATGATAGACTTTTTTGACGTAGTTATTCTGCCAGCTTTATTTCAATTGCTAAATTCCGTAAATAATCCAATAAGGGCCGGACTTCCTCTGGAGCTGTTGTGTCTGTGAATGAGAAAGACTGCTTCTTCTTTTCATCGGCTATATCCAGCTGGTATGAAAACGAGTCGAACCCTTGCGTTTTTACCATTTTACTTTGGGCAGCATTATGAAGGTCAGCATGTTTCATTAAGTTCTGCAATTCCTCATACTTCTCTTTCGGCAATTCATCCGTATCTATCCCGAAATTCAAGTCGAGGTTGGCAAATCCCCCTATGCAGCTAAATTTGATATGCATGGTAGATGAAGCCTCCTATTCATGGATTATTTCTACTCAGGCAGTCCAACCGCTTTAAAAGCATTTTCAATTGTCTTGATGGCTGTTTTCGTAACATCGCCGCTATCAACAAGTTTTTGCGCTGCCTTGATGACGATTTGCACGAATTGATTGAAATTCGCCGTCGCAAATAAATTCTGCATCGCATTGAACCAAATCAAGGCCGCTTTGTCCGTTCCAATTTCCATGGATACTAGGTAAAAGGCCTTGTTTGGTATGCCGCTATTGATATGGACACCATGATTATCACGTTCTCCCTTATAGAAGTTCTTCATATGATCAGGCTGAATATCCTTACCCATTAACTTATTGTCAAATGCCGTACCTGGTGCCTTCATCGAACGGAGTGCCTGCCCTTTCAGTGTCGGTCCCATTATATCAGCACCGATCAGCCAATCGGCATCTCCTGCAGTTTGCTTTAAGTGAAATTGTTTTATGGCAACTCCAAACACATCTGAAAGATGTTCGTTCAATGCCCCGGACTGACCTTCATACTCCAATCCACTTGTGAACTGCGTAACCCCATGTGTCAATTCATGTCCAATTACATCGAGTGAATTGGCAAAATTGCTAAAGATGACCCCATCGCCGTCACCAAATACCATTTCATCTCCGTCCCAATAAGCATTCGTGAACTTATTGCCATAATGAACGTTCAGAATGAGATCAAGACCTTGGTTATCAATTGAATTACGGTGCAAAACATCCTTGAAATAATCACGCACAACTCCGCTATAATCATATGCAGCGTTAACAATGGGATCTGCACTTGATCGGTCTCCTTCTTTCCTAGCCTCATTCTCCCGGAGTTTCGTTCCTCCCTTGCAATCGTAAACATGACGGGCAGATTCACCTTGACGTTCAGATCCTGCATCCGTCAGTGCGACAACACCGTCAATATCGTATTCTTTCAATATTCTGCGCCTGCGCATTTGACGGCTTTTCGCTAAACTGATCCGTGCTTCCTCCACTTCATTTTGTGCCAAATTCTCAAGAATATAGTTAGGTACGATGAAACACTGACACTTCAATTTGGAACAACCTTTTTTATGCATATGCGTCACTCCTTCATGTTTTTTTACGATCTATTATCATATCGTTTATCAAACCGCTCTCATGCTCAATAGCTGTTTATCTGATCCGTTCACATTTGCTGCTCATCCTATCTTCAACACATTTCTATAGACTACTTTCGCCGCAAGTACCTCATTTCCCTCCATTCCTTCCTCTGATCCGTTCAATCCTTTTTTCCGGCAACTGGTAACTCATCATGCAATTTCAGGCAGGGGATGTAAGAGTTCACCTTTCTTTATTAAATTATTCTGCTCGTGCTGCATATACTGCTTTAAACAAGGAATCTTCCTCGGAACATAAACGACCTTTAAGGGAGGGCATAGCATCGGTAACTTCACAGGGAACTGCTTCGGTTAGCTTTCCATTCCCATCTGTATGGGGTATCCACTCTTCAATAGCTGGCAGAACGATAATTTGGGGCACATTTTCCATTCATTCCATTATAGATAATAGGGTGGTTGGTACGGTTAATTTTTGCGGCAGACCCATTCCGATTAATGGATTTTGGAATGAAAACACCAAACAAATCGCATTTGATTCACCTTATGCCACATTCTCTGGCAACTTAACCATAATCGATGATCAACAGAGCAGAATTCGGCATTTCATTCTTCAAGGACGTTTTCTTATGAAACCTCCCTCTCTGCAAGCAGGTGAGTCTGGATCGTGGATTGCCACTACAGATATAGCTCTGAATCAATTTCCTGTTAGCAATGCGTATACCGGGCAATTGCCTCCTGTTGGAGCTTTTTTAACATCTTATTTCCTTCATCAGCACCAGAATTTTTTGGGAAGAACAATATAGGGTCATCCTTTTTTTGTAGACAGGGTGTTTAAGATAGGGAATCGTCTCTGGATTAGGGGCGATTCTTTTACTTAGATTCGCTGAAGTGAACGTAGGCAAGGAGGCATACAAGTGATCCCATTATTCAGGTTCGCAGCACGTTGCTTCCCTGCGTTCAGTTGATCGCATTGCTTCCCCGTTTTGGTACCGTTTTGCCTATATATGAGATGGTTATTTTGGCTGATAACTTATAAATCCGTTAACTTAAAATGAGTACAGATGGAATATAGATTGACAGCATTTTATCTGTACTTCATACTATTGTATTAATAGAAGTGACAGAATATTTGGTTAATTAGGAGGGTGAAGCTATGAAATTAGCAGATGTTCTAGCAGAAAAGGGTTTTCAAGTGGCTCAAGTATTAATATTTGAGGATAACTGGGGGTATGACATGTGACTAAGCACAGAATCCTTTTAAGCATTCCCATTTTGCTATATGGAATGTACATATTTGTTGTCATTCAAAGTGATAAAGATGTTCCACTTTATTTGCATCTCCTATTCGCAATCTACTTGATGTTTTTTGTACATTATGAAGATAACACAGAAGGAAAGCATGACGGATTTTGAGAATTTCGATGCTAAGCAATCCGTGATGGAAGACATTTTGACTTCAACTGAAAGTATCAAGCTGCCCGCAGGCTGAGTCCGTTGTAATCCCTAGGTTGTTAACACATGAGCCAGTTTAGTATGACCACCCCAATATTTATTCCAAAATCATTAATAAAGCCTAAAAAAGCCTCAACTCACTAAAGGAATTGAGGCTTTCACTATTTATCAGCTTTATTTTGGTTCCAATTAGATGATACGAGTTGTAACGATGCCTTCGATTTGTTTGATTTGATCTTCCAAGGCAGGAATGATATCGCCGTTTACTTCACCATCAATGTCGATGATCGTATATGCATATCCCCCACGGCTTCTGTTAACCATGTCAGCGATGTTCAAATTAAAGCTTGATACAGCCAGCGTGATTTGCCCAACCATGTTCGGAACGTTTTCGTGGAAAGTTGCCACACGACGGTTTCCTGTAAAAGGAAGGGAAGTATTCGGGAAATTCACAGAGTTCTTGATGTTCCCTGTTTCTAAAAAGTTCTTCAACTGACGAGCTGCCATGATGGCGCAGTTTTCCTCTGATTCTAGCGTAGAGGCACCAAGATGCGGAATTGGAACGACATTTTTCATTTTCAACACGTTTTCATTCGGGAAGTCAGTAATGAACTTGCCTACTTTTCCGCTTTCAAGTGCAGCTTGCATATCATTTTCATTCACTAGCTCGCCGCGTGAGAAATTCAAGATATGTACGCCCGGCTTCATGATGCTGAATGTTTCTTGGTTAAACATTCCTTTTGTGTCGTCAGTTAATGGAACGTGTACTGTAATATAATCAGATTCTGCAAACAATTCTTCAATTGTCATGGCGCGCTGTACATTGCGGGATAAGTTCCAAGCTGTATCAACAGAGATGAACGGGTCAAAGCCAATGACATCCATGTCCAAATCAAGCGCGTCATTCGCTACAAGTGCACCGATTGCTCCTAAACCGATTACGCCAAGAGTTTTTCCCTTGATTTCTTTACCAACGAATTGTTTCTTTCCTGCTTCGACAAGCTTCGGAATTTGTTCCCCTTCGCCTTCAAGCGTCTTTGTCCAAGCCACACCGGCAAAAAGGTTACGAGATGAAGCCATTAATGTCGTCAGCACCATTTCTTTTACAGCGTTTGCGTTAGCCCCAGGTGTATTGAAAACGACAATTCCTTGCTCAGTGCATTTGTCGACCGGAATATTATTGACGCCAGCCCCTGCCCTTGCGATTGCTTTTAACTGATCGCCGAATTCCATAGTATGCATATTAAAGCTGCGAAGAACGATCGCATCAGGGTTTTCACTATCATTGTCGACTTTAAAATCGCCTTTATTGAAAACATTCAGCCCGCTTTCGGCAATATTATTTAACGCTTTGATCGTTTTGACTTTTTCTAAAAGTATTGTGCTCATTTTGTTAGCTCCTCTTTTGATTATGATGTTTTTGAAATTTCAAAATATTGACTTTAAACCTTTACTATCTGTTAATATACAGAAAGAGGCAAGGGATAAAATCCCTTACCTCTGCCCAGGCGAACGGCTACGACACTATGTGTTCCCTCACGGTTATCCGTGTTTCGCCAGTTGCACATAGTCTTTTTCATTTATTTTATTCTATCAAACTATTCAGCAATCTTCAATACCATTTTAAAGGTTTATCTCTTTTTTTGCAGAAGCCATAACTCAATAGAAATATCGACGAAACTTGCAGTTTTATCTCCGAAAATGGGAATATATCGTCGAAAACTATCTTTTTATTATAACTCTAAATAGTAATAAGACTAAAAACAGGAAGGAAATGATCATGAACGGAATGGTCGTTGTAAACAGGGTGACCCATCCGCTTGCCTCATTGTATGGTGTAAACTCCATTTTTTTATATCATGTTCCTCTGCAGCATTATTCATTCTATCTAGCGAAGTTTCACTATTTGGGACAGACACGACAAAGTATTGATCCTTTTCATACCCTGCCAGCCGACCGCTTATTTCAATCACACTTTTTCGCTGCTCCACCTCTATAAATGTCACTTTTCCATCCGCTAAATTTGTAAAAAATTCATCGTCAGTTAATTTCTCAGTCGGTTCTTCGTCATTATTAAAAACCAGCAAAACCCCCAAGATAACCAAGAAGCTTTTTAAATAAAATATTTTACTACGGAAAATCTGTTTCAGTTGCTAATTGGATAATATTAGTAAAAAATAAGAAGTGTAGCAAACTTAAAAAAGGAGGAACCACTATGCTAATAAGAGAGGCGACGTTGGCTGATGCGGAAGGGATAGCGAAAGTCCATGTGGATTGCTGGCGGACCACTTATAAAGATATAATGCCGAGTGAATTTTTAGATGAACTTTCTTATGAGAAAAGGAAAGACATATGGATAAAGAATATAACTAGTAATGGAAATCATGTTTATGTCGCAGAAAATAACGAAGGAAAAATAGTAGGATTTATATGCGGAGGGAAAAGGGAGACGAATCAAGTTGAGGATTCGGGCGATTTAACTGCGATATATATCCTCGAAAATTCACAAAGAATGGGAATAGGTAAGAAACTCATCAAAGAATTATTCTTTAAATTCGAAGAACTGGGATTCAAGACAATTTTCGTAGAGGTGCTTGAAGATAATAAATCTCGATACTTCTATGAGGCATTTGGTGCTGAATTGCTTAAAACCGAAAAAATCAAAATTGCTGGTGCTGAATTGAACCTATTGGTTTATGAGTGGAAAGACATTAGCCCCGTATTGTTATGAATGAAATTCAGCTAAGATTGCTAAAAAAGGCACAGTCCTTCGTGAAGGATTGTGCCTTGCTTTTTATTCTTGATTAAATCCGCTTTCGTCCATGTAAAATACTTCCCAAGAATGCCCGTCGATATCCAGAAAACTCCAACCGTACATGAAACCATGATCAATGGCTTCATTGAAAGGCTTTCCGCCAACATCCAGTGCCCTATTCACGATCTCATCGACTTCTTCCTTGCTTTTAACGGACAGGGCGACGATGGTTTCCGTACTCGCTGCAGAATCAGGGATTTCCTTCTTGGTAAACGTTTTAAAGTATTCTTCCACCAACAACATGACATATATGGACTCACTTATAACCATGCATGTCGCATTTTCATTGGTCATTTGCTCGTTAAACTCAAAACCGACCTTAGTGAAAAATTCTACTGAGGCATCCAAATCTTTAACAGGCAAGTTTACAAAAATCTTTTCTGCTTGAATTCCCATCCAATTCACCCTCGCTTGATTTTATTTGTTCACTCACCTACTATTCGCTGCAATTTTCGATTTTCCTGCTTACAGCCTAAAAGGAGAGATCAGCATGGAACCTTTCTTTTCATTTCAAATAAACACTCATGATCTCCGTATCGTTAATAGTTGCTTGGGTATTATTTGTTTTTTCCAGTTTTTCAACCAGCTCGCCATTCGTGACAACGATCGGAGTAACGATACTTGGAGCGTTGGATTTTAGAAAATCGATATCAAATGTCACAAGCTTGTCTCCTGCTTTTACCCTTTGCCCTTCTGCGACATGGACTTCAAATCCCTCGCCTTTAAGGCTAACTGTTTCCAATCCAATATGAATCAACAATTCTATGCCATTCTTTGTACGGAGGCCTAGAGCATGTTTAGTATGAAAAACCTGGATCACTTCTGCATCGATTGGAGATACGACCAACCCTTCCTCAGGAAGAATCGCTATTCCGTCCCCCATCATTTTCCCGGAAAACACCGGATCCGGAACATCTTCTATTTTTATTACTTGTCCGTTTATAGGAGCAAGCAGTTGTTCCACACTTTCTTTTTTACTGAATAATTTTTTGAACATATTATTTCCACCTTTCTCTCTCGGTCCTTAAATCCTGGCAGCTCATACTCTCATATATTAAGCATTTTGTGAATTCTGATAATAATCGATGTTATTTTTTCTTTTGAGATTTGCCTACTGCTTTTTTCTTTTTGTTCGCTTCCACTCTAAATATAACCATCTCGGTTATTAATTCATAAGGAATTGGCTTGTTTAGTGGAAACTGAACGGCCCCTTTTGAACATTTATATTCAGATAAGGCAGATTCAAACGCAGAGATCGCGCTTGGAGTTGGATAGAATCCTATATGTTTTTTATAGGCAGCGAAATGTACTAGATTTCCATATAAAACAAAGGTAGGCATTTGATAACTTATCTTCTCTTCTGCATCCGGTGCTGCATCCTTTATGACTTTTCTTAACGTTTTTAATATCTCCTGAACTCCCTCGGGAAATTGTATGATATATTCATCAATTGAATGAAATGTATTGGTTCCCACCATCATTTCCCCTTTCAGAACCCCAAACTACAATACTCTTATTATAACATTCTCCACCCGCTAACCCCCGGATTGAACCCTTTTGTATTTCGCTAGCCTATTTTTTTAAAAACTCTTCCATTCTATTCATTACACCTTCCAGCACGATGATCGTCCTTGAAGTATCGAAAGGTTCAATATCCAACGAATGATTTGCATGCGGGATTTTATTCATGCTTATGTTCGGTTTATTTTCAATCGCTTGAATTTTATCTGGAATATAATGATGATCTTTTTCACCAATAACTATATGTGCTGAATGATTGCAGCTCAATACCCCATCAAAAATCGAATCGAACTTCAATAGCGGCGTCAGCAAAATCATTTTGGCATTCGTAAACCGCTCACTTTTCATGATTCCGTTGATGATGGGGATGGTGCCAAGTGATTTGCCTAGAAACACAGTTCCTTGATATTCATGATTTTGAAGCACTTCCGTAATGACGGGATTGATATCATTAACGATCACTTTTGTGATATCCACCAATGGATGCTTGAATATATCCTGGTCGTAGGCGTAATGAATATGCACGACATCATACTGATTTTGAAGCATGATCATCGTCGAATAATAGAATAGCGGCTTCTCATACGTGTACCCCGCACCCGAAAACATAAAACAAACGGCCGGACTTCCGGTTTCAATATGTGTGTATGTAATTTCTTTTTCATTACTATTTATTTTTCTTTGGTTAACCTCCATGATAGATTCCTCCCATTCCATCGTTTGCTCTATATATTCATTAGCTACCCGCTGCATTCCTCCTTGATCGATACTATCTAGATGGAATCCAAGAATAGGGTTTCGTTTTTCATCAGGAATAGGTATACTTTAGCTACCAACCTATTTTATGGAAATTATTTGATGATCGATCAATCCATGCCTTAAAGGAGAGTGTGTAATGAAAATCAAAACGTTATGTTTCATTCTTGTCCTGCTAGTCACTGGTTCCATGGGCACGATTCATGCAAGTGCTAACGATCAAAAGGTGAAAGAACTGGATATCAGGGATTCCTTCGATGGTGCGGAAGGCACGATGGTACTCCAAAACTTAAAAAATGATAAGGTATTTATCTATAATAATCAGAGAAGTAAAGTTCGCTACACACCAGAATCGACATTCAAAGTGGCGAATGCATTAATCGGTTTACAGACAAAAGCGGTGAGCGATGAATATGAAGTGAAGCGCTGGGATGGCGTAATCAGGGAATTTGAAGATTGGAACAGAGATCATACGCTTGCTTCAGCCATGAGGCATTCCGTGATTTGGTATTATCAAGCAATGGCCCGCGATATCGGGGCGGAAAACATGCAGCAGTATGTGAACCTGCTCGATTACGGCAATCGTGATATCTCCGGCGGAATCGATCAGTTCTGGCTGGACAGCAGCATAAAGATTTCTGCCCGGGAACAAGTCCAATTCATGGAAAACCTTGTAGAGGAAAAGCTGCCTATCGATAAGCAGCATATGAGAACCGTAAAGAGAATCATGATCAATGAAGAAGCGGACTCATATGTCCTCCATGGAAAAACTGGTACACGCCTTTCTGATATGGGATTGGGCTGGTATGTGGGGTACATCGAAACGGACAAAGGAAAATGGGCCTTCGCAACGAACATGGACGGCAGCGGAAGCAAAGCCAAAACGATTACGCTTGGAGCCCTGAAAGAGTTGGATATCATAGAAGAATAAACGTTCACGCATGCTCTTAATTAGGGCATGCGTTTTGTATTGTCTTAAAGAAATCTGATAAACCGTGGGTAATAGGCGGCACAGACTTTAAAATCAAAGAAAAAGGACATCCGCCAAAAGCAGATGCCTTTTTCTTCTTGACGGGAGTCAAGTTAACCCTATCTCCCGTTTTCTGCTTTGTTTTAATAACGCAGGCTTTTGAACTTGCTGTGAGAGTGCGGTACATTCAGCAAATGAAAACTGTTTACACCCTTTACAACGGTTCTCATCCAGTTTGGATAAAGCTTTATTGATGGCATCACCCGTACTGGAAAAGAACTGTTCCTCACCTACCAGTTCAATAAATCCGGTTTTTCTCAGCACTTCTTTAGGTTCCTGTTGAATTCCTGAAATCAGCACTTGTAGGTTATGAAACTTGAATTGCTTCACGATGTCGGTTAGCAGTGCTTCCCCCGATGTATCGATAAATGACACATTGCTCATTCTTAATAGGAGGACTTTTGGTTTTGATCGCATTATTTCCTCGATTTCTTCTTGCAGCCTTTCGATTGTGCCAAAGAATAAAGGTCCTTCTATCGTATAAATGTTAATCTGCGGGCAGCTTGAACCTTGTTGCACCATTTCTGGTTTAACTAGTTTATCAGCTGGATCTGGTAATACCTTTGATAATTTCAATGTACTGCTCATCAGTTTAACGAACGATAGAATGGCTAATAGTAACCCGATCCCGACGCCTGTTGTCAGGTCAATCACTACGGTTAACACGAAGGTAACGAGCAATACGACCGAGTCCATGGTTTTGGCTTTTAAAATATGCGAAAATTCTTTGCGTTCGCTCATGTTCCATGCGACAAACATAAGAATCGGGGCCATGCTGGCCAAAGGAATGGCAGAAGCATAAGGCGCCAAACTGACTAACACCAGCAATACCACCAACCCATGAATCACGCCTGATATGGGGGAGACTGCACCGTTTTTAATATTCGTCGCAGTACGGGCGATGGCACCTGTAGCCGGAATGCCTCCAAATAAAGGCGTAATCATATTGGTCAATCCTTGTCCCATCAGCTCTTTATTGCTGTTATGTTTACTATTGGTCATGCCGTCTGCCACTACAGCGGATAAGAGTGATTCAATACCTCCAAGCATGGCGATGACCAAGGCAGCCGGAAGGAGTTCAATCACCAGACCACCAGTGATATGGGGAAACTGAAAATGGGGCAATGTATTAGGAATGGCGCCATATGCCGATCCTATGGTCGCTACCTGACCTGGAAAGAATAAGCTGGCGACAAGAGTTGATACAATCAATCCCAGCAATGCTCCAGGGATTTTCGGTAAATATTTTGGAGTTAATATGACGAGAGTCAGACTTATGCTAGCTACCAGTACACTATAGATATTCACTGTATTGAAGTTCACTAAGATTTCTTTCATATTTAAAAGAAAGACCTCTTCTTTTTTTAAGTTACTGAGTCCAAAGAAATTGGCAATCTGCCCCGAGAAGATGATCACGGCAATTCCAGCTGTAAAGCCGATGGTAACTGGACGCGGAATAAACTTGATGAATCTTCCCAGTTTGAAGACACCTAAAAGAAAAATCATGATACCTGCCAGGAAACCGGCGATTAACAGTTTTTCATATCCGAACTGCATGACCACCCCTAACAAGACCGGGACAAAGGCTCCAGTCGGGCCTGCAATTTGATATTTCGATCCGCCAAAAAGGGAGACCATGATTCCTGCAATAATCGATGTGTACAGTCCGTATTCCGGCCTTACTCCAGAAGCAATGGCAAAAGCCATCGCTAAAGGAATCGCTACTATCCCAACTACCACCCCGGCAACCAGGTCTTTCTGAAAATGGCCTAAGTTATATCCTTCAAACCTGCTAGAACCCTTCATTTTATCGCTCCTTCTTTTATTGAATATGCATTTCTTCCTTGCTGACAATATTGCTATATCCATCTATGATTCGATCCAGTTTACCCGTTTCGGGATGGATGACCATACCGTGGACGGCAATGGAATCCGGTAATAATGGATGGTTTTTGATCAAATGGACACTATTCCTTACACTCTCCTCAACGCATTGAAAGCCTGTCAGCCACTTTGATAAATCAATACCAGAGTTTGTAAGGAGATCAATTTGCTCCTGGCTGATTTTCTTCTCCTTTGCGGCATCAAGCAGTGAAGAGGATTGAAGCCCCACCATACCGCATCCGTGATGTCCGATCACACACACTTCCTCCACTTTCAGCTCATAAATGGCGACAAGGATACTGCGCATAATGCTGCCAAATGGATGAGAAACAATGGCTCCGGCGTTTTTAATGATTTTCGCATCTCCATTTCTTAACCCCATCGCCTTTGGAAGCAATTCCAACAGCCGGGTATCCATGCACGTTATGATGACGATCTTTTTATCTGGATACTTTGTCGTTTGAAACCTTTCATATTTGTTTTGATCGACAAACGTCTTGTTGTAATCCAGAATGCTAGAAATAACTGACATTACTGATTCCCCTTTCTCTTTGCAAAACTTTGTTAAGGTGTAGAAATATGATGGAGTGTTTTATGTACAATAATCCAGATGCCTTTCATCCACTCGCTTCTTTGGCTCTGTTTTATCATTTGGTGCTTTATTCCATGTTAGAGATAGTTAATTAGAGTTAAATGATAGAAGGATTAGAAATTGGTGAGAATTATTACAGTTCCTTCTCTTTTTTTTTGCATTTTCCTTACTCACCAAAGCCAAAAAGGGTGATGCATATTAGACAGCTAATAGCATCACCCTTTTTTTGCTTTATTCAATTTACGTCTTGATAAGTAAACCCTTATGAGCCACTATTTTATTCAGGGCCATCATTATCGTTCTCTTCGTCATCTTCCCATGTGATTGTTTTTACTTCCTGCGTGTAGCCGTCCACTTGAACGACTGCGTCTCGATCGTCCTCCAATTCAACTTCGACCAAATAATAAGGTGTCTGATCTAGAGGTTGATAAAATTCTGTATCGTCACCTGTTCCTTTTACATGTTTTTCGGCAATCGCAATTGCTTCGCTTTCTGTAATGATACTATCTGCCACCAGTGTCGAGTCAATTATAGCTCCTGTATATGGATCGAGTATCAAGGTGATTTTTTCGTTATTCTTATTTACCACTGCTTTATAAAAGGAGTTGTCTTTCTCCTGTACAAAATCAATTTGTTCCAGGTCACCTTGTGAGGAAATACGCGTCTTTATTTCGTTTTGGGTCAGTTGCTTTTGAGGTATTTTTTCCGTAGTCGCTTCAGCTGTATGACCTATTGTTTCTTTTTTTATAGAACGGACTTCCCCGCTTTTCGCATCCATCCTAATTTGATAGACCCCGGTTTCAAGCTGCATTTCAATCTGATATTCTTCACCTTCACTTTTCGTTGTCTTCATAATGGTTCCAGGAAATTTATCCTTTGCTGTCTGGTTCACTTCTTCTTTCGTCAAACTTTCCGCGGATAATGATGGAGCCCACCATTGAAATCCGACGAAAGATAGCAGACCAAAAACGAGAGTCGATCCGGCTGTTATCAGCACTTTTCTATTCTTCATCGTATCCCCCATCCAACATCATTCTGGCTTAATTAAATAAAAGAGTAACGATCGTTCCCCTGCCTTCGAGACTGTCCATTTCAATCCGCACATCTATTGCATCAGCAATTTCCTTTGCCACGGAAAGCCCCAATCCTGATCCGCCTTGCTTTCTGTTTCTAGCTTTATCTACACGATAAAAACGATCGAACACTTTTGGCAATTCAGCCTTTGGAATTCCATCCCCTCTGTCTTCGATGCGGATATATGCTTCATTACCTGTTTGTCCTATGTAGACGGAGATTAGCTCGTCACTATACTTTCTGGCATTGTCTAAAAAAATAAACAAAAGCTGTTTTAACTTTTGAACATCCGTTACTGCTTCAATTGCATCGCCACTATAAATCTCCACTGTCCGATTGTACGCATTCTTATATACTTTCGCTAACTCTGCCATGATATCGGACAGATTGACGTTTTCCTTCTCTATATTCCATTTTTCCTGATGCTTTGCAAGCAGGAGCATTTGCTCAGTCATCTCTCTCATTCTAATGGCTTCAGAATGAATGGCCTCTATGGATTCATCAAACAAATCAGGACGCTCCAACCCTTTTCTTTTCAAAAGGCTTGCATAGCTTTCGATGACAGTTAGCGGTGTTTTTAATTCATGTGAAGCATTCGATACGAATTGCTCCTGTTTTTCGAAGTTAGCCTGCAGTAAATCGATCATGTGATTAAATGTTTTTCCCATTTCCACAAGCTCATCCTTTGATTTTTCTTCTAGGCTAAGCCGCTTAAATTGGCCGCTAGTTTGAATTTCCTTCATCGTATCGATCATCGATCGAATCGGACGGGCGATGAAGTTACTAAGAATAGTGCTTGATATCAGAACAGGTATCATGGCAATGATGGTTACTGCGATTAATACGATGCGCAGAACAGCGAGCATTTCTTCGGTTGCTGACATGCTTTTGGTGATTTGAAGATTAACTACACTTCCATCCCCCCAAACGATCGGGTTTGAAACGAATACATACTTTTTCTGCTGATAAGTGATGATCTCGCTCTTCTCACCGGGGTAAAAGCTGCTATTTCGATTGCTTAATTGTTTTTCAGAATTGGATGTAACAGCTGTTCCTTTTCGTTGACCTTCGATTACGATACCAATCATGCCATCTATAGGCAGATAGGCTCGAAGTAAATCATTTGGAGATATATTATTAACATTTTCACTAACATCAAAGGCAATTTTCCCTGTCTCCGCTTTCGCACGATTCATTTCATTCACCATCATCAGATTACTGAAAACAAAATAAATGGAAACATTCATCAAAAGCAGCAGGAAAATGAATAACACCGCTGTATATAAGTTTATTTTCTTGCGAAGTCTCATTTTGCTTCCTTCATGACGTAGCCAACGCCTCTTACGGTATGAATGAGCGGCGTTTCAAAGCCATGTTCGAGCTTTTTGCGAACATAACGGATATACACATCCACCACGTTTGTTTCTCCCTGGAAATCATACCCCCAAACCGCTCCCAGAATTTGATCACGGCTTAGCACCTGACGCTTATTCTTCAGTAAATATAGAAGTAAATCATACTCCTTTGGCGTTAGTTCAATATGGCTATCACCTCTAATGACTTCGCGTGTTTTGACATTCACTTTTAAATCGGCAGTATTTAGCCATCCACCGATTTCAGCTTCCATTGAAGGTGCTGCAGGCCGCATTCTTAAAACCGCACGAATTCGGGCAAGCAATTCCTCAATTTGGAAAGGTTTGGTGATATAGTCATTCGCGCCGAGATCAAGACCGGAAACTTTATCTTCAACCGAGCCTTTTGCCGTTAACAGGATGACAGGAGTGATATTATTCTTCGTTCGAATTTTCCGAAGCAGCTCGATCCCGCTTATACCCGGAAGCATCACATCCAATAAGATCAAATCCCACTTTCTTGATTGATATGCCTCAAGGGCCTCCTTGCCGTCCATTGCCTTTCCGACTTGATAGCCTTCGATTTCAAGCTCCAATTCAAGCAGCCTTAAGATCTTTTCTTCGTCTTCCACGATCAGTACTGATTCTTTATTCATTTGGAAGACCTCCTTTTGTGTGGGACTCTCCCCATTAATTGTCATTCATTTTCAATTTAAATCGATTGGATTATCGGTAAGTATGCCTGTTCGTTCAATAAGAAAAAGGCTGCCTCAGCAACCTTCCCTGTTTTGAAGTAAAGGATTTGTCAGTTGAAAAGGTCAGGTTATTAAAGAAACCATTCACCTTGAGCAATTTTCACTACTTTACCTCCAACATGAACGTCGATTTCCCCATTATCATCACCTGCTTTTAAAAACAATAAAGAAGGTCTTTCGATTTCGTATCCTTGTTCTACGCGAATGTCTATTTCACTTCTTTCAAAATACCCGTATTTAACTAAGTAAGCAGCTAAACATCCATTAGAACTGCCAGTGGCTGCATCTTCGGGGATACCATAATAGTCCGCAAAGTCGCGAACATTCAAATCATTTTTCGAATCATATGTTTCTGGAGAAAAAACCATAATGGCTTTTGCATCCATATGTTCAATTAACTCAAAATATTTTTCTCTATTTATCTTTACTTTTTTAACGGCTTCCAATGATTTTAATGGGACAACAAGCACTGGAAGTCCCGTCGAAACTTCTTGAATGGGGAATCTATCATCTATGTTTTCTTTATGTATATTTAAAACTTCAGAAATTTTATCTGTATCTAAAATCCGGCCAAAAGTTGGTTGATTTTGTTTCATCCATAGAAGCTCTTCTTGATTATTGAATGATACTGTTATCTGTCCACCTTTAAAGTTTAAAATAATGTTATCCAATGGTGCTTCTAATACTTCGTTTTGAATGATATAAGCAGTTCCTATAGTCGGATGTCCAGCAAATGGAACCTCTTCATTAGGTGTAAATATCCGGACATCATAACCGCCATCATTTTTTGAATCAGACAAGATAAAGGTAGTTTCGGAAAAATTAATTTCTTTGGCTATCTGTTGCATTTCTTTATCCGGAATATTCCCAGCGTTTTTAAAAACCGCGAGTTGGTTTCCTGTATATTTTCCATTTGAAAACACATCAACAATAGAATAATTAATCCTCTCCATCAGACTCCCCCTCGTTTACTTTTTAGTTATTTTAACGAATGTCCCAATTATTGCATGTAAATTTTAAAAATTAAAGTCGCTATTTGCCCAGTTAACTCCAAAAAAAAAAGAGCTGCCAGAACAACTCTCATGTTAAAAGCCCTATTTACTTTGTACCTTATTTCAATCTGTTCCTGTCAAAATGATTTTTTTTGGATTTATATTTAGGTTCGATAAACTCCCACCAACTAAAAATAATTGGCGACTTCAAAGGATATGGAGTCCATACTTTTCATTAGCAGAACTTATCCCAATAATTGAATTTTAATCCTTTTTTTCGCGGGTCCTTTTTGTTGAATTTTCATAATAGAAAAGTCTTTAATTTCATTCGTGTTGCCGACGTGGGTTCCCCCGCATGCTTGCTCATCAATATCATTTATTTGAACGATTCGAATTTCGTTAAGAGAAGCTGGAAGTAAATTAATGACCGTTTTAATAACCCCTTCTTTTTGCTCTGCTTCAGCTCTGCTAATTGTTTTCGTGTAAACATTATGGGGTTGTGCCAGTATCTTCTTTATCGATTGTTCCAATTGATCGAATGGTATTTCTTCCATTATTTCAGGAGAGAAAGACAGCTCTAATCTCGCATGCTCTTTTTCAATTTGACTACTTGTAGCTAAAGCATTGTAATGTTGATAAAAATAACCTGAAATGACATGCAATAATGTGTGATACTGCATATTCTGAAACCGCCAAGACCAGTCAATCTGCATTTCTACTGTTTGATTTATGTCCTGTATTGGACGTTCTAGTTCATGAATAATTTCACCATCGACTTTTTTTACTGTTAATATTTTATAAGTTTCATCACCTTGTTTTATGATTCCCCGGTCACAGGGCTGCCCACCGCCGCCTGGATAAAAAATGGTTTGATCGAACACCACAAATCGGTCTTGTATTGAAACAATATTTGCCGAACATTCTTTTAGATAACTATTCTCTAAATATAACTCTATCGTGGCCATTTTTTTGTTTCCTTGATATCCTCTACAAGCATGTCAACATGTTCTTTTTTCGTAGCCCAACTGGTACAAAATCTCACAGCACTGTGTGTAGTATCGACTTTTTCCCAGAAGGAGAATGAATACTTTTTGCCTAATTCCAAAATCACATCTTCCGGCAAGATGGGAAACTGCTGATTTGATGTGGAATCATATCGTAATGAAAATCCATTTTCAACAAATGCTTCTCGAATCATCATTGACATTTCCACGGCATGTTTAGAAATTTCATAGTATAAGCCATCTTCAAATAAGGTTTCAAACTGGATCCCCAAAAGTCTCCCTTTAGCCAGCATTCCTCCCTTTTGCTTGATGAAATAGCGGAAATCCTTTTTCAGGGCATCATTCATAATGACTGCCGCTTCACCAAACATTGCACCAACTTTCGTTCCCCCTATATAAAACACATCACATAGCCTTGCAACATCCGCCAAGGTTAAATCGCTGTCCTGCGAAGCCAAGCCATACCCTAATCTAGCGCCATCCAATACCAATGGCAAACCGCATTCCCGGCAAACATTACTTAATGCTTCCAATTCGGCTTTACTATAAGTCGTTCCATTTTCTGTAGGGTTAGAAATGTAAACCAAGCCTGGCTGTACCATATGCTCATGGGTAACATCATTCCAGTGAGCATCATATAATTCTTTCACTTGTTCAGGTTGAATTTTTCCATCATCACTCGGCAAAGTAAGCACTTTATGACCAGTGGCTTCAATTGCTCCTGTTTCATGTACCGCGATATGCCCGGTAATTGCAGCAATCGCACCTTGATGCGGCCGCAAAATTGAAGCGATAATAGTTGTATTCGTTTGTGTTCCTCCCACTAAAAAGTGTATATCCGCATTCGCGGCATCACACTCTTTTCGAATGTAAGCTCTCGCTTTTTCACAGTGTTCATCCACTCCATATCCGGGTGTTTGTTCTTCATTTGTTTCTATTAATCGGTTCAGAATTCGCTTATGAGCACCTTCTGTATAATCATTTTCAAAACGTATCATCCTATAATCTCCCCAAACCATCCAATTTCTTCTGAATGAACATCATAGAAGCATGGATTTCTTTTATTTCATTTTGTGATAATCCTTTGAATAATCTCACTAATTGTTCATCAGATCTTTCATTAAGCTGATTAAAAAGAGTCATCCCTTCAGGAGTCAACCGAATCAGAATCGTTCTGTTATCCAAGGTCGAGTTTTCCTTCATAACCAGTCCATCTTTTCTTAACTTGTTAATTATTCTGCTCATATAGCTGCGATCAATTTCCAGTTTATCAACTAAATTGTTTGCTATACACTGCTCCATCAAACCAATTTCTAAAATTACCCGTGCCTCAGTGAAAGAATATCCGGTATCCAATATATGCTTATCCAACAAACCAAGTATATTTGTATAAAATCGATTGAATTGCCGGATATCAGCCATGGTATTTTTATTTATATTCATGATTCACTTCCTTTTAGTGGACTTTATCCACTAATACTTTATTCTGATTAGTGGACTTTGTCAACGTTTTTCATAAATCTTTGAATGATCAATCGATACCGCTAGTTTAACCAATTTCAAAAAATTCACTTTTAGGTTGATTGTTTCTTTTCGAGGAAGTTACAATACTTTAGTTAGAAACACTTGTGAAATTTTCCACTTAAACTACCCTCCCTCCATTGTTGAAGAAGAAAATCCATTGACCCATAACTTTTATCTATAAAATTAGAGAATATCTAACACGGGATAAGTTAAGGTGCATAAAATAGGATTGTGATATTTATCTATATTTTTGAAAGGATGTAATATTGTGTATCCTTCTTACACTAACCCACACCATCTCAAACAAGAAACATTGTCACAGGTTGGCCCTTGGGTACAGTATGGTTTAAACGAAGCTCAAAAAACATCTGTCCCTCATGCAATGATGGAAATTGCAGCTATTGCATATCTGATGGGTAAAGGATATGATCCAAGGATGGCGCATCAAATAGTCGAATCATGGGAAGTTAATGAAATGTTTTAACTGCTGTAGCTTTTAAATAAAGATTAATCAAAATGTCCTCTTTAACCCCATATTAGCGTAAATAAAGAAAATCCATTTTGAAAAAGGATTGTTCAAAATGGATTTTCTTGTGATTCATTATTCAGTTGATTACACTGTTTTAAGGTCCACAAAAAAAATCAGGCACCTGTAATGGATACCTTTAAATAGTCGAGCTATCTAGTGTTTCGTTTACTTCATAGAAGTTTTTAAGATCTAGTTTAATACTGCCAGCAGGGATAAAAGCTGAAAGTCTAAAAACACCCGAAAATGGGTCTTATTTTAAACGATAAATTTTACTCGGTCTTCCTCGAGAAGAATAAGATTCCTCACCAATGATTTCTGCTAAGTTATAGTTGGATGGCACGTTGAGCGTTTATTTCTGCTGAGTGAAGTGTTTGCCCATATCCAATACATACATGACTTCAAGTATCATTCACCCCACATTTAGTGTGTATTGGTTCATCAACAAAGAAAAAGGCTGTCTAAGCAACCTCCTTCATTGAAATTACCCTTAATTTTGCAAAACCAATCTTAACATCTTACATGCTTGCGTTTAAAACCAAGCCTTCCTCTACCGACTTCTTTTTGAATACTTTCGTATGCATTTAGAAAACTGGTTTTTTTCTTGTCCCGTTTGACTTCTACGATCCCTATTGCCTTTGCGGTCTCGACTGCCTTTTCATGGAGCGGCAAATAGGAAATCCCCACGGTGGATAGAAAATTATTCATGGCGGATTTCGTTCGTACTGGCGATTCGTAAATCGTATGTTTCACAAGGTCCAGCATATCGGAAATTTTGCTTTCTGAAAATTCAACGTCTAATCGATTCCCCAATAGCCAACAGTAGCAACTCCAGCCCGCTGACATTCTCAGCTCTTCACCGCTTGCAATCCATTTATCGGATACTTCTTGTGCAATATCTGACTCCGATAAAGTTACAGCCACTACATAATCGGACAGCATATAAAAATATGCAGCATCCATCCAGCGATCATAATCAGACTGAGTCATGGCTTTTGGGTCTGCAATGATGCCTGCAAAGTACATGGCATCATAGTTGCCTGTCGAATAAAGCTCTTCAGCTAAATCCTGATTTATTTTTATTTTCCTTACAATTGGTTTCATGGCGCCTGTCGCCACGCCAAAAAGCGGCTCATGCGCACCATTGGATATGTACATTTTTTTAGTTCGTTCTTTACCTAGGTCTTCAAGCTCCTGCATGACCATTTCTACATTCATCGTTAAGCACATCCTTCTATTTGGAGTTTCCCCCCAATATTTTGCCCATCAAATATATATCCCCATTATCCTATAACAGACTGCCATTTGTCAGCACCGTTAAGCACCTGAGTGTTACGCAGGGTTCCACTTGTAAACTTTATAATTCTCGATGTTTTGTTGAACTATCCTGCCTCGATAGTTCCATAAGGGGTCTTGTAGCACCCCATCAAGTTAAAATTTCTTTACGCCTCAAAACGAAAAAAGCTATCTTCAGCAGCATATAGCTTAATTTTTCGTTTTGGGTATAATCCTTTTACTAAGCTTGATGGCGATAGGCGGTACCCAGAAAACAGATGAATTTGTCTGAAGACCCCCTAAAATTTTGGTTTAAAATAGTAATAATGTAATATAAATCTATTTTTCTTGTATGATAAAGTAGAATAGTAGGAAAATGAATCGAAGGGTGGTATTACTTGATGGTAAATGTAAAAAAAATGTCGTTTGTTATTTTTATTTGTTTCATGTTTCTTATACCCAATTCAATCTTTGCTCAAGAAGTTTTACACAATGGAAGTCAAGGACAAGCAGTTTATGACTTACAAGAAAATTTAAAGGAAGCGGGTTACTTTAACAGGCAACCAACAGGGTATTATGGTTCAATTACTGATCATGCGGTGAAACAACTTCAACTAGATTCTGGAATATTGCCAGATGGAGTTTTTGGATACCAAACACAACAAAAATTAAATAGTATTGAAATGATGGCCAGGGTTGTTCATGGAGAAGCTCGAGGAGAAACTTATGAAGGAAAAGTAGCTGTCGCTGCAGTAATTTTGAACCGAATGTCAGCGTCAGGTTTTCCTAAAAATACTTACGATGTTATTTTCCAGACAAATGCTTTTACAGCTGTACATGATGGCCAATATTATTTGACCCCAAATAGCCATTCTTATCGAGCTGTTATTGATGCATTACAAGGTTGGGATCCTACTCATGGTTCTGTTTATTATTATAATCCGATGTCGGCAACAGATGAATGGATTTTCACAAGGGAAACAGTCATTAGAATAGGTAACCACTTATTTGCAAAGTAAAACTAATCTACATACATATTGAGGAATGATATTTATAGTTTCGAATTATTAATATCCCATTATCTATGTCGTGGAGTATAGTTGAAAGGTCGGGCAGTATTTGCCCGACCTTTTTGGCGGTACCCCTGAAGAAAAATTTTGCCTTAAAGACAGCTCCGATCTTCAGCTAACGTACCCGTTAGCCATCCATGAATCGCAAAGAACCTATATTGATGATAGTACTATATAAGAAAAGCGAAACTTCTTCCAGAAACGCGCCCTATTCTGGAAGAAGTTTTTTATGTTAATTTCTCCTCAAACCTCAAACATCTTTTGGTTGCGTCAACTTCATCGTTTCACTGTTCCAGCCACTACGTTTGTTGAACTATCCTGCCCCTTTTATTCCATAAGAACTGATCGACATAGCTCTTTATAGAACCGAATTAACAAGGTTTTTACTAAAAATGCAAAGCCATGGACTTTACATCCCCCCACTTATAGGGGCTTTTTCATGGGTACCGATCAGGTATTGTCGGAATACATCATTAAAATATCCTACATCAATAATTGCTTTTTCTCCTTTATAAGGACATTGGATATGCGTCAGCTGAAGTGATTCATTTATGATGACCAAGTCTATTGCGTCTAATTCTTTTTTGCAGCACGAACATTTCACAGCTAGTAATTTTTCTTTTTCCATTAAAGAAGCCCCCTTTTATAAATAGGTATTCTTTATGTCTAGTTGCTAATCCTACCTGTTCACACAACCGTCAAAAATTCCTTTTTCCATTAAGTATTCAGTTGGTTCATCATAGCTTGTTTAACTAACCTGCCGCGATAGTCCCATAAGGAAAAGCTGCCTTAAAGACGCTCTAAACTTCAGCTAACGCACCCATTATTAGCAAAAAAACCACCATTCGGCGCTCTGGTTCTCAACTTATGTACCTGTTTGTTGAATAAACTTTTATAATCCATTAACCTGGAATACCATCCTCATTAAAGCAAACGATACCTCCCTTCTTTACCAAATTTATATATATATTTTTTTTTATTATTGAAATATCCTCCTTCTTTAGAACCATGAGAAAAAGAGCTGCCGAAGCAACTCCTTTATTTGAAGGTTCAAAACGCTCTTTTTTCCGTACCGTTTCGATCAATTGTCTTAATTTTTTTAATGAAATAATAATGTTTGTAGAGGGCGAGTACGACCAATAAGATTTTCACCAATAGGATGTCCACATAAAATACAGAAATCACGATGAAGAAATCGGCAATTAAATTGATTCTTATTTTCTCTCTTCGGGTCATGCCTTTTTTTTGCAGGAATGCTTCAACGTATTTTTCATATAATGAGGTGCTCTTGAACCAGTTTTCAATCGACTTGGAGCTTTTAGCAAAGCAAAAGGCAGCAAATAAGTAAAACGGACCGCCTGGCAGAACTGGTAACACAGTCCCTGCGATACCAATCAAAAGAGATATGGCCCCAAGAAGAAAGAATAGGATACTTTTTACTTTTTTTATTGTCATCACCTTTTTATTTATATTCTATCTCCTTATAACGTAAAGAGGAAGCTTAATTGATTCAATTCATTGATTAGTATCTTCCCTTTTTGTTCTTGAACTAACCTGTCCTTTCGTTATTAACAGGATCTCTTATCAATTCGCAACATTTTTTAGCATCGCAATCATTGTGATTCACATCGCAGCCTTATATTCATTCATAGAGCATGGTAACGACACCAGCATATTCCGGCAAATTTTCTTTGGAAATATCCAATGTCTTAACTTCTGTTGTTCGCTTTCCGGAAATCTGAAGAAACTTATCTACCTTTGAAAACATCAAGCCAACAACCGACAATGACTTTGTTCTATAATGCATGGGAATCGTAATAGTAGATTTCAATTGACGCATTACTTGAGTGGCTTCTAGGGCATTAATCGTGACTGTACCTCCTACAGGAATGATGAGAACATCCACTTTTCCAATTTCATTTATTTGTTCTTCTGATAATAGATGCCCTAAATCTCCGCAGTGACAGATGGTCAGATCGTCCATTTGGAAACGATATAAAATATTGGGGCCTCTCTTCTCGCCATTTACCTTGTCGTGAAATGTCTTAAATCCTCTAATTCTTACATCTTCGCGGATGTATTCCTTCGGCTCATTCACAAGCAAGTAATCACCTGTTGCAGCTTGAATTTTATTGTGATCGAAATGATTATGGGTAACGGCGACTATATCTGGTTCAACGCTTGGCATACGGTAACGGATGAAGCGATAATATGGATCAATAAGAATCCTGGTTCCTCTTTCGGATGTTAGTAAAAAGGCAGAATGTCCAAACCATTTTATTTTCATACTAAAATTCTCCTTACTATGCAATTGATTTGAAATCAAGCAACTTTTAAGGAACCTTGGACTACAGTTAAAAATATATTCCATTTATTATAATTCCACTATTCCTGTAATAGTCCTTCTACACCAATCTATCCCTTTTGTTCCATAAAAAAAGAGATGCCTTATAGACACCCCTTTTCTTACAGAGACAACTATCCCAGGTAAGTTTCTCATTAGTTATACAATCCTCTCTAACAAATCCCCCACTTTTTCTGCCATGGCACGAGGTGGATAAGGCATTCCATTCTTTAACCACCATTCCACTACCCCTACGTAAGCATTTGCAACAAATTGAACAATTACATCTTCATTTTGATCGGAATTTTTCCCTTTTGTTATGTCCACATCTTTCTTGAACTCTTCGATATTGAACTTAAGGAACTGACTGCGAAAATATGGAGCTCCTTCACTCGCTAACATCGTCGAAAAGAATAAATAATTGCTCTTAAAATATTCCATACAGTGTACAGTCGATTCTATATAATCCATTTCAGCTGCCGATTCACAAAAATTACTCATGTTGTTTATATGTTCTTCCATGATTTTATCTAATAGATCAAATTTATCTAAGTAATGCAGATAGATGGTTCCTCGATTAACATTTGCTCTGTCTGCAATATGCTGAATGGTAATGTCATCAAAACTTTTTTCGGACATCAGTTCAATGAGAGCCTTTTTAATGGCTTCTTGGCTTTTGGTTATTCTTCTGTCTACTTTCGGCATTGTTTGGTCACCAAACTTTCCTAAAAATAATCAACAATTTTTATTGATTTGTTGAGTAATCAACGAATTGCGTTCATTTAACCATTGAGAGCATCCTGTTTCTATTTAATAATTATAAACAGATGTTGATTAATCAATCAATGAGGATTTCTTTTTGAACGAGGGCAATGTACACCATGATAGTCACAAAAGAATTTTTTTCAAAAAAATTAAGAAAGGGTGTTGTTTTAAAAATGAATAAAAGAACGATTATCAGGCGTGTACTCACAATGATAGCACTGGGCTTACTTTTATCCGTGACCATCATTGCACCCAAGGCCGGCGTTGGCGCTGCATACACGCCAGACATGACGAATGGGGCAGACAACTTTTACAAAAGCAACAAGGTAACCATGAAGAAGGTTACGTTTAAAAACCAATACAACATGAATGTCGCAGGGAACCTTTTCATACCCAAAGGTTTGAAGAAGAACACCAAAAATCCCGCAATCATTGTCGGGCATCCTATGGGCGCAGTAAAAGAACAAAGTGCGAATTTGTATGCCGCTAAAATGGCTGAACGGGGATTTGTTACTTTGTCCTTGGATTTGTCTTTCTGGGGAGAGAGTGAGGGTCAGCCCCGCAACGCAGTTTCGCCGGATATCTATGCCGAGGATTTCAGTGCTGCGGTGGATTTCCTAGGCACTCGGCCTTTTGTTGACAAAGATCGGATTGGTGTTCTCGGGATTTGCGGCAGCGGGAGCTTTGTCATCAGCGCAGCCAAGATCGACCCGCGTATGAAAGCCATTGCGACAGTCAGTATGTACGACATGGGTGCCGCCAACCGTAACGGGCTTAAACACTCGCAGACTCTTGAGCAGAGAAAGAAGATTCTCGAAGAGGCAGCGGAGCAACGCTATGTGGAGTTCACAGGCGGTAAAACCAAATACACCAGCGGGACAGTACATGAACTGAATGAAAACTCAACGGCGATTGAACGTGAGTTTTATGACTTCTACCGCACTCCAAGAGGTGAATTCACTCCCAAGGGCACATCGCCGGAACGGACGACACACCCTACTCTGACCAGTAACGTCAAATTCATGAATTTTTACCCGTTCGAAGACATAGAGACGATTTCCCCTCGTCCGATGCTTTTCATCACGGGTGAAAACGCTCATTCCAGAGAGTTCAGCGAAGACGCCTACAAGCTGGCGGCCGAACCGAAGGAACTCTACATTGTTCCGGGCGCAGGTCATGTGGATCTGTACGACCGGGTGAATTTAATCCCCTTTGATAAGCTCGAGTCCTTCTTCAAAGAAAATCTGAAGAAGAAATAAGGCCTGTATGAATCGCAGCGAGCTTTGCGTGCAATGTTACTTTGAGTGAAACCACTGTGTGAGTCCTGCAAATCTTGTCGGGACTCACACTTTTTTGTCTGAATTCCATACGTAATGCATGGAATTCAGCTATTTTTTATATGGCCTTTGGATATGTCTTATTAAACTAGGGGAAATTGAATCGGGAGTAGATATCAACAGTGATTTTACCGTTACAATTTAAAAAGTTGACCTAATTGATAAATGTAAGATGACTCCTATCGCTACTAGAAAATGACACTTTCCTGAAAGAAGGAAATCTATTTTATGACTAAACCAAATAACTTACTTATCTTTATATTAACCATCGGTGTTTTCGGAATCATCAATACTGAAATGGGGGTAATTGGCATCTTGCCTTCCATTGCCGATCACTTTCATGTCAGCATCTCAAAAGCAGGATTGCTTGTGAGTCTTTTTGCACTTGCTGTAGCTGTATCCGGTCCGACTTTGCCGTTATTATTTGCGGGTATGAACCGGAAGAAGGTCATGCTGCTTGTGCTAGGTGTTTTCGTTTTGGGGAACATCGTATCCATATTTACAACTAACTTTACCCTTGCATTAGTTGCCCGTATAGTTCCAGCCTTTTTTCATCCGATTTACTGTTCATTGGCTTTTACCGTAGCGGCCGACTCCGTCAGCAAGGAGGAAGCCCCAAAAGCTGTTTCTAAAGTTTTTATCGGAGTATCCGCTGGAATGGTAGTCGGTGTACCCATCGTAAGTTTTATTGCTAATGCCGTTTCGATTGAAATGGCGATGGCATTCTTTGCGATTGTTAATGCGATTGTATTTCTTGCTACATTGGTTTTTGTACCATCCATGCCTGTTGAGGAAAAACTTTCTTACGGAGCGCAATTATCCGTATTAAAAAAATCAATTACATGGCTATCCATTGTGGCTGTCATTCTATTGAACTCAGCCGTATTTGGAGTTTATAGCTATCTTACTGAGTATCTGAAAACTGTTACGAATATGTCTTCGAACACAATCAGTTTAATGTTACTCATTTACGGTGGTGCCAATATTATTGGAAACATCGCGGCAGGGAAGCTGCTTACTAAAAATGCGAACAAATCTGTAGTGATTTTCCCTTTTGCATTGGGAGCAGTTTACATCATATTATTCTTATTTGGACAGTTCACCATTCCTATGGCTATCCTTACATTAATTTGGGGGATTTTAGCTGGTATAGGGG
This sequence comes from Peribacillus sp. YIM B13477, assembly GCF_042787955.1. Taxonomy (NCBI): domain Bacteria; kingdom Bacillati; phylum Bacillota; class Bacilli; order Caryophanales; family Bacillaceae; genus Peribacillus; species Peribacillus sp. YIM B13477. The sequence goes on from NZ_JBHZPD010000003.1 coordinate 316,604, forward strand.
GTAATATCAATCAATACTGGATCATGTCTTCAGCCCCCGAATCTCCTGATTTCGCTAATGGACTATTTTTAACAGCGGTTAACTTGGGAACGACAATCGGTGCTGCAGCAGGTGGATTATTCATATCAGAGCTGGGGACACAATACGTGGTATTCGTGGGTTTACTATCATTGTTATTAAGTTCAGTAATGATTTTCCTAAGAAACTACAAGTTTACTCCTACACAACAACTTTCCTGAGTATGAAAAGGCTAGGCATGCCCACTGCCTAGCCTTTTCAGCGATTCAGAATAACCGATCCATTTCAGGATTGCTGGAAAGAGGATTGATTAATGTTTCAATAACTTATGAAGAAATGCATGTAACTACCCTGCCCTAAAATGCCATAAGAAAAAGCTGCCTTAAAGACAGCTCTGCTCGTAAACTATTAGTGCTTAATTTTGTTCATCAAGTTCTATAAAATAATGATCTTTTCGGTATGACACTGCCTCTATGGCTGGATCAGGTTTTGCTCATGCAGAACCTCTATCCGATAAAATCCTGTCCGATGGTTTCGTTTGACTTCCGTTGCACGGGCCACTAAACCTGCCCCTTCCAATTCCATTGATATCAGTAATTGTGACGTGAGTTGGCTGTGCTGATCATTATCTCTTTAAAAAACCAATTGAATCAGCATCATGTAGACAATCGTTCCCCCCGCTATCGAGAGGAGCATCATTTTCTTCCAAACGTGAAGCAGGGCAACTACCGCCACCCCAATGAATTCAGGAATGCCATGACTACCGGATTGCAGGCTTACATCCTTTAAACAATAAATGATTAAAAGCCCAATTACTGCGGATGGCAGCATTTTACCGAGATACTGTACATACTTCGGTGTGGGTTTACCTGATGGGAAAACGATGAAGGGAAGAAATCTTGTAAGCATTGTGCCTAAAACAACCATCGCAATTGTAATGATTTGCTGCGTTAAAGTCATTGTCATATGGTTCTCACCTCAACTTTCTCTAACGGCTTTCTAAGTAAGGTAAGTAGCCCCAAAATGGCAAACATGGCAGGGATAATGAAATTGCTTCCGCCAAAAATAATAAGGCAGACAGCTGACAGGCCAAGCCCAGCGAGAGCACTATGATGGTTTTTCTCTTTCATCCATTGTTCAATGAAAATCACGACAAAGAGAGCCGTCATAACAAAATCGAGTCCTTCTGTATTGAATTTGACAAAAGAGCCAAAAATGCCGCCAATCGCTGCTCCTATCACCCAATAGCAATGATTGAGCATTGTCACGAAAAACATGAACCAGCCCTTATCCACATCCTTCGGTACATCAACAGTACAATTGATGGAAAAAGACTCATCGCAAAGTCCAAAAATCAGATACAGCTTTTTCTTACCGGTCCCCCTATATTTATCAAGCATGGATATGCCATAAAACAAATGCCGTGCATTCACCATTAAGGTTAGAAAAAGGGCGTTAATCGGATTGAACGCGACAAGCAATAAATTGGCTGCAATAAACTCCATCGAGCCTGCAAATATCGTTAGACTCATCAATATCGGGTAAATCGCGCTGAACCCTAATGAATTCATAAAGATCCCATAAGCGATGCCTAAAAATAAAAAGCCTGCCAAAATGGGCACTGTGTACGGAAAAGCCGCACGAAATGCTGGTATCAGTTGAGTTCGTTTTTTCATATAAATCACATCCTGATGGCTAAATTTATTTAAACTTAACATACAAAATCCGTACAAAAAACAAGTTAATTGTATGGATTACAATTAAAATAAAATTCCCCCATTTTATCAAAATGAGGGAGTCTGATAGGCTAATCACCTTATATTCTTTTAGAGCCGACCGTTTCAGCATTAGAATTCCATACAAAAAATGATATGATTGTATGGAATAAGACTAGGAGAGGTGAAGTATGCCAGTAAATTCGTTTGACAATTATCCAATGTCCTGGAAACCTGATAAGAATGCATTAAAGCGTCCTTTTTATAAATCTCTCGCATCATTACTTGAACAAGATATAATAAATGGTTTTTTAGCACCTGGAACCAAGTTGCCCCCTCAACGAGAATTGGCAGATTTTCTTGACTTAAACTTCACCACGATTACCCGATCCTACAAATTATGCGAGGTAAAGGGATTGATATATGCCGTTACGGGAAGCGGAACCTTTGTGGCTCCCAATGCCACTCGTTCCATAACCATTTCCGCGGATAAAACGGCAAACAGCATCGATCTTGGTTTTGTGGCATCTTTTGAACAAACCAATGATATCGTTTCAGAAACTTTACAAAAAACCGTCAACAAAAGTTATTTGGAGCAGCTGCTGAATTACAACGATCCGACTGGGATTCCACATCAAAAAACAGCAGCTCTAAACTGGATGGAATCTTTCGGCATTCACGCGGATCAAGAGCATATAGCAATCGTTTCCGGTGCCCAAAATGCATTGGCTGTTGCCCTCGCTGCTTTGTTTGAGCCTGGTAATAGAATTGCAACCGACTTATATACCTATTCAAACTTTATCGAGCTGGCAAAGATGTTTCATATTAAGTTAGTGCCCATTCACGGAGACCAGTTTGGAATGCTGCCAGATGAACTTGAAAAGCAATGTTGTCAAACAAATATTGACGGGATATTTCTGATGCCCTCCTGCAACAATCCGACCACAATCATGATGTCGGATATTCGAAAGCAAGAATTGGCAGCGGTCATCCGAAAGCATCGTTTAATTTTGATTGAGGATGATATTCATGCATTCCTGACGGCAGGCATTATCCCCGACTACCGGCAGCCGATGTTCCATTTGCTTCCGGAACAGAGCGTTTATATTTGCGGCACCTCTAAGTCCATATGTTCCGGATTAAGAGTTGCCTATATGGTTTATGGAGAAACAATACGCGAGAAAATTTCCCAGGCCATTTTCAACATAAATGTAAAGACCTCTTCTTTTGATGCAGAGGTCATCACAGAGCTAATCCTATCAGGAAAGGCTCATGAAATTGTTTCTCATAAGAAACGGCTTGCACAGACTGCAAATGATATTTATTCGGAATATTTCCCCTTAAGAAAGGATGTCGGACATCCTCTCAGTCTATATCGCTGGCTTCCAATTAAAGGGCATAACGATGCGTTACAGATGGAAACCAATTTGAAAAGGCGCGGCATTCGGGTTTTTCATTCCAATCGTTTTCAAAGCGGGCAAACCACCCCTGATATGTATTTGCGTATTGCACTTTCTTCCACAAACTCATTCGATGAGTTAAAAATAGGATTAGAAATATTAAAGCAGTATCTAGGCTGATTTAAGTCTAGTAAAAAAAACATTCTAGTTGATTGGATCGGAAGGTTCGAGACTCCTGCGAGAAAATCGAGTATTAAGGAGATCCCCAGGCGCAAAAATGCCGAGGGCGAGCCACCCGCCGAAAGCGAATGCCTAGAGTGGAAATAAATGTTCAAGTTTTGACAACTTGATTATTATCGAGTTAGTCTGCAAATCTCCGGAATGGTCTCACCCCGGACCATATAAATGAAGACCCGTTTATCCTTATGAGAAATTTGCGACACTCCTGCCGAATAACTGGCTAGCCGAGATCCACAGCCGCTTGCGGTGAGGAGGCTTGGCAGACAGTCGGCGGAAAGGGAGCGGATTTCTGAAATCAACTCCGAACGTTTTTTACTAAAGTAATATTATTCTGATGAAATTCGCCTTTAAGGATTCAAGTTTCAAAAAGGGTACGATATTAGAGATTGAGTAAGGTTGTTTCAAGATCTATGCATTTGACCATTTTTGTATGTGAATGTATAGTTTCCTTCTTTTTTCAATAAAACCGGCAAGTACTGTGAAACCATCTCAGCAATTCCGAGATTAAGCGGATGAAGTATCCATTCAATGGATTTCCAATCAAGAATGCCTTCCCGCGTTTTTTTCGGTGTTTCATAAATTAAATCCTTATCCGCCATATACAAATATACATATATTCCATCCAATTCACCTTCTGGAGTCTCCCAGGTTACGGTTCCTTTAGAAAAAAAGGACTCTACCCCTATCCCCGTTTCCTCAAATACCTCACGCTGTGCACCAATATCAGGTGTTTCACCTTTCTCGATTTTTCCCCCCACCCCATTCCAGACACCCATAATTGGAGCTTTCTCCCGATTAAGCATAAGAAGTTCATTATTCCTCTTTACAAAACAAACAGTATACTTAACCATTTTAAAAAGAACCCCTTTATCGTTAGTTCTTGCCACATCATGGCTAAGCTGGTTAATCAGAGTAAAGCAAAAAATACTTAACACATATATAGTAAGAAGGAGCTTGACCAAACATCCCTCACTTCCACTGCCTCCAAAGTATTAACACATTCTCAAATTCTAACAATGAATATAGAATCCGTAACGCTCTCCGTCATCACTCGAGGATTGAGCGATATATTCGAAAGTTTGAGCGATTTACTCGTGAGTTTTGCTGTTTTACTCGTGAGTTTCCGCTATTTACTCGTGAATTTAGCTGTTTTACTCGTGAGTTTCCGCTATTTACTCGTGAATTTAGCTGTTTTACTCGTGAATTCGGGCTTTACTCGTGATTTTCGCTGTTTTACTCGTGAGTTTCCGCGATTTACTCGTGAATTTAGCTGTTTTACTCGTGAATTCGAGCTTTACTCGTGAGTTTCCGCTATTTACTCGTGAATTTGCACTATTTACTCGTGAGTTTTGCTGTTTACTCGTGAATTTGCACTATTTACTCGTGAGTTTTGCTGTTTTACTCGTGAATTCGGGCTTTACTCGTGAGTTTCCGCTATTTACTCGTGAATTTGCACTATTTACTCGTGAGTTTTGCTGTTTTACCGTGAATTCGAGCTTTACTCGTGAGTTTCACTGTTTTACTCGTGAGTTTCGCTGTTTTACTCGTGAGTTTCCGCGATTTACTCGTGAATTCGAGTGATTTACTCGTGAGTTTCCGCGATTTACTCGTGAGTTTTGCTGTTTTACTCGTGAGTTTCCGCTATTTACTCGTGAGTTTTGCTGTTTTACTCGTGAATTCGAGTTTTACTCGTGAGTTTCCGCTATTTACTCGTGAGTTCGTATTTTCATAAGGAAAGCAGCGATTCCTTTAAGGATCGCTGCTCTTCTTATTTATGCTCCTGCCCAAACATCTTTCGCATATCTGCCATTCTCCTCTAATGATTGCAGCCATTCTGTGGCTTCTTCTCTTTGTGTTTGATAGATATGCATATAGCTGTCAATTATGGTTCGTTCAACATCTGGCGCCATTTTGCTTCCGTCTCCGCAGATGTATAGGTGTCCTCCTTCTTCTTTTAATAAAGGAAGGATGTCTTGGGCGTTTTCCGCCAATCGGTTCTGGACATATGTTTTTTCTTGACCGGGACATCTGGAGTAAGCGGTGTGCAGTGTTACAAGGCCCTCTTGTTCGGCTTGGACGAGTTCTTCTTGATAGAGGAAATCGTGTTCCGGATTACGGCATCCAAAGTAGAGGTGGGCCGTCCCTAGCGTTTCACCTTTTTCTTTTAAAGCGCGACGTGATTGTATGAATCCCCTGAATGGTGCAATGCCTGTTCCAGGGCCGATCATGATGATTGGTTTTCCTGTTTGCTTTGGCAGCTGGAAGTTGGATTGCGGCGTATTGATAAAGCAGGCTATTTTGTCTCCTTGGGAGCGTTCTGCCAAATAATTCGATGCAATTCCTTTGTATTTCCCGTTGCCGCTCAAAGCTTCTCCACGGACGACGCTTACGGTGATGCTTGCTTCTCCTTCTTTGTGGAGTGGTGAGCTTGAGATGGAGTAGTATCTTGCTTTTAAAGGTGGCAGTAAAGCCAGGAAACGTTCAAACGGGATTTCACATGCAAGATACTTTTCGATTAGGTCAAGCATGGTTATGCGCTTGTTCAGGATTTCTTGTTTATAGGTATTATCCAATAGAAGATCTTCAAGTTCTTTTACATGTGGAGGACATACCGTATGAGTGGCAAGCGCCCGTATTTGAGACCGGGTGGCGGGTTCTTGGAACTCCACATGGTTTGATAGTAACTCTTCCAGTTTTACCGGTTTTCCTGTAGGAAGATGGGCAGCTTTTCCGGAATCCCCAGTCAGATTCACGTAATCTTGGCCATTTAGGTTAAATCGACCGAGCACTCGCTCGACAAGTTCCGCTGGATTTTGCGGAAGCACCCCGAGATGATCGCCTTCCTGATAATGTATTCCCTCTGGGAGCGTTAATTCTATATGCCGTGTACTTCTTCCGCTATCTTCATGCTGTAATTCAGTATTCCTTTTTACAATGGATGTAAACGCATGATGGGTGCGGGCAAGCGGTGTGCCGCTCACATCACTTACGAAGTTCATCGTAATCGAGCTGACTTCCCGATCATTCTCATTGACTTCAATGTTCAGGGCTTCGGCAAGATTCGGCCAAAGGGCTTCTGTCCATTTCTCGTAATCCCCTTCAAAGTCATCGCTTGCATCCCCATAGCCTGTTTCTGTCAGCCGCACTGCACCTTTTTGTTCCAGCCGCTCATCAATGAGGTTTGGAATGCGTTGGTACGTATTGGCCCAATTGCGGTCCCCGCAGCCGAAGACCGCATAGTGAACACCATCCAATGTGTCACCATGGCTTTCCTTCAGCCATGAAACGAAGTCACCTGCATTATCAGGGGGATTTCCATTATAGGATGCCGTGACTATGAGAACAGCTCCCTCTTTTGGAAGCCGATCGGTGTAATCATTTAAAGGGGCAACTTCGGCATGGAAGCCTTGCCGCTTCCCTGTTTCGGCAAGGTCGCGAGCAATCCCTTCCGCTGTTCCCATGTTTGATCCAAACAGGACGAGTAATGGTGTTCCATGTACTGATTCGGTTGGAGATACCGCGGCACCTTTTTCCGGAGACTTTGGTTCTGAAGAAGCAACGGTAAACGACATCGCCGGCTTCCTCGGTGAAACGCGCATGGTCAATCCGTCCGGTTTAAGAGTCAATGTTTCTTTGACTTCCAATTTATATTCTTCATGATCGATCAGGTCAAAGTGCTGTAAAACCATGCCAAGCACCAGTGTCGCTTCATGAAGGGCAAACTGCTGTCCGATACAGGCGCGCTGCCCGTTTCCAAACGGTTTATACGCATGATAAGGGATGGAATCCAAATCCTCGAACCGCTCAGGAATGAACGATTCAACGTCATCACCCCAAACGGATGGATCACGGTGAAGCTCGGGAATGAGCAGCGAGAACACATCATCTTTCTTCACATTGTATTTTCCGTCCAGCATGGTATCTTCTTTTGCATATACGGAAAACGACGGAGCTGTCGGCCACAGACGAAGCGTTTCATTCAGTACCATCCGGACATATTTCAGCTTTTTCACTTGTTTGTAATCAGGAACATCATCACCCAGCACTTCATCGACTTCTTGCTGCGCTTTTTTTAACTTGTCTCTGTTATTCATGAGGAAATAGATGGCGAACGATAGGAGACCGCTCGTCGTTTCATGCCCAGCTATTAAAAAGGTAATGATTTGGAAACGAATATTTTCATCATCCAGTGATGCGCCCGTTTCAGGATCGACTCCTTTCAACATATGGGAAAGAAGGTCATCTTCTCCGTGATCGCCATTTTGTTTTCGTTCGGCAATCAATTCATCCACTAGAGAGAACATATATTGAATGTCTTCCCTGAATTGTTTTTTAGATTTGATCATCAGTTTATCTTGGATGCCAAGCCGCTGCGTTTGGCTCATCGCTTCATCCAGCGCACGCACCATACTGTTGACAAATGGATGGGTGGTCTCCCGATAAAAACTGTTAAAGCGGTAATTGAACCCGCATAGTCCAATCGTATCCAAGGTCAATCGTGTCATATCTTCAGGAACATCTATCTCATCAGCTGGATTCAGGCGAGCCCATTTTTGAATGAGTTGGGTAGCAAGATCCACCATTTTAGCATGATAGCCCTTCATTGCCTGCTGGCTAAAGCTGGGCAGCAGGATGTTATGTGCCTTTTTCCAATTCGGTTCCTTCGTTTCACTTGTGAAGAGACCATCACCGCCAAACGCCCTCACTTTCTGAAGGGCTGGACCGACTTTCTTATCAAATCTAGTTTCATCACATATTTCTTTAGCGAGGGCAGCACTGGAGACGAATGTAGTGATTCGCCCCGGAAATTGAAACTGAAAAATCGGCCCAAGTTCTCGTGCCAGCTTCATGAAAGACTGAAGCGGCTTATCCTTATCAATGATAGGCAGGCTGCCTAGGGGGCCATATGTCTTTGGCTGTGGAAACTGAGTTGTATTTTCCATTTTATTAGCACCTCTTTACGATAGTTAAATTGCGGAATGAACGTTCATTCCGTTTATATTGAAAGTGTCTCAAACATGCAATCGCACTGCATCCCAAAAGCTTTCTTCCACATCTGCCAAAAGTTTTGGGTCAGGTTCTAACTCCCCGATGCGTACAAGTCGCTCAAGCTCAAGAAAAGCTCCGTAAATGATGGCAATCAAAGCTGAAGAAGGAAGCTCCTTAATTTCTTTTTTCTCTTTTCCTGAATCAAAGAAGTTTTTGAATATATTCAATAGCCCTTTAAAGCTGGCATGACTATCTTCATTTAAAAAATGGGCCCCACTATGGATTTTAATGAAATAAAGAGCTTGGTCCTGCTCGGTTGTAAAGTGAACCATCGTTTTAAAAATATGGTGAAACTGCGTGCGAATTGAATCATCATGAGGAAATCCATTCTTGACCGTTTCAGTGAAAATATCCAAGTACTCTTGAAAGATCTTGTTGCCCAGCACTTCCTTATTCTCGAAATAACGATAAATGGTACCCGCTCCAACTCCTGCCGATGCAGCAATCATCGGAATCGTCGTCGCATCATATCCCCGTTCTGCGAAAAGCACTAAAGCGCTTTTTACTATACTGTCTCGTTTATTTGCTGCCGTGATCATAATGATCCCCCCTTTTTCCAAAAGATGCGGAATGAACGTTCATTCCTTTAATCCAAGTGTATACCCAATAAAATCCAATCTCAATCGCGCATACTACCCATATTTTGTGAATTCTTTTTTAATGGAGGGGGATAAAAGGCTGAAAGTATTTCTTTTTAAGGAATAAAATGGGATGATGAACTATCGTTTGCCCCATAAGAATAAGAGCTGATAGTCACAGCTCTTCCACTGGTTTACTGAAATTATGTAGGTAAACTTTTTGTTCACACGAGAAAAAACTTATGCTTGATTATAGCGTTCAGATAGTTTCTTTTTATGGGCATTGAACACTTCCTCCAAGGGGATATTGTATTTGTTCGCGATCACAATCAAGTTTCCTAACACATCTCCCAACTCTTCGGTTAGCTCCTGTATGTTCTCTTCAAACGAACCAATAATTTCATCAGGTCTATCCCTTCCGATCTCAAGGGAGCGAATGGCTCGTGCAACCTCTCCAGTTTCTTCTGCCAAAAAGCCAATGCGAATGAAAATGTCCAATTCTGACCATCCCCGTGCTTCATAATAATCTTTTACCCATTGTTGAAATTCAGTGACGTCCATATCCATCCACCCTTCCTTTTTTATCATTCAAGTTTAACAAATCCCCTATAATTTTGTATGATAAGAAAGCAAGATTACTAAATGGGAGATGTGATATTTTGAAAAGTCTAGCTGTATTTTGTGGATCAAGCAAAGGTGCATCTGCTGTCTATGTAGAAGAGGCTAAAAAACTGGGTGCGGAACTGGCAAAACGTAAGATTACCCTAGTTTATGGAGGATCAAGTGTAGGAATCATGGGTGCAGTTGCAGATTCCGTCTTGGAAGCAGGCGGAAATGTAATTGGCGTAATGCCGGATTTCCTGAAAAAAAAGGAAATAGCACATAAGAACTTAACCGAGCTGATCGTCGTGGAGTCCATGCATGAAAGAAAAGCAAAAATGGCTGAGCTTGCAGATGGGTTCATGGCTTTGCCAGGCGGGCCTGGAACATTGGAAGAATTCTTTGAGATTTTCACTTGGGCTCAGCTTGGTCTTCATCAAAAACCTTGCGGACTCTTAAATATCAATCACTATTATGATCCCTTGGTCGCTTTATTCAACCATATGGCCGACGAACAGTTCCTTCATGAAAAATTCCGTTCCATGGCGCTGGTAGATGTTGAACCTAATGGACTTCTTGATCAATTCATTACATATGAACCGCCAACCGTAAAAACTTTCATTACCGAGAAACAAACCTGATCATTAAAAAGCAGCCGGCCAAGATCAATAATGATCTTGGCCGGCTGTGATAAACTGCAGGTTAGGTAAATATCCGGTTTAAATAATCTCCATGCCCTTTGATAAGTTGCACTTCATGTTCGGATGAAATCCAGAAGAAATGAAATGTCAGCCCCGCTTCATCTCCTCCACCCGTCGGCTGATGGTCCCATTCATCAGGAACATTCGATACACTTATTTGATAAAAATATCTATTATGTATGGCACCATCGACGTTCTCCCAAAAATCTTCTGTTATTAATTTCTCCACATGAAAATTTTCCAGACCTGTTTCTTCTTTCATTTCCCTAATGACTGCTTGGTAAGCATCTTCCTGAGGCTTCACCGTTCCCTTGGGTATCTGTATACCGGCTTCCTTAATGGGATGTTGAAAAACCAATACCTGTGTTTCTCCATTATTGATTCTTGTCACATACCCGTAAGCTTTTTTTACCGGTATCATCATCAATCACCAAAAGCAAAAATGAGCTCTGTCTCGCATACAGTTTCCCCCTCGACAGTGGCCCTTCCTGTTCCTTTACCGATAGGACCTTTCAAGCGAGTAATCTCCACTTCTAAACGTAATTGGTCCCCTGGTTTTACTTGCCTTTTAAAACGGCATCCATCAATCCCGGCCAAAAGCCCGATCCGCCCTTTATTTTCTTTTTTTGTAAGCATGACAACAGCACTTACCTGTGCTAATGCCTCTACGATCAACACACCTGGCATCACTGGGTAATCGGGAAAGTGACCAGAAAAAAACTCTTCATTTGCCGTGACGTTTTTAATGGCCACCGCCCTCTTTCCTTCTTCCAGTTCCAAAACTCTATCAACTAAAAGAAATGGATAGCGATGCCTGATAATGTCTTTGATTTCTTGGATATCAATCAATATTAAGTCCCCCATTGCGATGGATTGCTTTCACTTAATTTTACCATCAGGATCATCATATGGATATTTTTTGTATTATAACAACCCTGTTTCCGCTTACAAATCCTTTGATTTTTTTTCCTTCGATTTAGTTAACGGGGATAGAACCATTTGTTCATACCTCTCATATCCCCCTAATAATTTATGAATCACGCTTATTTTAGGAACAATAAGGTATACCGCCAATCCTGAAATGGTGCTCAGTATTGCTCCTGCCAGCACATCCGCCGGAAAGTGGACACCTACCCAAATACGGGAAATGCCAACAAGGAAAGCCAGCATGATCCATAATAACCACCAACCTCTTTTGAAAAGCCAAAACGATACACAAAACGAGAAAAACAAGATCGTATGGTCGCTTGGAAATGAATTATCCACTGCTTTTTCAATTAACTGATTAACATTGGCCAATTCGGCAAATGGCTGATTATTCGAATGTAATCTCCCTGCCATTTTTCCCATCATTTCAGCTATTACAAAGGTAATCATCCCACAAACAACCATCATCCTACTCTGTTCATTTCGAGTGAACCATATTAAGATGACTGCCAAAGCTAATAAAAATACCATGTACTCGGCAATGAAAATGGCAGAAGGGTTTAAATAATCGTACTGTTTCCCTATGTCATTGATCATTCTGAATACATTGGTATTCACCTCAAAAAAGTCCATTTCATACCCAACCTTCCTCTTTTTCTTACATATTAAAGAGAAAGGAAATATATCGCCATCGTTCTTCCTAACAGTTTAAGCTGCCGACTTACAATTTTGTCACGCGGTTGTTTTGCTATTTCAAGTGTTAACTTATCTTCAGGAGTGCTGAAGCTTACTTGTTAACAGCACCACAATCAGATAAACGTGTGAAAAAGGGCGTGATACGATCTTATAACATTAATGTAGAGTTTAAAGATATAACTAATAGCTCAATTTTTATTCTTTTAAAGGTTTTATTAAAGTTGAGTAGAATTATAAATTGGGATAAATAAACAAAATTGAGGTGATATCTTGCAGATATTATTAATTCGGCATGGTGAGTCAGAAGACGATTTTCTAGAAGAAAATTACAAAGGAACTACTGACTTACCACTAACTGTTAAGGGAGTTAAACAAGTAGAAAAAATGTGCAGACGTGTTTCCGAAGAGTTTCCTCCAGAACTTATATGGTCAAGCACCTTGCTTCGTGCTAGTAAAACTGCCGAAACTTTATCAAATACTATCAAATGTCCAGTCACACTTCTGGAAGATTTACGAGAGATGCAGGATAAGGAGAATAATATAGATTTTAGATTACGAGCTCAAAATGTACTCGCTTATATTAGAGAGAACAGTGCTAATTATAAACGAATCGCCATTATATCCCATGGAGGGATGATTACTAAAATAATTGAAAGCTTTCTTCAATTACCACCCGCTATTAATGATGTGTGGTTCAATTCTGATAATACAGGAATACATCTTCTTGAGTATACTGATCATCCATACAAACTTATAAGATTTTCAAATAGTACTACGCATTTGGAATAGCTAACGATAAGGGCTGTCTTAAACAACCTTTTCTTTATGTATTATAATGGGGAAAAGGCTGACACGTATTAAAAAAAATGGGCGTTTCTGTGCAGCTGTTGAATATGGAGTCTACTCAATGATTAAAAAAGGTTTTTTATCGATATTCGTGAATTCTTAGGTAAGGTTCAACGAAAGGTGGAAAAGTTGAAATCAATAAATTCTCCTATTTTCCCTAAAGTTAACAATGTTTTCATTCATGTTAAAGATTTAAAAAAATCAGTTGGATGGTATTGTAATATTCTTGGCATTCCTCATAATGGTGATTCTGTAGAATCGCTGGTTTACAATATTCCTATAACATATGAAACTGGATTAACGTTAGATGACCATACCATTAAATCCTGATTTTAGATTCGAACCATCCAACAATGTATTGTTAAATTTCTACGTAAAGGATATAGACCAAGCCTATAAATTCATTAAGGGTAATAACATACGTATTGTTAAAGAAATAGAGCGTATTGGAGACTTTGCTTATTTTAACTTTCAAGATCCTGATGGTAATGTACTTATGATTTGTAATAGTTAAGGATGAAAAGAATTGGTTGGCTTTTATCTATCTAGTTTTTAATTTTTACACAGTTTGAGGAGGTTATACATGCTGAACATACAGAAAAAGTCCGATACTGTCATCATTGTCATTCACGAAATATATGGCCTGAATCAACATATGCAGGGTTATTGTGAGTTATTATCAAATCAAGGTTTTGATGTGATCTGTCCGGATTTGTTAGGACGTGGGATGCCATTTGATTATTCCCAAGAGGATGCTGCTTATCGGCATTTTATGGAGAACGTAGGTTTCACAGGTGCTTTGTATAAGATAAAGGATATATTATCGGATATAAAAGATGAATACCAAAAGATTTTCATTCTTGGATTCAGTGCAGGGGCAACTGTAGCTTGGCTGTGCACTGAGGAAGAGTATGTCGATGGAATTGTTGGTTACTACGGTTCGCGTATTAGGAATTATGCAGAATTGGCGCCACGATGCCCTGCACTGCTATTTTTCCCGCTAGAAGAGCCATCATTTAATGTCGACGAGTTAATTTCAGCTTTAGAAAGTAAGGATGTCGAAGTTCATAAATTCATGGGGGGACACGGATTCAGCGACCCTTACCATTCAAAATATCATGCTGAATCAGCACAAGCAGCCGTTAGCAAAATGATGAAATTTTTTATGGTGAATTAAGGTTCCACATTCACCCTACTGCCGTTTTGTATGGACCCAATGTATAGAACCCGCATCACTATGGGGGTGACAGTCATTTTGAACCTTTTTATATTCTGTTTCCAATTCTTTCAAGGTTAACTTCATAAGCTGTTCCACCGTTTTATTTACAGTATGGATCATAAGTTTATGGATTAATTCCTTCCGCCTTTCTTCCAAGCCCTTCCCCATTTCACCCTCTCCTTCTATTCTCATAGAATATGAAATGTTTCCTTAGACAGGGGGAATGATCGTCGGATTCCTTCTCCTCAATTTTACTTATTTTAATATATTCATTCTCTAAATCGGTTAAGGTCAATTCAAATAGATGGATGTCATTCTTTTTGTAAACTCCCTTGTTAATCAACTTGTTGATCAGGAAGTTCCTTTTTTTCTCAATGGCTTTACGCAATAATATCCCCATGATAAATCCTCCTTTTTAATACGTATTGACTTGCCCATTCACAAAAAACCGGAGACACCTCTTTACATGAAAGAAAAGTCTCCGGTTTTCCGGTCAATTAACCCATAATTCCTATTTAATTACTCGGTATTATTATAATACTAACTACATGCTTCGTAGTCAACTACTTTTTCCCGCATCTTATTTATTTTTGCTTCGCTTCATGAAATGCCGCTTTCACTTGATCCAACAGGTCTTTATCCGAAAGCAATTTATACCCTGTAAGTGCTAGAGCTTTTGCTCCGGTCAGGATGGCTTTGTCTCCAGCAGGAGATTTGGCACAGTCGCGGAATTCATTCGTATGGGCAATCAACTCATCATGTCCAATTTTTATATAAGGATGTGCTGTCGGCACTGCATGGCTTACATTACCTGCATCCGTCGAGCCAAAGCCACTCTCTTTTCGAGGAGCCACCGCTTCCCCTAATTGAGTCAGTTCTTCTTTTAGCAGTTCATCCAGAACTGGATTGATGACAAAATCGAGTACTTCATTTTGGAAACGTTCCACTTTAACCGTGCTTCCAGTGGCAAGTGCTGCACCTTCAGCAACTGCACGTATTTTATTGGATACTTCTTGGCAAAGTTTCCATGTTGTTGCTCTAATGTAAAATCTGGCAGAAGCATTTTCAGGAATGATGTTAGGCGCTTCCCCGCCATTGGTGATGATTCCGTGAATTTTGACCTCGGCCGGGAGCTGCTGACGCAAAGCATTAATGCCATTGAACAGCTGAATCACACCGTCAAGTGCATTCACTCCTTCTTCAGGTGCAGCTGCTGCATGTGCTGACTTCCCGTAAAAATGAAAATCAAGGGGGTCGACAGCCAAAAACGGACTTGTTACACCGGTTTTCCCGGCAGGATGGATAAGGATGGCCGCATCCACCCCATCAAATAGACCGTGCTTCACAAAGCTTCCTTTTGCACTTCCATTCGGCCCGCCCTCTTCAGCCGGTGTTCCGAAAACGATCACCTCTCCGCCCGTTTCCTCCAGCACTTGAGCCAGGGAAATGCCTGCCGCAACGCTCGTTGTCCCGATAATATTATGGCCGCAAGCATGGCCTAAACCCGGCAATGCATCATACTCGGCTAAAAAGGCAATTGTGGGTCCTTTCTTTGAAGAGGTTTTTTTGGCGATGAATCCTGTTTCATGTCCGGCTATATTGCGGGTCACTTCAAATCCTTCATTTTGAAGTATTCCGGTTAATGTATCCGAAGCGAAGAACTCTTGATTCCCAATTTCAGGTTTGGCATGTATGGCTTGACTCGTTTCGATATATAGTTCGGAATGAAGGTCGATATGATCTTCAATGATTTGCTTATGCTGCTTCAGCGCCAATTCTCTCGCCATGCTCTTATCTCCCCTTTTTCTTGAATACATCCATTACTTTTCATTAGCTGGTTTTGTCCAAGCATCCTGGTAATTCACTAATTCATCTACAGAAACATAGGCAGGAATGGTGTTTCCTTTAAACGTTTTTTTAATGAACGCTTCCACTTCTTTCGATTGATAAAGCTCCACTAATTTTTGTAGCTCAGGACGATCGGCATTACCCTTTTTAACCGCAATGATATTAATATATGGTTTTGCGGTTTTACTTTCATGGAATAAAGAATCTTTTAATGTAAGGCCTGCTTCGACGGCAAAATTATTATTGATGGCTGAAGCATCGGCATCATCCAATAGACGCGGTGTATTGCCGGCAGCAACAGGCTGGATTTTCAAGTTTTTCGGATTTTCCTTAATGATTTCCAATGATCCCGATCCATTGAATTCTTCTTTCAATGTAATCAATCCAGCTTCCTGAAGCAGGAGCAGTGCACGGCCAAAGTTTGTTGCTTCATTCGGAACGGCAATCGTAGCGCCATCCGGAAGATCTTCGAGACTTTTATGTTTTTTCGAATAAAGGCCCATAGGTGCAATGACAGTCGACCCGATGGCCTCCAATTTCAGATTTTGATCTTGAACGAACTCATCGAAATAGGCGACCGTTTGGAATGAATTGGCATCAATTTCACCTTCGCTTAACGCAAGGTTCGGTTGGATATAGTCATTGAAAGTGACCAGTTCGATATTAAGCCCTTCCTCTTTCGCTATGTCGACAATGTATTCCCATGTTCTCGTATCCCCGCTGCTGACACCGACTTTCACAGTTTTCACATCGTTCGAACTCCCTGATGCACCCTCATCGTTCCCGCATGCTGCAGCCACGATGGCCAATGCCA
Source organism: Peribacillus sp. YIM B13477 (assembly GCF_042787955.1). Classification (NCBI taxonomy): domain Bacteria; kingdom Bacillati; phylum Bacillota; class Bacilli; order Caryophanales; family Bacillaceae; genus Peribacillus; species Peribacillus sp. YIM B13477. Next base: position 333,255 of record NZ_JBHZPD010000003.1, read on the forward strand.
TTACCATGATCGTTAATAAGATTTTTTTCATTTTTCCTGCCTCCTGTTATTTTTATCTTCTTCTGATTTTTCTTGAAACAAAATTCCCGGTGGATTGCAATAATTGAACGATGATCACGAGCGCCGCTACTGTGACGATCATCGTCATCGTATCGAACCTTTGATAACCGTAAGCCAAGGCTAAATCCCCGACTCCGCCTGCACCGACGGCACCTGCCATCGCCGTAGATCCAACAAGCCCGATTGTCGCTGTTGTAAATGTAAGGATCAACGAGCTAAGTCCTTCAGGAATCAAAAAGCGGTAAATGATTTGCCATGTCGTCGCCCCCATCGCCTGAGCCGCCTCGATAATCCCTTTGTCCACTTCCAACAGAGAGTTTTCCACAAGCCGGGCAATATAAGGAGCCGCGTAAAAGATTAGCGGAACAATGGCCGCATTCATTCCGATCGCACTTCCGACAATCATTCTGGTAAGCGGAATAACTGCTACAAGCAAGATGATGAAAGGAACGGACCGCAATATATTGATGATCGGGTTCAATACATTAAAAATCCATTTATTCTCCAGGATGTGACCCTTTCTTGTAATGACAAGCAGGATACCGAGCGGAAGCCCGATCAATCCGGAAAACACCAATGAGATGGCTACCATATAAAGTGTGTCACCGAAAGCTGTCAACAGCTGCTCTGCCGTTATTTCCATTCCCCAAAGCGTATTACCCATTTATCTGCACCTCCTGGACGAGAATCCCCTCATCTTTAATATATTGATAAGCCTTATCCACCTCATTTTTGCTCCCCGTCACTTCGATGATCAAATTCCCGAAAGGCGTTTCCTGGATTTCAGAAATATTGGCTGATAAGACACTTAAATGAACATCATACTTCTTCGAGATGGTTGAAAGTAAAGGAGTACCCGAAGTAGTTCCAATAAAATTAATTTTCCAAATAATCGGGATATGGGACCCTATGCTTTTTAAGAAACTTTGTGGAATTTCGTCATGTATGACCGTTCTCACGAAGTTTTTTGCAATATCCGTTTGCGGCTTGGCAAAAACTTCGAAAACCGAACCTTGTTCAACGACGCAGCCGCCCTCCATGACCGCTACCTTATTGCAAATTTCCCGAATGACAGACATCTCATGAGTGATTAGCAGAATGGTAATATTGTATTCTTCATTAATTTTTTTTAAGAGCTGCAGAACTGCACTCGTTGTTTGTGGATCCAATGCCGAAGTAGCTTCATCACACAATAAGATCGATGGATTTGTAGCCAATGCCCTCGCAATGCCGATCCGCTGCTTTTGCCCGCCGGATAATTGATCCGGATAACTCTTTGCTTTGCTCGATAAGCCAACGAACTCCAACAGCTCGCCTACCCGGTTTTTGATTTCTTTAGCCGGAGTTCCCGATAAAACCAGCGGCATGGCAATATTATCAAAAACAGTCTTTGAGTTTAGCAAGTTGAAATGCTGAAAGATCATCCCGATTTTTTTCTTTTCTGCCCGTAATTCCTTCGGGCTTAATTTGGTCAAATCCTTGCCCCCAACAACCACCGAACCATCTGAAGGATGTTCAAGCAAATTGACCAATCTGATCAACGTACTCTTTCCGGCCCCGCTATAACCGACTACCCCGAATATATCCCCCTTTTCCACTGTCAAATCAATGCCCTTCAAAGCCTCGACAGTCTGTTTCTTTGTTTGATAAATCTTTTTAACACCTTGAAACTCAATCATCCAATCTCCCCCCATGCTGTTTATTTATACGAATTCCTTATCCAGAGAGAAGAGCTTTGCAACGCTTCATAATGATAGGGTTAAAATTCAGGAGTGAAACTGCAAAATTCACGAGTAATTACGTGAAACTCACGAGTAAGTCTGCGAAATTCACGAGTAAATCCACCAAACTCACGATTATTGCGCGAAACTCACGAGTAATTGCACCCATTCTCAAAATAACCATATACATTTTGAATAAACAAAAGAGGCCTCTTCCGTCATCAGACAGAAGAGGCCTCTTTTAGACATAAAAAAGAGTAAACTCTTAAATTAATTATCTAAGAAAAGCTCCTTCTTATCTTTCAAACTTTCGTCCGTTGGAATTAGCACAGTATTTTTACAAAAGTAAAAACCCGCTGCCGAGGTATCATAGGGCCAAGTCCCTCCACATCTCTTGATAAGAATTAACGTTGTATTTAATTATGTCCTTCACTATATATTCTATTTTCTCTAAAGTCAACCATATTTTTTATCGCTATAAATAGTTTCATAATATAGTGAATTGATACTTTTTTATTATATCAATATATTTTATTTTCCTACTTTTATAATGATTTACCCATTCTCCATACAGGGTATTTTTCATTTTCTTCCCTTATCTTCACCATGCCTGAATTCGTATATAAAGAAATCGCCCTTTGATTATCCGGAGAAACCCTTAAGTGATATTCGGATACATTAAATTGCCTGAAAAAGTTTTCTGCGTAGCGAACCAATTCCTTGCCAAGGCCTTTACTGCGGTATTCGGGAATAAGGTAAAATAGATTCACATAGCCAATTTCAGTTCCTTCGTACTCCCGAATTTGAAGTTCCATTTGTCCAATCGGTTCTTGGTCCTTTTCAATGATCACCTGTCCATCAGGAAATTTGCGGACCCTTTCTTCCATTCGTTGCAGATATGCATGTTCATCTCCAAAACCAGCATCAGTTCCAAAACTTACAATAAAGGAATCTTTCCGGAATTTAATGATAGTATCTTTATCTTTGTCCGTATCAATGGTACGAAAGATCAACTTCATCCACCCCTATCATTTTAGTGAAATAGTTTTCAAGCAGGGAAAACTTTCTTTTTCATAAATAAAAGGCTTAAAGGGGCCCTTTTGTTTTTGTGCCTTGATGAAAAAACATCTGCCATCTTCCATTCGCACATTTCCAGATTGAACTTCTTAAGGTATGTTCCAGCTTATCTTCATCAAAAATCCGGTATGTAGTTAACACGGTATCATCAGACAATGGATGCATCTCAAATTGACTTAGGGTCATGTTCACCGCTCCGGCACCCTCTTGCCCCATAAAATCGCTTTTTGTCCATATGTTACCCGAACTGCCGAACTCAAAGAAATCATCTTTCAATAATGATGAAAGCACTTCTGGAGATGTACGAACTTCAGATTTTAACAATTTCTCCTCCAGCTGATACAAATGCTCTTTTAATAATGAAGATTCCCTGTCCATTCATCTTGCCCTCCTTTTTCAACCATTTCCCTCGAAACAACGAAATTGGAAAAATCGTGAATAATTAATACGTAGATTTTCAGTAATTCATGAACCATGCGATTTAAGTTTTTTATCCAGCTGCTTGCCGATTAGCAGTTGGCTCATATGCGGTCAGCGGCATTTTTTCGTTTTTAACCGTTTTTGCCGTCCCTATTTTCTTATTAATATTTTTAACTTGCTTACTTTGTTTATATATTTCAAAGAAACTGGACTCACGACGGATTTCTAAGTGCTAAGAACAATTTTATCATTTCCCGCCAGAAGACTCCCTCTTCAAGCGTGTGAAGGGCGAGAGCCCAACGGTAAGGGGGAGATGAATGGCGGTTGGCCTAAACCAAAGTATCCTTTTGACAAACGTACGTTCTCTGGTTGATAATAACAATAAGGGGGTGAAACCAATGGTCGTAAACAAAGCTTATAAATTTCGAATCTATCCAACGAAAGAACAATTAGTTCTCATCAATAAAACATTTGGCTGCTCTCGTTTTGTCTATAACTTCTTTTTAGGCAAACAAAATGAGAAAGATGCTTACTGGTATATCTGTGAAGAAATGAAGCAGAACGGCCAATTACCTTTTAATAAATGGAAAGGATCTTTTGTGAATAAATACGCAACAATCAAAGAACTTCCAGCTTTAAAGAAAGAATATTCTTTCCTGAAAGAAGTAGACAGTATTGCCTTACAGAAATCGGTGGAAAATTTAGCAGATTCCTATAGTCGATATTATAAAAAGCAAAACAAGTCTCCACGCTTCAAATCAAAAAAGAATCCGGTCCAGTCCTACACGACTAAACATACGAATGGAAATATCGGAATGATTGGAAACCAAATCAAATTGCCCAAACTCGGTTTAGTTCGTTTTGCTAAAAGCCGCGAAGTCGAAGGGCGAATCATCAATGCCACAATCAGGCGGAACCCTTCAGGTAAATACTTCATTTCCGTTTTAGCCGAAACCGATGTACAAGTACATCCTAAAACGAATCGTTCGTGCGGTGTAGATGTTGGTTTGAAGAACTTTGCAATTCTTTCAGATGGTACGGTCTATCAAAACCCAAAATTCTTCCGGACGGTCGAAAAAAAATTGGCCAAAGCACAACGGATTCTTTCAAGGCGACAAGAAATAGCTTTGAATCGAAATAACCCATTGTCTGAAGCTAAAAACTATCAAAAACAAAAACGAAAAGTGGCCATCCTACACGAAAAAATTTCAAATGCCCGAATGGATTACTTACATAAAGTCTCTACCGAAATCATCAAAAACCACGATGTTATTGGAATGGAAGACTTGCAAGTGTCCAATATGATGAAAGATCACAAACTAGCTAAAGCGATTAGTGAAGTATCTTGGTACCAATTCAAAAAAATGTTGGAATACAAAGCAAGATGGTATGGTAAACAAATCGTGACCGTATCAAAAACGTTTGCTTCTAGCCAATTGTGTTCTAGCTGCGGGTACCAAAATAAAGACGTTAAACATCTGAAACTTCGTGAATGGGATTGTCCTTCTTGTTTTACTCACCACGATCGAGATATTAACGCAGGACTTAATCTAATGAACGAAGCCATAAGGCTTCTAACCGTCGGAACGACGGGGTTAGCCTAATTAAAAATTGGCCTATAGGCTAATGTTCTTAGGAATCCCCCACTTCAATCAGACCATAAGGTCGATTAGTGGCGGGTAGTTCAATCCACAATACTAGCGGTAATTCCTTTTTGACTGCCATCCGATGCGAACTATTCCTTACTAAAACATAATAATAAGTTCCTCAAAATGAATCATCGAGTCCATAAAAAAAAGGAGCTGCTAATGGCAGCTCCTTTCTTCTGTGCATCCGGTTGTTTTCCCATCAGTGTTATCGTGATAGGGTTCCTTGCAGACGATTGGTTTCGGCGATTACTTTTTCTTCATCGATCGTTAAGCAGCGGCCATCTTTCACTACCACTTTTCCATCAATGTATACATCACATACGTCATTTCCGCGTGCTGCATAAAGCAGGTGCGAATAGGCTTCACTCAGTGGCTGCAGGTGTTCTTTGTTATATGGGTAAATGGTGATGAAATCCGCCTTTTTACCAGCTTCCAGTGATCCTGTGTGACCCATGCCTATCGCTTCGGCGCCCATTCTTGTGGCCATGGCGAGTGCTGTTTGGGCAGGGAATTTTGTGGCATCCTTATACATTCCTTTTTGCAGTAATGCGGCTGTCCTCATTTCTTCGAACATATCGAAGTTGTTATTGGAGGCGACGCCATCTGTTGCCACTCCCACTTTAATGCCTGCATCAAGAAGGCTGACGACATCGGCTATCCCAGATCCGAGCTTCAGGTTACTGATTGGATTATGGGCAACGCGAACATCATGCTGTTTTAAGATCGCCCGTTCTTCATCATTAAGGACCACACCATGTGCCATGACGGTGGGCTGATCGAACAGGCCTAGACGGCGGAGGTGCTCGACAGGTCGGGATCCGTAACGTTTTTCGATGTCGAGGATTTCAAAGTCCGTTTCCGATACGTGGATGTGCACCATCAAATCATTCTCTTTTGCAATTCGTGCACTTTCCATGATCGCTTCAGGCGTGCAGGCATATGGGCTATGCGGTGCGACCATGGTAGTCAGACGGCCATCGGCAAATGCTTTATAGTTTTTTGAAAACTGCTCAGCCCCCATGAGGTTCGCTTTTTGGTCTTTTTCGGTACCCAAGCTGAAGATCGTATAGGAAAAGGCTCCGCGCATTCCTGTTTCGCCTATCGTCTCCATGACGGCACCCGCATCTATTCCATTAGGATTGAACATATCCGAAAATGTCGTTGTTCCTGATTTCATCATTTCCATAATGCCTAGCTGTGAGCTTACAGAGGCGATTTCCGTTGTAAACTGGCTTTCGATTGGCCATATTTTCGTTTCAAGCCATGGCTTCAGCAGCATATCGTCCCCGATACCGCGTAAAAGGGTCATTACAATATGCGAATGGGCATTCACAAGGCCTGGCATGATCCATTTCCCGCCAAGGTTGACCACATGATCTGCATCTGCCAATTGCTGTTCATCATGCTGGCCGATGTAGGATATGGTATGATCTTGTACAATCATCATGCCGTTTTCGATGATTTGGTTTTCCTTGTCCATCGTAAAAAATGTAGCATTCACATATATTGTTTTCATAAGTATTTCCTCCAAAGTCGTATCAGTATCAACATGTCCTATTCCGCATTCTAAACTAGCACCTTACAGGTAATCAAGTAATTCCATATTATCAGGGGCCATTTCACTTTACCTTAGGAACCTATTGGAAGAGCACCAAGATAAATGCTTCAATTAAGTGGTTATCCTTTGTGAAATCAGCTGCTTAAAAATATCTTCCCTTTATTGCTCGTGACAATAATCGCTTCTTGAACATCTTGAAGGCTGTAGTGGGAATCGGGCATCATGAACTTCAACTTTTCATCAGCAATGAACCCCATCAAAAGGTTAAATGTTTCCTGCCAAGTTCGAACGGAAGCCTGCTGATTCCAATGCCGAAGATGAAACATTTTAACATCCACTTTTGTCCTTCGTGAAATTTCCGCCCAATTCACAGACTGTCCTGATAAAAGGCCAATCGTCAATAAGATGCCATTAGGCCGTACGCAAAAAGCCAGTTCTGAACCATAGATGCCGCCCACTGAATCTATGGCCGCTTTCGCACCGCGCCCATTCGTCAGTTCCATCACTGTATCCTGCAATGATGCTCGGGATGTATCGATCACATATGAAGCACCAAGTTTAAGCAGTTCTTCCGTATACTTATCGTTTCTCGTTACAGCAATCAGCTTAAATCCAAGAATCTTGGATAACTGGGCGAGTATACGGCCAATGGAAGATCCGCAAGCATTTACGAGTAATACATCATCCGGTTTCAAAGTTAATACTTCTGTACAGATTAGCCATGCGGTTACCGGGTTTATATATAACTGCGCTGCTATATGGTCTTCAATCGAATCCGGAATGACGATGGCCAGCTCCGCTGATGTTTTAACAAAATCCTGCCAGGTCCCTTCACCGCGCAAGGGCAGAACACGCTTGCCTATCAGCTCTTTCGAAACTGCTGGACCCACTTCTTCAACAATGCCGACCCCTTCATAACCAGGTATGGAAGGCAAGGCGATTCTGTGGGAATAGGCACCGCGAATGGGCAGCAAGTCAGACGGATTAATGGGACGTGTGATCATCCGAACGAGGACTTCCCCCTCGAAAGGTCTTTGAATACATTTATTTTCAACCTTTAAAACCTTTTGCGGATCTCCAAACTCATAGAATTTAATACATTTGGCTTCCAAAATAGTAGTCTCCTTTAATATATAAGTCTTTCCATTTTAACATTTTACCTCTTGATCTGAAATATCTTGGCAACTCCTAACCAACATTCGTAAATAAGAAAAAAAAGCCAACAATGAATATGTTGACTTAATCATTTCGGTACCGACCGGCGCTAGTTTTCTAATCCTGAGATAAACCAATGGGAATGCATAGAGGCGTTTGATCAACAGGGTTTTCAATAATGCAGCATTCCAGTCTGAAAACGTCCTTGATCATCTCTTTTGTGAATACCGTTTCAGGCGGTCCCTCTTTATAGATTTTTCCCTGCTTGATGCTAATCAGATGATCGGCATACTGTGCCGCTTGATTCAAATCATGCAGAACCATGACAATCGTGCGTCCATACGTTTCGTTTAAATCGCGCAGTAATTCCAATATTTCAATTTGGTGCGCTAAATCCAGATAGGTTGTCGGTTCATCTAACAGTAAAAGGTCTGTTTCTTGTACCAAGGCCATCGAAATCCATGCTCTTTGCCTTTGTCCTCCAGATAATGCATCCAATGTCCGATCAGCGAACTCCGTCATTTTTGTTGCTGATAAGGCACGGTCGACAATCCTATGATCTTCTGGGGTTTGTCTGGAAAATATGCCTTTGTGCGGATGCCTGCCATAATAGCAAAGTTCTTTAACGGTTATATCTTCCGGAGCTTCCGGAGCTTGGGGTAGGATGGCCAATTTCTTGGCCACTTCTTTGGAAGATTGCTGTTGAATGTCCTTTCCATCTAGATAGATCGTGCCTTGCTGCGGCATCAATAATCTAGCTAGAGACCGCAGAATCGTAGATTTGCCACAACCATTGGAACCAATGATTATACTGATCTTACCTTCAGGAATTTCCAAATCGATATTATCAATGATTTGAGTTGCCCCATAAGAGAGCGAAAGATGCTCTGCTGATAATGTTGTCATGATATTCAGCCTTCCTTATGTTATTTTTCTTTCACGGCGCAATAGATATAAAAAATATGGTACACCAATCACCGCAGTGATAATTCCGGCGGGGATTTCTATTGGAGGGAATAATCCTCTTCCCAGGCTATCGGCAACAAGTAGAAAGATCGAACCAAAAAGAGCTGAAGCGGGAAGTAAAACCTTGAATTTTGACCCTACCACTCTCCTTGCAATATGGGGGGCGATCAAACCAATGAACCCGATGGAACCAACCGCAGCTACACAGACTCCGATCAATATGACAGAAACGCTTAACAATATATAACGCAGTAATTTTGACCTTTCACCGAGACCTGTAGCTATATCGTCTCCAAGGCTCAGTACATCCATTTTAGAAGTTAATGCAATCAATACCGGTACAAGCACAAGACATGGAAGCAAAATGAATACTTGATCCCATCCTCTTCCCCATAGACTGCCAGTCAACCACAGCAGTGTCGTGTTTACATCATCCGGGAACTTGACCATGAAATACTCTATGCCAGCTTGACATATGGCCCCTAAAGCGATTCCGACCAAAGCTATCGTATTTGGTTGTGCTCCTTTTTTATAAACAAATATCATCAAAATGGCCGCCATGACCGCCGCTCCGATAAATGCTGAAAGAGGCAGTATGATAATGGGCGATTGCGGAAATAAAACAATGACGATAACTGCTGCCAATCCGGCCCCTTTTGTTACCCCAATCACATCTGGAGAAGCCAGCGGATTTCGAAGGACTCCTTGCAGAATGGCTCCGGCCGTTGCCAATCCGGCCCCCACTATCACGGCAATCAGAATGCGCGGTATGCGATAGTTGTGCAGAATGAATGTCTGGCTTTGCATGCCATTTCCAAGGAAATTTTGGAGAATTTCTAAAGGTGAAATATAAATGGCCCCTAAGCCCAGGCTCACCATTGCTAAAATCAGCACGGTAACCGTCAGTAACAGGATAATAGCATAAGGGGGCAAAGTTGATTTCAACCCAAATGTCCGTTTTAGTTTCATTGCTTAATATTCCTCCCTCTCTTCGCTAAATAAAGGAAGAATGGCGCACCGATCATAGCGGTTACGATGCCTACCGGCGACTCAAAAGGATAAGCGATGAAACGTGCGAGAATATCTGCGTACACTAAGAGTAAAGCGCCGAATAATGCAGAAAAAGGGATGATCCTTCGATAATCCCCGCCCACCAGTCTCCTGACGATATGAGGAATGATCAATCCCACAAATCCCACTGGGCCTGCGACGGCAACCGAAGATCCTGCCAAAATGATCACCAATATTCCTGCTAAAATACGGATTCGGTACACCCGCTGCCCAAGTCCCTGCGCCATATTTTCTCCTAAGACAAGGATGGAAACAGATCGAGAGAACATGGCAGCAACAAGCAGTCCGAAAAGAGACCAAGGAAGAATCATGTTCACGTGCGCCCATGTTTTCCCATTAATTGACCCTACTAACCAATAGAGCACATCTTTCGCTTGTTCATTAAAGATGATCATGCCTTGCGTTAAAGAAGATAAAAAAAAGTGAACAGCCATTCCAGCCAATGCCAGCTTCACTTGGGTCATTCCTCCTCCCGAAGCAAAAGAATAGACTGCCATCCCTCCCATTGCTGCACCAATGAATGCAACGCAAACTAGAGACACGGAAGAAAGGTTAGGAAAGAAAACAAAAGCTGACACAATAAAAAATGAGGCACCGGCATTAACACCAAATACTTGTGGAGAAGCTAATGAATTCCGGGTAATGGCCTGCATAAGAGCACCCGCTACCGCTAAATTAGCACCGACCAACGCTCCAACTAAAGCCCGTGGCAATCGAAGAGTCCTTATAATAGTCTGTTCCTTGGACGAGTCGGCCTCAAAAAAGGACTTCAAAACCATTGATGCATCAATATCGGACGCTCCCACAGAAATACTCGTCAGGATGCCTAAAATTAACAAAACGATCCCAGCTATAGCCGTACATAATACTTTCAGTTTACTTCTACCTACAGTTTCCATTTTCTATACAACACACTTCCTGACAAAATTTAAACCTAATGGAAAGCGAAGTAAGAATGGGATCTCTTACTTCGCTTTTGTTCGTCTATTCTTCTCCAAGCATTTTTAAAGTGTCTTTAGCAATGGCCTCTGCTGATAAAACACCGCGGTATCTCGTCCATAAGTCTCGATCAACACTATACACTTGTCCGTTTTTTACAGCCTTCAAGTCTTTCCAAAGAGGATTGTCTTTCCACTCATCAGTAAGTAACTTACCCTCATTGTTCGCTAAAAGCAGCACATCCGGATCGATCTCGACAAGCTGCTCCAGATTCATCTCGGCATGTGGCAGTTCCTGCTGAATGGCATTTTTCAATCCCATGCGCTCAAGCAATTCTCCATCATAAGAAGATGAAGTATGGGCTTGGAATGAAGTATCTCGTACAACTGCTGGTAAAACCGTCATATTTGAATCAACAGTAAGCTTTGATTTAAGTTCCTTAATCGTTTTTTCATGCTCGCTCAATCTTTTTTCTGCAGCATCTTCCTTGTTTACTGCCTTTGCAATCGTTTTAAATGAATCCAGATTTTCTTGATAGGTAGATTCCCGACTTTTTAAAACGATGGTAGGAGCAATCTGCTGTAAATCTTTATAAATCCCTTTATGCCGCTCAGCATCCGCAATGATTAAATCTGGCTGTAAAGAACTGATCACCTCTAAATTAGGCTGCTCGCGTGTTCCTACAGAAGTATAATCCATCTCTTGCCCTACAAGTTTTGTAATCATCTCTTTTTTATTGTCATCCGAAATCCCGATAGGTTTTATCCCTAGAGCATTTAAAGAATCAACGAAAGACAGCTCAAGCGTAACTATTTTTTTCGGAGTATCTTTCATTTCCGTTTCTCCCATTTCATGCTTAATCGTCCTTATTTCTTCATTACTTGTTTTGGCAGAAGTCTTCTCTGCCTCTGTTGTTTTTTGAGAATTATTACATCCTGATAACATCACCATAATAGCAAGTAACAGGATGAATGCTCCTCCCCCAAACGTTCTTACTTTTCTAAATTCCCTCATATTTTGCACCCTTCCCGTCATCTATACCTTCTTCACGAGTTAATCATAATTGAAAATGATTATCATTATCCTGCTGTTATGATAAAGTCATAGAATGATACCGTCAATATTAATGAAATTTTGTGAATAAAAATCATTATGGCCATTAAGACAATCTGCATGCATTTTATTGATAACGTGAAGTAAACATGCCATCATAGTCTTAAACTACCGTGGTTTACCATTTAACAAAATAATGAACTAATATTGCAGATTGTGGACTTCGACGAAAATCAAGTTTGTTTCAGTTTTTATGAGGGTTTATAAAACCTCGAACGTCGATTGGAACGTAGGGCACTCGCTTTCCGCGGGCGGTCAGGGAGCCTCCTCGGCTTGCGCCTGCGGGGTCTCCCTTAGACACGCTTTCCCGCAGGAGTCTCGTACCTTCCACTCCAATCGACTTTGTCCTTAAATTAAGATAAAACCCATACCTAAGGAGTTGAAGTTGTTAATATGGGTTCCGACCACCTTTCCAAGTATGGCTTTTACAATGAGACCGTCGATTGGAACGTAGGGCACTCGCTTTCCGCGGGCGGTCCGCGAGCCTCCTCGGCATGCGCCTGCGGGGTCTCCCCTTGACGCGCTTTTCCCGCAGGAGTCTCGCACACCCGCTCCAATTATTACTTTCAGGTAAAACATTTTTTGTGTACAAAACCAAATATTAATTTGACGCTCAGCTTAAATGACAGATAGTTGTTTTATAAATGATCCGACTCAAACTAAAAAAGAGCAAACCCGTTAAGGGTCTGCTCTTTCCTGTTTCAAAAATCATTTTCTATTAATCAGCATCTCTTCAAGAGGAAATTCTTCATTGGAAGCTTCTTTTTTTGAGCGTTTTATGGAGGTTTTGATAAGAATGGTTGAAGCAATTGATAATGCCCCCATGATCAGGTAACCTGTGGATCTTGAAAACACTTCAATCAAGATGCCAATTAGGACGGGTCCCAAAAACATTCCAGCCGAATATAAACTTTGGAACAGGCCCATTCTCGTAGATTGTTTAATCTCCGGGATATTTTCAACAGCCCAGGAAGTGACGACCGTAAAGATCAGCCCGTAACCGAAACCTTGGAATGCCTGCAATAGGAAAAGCATCGTTAAATTTTCAGCATAAGGAATCAATATGATGATGACCCCTTGTAATACCGCTCCCAAAATCGCCGTATTCATTAAACCGATTTTTTTATAAAAAAGGGCTCCGCATAATCCTGCGGCTAAGCCATATATGATCAGGTGTGTGTTTGCCAGCATGCCAATCAATAGCGGATTTGCTCCAAGGTCGGTAGCAACTAAAGGTGTGAACGTATCCCTTGTTCCAATGGTGACCATCAAAGCAATCGTTGCCAAAACGGAAATGACCCAGATTTTTTTATCGGTGATTTGCTCGACAAGTATTTTCTTATCGTATTTTACTTTTACCCCTTTAATACTTAGGTCTTTTGTGAAAAATGTTAATACGAGTGCAAGTATGGCGGCGGCCACCGCTACTAAAAAGCTATACCGATACCCATAATTATTGGCCACTACTGCACCGATGGTTGTCCCTAGTATGGAGCCAACCGGCGATGCAACACCCAATATCGCCACTGCTTTTGCAGCTTCCTTCACACCAAAATAAGAGGCGAACATAACATTGTAAATAACCCAGGTGGAACCTGTTAAACCGTCCGAAATTTTCCCAAGGTACAATGTGGTTGCATTCGGTATGAAAAAGGCTAGCGTCCACATTACAATGGTTATCAGCAACCCGATTTGGATAAACAATCTTCGTTTATGCAGCATATCCGAAAATACGCCTATCGGAAGTCGTGTCAATAAGGCCACAATTCCTGAAATGCCGATGATACTGCCTATAATAACTGAATCGAACCCAAGATCTTTAGCATAAGAGGAGATAAATGGATCAAATGCGGTAATGGTGACAAAGAACAACAAGCTAATGATAAAGAATAAGATGGTTTCTTTCCGATTATTAATTTTATTCGTTTTGTCCATATATTCCACCCTTTCATTCCCCTCCCTTTCGTCCCACTGGACAGAAAGGCGATGCTATTAGTATTTACACATATTCTCATATATCATCATAAACATACCCAAAACTAAATTAGGCGCATTGTCATATAACAGTATCCCCATTCCTAACTTTCTTCAAGGATACACTATCAAATCAGTGTTTGATGGCGAGGATTGATTTCATCTATGATACTTTGCAGCCTTAGAATATCCTCATCCAATTGTTGACTGATCTTTATAACCTCTGGATGAGCGGTTCCTTTATTCTTCGTCAATACATACATATCCTGGCGGTGCCCATCTATCAAATTACTTAATTCTAATACTGTCTTTAAGATCATTGATCTTGTATCCTTTCCTATTAAAACAAGAATCATTAAGGGTAGTTCTGTGGTAAATTCAAATATCGAAATATTTTTTATATAGCGTGATAATATATACGAGTTTCATAATAAGTTGGGAGAACTAGCAAATAATAAATGTACCATTACTACTTACTCCCAGTTTTTCAACTTACCAATAGAAGAACAAGCAATCGGTCCTGGAGCCAAAACCATTTAATCATTGCATTTTAAGATGCCTCTCAGAGTAAAAACTTGTCAAGGCATATTGCTCATAAGCATACCCAGCACGAAATAAGAGGTCTTCTCTATTGTGATTGGCGATTAACTGCAATCCGAGAGGAACTCCAGGTTCTGTAAGCCCAAAAGGGATCGATAACGCCGGATGCCCTGTAATGTTAAAAAGACTGGTGTAACGAATCATACAATCCCCGAGAGATTCATTTTGTCCCCCAATGGTGACTTCTTCTGTCTGTACGTCAGCTGTGGCAATAGGCATCGCTGGGGTAATCATTACATCAACGTCCAAAAAGATTTCTGACACCCTACGAGTCCATTCCGCCCTTTTTTGCAAAGCATTTAAATAGTCATAGGCCGAAATAAGGCGACTTTTTTCAAATGTTTTTTGCGCGCCTTCACTGTAAAGATGAATAGCCGACTTAATACGTTCTTTGTGAACAACCCCCACTTCTGACGTCCCAAGTGTCGTTGCAATACTTACTACATCCATTAAAAAAGAAGTATCAACATCTACTATAGCAGCTCCTAAATCGATCATATGCTGTACAGCTTTTTCATACATTTTCTTGACTTCGCCATCCATATTTTCATTGAAATAATGTGTCGGCAGGCCGATTCTCATTCCTGACAGTCCATTCAACCCTGTCGTTGTGTAAGGGATGCCTGTAAGGGTTTGCATGATTATCGCCGTATCCTCAATGTTACCAGCAATCGGTCCTGCATGATCAAGAGTCCACGATAATGGGGTCATACCCTCCATGCTAACTAAGTTATAGGTAGGTTTTAAGCCCACGACACCACAACAAGCTGCTGGTACACGAATTGATCCGGCAGTATCTGTACCGATGGAACCTAAGCAGAGGTTTGCTGCAACAGCAGCAGCTGAACCACCACTGGATCCACCTGCAGTCTTATTCTTATTCCACGGGTTTATGACATCACCAAAAATAGGATTCTGAGAGGTTATGCCAAATGCATATTCGTACATATTATTTTTCCCAAGAAAAATACTGCCCTCCCGTTCTAACATTGTGACGACTTCAGCATTTTCAGCCGGGATTCGCTTTTCATCAATTATTGAGCCGCTAGTTGTTAAGATACCTTCAGTATCAATAGAATCTTTATACGAAATTGGTACCCCTAACAAACCTCCTCTTACTTCTCCTGAATTAATCATCATTTCCGCCTTTTTTGCCTGATAAAATGCCTTTTCCTCTGTTACGGTAATGTAAGAATGCATTTTTGGATTTAATTTTTTTATTCTTTCCATATACCATTTAGTGATTTCAGTAGGGGAAAACAGTTTATTTTTATACCCTTCCATCAGTTCTTTTATCGTTAAAATCAATTTGCATGACCCCTCTATCTGTGCTTTATAATCAATAGGCCGAATAGTTCTATTAACTAACCTGATCCCTCATGTTTGGAAAGCTTTCATTTGCTTTCGTTCTAATAAAAAGTTTTATCAATATACCTGAAATAGCCGAAAGGATTCCTATTATTATAAAGCTAAAACTCCTTGAGAATGCCTCTGTCAATATCCCCATCAAAACCGGACCAAAAAACATTCCAAACGAAAACACGCTTTGAAAAAACCCCATCCTCGTGGATTGCTTATGTTCTGGAGTATCCATAATACTTAATGACATTAAAACAGTAAAATTCAATGCAAATGCGATACCGGAAAGCGCTTGCAAACAAAAGAGCAATGGTAAGTTTGGTGCAAATGGTGTCAAAATAGCAACAACGCATTGTAAAAATGCTCCTGCAATAGCTGTGTTCACTAAGCCCAACTTTTTATAAAAAAATCCTCCACATAATGCAGCAGCAATCCCTCCTGCAATTAAAAACGTATTCGATAGCCAACTCAGAGCAATCGCATCTGCCCCTAAATCTCTTGCCACAAGAGGTGTAAATGTAACTCTCATTCCAAAAGAAGCCATCAGTGTTATGATTGCTAGCAGAGATAAAATCCATAAGTTTTTATCGGTAATTTGTTCCTTAACGATTCTTTTTATATCATCTTTTTCCCTTTTCACTGTAACTTTTTTCTCTTTCAAAAAGAACGTTAAAACAAAGGCGATAGAAGCAGCAAAAACGGCAACAAGAAAAGAATATGAATATCCGTAACTGTTTGCGACAATTCCACCTATTACCGAACCCACTAAAGCTCCAATGTAATCTGCCAAAGTTAAAAAAGCAACGGCTTTTGCAGAATTATGGACACCGAAATAAGAGGCAAACATTACAGTATATAGAACCCATGTAGCCCCCGTTATACCATCCAAAAATTTCGCGAGATATAAGGTAGTGGCGTTTGGTTCTATAAAAGCGATTATCCAACCAATGATTGTAATTAAAAGCCCAACTTGAATGATCAATCTTCTTTTGTTCAGCATATCCGAGAATACGCCAAGCGGGAAACGGAAGAACATGGATGCTAGCCCCGTCACTCCCATCACACTGCCTATCACTGCAGGTGAGATCCCTAAATCTTTGGCGTATGATGAAATAAATGGATCAAAGGCTGAAATGCTAATAAAGAAGAGAACGGTTATGATGAAAAATAATATAATATTTAACCGAAATTGGACTTTGTTCATTAGGTCACCTCATTGTTATTTTTCACTTAACTCTTGCCAAAAAAGGAGCAGTTGAATCAGCTCGAAAATTCGTGATACCTGAAGACCTTTATCGAATGCCCTTAAGTAAACCCCTGAGATGCCACAACCAAAATATCCAACAAAGAGTAAATATTAAGGAATAAATTTATTACCGTCCTTTGGGCTGTGATATAAAATTACGAGGCAGGGTAAAACGAGGATATTATCCTCTAATACACTTTTTATAAATTCTAATTGTATTAGCGTATAAAGTCCTCGCTTTGACCTCAGTAACCTACACTTCACTTAAGTTAAATAGACTAAAGGAATTCAATTTTTTACAATATCATAGGCATTCATTTGCTTTTCACTAAATCAATAGAATAATATTCTACGGCCGACTGTAGACAAAATCGATGAAAACGAGTTTATCTACATTTTTTTGAACGTTGATCTCTTCCCCAGGCGCGCGCTTTTCCGGCAGGAGTCTCGCACACCCGCTCCAATCAACTTTTTTTTAACTTTTAGATAGAACCCCTTTATCTTCAGTCTCCTAATTTTTATATGCTCAACATCATGTCAACCTTACTGTGGCCGATAATTTATGGCCTTCCAAGCCTTCGATTTCGGATTGATCTTCCGCATGGGATGCCAGGAATTGAATGCCTTGACCTGTGATTTCCTGATGTGTCATGACCTTCACATAGCTTCCTGCCCAAAGTCCCCCTGTATATCTTGCTGCCTTTTGAGTCGGCAATGTATGGTTCGTTCCAGAGACTTTGTCAGAGAAGACGACGGAACTGCCTTCATCAAGGAATAGTGATCCATAATTAGTTAGCTTATCCATCAATTCACGGCTATTTTTGATATGCAAATGCAGATGTTCAATGGCATAATCATTGCAAATATCCAGTCCTTCTTGTAATGAATCTGCATAAATGATTTCCCCTCTTTTTTCCCATGATTCGTGTGCAGGGGAAGATGGTGAGAAGGTTTTCAAAAAGCCTTCGATTGCTTTTTCTGTTTCTTCGGCAACCGTTCTGGACGTTGTGACAAGAATGGCCCGTGCGTACGGATCGTGTTCGGCCTGGGCAAGTAAATCGGCCGCTATTTTCTGAGGTGAAGCCGAATCATCAGCAAAAACCATCACTTCACTTGGCCCGGCAATAAGGTCTATGCCCACTTTACCGAACACTTGACGTTTTGCTTCTGCTACAAACCGGTTTCCTGGTCCAGCGATGATATCCACTTCCGGGATGGATTCGGTTCCATATGCCATGGCGGCGATGGCCTGCGCCCCGCCAATTGCAAAAATGTCTGTAGCACCGGAGCGGATCAAGCCATATAAAACGGCCGGATGGATACCGCCTTCATAATTGGCCGGGCTTGCTGCAACGATTCTTTTTGCTCCTGCTACCTTTGCCGGTGCAACGACCATGGGTCCTGATGACAATAACGGGAATCTCCCCCCTGGAACATAAGCCCCCACCTTTTCGATCGGTACGATTCTATGCCCCATCTTAATACCCTCGCCAAAATCCTTTTCGAATGGAGTGAGGCAGCTCAACTGTGCTTTAGCAAAATCGGATACTCTTTCCACGACTCGATCGATCAGCACCTTTACCTCTTCTGGAAGAGTCCTGATACAATGTTCAATTTCCTCTTCACTAACCCGGACCGGACGATCGGAATCACCGAATTTTTTTTCATATTCCCGTACGGCATCATCCCCGCCTGCTTTTACATGTTCAATAATCGACTTCACCGTTTGTTCCACGTCATGTGAAGAGGTCTGTTCAACTACGTCCGCTTTTTTCATATATTCCATCCTATTTTCCCCCTAATCGTTGTTTAGTGAAGAGACGGCTGCAGCACAGCCGTCAACTGGCAATCATGATACGCCGGTAAAATTCCCATCATCCATTGTGGATTCACCATCTTGTTGTGATTCGTTTTCATCAGGCAAATAGATTTGACGCAACACTTCCATTCCATCAAACAATAGCCATTCCTCCGAAATTTTTTCATTACGGATTTTATAGTGGCTGATGCCGGCAATATCAATGGCTTTTCCGCTAGGGGCTCCGAAGTATCCCGTTCCTTCGTGCACTCCTTGTATTCTCCAGCGAACCGCTACATCCCAATCACTGTCAGAGCCGCGCCTATTGCAAGTCACCCTCTCAAGAATCACCTTCCCATTCGGTATGGAGGCAAAGAGGCTCATGAACATTCCTTGAATTTCACTTACTCCGATTACATCCTTGTTGCAGACATAATGAACGACTGCATTTTCCTCATAATATTCCCGAACAAAGTTAAATGAGCGCCGAGCCCAAATTCGATTGAATACAAGCTGCATGAACTCCCCTATCTCGAACTCATCAGAGGATGGTGTGAATAGTTTTGGAGGTAGCCCCGTTTCTGCTGTCTCTTTAAATCCAAACTGTATAGCAGGAGCAAGCTTCTGCGTACTTTTGGCCATTTTTTTAGCAAACTCGACCGGATCCAAGCCAAGTTGCAGGACCAGATGATATGTATCCATCACAAGCCATTCTTCGTAAATCTTATTATTTAAGATCATACAATCAGCGCTTGTTCTGAACATCACTTTCTTTCCTGTGGCAGGACCGTATAAACTATCTCCAAGGTTCGTTGCAACAGAACGGCCCCGGTGTGAAGTGAAAAATCCTGCTTCATCATCCCCTGACCAGATTACACTCCACCCAAGCCCTTTCCGATCCGGAAAAGCATGCAGTGTTTGCAGTGTACCTGAGATGACTTCGTTAACCCCATGGCTATTGATCAGCCCTTTATGAACGGATATGCTTGTGCTATACGTATCGTAAATAAGTCCAATGTCTTTCTCTTTCCAGATTTGCCGTGTGATTTTCACAATATAATCAACGATGTTGTTGTATTCCGGGTCAAAGCCGTTCATTCTCTGTTTCTTTTGATTCGTTTCTTCTATATTAATGTAATCATAATCATCTTTTGTATCGAGCATATTAACGTCTTCAGCATCCGCATAGAAGATGAAGTTCGGTGTTTTCTTGACCGGTTGGCTTGCATTCATTGTTGTTTTTTCTTCTTTTGGAGCTACTTGCACTGAACCTGTCTTTTTTTCTGCCATTATTACCATCCTTTTCGTATAAAGTAGTTTCGTCAAAATGCTGTACTTCTTGTAAAGTCATTTAACAGATTGAGTGGCCTTGCTTGCAGAGACAACATCATTTAACGCAGACGTAATCACATTATTCAATATGACCCCGACATATTGGGCGCCTTTGTCAAAAGCCCCATTAGCGGCAGCGCTGTTACTGGCTACGGTACCAATTGGCATATCAAGCTCTTTCCCTTTTATGAACAATTCATCGATGACCCTTTGCACTTCAGGATGACTTGCGCCTTCCAGTTGGTATCCCATGTTCACCGAGAGGTCTGTAGAACCGATAAATGCCAAATCAATGCCAGGAACTGTTGCAATGTCTTCAAAATTGTTTGCTGCAGCAAGTGTCTCAATATGCACAATTATCATAACATTTTCATTACTCTCATCTAAATAGGGTTTTCCGCCATCTTTTCCGTAGCGCGCCGGTCTGGTGGAATACGATACTCCTCTATTTCCATATGGAGGGAATTTAGCCCGCTTAACTACCTCAAGTGCCTCTTCTTTTGTATTGACCATTGGTACTTGTACACCTTTTGCTCCGCGATCTAAAGCCTTTTGAATACTGGAAGGGTCATATGAAACCCGGACGATCGGGACAGCCCCAACAGAATCTGCCGTACGGATAATGTTTTCAAGCTCTGATGCACTGAATGCACCATGCTCGTCATCTATTACGACGAAATCAAAGCCGGCATAACCGAGCATTTCGACTAATGGCGGGGAATTTATCCCTAAAAATGCACCAAGAACTTGTTCCCCGCGTTTGATTTTTTCCTTTATGGCATTATTCTTCATCGTCTTCCCTCTCTTTCTGCAGACTGTATCTCGTTCCATGCTGCAAAATCATGTCCAGTTCCCGGCACTTCAATTACCTGACAACCATTTCCTCATTGCAGCGCTCACTTTTTCAGGCTGTTCTAACGTACTTAAATGACCCGAATGACTAATGATTTCAAGACTCGCCGCCGGGATGTTCTCTTTTAGAAATTCGGACATATGAACAGGACATACCCTGTCTTCCTTTCCTGCCAAAATCATGGTCGGGCATTCAATAGCAGCAAGGATGGGACGTTGGTCAGAGCGCGTCATCACGGCTTTTAACTGATTGATATACCCTTCTTTGCCGACTTTTTCAGCCATATCGATGATCTTTGAAACTAATGCTTCATCATTTCTCCGGTCCGGATGGATTAACACCGGGAGAAGATAATTGCATGTAATATCGAGAAATTGGCCATTATTCGCCATTTCGATGAACCTCTCCCAGCCTTCGATTTGTTCCAGGCTAGGAGGGTTTGGATTCGTATCAAGTAACGCTAGCTTTATGACCCGTTCCGGTGCTATTCGCATGATTTCCAGAGAAATGATGCCACCCAGGGATAAGCCTGCAAGTGCAAACTTATCAGGTGCCTCTTCCAATACCGACTTTGCGATTCCTTCTATAGTATCAGCCTTCGATACATCACAGACTTTCACATCTGCTAGATCTGATAGGTTCACCATTTCCCATAGACGCTCATCACAAAGCGTACCCGGAAGCAAAATGAGCGGTACATTACCCATCCTTATTTTTCACCCATTTTCAATTTATCGGCAATTTCCTTTTCAAGTTCTTCAAAGTTATCCGGTTTAATCATTTTGCCTAAATCATTGGCAAAGAATCCATATTCAGCTGCATCCTTGATCACTTTTGGCGACCAGTAAGGGTCTTTTCCATCAAATACTTTATGTTGTTCAAGAACGGCGAAGATCCAAGCATCTTCTTCACTGATGTTTTCGAATCCTCTCCATAAGCCTGGCGGTAATGAAATTAAGTCCCATTGATCGATGATCGTTTCGCCATCAATTTCATCAGGACCCTTCCCCCAGTAGAAACGCCATTTTCCTGAAAGAGGAAGGAAGGATTCAATGTAATCATGCGTATGGTAAGCAGGACCGTTTCCTTTCTGGGCTTTCACCATTCCGATTTGAAAACCATGCGGCTCGGTAATTTCAGGTGTGAAATTATCATTTTCGCTTGCTGTATCCCCAATCAATGTATAGTTGATACGTTGATGACCTGGAATGATACTATCAATGAACATTAATGGTATTCCTTTTGATTTCATTTGATCAAAACGGACGATCCAATTGTTTTCCATTTCCTCATTCGTTACCGCTTTTTTTACTTTAGGTTCTTGTACTGACATTTTAATTTCCCCTTCCGTGTTCGTTAATTTTTTATTTTCATGACCGCGCTATTTAGAGAGTAAAGACGGCTAGTTTTAATTCAGTCATTTCCTCGACTGAATACTTAATCCCTTCCCTGCCTGTCCCGCTGTTTTTCACTCCGCCATATGGCATGTGATCCACCCTGAATGATGGTATGTCATTCACGATGACACCTCCGACCTCAAGCCGTTCAACAGCATCAAAAGCTTTTGGCATCGAAGTCGTATAGACGCCTGCTTGGAGGCCGTATAAAGAATCATTCACAAGGTCGATGGCTTCATCCCATGTTTTATAGGAATTGACTGAAACGATGGGGGCAAATGCTTCCTGGCAGCTTACTTCCTGTGTTGACCCCGCATTTTTGATAATGGTTGGGTGAAGGATTGCACCTGTTCTTTGACCGCCATATGCGATTTCCGTTCCAGCGTTTCTAGCCGATTCGATCCACCCTTCGACTCGTTTTGCTTCATTTATACTGATCAACGCGGAAAGATCTGTATCTTCTGATTCCGGATCTCCAAATTTTAACTGCTTCGTCTTTTCGGTAAACTTTTGCAAAAATGACTCATATAAATCTTCCTGTACATAAATTCGCTGGATAGAGATGCAAACCTGACCTGAATAGGCAAAGGAACCTTCGACACAACGCTGCGCAACGGCATCCAAGTCAGCAGCACTGTCGATGATGACAGCAGAATTGGAACCAAGCTCCAATGTCACCTTTTTCAAGCCAGCTCTTTCTTTGATCCCCAAACCGACTTCGACACTTCCTGTAAATGTGACCATTTTAATTCTCGGATCAGTGACCAATACGTCGCCGACGACGCTTCCTTTACCTGTGACAACATTCAGGGCGCCTTTAGGTAAACCTGCTTCTTCAAAAATTCCGGCTGCGGCCAATGCACTAAGCGGTGTCTGTGAAGCCGGTTTTAAAATGACCGAGTTGCCTGCAGCAAACGCGGGACCAAGCTTATGTGCCGCTAAATTAAATGGAAAGTTAAATGGTGTGATGGCAGCAATGACGCCGAGCGGTTCACGCTTTGTATAAGCAAAGCGTCCTTTGCCATTTTTAGCGGCATCCATCGGAATCGTTTCACCATGAATCCGTTTTGCCTCTTCTGCTGCAAACTTGTATGTTTCAATCGTGCGTAAAATTTCGCCCCTTGCCGCCTTTAATGGCTTAGCATTTTCCTTAGCGAGTATTAATGCACATTCCTCAAGTCTTTCCTTGAAAATTTCGGCTGCACGTTCCAGGATATTGGAGCGCTCAAGGGCTGTTAGCTTTTTCATTTCTTTTGCACCTTGTTCCGCACATTTTATCGCTTTTAGTACCGTCTCCTTTTCTGCCAAAGGCACTTGCGCGATCACTTTGCCGGAATAAGGGGACCGAAGATCGTAATGATCATTACCTTCCAGCCACTCGCCGCCGATGTATAATCTCTTTTTATCGGAATTTGTCTTGATCAAGTCAGTTTCCCACCCTTCCTTTAAAGGCGCTTTGGTAGATTCCGAGAATCTTTTGTTCATTTAGCTTATAAGGAGTGTTCGATAGCAAGCGATCAATTTTGGCCGCCTGTTCCGCCAGTATCGGTAATGATTCCTCTTCAATCCCAAGTTCTGATAACGATGTAGGTAAATCAAGATCCTCCAGAAGCTGATACATATAATCAACAACTGCCTTCAATGCTTCGCTTGGCTGTGATTTGAAATCACCCAACTGTAAAAAGGACGCTACCTCCATCATTTCTTCCGTGCATGTCTTCCCAATCACTTCGAAAACGAATGGCATTAAAAGGGCATTTGCGACACCATGCTCAATATGGTATTTACCGCCTAGCGGATAGGCCAGTGCATGAACCGCCCCAACCCCTGCATTTGCTAGAGCCACACCCGCTAATGAACTTACCCAGCTCATTCCTGTCCGTGCATCCAAATCATTTCCGTTATGGACAGCTCTCGTAATGTTCGAAGGAAATAGTTTCATTGCTTTCTCTGAATAAACTTTCGTAAGCGGTGTAGCCTTGATGGCAATATAAGATTCAATGGCATGTGTAAAGGCGTCCACCCCTGATGCCGCAGTAACTCGTGCCGGGCAGGAAATGGTCAATTCCGGATCGATGATCGCTACATCCGGAAGGAATACCGGGCTTACGATCCCTCTTTTTACTTGCTGCTCTTCATCACCGAAAATGGCATTCATCGTCACTTCCGAACCTGTTCCTGAAGTTGTCGGCAAAAGAATGCATTTAACCGTTCTCGTTTTCACCACTTTTTCACCGTTAAGATAACTTGTTATATCGTCTTTCCCGCATAAAGCTGCTGTTGCTTTTGCTACATCCAGCGCACTTCCCCCGCCGATTCCGATGATTACATCACATTTCTCGGCATCTAGCGTTAGTACGGCCTCCTTCAATAGCTGAAACGTCGGCTCTCCCGAGATCTCCGTATATGTAATGGTTGGTACGGATAGAGGCTTAATATGATCCAACACTTTTTGAACAACGCCAACTTTTTCCAGACCCTTGTCACTTACAATCGCAACCTTCTTGGCTCCCAGCTCTTCAATTTCCTTTACTAACGTCGTAAATGCCCCAACACCAACTCGGAAAACTGTCG
This sequence comes from Peribacillus sp. YIM B13477, assembly GCF_042787955.1. NCBI lineage: Bacteria > Bacillati > Bacillota > Bacilli > Caryophanales > Bacillaceae > Peribacillus > Peribacillus sp. YIM B13477. The sequence continues at coordinate 358,117 of NZ_JBHZPD010000003.1, forward strand.
GCATTCGAAAATCTTGGATTATATTTTGAGCTATAGACATCATTCACCCTCCTTTTGAATACGTATTCAAAAAACTCACCAGACGGTCCAACCGCCATCGACCACCAATGTTTGACCTGTCATCATATCTGAACAATCTGATGCCAGGTAAACCACGCCGCCAAATAGATCCTCCGTTTTAGCAAGTCTGCCAAGCGGAATCCTGCTCAATACTTCATCTTTGAACGTTTCATCTTCAAACATCTGCTTGGTCATCGGTGTTTCAATGAAGGTTGGAGCAATGGCATTGACATTGACTTGATGCGGTGCCCATTCTATCGCGAGCGCTTTCGTCAGCTGTGTAATTCCTCCTTTACTGGAGGAGTATGCAGCCCGTTTGTAATAACCGACGAATGCCATTTGCGAAGACATGTTTATGATCTTGCCTTTTTTTTGGTCGATCATATACTTCCCTGCCGCTTGGCTCGTAAAAAATACACTTTTTAAATTAATGTCCAGGACGGTGTCCCACTCTTGCGATGTCAACACTTCAGCTGGCTTTGCCACGTTTATTCCTGCATTATTTATTAAAATATCAATCTTACCGAAGTGTTTGTATATCCCTTCCATTACTTGTGCCGTTTCTTCAACCTTTGTTAAGTCGAATGAAACGGGTAAGACATTTACACCGGTTTGCCCGATTTCATGTGCTGCTTCTTCAAGTTGCTGTTTATTGCGGGCAACTATTGCTATATCGGCACCGGCCTGCGCAAGCAAATGGGCTAAGTCTTTACCGATTCCTTTACTTGCACCCGTTATGATGGCCACTTTACCGCTTAAATTAAATAAATGATTTATATCCAATCTATCACCTATCTTTACCTCATCGAGGCGATTTTTCATTTTGCATTTTGATTTTGAATACGTATTCAAAATGATGCAAAATACTTGTTAGCGATTACAAATTAAAATATAAACAACTTTCTGACTTTTGTAAATAGTAAAATTTTAAAAATTCCCGATTTTTATGAAAGTTAATACACATAAGGTCCGATCCAAAACCGGCCATTCCCCTTAATCTTGTACGGGGGCTGGCCCTGTTGTTTTACGGACCATCAGTTCAGGCTTAAGGAAAATTTGTATGGATGAAGATGATGTTTCTTTATTTTCGATGAGATAGATTAATTTTTCCAGAGCTGTTAAAGACATTTGATCCATTTGTTGGGATATTGTGGTCAGCCCTATGAATTCATTAGCGGACAATCTTATATTATCAAACCCAACAACCGATAAATCAGTAGGGATTTTCAAATTTAGGCTTGAAGCTGCATCTAGGACTGCGAGAGCCATCTGATCGGATGCGGCTATGATTGCAGTCGGCCTATCCTTCTTTTTCAGCAGTTTTTTTGTAAATGAATAAATCTTGTCATAGGAAAATTCGCTATTGAAAATCAAGCCTTCATCAATTTCATACCCGTTCTCCATCATCTCTTCTTTATAACCAACCGTTCGTTCATATGTTGCCAAGTATTTGGATGGGCCGGATATTTTCGCTATTTTTTTATGTCCTAATTTTATTAGATGCTGAACAGCGAGCCTGGCACCTTTATTATTGTCCATTACGATAAAATTAACGTCCTTGATATCGAGGAAACTATTATATAATAATACGGGAAATCCATTATCATGTAACTTCTTAATTTTTTCAGTATAATTTTTACTCACGCTTGTAAGGATGATTCCCTCTACCCTTTTGCCAATAAGCAAATTAATGGCTTGTTCCAAGTTTTCATCTTTATGCCCCGTGTTGTAAACGATGACATCATATTTTAATTCTTGTGCCCTTTCTATGATGACTTCCGCCGTTTCGGCAAAGAATGGATTTGAAATGCTCCCCAATATCAACCCTATTGATTTGGTTCTTTTTTCAACAAGGCTTCTGGCTATTTCATCCCTTGTAAATCCCAGTTCATTAATTACAGCAAGAACCTTGTCACGCGTATTTTTCTTAATATAGGGGTAATCATTCAGCACCCTGGAAACGGTTGATTGTGAAACACCCGCTATTTTGGCCACATCTTCTGTCGTCACTCTCTTCATGCTTCATAAATCCTTTCTACGTCTAGTATTGTTATCCTAGGAAACTAAAATAACGTATTTATATCAATATAAATATTATGATTTCCCTTTAATATATCATAATATTTAAAATTTTACTTCCAGTTATGGAACTGTTTTGGGTTTTGGATTGCGTCAGGTTGTATTTTTCGGAAAATATGAGGATTTAAAGTAAGCGTTTGTTGCTCATCTTATCCTATAGGAAAAAGAGCCGATCTTTATAGATGGGCTCTGGAGATAAGCTCGATATTAATTGAGTTTGCAAAAATCGTTGATTGGAACGTAGGGCACTCGCTTTCCGCGGGCGGTCCGCCCTCGGCGCCTTTGCGCCTGTGGGGTCTTCCCTGGACACGCTTTTCCCGCAGGAGTCTCGTACCTTCCGTTCCAATCAACTTTGCCTTTAAAACTTAGATGGATCTCTTTTTGTCTATAAACTGCTGTAACTTCTAGACTGTAGACAAATTAAAACACGTTCGGCGTTGATGTCAGAAATCCGCTCCCTTTCCGCTGGCTGTCTGCCAAGCCGCATCAAAGCAAGCGTCTGTGGGGTCTCGTCTAGCCTGTTATTCGGGAGGAGTGTCGCAAATTTCTTCAATCCTTTGAGGGTTTCAAACAGTTTAAAACCATTAAGGAATCTTGTTTAATATCAAGGTCCGGAATGATACCATTCCGAACCCCTTTTGTAGACATAGTTAAGTTGTCAAAACTCATACGTTGTTTGGAACGTATGACACTCGCTCTTCCAGGTTTCAGTGAAACTTTGCCTTTAAAAAGCGATACAGTCCATCTTCTCGATATGAATACTCCGTCACCTCATCGGCTTGTTCTTTGACAAGGTCAGTTGCGTTTTTCATGGCAACGCAATGTCCGGCGAGTTTAAATAGCGGGAGGTCATTTTCACCATCGCCTACTGCCAGGATCTCTTCGGGTGCTAGCTGAAAATGTTTCAGCAGCAGTTGAACGCCTGTTGCTTTTGTGATGCCTTCCACCGTCACTTCTACATTATGATGGGTGGAGGAAGCTGTGGTAAAGGCATTGTACTGCTTGATTTTCCCCAACTCCGCTTTCCATTTTCGAATCGTATTCATTTCATTGCTGAAAAAGTAGATTTTGGCGACGCTCTTTATATCCAGTTGTTCTGACCATCTTATTTTGTCTTCGACTGCATCCTGTCTTGATAGCCATTCATTTTCATCGACCGTCCCAGGTTTTGGTATCATACCTTGTTTAACCATATAGTCTTTATCTTTAAGTAATGCCATCCGTGTTCCTTCGTTCGGATGAACTTCATAAAAAATCTCTTCCGCTCCTGCTTTGGCGACCAATTCTTCGACAAGTTCCGTCGGCAGGGCGTGCTCGACAATCTGTTCCTTTCCGATGAATACGGACATTCCATTGGCGGTCACCATTCCATCGGCCCCCATGTCGGCCGGCAAAACGTCCCTCACCTCTTCCAGCGTTCTTCCTGTTGCAATGAAAATCAGCTTACCGCTTTCCCTAAGTTCGCCTATGTATTGTTCCAGCGTCTCATTCACAGTATTTCTTTCGTTCAATGTCGTGCCATCCAAATCGAGCACAATTGCTTTGTTGGCCATGCCAATCACCTCAAAAATCAGAATGATGATGAAAATGCCAACAGCCCATTATCTTTAAGATCTTAGGCTGTTGGTTTCATTCATATATTTTTACTTCTGTACCTTATCAGTATAACAGTTTAGGATAATCCTAAAAGTTTCATGACACTCAGGATCAAGAGACCTACCACACCGAAGTCCGAATCACCAAATGTGGTGCCTTCAAACCCTACATCCCCCAAGAAGACCAGGAGTATTGCCGGCAGGAAACTGATGATGAGTCCGTTTGCAAACGATCCAAGCATCGCTCCGCGTCTGCCTCCCGTGGCATTTCCGAAAACACCTGCTGCAGCTCCGGTGAAGAAATGCGGTACGAGCCCAGGAACGATTACTTTCAATCCAAGTGCCGGAAGGAGGAACATGGATAGTAGTCCAGCCAGGAAACTGAATAGAAACCCGATGATCACTGCATTTGGAGCGAATGGAAAGATGGTCGGACAGTCCAATGCAGGTTTTGTATTCGGCGCCACTTTATCGGCAATCCCTTTGAATGCAGGGACGATTTCAGCAATTAACATCCGTACTCCTGCAAGGATGATGTAGACTCCCGCAGCAAATGTTATCGCCTGGATGAAAGAGAATACGATGAAGTTCGAACCGCCGGATAATTCCGTTTCAATATAGTTCTGCCCGGCAAACAATGCGACGATCACGAAGAACATCGTCATTGTAAGCGATACAGCGACCGATGTGTCCCTCAGGAATCCTAAAGACTTGGGAACCTTGATTTGCTCTGTCGTTTTTTCCTTATTTCCAAACCATTTTCCCACAGTCGCGGATACGAAATATCCGATTGTCCCGAAATGGCCGATGGCAAAATCATCGCTGCCGGTAATTTTCCGTACGTATGGCTGAAGGAGGGCTGGGAACAACACCATGGATACTCCTAATAGAATGGAGCCGACCAAGATAAGCGGAAATCCGCTGAGCCCGCCGACGGATAGGGTGACTGCAAGTAAACAAGCCATGAATAAGGTATGGTGTCCCGTTAAAAATATATATTTAAATGGCGTGAAACGAGCAAGCAAAACATTGACAACCATCCCAAATACCATGATAAGTGCAGTCGAAGTCCCAAAATCACTTTGGGCGGCTGCGACAATGGCTTCGTTATTCGGTATGACGCCTTGTACGTTGAATGCATGATCGAACATTTTACTGAATATATCAAGGGCGCCAATGAGCACTGCCGCTCCCGCTCCGATGATAATGAAGCCCATGACGGTTTTTAGCGTTCCAGATACGACATCCGCACTGGATTTCCGCTGTAACAGCAGTCCAATGAGGGCAAACAGCCCCACAAGTATGGAAGGTGTACCCAAGATGTCATTCATGATAAGTTCCAGCATTGCCTCTCCCCCTATTCTTTATGTTTTCTTCTTATAGATGTGAAGTTAATTTCGATGTGATTTCAGGAATGCTCATCATGTTTTCCAGTGTGACGATCGTCCGGGTTCCATCATCCAGCTGACCGACAATATCCGCCGCTCCCAGGAAAATATCAGCCTGAACCGTTTTTGCGGATGCCAGATCCGTATGGTCCACCTCGGCTGTCTTCCCCATTTCCGTCAATGCTTTCTTCACATTCATCTCCATGATGAAGCTGCTTCCCAATCCATTTCCGCATACTACCATGATTTTCTTCATATCAATCTCTCCTTTTTTTATCCTACATGCATTTCCAATTTAGATTTGATTTCAGGGATGCTCATCATGTTCTCCAGTGTGACAATCGTCCGGGTTCCATCATCCAGCTGGCCGACAATATCCGCTGCCCCCAGGAAAATGTCAGCTTGAACCGTTTTTGCGGATGCCAGATCCGTATGATCCACCTCGGCCGTCTTCCCCATTTCCGTCAATGCTTTCTTCACATTCATCTCCATGATGAAGCTGCTTCCCAATCCGTTTCCGCATACTACCATGATTTTCATTCCGCTTCCTCCTTCGAATATTTATGAACGTACTCCATAAGGACCGATTTATCTGAAGTGCTTACTATTTCTTCTATATTGGCCGGATCATTCAATAATTGAGTGAGCTGGATCAATGCCCGCAGATGCGAATCGTTATCTACGGCCGCCAAAATGATAATCAGGCGGACCGGTTTATCCGGAGCAAAGTCCACGGCTTCGTCCAATTTCAGCAAACTCATGGATAAAGACCTGACCCCCTGCTCCGGGCGTGCATGGGGAATCGCCACTCCAGGCGTTATCACTACATATGGTCCATTCGTTTCTATGGCCTCGATCATTGCATCCACATATCGTTCTTCGACGGTACCTAAGTCCACGAGAGGCTTGGCCGCGACTTGAATCGCTTCTTTCCAATCGGAAACTTGCTGCTGTAATTGGATCGTTTGCATATTGAGCAGTTCTTCTAACACGGGCTTCTCTGCCTCCTTTAAAGAAAATTGGGTTATTTTTGGTGTATGGGTATACACATTCGACTTCAAAGCCTTTTCAAGCTGATCCTGTTCATGGATGGTTGCATACTTGGAAATGATCTTTAATAAAGCTGCAACATCCACACTTTCCGTCGTATATCCATACAATTCCTGCATGACCTGCTGGCGCAATGTATGTTTGTCCTGCATTTCCAAAATCGGCGGTACAACGAATAATGCCGCTTTTGTTCTCATATGCACCGTCGAGAAAACAAGATCGTACGACAGCGGGTATTCAGCCGCATTTCTAACGGACAAAACATCCAGGAACAAAATATCAGGAAATAACTCCCTCAATGTATAAATGAGGATATTGCTGATGCCGATACCATTCGGGCATACGACAATCGCCCGTTTTCGATCATCCAATGTGGTTCCTTGCCTGCGCAGCCATCCGCCAAAATAAATCGTGAAATAGGCCACTTCTTCTTCCGATACTGGACAGCCAACCTCTTTCTCCAAAACCCACAGGGATTTCTTTGTCAAATGATGCAGTTCGGGATAGACCTTCTGCACCCGTCCCGTCATCGGATTCATTTGCGGAAGACCATACCGCAGTCGATAATATGCCGGTTTAAAATGAACGTATAATTGCTGGCATAGCTGCTCTTTGTCTTTCAGGTGAACAAATGCCAGCCTCTCGAACTCTTCCACGATTTCCTGCAAAAGGTGTTGAATGACTTCATCATCCTTAAGAGGGGAAATATCCTTCGTTCGATTCATGCTCAATAAATGTAAGGCTGCATATAAGTTTTCCGTTTCGCTCCATACTGATTGAAAGGCATCCGTCCTGGTCATCTCCTCGACCAGTTTGTATTCTTCCGTCGCAACAAACGGCGTCCAGCTCTGGTCGGCCTGTAACTCTTCCCCTTTTCCTATGAGCTGATCTGTACATAGAAATAAATAGCTCAGTTCATGAAGTCGTTCATCCGTAAAGGTGATGCCCAATTTACGTTCGGCGCTTTCAAGCTGCAACCGGATCGAGCTGATTTGCTTTTCATGATTTCCCCATATGCATTCCATGATCCATTCACTATTGGGACTGTTCAGTACATCATGCACGAGACGTTCAATGATATATCTCTTTGTTCGGCTGTCCCCAATCACCACGTAGCCATCTTGTTTGGAATACTGGATCTTGAGCGATATGTCCCTGTTTTTATCTTTAAGTCTTTTTAAATCCTTCAGCACCGTATTTCGCGAAACCCCGGTGATCGTCTGAAAATGATAGACGGACAATTCTTCTTGGCTTAACAGGATCATGAGGTAAAAAACCTTTTCCCTATCTGTCTCTGAAAATATATAATTGCGTTTTGTCAGTTTTACATTCAATTCTTCATCCCTGATTGTTTCAGAAAAGGAGTAGCCCATTTCACGATTATATTGAATCGGTTGATATCCATGAAATTGGAGCCAGTCATTCGCTTTGCTCAATCCATATTGAATCTGCCTTCTCGTCAGACCTGTTTGGGCTTCAAGTTCTTTCATTTTTGAAATGGGCGAATGCTGTAATAGTTGTAGTAAATTGGCGCTTCTTTCATCTAAAAACATTCTCAATCCCTCTCCCTGCTTCTACGATATCTCACTTCTTATTAAAAATGTAGCGTTTCTCAGTCCGAATGTTGTCATGGGTACTGCACAATAATATACTCTTTAAATATTTGTGCACAATACCGCATGTAATCAGTTTTCAATACAGGCTATATTTGGAAGGTTTGTACATATGCAGTTTGGAGGCAAGTGTGGTCATGAGGATAAGGTATAAAGGGGATTCGGGGATGAAAGTTGAGGGGGTGGAATGAGGCGCTTTAAAGGGCTAAACTTAGCTTCATCTAATCAAAATGAAAGGGAAATCAACGTTCATATTTTACAAAACCCAAGAAGAAGTAGCTTGATTTCAGAAATCCGATCCCTTTCCGCCGACTGTCTGCCAAGGCCAACTGGTTTTTTGGTAAGAACGGCGGACTCACGAGGTCTTGATGCCCAGTCCATTGCATTTTTTAATACGTCTGGCATTCCAGAATCGTTTTCAGGACTTGCGATAATGATACCGTCGACGTCCTGGATGGCGGATTTAAATGATGTCACTGTTTCTGGAACCCCACTAATTTCTAGATCTTCGTTAAACAACGGAAGATCATTAATTTCGATCCAGCGAAATTGATACGAATCAACCATATCTATCAATGATTGAGCAATGATTCGATTATAAGAATTTTCCCTTATAAACTGCCGCAAATACGGCCGATGGTTCTGGTCATCTACTTCCCTCCCTGTTTATCTCATGCGGTACCACAATATACCAAAAGTAAAAAAGTGACGTTATTCCTAATTACACGCTTGTATGTACTAAATTTGGCTTAACTTAATATTGGAAAAAAAGAACTTCATATCTTATCCCAAAGTTATATTGGACCCCTTCCATTTTCTGAATGTTTCCAACATACTATAACCTATAAGGCGTTGGGAGGAGTACAGAAATGGATGAAAAGAAAGTTACATGGTTAGAGCTCTTTTATGATTTGTTATTTGTGGCTGCCGTTGCGGGCGCAACTCATGTTTTACTGCATGTTGAAGATGGATATATCCACCCAGAGTATTTATTAAAGTTCGTGCTGATTTTTATTCCTATCTGGTGGGCTTGGGTAGGGCAAACCATATTTATTAACCGGTTTGGAAAGGATGTATTTCATCAACGGCTATTTTTGATATTGCAAATGTTTTTTGTCCTGATCATGACATCAAGCTTATCTGCAGATTTTGATCCTTATTACCTTTCTTTTTTAATTGGTTATATTGGTTTAAGAGCCGTTACTGCTATCCAATATCTCGTTGTACAGCGGATAGAAGAGGGATTTCGAAAAAAGGCAGCACTCTTTTTGGGAAGGTATTTTTGGATTGGAATCGCCATTTCAATATTGTCCGTCCTTTTTGATTCTTGGCTTAGGTATGCTGTGTTGTATTTGGGCATCCTGGTCGATATCGTTGTCCCGATCCTTGGAAGAAAGTGCTTGGAAAAGGTTCCTACAAATACGGCCCACCTGTTGGAGCGTTTTGGCCTATTCACCATCATTCTCTTTGGGGAAGCTCTGGTAAGCACGCTTGCGGTCATTCAACCTAAACAAGGAAATTGGGATTCGATAGCCTTTTCCATCATTTCATTTGCGCTGATAATAGCCATGTGGTGGCAATATTTCGATAATATGGACAAGAAAGTCGACAAGTCTGTACAATCTTCCGGCCAAATCATCATTTACGGTCATCTGTTTATTTTAATGTCTATAAGCATGATTGCAGCAGCCATCAGGTTATTGTTTTTACATGAGGTCCATTATTCATTTATCCTCTATTTTGTTTTTGGTTCCGTATTGCTCTATTTCATGTCAGCAACGTTTGTTTTCCACCAATATAGACATAAGCACCAGCGGTTGCAAATATATCATTTAGGGTTATTTTTAGGGATTTTAGCCGTCTTTTTTATTTTTAATTTGTTTGTCGGTGTACCGAATATTGTGATAATAGCCGAATTAACACTGTTCTTTATCATCTATGCTAAACTAACGACTACATAAAATCTTAGTCGGTGAATTAAAAGCGATTGATATGTTAATCAACGAATTCATTCAATTATTCGAAATACAAGAAAATGAAGAAGCAGCCGAAAAGGGCAGTGAAGAAAAGGAAACTTCCAATGAGAAAGGAATGGAAATGAATGAAACAAATTAACGGTTATATCGATTCATTATTTTATACTAAAGATGATCTCTTGGAAGAAGTCATTGCGTCCATACAAGAAAACGGTATGCCGTCCATATCGGTATCTCCCTCATCTGGGAAACTTCTTACCATGCTCATATCGATTTCAGGAGCTAAAAATGTGTTGGAAATAGGCGCTCTTGGAGGCTATAGCGGGATCTGCCTTGCCAGGGGTTTCGGCAGCAAAGGTAAATTAACCTCCCTTGAATTACAGGAGGAATACGCAAAATTAGCTTATCGCAATCTATCCAAAGCTGGCTTTGGCGATCAAGTATCCTATATGACCGGAGAAGCCCTGCAAAGCCTTGAAAAACTCGCTCATGATAACAAGAAATTTGATTTCTTCTTTATAGATGCTGACAAGGACAATTATGAAAATTACCTGCAATATTGCATTAAACTCGCAGAACCAGGCGCTTTAATCGTCATGGATAACGTACTTGCAAGGGGCAGTGTCGCAGATCCGGATGCTGAACCTAAACGTCACACTGCCTTCATGAAGGCATTCAATGAAACCGTGGCCAAACATCCTCAACTGGAATCCATGCTAATCCCAATCGGTGACGGGCTGACCCTTTCAAAAGTAATCGATCAAACTCACGAGTAAATAGTGCAAATTCACGAGTAAAATGCCTAAACTCACGAGTAAACTGCCCAAACTCACGAGTAAACTGCTCAAATTCACGAGTAAACTGCCTAAACTCACGAGTAATCTGCTCAACTCACGAGTAAACTGCTCAAACTCACGAGTAAACTGCCTAAATTCACGAGTAAATAGTGCGAATTCACGGGAAAACTGCTCAAACTCACGAGTAAATAGTGCGAATTCACGAGTAAACGGCGAATTCACGATTATATCGATCAAACTTTTGATTTTATCGCTCAAACTCACGATATTGTCACCCAAATATCCTTTTCATGAAGAAAAATAAAATGAATTTCTATATTCTTGAATGAAAATGATTTTTATTATCAATAATAAAATGAAAGAGGGTAACCAGTTGATGGTTACCCCCGATGTTTTAAATTTCTGGATCAAATGTTTTGCAATCCGTTTCTTTGCTATTTGATGCTTGGTTCCCTTTATGGCTGACAACATAAATAGCATCTGCACTGCATTTGTTTCCAGAATCCCAATATTTACAATTATTCACTTCACATAGAACATCTTTTGCCATCTTATCACACCTCCTCATTTGCTATCATTAACAAAGTTGGGGTTATTGATACTTTCCTTTTTCAGGTTTTGGTGCCTTAATTTTAAATGTGGGCGTCATAACGTACAAAAATCCGGGCAGTTTCCGCCCGGATTTTCTGTATGCTCATGCTGATCTTTTCAATAGTTCTGCCTGAGGGATTTTCCAAAGCTCCCGCCATTTTTTAAAGGCGGCAACCAGGATGATCAAGCCCAGGATTAACATGCTGATCGATAATATTCCGTTCAAGATGCTGAATCCTGCTGAGTCAGGGTTCAGGTATACGTTTTTCACCATCCAGTACCCTGCTACATTGACTGTTACATATAAGTAGGCAAGGGGTACGAGGCATGTCCAGATATACCAGCGTTTGTCTGCGATTTTCAGTACGACGGTCGCACCGATTATGAGTCCAATCGAAGCCATGAGCTGGTTGGATACGCCAAAGAGTGCCCAGATTGAACCGATATCCCCAGAGTAAAGCAGGTATCCCCAGATAAAGCAGGCTAATGCGCTGGCGAAGATGTTCCCCGGCAGCCAGTCGACTCGTTTTAATGGTTTATAGAACTCCCCGAAGAAGTCCTGGATTAAGTAACGGGCAACACGTGTCCCTGAATCGATTGCGGTTAATATGAACACCGCCTCGAACATGATGACGAATTGGAAGAAAAACGAAGCCAGTTTGTCAAAGAAGGGTATTTCGGTGAAAATATAGGTCATGCCGACAGCAAGTGTAACTGCCCCGCCTGTCCGTCCCTCCAGATTAATGCCGATTTCTTCACTGAGTTCGTCAAGGTGTACCGTTTCCATACCTAATGTTTGAAATACTTCAGGTGTGGAGTTAATCGCAAAATAATCTCCTGGCTGCAGTGAAACCGCAGCAATCAATGCCATGATGGCAACGACACATTCCACTAGCATCGCTCCGAAACCAACGGATTTGATATCACTCCAACGGTTTAACATTTTTGGAGTTGTACCGGATCCGACAAATGCATGGAATCCTGAAATCGCGCCACAGGCGATGGTGATTGAAATGAATGGCCAAACAGGACCGGCTACAATCGGGCCCCCGCCATTAATGAATTCGGTAAACGCAGGAAACTGGATTTCTGGATTCACTACGAAAACGCCGATAATCAATGCGGCAAATACACCGATTTTCATAAATGTACTCAGGTAATCACGAGGTGCCAGCAGCAGCCAAACAGGCAAGGCGGCAGCGAAGAAAGCATAGATCGGCAAAATGATGGCAAGTGTGCTCGCCTCAAGTGTCAATAAGTCGCCAAGTGCCGTTCCTTGAATGTTCGGCCCAAGTAAAATTGCGGCCATGATGAGCCCGAACCCAACGATGGTCGCCCCTTTCAGGTTGCCGGTTTTTTTATGGTAAAGCCCTACACCCATGGCGATCGGAATGGTGATCCCGACAGCGAACGTCCCCCATGGATTGTTTTCCAGAGCATGCAGAACGACCATTGAAAGTCCTGCCATCGTGATCGTGATGATAAAAAGCATCGCGAGTCCTGTACAGAAGCCTGCTACAGGTCCAAGTTCTTCTTTCGCAACTTCCGAAAGGGATTTGCCGTCTTTACGCATCGACGCGAAAAGCACGACGGCATCATGGACGGCTCCGCCGATTACAGCCCCGATCAGTAGCCATAATAAACTTGGCAAATACCCGAATTGTGCAGCAAGGATCGGTCCCACCAAAGGACCAGCCGCTGCAATGGCTGCAAAATGGTGGCCGAATGCCACCCATTTATTTGTTGGAACATAATCTTTTCCATCTTCTAATTTATGGGCCGGTGTCGGCTTGGAATCATCAAGTTTTAATACTTTGAGTGCTATGAATGTCCCGTATAAACGGTAGGCAATCATTAATATACAAATGGAGCCTATGACAATTGTAACCGCATTCATATTTGAACCCCCTCTATTACTTACATCGTAAAAAAATGATATCACAATGAAAGCGAATTCAATGGGTTTTCAAGTTACAATGCAGATATCGAGGGATGGACTGCATTATGATGAAGCTAAAATGCAGAATTATGAAAATTTTTAAAAGCCGATCAGCTGCTTTAGCTCCTTCACATACGTCCGGCTTACCGGGATGTTTGATCCGTCACTCATTATGAGATTGTAAGTCGAGTTGAACCAAGGCTGTATTTCGGATATATGGATGACATTCACGATAAAACTGCGATGCACCCGTAAAAATGAGCGCTTATCGAGCTTCTTTTCAAGCACGATGAGAGGGTCGCCGATTTTATATTCATTTTTCCCGGTTTTAATGACCGTCTTCCCTTCCACGAGACCTATGAAAAAAATATGATCCCGGTCGATCAAAACGATCCGATCATCTATTTCTACAGCCAATTTACCTGTCTGTTCCACTGCCATTCGGCTGGCGGGAGCTGCTGTTCCGGATTCGTCTTTCCCGATTTGACGCTGCTTCATGAGCTTATCCAATGTTTGACGTATCCTTTTTTCATTAAAGGGCTTTAATAAATAATCAAATGCATATAACTCGAAGGCTTGGAGGGCAAACTCATCATAAGCGGTCGCAAAAATGAGCGAAGGTGCGGGGTCAAGTTCCGCCAACTGCTTAGCCAACTGCAAACCATTGCCATCTGCTAGCTCAATGTCCAAAAAGACAAGTTCAGGTTTAAGGCGGGAGATATCCCTCATGGCATCTTCTATCCCCTCGGCCTCACCCACGACTTCAACTTGCCTGCTTCTCTTCAATAGATATTTCAATTCATCTCTAGCCAGTGGTTCATCCTCTACGATAAATGCTTTCATCATCGTTGCCATACTCCTTTCTCGTTGAGTGGTATTGATATGTTCACTTTGGTTCCGTGTCCCGCTTCACTTTCGATCGAGAGGCTGGCCTGACCTTTATAGATCCCTTCCAGCCGTTCACTGATATTATGAAGGGCCGTTCCTGTTCCCTTAGCCGATTCTACAGCATGCTTGCCCAATTCATCTATTCTCCCGCCCGGAATCCCTTTTCCGTCATCCTCGACAACAATGTGCATCGCATCGTCTTTAAAGTATGCGCGGATGATGATTTGACCTTTGTTTTTCACATGTGGAAATGCATGGTGTACCGCATTCTCAACAAGTGGCTGCAATGTGAATGGAGGGATGAGAACTTCCTTAAGCCTTGGCTCAATGCGATAATCGATATCATATTTATCTGGAAAACGTGCCTGCTCCAGAGATAAATATGCGTTAACATGCTCTAATTCCTTTTCTAGCGGCACCAGTATTTGTCGGGCCCCTTGTAAATTAGAGCGAAAGAAGGCACTGAGCTCCTGCAATAAACTTCTTGCCTTCTCGACATCCGTCCGGCATAGAACGGATATCGTATTGATTGCATTGAATAAAAAATGAGGATGGACCTGTGCCTGCAAGGCCTTAATTTCAGCATCTTTCAATAATTTCGTTTGCATTTCCGCTTTAGCGAGTTCCAATTGAGTGGAGAATAGTTTGGCCAATCCTTCAGCTAACTCTTGTTCCACTTGGCTTAATTTATCCGGATGCTTGAAATACATTTTCAAAGTCCCGACCGTTTTCTGTTGGACCTGCAACGGCAGGACTACGGCCGCTTGCAATGGACATTGATCATGAAAGCAATAAATGTCCTTTTTTGTTTTGGCCACGATGATTTTCCCTTGTTCAAGGGCTTGTTTCGTTAAGCCTGTTGCTATCCCCACCTTAGGGACATGGTGATCTGACGCGGCTCCAACATGGGCAAGCACGCTATGTTCATTGGTAATGGCCACGGCGTCGGCTTCAGTCAGCCCCAAGATGATTTGGGCTATTCTCTTGCATGAAATTTGATTCAGGCCTTGCCGGAAAAAGGGCAAAGTCTGATCCGCAATCAGGAACGCAAGATTGGTTTGTACGGCCCGAGTCCGGTCTTCGTCCCTTGTGATCGACTGAATGATGAGCATGAAAAGTAAAGTCCCGAATCCATTGATGATGATCATGGGAATCCCGATTACTTGTACAAGCTCCCACGCCCTTTCAAAGGGTTTGGCCGTCACCAGGATGATGCCCATTTGAATCGCTTCCAATGCCATGCAAATGGGCAGGGCAAACCAAGGGGTGATCGTCCCGTGCTTTCGCCGACTTTTCCCCAAAAGACCCGATAAAACCCCAGCCAAAATCGCAGCGATCGCACAAGCCCCCGCCGTAAAGCCTCCGAGAAAATAACGGTGAAGCCCCGCAATCAAACCTACTCCCAACCCAACAAAAGGTCCTCCCAGCAGACCGCCGATAGCCACTCCCATAATTCTTGTGTTGGCAATCGCGTTATCGGGATCAATCTCAGCATGCCAATCACCCTCCGGCATGGCATGGTTTCCGATTTCGATCCCTGTATAGTTACTTATGATGCCGAATGTTCCAAAAAGTGCGATAAACAAGATTTTCTTCGACATTTCATGTTCATGGCCTATCATTTGCCGAAAGGGTTTCATATAAGAAAGCAGGAAGGCAGCAATCACGATGATCCCCACTTTTTCAAACAGCGACGGTAATAAATCAACCAAAGCATTCACCCCATTTCTGGCTTTTTCATTCATCTTACACCAGCCATGAAATCCTTGTCGAATTTTGTTTTTACGATTTCAAGAACATGGAAAAAATGAGGGACCATATCGGAGAAAAAGCTAGATTATGATTCAATCTAAAAAAAAGCCTATAAATACCAAGGCTTTTTCAATAGAAAGAAATCATTTTATCCGGGTCATTTTCAAGGAATCGGACAACTGACGAGAGTAGTTATTATATAGGAAATCCAGGCATCCTGCTTTGCCAAATTGACAAGCAGCGCAGGTACATTAAGTATAGAACCTCCTATCGTAAATATGATGATAGTGAAAATTTCAAAATGATTTCTGAAATGCTCGCTAATCAAATCTCCTACGAGTTACATGTCTACCGTGAGAAATTATTAATTGAAGAAATAATAAAAACAGATAGATCATCTTTATTCACCAGGGACCGCAACATAAAGTTGATTTGCGGATCATCCAGAATATAATGCAAGGGCTCAAAGATAAAGAAATAGCTGATAATCTGCATATTATCGTTTCTACAGTTCGTAACCATATAAATAAACTGTTTGAAGAATTAGACGTGGCCTCCAGATCACAATTAATCAGCTTGCATTATGAAAATAAATTGCATGAAATTCTTCATGAAGTGAAGATGGAAAACCGCAATTTAAAGTACTTTTAGAAATAAAAAGCGAAATTCATTTTGAAGGTATGCAATGAGCATCATGAATCTACACATATATAACAATCAAAAAACAGCAGTAAAAACACAGATGAATTTAATCCCATTTCTTTTCTGCGAAATGGGATTTTTTATGCTTACCCGAAATATGCTATCCATTGTTAAGATGGATAAAGTTTATATTATGGTAAAATTTAAAGGAATGATTATTGCGCTTAAAGTACCTAAAGGGAATATTTAAACTTCATGTGAACTTGGATCATTTGTTCATGCTTTCAGTTCAGGAAAATTTCATAATAAAGTAAATAAGTCGGAGGCGATTAATGTGTTGGTAGTTACCACAGAAAAAATTGAAGGATACAAAATTGTTGAGGTAAAAGGGCCTGCCTTCGGTCTAATTGTAAGAAGCAGAGGGATTGGCGGCGATATCATGGCAGGGTTAAAGTCCCTGGTAGGCGGAGAGATCAAGCAATATACAGCGATGCTTGAAGATTCAAGAAAAGAAGCTATGGACCGTATGATAAAAAATGCCAATGAAATGGGTGCAAACGCAATTATAATGATGAGATATGATTCTGGGGAAATCGGTACGAATATGAGCGAAATCGTTGCATATGGAACTGCCGTCATTGTGGAGAAAATATAATGAAATTCATCATAGGGTACTATATATTACAAATTATTATAGTTATCTTATGCATTTTACTTGGATACTTTATCTATGATAAACGGTTTAAACGCAATCACGGTGTAAAAGTTCCTGATGGATTTCAATCGACAGATGAAATAAATATAGACCCCGTGACAGGAGAAAAAACAAGGGTATATTATAATCCTGATACGGGTGAACGCTTTTATAAAAAAGAAAAATAATTTAAAAGCCACGTTTTTATAATTAAAACCCCTTGTAATCATACAAGGGGTTTTGATAACGACATTATTTTTCAATTACAGGCTTATAGTGCCCTGGTATGTTTTGGGCTGAAATGGCCAATCGGTTCCAGCCGTTGATGGTGATGATTATGGTAACGAGATCGATATATTGTTTTTCATCAAAATGAAGGCGGACCCTCTCATACAGTTCATCAGGTACACCGTTTGCAGAAATGGCCGTGACCGCTTCCGTCAATTCCAGCGCTGCCCTTTCCGAATCAGAATAGAATGGTGTTTCACGCCAAGCACTCAAACAGTAAATTCTTTGTTCCGTTTCACCCATTGCCCGGGCATCCTTTGTGTGCATATCCAAGCAGTACGCACAGCCATTGATTTGGGAAGCGCGAATTTTAATCAATTCGATTAATGTGCTATCGATTTCCGTTGTTTTCTTGTACTCCTCCAAACCCATCATTAATTTGACCACTTCACGATTTGTCTTCATGTAGTTAATCCGTTGTTCCATGTCTATCTCCTCCATAATCTTTTTAGGTTCCACTTATAAGACAAAATAGAGGTTTGATTTGTGACATTCAAAAAAAGACCCCTCAATCTATAACAGGAATATGATTTAATTTATCGGGATTGGTGACAATGAAGATTTTGCGGATATTTTTTTGTTTTGGATCTAATTCAAAGCAGATGACTTTGATAGGCTTTCCTTCTTTCATTTGCAAAATTCCCTCCTGGCCATTGACCATCACCGGAAGAAGTTCTCCTATGAAGCCTCCTTTAGCGGAAACGCCTTTAAGAAAGGCGGATACGCGCTGTCTGGTTACAATTGGGTTTAATGCAGAAAGCACTTTTCCTCCGCCGTCAGTAACAAGGACAACATCTTCTGTAAGAAGGTCCAAAAACTCCTCAAAGTTTCCTGTCGCAGATGCTTTTATGAATTTTTTTGCCAAAAGATCGACATGTTTCGTATCCTCCGGATGGACGGGCCTATCATTCTGTAATTTCCGCTTCGCCCGGCTGTAGATCTTTCTGCAGTTCACTTCATTCTTTTCCAGCATCTCGGCGATATCTTCATAGCTGTAAGTGAATGCTTCCCTAAGCACGAAAACCGCTCTTTCAACAGGTGAAAGCTGTTCCAGCAAAACGAGGAAGGCATATGCAACCGTTTCATCCGTTACGACCTTATCTAGAGGCTGATCTGTTTCGTTTACCAGAGGTTCTGGCAGCCAAGGACCTGTGTAAACCTCTCTTCTCTTACGGGCTGACTTTAAAAAATTCAGACAGCGATTTGTCGTCATTTTCGCAAGATATGCTTTCATGTCCTTAATTTCGTCAGTATCAAGCTTAAGCTGCAGGAATAAATCATGAACGATATCTTCTGCATCGGTAACCGATCCGAGCATCCGGTATGCGATGGAAAAAAGAAAAGGTCGATATGTCTTATATAATGTATCCAACTCCACTTGCTTCACCTATTTTCTATCAAATTCGTTTTTCGAAAACCTATCACTAATTATTCTCTAACCCAATCATTTATCCTTCAGCATTCCATCTTATAATTCAAACAACCTAAAAAGAGCAGCAAAAAAGCTGCTCTCGGACTGTAGACAAACTAGCTCCCTACCGTTCAACAGTATTCCTTACCGGACAAAGATCTCTGTTAAAATGGCGTACCCAATTTCGGATACTCATTGATCAAGTTGCTTCATACCATACGATATCATCAAACATTTTTACAACCCGCGGTATGAAGCCTTCTTCATAATCTTCCGGGTATTGAACGATCGCATAGTAAACGCGGCCGCCATGCTGAAAAACGGACACTGTACCCAATATGGAGTAATTACTGCCATTCTGACTAATGTCAAATTCCACCTCAGACCAATCAAATCGGTTAGGCGAATTATCAGATCGCTGTTTTATCTCAAAGCCATTGCTTATCACAACTTCCCTCGCAAACTCCTTCTTTTCTTCTATTGTCGCATTCGCACCCTCACTTTTGGAAAAAATCTGAACTTTGGCATCCTCATTTCTCTTGCCTGCAAAATTTGCAAAAACAATCATTGCATCTCCTTCACCAGAACTAGCCTCTTCAACGACCATATCATCCACGATGTAGGTTGAGAATCCCAATGCCTGACTATGATGAAGCGTGAATTGGAATGGTTCTTCCATACCTTCCAATATGAGCATATCCGTTTTCGTATTTGGCAGACCTTTTGTCGGATCTTCAACCGATTCACCTGAAGGATCATCATCTTGCCCGTCGGTTTGCTTAGGATTATCATTTGGCTTTTCTGAAATTGGCGGAGATTCCTCATTTCCCTCCTGGACTCCTTTACAAGCACTAACTCCTGTTACCAAAAAAACGGCTGCCAAAATCAACAATATCTTTTTCATTGGAACCCTCTTTTCTTGTGTTTTAACAAATTATTATACGGTCCCATACGGAAAAAAGTTACACTACGCTTCATTGAAATATCAGACTTTATCGACTAAAAAAGATCGATACTCCACTCGTTCCGAAAAAGAAAATATGAGATTGATTCACTTTGATGCGTCTATATCTTTATTTAACTAAACCATTCAATAGATAGTTTGAGTAGGAGCGCTTGAATGTATGATAATGTAAAGGGTCGCACGTTCAAAAGGCCGCCAATTGGCGGCCTTCATAACTTCCCTTGCCTTATATGTACTAATTGAAAAATATATGTTTTGGTTAAGATCCAATGCTATGTTCTACTGCAGTATCCCAATTAGGAAAATAATACAATGCATTCTTCATTAACTCCGGATCTGACTTCTTTACCTCTTTCTTGCGAGGTAGCTTCCCTTCTTTTTCTACTAAGTCGGAAATTTGATTCACGACTTCTTCAACACTCATATTTACTTCCATCTCTGTTCCCTCCTTCTTGTTCTTATTTATATTTTTTCCCAATTAAAGAAAAGTAATACAATTTTTCTTAAACTAAACTACCAGTTTCGTTTAAGAAGGTTACTTGAATGTATGGATAATTGAAAGGATCCTACAAACAAAAAGCCAACGAAATCGTCGGCTTTTTGTCTAAATAATTCCCAAAATACTTTCTAGAAGTAACATGATCAATAAACGACAAGCATAAGGAACCGAAGCAATAATAAATGCCATACCATGCTATATCGCTGTCCCAGTTTCGCCATGTTTTTTATGTTTTACTTTTTATGAATAGTTTCGCAGCCTAAAATAATCGGTTTCAACGATCCTCTATCATTCTATGCAAAGCGATTTGCTGCTCACCCTTCATATCAGCTCAGGAGCTGTTTCTGGATTTTGCTTGAATCGGTCTTCATGATGAGCTTCAATCGTGTGCAGAAAGCTTTTCATGGAGTTTGTCATATAAGCATCTTTACGGTGAATGAAGAATGTCGAGATATTGCGGTATTCTTCCGGAATTGGATGCACGTGGACTTTTTCATTGGCTGTTAGGTGATTTACCGCCGATTGTGGTACGAGGGTAATGCCAAGGCCGAGTGTTACGCTGGTTAGGATCGTTTCCAATACATTGAACTCCATGATCCTTTTGGGCATCACCTCTTCTTCCCTCAGCCATTGTTCCAGTTTGGAGCGATAGCCACACCCCTGACTGAATACTAAAAATGGTTCTGTTATGATTTCTTCAAGGTTAAATGTTTCATTTCTTGTAACTAATACAAGTTTTTCTGTACAGACATCGTATGGCTGAATGAGCGGATGTTTGATCGGTCCTGTAACAAAAGCTCCATCCAGCCTGTGTTCAATGACATCTTTGATTAAGTCTTCCGTTAACCCCGCCTTAATGGATAAATCGACATTGGGATACTGTTTATGATAGGAGGCTAGAATCTTGGGAAGATCGCTGACCGTTTCAACTGTACCTATGTTCAATATCCCTGTAGGTGTTTCACTATCCAGGAATACTTGCTTGAGTTCTTCTACATCAAGCAAAATTTTGTTTACATACTCCAGCATCTTTCTGGCCTCCGCAGTTAGTGACATGCCACGTTTATGCCTATTGAATAAAGGCGTCCGTAACTCCTGCTCTAAATGCTTAATCCTCGCCGTTACATTGGATTGGACGTAATTCAACTCAACAGCCGCCTTACTTACACTGCCATATTTAGCGACGCACTGGAATATTTGCAAATCCCTCATTTCCACAAAAGTGCCCCCCTTTCTCAACTATCATTAATAATGATGATTATATTCATTTTAAGTCATTTTACATGATAATGACTTTATCATAAGGTGTGTATAGGAATTAAATCAATCATTATTTTTGAGGGGAAGCTTTTATGAAAAAAAATCAAGTTTTAATCGGTGCACTTTTATGTTTGACTGCCAGCATTTCTTGGGGAGCGATGTTTCCAGTTGCAGAAAGGGCCTTAATGTATATTGATCCTTTTTATTTCGCTTTTTTGCGATATTTAGCTGTTAGCGTCATTTTAGGGATATTGCTTTTAATGAAAGAGGGTAAGAAGTCTTTTAGCCTGGAAGGACAAGGAAAGAAATTATTGTTTTTTGGAACGATGGCTTTCACTGTCTACAACTTTCTCATTTTCGCAGGTCAAGACTTACTGGGGCATAACGGGGTGATTGTTGCTTCCATCATGGAATCATTAATGCCCATGATTTCAATTTTAATTCTGTGGGTTTTCAAAAGTGCCAGACCCATGAAGTATACAATCGCCAGCATGTTCCTTGCCTTGATAGGGGCCATTCTTGTCATTACCAATGGCAGCTTATCATTCGTATTTTTATTGAAAGATAGCATCATCCCTATCCTTTTCATTCTTATCGGGGTTATAGGGTGGGTTATTTATACGATGGGCGGCAACCAATTTAACGGATGGTCAACACTTCGCTATTCGACTTTAACGTGCATTTTAGGAACAGCCGTATCAGCCATCATAACATTCCTCGCAACGGCAATGGGCCTGTCCGTCCCTACGGCAGAGGTTATGCAATCCATTTATGGCGAGATGATTTTCATGATTATTTTCCCTGGTGCCATAGCCCTTTTAAGCTGGAATTCAGGCATTAAACTATTAACGCCGATCAATGGAATCCTATTTATCAATTTAGTTCCAATCACCACGTTGGCCATCGTTTTCATCCAAGGACGATCACTATCATCCTACGAATTACTCGGAACTTTTTTAGTGATATATGCTTTGATTCAAAACAATTATTATCAAAGAAAAAACTTGCCTTT
Organism: Peribacillus sp. YIM B13477; assembly: GCF_042787955.1. Taxonomy (NCBI): domain Bacteria; kingdom Bacillati; phylum Bacillota; class Bacilli; order Caryophanales; family Bacillaceae; genus Peribacillus; species Peribacillus sp. YIM B13477. Next base: position 380,615 of record NZ_JBHZPD010000003.1, read on the forward strand.
CCGGGTTGAGAAAATGAATCCAAGTGAGAAGAAACACTTAATTAAAGGTACACAACATCAATAGGAGGGCAACAATGGATTTACTAACGCTTATGCTAATCCTTGGATTGGCTGTACTTTGGGAATTGGCAACGATTAATAAGAATGTGAAAAAGATGAATGAGCAAAATGCAGAATTGATCAATCTGTATAATGAAAGAAGGAAAAGAATTCAATAAAGTGGACTTTTGGCAATACAACGCAAAAAAGCCTCTCATTTAGAGAGGCTTCAGACTGTAGTGAAACTCGATACAAATCGAGTGTGTCTACAGTTTTTTTTGCATTTTGATGATCGTACTATTCACCAAGCTTAATCGTCGACCCTATATTCAAGCTCAGCCTTCACTTTGTCGGCGGACGAGAGCAAATAGAAAAGAGCATGTGTTGAAAAAATGATTGATCAAAACATGCCCTTTTTATGAATAAAGCCATTCTAGTCTTTTTGACATTTTACCATTATAAATTTAAATGGAGGTTTATTTTCCATATTCTTATGGGGCTCAACAATTTCCGAAAACTCTATCAGTCCATAATTTCCAAATTCTTGTTTAATCGAGTCAGGATCATAAAAAAACATTTTCATCCCTTCCATTATCTCGAAATAGTCTTTACCCAGTTGTTTGCCCTTACCAAACATTGGGGCTTCTTTTGAAATAGTGGTAAAAATCATATATCCGTTTGGCTTTAACTGATTATAGCAATCTTTAATAAACTTATCTCTCTCACGATTATTCAATAAGTGAATAAGGGCATAACAAAATATACCATCATAAAGTTTATTATCAAAAGGCATATCGGTTACTGAACCATGAAAAATATTAAGATTAAGCCCATTTTGCCTTGCCAGTTCAATCGCTGTTTTTGAAACTTCGATACCTGTTACATGTATTCCGTTGTCAGTAAAAACCTGTGCATTTCTGCCATATCCAATACCAGGAATCAATACATCCTTAACTTTCTTTTCAAGGAAAAAATCCTTTGTCAAGATTGCGGAGTCTGAAGGTTCAAATCCCCACATCATTTGATTTTCTATAAAACTTGATTCCCAGATTTCCGTCATACTTCAATCTCCTTTACAAATAGTCTCTTTCTTTAAAAAAGGATTTTATGCCTCCAAAAGAAAGGCAGCTTCAACTAAATCCATGATGACTCCAGCCGCCGCTTTATTGCCCTCCGCCGCCGCAATCACTATCTGAGAAGGCGTGCTGAGTGATGTATCTCCGGATGCATATACCCCTTCAACCGTCGTTCGTCCAAATGAATCCACTTTAATCCCGCCGTTCGGAGTGATCTCGCAGCCGAGCTGTTCCGCAAAAGGAGCGGACTGCACCAAGTCTGTCACCACAATACCTGCCTCCCTTTTGATTTCCTGTCCGTTTTGCAGCCGGATCGATGTCAGCTTCCCTCCTTTCGATTTAAGATCTTCAATCTTTTCTTTCACGACTGTCACGTGCTGCCTAGCCAAGATATCCTTCTCTTCATCAAGCACCTGATAGCCATTTGTAAACACCATTACATCACCGCTCCAGTTTGACAGCAGTTTTCCCATATGAAAAGCCCGTTCATTTTCTGCAATCACCGCCAATGCTTTGCCGCGCATTTCCCAGCCGTCACAAAAAGGACAGCTGAAAACACTCGTTCCGTATACATTCTGTATGCCTGGAATCTCCGGCAAAACATCCCGAAGACCTGTTGCGAGAAGCACTTTTTTCGCCATGTAATCCGTTCCGCCTTTCGTTTGAATCCGGAACACACCACTGGCTTTTTCAATAATCTCCACCCGCTCCTCCTTAATGGAGACGGACGGATATTTCTGGACATCCGTTCTTGCCCGCTTCTTGAACTCTGACGGCTTTACGCCATCCTGTGTGATAAATCCGTGCGACTCCTGCGTCACCCGGTTACGGGGTTTATCCTCATCAAACAAAATTGTTTTCCGTCCAGCACGCCCCATGACCAATGCAGCATTCAGTCCTGCAGGTCCTCCGCCAATAATTACACAATCCAACACATGCAACACCCCTTCTTAATAAAATCTATTAGAGACCCTTAATATCCTTAATTTGTGTAAAAAATTTTATTTTTCTTTTTTTGTCTCCTGACTCTGCTCCGCAATGCTCTGAATGGTCCGTCCAGCAAGTTCTTTCTTCATGTTGCCTTCCGCCTCGATCATCACGCGCTCAATTAAACAATCGCTTTCTTCATGGTCAAACGCACAGTTGAAAAGCACCGACTGACCCTCCACCGCTTCAATAACATCCAGAAACGAAATGTCCTGCGCACGGCGTGAAATACTGTAGCCGCCTTTTGCCCCCGGCACTGATTCAATTAATCCAGCCTTCGCAAGCTTCGTCAAAATCTTCGACAAGTACGTCGGGGACAAATCCTGCATACACGCCAGCTGATCCACGCTTACAGTCTGGCCTTTTGGTTCCATCGTTAAATGCACCATTGTATGTAGTGCATAATTGGTTGCCTTTGAATACTTCATTGATGCACCTCACAATTAAAACTATTACAGACTTTTAATATCCGTAATTGATTGTAACTCAAGCTGCAAAAAACCGCAAACTTTTTCACCTCACCTAACGATGATCATCTGCCGAAATCTTTTCTTGTTATAATTCTAAACCTACACTTTTTAAACAACAGTACGCTGATATTATGTATTCCTTTTTAGAAAGGGTATATCCACACGAGAATGTAAGCCAAAAAAGTATGAGCCCTGTTAAAACAGAACTCATACCCTGCCGACGTCTAATTTTTTTTGTGGAAAACGGTTATCACAACCGCTTTATTACAATTCCATAAATCATCCATTTTTCCCTTTCAAAATTTCCCCTGTCTATTCACCAAGCTTCTTCCGGATATCCGCTGCTACGTTCTTTAGCGCCTTTTTCGATCCCCGCTCTAAGTCATGGTTCAATTTCCTTTCTTTGTAGCTGACAAATAAAGAATCGAGATCATAGCCTTCAGGATATAAATCGACGGCCTTTATTTCAAGCTCGAGCTTATTGGCATGAACCTCCCTGAAGGTATCTTCGAAAAGTACGACGACATTATTGAAGGAGTCCTTTTTCTTATAAACGATCGCGTATCCATTCAGTTCGCTTACCTTCACTTTGTCGCCGACTTCATATTCATAAGATGATTCTTTAGGAACGGCCGCTGGCTTCGCTTTTTTGATTTTACTTTCCTGGACACGCTCCAAGTCGTAGTCTTTATTTTCGATATAGAGCTTTGCCTTTTGCAGAACCTTTTCACGGACATTCATTTTTTTGGCTATCCAAAGGGCATTGCTTTCCCCGGATTGACCGATCAACAGCTTGTATTTTGGCTCAAGTGTTTCGCTGTTGAATTGCATGGCCGCATTCATGAAATCACTGTGTATTTCCGAATAGCGCTTGATTTCACCATAATGGGTCGTCGCAACGGTTATGCACCCTCTTTGATAAAACTCCTCAAGGATGCTAATCGCCAATGCGGCTCCTTCATTCGGTTCCGTTCCGCTCCCGATTTCATCGAACAGCAGCAAGGAGTTATTGGTTATTGCCCCCATGATTTCCGAGATGTTTTTCATATGCGATGAAAACGTGCTCAGTGCATTTTCCATGCTTTGATTATCACCGATATCGACGAATACCTGGTCAAAGACGGCAAGCTCCGTCCCCTCTTTCCCTGCAACATGCAGTCCTGACATGACAGCCAATGTAAGGATGCCGATCGTTTTCAGGACGACAGTTTTACCCCCGGCATTAGGGCCTGTAATAATCAAGCTGCGATAGTCCTTACCGATTTCAAAATCCAAAGGTACGCTGTCTTGCGGCAATAGCGGATGCTTACAGCCCGTTAATTTAATATAACCGTGATCATTGATTTTCGGTTCGATGGCATCCATGCTTTTACTGAACTTGGCCTTTGCGAAGATCATGTCATATTGACTGATCAACTCGATGTTTATCTTGATCGGTTTCAGCTGTTCGAAAACCGTTCCGGATAATGTGGCCAAAAGTTGATACTCTTCCATCGATTCCTCCGCCTTTAAGCTTGCCAATTCTACATTCAATTTCGTAACAGAGGCAGGTTCAATGAACACGGTAGCCCCTTTTGCCGATACTTCCACGATTGTTCCGGCCACTTGATTTTTATAGGAGGCTTTGATCGGGATGGTGTAGCGATCATCCTTTTTACTGATGAAAAATTCCTGAATGAACTCTTTATTGGCTCCACTCTTCAAGAACTTATTCAGCCGTTCCTCTATTTTACTTTCTGTCTTGATGATTTGGTTCCTGATCCGTTTCAGGTCCTTGCTTGCTTCGGAAACGACAGCATTTCCCTTTATGGTGAATTGGATTTCTTCTTCAATGCTCCTGAATTCGGTCATGGAGCGGGCGTAGGAATGCAATGTCGGTGCAAAGAACTCTTTATCTGTCATGAATTTCTTGATATTCCTGCAGCCTCTTAAGAAATCTGCTATCGCCACTAACTCTGACGGCTCCAAAATCATTCCTTTTTCCAGTTTGTCGATATGGAGGCCAATATGTGAAATGCCCTTCAAGGGAATATGGCTTTCCGCATTCAGTAAATTCCTTGCCTCCGTGGTCTCGTTCAAACGACTTTTAACGACCTTCAAGGTGCCGCTCGGCTTAAGCCGATCCAATAACGCTTTTCCTAAACCGCTTACGCAATGGTTTTTGACCATTTCCTTGAGTTGGATATATTGTAATTTTTCATAAGTCATTGTATTCATCTAATGATCCTCCTTGAATGAGTGAGTGAATGAAATTCCCGAATCCAAAAAATGCCCGCAATGGTCCCCCTACCTTTACAAATGAACAAGCCATTTGAGTAGAAAGCTCCTGCGGGCATCGGCCTTATCCATGGATAAGTACCTGAAATCGATAACAAATAGGGCAGCTCGAATAGACCTGCGTACACAAAAAAGCATGATAGGACAAATCCCACCATGCTTTTCGCCGTAACACCTGCATGTTACACGAATTATGGAAAAGGAAGCAGTCTTAAGGTAGGTATCCACAATGCAGAATTGCACTGTGAAAAAAGGCATACGTAATCCACTGACATAACAGTGATTAAATACCTTATTCAACTAAATTAGTTGATACCTACTCCCGACATAAAACACCACACCTTTTCTTAGATTGGAATTAACATACCATATCAGTAAGAAAGAGTCAATTCATTTTTTGCCGTTTTCCTAGTTTAATCTTTATGTGTCACTTTGACCGATAATTTGTGTATATGTAGAGTGTTATTTTGCACATTCTAATTATAAAACCAACTACCTCCATAAGTATATTTCCCAATTTTCTTAATTGTTTAAATTTTTTTAATATTTTATTGTAATCAAGAAATAGCTGTGATAAAGTCAAAATGAAGAAAATTCTTCATTTTATTTTTTTTACGAAGAATATAAAGCACTTAAGCAGAGGAGGATCAATTTATGCACGTTTACAATTTTGGCAAACTAATGAATGAGAAACTATTAGCCGAAATACGTGAAAAATTTGCTTTTGTTGACCACGATCCAGACTATGGAGAAAGACTGTTTTTTGATAATTCAGGCGGTTCTTTAAGATTAAGAGAGGCTATCAAAATTAAGGAAAAAATCGATTCATTACCTGATTGTCCGGAAAGGTATCATCAAAGAGCAATAGATTTTAATAAAATTATGGACAGATGTACTGAAGATGTATTAAATGTGATGTTTGGGGCAAAATCCGATTCCCTAATTACCGATTTAACGGCATCTCAATCAATGTTTAAAATGGTTTCAACTGTTATTGAGAATGTCGAAGGAACCAATGCAGTCACTACTAATATCGAACATCCTTCTGCTTATGACGCAGTAAAATTCTATTGTAAAAAGAACAATAAAGAATTTAGGGTCGCTGAAGCAAATGTTCATACAGGATTTGTTGAGCCTGAATCCATAGCCGAAAAAATTGATAAAAATACTATTTTGTTAAGTGTAATAGCGTCAAGTAATATTTCAGGAAATATTATGGATCTCGAGAAGATTATAAAAGCAGCTAGGGCGAAAAATCCAGAGTTATATATTATTGTCGATGCCGTGCAGCATATGCCACATGGAACTCTGAATGTAAAAAAACTTGGTATAGATGGAGCAAACTTTGCACCATATAAGTTTATGGCAACAAGAGGAATTGGATTTGCCTATATTTCTGATAGACTATCGAAACTTCCACATCAAAAACTATATGCAAAAGATGACAGTGTTTGGGAACTTGGTTCCCCTACACCCGCTTTATTTGCATCCATGTCGGCAGTTATCGATTATGTATGCTGGTTAGGTTCATATGACAGTATAGAAGACATGTCTAGAAGAGATTTGTATCTTAAGGGTATGGAAAAAATAGTCTTACATGAAAGAGCACTGCTGCATCGACTACTTGAAGGAAGTGATAAAATTGAAGGATTGAGACACATGGATAAGGTAAAAGTTTTTGCAGATTATCCAGATTTAACGAAAAGAGACCTCATCGTTGCAATTGGAATTGAGGGGAGAGATTATGAGCAACTTAGAAAAGATTATCAGGATAGAGGAGTTACCGTATATGAACGTGTCAATACAAGTGTTTATTCCAAACGTATACTAGAAGCGATCGGCATAACAGGTGCTATAAGAGTTTCACCCTTCCATTGTCATACAGTAGATGATATCGATAAATTTTTATCTGTAACAAAAGAATTATCTGTCACTAGAGAATTGGCAAATTCATAATTTATGGGGAGGGCTATTAATGAAGAAAAAATTAGGGCTCGGTACAAAAGTTTTTATTGGATTTGTAATCGGTATTATACTAGGTTTAATTTTTAAAGAAAAAATATTAATCGTTAAACCTATTGGAGATATCTTTTTAACACTAATTAAAATGATTGTTGTTCCACTTATATTCTTCTCCATAACTTCTGGGATATTTAGTATTGGTGATGTCCAAAAATTAAAGAGAATCGGAACAAAAACTTTAGTCTATTATATTGGAACGACTTTATTAGCCGGTGGTATAGGTCTTCTAGTTGCACACTTATTTAAACCTGGAAAAGGAATAGATATAGCTAATATAGAAACCTCATCGGAATATGAAGCTTCTGAAATTCCTACTTTTGGAGAAACGATATTAGGTTTATTTCCTTCAAACCCTATGCAGGCTCTTGCAGAAGGGAATCTGATGCAAATTATTATCTTCTCCTTGTTCTTAGGTATCTCCATCGTATTAATCGGAAACAAATCCGAAACTCTTAAGAAGTTTTTTAATGAGGGTACCGAAGTGATGTATAAGATGACAGGTATCATAATGGCATTTTCTCCTATAGGTATAGCTGCGTTAATGGCTTGTACCATTGGTGAATACGGCTTGAAGATATTTGGACCTTTGGGCAAATTTATTTTAGTTGACTATATAGGCTTGATCTCTGTAATCATTTTGATGTACCTATTTATGCTAAAATTCATAGCTAAATTTCCAATATCTAAGTTTTTTAAATCAATCGGTAAAATTTGGATAGTGACTGCAAGTACAACAAGTAGTTCCGGAACTTTACCCGTTACCATTTCTGTTACAAAGGAAGACTATAAAGTAAAAGAGGAACTAGCACAGTTTACACTTCCTATTGGAGCAACTATGAACATGAATGGTGCCGTTGTGTATTATGCTGCTGCAGTCATATTCGTATCCCAAATATATGGAATTGAAATGCCATTAAGTCAACAATTACTTATTATTTTAATGACCACATTGATTTCCGTTGGATCCCCTGGCATTCCTGGCGGTGGTATTGTTATGACAATAATGTTGCTAACTACATTAGGACTGCCAATGGAAATCGTTGGAATGATTGCTGGTATTTATAGAATAATTGATATGGGGCACACTACCTTAAATGTTACTGGTGACGTAGTCAGCACATTATGCATAGCACGTAGTGAAAATATGTTTGAAGATGAGTATCTTAAACCTACAGAAAAAATTGTTAATAAAACGAACGCATTATAAAATAAAAATCCACTAAATTATTTATAAAAAAAGGGTTGTAAAAAAATAATTTTTTACAACCCTTTTTTTTTGAATAAGGAATGATCGAAGCTTCATTCCAAGCTACCGCATTCATTCTTTCATCAATTACATAAGCTGGGGGCACTTCTAACTGATTAAGGAAATTTTGGAGGGGCGGGTTAATCCAAGTTAACGACTTTAATACTTCCAGAGGATATTGTCTGTGTCAGAATTGCAAGAATGTACATGTGCCCGGGTTCCTTATTGTCCAGTTGAAGCACACTTGCTAAATTTTTCTTTTAGAAATGTCGTAACTTTTTTCAAAACTTCGGGACTTTTTACAAACATCGGGACTTATTTCAAATACACATTTAATACATCCCAAACTGACTGATATGTTTATTAATTCTTTCTAACTTTTCTTCACTTTGAATAACTGTTGCCCTACTTACATGTGTACATATTAATTCTGCTAAAAATAATACCGGAGTATATGAATTGAAGAAAGCATTACTATCCACTGAAACTAAAAGTAAAACATCAGCAAAATGTGCTATGGGCGCTGTGGCTTTATCAGTAATTATGACAACTTTTGCATTGGCCTCTTTTGCCATTTTGGCTGCTTCAATGTCTACTTCAGAATATCTTGGAAATGAAAAAATAATGACACAATCATCCTTACTACATGAAGCTAAGGTATCAAACGGTGTAAATGAATTAGTACTATTAATAACTATATTATCTATAACCTGATTAAGGAATACTCCCATTATCTCCGTTAAACCAGTTCTAGCTCTACTACCTAGAATATAAACTCTTCTAGCATCAATGATATAATTTATTGCCTTGTTAAATTCTGCAGATGAGTTTTTCTCTGAAATAGAGAAAATATTTTTTTCAAGTATTTTTAAATTGTCATTTAATAAATCTGATTGTTTAACTTTATCATAACTCAGCTTTAATCTTTCAGAAGGTATGGTAACATCATCAGATATTGCCAAACTTCCTTCATAACACTGCTCTCTTAGATACTTTTGAAAATCACTATATCCAGAGAAGTCCAATTTCTTAGAGAATCGGATAATGGTCGCATTGCTAACATTTAATCTTTTAGCCAATTCTATTGAAGTTACAAAACACGCATCTGTTAAATTATTCAATATATATTCTGCTATTTCTTCTTCTTTTTTTGTTAACTTGGAGTTACTTATAATTGATTTTAAGGACTGTTGTGATGAATCCATCTAATATACCTCCATATTCCTCTATTGGTTATTATATAAGAAAATAGAATTATTTAAAGCATGAAGCATTTGTATCAAAAGCTGTTCCCATGATTAACAACCAACTAAAGCCACTTTGGTCAAACCATTATTTTTCCGAAAGTGATTTGTAAAGGTATTAAGTAACTTAACCCATCTCACAAAAAAGTTCTTAGTCCTTCGTAAGCTATTCTTAAACAATGTACAATCAATTTGAGTATAAAACAAAAAAAGTCACTTTGACTTCTATTCCTTTCACCCATTGGAATGTGAAACCCTAGCGAAGCATCCTATAGGTAGGCAATGGATCATTCCATTCAAAAAAAACAAAAATGCAGCCAAGCCCATGGTACTCCCTTTACATTGTCTGAATATTTACTTTAAAATCGGGGTATGTTATCCTTATATTGACATAAACTAAAAACAGCCTCATGCGCTAACATGAGGCTGACAACTAGCAAGAGTGGTTGGTCACAACTAACTTAATTAATCGTCAGAAGAAGAACCATTGCCATCTTGGGAGGATGAGTGGTTCTTTTTCCGTTTCTTGGCGAACATAGACAGGATAAGACTGGTTGCTACTGCAACAAATATCTCTTTACCCATATCTGTTATCAAGTTCAATAAGAAATGAATCAAGCGGTCACCTCCTTTCCAATCTATCATTAGATGGAAAAGCAAAGCGTGACCTACCACTCTATCCTCAGTTGTTCCTCTATTTTATCATATTTTTACCTTAATGGTAATTATATGAAAATAAACAAATCCAGCTAACATTTGATGCATTAAGAAAGGGGATTATCCATTGGATAATCCCCTTTTCGGTTTAAGCTTCATCACGCGTCACCACCGTACTTTCAATGTGGAGATGGATATCGATCAGGCCTGGAACCATATACTTCCCCTGTCCATCGACGATTCGATCCGGCTCGAAGGCATCCAATTCACGTTCTCCAATATAATAGAACTTTCCATCCTTGATGGCTGCATTCCCTTTAATGAATCTTTTAAAATAGCTGTTAAACACGTTGATATCCCTTACAAGCATATTCATTCGCATAACTTACCCTCCTAAGCTAGTCAACAAGCACCATCTGATTTCTCGGAATTTCAAGGATGATTTCCTGACCCGTCCGGTAGGATTCCGCCATTTCCTTGTTCACAGTGAAATCTCCTATTGGAGTTTCAACGACATATTGATAGCTTCTTCCAAGATACGTACTTACCTTGACCCGGCCAGGTAAACTATTTTCCTGAACAGCTCCCGTGTTATCTTTTTCCCTGATCAACAGATCGTCCGGCCTGATGGCGCCTATTTTTCCCGTTGAATTGCTCATCTGCGGATCCTTGTGCAGTACAAATGAGTATCCAGATTTGTTCAGTTCGATTTTACCGTCATGATCTGTCCGCTTATCGAAGTCAATGAAGTTCTTGAAGCCGATGAAGTCCGCGACAAATTTCGTTTCAGGATATTTGTAAATGGTCGCAGGGTCACTAAGCTGTTCGATGATCCCTTTGTTCATGATCGCCACCTGGTCGGATATCGAAAAGCATTCTTCCTGGTCATGGGAAACATATACCGTTGTAATCCCCAGCTCTTGTTGGATACGGCGAATCTCGACTCTCATATTCACCCTTAAGTTGGCATCAAGATTACTCAATGGTTCGTCAAATAAGAGGATGTCCGGCTCAATCACCAGCGCCCTGGCAATCGCAACCCGCTGCTTTTGCCCTCCGGAAAGCTCTTGGGGATATCGTTTTTCAAAACCTTTCAAGTTAACGATCTCGAGCACATTCATTACCTTTTTTTCGATTTCACTTTTAGCATTCTTTCTCAGACGGAGACCGAATGCAATATTATCGAATATCGACAAATGCGGAAATAATGCATAGTTTTGGAACACAAAGCCAAAGTTCCGCTTGTTGACGGGCACTTTCGTATAGTCCTTTTCCTTGAATAAGAACTTCCCTTCATTCGCCTGTAAAACCCCGGCAATTAAACGGAGGGTCGTCGTTTTCCCACAGCCGCTCGGGCCAAGAAGGGATACCAGTTTCCCTTTTTCAATCTCTAGATTGAAATCCTTTAATATATTCTGTTTGTTATAGGCTACAGATATATCTTGTAAAGTGAATAAAGCCACCCATCATTACCTCCTTTATCGTTTTGTGAAATATGACAATCCCATGAGCCGTTCTACTATAAACATGAAGAAAGCGGTTATGAACATGAGCAATACGGAAATGGCCGAAATGGTGGGATCGAAGTAGTTCTCCACATACGTCAGCATCTGAATTGGAAACGTACTTACCCCAGGGCCTGTCATATAAACTGAAATGTCTACATTATTGAAGGATTCCAAGAAGGCGATCATGACTGCTGCCAGAATTCCTGATCTTATATTCGGGAGGACGACTGTAAAGAATGTGCCCAATTTACTCGCTCCGAGACTCTCGGCCGCTACTTCAATGGAAAAGTCAAAGTTTGATAAGCTTGAAGAAATCACACGGATGATGAAAGGCAGCATGATAACAGTATGTCCCACAAACAGGGCCGCATATATCGGAAGCTGATAAGACCCCACAATAAAACGTAAAAACGCAAAGCCCAGCACAATTCCCGGTATTAATATCGGCGAAACGAAAAAGGCATTTATCACGCTTTTCCCTTTGAAATCAAACCGGCTTAATGCATAGGCGGCCGGCACTCCCAGTAACAGTGCCCATGATATTATTGAAAACTTTTTCAGAGAAATAAGCACAAGATTGAAAACAGTTGATATAACCTTGCACCGCATTGAAAACGCTCTCAATGGGATTTAATATAGCTAGTATAGAGCGATAAAAAATAAAGAGTATCAAAGGCTCGTTAAATGAGGGAGGAATCATTATGAAGAAAGCTTTCGAGAAAGCGCAGCAGTTCGGTAAATCTTTTATGCTCCCGATTGCCGTTTTGCCAGCGGCCGGTTTATTGCTGGGAATTGGCGGTGCTCTTTCCAATCCAAATACAGTTGAGGCTTATCCATTTTTAGACTTTGCTTGGCTGCAGGCCATTTTCACGATCATGAGTTCTGCGGGAAGCATCGTATTCGGAAACTTGCCGGTTATTTTTGCCGTAGGTGTTGCAGTAGGATTGGCACGTTCGGATAAAGGGACCGCTGCATTGGCAGCCATGATCGGCTATTTCGTCATGAACAGTTCAATAAATGCACTGCTTCAAATAACCGGGGAACTTGCCAAAGAGAATTTGGCAGGTGCCGGACAAGGAATGGCGGTCGGGATCCAAACACTGGAGACCGGTGTGTTCGGCGGTATCGTAGTAGGGATCGTTGCCGCACTTTTGCACAATAAATATAATAAAATTCAGCTTCCGCAAGTGTTAGGATTTTTCGGGGGTTCACGTTTCATTCCCATCATCGTTTCCTTCGCATCCATCTTGGTTGGAGCCGTGCTTTTTATCGTATGGCCTTATTTCCAACTTTTCATAAACCAATTAGGTGCACTGGTAACGAGCACAGGTACGATCGGGACTTTCTTTTACGGATTCATATTACGGATGCTCGGGCCGTTAGGGCTGCACCATATTTTCTACCTTCCCTTCTGGCAGACAGCTTTAGGCGGAACGATGGAAATTAAAGGGCAGCTTGTCAGCGGGACCCAGAATATCTTCTTTGCACAATTGGCCGACCCAACTACCGTCAAGTATTATGAGGGTGTTTCCCGCTTCATGTCGGGACGGTTCATCACGATGATGTTTGGTCTGCCTGGCGCGGCATTGGCCATTTACCATTGCGCTAAACCTAAAAATAAGAAAGTCGTGGCCGGTTTGCTGCTTTCAGCTGCCTTGACCTCTTTCTTAACAGGCATCACAGAACCGCTTGAATTCAGTTTCTTATTTGTCGCACCGATCCTTTATGTTTTTCATGCCTTGTTTGACGGACTTGCCTTCATGATGGCAGATATATTCAATATCACGATCGGTCAAACCTTTTCTGGAGGATTTATTGATTTTACTTTATTCGGGATACTCCAGGGCATCAGTAAAACAAACTGGATTTATGTACTTTTCGTCGGCATTCCGTGGTTTTTCCTATACTACTTCACTTTTAAATTCTTGATCAGGAAGAAGAATTTGAAAGTGGTTGGCCGTGAAGATGATGAACAGGCCGCTGTTACACAAGTAACGGCATCAGAGAGAACCCAGACCATCGTTAACGGATTGGGCGGACAGGAAAATATCGAGATCGTCGATTGCTGTGCAACCCGTCTCCGTGTCACGGTAAAGGATGAAACATTGGTGAAAGAAGACGTCATAAAACAAACCGGTTCAAAAGGTGTCGTAAAAAAAGGAAACGGCATTCAAATAGTTTACGGTCCCCAAGTGACGATCATCAAAAATGAAGTGGAAGAATTCTTGGGACATTGAGAATATAGACAACGATAAGGACGTGTTAAACATGCAACAGGTGCTGGATAAAATTCACAAGAGCTTAATTGTATCATGTCAAGCATTGGAGAATGAGCCGCTGCACAGCTCTTTTATTATGGGACGCATGGCCATTGCTGCCAAAGAAGGCGGTGCGAAGTGCATTCGCGCAAACTCTGTAGCTGACATAATGGAAATCAAGAAAAATGTGGACCTTCCAGTCATAGGGATCATTAAACAGGTGTATGGACAAAACGATGTCTATATCACTCCCACCATGGCCGAAATCGATGCATTGATGGAAACCAAAGCGGAAATCATTGCGACGGATGCTACAGCCCGTGTAAGGCCGGACGGTAAAACGTTAAAGCAGTTTTATGGTGAAATAAGAGCAAAATATCCGGATGTCCTGCTAATGGCGGATGTATCCACCATTGAGGAAGCCAAATACGCTGACGATTTAGGATTCGATATTGTGGCGCCCACTTTATACGGCTATACGAACGAAACTCTCGGCGAGAAAATATATCAGGATGACTATGCTGTGCTCAAAGAAATAGTAAAAGCAGTGAAAAAAGCGAAAGTGATCGCGGAAGGAAATGTCATCACACCAGAAATCGCCCGCTCTGTATTGGATATGAACGTCCATGCAGTAGTGGTGGGCGGTGCCATTACCAGGCCGCAGCAAATCACCAAAAGATTCGTCGATGCCATCCAAGAATAAAAAATGGCACATAGTAATGAAAAGACCCAGACTGGCAACAACAGTTTGGGTCTTTTCTTTTTCATATTCCTGTTTCCGTTCCTCCGGTTATTGACGTCCCTGCTGGATACATTAAACTATAAATACAGATAAGAAATCCGAAATGGGTGATCAAATGGAATACCTAGCAGAAAACCTCATATATGGCATAGAATGCAGCATGGACAAGTTCACCAAAACAGAGGAAGAATTGGCCCATTATATTCTGCAGCGCCCTGAAGAAGTAAGTCAGTTAACGATCAGTCAAATAGCTAAAAAGCTTCATATTTCACCTGCAACCATTACGCGTTTCTGCCAGAAATTAGCCTTTTCTGGGTTTAATGAGTTCAGGCATGAGTTAAAAAGGTTCGTGGACCTCCGAAATACGCCGAAAAACATGAAGAATATCAAGCAGGTGGATTATTTCGCTAAACTGTATCAAGATCACTTAGGTATCATTGATAATACCTTTCATATAACGACATATGACAATATCCAAAAAGCTGTCTCTTTCCTTACAAAGGCAAATAAGATTCATGTATATGGAATAGGGAGTTCTGGTATAGCGGCCCAGGAGTTCAAGTCCAAGTTCTTTCGTATCGGCTTAACTGTCGAAGCCATCACAGACCCCCATCAGTCCATGATGGATGCAGCTTTAAGTAACGAGACTAGTGTTGTCATCGGCATTTCCATTTCCGGAACGACGAAAGAAGTGATTTCTGCAGTTAAAATCGCAAAGAAGCAAGGCGCATGTATCTTGGTCTTTACTGGAGATAAGAATTCCGAGCTCTCCAAGCTTGGCGACCTAACACTATTGGTCACAAGCAAAAACAGCATGCATATGGGACAAAACATCTCTCCATTGCTTCCGCTCCTTTTGCTTTTTGATTTATTATATACAGAGTTGGTAGCTAAAGATTATAAAAACCGGATAAGCATCAGGGAAAAGACTTTAAAAGTATTAACCGAGACCGACTGACTTTTGGCATCTGAAAGTTATCAGTTTGCTTGCTTAGCTGAACCTGAGCGATAGTCCTTTTTTCGTTATACTTCATAAAAAAACTGCATCTCCAATTGGGGTGCAGTTCACTTTTATTCCTTTTAAACTAAATTCCTTATTACTGGCATGGAACGTTCTTGGAGGCTCTCGGAAAGAAGACTATACGCAACTACTTTATTCTTGTACTGTTTGACTACGTCCACATGGTCGTTGTAAATGTACACATATAATCTAACCTCGTTCTTCCCTTTTTTCACATCCATTATAATGGGAGTCCCGCTGTTCTCTGGATGTAAAAACAATTTCTCGTTCCCGGGAAATATATGATTTTTTTTCAAAAACTTAGCTTCGTTAAAATAATTAAGCACTTGAACTTTATCTTCACCTTCCAAACGCTTTCCATCAAAGGTCACGATTGCATCCGCGTCACTAATTTCAGAATGTATTTTAAATTTACTCATAATCCAATTCACGGCTTCGGTTGGAAGACAGGTAACTAATAATTTAAGCAAACTTAAGATAATTGTCAAAATCAATACAGGCCATGTCATATTTGATCATCTCCGCTACACTATTATTTAATGATTCATCTATATATTTTTCATCCATAATTATGTCGAAAGGATTGTTCACTCAGCTTACAAAGGTATTGTTTCCAGGTATCGATCAGATTCTTTTTGTTCATATTTCCGCCACATTTGTGAATAAATTCACATTCCCATTCATTTTGATAGACAATTATAATAATCATTCACGGTATCTTAGGCTGATTTTATTACGAAGTAGATGATGCCCACAGTTAATACTAGGGCGAGACCGATATAAATATAACTAAGGTTCAACAAATTTCCTCTCGTTGCTGCAGAATAATCACTATCACTTTTCCCCGTTAATGAAAGGGTGCCGACCAGGGCAACTAAACAAATGACCACCACTGCTATTACACTTACCGTCATGAATCAACGCCTCCCAATATTATTTTCTATTTCCTTGTACCATTTAAAATCCTTCCGCTTCTCATCCTATTTCACAGTGTAACTACATAAAGATCGCAAAATCACAGGTAGATCGCTCTTTGTGTTTACTGAGTAAATATATTAGTAAAACCCTTCCCCTCTATAATAAAAGAACAACCATTTTTAGGACCATCCAATTCAGTAAAATTTCCACCATCCACTTGTTGAATTCTCTCGTTAATATCCATAGAGAAAGCGCAAAGCGCCACTTAAGAAATTGCTAAGATACCGCGGATTGCAGGAACTCATGCCTAACTTGCATCTTCAACTCCTCGGGAATGGTTACAATTTTTAGATGTTGATTTCCACTTCAGGCACGCGCTTTTCCCGCAGGAGTCTCGTACCTTCCGTTCCAATCAACTTTGTTTAACATTTAGATGAAACCTTTTTTGTCGACAACAGGAATATGCCATGATGCACATTACATATTTTAGATAAATTTGATAATAATGGCGTTGCCTACCATTTTTATATGGCTTGTACAAAGTAGATGTTGATTTCCACTTCAGGCACTCGCTTTCCGCGGGCGGTCCGCCCTCGGCGCTCGCCTGCGGGGTCTCCCTTCGACGCGCTTTTCCCGCAGGAGTCTCGTACCTTACGTTCCAATCAACTTTGTTTTATTTAGATAGAACCCTTTTGTTCACAAACTAGATAATAATTGTTTGCCGACAGCTTTTTTGTGGGTTTGTAAAATGGGAACGTTGATTTCCACTCCAGGCACTCGCTTTCCGCGGGCGGGCGGGAGCCTCCTCGGCGCGCCTGCGGGGTCTCCCATGCCACGCTTTTCCCGCAGGAGTCTCGTACCTTCCGCTCCAATCAACTTTGTGTTTTAAAAGAAGAAACTGCTGGCTCGTCTTATTCCAAACCCTCTTTAAGATTAGTTTATCCTTCATGTTTTTTCTCCTGTACTCCTTAATGGATGGAAGAAATTTGCGACACTCCTGCCGAATTACTGGCTTGCCGAGACCCCACAGACGCTTGCGTCGAGGAGGCTTGGCAGACAGTCGGCGGAAAGGGAGCGGATTTCTGAAATCAAGCTGGATATTTATTTAGAGAACGTATGAAACTGGTTTTCTTAAAGTTTGTTTACAAAAGGAGATTTCGGAATATCTCAGGATTTACCCTTCATGTTTTTTTCCTGTAACACTTATTGGATGGAAGAAATTTGCGACACTCCTTCCGAATTACTGGCTTGCCGAGACCCCACAGATGCTCGCGTCGAGGAGGCTTGGCAGACAGTCGGCGGAAAGGGAGCGGATTTCCGAAATCAAGCTGGATATTTATTTAGATAAGAACGTATGAAACTGGTTTTCTTAAAGTTTGTTTACAAAAGGAGATTTCGGAATATCTCAGGATTTACCCTTCATGTTTTTTCTCCTGTAACACTTATTGGATGGAAGAAATTTGCGACACTCCTGCCGAATTACTGGCTTGCCGAGACCCCACAGATGCTCGCGTCGAGGAGGCTTGGCAGACAGTCGGCGGAAAGGGAGCGGATTTCTGAAATCAACGGAACTTTTTAATAAAAAAAAACTGCAGGCAAACTGATTTATCATCAAGTTTGTCTACAGTGGGAATCATCATGACTCTCTCTCATGAATATCGCATATGATTATAAACTTTTTACCGCCTCTGCAAACCTTTTGATGCCTTCGTGAATGGAATCCTCATTTTCCCTTCCAAATGTAAAGCGTACGTATTCCTTATTTGTACCTAGCGTTGAACCCGGAACATATATGACTCCTCTTTTGATGGATTCCTCCAGTAACTTTATTTCGTTCAATGGCACTTTCAGCTTACACCACAAATGAATTCCGCCATTTGGCGAATAATAATCTACTTCCTTTTGCAGGAGTTGTTGAAGACTCGAAACCATTGCATCCCTTCTTTTTTCCAGTTGCCTCCTTAAGCCGGCAAGATGGGCAGGAAAATATTCTGAATCCAAAAAATCATTCGCTATCCATTGAGTGAATGAGCCATGACCGAAGTCAACCTGCTGCTTAGCATCCGATAGTCTATCTATGACTGATTTCGGTCCAATGATCCACCCAATTCTTAAACCGGAAGCAACAATTTTTGACAAAGAGCTTATGTATAAAACATTTCCGTTGTTGTCCATCGATTTAAGAGTGGAAATTTCTTCCCCGGCAAAGGATGTTAAACTATAAGGATCGTCTTCTATGACCGGTATTCCATATTCGGATGAAAGCTCAAGAATCCTTTTACGGCGGTTGATATGAAGGACAGTTCCTGTAGGGTTTTGAAATATAGGGTTCAAAAAAATCATCCTGATCCGATGTTTTTTATGAAGTTCCAGTAAATCCTCTGGGTTGATGCCATCTTTATCAACCGGCAAAGGAAAGGTTCTTAGCCCTGCGGATTGAAAGATGGGAAGGTTGTAACTATATGATGGATCTTCCAAAACAACGGCATCCCCTGGCTTTAACAAGCATTGGACCACCAGATGCAGGGCTTGCTGAGCGCCAGAAGTAATGAGTATAGAAGATGGATCCGTGTCAATTCTCCTATACTGTTTAACATGATTGGCTATCGTTTCCCTTAAAACCGCATTGCCTTGAGGGTGATCATAACCTAAGCTACCAATGAAGGATCTATTGGAAATGATCTCACGTAAAGATTGGACTGGAAATAAGTCTTCTGAAAGCTCCCCGCTAGCTAAGTTAATAAGGTTATGCCCTTCCGTTTCTTTACGTATTTTTTGGGTTACTGGCATATTGGGCAAAAAAGAACCCGCTTCGATATATCTATTCCAGCTAGGGATACGTTTTCGGGTAATTCCCCAGATATCTTTGCTGATCATCGTTCCGCTTCCTTTTTTTCGTTCAACCAGCCCATTTGCTTCCAATTCATCATAAGCCGCAACAACTGTGCTTCTGTTAACTCCCAGCTCACTTGCCAGGAAGCGTTCAGACGGTAACGGCTTATCCAATAGGAACGTTCCATCAGCTATGCCATTCTCGATGTAAGCGGCTATTTGTTTATATAAAGGCTTCTTGGATTTTCTGTCCGTTTTCCATTCCATAAGCTACATCCTTTAAAATGTTTAGTTAAAAGCGTACTGCATTAATAACTTTATCTACTTATTCATTCAGTATAATCTTCAGCAGAGATTATTGCACTCTGCCATACTGCAATATAAAAATGAAAGCCTCCATTGCTTAAATGAAATGGAGGTTTTCGTTTCATCTTCTTCAACTATGCAGACTCCCCTTCAGCCAAGGGCGATTCAGATAGGGTCCTATAGGGATTTGAATCAGGCTCGTTTTCCTTTGCGGACCGTCTATCTTATAAAGCTCATCACACATATTCACATCAAAGCCGAGCAGCGGGTGCCCATTCATTCCAAGGGCTGACGATGCCAGCAGTAATTTCTGAACGAGCATCCCCGCCTCCATTTGCTGGATGCGGTATCCTCTATATCCAAGTTGCGTTTTGGAATGGTCCCGCTCACCCACTACATGTATGCAGATCGGCACTTGCTGAAAGTTCATGATATCGAGGGACATTCCGTATTGCAATAGGAGCCGATGATCTCCTGGTTGTATCTGCCGTAATGAATGTGTGGTGCTGTCATAATGGTAGGCACCATCTTGTATGTCTTCCACATTATATAAACAAGCATAGAGGGAAACGCGATTTCCGTTGTTCCCGTTTGTTCCATCCAAGTCATTTCGATAGGAGAACGAAGCGGTTGCCTCCTGCAGGAGAGCGGCCAGTTGCGATTGACTGACTTTCCCGAGCACAAAGTCCATTTCAGGTGAGAAGCGCTTCCGGCAAACTGATGCCAAGTCATAGGACAACCGTTTCACGATAGGAAGGGCTATAATTTTCCCTTCTGATTCCGCCCCATTCTTTGGATGGATCCGCCGGAATGATTGGGTGGATTCGATCATGGATGCTTCATTCATTTTGGTCAGCATCGGAAATTCCTTGATCCTTTGCGACCGAACATAGTGCTCAGGCTGAATTCCCTTCAATTCCAGTAATAATTCCGTCGAAGTGACAGGTCGGTCCATACTCCTTCCTTCCCTAAATCTCCAAGAAGGCTCTGATGATAAGGGGATCGCCGCATACGTGCTCTCTTCCTCCTCCGAAAGCCCGAGCAGATGATTGATGGCCCGATCAAGGAATTGGAAGCACACCCCGGCAGCGATTCCAAAGCGTTTCGCCACTTCGAGCAACTGTCCAAGAAGCACGCCTGCATCAAGACCTTGCAGACGGTATGAAAAGTTATTATATTTGTAGAAGTTTTTCCAAAACATCGTCGATACGAAAACCGTGCCAAAGCAAGCGGACATATCAATGGTTCCACCAAGAGCCTTTGTTACATATGAATCGAAATTCCCTTCCCGCAGCAAAACCAGCCGGTGGTGTGCCGCATCATAATGGTATACGCCAGCAGGTAATCCCTCGATCTTCAAATATACGTACAATTCGCTTGGATACAAAGCCCCCCCTGATGGCGGAAAGCGCCGGAATGACTGCATGAGGTCCTCAGATTCCGAGGATCTCGGTACCTGACTGACTTGGGTCAGGCCATAGGCATACCAGAGGAAATGACCGATTTCTTCGAGATCCTGCTTTGAAGGCCCGCTTCCCCCCTCGAGCGTCAGCGGCACCTCCAGTGATAGCGGAAAAACAGGCAAGTCACGGTAAAGCTTATACGTTAGCGGTGCATCATCCCAATCCACTTCCCAATCCGGCGGACTTGCCTTTTCGATATCAAAATGTAAATTGTGCAAAAATGCCTCTAGACTCATCCTCCAACCTCCTACGTCAACGCTTATGGAAAAGGATGCGGATGCGGATTGAGCTGTTCGAAATCAAGCGGCCGTTCAGCATATCCAAGTTCCATCGGAACCCTCAGTATTCTCTCAAGCCCCGTTATGCGGGTAAGATGATGGCCGAATGTCATCGGCAGCATCCCCGGGATCAGGACTTTCACACAATGTAATCCATTCCGTGCAATTTCCGGTGTCGTCTGATCCACCACAATCACCTCGAGTTGCAATCGGCGAAACGCCTGAAGGATTTCCTGCAAATCTTCCGTCAAGTCCGGATGGTTCACCTTTTCCCCGTATTCTTCAGCGAAAGTTCGCATCGGGCGGTCATCATCCAGCAGAAACTGCAGTCGCTCTTCGGCTTGCGGTAAACCGTACAGCATGCCATGATCATCCATTTTCCGTACCAGTGACGAATCCTGCAGCATTTTCTCAACCTCATCCCGGTTCTCTTCCAATTTATCGTCAAGTGTCAGCATCATGCCGGCCAACTCGAAGACTGCGCTTTTCACAGCCCGGACCGGGTCGAGATGGGCCCCTGCCGCACAGATTATATTCAATCCTTTTTGTTTCCTGTTTTTCGCCAGCGCCCATACGCTCGGTATACCATGTTCCATTGTCGCATTAAACAAATGGATATCATATCCCGCTGCCGCCCTCGCCCTGTCAATCATCAGCTCAAGTTCTTTGTCATTTGCAGAATAAGGGTCAAGGCGTGTGAGCGGCAGCTGCGCATACCAGGTCAGCAGGAACGAATCACGTTCGACCACTTCCATGATGCCGTAGAAAATGGCCTCCTCCATACTTCCCCCTAAAGCACAGCCATTGGAAGTTTCATAGACAAATCCATGACCGCAGCCCAAGCTGTAATACGAAAGCAACTCCGGGACCAAGATCGGCCTCTCTTGCAAGAATGAGTGGCCCCATACCCAATCTATCGAGCGGTCGGGATTAAATGGTTGAAACGGGAAATCATGCTGTGCGTAATTTTCCTTCGAGTGCACCCCGATCCTGGTGGGATCGAGCGCAGAATCTTTCAGGTTGTTGTAGCTGTCATGTATGACTGTCCGTTTACCGCGGGGCTCCATTCCGCAATACCTTTCCAATCCCTCCAATATGGCCGTCATCTCACTGACCGCATATGAAAGAGTCCGGCCAGCCGCCCCCTCATCGCCTATGAATAAAGGTAAATTAACACTTACATCGGCAAATGGCGGCACAAGGTCTATCATTTTATTATTCAGGAAACCTGTGCGGTGGTCCAAGTAATCCTTGGCCAGCAATTCATTCAGCTCATCCATTGAACGTGTTCGGTAACTGTCGGGACTGATTTTCGGACTTGGCTGCAACGAAATCCTAGCACGCTCCTTCGAGTCATCAGGTAATGTTGAGCAAACCGGACACAATGGATCTGGTAAAAAAGAGTGCCACGAACCATTCAGCGTTTTCAGGCTGATTAAAGATACATGCCCCTCCGAACGGGCGCGCTCTCCTTTCATCACCTTCCTTACCTCTGCACAAATCAAGTGTGCCATCTGTAAAAGGCCAGTGCGGGATGCCGCCGGATCACGCTCCATCCCCCCATTTGCCTCCAGCTGCTGGCGGATTCCCCACATTTCTTTTCGATCACGCCCGGCCATGAGATGCCTTTGGTCCGCACACTGTGAACAGCCAGGAACACCCGGGCGCACCAACGGCCCTACCACTCCCTCTCCAAATGATACGAACCCCCGCAGCCATGGAATGCCCGCTTGCCCTATCACCTCTTCCGCCTTTACATGGACAGCGGGATTCCAAGCATCTTGCAGCAGAAGGACCATCGCCGTCGTTTGCGGAATTCCTGCCTCGAAATCGGTTTGGCGATTCACCTGATATTGGCCGGACAGGTCCCCATGAACATGGTCGGCCAACACTCCTTCCCCGACAACCAATACGTCAGTTTTCACCCTGATTCCCCCTCTCGCAAAAACACCCCGAACACTCCTGCCATTTCTTCCTTCAAGAGAAGTTCCAGATTTAATTCGAAAACACAAATTCGCTTACTGTTCTTCTTCAAGACTTGAATGGCGGACTGTACCAGTTCGGAATTCCCTTTCACCCCGCATGAAGGAATCACAAGATTCACCTTTTCTTCTTCAAGAACAGGCGATGCCACTAAACCGGGAGCTGTAAGGCAAACGGTCTGGTTTTGGACTTTCATGACAGCCTTTTGCAATGCATTCCGTAATGCGATCGTTACATTCAAACCGACAGCTCCGGACCAGCCATCGCTCGTTCCTGCCCAAACTACCGGGAAACCTGACACTCCCTCACCCAAGGCGATGATCGGATCTCCCTGCAGCCGGGTCAGTGCTTGTAAATAATACCTGCAGCGCTCATCTTCCACTTGATCCAACTGCACCGTCACAAGTTTCTCCTGGTTGAACCGCTTATTTAAAAACTCCGTTTCCAAACTGCTTTGCAATCCACGGCAGACACATTCAGCAAATGTTTCCCCAGCACCGACACCGATCGATTCCTTTATTTCATCTGCTCCCTGAAGAGGAGGAAGAGTCGCAACGAGCTGGCTGAGTGTTCTGGATGCATATGCTTCAACTCCTGCAAGACCGGTTTCCCTCCTCGCTTCCTCATGCGTCAGATCTGAACGGATGATTTCGGGCAGGAGTCCGGCCGGACCGGACGATAGCGGATCCACGACCTGAACGCGGCATTGAGCCAGCGGCAGCTGTTTTAAATCCCCCTCATCCCAACGATGAAAGATACCGGATTCCGCGGATGTCAACCGGCTGAAATACATAAATACTTTCCCCGGTTCAACCGGGTCCGAATTCTGTTCAAGCCGCCGTTCAAAATCTTCAATCCATGCAGCAGTCCCTTTACCCGTCACGCCAGGGTGGGGAATGAACGGGTGCCATTTTCCCTCCAATGTATCCATATCCAACAGATAAAATTGATTGGCTTGTTCTGCTGTCGTAACGCCTGCAGCGTCTTTAAACCATTCGAATACCATTATATTGGCTAACATCGCTCCGGCTGTGGAGGAAAAAGAAGATGATGCCTGATTCTTTTCCAGCTCAGCTTGATGTAAACGATGCCACGCTGACTCCCAGCACCCCTTGGAATCCGGATGGACGAGCGGTCCAGCCATGCCTACTTGATTGATGATCAACGCAGGAAACAGGATCTTTTCCCCTTGCCTGCAAACCGAATGAAGTTCTCTTAATTCCTCTATATCACCCTCCTGTGACACATATAAGATCGAGTCAAAAGGCCGCACGATCCCCCGCCATTCAATCTCTGTTCCCTTTTCAAGCATGACCTCCTCTATGGCAACCTCGTCGTCTGTCTTACGCGCATGTGCCACGATCTCGTTTAATCTTTTTCTATTGGTCGGTACCGTGTCCGTAATGAAGATATGGAAAGCAGGCAATCCGGATTCGATCAGGGAGGACACCAATGAAAGGAACAGCGGGCCAGAGCCTATGGCCAACACCTTTTTCTTTCGATAAGTTTCAAAACGGTGAGCCCCCGAATCGCCGCAGCTTTCCAGGAATTCGATTTGCGAAGCATACCTTTCAAGAACTTGTTCCCTTAATTGATGGGGACTCTCCTGGCTTACATCCCGAACAAACCCATTCCCGTACAAAACCTCGGCAATTTCCATCACCCGGTTCCGGTATGGGCCAGGCAATCCATCCGTCAACTCGCTTAATGTATGGTTCCCGTTGAACATCGGTAATAACTTTTCAATCCACTGAACGATCGAGGTGCCCTCCATACGGAACGAACTTACGTTATTCCTGAAATACACACCTCTGTTTGGTTCCGGAAGAAAAAACGTATCCCTTTTCACTTTCAAACGCATAGAAGGGGTTAAATTCACCATTCCGCTCCTCCTAACCCGATGCATTCTAAGTACCGCTTTTAGCACAGTACTTCACTTCAATCCTATGTACGACAATTTGTCTCTTATGTCTAATAAAGTAAAGAAAAGTCCCTGCTGCACCGCAGGGACTTTTCTTTAGAAGACCTGAAACCTTAACGTCCGCAACGTCCGCAACGTCCGCAACGACCGCCGCATCCGCCGCAGCGTCCGCATCCACCACAGCGACCGCCGCAGCCAAAGCAGCCAAAGCACAAGAAACAGCCAAAACAACCAAAGCCGCCCACACCTATGAATTGCCGGGACGAATCATCCAAACTATACTGGTTTTGCTCCCAAGGAACTGGCTGAGTCACCTGGAAATCATCGACATTCAGATTTTGCAATTGATTTTGAAATTCATACATCTTATATAACCTCCGTGTATTAATTAATAGGGCAAATCTTAAAACAGGAACTCGAAACGAAATGGTCAGGGAATGAACAGCACATCAAATACTCCCTCCAACAAAATATGTAAGGGGATTGGGTATTGCTACTGATTACAACGCCCATTTCCAATGAAAAAACAGAAAACCGGAAGGGTAATACCCTTCCGGTTTTCATGATCGCCTCTTCAATTAGCATTGTCGTTTCCCTTTATGTATAGCCTTTTCAATCAAAGTCCCATTAGTTATGCAGTTGTTCATAACGAGTCCAGTTGACCGATTTTTCCAGCACGATTGATATCAATACTCCCATTATGAGCCCATTCGTCAAAAAGGGCTGTAATAGCGCGGGCAGGTTCGAAAATGCAGTAGGCAGGACATTCATCAAACTCACGCCAATCAATACTGGTACGGCAAGCCTGAATATCGTGTCTGAAGTGAAATTCTGACCCTTGACGCTGTTGAAAGCCGTACCGAACAGCTGAAGGTACGCAACGAACAATACTGCATTCCCGACTGTTATCGGCATCGTGGCCAGGAAAGAAATGAAAGGGGGAATGAGCCCGATTATGGTCAATAACATGCCTCCAAGCAAGAAGGGCTTCCGCTCATAGATTTGGGTGCTCTGCAAAAATCCAATCGATGAAGTAAAAGGTGTATAAGGAACAAGGCCAAGCAGCGGAGCGAAAATGGTAAATCCGCCAGTCATGAATAAAGAATTTCGATACTGCTTGTGTTCAGCTTCATCACCGATTAATTCCGATGCAGCCTGAATGGAAGCGAACGTGTTGCACAAATTCAGCAATCCTGCAAAAAAGGAAATCGCTATGATCCCGAATTGAAGGTTTGGAGTGCCTAATGGGAAAAATGAAAAAGCGGCACCCGTCGATCCCATTTCTCCCCCGGCCTCCGGAAATAGCAGCTCGTAAAAAATCCATCCCACTATAATCCCGATCAATATGGAGAAATTGCTTATTGTCCTTGGTCCTTTTATTTTTAATATACTGACTAGAAGTACAATCCCCACTGATAGGAAACTGACCGGGATGTTGATTTCGCCATTCTCCGTAATCCCCAGCATCCCCTTAAAGAAGACAAAAATGAGCTGGAATGTCAAAAGGAATAAATAAACCGTCATGACCATGGGAGTGAAAATCTTCTGGACATGAGATATCAGGTTGAAGGCAGAAATAATGAGGGTCACGACACCAGCGGCAATGAGGCCAGTAGCTATGCCCCCTCCTATCTCAGCATAACTGAGCCCTAAGGATGGTGCAGATAAACCTAAATTAAGCATCACTCCCCACAATAGACCGGAGTGACCTTCCATAAGCGGATACTTATGCCCCTTCCACCCCTGAAACACGCAAGCGATCCCGGTGAAAATGAGCGAGCTTCTCATGGTCATTTCCGTAACATTGGGAGGAAGATCAAAAGCTGCGCCAATCGATATGGGCACAACTACCGTATTTGCAAAAATAAAAAACAACCATTGAAAAGAAGAAAATAGAGTCACAGAAGATCTCCAACTTTTCATAGATTCCATCTCCTTTGAACATGATACTTTTCAAACTCATGGTGAATTTCACTTGTCCTTCCCTTGAAAATGGCGAAAGGACAGCACCATGTTAATAGACGCGGTCCCGGATGGTCCGCTGCTGCATTGCTGGACACATGATTTATGTCATATGACCTTTGCAGATGCATGAGAAATGATAACGTTCCCAATAATAGTAACAAAGACTGCGGCTCCCTGCTAATTTGTTTGCTTGGATAAAGGATGCAAGGCAGGCAAACAGAGCGTTTTAAAATATAATAATGATAAAGACTGGGAGGGCTAATTCATATAGCCAAAAAAAATCACTTCCACAGCATATAACAGTTGTAAATAAAAGTACACGGAAGCCGCCAAAAACGAAAAAGGAAATCCGGAAATATCCAGAAATCCTTTTTTGGTTCAGTCCTACCGTTCAATGGACTGCTTTTGTTTATATAGTGAACCGGAAACCAAGTTCCCCTTGTAAATGACCGCTTTACGTTCCGAACGCCTGGCAACTGCCTCTGCAGAACAGCTTCCGTCAATTAACACCAGACTTCCGGCATCCCCAACTTTCGGCCATACCTGGTTACCCTTATCATCCAATGGGGTTTTTCCGCCAGTTATATATCCGAGTGTCCGGGAAAGCGAGACTTCATCAATCCATTTGAAACGTTCTGCGAGCCTTCCTGCCCTCTCCAAGATGTCACCATTCCCAAGAGGTGACCATACATCAAAGATATTATCATTTCCTACTGATACTTCAACCGCTCTTTCATGTAATAAATCAACAGGGGGCATCTGCCTGTTGATCGGGACACTGGTGACGATGGAAATCCCCGCCTCCCTAAGAATGTCAGCCAGTTCATAGGCTTCTTCCCTGGATACGTCCCCGATGCCGAACGCATGGCTTAATGCCACCCTTCCTTCCCAGCCCGCTTGCTTGGTCAGAGCTGCCAAACGTTTCATGGTGAACGTGCCCAGATGGCCGGGATCATGTAAATGCAAGTCCACATCAGCATTAGCTTCCACTGCTAAATCCATCAATTGCACGAGCGATGCTTCAATATTGTTATCGACTGTGGCCGGATCCACCGCCCCGACGATTCCTGCTCCGTTCCGCAATGCCTCCCTGACAAGCTTGACAGAGCCGGACCGCAGCAAACCGTGCTGCGCAAATGCGACGATTTCTGAACTGAGTCGATTGGAATAGCCAGCAAGCGCCTGCTGAACTTGCTCTAAGTTTTGCAAGCCCGCTTCCGGATAAATATCAACATGAGTCCGTATATGTGCAGAGCCAGAAGCTAACAGGATTTCCAGTAAAGATTCTGCACGTTTACATGTGCTTGTTGCAATGGAAGGCAGAACCCTCTTCTCATTTTCAAAGCGTTCAATGACACTTGAAGAAGGAGTGCACGCTCTCCAAACATCCCCCATCAGTGTCTTATCAAGATGGACATGCTTTTCAATGAAGGATGGTACCGCCAGCAATCCTTTTGCATCTTCCACTGGTAAATCATCACGTATGGCTTCCCCATCTTTGATAATCTTCGTGATCCTGCCATCCTCCATCAACAGATGAAATAACCCGGTGATCGTTCCTGTAACTCTTTCATTCTCTTTCCGATACCCACATTCCAAACGAACATTCTTTAACCAATAGATTCTATTCATGATCTTCTCCCTTCTTGAACCATATCTTCAATTCGACTTCAAGGCAAATTCGCGATCAAGTCCGCCGTATACCAGGTTTCCATTGACCATGACCGCAGCCCGCGTCGATCTCCTGGCAATTGCCTCGGCAGCACATGATGCATCCACAAAAACCATAGTTGCGTCATTTCCCGCTTTCGGCCATAAACGATTTCCTTCATCGTCCAATGTCTTGACTCCGCCCGTAATGAATTGGAGCGATTGAGACAATGCATACTCGTCCTTCCAGTTGTACCTCTCAGCCAATCGGCCTGCCTTTTCCAGCATATCCCCAGTACCGAATGGGGACCAGGAGTCGTAAAAGCCATCGCAACCGAGAGCAACATGGACACCTTTCTCATGCAGTGAATCAATCGGGGGCATGACCCGGTTGATCGGAACTGTAGACATGATCGCTATCCCCAGGTTTGATAATTCACTGGCCAGTTCATTTGATTCTCCTATTGCAACATCACCAAGTGCAAAAGCATGACTGATGGCCGCTCTGTTCTTCCATCCTGCTTCATCGATCAAAGAAGCCAGTTTCTTGATCGTATATAAACCAAGGTGACCGGGATCATGTATATGAATATCAATATCTGCATCAAATTCAACAGCCAAATCGACCATTTCATACAGGGAAGCTTCTATATTATTATCCACCCCGCCAGGATCCAGGCCGCCCACCAAGGACGCCCCTTCCTTCATCGCTTGTCTCATCAACCCTTTTGAATTCGTTCTTAGCAGTCCGTGCTGCGGGAAAGCCACGATCTCGTATGTCATTTTCCCTTTGAAACGATATAGGGCACGTTGAATCTCTTCCAAGTTCTTCATACCAATGTATGGATCGATATTTACATGCGTCCTAACATGCGTTGCCCCGCCGCTTAACAATAGTTGAAGCATCCGTTCAGCCCGGAGCTGTCCAGTTTCAGCCAGTTCTGCAAGCTCTTTTGCTTCTAATTTTAAGCGTTCGATTAAGTTCGGAACCGGAGTGCATGATTTCCATGGCAGTCCTAAATACGTCTTGTCCAGATGGTTATGCATCTCTTTAAAAGGAGGAAGTGCAAGCAGCTTTCTCGCGTCGTGAACAGGACCATCCGTTTTCAAAGGCATAGTTGAAGCCAATTGCAAATCCTCTATGATCCCATTTTTTATATACATGTTGTATGTAGCTGTTTTCGTCCGATCAATTCGTTCATTCTCAAAAACAAATCCACTATCAAGCGTAACGTTTGTAAGCCAGTATGCTTCATTCATCCAATCACTCTCTTTATTAAAAGATTAAACACCTGTCGTCTCAAAAGATGAAATGGATCCGCTAACAACATTGCCCCTGAAGATGACAGCAGCACGCTTCGCCCTTCTAGCCACCGCTTCCGCTGAACAGCTGGCTTCAAGCAAAACGATATTCGCCTCATCCCCGACATTAGGCCATGCCTTGACCCCGTCTTGGTTTAATGGGGTCTTCCCTCCTGTTATGAATTGCAGGCTTTTCGCTAAGGAACGTTCATCAATCATGCGAAACCTCTCTGCAAGGCGACCGGCCTTTTCCAGGTTGTCCCCGATGCCAAATGGTGTCCAATGATCAGTGATGCTGTCATTACCCAATTCCACTTTCACCCCTTTTTCATGAAGCAGGGGGATGGGGATCGTTCTGAAGATCGGCACTGTGGATGTAATCGATATTCCTGTTTCCGAAAACCTTTCGGCTATGCCCGTAGCCTCCGGGACTGAAAGATCTGCCAACCCGCTGGCGTGGCTAACCGTGACCCTTCCTTGCCAGCCTGCGTCTTCCGTAAGTGAAGCAAGTCGCTGCATGGTGAAGAGGCCAAGGTGATCCGGATCATGTAAATGAACATCGATATCGGAATTGGATTCAACTGCGATATCCATGATCGTTTCAAGTGACCGCTCTATGTTTTCATCAATGGTGGCGGGGTCCACGCCTCCTACCAGATTCGCCCCATTCTTCATGGCCTCCCTTATTAACCGAACGGAATCGCTGCGTAAAAGTCCATGCTGTGGGAATGCGACGATCTCATACGTCAATTTATCCTTATAGCCTTCCAGTGCCTGAATGGTCGCTTCCAAGTTCTTCAGTCCTATGACGGGGTCGATGTTGCAATGTGTACGTATATGGGTAGATCCGAAGTTCAATAATAAATCGAGCATTTTCTCTGCTCTGACTTTAGCGGTAGGCAATAATTCGGGCAGCAAGACCTGCTCTTCCTCTATCCTGGTTTTCACGCCATTAATGGCAGGCATGCAAGCCTTCCATGGACCGCCATAGTACGTTTTATCAATGTGGATATGCATTTCCTTAAACGAGGGAACCATCAGAAGGCCGTGAACATCATGCTGCGGATACTGATCCGCTATCGATTCCTTCGCCGATAAAATGGAAGAAATTTTCCCACTTTCAATCTTGATGTGGTAATTGCCGGTTTCAGTGCCGGTGATCGTTTCATTTTCATTATAAGTAAAACCATTTTCCAAGCGGACATTCGTTAACCAATACGATTGAGACATTACACTCACCCTTTCATTCCAGATTGACTATGCATCACTTTTATTATAGTTTTAAAGATCAACAAATAATTTCAGTATTTTTACTCGTTTTTATGTTATTTTTACTTATTGTGCCAAAGAAAAAGGCTCACCCTAATGGATGAACCCTTTCAGACTGTAAAACAACTCGATGAAACTCAGTTTGCCTGCAGTATTTGAAACGTTCAATTGATTTCAGAGATCGACTGTCTTTCTTTTGTAGACGTTGATTTCCACTCTAGGCACTCGCTTTTCCGCGGGCGGTCCGCCCTCGGCGTTTGCGCCTGTGGGGTCTCGGCCAGCCAGTAATTCGGCAGGAGTGTCGCAAATCTCTTCCCATGAGGATTACAGGAATTATCCATTCCCCCCATTCGGACTCCTAACCCCTTTCCTCAACACACTGCATCACTTGATCGTTACGTCATTTATCTCCAGGTAACCTGAAGGGCTGATTGAAAATCCTTTTACTTCTTTGGCTACTGCAGCAACATTTTCTATGACCCTTACAGGAATGTACGGGGTGTCAGCCATTTCGATTTCCTGTGCCTCTGCGTATAGTTCTTTGCGTTTCCCTTCTTCTTTTTCCTTCCTGGCGGCATCTATTAAACGATCAACCTTTTGATTGCTGTAAAAGAATGTGTTACCTGCCGCTCCCTGTGATTCCGTATGAAACAGATTATATTGATTATAATCAGCATCCCCGGTCGCGTTTCTCCAACTGATGATGAACATTTCCGATTGTCCTTTATTCACTTGTTCCACGAATGAACCGTACTCCATGACCTGCACTTTCAAATTAATCCCGATCCCTTTCAGTTGGGATTGCAGGACCTCAGCCAAGTTGACTCTTTCTTTACTGTCCATTGTCAGGATGGTCGCATCCAAGCCTTTTGAATATCCAGCTTCGGCCATCAGTTTCTTCGCTTCCTTTAAGTTGTAATCATAGGCTTCGAGATCTTCGTTGTACCCGAATACTTTAGAGCCCATCAAGGAGTTCGCCTTTACTCCCACATTATTGAAGACACCCTTGATAATCGAGTCCATCTCAATGGCATGGGCAATGGCTTTACGGACCCTTTCATCATTGAACGGTTCATTATTGACATTAAAGCCTAAATATTCGGTACCATACCCTTCACTGCGGTAAACATCCATTGCCGGTGATGATTCCACCTGGTCCATGACCGCTACAGGAAGCGGCTCGGCGATATGTGCTTCACCGGTTTCTATCATCGATATCCTCGTGGAGTCTTCCGGGACGACCTTGAAGATGACCTTGTCCACTTTTGGCTCGTCTCCCCAATAGCTGTCGTTTTTCGTCAATGTGATTTCCTGGCCTGGGGACCATGAATCAAAAGCGAAAGGGCCGGTTCCATTCGGTTCCTGGATAATCTTTTTGCCATACTTTTCAATCGTTTTCGGACTGATGATTCCGCCTTCGTGATTCGCCAATATGGAAAGGAGAGGGGAAAAAGGTTCCTTCAGGATGAATTGCACGGTAAATTCATCAACCGGTTTCACCTCTTTCACCATATCGAATACCACCGCTCTGGGAGAAGCGACCGCCGGATCCAATAGTCGATCAAACGTCTTCTTTACCGCATCTGCATTAAATGGTGTGCCATCATGAAACTTTACATCTTCCCTAAGCTTGAATTCCCAGGTCGTGTCATTTATTTGCTTCCATTTTTCTGCCAGCATTGGCTGTATCTCACTATTCTCATCCCGCTGTACAAGACCTTCATAGATTTTATGGTGAGTGACGCTAGCGGCGTTAATCGTGGACATGAACTGCTGATCCAAGTTCTCAGCATCGGATAAGCGGGCAATAACCAATGTACCCCCTCCGTTTGATGCTTTGTTCGGATCACTTTCTGTTGTGCTTACGTCATTGTTAGAAGAACAGCCTGTAATGATGATAGCCATGATCATGACTAGAAAAAGCTTTCCTGCCCCACGTTTTACCCCCATGGTCTTCTACCTCCCAATTTCATTTTTTGAATATTTATCTAATTATAGGAAATATTCTGACTATTTTTTTCGATTATCTTTACTATGTTTTTCATTTTCTTTACTTGTTTTTACAAATGGCTTCTGTATCGCTTATCGATTCCACGACCTTGAATGATGGCTTAAACAATTCTTTCTCGGGAAGCTCCTGATAGTCCCTTTCCATATAGCCTCTTCTCATCTTATTGAAATATAGCTGCCCCTTATATTTGATTTCCGTTAAATCAAGGTCGGGGATTATTTGATCCTTCATGACCACCTTTCCATTGATGATCGATAATTTAACGTCCCTCCCGGATCCGCTTGCGAACATCGTTCGAATCGGATCATCGATTACCCCCATATGGAAACCGTCCAAGTTAATCGCGATGATATCCGCCTTGGCCCCCGTAGCGATGCGTCCTAGATCGTTCCTGCCAAGAAAAGCGGCCGCATCCAGTGTGGCTGACCGAAAGAAATCGGCATAGACAGAGCCTTCCGTTTCTCCTGCCGCCAGCCGTGAGAGCATGCTGCCTGTCCTGACGTTCTGGAACATATCTGGAGGGAATGTGTCCGTTCCAAGGGCTATATTGATCCCAGCCCGTTTATATTTGGCAAAGGACTCTAACGCCTCCCCATGCCTCCCGATGATCAGCGGGCAATGGATCACCGTTGTATTCGTTTCCGCAAGCAGCGCCAAGTCATCACCCTGGCCATATTTCGCTTTACTGTATCCTGAAATAAAGTGGGCGTGCGGGATCCCTGTTCTTGGACCGAGAAATCCAAGGTCATACAAATATCTGATCGGTGTAACATGATGGGCTTCCCAGATGGTGTTGAATTCAAAGCTTCCTTGTGCAGCATGAAGCTTTATGGGTACATTCAATTTTTCGCTGTAGTATTTAATCTGTTTTAATTGATCGGCCGTTTGAGACTCAATTCGTTCTGGAGCAAGCATCCCCCTGACCATGCCTTCATGGGCTCCATCGAACTTTTCCACAAACTCGACCGCTTTCCGTAACCCCGCTTCACCGGCTTTTTCATCCCAATGCAGTTTGATTTTCCCGTCAGGCTGGACGGCTCTCATTCCTGATTGGAAACTTGGGCCAAGGTAAATCCTTAATCCCAAGCCAGCGGCATGTTCTGCGGCAGCTGCCAATTCATCATAGGTTTCAGCCCAGCTTTTATAAAAGACGGAAGTAATGGGCATCGCCGTCGTCACGCCATGCAGTATGAGCTGTGAATAAGCATATAGTGATTTAAAAGCTTCTTCTTCCTTGGTCATTAATTCGGGATGTCCGCTTTTTATATAATTCTCCGACCAAAGAAGGTTTTTCTGTCTGTCGGCACCGGCTTCAAAATGTAAAATATCATGGTCAATGTCCCCTAATGCATTTAAATCTATGAACCCGGGACTGATAATCGCATTACCGGCATCCATTACCTCGTCCACTTCTTCTGGATA
This sequence comes from Peribacillus sp. YIM B13477, assembly GCF_042787955.1. Classification (NCBI taxonomy): domain Bacteria; kingdom Bacillati; phylum Bacillota; class Bacilli; order Caryophanales; family Bacillaceae; genus Peribacillus; species Peribacillus sp. YIM B13477. The sequence continues at coordinate 415,482 of NZ_JBHZPD010000003.1, forward strand.
ATTTTTTCCGACATACAAAATCGTGTCTTTTTCATAAACGATCTCCGCGTTTTCCAATATGACATGATCGCACCCGTCATACCCGATTACATATCTTCCTTTAAGTTTGGTTTTCATCTTATTCCCCTTTCACTTTTCGCGGCAGCGTCTTCGCGTTCGTCATATCGCTTTTCATCTACATAGGCCCTGGCATGGCCCCAGAAATATTTAGTCGGCTGCATATACTTTTCGAGCCCTGCACGCTTTATCGTTGAAAAGGCCTCCTCATTCGCTTCATCAAGCACTGTACTTTCATGGACCGTCCGTACATTCCTGCCTTCCATGATCAATTTCCCATCCACGATGACATGCTCCACATCATTCGCCACAGCTTGAAATACAAGCCGGTGAACATGCATGAATTCAGGGGTCAGGTGAGGCTGATGAAGATTGACCGTAATGACATCCGCTTTTTTCCCGATCTCGAGGGAGCCTATTTCATCATCCCAGCCAATGCATTTCGCAGCATCTATCGTGATCATTTCCAACAGCTTGCCTGGCGGTAAATAATAGTAGTCCCTAAGGGCGGCCTGGTGAACGAACTGTGTTTTCCTCATTGCCTGGAACATATCGAAACTTGTGGAAGGGGACGTCCCATCCGTGGAGATTGCCACAGTTGCACCCATTTCCAATAATTCAGTTATCGGGGTACGGGCATGAACCTGGCCAAATCCAGGTGATGCACTGACGTTGGTACCTGTTTCTGCCAGTATTCTTGCCTCATCGAAGGAAATGCCCCGACAGTGCTGTAAATGGACATCCGGACCCAATAGGGCATTTTCCTTATCCTGTATCGCTAAATGGATCATCCCGCCAAAGGCATCTGAGTGAATGCGTGTGTTATACTTCCTGGCAATCTCCCTTATTTTCTTCGCTTGATACAGGTCATGGTCATTCAGCCCATAAAGCCTGTCAGGAGATGTCGGATTGGAGGGATCCACCGATGTAACGATGACAAATGGTGTAATGAAGGCTCTCGTACGGTCCTCATTTGCATGGTTCAGCGCCTCGATTACCGCTTCCGCCCCCTGTAATACTTCTTCATAGGTAACTTCCTTTACCACTCTCTTTCCATCGATCCATCGGCTGAATGAATGGGGCCATGGAGGATTGCAAGGACCCGTGCATACCACTTCCCTGATTCCCACTTCGGCATATGCTTTTGCATGATTGATGGCGAAAATCGGTTCATCGGACCGCGGCATGGATCCTAACACGCTCACCCCAGTCGTCACGCCAGCCTTCAATCTCTCAAGGGCGGATAACTTTCCTTCGTAATACCAAAAGTCATCCGTTACAAAATGCTTGTACGTATTCGTCATGATCGGCATCCAAAAATCAATATTCTCCATGGCAATCGTTTTGAACATGGAATGTCCCCCATGCCCATGAACATCTATCAATCCGGGCAATATGCACTGATGGCTGCAATCGATGACTTTTACTGCCTCATACTTCGATTTGAGTTTTTCGGTCGAATCTACGGCTAAAATCCTTCCTAAATGTATGGCGACGGCGCCATCTTGCAGAACTCTCCTGTTTTGATCCATGGTAATGACGGTCCCATGGATTAGCAGTAAATCTATCATACTTTCCCTCCTAATTGAGAAGACAGCATAACATCCTTATGCTGCCTTCCTTTTGTGATGAATTCCTACTTCACGGTTACGTCATCAAGCATTAAATAATTTGCCGGATTCAGCCAAAGCCCTTTAACTGTCCCGCCATATACGGCCAAGTGTTCATAGTTACGGATAGGAACATATGGAACTTCTTCTCTTTCAATTGCCTGTGCCTTCGAATATAGTTCCTTACGTTTATCGCCATCCGATTCTTTACGTGCATTTTCAATCAATTTATCCACTTCCGGATTGCTATAGAATGAACTATTTCCCGCAGCACCTTGGGATTTACTATTGAAAAGATTGAATTGATTATAATCTCCATCACCGGTAGCATTGCCCCAGCCGCCTATCGATACCTGGTGCTCGCCCTTGGCTGTCGCGTCAATGTAAGCCCCATACTCAAGGACTTGAATCTTGACCTTAATTCCAATTCCTTTTAACTGGGATTGAATCACCTCGGCCATATTGATCCTTTCCTTACGGTCACTCGTCGTCAGGGTAAACTCCAAACCATCCTTGACCCCCGCTTCAGTCAAGAGCTTCTTCGATTCATTAATATCATAGTCATAGCCTTTTATATCCGGATCATAACCAAACACCTTTGGGCTCATTGTTGAATTTGCCCTCGTGCCGACATCGTTATAAACCCCTTTGATGATGGAATCGACCTCGATGGCATGAGCGACCGCCTTACGGACCCTTACATCATCAAAGGGCTTCTTCTTAACATTGAAGCTTAAGTATTCAACGGCAAGTCCCTCCGTGCGATATAAATCCATCGTGCCCGACGCTTCGATCCTATCAATCTCCGTCACTGGCACTTGATCGGTCACATGCGCTTCACCCGTTTCAATCATCGCAATCCTCGTGGCATCTTCAGGGACCACCTTGAATACCACCCCATCAATCTTAGGCTTATCCCCCCAATAGTCCTTGTTTTTCGAAAGGGCGATTTCTTCACCAGGCTTCCACGATTTAAAAACGAATGGACCTGTCCCAACGGGGTTTTGCCCGAGTTTGTCACTATTTTCCTTAATCGCTTTAGGGCTGATGATGCTTCCTTCATTACTCACTAAAATCGATAACAGCGGAGCATAAGGATATTTCAGCTTGAATTGTACGGTCGTTTCGTCAATCACTTTAATTTCCTTGATCATTTCCAATTTACCAGCCTGCGGAGAAGCTGTTGCCGGATCCAGTATCCTGTCGAAATTGGTTTTCACCGCTTCGGCATTGAATGGAGCTCCATCATGGAATTTGACTCCCTCCTGCAATTTAAACTCCCAAGTGACATCATCCAGTTGTTTCCACTCTTTTGCGAGCAGCGGTTTAGGATCCATGTTCTTGTCAGGAACGACCAATGTTTGATAAACCTTTTCATAAACGACGTTTGCAGATGGAATGTCTGTTATGAAATGGGGGTCAAGTGTGGTCGCGTCAGATAAGCGCGCGACGATCAGCGTACCTCCTTCTTTCGCTTTTTCTACTGTTTCCTTACTGCCGGTTTCTTCTGATGCACACCCTGATAAAACGGATGAGATGCCCAATAAAGAAGCAAAAAGCAACCCAATCATACCTTTTCTCATTCTATTTCCTCCCTTTTCAACCTGCCTTTGTTTCTCCAAGTAACTTACAGCTATGAGTACATCGGGCTTACTGTAAATTATAAAAAAAAACCGAATTTTATATTTTCAGAATCTTTACTCTTTTTTTAATTATCTTTACTGCTTTTCCGCATCATATTTACTTCAATCCTTTTTTTGAATAAATTGAATGAAAGAAAAGGAGGAAATCCAATGAAGCCAGAGGTCGTCATCAATAATACCGAATTGAATGTAAAAGAAAGAAAATCTCCGAAACTAAGACACTGGAAAGCCTTTTATAAAAAATTCAAGCGAAATAAATTGGCATTGGTAGGCGGGTACATCGTACTTTTTTATATTTTATTGGCTATCTTTGCCCCTTTGATCTCACCGCAGGATCCCTATGAAATTGATTTGGTCAACAAACTCCAGCCTCCATCAGCCGAACATTTGATGGGTACGGATGATAAGGGAAGGGATATTTTAAGCAGATTGTTATATGGAACACGGCTTTCATTAACGGTTGGGTTTGTCTCTGTTTTCTTCGGGGCGTTCATTGGCATACTCCTCGGGTTAGCAGCTGGTTATTACGGAAAATGGATCGATACCGTCATTATGAGGATTGTCGATGTTCTGCTGGCTTTCCCGGGAATACTGCTTGCTCTTGCGATCATTAGTGCCCTTGGTCCGAGTTTAATCAATGTTATGGTGGCGGTCGGAGTCTTTTCGATACCGATGTTTGCCCGGATTGTACGCGGTTCCACACTGTCAGTCAGGAAGCTGGAATATATCGATGCCATTCGTGCATTGGGAGCGACTGACTTCACGATCATATGCAAACATATTTTTCCGAATATTCTATCACCCGTCATCGTACAAGCTACATTACGTCTGGCAACGGCCATTCTGTCGGCAGCCGGATTGTCATTCCTTGGACTGGGAGCCCAGCCGCCTTCACCAGAATGGGGAGCGATGCTGAGCAGCGGACGGGATTATTTGTTCAGTGCCCCCCACATCGCATTGTTTCCAGGGATAGCGATATCAACACTGGTACTTGGTTTCAACATCTTCGGGGACGGACTTAGAGATGCCCTGGATCCAAGAATGAAAAAATAAGGAGGAGAGAAAATGTTCGTATTCATTATCCGGCGGGTACTTCAAACGATACCGGTATTACTGGGAGTAAGCCTTGTTGTTTTCCTCATCATGCAAATGGTCCCGGGAGATCCGGCAACACTGCTTGCAGGTGAAGGAGCGACTAAAGAAACGATTGAATCGCTGCGGCATGAACTTGGCTTGGATCGTCCAATCCTCTATCAATACGTTGACTATGTCCTTCATGCCGTTCAAGGTGACTTTGGGGAATCACTCCGCAGCAGCCGCCCTGTTTTGGACGAAATCATGGTCCGCTTGCCCATCACCCTTGAACTGGCACTTGCCAGCATATTCATAACCGTTGTGCTTGGAATGATCGCAGGAATCATCTCGGCCACCAAGCAATACTCGGCAGCTGACATTTCCATCATGATCGTTGCTTTATTGGGAATCTCGTTACCTAGTTTTTGGCTGGGCCTCATGCTTATCTACTTCTTTTCCGTGAACCTTCATTTGTTTCCGGTTTCAGGTTGGGGAACCTTCAGCCACATGATTCTACCAGCCATAACCCTTGGGGCCGGCGGAGCGGCCATCGTTGCCAGGATGACCAGGTCGAGCATGCTTGAAGTCGTTCGCCAGGACTACATCCGGACCGCGAGAGCCAAGGGATTGAAAGAATATATCATCATTTATAAACACGGCCTGAAAAATGCACTCATCCCCGTCATTACCGTCGTTGGCCTCCAGTTCGGTGCACTCCTTGGCGGCACGGTATTGACAGAGTCCGTTTTTGCCATCAATGGACTTGGAAGATTGATAGTCGATGCAATCAGGACGAGGGATTTGCCGATGGTCCAAGGCGGGGTCCTCATCGCTTCCGTCATCTTCGTATTCATGAACTTGGCAGTGGATGTCCTCTATCGGTACTTTAACAAAAGAATAGACTTGAACTAAGGAGGTATGATGATGAATCAGGATGCTGATAAAATACTGGAGGTAAAAAACCTGCAGACCCACTTTTTCACTGATGAAGGAACGAGTAAAGCAGTCAATGGGATCAGTTTCTCCCTCAATAAAGGGGAAACGCTAGGAATCGTCGGGGAGTCGGGAAGCGGGAAAAGCATAACATCGCTCTCATTGTTAAGGCTCATTCCATCGCCACCCGGCAAGATTGCCGGCGGCAGCATCCTTTTTAAAGGGGAAGATCTGCTTACGAAGTCTGAAAAACAGATGCGGTCCATACGCGGGAATGAAATTTCGATGATTTTTCAGGAGCCGATGACGTCATTGAATCCCGTATATTCAGCGGGCGAGCAAATTGCGGAAGCGATCCGGCTCCATCAAAAGCTGGGAAAAAAGGAAGCATGGGATAAAGCCGTCGACATGCTTCGGCTCGTCGGGATCCCTTCACCTGAAAAGAGGGCAAAACAGGAGCCGCATGAGCTAAGCGGCGGAATGAGGCAAAGGGTCATGATTGCCATGGCACTTGCCTGCCACCCTGAGGTTTTAATAGCCGATGAACCTACAACAGCACTGGATGTGACGATCCAAGCCCAAATCCTCGAACTGATCAAGACGCTGCAAAAGGATTTCGGGACGGCTGTCATTTTGATTACACATGATTTGGGTGTCGTATACGAAACCTGTGATCGGGTCGCTGTCATGTACGCAGGGAAAATCGTTGAATATACCTTGGCCAAGGAAATATTCACAAATCCTAAACATCCTTACACCATTGGTTTATTGAACTCCCTTCCCCGTCTGGACATGGACCAGGAAGAACTGACCACAATTCCAGGGACCGTTCCAAGTCCTTACAACATGCCCAAGGGATGCAGCTTCGCTCCCCGCTGTCCACATGCGAAAGGCATTTGTGAACAAGCCGTACCGGATCTCCAGGCCATCGGCCCAAGTACGGAGGTCAGCTGCTGGATGTTCACCCCCCAATGGGAGAAGGCATATGACGCTCAAGAAAAGGTGGGGATTTAATGATGGGTGTACCAGCTGCAGAGAAAAAGGTTCTGCTTAAAGTGGATCAATTGAAGCAATATTTTCCGATCAAGGGAGGATTTTTCGGAAGGACCATCAATCATGTAAAAGCCGTTGATGACATTACCTTCGATATCAAACAGGGTGAAACCTTAAGCATCGTCGGCGAATCCGGCTGCGGGAAATCGACTACCGGAAGGGCCATCCTTCGATTGGATGAACCGACGAGCGGGAGCATTCACTTTCAGGATAGGGATTTACTGAGTTTAGGCAAAAAAGAAATGCGGCGTACCAGGAAGGATCTGCAGGTTATTTTTCAAGACCCCTTTGCCTCCCTCAACCCAAGACAGACGATCGGCAAAATTCTCGGGGAAGCTTTGGCGATCCAAAATGTAGTCCCTAAAGAAAACCGGAAGAGCCGGATTGAAGAATTATTGGGACATGTCGGGCTGAGACCTGAATCCATGGAAAGATACCCGCATGAATTCAGCGGCGGCCAAAGACAGCGGATCGGGATTGCGCGGGCTCTGGCCGTGGATCCCAAATTGATCATATGTGACGAAGCTGTATCTGCACTGGATGTCTCCATTCAAGCGCAAGTGCTGAATTTATTAAAATCCTTGCAGCGCCAGTTCGACCTTACCTTTCTTTTCATTTCGCATGATTTAGGTGTGGTCAGACATATCTCGGATCGGGTGATGGTCATGTATCTCGGAAAAATAGTCGAAATAGCCGATAAAAAGTCCATTTTCGAACAGCCGCAGCATCCATATACAAGGGCATTGCTATCGGCCATCCCAGTACCGAATCCTGTACATGAAAGAGAACGGATCCTATTGACGGGTGATGTCCCGTCACCCATCGACCCTCCAAACGGCTGCCGCTTCCATACACGGTGCCCGTTTGTACAGGATATCTGCAAAACACAGCTGCCCGAACTGAAACGATCGGCACAAAACCATCAAGTGGCTTGTCACATTGTGTCTTAAGCTGTAGATTTCCGGAGGGGTCTTTAGTATGATACTAATAAACAGAATCATTCAAGTTATTTAAAAATATAACAAGCAGAGGTTCTCCATGCTAAGTTACGAGGGATTCACGTTAATTATCATGCTCTTCATTTTAGCTCCCATCATGGGAGCTATCGCTCTTTTATTTCTATTCATATTCGAGAAAAGGATCGATCTTCTTGAAAATAAAAACAAGGAGATCCGCCTGGAGCAAGCACTGCAAGAAGCACAATATAATAAATTGAACCAGCAGATCCAGCCGCACTTTTTGTTTAATACACTGAATGTCATTCTGGGCTTGGCCCGCCTGAACAGGACGGCAGAATTGATACGGGCCTTAGAGGCTTTTTCGCAATTCCTGAAATTCAAGTATAAAGCATCGGAACCATTGATCCCCCTTTCCCAGGAAATCCAGTATACCCAGCATTATCTCGACATCCAGACCCTTCGCTTCGGTGATCGGCTCAAGATTGATATGGAGTGCCCGGAACCGTTATCAACCGCACTTGTCCCGCCCTTCATTCTCCAGACCTTGGTGGAGAATTCATTTAAACACGGGTTGGAAAAAAAAGTGGGTGAAGCCCTGCTGCATATCCGGTTCTATCTGGAATCACAAATGGTGTATCTGGAAGTGGCGGACAATGGATTGATGGGAAATGAATCTTCCGTTACGGACGATGGCGGCCATGGCCTCGATAATATCCAAAAACGTTTATATTTGTATTTCAATGACCGTGCACAATTGCATATAGCTTCCAATGAATCGGGAACAAAGGTAGAGGTATCATGGCCGCTGGTTTTTGATAGGAAAATGGAGGAGGCGGAGGAATGAATGTATTATTAGTTGATGACGAACCATTGGTCCTTGAACAAATGGAATATATGATTCAGTCCATTTACCCTTTTTGGAAATTTCACAAAGCTGCTGATGCCTGTCAGGCACTGACCCTCAACCAAAATCATAAAATCAACCTCGCTTTCCTGGATATTAATCTGCCGGGGCGATCGGGTCTTGAATTTGGTGAAGACCTAAGGGCGCTGAACAAAGAAGTCGAAATCATCATGGTGACCGCGCATCAAAGCTTCGATTATGCCCAGCAATCCATCAGGATAGGCGTGGTTGATTATTTAACGAAACCTGTAATAGAAAGTGATTTGCATAAAGTCCTGGCCAAGTATGACAAAAGGGAATCTTCCCATAACTATTCAACACTTATTCACCATTCGCTTTCATTCATTCATGAAAACTATGCCGATAAACTCTCCCTTTCGGACATCGCCCGTGAAGTGCATACCAATCCGACTTATTTAAGCAGGAAATTCCATGAAGAAGTCGGCACTTCATTTTCGGAATATTTAATGCACTATAGAATAAAGGCCGCAAAAAGGGCCTTAACCAATAACACCAGCTGGAGCATATCAGACGTCGCTGAAAAATCGGGTTTCAATAGCCAGCATTATTTCAGCACTTTATTCCGGAAGATAGAGGGAATCACGCCCAAGGAGTTCCGCGAGAAAGGAAAATGAACATTGCGATCACGTACATTTCAAGAATACGTACAAGGCCCCATTCAAATCGGGATGGGCTTGGGGATCATCTCCCTCCTGGCACGCTGGGTGACAGGCACCACAATATTATCCTCCCCTGAATCGATGGTGAAGTATGGAGTTTTCGGAGGGATCGGATACGCCCTGATGGGAGCGATCGCCCTGTTCATGTTCAGCTTCATCGGGAAGAGGGTCCGGCAGGATTTCCCCGAGGGCTTGACCATCGGGGACTATTTAAAAGCCCGGCTCCATCCTCTCGGATATTGGATATTGATCGTGATCCTGGTCATAACCAGCTTACACATTTTATTCATTCAGGGAATGGCCGCGTCCACCCTATGTCAGTTTCTTTTCGATACGCCCCTCTATGTAGGGCTGTTCTTTTTTTTCGCCTTCTGTGTCCTTTATGCTGGATTCGGCGGTTTAAAGCTCATTCATGGATTCGCCGCTTTTCAGGTCATATCCATGTTTGCCGCAGTTATCTTGATTCCTTTATACTTTTTCGTCAAGGAAGGGATTCAGCCTGTTTATGATGGGATTCGTTTATACCATCCATACATGCTCGTAATCAATAAGTATGATCTATGGAGTTTTCTTTTTGCAGGACTTCTTGTCGGGTTCGGCCAGTTTTTCTTTGACCTGACTTCGTGGCAGCGATTATTCATGATGGAAATGAAAAAGGTAAGATTGACATTCTCTTTATCCGGCCTTATATGGATCATATTCCCGCTCTCCTTTTCATCCCTGTTCATCATGGTAATCTTTACGGGCGGCTTCACTGATATACACTCGATACTGGCTGGATTGGCAAATAAAATAACGACACCATTCTTTTTCATCCTTTTTGTGCTCTGCGCCATCAGTGCAATCACCTCAACATTCGGTGCCTGCCTGCATTCATTGGTAAGCCTGATCGTAGCCAATATACTTGAACCATTACAAACAAAAAAAAGCGACCAGCAAAAAATAAGGATGGCCTGCCTGCTTTCGATCTGTATTGGAGGATTGGTTTTCGTTGCTACACTCTTCTATTCCCCAAACCTATTGGAGCTCTTATTTTATTCAGGCAATATATATTCGGCATTGCTGGCTCCAATCCTGGTTATCGTATTCAGTAAAGGAAAAGTCGCTGATTACATACCGATAAGCGCGGTCCTGGCGATTGTGGCTTCATACATCATCCAGCCTCATGTAAGTGAATTCCAAAGCATATGGTTCAGCGGATTGGCTTCATTGACGATCCTGGTGATTTGTACGATCCTTACCCTTATCAAGAACAAATGGAGGATCGTGAAAACAAAACCATGAATACGGCCACCCCCATTCATTATGAATGAATGGGGTTCTTCTTTAATCCCGTAAAAACTTAGCTAGCCACCTTCCTGAAATACCGATAAACCTTTTCTAGCTTTTGCGTTTGTTTCCCCTTTGGGCTTTCCATATTACCGAATTCGAAAAACTTCACTTTCTTGATCCCGACAAAATTGAATAATGCTCTTTTCATCAATATTTTATGCGCATCATTCAACCAGAGAAGCGGATACTTTGCAGGTCCCTTCATCGTGGACACACATACGACCGACTTTCCTTTCAGAAGGCCTTCCGGGAACAAGCCCTTTTTATCCCTGTAGGCAAAATTCGCAGAAAATAATTGATCGATGTATCCCATCAGCATGGCCGGTGGCCTCCCCCACCAGATCGGATAGACAAAGACAATCTTGTCGGCCCAAATAATTTGATTTCTATATTTTTCAAACTGAGGATCACGATGCATATCACGCCTTCGTTTATGCTCATTGAACTCCAAGAGCGGATTGAAGCCCTCTTCATATAAATCCAAGACCTGCAGCCCCTTTATGTTCGGGTTCTCCTTACTTCCTTTGACGACTTTTTCTAAAAAAGCATGGCTTAGGCTTTTATGATTTGGATATGTGTAGATGACCAGCATGTTCATGACGTACCCCCTATTTACTTATCATTTGATAACAATCATATAACACCATCTTTTTTGTTGTCAAATGATAATTGTATTTTGATAATATTTTTGATATCTTCTCAAGTAGAGAGGTGAACGTTATGGACAAAAAAGCTCTTTTTGAAAAAATGGTCACATTTACAACTTCCGTACATCAAGTGACACACGAATTGACACAAAACGCCAAATCCGATTCCATCACGCCGGTACAATATAAAATTCTTGAATATATAACCGTCAGTCAGCCTGTCACACCAAGTGAAATCAGTGACTGTCATCATATCTCCATGCCTAACACGAGCCGTGAACTGAAAAAATTAAGCGAAAAGAATTTAATTGAAAAAATAAGTGATTCGGAAGATAGACGGAAACAATACATCCGCCTCTCCAAAGAAGGGGAAATGATGATGAACGAGGCTTTTGCAATCGTGGAATCCCGTTTTCAAAGCCGGCTGCAACATGCATCAAAGGAAGATTTAGCGGAGATTGACCGTGCCCTGGACATTCTTCAAACAAAACTTTTTTACTGATGAACACAAAAAGGGCTCCCGCAATTGAAGTTGACGAAGAATCGACTTCAATCGCGGGAGCTCTTACATTATCTCCATGCATGTTTTATGATCAGGTACCGCAAAAAGTCCGATAAGGTTTTGTTGACTCAGGCAGTGCGGCGTATTCTGCTTGTTTTTCGCAGTGTGCATAAGGATTTGCAAGAACATCCAACAGCCGTTCCATCACACTGTAGTCCTCTTGTTCCACTGCCGCCTCCAACGCCTCTTCCACCCGGTGGTTCCGCGGAATCACTGCAGGATTGCTGTTCTGCATCAACTGATTCGAAGACTCTTTCGATTCCTTCTGCCTCCCTAGCCTCGCCTGCCAAAGCTCCTGCCACTGAGCGAATTCCGGTGTCCCGAAAAGGACCGTATCCTCCTTTTTATCAAAGGTCAGAGCTCGGAAAGTATTGGTATAGTCGGCACCATGCTTCTTCATCATACTGAGGATGCCATTTATTAGGGCCTCATCCTGAGTCTCTTCGTTGAATATCCCCAGTTTCGCCCTCATTCCCGCTAACCAATTGGAATGATACAGATCATTAAAAACGGAAATCTTATCTTGGGCCAGTGTAACGGCCTGATCATCGTCATCATGCAACAGCGGCAATAGGGATTCAGCGAACCGTGCAAGATTCCAACCCCCAATTACCGGCTGGTTACCATAGGCATAGCGGCCTTGCCTATCAATTGAACTGAATACGGTTGCAGGGTCATAGGCATCCATGAAGGCGCAAGGGCCATAATCGATGGTTTCCCCGCTGATCGTCATGTTGTCGGTGTTCATCACTCCATGAATGAAGCCGACCAGCTGCCATTGGGCAATGAGCTCAGCCTGACGCTTGACCACTTCCTGCAGCAGCGAAAGGTAACGGCTTTCATCTGCTTCAATGTCTGGAAAATGACGCTCAATGGCATAATCGGCAAGTGTCCGCAGTTCCTCGATCGTGCCCCATTTTGCAGCGAATTGAAAAGTTCCGACACGAAGATGACTCGAAGCCACACGGGTCATGATGGCACCGGGCAGCCCTGTTTCACGAATCACCGTTTCACCGGTCGTCACCACTGCCAGACTTCGGGTGGTAGGAATGCCGAGCCCGTGCATCGCCTCGCTGATGATGTATTCGCGCAGCATCGGTCCAAGTGCAGCCCGGCCATCGCCCCCGCGGGAATATGGCGTTCTTCCTGGCCCCTTCAGCTGGATATCGACCCTCCCGCCTTCTGGCAACACCTGCTCGCCAAGCAATATCGCCCGGCCGTCCCCTAACATGTTAAAATGACCGAATTGATGCCCAGCATATGCTTGGGCAAGAGGCGAAGCACCTTGCGGGATCTCGTTTCCGGCAAACACCGCCACACCATCTTCGCTTTGCAGCGACTTCACGTCCAAACCAAGAGAATCCGCCACACCCTCATTGAGAATGATCAACTCCGGTGAACGTACAGGAGTCGGGTTCGTGCTCGTGAAAAACTTTTCCGGTAGACGTGCATAGCTATTGTCTAAATTCCATCCTGTTTCATTAGTCATGGTTTCTCCTTTTCTTATTTTGATTTTTTATAAAAGATATTTCGCTCAAGATTCAGTTAAAACACGCGATAAAACTAAGTTGCAGTCCATTTTTTAATGTCTGCTTCTAACAATTAATTATACCTTTTTTGCATAAAAATGGCTCTTTTAAAGTCGTGTTAAATCCATTACGTCCCGGGATTTCATAAAACGATTGCGGTCCTTAGAATGAAAGAAAGCAGGTACCCTTAATGGGTTCCTGCTTCAGACTGTAGACAAATCCGATGAAAATCATTCCACTCCAGGCACTCGCTTTACTCCTGCGGGGCCTTCCCTCGACGCGCTTATCCCGCAGAAGTCCCGCACCTTCCGTTCCAATCAATTTTGTTCCATTTGCCTATAAACTCAAGTAGGCACCCTTTAGGTTCCTGCTTCTTTTCCTAAGATGCCAATAGTTACAATTCCATTATGAAACATTATGCATCAAAAAAGCCTGCCATTGATTCGGCAGGCTTGTTTCTTCTCTTCTTATTGGTTCCATCCTCCACCCATTCAAGGATATGCTTAATTCAGTAAAGTCAGGCTGATAAAGGCAATGCCAAATATACAGTACAGAATGAGGGTAAAGGGCTGGGGAAAAATAATATATACGATCATACTGATGATCATCAGCAGGATGCTGAAGGCATTTATCCTATCTCTCCACATACTCACCTTTGGTCAACTCCTTTTCCACAAGCGTAAGGTACATTTTCATCGCAAACTTCTTCCGGTGCTGCCTGGCCGGCTTTGAGGAACCACTTCTCCCACAGTCAAAGCGAACATCAGCAAAAATAGAGTTTCTTCTTCATCCTTCGTTCCTCTTTGTTATAATGGCTGTGTGCCTAATTTGATTTTTTTCATTTTTCGTTAGTAAGTAAGCGACTGATAATTTATAATTATAAAATTGAACCCACTAAACAGCCATGTAGCCAAAATGATAAATTCATGAAAATAATTTAAATTTTCAGATTTTTTAAGGGGTATGAAGTGAATGATCTATAAAACTTTCAAGGTTGTATTGAGGACCATGCACAAAGGCCAAACCGAGGAATTCGCCTATGTATATGAAGGGAACAGCCTGCTGATCGGCCGGGCAAGCCAGCACTCCAAAGCTGATTTCAGGCTTTACAATGACTTTGTTTCCAGGGAACATTGCCGGATTTATATGGAGGAAGGGCAGCTCCTCATTGAGGATTTGGCAAGCAAACACGGCACCTCCGTGAACCAGATGCCCCTCGTACCGGGCAATCCCTGTCAAATTGAACCGGGGGATTCGATTACATTGGTCAATGGATTGATTGAATTCATAATCTCCATCGACAACGATTTAACAATGGATTTCACGCCGGTGAACCCCGAATTGCTGCAAACCGTCGCTATCAATGAGCACCTTCAGACCGTGATCATCAATGAAGAAGCACCCATTAAAATGCCGACCAAGGAATTCAATTGCTTTAAGCTGCTTTATGAAAATTTGGACAATCTTATTTCAAAGGAAGAAATTGTCCAGCAAGTCTGGCCAGAGCGAGTCGGAGATCCCGAGCAAATAGTGACGGCAGAGGAAATCGCTTCACTGCTGTACCGCGTCCGGAAAAGGTTAAATGGGCACTTTGCGATAAAGGCCGTCATTCAAAAGGGATATTATATGGAATCCATCCATTCATTCAATTTATCGGACTTATCATGACATTCATTCGAAAACATGAAAAAAGCATTGTTGAAAACAATGCTTTTTTTCATGCTTATATTGGAGCTGGCAAGTGTACATGTCCACGGTCCATTATCATTTCTTTGGCAAATCCAGATTAGTGAATTCATCGACTGGAACGATGTCTTCTTCCATATCCATCACCTTCAGCACAACCCGGTCCCCTACATTCGTCAACACCACATCAGATAGCGCATTGACACCTGGGTCCACCGAGAACCTCTTGGCATTGCCTTCGACGATTAAATGGAATACGTATCCATTCGAGAGATTGGCATCATTGATCCTCATTACCTTCCCCTTTATTTCTTTCATCTCAAATCCTTTTTGAGGCGTCACACCGCTTACTTTCCCTAAAGAGGCAATCAGTTTTTTATAATTGCGGAAAGCTTCTTCTTTCGTTTTCCCAAAGACCACTTGGGGATTATCGCTATTGGCATAAACGATCGCCACACCCTGGAACTTGCTGCCCTTTGTAACCGGGATCACATATGTGGGAGCACCGTAAATCGTATAGAAAATTCCATTTGTGGCTTTCCAGCCTGGATATTTGGACAAAAACTCACTCGCATTGGCGTTGGATTTTGCTTCCTTTCCGGTCAGAACGGACGTGACGCCTTTGTAGTACGTCATTTCACCGGTTTTGGCATTGAAAACACCATAACCTACAAGGGTTTTGGAGTTGCCTTTTGATTTAGCCCGGGTAAAGTCCACTACATAAATGAATTCGCCTTTTTCGTTAAACGTAACCTGCATATTATCCTCATTAGGAATCAGGACATCTTTCTTCGGCCCAATCAGGGACTGGTTTTTCCAACCGTGAACATATTTTCCCCAGTAAGTCCAATATTCCAGGGCTGTTTCCAATGTGAATGTCCGATCTACCCATTTAGGTTCTTTTCCTTTTGGATAGTATTTCGTGTCCCCCGTTTCCGGATTCACCAATACCACCCCGTCCACCACGGGACCGCTGCGGTATTTCAAAAAATGTCCGACTGAAGCTACGAAGAAGGGCTTTCCATCTTCATTCGGTTCCAAATATGAATCATGGATGATTTTATTCGGATATGCCTTGCGGATGGTCCTTTCCAAATCATGATCAAGGTACTGTGAGGGAGCATACAGCATCTTCCCTTTGACAGTACTTGCCCCTTTATCCGTCGATATGGCGGAAATCAGATTATAACCTGGCGTGTAATCCGCTTTCCCGGCTTTTAAAAACCCGTCCATTTCAATGGGTGATGTATAAGCCAATTCATCATTGATATTGGTCAGACGGTATTCGCCTTCAGTGAAATATGATGCATTTTCTATTTTATTAATCGCCGCATCGCCTTTTGCGTCAGCCATTTTCACTGTAACGAGCGGCATGGTTTTTATATCTTGAACTTCTTCCAGCTCTTTTTTCTTATCGACCTTCGCCAATCCATGCAGATCTGCGGCAAAAGTGAGCGGGTAAAACAGCATGATGATCCATGCGGCAATCAACACGACACCCATCAAACTGTTGAAATGTACGTTCCAAGGTGTTTTTGGCTGCTTTGCCGCTTCATTTCCCCTCCGATTCCGTCGGGTGCTTGAAGAAGATTCAGTGGCCCTGTACATATACATGCTTGAATCGATGATGAGAATGAGCCCGAGAATAATGGCAAAACACGAAAAGAATCCAGCGGCAGTAAGATCCAGCAGCATGATATCGATAACGAAAAACAATATCGCAGCAGAAACTAAAAGTCTCAGCATTTGTTCTATGAAAAAAGGTATATCCTTTTTGGTGATGGCGTTCGTCCATCTCTGCGGAATCAAAGAAAGTCCCAATATGGCAAATGGTATTTTCATTAAAATTCCTTTTAAGATGAAACCGAGTAGTGAAAGTATCATGGTTTGAAAAATCTCTCCTTGTCATGTATGTTCCCATTTACCCATTTTACCACTTTTATGCAACTAATTTACTATTTTTTAAATCTAGCGAAATTACGTCAAAACTATTTGCCCCACCGATGCTACTTTTTCCGATTCAATGTTTATATAGACTCTAGAAAAGAATCGATGCCAAAGGGGGCGAAGCCTTATGATTTATGAAGAAACATACCGGTACCTATTAAGAAATGTATCCTCCACTGAATTCGATACGTGTTTGTACGCCTTGCTCCACAGTGATTGGGACGGGGTCATTCAGAGCCCGCTTCATATGATGGCCCGGGGAGTCGGAACGACAGAAAAGTACTTAAGGCAGATCATCCATAAATTCACCGCACCACAAGGATCACTAAAAAAAGTGTTTGTGCCTGTTCATCAAGGTGAAGATGTTTTGTACAAGTTTAACCTTGGTCCTGCAAGTAATCTTGGCTATAACAGGAAGACGGACCGTTATTGCAAAAAGTACCGTTTCTTTTATAGCGCTGCTTTCAAGGCATTAACGATTCATGGAAAACGGCTGCTGCTTATGGGTGCCTTCCGAATGTCCGTTTTGAAGTCTGAAGAAGTACTGTTCGATTATCATGAAATCGTTCCTGATTCCAACTCGCCATTCACAAGGCAGCGCTTATTGGATGCAGTCGCTGCAATCCATGACGCTTTAGGCCATATCGTGACGATTTCTTTTGCGAGCAGGGCTTTTTCAAAAAAAGAAGTTCTGGTATTCACCTTTACCGAAGGCGTCTTGGAGGAGTATAAGGAAAATAGGGCGGAACGGACATTGTTGCGGAGAACGATTTTTAACTCTGGCTACCTTGGGCATATCAATGATTCTGTATGCAGGGAATTGGAACGGGTCGGCAAATATATTTTCCGTTCATTTCTGCAAGAAGCGACGAACATCTCCCATGATATCCAAAAGGAACTGCAGAAGTTAGCCCGTTTCATCTATTCTCATTCCCTTAAGAAATTTGGCCAGGCTCTACCCGCCAATAAGCAGTTGCTTCATGCCCCAAAACAAGCCTCTGCTTATTTAAGCAAAATCATGTACAATGAAGCATTGGAACAAATGGTCAAGTATGCCCACCAGGCAGAATCCATCAAAAGCCTGCTTGAACGCGACCATTTTCATAGAAACATCTCCGAGAAAGCTCTCCGCAGGGAAGTGAATGATTTGGAAATGGATGAACATATCGAGCCCATTCTCCGTAAATACCATCAAGCGGACTTCATCCGCCATATGCTGAACGACTGGTGCGAAACATGGCTCATTTCCCGTGTAAAGACAGTGACCGATGAATTCCGGGCGGAAGGAAAAAGGAAAAGTACCGAAGATAAACAGGTCGCGGCCGAATATATGGCCCGCATTAGAAACGATGCATATGGCCAGTTGGACAGGCTATTGACCTTGCTTCTCCAATTCGGCAATCATGCAGTGGCCCCGGACGTCCGGAACTTCCCTCTCACAAAGAAAAAGGAAACCCTCCAATCCTATTTCGCGATTCAAAAGGAGCGTCTCGATGTTCTCTCCATTTCGTCTTAAAATAATATGTTTTCCAAGAGAACGGATCCGTTCTCTTTTTTTGCTTGTAACAAATGCCGTCTGTGAATTGCAGAATGACGATTGTGGTTTGGTGATTGGCGCACTGTGGATTTCACCTCTGAATTCGTGTGTTGCATATGGCTCTTGTGGATAAGGGGACTTGGGAAGCAAGTTGTTTTGACGGCAGGCCATAACACCTGTAAGGGCAGGGGCATTTATTATGGAGTTATTCCAAGGGTCTAAGCATGGGTTTATATAAAGGAACTGAAAAAGGTTTTAATCATCAGTATGAATAAGGGGTTGAATCTCGACAGACAAACAGGCCCCCATTTAGAATGGAAAGCCCTCATGATTTGTTATGGTATTAATAATAGTTTCCCCGAACTTTTCCTGCTTTCAAGAAGTCGATGTGCATCCGCCCCATTTTCCAACGAAAAAAGAGTCGGTTCTTTGATGTGGATTTCCCCTGACAGAATCCATTGGAACAGCTCTGCTGTCCTTCTTGTCCGTTCTTCATGGGTAGTCAGGACGTTCCATAGGTCTCCGCCTATTAATGCCTTGGATGTATCCATTAACATCCTGGGATCGATTTTCTCAGGATCACCGCCTGCCATCCCAAAGAATACGACAGCTCCTCCAGTCTTGGTCGCACGGAAACTATCCATCAAGGTTTGGCCCACTGATTCATAAACGACATCAACGCCTTTACCGCCAGTAACATCCTTAATGGACTCCACCCAGTCCGATCCGTAAAGGAAAACATGATCCGCACCCATTTGTTTGGCAACAGCCGCTTTATCATTCGATGAGGTCAAGCCAATGACCTGACCGCCCTTCATCCTGATCATCTGTGTCAGTAATTGACCGACTCCGCCTGCAGCGGCATGGACCAGAATAGTTTCCCCTTCTTTAACTCGATGGCTGTCATGCGTTAAATATTGGGCAGTCAATCCTTGAAGTAAAATGGAAGCGGCCGTTTCAAAGGAAATGCCCTCAGGCAGCGGCAACAGCTTATCAGCTGGAACTGAAACCAGCTCCGCATTGGCATGGGGAACATCAGCGAACCCGACACGATCTCCTGCTTTCACATGATGGACATCTTCCCCGGCATATTCGATGACCCCTGCCCCTTCATACCCTAGAATGAAGGGGGGATCACCCACCAAATGATAATTCCCTTTCCTTCTATATACATCAGCAAAATTCAACCCAATTGCTTTCATTCGAACGATCACGGCTGTTTTTGAACGTTCAGGCTCTGCAATTTCCCTTACAGACAGAACTTCCGGCCCGCCGAAATCATCAAAGACAAGTGCTTTCATCATCCTAACTCCCTTCAATGTTTCTTCATTCTTTAAGATATAGGATGGACCCTTTGATGGCAATAAACACAAAAGACCGCCCTGCCCATTAAAGGCAGGAGCGGTCACTACACTTACTCAATCTATATTGGAACCAGGGCCATTCTTTCGTTTATTTGCAGAATATTCCTTACCGTGTGCTTCATGTTCTGCAATGATATCCGCTTTCGGTATATGGTTATTCTTTTTTGGTGAAGCAATGCGGTTGCGATGTTTTTTTCCCATGATCTATCTCCCCTTCATCCAATGTTTTTTGAACTAATGTTAGCTTGTCCGATTACCACCGAAAATACCGGCAAAATAAGCACTTCATAATAAAGGAAAAACCTTTATCGAGACCGAATAGATAGAAAACTGATTTATGAGGAGGGAAAAAAATGTTTCCTGTATTGAACACGGAAAGGTTACGCTTACGGGAAATTCGTGAAAGTGATGCGGAAGCTCTTTTCCAATGCTTATCAAAAGATGAAGTCACCCGCTTTTATGGACAGGATACATTGGAGAATGTCGAACAGGCCAAGGATATTGTAGCAGCCTTTGCGAAAAACTATCATGAAAAACGAGCCGTTCGATGGGGAATGGAAAGAAAAGATACACAGGAATTGATTGGCACCATCGGTTTTCATGCCCACAGTCCCAAATACAGGCGGGCGGAAATCGGTTATGAAATCCATCCAGCGCATTGGCGTAAAGGATTTGCGTCAGAAGCGCTTAAGGAAGCTATCGCCTACGGTTTCACCGACCTTGATTTAACCCGTATCGGCGCGGTCGTTTTTCTGGAAAATCAGCCATCAAGTGAGCTCTTGCTTAAGCTGGGTTTCATCAAGGAAGGAATATTAAGAAGTTATATTTACCAAAACGGGATCCCTCATGATACATATGTCTATTCCTTGCTGAAGTGAAACCAACTTCTTTGGAAGGTTGATCCTGAAGAAATTCGCGACAGTCGGCGGAAAGGGTGCGAATTTCCGGAACCAAGATTCGGTTCTGTCCGGAGCATCCTTTTCCCATTCCATTTACTTATTTTGACAGGATAAAACCGCAAATAATCTTCCTTTATATTCCAAATTACCTACAAAAAAAAGTCACCAAAACATGGCGACTCCCACTTCACGATTTAGGTAACTACAAGATAGTCCTTCAAGGCCTGCTGCAGCGTACCCTTTGTTTCTGCTTTATTATCGAGCTGAATCCCTGAACGGATCATTTTCGTAACAACTTCTGGGCGTAATCCAGTCACCACAGCTTTACACCCCATCATTGCCGTTCCATCGAGGATTTTCATCAAATCATTGATCATTTCAACTTCGATTTCGATGATACCGGACAAATCCAAGATCAAGGTTTGTATCCGCAGTTTACCTATCTCCATCAATACCTTTTCTTCGATTATCTGAATTCGTGAATAATCGATTGTCCCGATTAACGGAAGGACACAGGTGGTGGAAGTGACGGGAATGATCGGGACGGATAGATTTTCCACCAAGTTTTGCTGAGCGAGAATCAATTTGTCTTTGTAATCGGAGTAACTGACGAAAAAGGATTTAAGAAATTCATCAACCTTTTCATTCACTATTTTCTCTAAATCAAAAAAGACCTTGGAATCCTCAATGAACGCTTTCTTTTCTTGTTCGAACTTATAAAGAAAGGTCCAAAGCGTTCTGCGAAGGGCCTGAATCCATTCCAGCTTGAATGAAAGCGTCAAGGAGTGGGTTGCCCACGTAACTCCCTCTTGTTCGGCAAAGGCAATCAAATCCGTTTCATTCTGCTCCACTATATAACGGACGAGCTTATGTGCATTATTCAAAAGATCGACATTTCCAATCAGAAGGATTTCTTCGATTTTATCTCTGACATTGACCGCTGCTGATAAAAGATATTCTTCAAACTCACTTTTATTCTGCAAAAGGAATTCCATTATTTTATCTTCATCATAAACAAAACTCACTCTTCTCCACTCCCTTTTTGAACATCCAACTGTGATTTTTGTTACTATTTACTTTCTATATTGATGGAGTTTTTTCCTGCTAATCGCTCATATATTAAAGAGAAGGTGTTGAAGCTGGTTAAATCTCCTCTCCTGAAAAAACATTTTTCGATGCGGAAGAAAAAATCAGATGGGTGGAAGATTTCCCGTATTTAATGGCTTCATCGACGAAGTTTTCCAGCGTTTCCATCGAATATGTACTTATTTTGATAAGATAACTGTATTGACCGGCTAACCGGTGGCATTCCAGAACTTCCGGATGGCTCAAGCTAAATTGATAAAAATCTTTGCATCTATCCGTTTCGAATAATATGAATGCCGTAATGCTCCTATCAAGTTTTTCAAGTGATATTTCCGTTTTATACCCCTTTATCACTCCGCTTTCCTCTAATTTATTCACACGTTCTTTCGTTGCTGGAGCCGTTAAGGACACTTCTTGTGCCAGTTCTTTCATGGACATGCGCCCATTATTCTCAAGCAAGGAAAGTATTTTTTTATCCGTTCGATCCATCTCAATCGCCCCACTTTTTATTATTAACAGAATCCTTTCAAATACATTATAAAATAAAAAGAAATGAGATGAATACGTAATTAATCACATGTATAAAGGAATTTGCTTTTTATATAATTAATTCAAATATAAATAAGGGGGATGCTGTTATGAAAAAAGTATTGATGCTGCTATCCAATGGATTCGAAGCGGTTGAAGCAAGTGTGTTTACAGATGTATTGGGGTGGAATAAATTAGAGGGTGATGGCACCACTGACCTGGTTACGGTGGGACTTCACGAACGATTGAAATGCACCTGGAATTTCATCGTGCAGCCCGAACTGACCCTCGATCAAGTGAACCTTGATGACTACGATGCCCTGGCCATTCCAGGAGGCTTTGAAGAAGCCGGTTTCTATGAGGATGCCTATGATCAGAGGTTTCTTGATGTGATCAAGCATTTTCATAATAAGAACAAAATCATCGCAACCATTTGTGTAGGTTCCCTCCCACTAGGAAAAAGCGGGATATTGAATGGAAGAAAAGCCACAACATACAACCACCCAACCAGTACGAGACAGGGGCAGCTAAAAGAGGTTGGGGCGATTGTCGTGAACGAACCGATTGTCGTCACGGACAATATCATTACATCCTACAATCCATCCACAGCATTCGATGTTGCCTTTACGCTCTTGGAAATGCTCACTTCACAAGATAATTGTAAACATGTGAAGGAATTGATGGGTTTCCATTAAGAATGACACGATTGGGATATTGGTTTCCGCTCAAGAAACTCGCTTATCCGCGGGCGGTCGGGGAGTCGCACTTTGTTACAAAATACAGATGGAAATCATACTTGGAGTCGAAGGAAATACTTTACATTATTTAAATATTATTTAAATACGTTTTCCGACCTCTTTCTCCTACAGTCTTTTTAAAATAGAAGGATGAAAACTTGAAACATGGAAGATATCAAAGCAATTAGGAAGTACAAAGGACCGTGAAAGCAGCGGCAAAAAGAGGTACGGAATGGTCTAATTCCAAACCATGATTTTAAAAGAAACCTTTGGTTATGTTTTTTACTATTTTATACGGATGAAACCCTTAAAAGATTGAAGAAAGTTGCGACACTCCTGCCGAATAACTGGCTAGCCGAGACTCCGCAGCCGCTTGCGGTGAGGAGGCTTGGCAGACAGTCGGCGGAAAGGGAGCGGATTTCTGAAATCAACTGGATCTTTTTTTCAAAAAAAAACTGCAGGCAAACTCGTTTTTTTCGAGTTGATCTGCAGTCTGGGGTTCCGAGTGAATTCGGAACCTGTTTCACGTTATTTCCAATAAGTCAATGAACGGGTTTTCATGGATGCACGGAACTGTTTTGTTGATTCCGGCAAGGCTTTATTCGTTGCATAATCGATGATGACACCATACCGGCGAATGACATCGAGACTATCCAGCTCGCCATTGGCGAATTTATCTTCCACGCTTTGTATGTTTTCCTCAAGCCTGTTGTTCCTGCTATTTAAGTATGCTTACACAACAATATTATTTATCAGGTGTTTCCGATGTGCCTTCCTCGCTGTTTTTGAGGTAAACTTCAGAAATCCCATTCATACCTTCCATTAGTTGCGCTTTAGTATATTCCATACTGCCAACCAGTTTATGAAGCTTCTTACCATTATTCTCTTCTGTAAGTTTAGATTCTGAATCCGTCACATTTTTTCACCTCCATCATTTAGGATGGCAAATCAAGATGGAAATATGTATGACAGGCGTCGATGGCAGACACCCTCTTACAGTACACTTTAGGTAAAGACAGGTAACTTTCATTAAAATCTGTACTTCAAATAAGCAGGAAAAGATGATTTTATGAATCTTTTTTAAAAAATCAGCTGTTTTCAAGCCACTAAAGGGATATACTATAGTTTAGCTTTTATTACATTTTTGTTAGTATTTTTTCTCGTCTCACATTGTGTAATATTTTACAAGTTTTTCTAATTACATCAACAAAATGCTTATTGCAAAGGAGAATTGGATATGTCAGAAACGATTACCCAATCACAAACTGAACAACTTAATGCCCGCCAAAAACAATTAGATGTACTGGACCAATTATTAAAGCCTGAGGTTCAGGAATCATTGAACACTTTAGTCGAGCAGTTACCAAAACTAACTGAGTTAGTGAATATTTTAACAAAGTCTTATGATTTCGCTCAATCGGTTGCGACTGATGATGTGTTGAAAAATGATACGGTCTGCGCCATTTCGGAGATCGCGACACCTGTGGTCCATTCAGTGAAAGGGCTTGCTGCTAATGCCATCGAGGCTAAGGATCGTGCAGAAGAGAATAATGATGTGATCGGTCTTTTTGGTCTGTTAAGGATGATGAAAGATCCGGAAGCACAAAAGCTTTTCCGTTTCGCCCAAGCATTTCTTGAAGTCTCTGCAGAACGTAAAAACCAAAAATAATTTGATGAACTTTCAATCAGTAAGGACGGGGGATTAACTATGTCAAAACAAATCGTCATCTTAGGTGCAGGTTACGCAGGATTACTATCTGCCTTATCCGTACGTGAATATTACAATAAAGATGAAGTGCAGGTTACAGTGGTGAACCAATTTCCAACGCACCAAATCATCACCGAATTGCACCGTCTTGCAGGCGG
>NZ_JBHZPD010000027.1:0-1638 GCF_042787955.1 Peribacillus sp. YIM B13477
AGCTAACGCACCCGTTCGTATTATAAGGTCATCCAGAAAATATTTCTGGTTGACCATTTTTTATATCGATATATGATAACCGTAGCCGGGGTAGAACGTCCGCACCCGTGGGATTTGATCCCGTCAACTAAACAGTTCGCCCCCTACTTGTAGAAACATGATTGAGGCTGGTTGGGACTATGATCTCGTATAACAAGCGAAGCTATGATACTACAAGAAGGAAATGGGGTACCGGTGACTTTATATTAGGAGGAGATAATTTATGAATCCAGTTGTTGGTCTGGATGTGGCAAAAGGGGAAAGTCAGGTTCAAGCTTTCTTGGATAAAAAGCAGCCTTACAAAAAAAGCTTTAAAGTAGCACATACTCTTGAAGGGTTAGCTAGTCTTCTAAACTTTATTAGAGAAGTAGAAAATGTATCCGGGGGACGGCCTCCCATTGTATTAGAATCCACTGGACATTATCATACACCAGTTGTCCAGTTTTTCGAAGATATAGGGTACTTATTGATTATCGTAAATCCACTCATATCGTATCGAGCTAAGAGTTCTAGTCTACGCAAGGTAAAGACAGATGTTATTGACGCTCGTCATCTCTGCGAGCTGTATTATAAAGAGGACTTAGAGCCGTATAAACAGCGAGGAATCCAACTCTTAAACTTACGTAACCTTACAAGACAGCACGAAAATATTACAGGCCTGTTTGTACAAACTAAATTACAATTTCAAGCAACTCTGGATCAAGTGTTTCCTGAATACCGTGGGGTTTTTGGTGACTTACATTCATATGTTTCTTTACTAACCTTACAAACATTTCCTACATCACAAAAAATCCTGGATACTGGTGAAGAGACAGTCGCCAAAAAAATAAAGGAATTATGTAAAAGTCGTTCGCAAAAATGGGCAGACAGTCAGGCAGAAAAATTAATGGCCGCCGCAGCTCAAAATCCATTTCAGAAAAACTTATATCATAGTCTGACCTTAAGCCTGGATATGTATATTAATATGCTTCTTGAATACAAAAAGCATCTATCCAAGCTTGAAGATGAGATAGATGCTTTAGCAAAAGGTATTGAAGAGTGTAAGATTATCCAATCGATCCCTGGTATCGGTGAAAAAATCGCTGCCACGATAATTTCTGAAATTGGGGAAATTGATCGGTTTAATCACCCTAAGAAACTGGTTGCATTTGCCGGAATCGATCCAAGTGTTTTTGAATCTGGTACATTCAAAGGTACTTTAAATCGGATTACCAAAAGAGGTTCTAGTAGGCTACGACACGCCTTGTATATGGCTGTAAAATGTGCCATTCGTGATTGTCGCAAAAAGAAAACGACAGATGAAATCATTCCTCGTAACAAGAGATTACGAGAGTTTTATGATAAGAAACGTGAGGAAGGAAAGCCCTTTAAAGTAGCTGTGATAGCATGTGCCAATAAATTCTTACATTGGATTTATGCACTTTTAAAAAGCAAATCAACTTTCCAAGATCTAGCCTAGTTTTAAAGAATAACTAAACAGTCCAAAACTTTCCAAACAGAGAACCTTGGAAGGTTATTTGGCATACGCAAATTTAGTATAACATGAAACATTTTAAGTGTTTATTGAAAAATGTTGACAAACTATTGGCTGGTTTAGTT
>NZ_JBHZPD010000004.1:0-387754 GCF_042787955.1 Peribacillus sp. YIM B13477
GGGAAGTAGCTCAGCTTGGTAGAGCACTTGGTTTGGGACCAAGGGGTCGCAGGTTCGAATCCTGTCTTCCCGACCATGTGATTTTTAATGAATGGGGCCTTAGCTCAGCTGGGAGAGCGCCTGCCTTGCACGCAGGAGGTCAGCGGTTCGATCCCGCTAGGCTCCACCATTTTTCAATCAGAAACTTATATTATATTGGCGGTGTAGCTCAGCTGGCTAGAGCGTACGGTTCATACCCGTGAGGTCGGGGGTTCGATCCCCTCCGCCGCTACCAATAAATATAAGGACCTTTAGCTCAGCTGGTTAGAGCAGACGGCTCATAACCGTCCGGTCGTAGGTTCGAGTCCTACAAGGTCCACCATATTCATTTTTTAAAGCCGTGGAGGTATACCCAAGTTCGGCTGAAGGGATCGGTCTTGAAAACCGACAGGGGAGTCAAATCCCGCGGGGGTTCGAATCCCTCTACCTCCTCCATTTTTTCTAAAAGCAGCAAGTTGTTTTAAAACAACCTTACATAAAGGATGCGTACGAAACAATATTCACGAAAGCTTGATGCTAATCGTTTCATTATTACCGTCGCGGGGTGGAGCAGTCCGGTAGCTCGTCGGGCTCATAACCCGAAGGTCGCAGGTTCAAATCCTGTCCCCGCAATTATTAGGTCCCGTGGTGTAGCGGTTAACATGCCTGCCTGTCACGCAGGAGATCGCGGGTTCGATTCCCGTCGGGACCGCCATTATTTAAATTGAATACATATGTGGCTCAGTAGCTCAGTCGGTAGAGCAAAGGACTGAAAATCCTTGTGTCGGCGGTTCGATTCCGTCCTGAGCCACCATATATTACAAAATTACGGCGATTGTGGCGAAGTGGTTAACGCACCTGATTGTGGTTCAGGCATTCGTGGGTTCGATTCCCATCAGTCGCCCCATTTCGCGGGTGTAGTTTAGTGGTAAAACCTCAGCCTTCCAAGCTGATGATGAGGGTTCGATTCCCTTCACCCGCTCCAAATATGGGCCTATAGCTCAGCTGGTTAGAGCGCACGCCTGATAAGCGTGAGGTCGATGGTTCGAGTCCATTTAGGCCCACCATATTCATATTGTTCCGCAGTAGCTCAGTGGTAGAGCATTCGGCTGTTAACCGAACGGTCGTAGGTTCGAGTCCTACCTGCGGAGCCATGGGGAAGTACTCAAGAGGCTGAAGAGGCGCCCCTGCTAAGGGTGTAGGTCGCGCGAGCGGCGCGAGGGTTCAAATCCCTCCTTCTCCGCCAGTTGGCCCGTTGGTCAAGCGGTTAAGACACCGCCCTTTCACGGCGGTAACACGGGTTCGAATCCCGTACGGGTCATAACAAAAAAGGAAGCATACATTCATGTATGCTTCTTTTTTTCATTTATTTTCCTTGATATAACCATCTTTTTGTTTATAGGGAATGTCTCCAAGTTGGGATTCTATATTTTCTTCTTTCAGGGTATCTTCATATTCCTTTTGCTTTTTGTTCGGTATATCCACTCTCGTTTTTCCTTCGATATCATTTGCGGCAAATCCTTCATAGTCTTCAGGAAATCCATCCGTTTCATCCTCGTTTTTATAAAGATCATTGTAATTGTCATGATCACCGGTATAATCAGATGGCGTTTCTGATGTACCGAATTTGGCCACTTCACCAAAGCTATCTTCTTTAGCCGCCATTTCGATTCCATGACGATTTTCAAAATGATCACCCTGGGATGGAATCAGTATATCCTCTTCCACTGGCCTGTCTTGTGAAAGCGTTCGTTCTGGGGCATGCTCGACACAGTAGAGGGTGCTTGGGATCGCTTCAAGCCTCTCGATGGGGATTTCCTTATTGCAGGTTTTACAATGGCCATACGATCCTTCTTCCATGGCTTTCAAAGCTTCTTCTATTTTCTCCATTTCGGATTGTGCATGCTCATCGAGTGCTTGATTCCGTTCCATCTCGAATAATTCGGTCCCTAGGTCTGCAGGATGATTATCGTAGGATGATAATTCACCTACGGATTCCGTCTGGCTTTTATCCAGAACGGATTGTTCATCATTTTGAATTCTATTACATAGCTCATTTTTTTCCTGAAGCAGTTCTTTTTTTAATTTTTGCGTTTGTTGTTTCGTTGCCATATCCAATTCACTCCTTCTAAACTAAAGTCTCCTTTTATATTGGTAAGGTGGTTGTATTATCTATTACCCGAATCGGAGTATAGGAAAACAATATGGAACGGAAGATAGAAAAAAGGACTGAGCGGATGGGCTCAGTCCCTGGAGACTATATAAGATAGCTGATGAATAATCCAATGGCCATGAGTAAGCCAAAGAAGGTGTTCGTTTGGGCCGTGGCTTTCATTGCCGGCACCATCGTGATCGGCTGTGTTTTACCTACGAAGCCTTTTATTGCGGCCATTGCCTTCGGTATGCTAAGGAAGGCAAGGAGAATCCAAGCTGTAACGCTTCCGGTAAGAACGAGCCCAACAAGCCATAGATAAGAGAAAGCGAACATGATTGCCATGAATGTCAGGGCGTTTTTCCTGCCCATCACGACTGGCATCGTTTTGCGGCCATGTGCCTTATCCCCATCATGATCCCGGAGGTTATTGGATAAGTTGATCAGCCCTACCAGTATCCCACTTGGAATGGCAATTAAGATGGCTGTTGAAGAAACATCACCGGTTTGAATGAAAAAGGCGATCAGGATTATCAAAAAGCCCATGAACAATCCAGAAAAAAGTTCCCCGAACGGTGTATATGAAATGGGCAGGGGACCGCCTGTATAAAGATAGCCGACAAGCATGCAAACGAGGCCTACTGCAGCTAGCCACCAAGACGATGCGGCACAAATATAGATTCCAATGATCAAGGCGATGGCATACATGCCAAGGGCCAAGTTCATGATTAGTCTGGGGGTCATCCCATGACGGACGATCCCGCCTCCGATACCTACGGATTCCTCCGTATCCAGGCCTCTCTTGAAATCATAGTATTCATTGAATAAATTGGTTGCAGCTTGAATCAGGATACTTGCAACCATCATGGCAGCGAATAGTAACCAATTCACTCCATCTTCCAAAAGTGCAATCACAGTTCCAAGTAAGACTGGGACAAAAGCTGCGGTTAGTGTATGTGGACGAATTAACTCCCACCAAATCTTCCAGGTCCGTTTAAGGGGAAGTCCGTCGTATTCTGTTTGCATTATTTCTCTCCTCAAAATCATTATTGGTTCTCTCGAAATTATAACAAATATTGAAATGTTGCACAAAAGGTTATCCTAATAAATGCAGGAAAAGTGGGTATGGGTGTAATGGAAATTCATGGGTGATGCATTTCCAAAATCAAGGGTATTTCTCTACATTCGCTAAGATTCATATAATAAGGAAAAAAGCAGGGGAGAATCGTTCGGTAAAGGGGCGTTTTATTGACATGAGGTTCAAGGGAGGTGTATCTTTAAATAGGTTAAATAGCTTTTAAAATGTACATTTGGGGGGATTTTTTTGGCTATCTCAGAGGAAACTGAACAGTTTCAGGGACTGGCTTCAGCTATACAAAAGGCGAAGGACTTGAATGATCAAGTTCTATTCAGTCATATTAAGAAGATTAAATGCAACAGCCCCCTTTCATTTTATCAAGCTGGAAGAGAACGGTATGCAGGTGAACGCTTTTTCTGGGAGGACCCTGCAAAGGAAATAACCATCACCGGTTTAGGCAATGTTAAGAAACTCAAAGCGGCATCGAATGCCGAACGGTATAGAGAAGTCGAAAAGAGCTGGATCAAACTGCAGAATGATGCTGTCAAAACAGGAGTGACCGATGTAGAAGCGACAGGTCCTTTACTGTTTGGGGGCTTTTCTTTTGATTATGAAACTGACAGTACGCTCCTTTGGAATCAGTTCGGGGACAACCTGTTTTATATACCTGCCTTCATGCTGTCAATAGTGGGGAAACAAGCTTACTTAACGACAAACTTACTTTGTTCGCCTGATGATTCAGAAAAACTCTTCATAGATATGATAAATGAACGGGAAGCTTTCCTCTTCGAAAGCTTGGATGGCAATGGATTGGGTGCAAATTCCCTTGTTATGCAGAGGGAAGTCGAACCTGAGGAATGGAAGCGGACGGTCGCAGAGGCTGTTCAGGAAATCAAGACGACAGATCTCGACAAGATTGTTTTGGCAAGGGAGCTTCGACTTGGTTTTGAACGTTCCATCGATTCAGGGAAAGTGCTTGAACAATTGATTGCCGAGCAGCCATTGAGTTATATTTTCAGTTTGGAGGCTGGTGGTGACTGTTTTGTCGGTGCCACTCCCGAACGTTTGATTAAGAAACAGGGAAATGAAGTTTTTTCTACCTGCCTTGCCGGATCGATGCGGCGAGGGAAAGATGAGCAAGAAGATGTTTGTCTTGGTGAAGAATTGCTTCATGACCAAAAGAATTTACAAGAGCATCAATATGTCGTGTCGATGATATCCAATGCTTTTGATTCTGTATGCGAAAAGGTGATGGTCCCAGCCGGACCGACACTTATGAAAAACCGTCATATCCAGCATTTGTACACACCGGTTCGCGGTATATCCAAGGAAGGTGTCACGATTTTTGAATTTGTCGAGAACCTCCATCCCACACCTGCCATGGGCGGACTTCCAAAAGAAAAGGCTGTTGTCCGAATTCGGGAATTGGAAGGTCTGGAACGCGGATTTTATGCGGGTCCTTTAGGCTGGGTGGATACGTATGGGAACGGGGAATTCGCTGTAGGGATACGTTCTGCCCTTATACAGAACAATGAGGCATCGCTCTTTGCCGGATGCGGAGTAGTCGAAGATTCGACACCCGAAAGTGAATTCTGGGAAACGGGGATTAAATTCAATCCGATGTTAAGTGCTTTAGGAGGAAATCTTAATGAATGACCGAGATGCATTGACAGCGTATGCTGCTTCATTCGTCGATGAGCTTGCACAAAATGAGGTGAAGCATGTGGTGGTGAGCCCAGGTTCACGATCCACGCCACTGGCTTTGCTGCTAGTGGAACATCCTGATATCGAAATTCATATTAATGTGGATGAGCGTTCGGCTGCTTTTTTTGCCCTTGGTTTGGCTAAGGCCTTAAAAGAACCTGTCGGACTTCTTTGTACGTCCGGTACAGCCGCTGCAAACTATTACCCAGCCGTCATCGAGGCTTTCTATTCAAGAGTGCCGCTTATTGTACTTACCGCTGACCGTCCGCATGAATTGCGTGATGTCGGAGCCCCGCAGGCGATCGATCAAATACACCTTTACGGGAGACATGTAAAATGGTTTGTCGAAATGGCACTTCCTGAAAACACGGATGGGATGATGCGGTATGCCAGAACGGTCGGTGCAAGGGCAGTGGCTACTGCGGCCGTTGAACCGGCAGGGCCTGTACATTTGAATTTCCCGCTTCGGGAACCATTGATTCCGGACCTGGATCAAGCAAAAGAGTACCGGCAAAATAAAAGGACGCCTGCAGTGTTGATTGACAGTGGAGAACGGTCATTGTCCGCATCACATTTAGAAGTGGTTGCAACTACATTGTCAAAAGCTAAGCAAGGTATCATTGTATGTGGCGAATTACCGCATCCAGAGATGAAGGAAGCCATAGTCGCATTAGCGAAAAAACTTGCTTTTCCGGTACTGGCTGATCCCCTTTC
Source organism: Peribacillus sp. YIM B13477 (assembly GCF_042787955.1). Lineage (NCBI taxonomy): Bacteria > Bacillati > Bacillota > Bacilli > Caryophanales > Bacillaceae > Peribacillus > Peribacillus sp. YIM B13477. The sequence continues at coordinate 5,667 of NZ_JBHZPD010000004.1, forward strand.
ACAGTTAAGGAGCGGAAGTCATGATAAAGCCGTCATCATTGATGCGTACGATACGTTTCTGCGCGATGAAACGGCAAAAGCGGCGTTCAGGCCGGAAGTGATCTTGCGATTCGGGGCAATGCCTGTATCTAAACCGTTATTATTATTCATGAAAAAACAAAAACAGGCGATTACTTTGGTCGTCGATGGCGGTGCAGGCTGGCGCGAACCAGCCGGTTTGGCAACGAATATGATTTACAGCGAAGAGAAAGATTTTTGTCTGCGAATAGCTGAAAGCATTACTTCTTCCCCTGATGATGAATGGCTTCGCTTATGGCAAACCGTCAATGGAGCGACGAAGGATGCCTTAGCCTCCGTCAGGGATGAAACGGAGTTAAGCGAAGGCAAGCTGTTCGCCTTGCTTGCTGATATGATGCCATTGGAGTCGACGTTATTTGTCGGGAATAGTATGCCTATACGTGATTTGGACACTTTCTTTTTGAATAATGAAAAAGGAATCCAAACCATTGCCAATCGCGGGGCGAATGGCATCGATGGTGTCGTTTCCACTGCACTTGGCGTGAGCACGGTATCGAAAAATACAGTGCTGGCAATCGGGGATTTAAGCTTTTTCCATGATATGAATGGCTTGCTTGCAGCAAAACTTCAAAAACAAAATATCACGATTTTGCTGGTTAATAATGATGGCGGCGGCATTTTTTCCTTCTTGCCGCAGGCAAATGAAAGGGAACATTTCGAAACGCTATTCGGCACGCCTCATGGGCTTGATTTTTCACATACTGCCCACCTTTATGGCGGTAAATACAACAAGGTGCAAAATTGGGATGAGTTCGAGAAGGTATTTACAGAGTCGTTCGAAATTCAAGGTCTGAAAATCATCGAAGTACCGACAGAAAGAGAGTCCAATTTACAAAAGCATCGAAATTTGTGGAGCTTTGTTTCCCAGGAAATAAAAATGGTGTTAGACAGGGAAATATCATGAATATTGTCAGCAAGGATGTCAATTATGCTGTTGAAATAACGGGAAATGGGGATCCTCTTGTACTTTTGCATGGATTTACGGGAAATCGGGATACATGGAAATTTCTCATCCCGCTACTGAGTGACAGGTATACGCTAATCATGGTCGACATCATCGGACATGGCATGTCTGCGTCACCAGCCGATCATCGAAGGTATGAGCTGGAAAAGGTGGCTGAGGATATCAAGTATATTTTGGATGTGTTACATTTCCCGAAAGCCCATATCCTTGGATACTCGATGGGCGGAAGGCTCGGATTGGGATTTGCCTGTTTGTATCCTGAGTATGTTGATACATTGATACTGGAGAGTGCTTCACCAGGTCTTTTAACAGAAGAGGAACGGGAAATCCGAAGGGGAAATGATCGGAGGCTTGCCGAACGGATTCTTGCAAATGGCATGGAAGGGTTTGTGGATCAATGGGAAAACATCCCGCTGTTTGAAAGCCAAAAACGGTTGTCGGCCAAAACCAGGTCAGCCATTCGGGAGCAGCGGTTGGCAAATGACCCTGCCGGCCTTTCCAATAGCCTTCTTGGCATGGGGACCGGCAGTCAGGCTTCTTACTGGGAACAACTGCAAACCCTTGATTTCCCGGTGCTCCTTGTAACCGGTGAACTTGACCATAAGTTTTGTCGAATAGCGGACTCGATGAAAAAAAAGCTGAAGGGCGCCGAATGGAAAATAATAAATGATGCGGGACATGCGATTCATGTGGAAGTTGGAGAAAAGTTTGGTAAAATAATAAGTGAGTTTTTAAAGCGAAATAAAAGGAGGAATTAATGTGACGATTCAATGGGAAACAATACGTGAATATGATGAGATTTTATATGAAAAATATAACGGGATTGCGAAAGTGTCCATCAATCGACCGCATGTACATAATGCATTCACGCCAAAAACGACTGCTGAAATGATTGATGCATTTGCAAGGGCGCGTGATGATTCCAGTATTGGTGTCATTATTTTAACAGGTGTAGGCGGCAAAGCATTCTGTTCAGGCGGAGACCAAAAAGTCCGCGGAAATGGCGGATATGTGGGTGAAGATAACATTCCGCGTCTAAATGTTCTTGATTTGCAACGTTTGATCCGCGTCATTCCAAAACCAGTCGTAGCCATGGTGGCAGGATATGCAATTGGCGGAGGTAATGTCTTGAACGTGGTATGTGACTTGACGATTGCTGCTGACAATGCAATTTTCGGACAAACTGGACCGAATGTAGGAAGCTTTGATGCTGGTTATGGTTCTGGTTACCTTGCACGTATCGTGGGTCATAAAAAGGCGCGTGAAATCTGGTACCTATGCCGTCAATACAATGCACAGGAAGCATTGGATATGGGATTGGTCAACACGGTCGTGCCTTTAGACCAATTAGAAGCGGAAACGGTTAAATGGTGTGAAGAAATGCTTGAGAAGAGCCCGACTGCACTTCGTTTCCTGAAAGCGGCAATGAACGCTGATACGGATGGCCTTGCAGGTCTTCAGCAATTGGCTGGTGACGCTACACTTTTATACTATACAACAGAAGAAGCAAAAGAAGGCCGCGATGCATTCAAAGAAAAACGCACTCCGGACTTTGGGCAATTCCCTCGTTTCCCTTAATGAAACGCGTGAATCGATGAGACTGACAGCTTGGCGGAAAATCGCCGGGCTGTTTTCTATATCAAAAAGGAAGAGGGGAAGTAGCAATGGCAGAAGAAAAGTTGCCGAACTGGCTGAAAAATCGGGCGCATCTTTCACCGGATCGCCCGGCAATTGAGTTTGAAGGTCAAACGTATAGCTTTCTTGAACTGTATACTTTATCGGAGAAGATGGCTGGAAGGCTTTCAAGCATTGGTCTGGGCACTGGCGATTCATGCGCGGTTTTGCTCCGTAACCATATTGATGGTGTTGTCGTTATCCATGCACTATTTCATCTCGGTGTGAAGGTTGTGATGCTGAATAATAAGCTAACGGCAAAAGAGCTGTCCTGGCAGATCGAGGACAGCAAAACTGCCTATCTGGTTTCGGAAGGGTCCTTCTCCGGCAAACTAGCTGATATTGGTGAGATTCTCCCAGATTTGAAGCTTCACTTAATGGAAGAATTGCCGGATGAAGGCACAGCAGGGATACTTCAAGAGTTTTACCTTGAGGATACCGCTACGATCATGTATACATCTGGTACGACAGGAAATCCAAAAGGGGTCATCCAAACATTCGGCAATCATTGGTGGAGTGCCGTTGGGTCTGTTCTGAACCTTGGATTGCATGAAGAGGATTCTTGGTATTGTGCGGTTCCGATCTTTCATATTAGCGGTTTATCCATCTTGATGAAAAATGTGATTTATGGCATGAAAGTCGTTTTGGCGGAACGTTTCGATGAACGGGAAGCAAACCGGAGCATCCAGGAAAATGGGGTGACGATCATTTCGGTCGTGACGGCGATGCTGAATAGGATGGTGCAGGATATGAAGGGAACAAGCTATCCAAAAACCTTCCGCTGTTTCCTGTTAGGCGGCGGCCCTGCACCCGTCCATTTGCTTGAGGTATGTAAGGAGAAAGGGATTCCCGTCTATCAAACATATGGGATGACCGAAACGTCTTCACAGATTGTGACGCTGGCACCGGAATATAGCATGGCAAAAATCGGCTCTGCGGGAAAGCCTTTGTTTCCTTCGCAGTTACGGATTGAGAAAGACGGCATGATATGTGAACCGGGTTCAGTGGGGGAAATCGTGGTATCGGGTCCGAATGTGACGAAAGGCTATTTTAATCGGATGGATGCTACACAGCAGGCCATTACCGATGGATGGCTTTATACTGGGGACCTTGGTTATCTCGATGAGGAAGGTTTTTTATATGTGCTTGACCGACGCTCGGATTTAATCATTTCCGGCGGTGAAAATGTCTACCCGGCCGAGATTGAAAATGTCCTTAGTACGCACCCCTATGTGTTCGAAGCGGGAGTGACGGGGACAGAAGATGAAAAATGGGGACAGGTCCCGCTTGCTTTTGTTGTCCTGCATCAAGGTGCAGAGCTAGGTGAGAGCGAACTGCTCGAATATTGCAGGGAGTATTTGGCATCCTATAAGATTCCCCGGAACGTGATATTTTGTAAGGAGCTTCCCCGGAATGGAGCAAGCAAGCTTCTTAGACGGGAACTGAAGAAGGAGATGGGGGAATGGCAATGAAGTTATCCTCCATTTCCCTAAAGATCATTAAGGCCCCTTTAAAGCGGCCATTCAAGACGCATCTCGGAACGGTAAGCGACCGGGAAGTGATAATAGTCGAAGCCATGGATGAAGACGGATTGATTGGATACGGGGAAGCCGTGCCTTTTACAAGTCCTTGGTATACCGAGGAAACGATCAAAACATGCTTTCATATGTTGGAAGACTTCTTAATCCCGCTGACATTGGCCAGTCAGATCAGGCATCCTGATGAGCTGCCGAACTTATGGAGCGGAATCAGGCGGAATGCAATGGCGAAGTCGGCTTTAGAGCAGGCAATCCTCGATTTGTATGCGAAGCAGAAAGGAGTCTACCTTGGACGGCTGTTTGGCGGCGAACGAAGGGAAGTGGCCGCTGGCGTAGTCATTGCATCGAATGATATAGAAGATGCGATGCGCCAGATCGAGGATTTTTCCGGATCCGGTTATCAGCGATATAAAATAAAAATAAATCCTCAAAATGATCTGGATTTTTTAGCGGAAATCCGTCGGGCCTATCCCGATATCCCGCTAATGGCAGATGCCAATTCAGCGTACACTCTTGATGACATCCCGCATCTGCAGAAGCTTGATGACTTTAAGCTGATGATGATTGAGCAGCCGCTGGGGCATGACGACATTGTGGAACATTCATTTTTGCAGAAACAGCTGCAGACACCCATTTGCCTTGATGAAAGCATAAATTCATTTCATGATGCAAAAAGTGCACTGTCGCTCCAGAGCTGTGGGGTCATCAACATTAAGATGGCTAAAGTCGGCGGCTGGATGGAAGCTGTAAGAATCCATGATCTATGCCTGGGAAATGATGTGCCCGTTTGGTGCGGCGGTATGATTGAATTTGGGATTTCACGTGCACATAATATTGCACTTGCCTCATTAAAAGGGTTCACGATTCCTGGGGATATATCATCTTCATCCCGTTATTGGGATGGAGATATAATCGATCCTGAAGTCATCGTCGAAAATGGCATGATCCAAGTTCCCGATAAAGCTGGAATCGGTTTTGCCATCAATGAAAAGCGGCTAAAGGAATTGACTACATATAGTAAACTGTTCAAATGAAACATCAAAGGAGGTGCACGGCCCACCTCTTTTGATCAAATATTGATCATATCTCCTTTTACTCCCACGATCTATGTAACTTACCCAATTAGTACTTTATTGGACGGAAACCCCACCCTTTTGGAACATGATTTTAATAGGATACTAACAGTCGGAGGAAAGGGTACGGCTGACAGAAATCAACCTGAACATTTTTCATTTGTCTGCAGATTTTTTAGAGAAAACATAATTTTTTCGGAAAATGGGGCTTTGTCTATTTTTCCTTTATTGGATTATTTTGTATAATGAATGAAAAGAAGGGCAACCAAAGGGAAAAGGAGGGGAGAGTGTATGAAAAAACCGTACCTTATTGCGGAAATTCTACTAAGAAGGGGCATGCCTGACTATGTCATAAAAGAAGTGACGGCTTTGAAGGAGTGCGAGCTGTTTCTTTTGAAGCGAAAGTGGGGCCTATATGACCGGAAGACAGGTGCGTAAAGAATGAAAGTAAAAAGGGAACCGTTTCAAGCCGGTCCCCATGCGGTTAAGTTTTGTTTAGCCGGTACCTATTGACTGGACGGCCTATGCTGCCATATTGTACGTCAAGCTGAAGGACTTCTTCGCCATGCAAGTATTCAAGATAGCGCCTAGCTGTAACTCTGGCGATTCCAATTCCATCAGCCACTTCTTCTGCCGATAGTGACCCAGGCTGGGTCTTTATGAACTTCGTCACTTGCTCAAGAGTCACGCCATTCAATCCTTTCGGAACATCATATTTCGGACGCGCTTCAGAATGTGTCTTATTTTGAAAGAGGATTCGGTCGAGCTGATTTTGGGAAATTTGATGATCAGGTTCAACCTCCATCCGAAAAGCATAATATTGTTCCAGCGTATGTTTTAGCCTCTCGAATTTAAATGGCTTGATTAAATAGTCAAAAGCCCCGTTCTGTATCATTTTTCGAATCGTTTTCTGATCATTTGCCGCTGAAATGATGATGACATCCACATCAATTTGCTCTTTTCTAATTTGATAAAGTGTATCAACCCCGTTTAAAGATGGCATGAAGATGTCCAAAATGACAAGGTCGGGTTTAGACTGCCTGATTTTTTCCAGACCTTCAAGCCCATTTGAAGCTGTATCAACGATTTTAAAGGCAGGCAGGCGCTCGATGAACTGTTTGTTGACCTCTTGGACCATAGGGTCATCTTCAATTAAAAGTACACGAATTTCGTTAGTCATTTTGGTTCTCCTCTATATCATGCATCGGAAAAGAAAGAAAAAAGCTTGTTCCCTCATTAGGGCGTGTCGTGAATTTCATTTCGCCGTTCGCTTTTTTTACAATTTGGTCTATTAGATAAAGACCAATTCCTGATCCTTCCGCACCTTTTGTTGTAAAACCATACTCGAATATATCTTTATGAATGTCCTCGGGAATGCCAGGTCCATTATCCTCAAGCACGATTTGACAATGACGTTCATCCTGGTAGATGGATAGATAAACCTGTTTTGTTTCCTCTGAACAATACTTTAGCGCCGCGAATGAGTTTTCGATCAGGTTTCCGATTATCAAAACAAAATCGTGATGATCCAAACCAGCGGGGAAGCGGTCCAATTTTGTGTGTTTGTCCATGATGAGCTCGATCCCGAGTTCCCGTCCCAAGGAGATCTTACTTAATATCAGCCCCACTAAATTATCATCGTGAATGTGCTTCGTCAAAAACCTGGTCAATTCCTCTTGTTCTTCCGTGATCTGAAAAATGTAATGCAGCGCTTCGTCAAGATTACCTAGCTGGATCAATCCTGCTATCGTATGAAGTTTGTTCATATGTTCATGGTTTTGAACGCGCAGGGCTTCAACGAATGCTTTGACACTAGTCAACTCTTCAGCTAGCTTCGTCACATCGGTGCGATCCTGGAAAATGGCCACGGCACCGATCGTTTTATCCGCAATCTTTATAGGTACCCGATTGCTTACAATATTCCTGTTTTGAACGGAGATTTCCTGGTTAAAGATGGGAGATGTCCGATCGAGCACTTCCGGGAGACGGGTATCGTGTATGATATCATTGATATTCTTGCCTATGACCGCACCTTCGATCTTGAATATCTGCTTAGCCTTTTCATTGAAAATCGTGATGGCCTGATTATTATCTATGGCGATGACCCCTTCATGCATGGCATTGAAAGCGGCTGTCCTTTCAACCAACATCCGTGAAATTTCATGGGGTTCAAGTTGGAAGGTTTCTTTTTTTATCCTTTTTGCCATGAGCCAAGAGCCGCAAACACCGAATAGAAGGGTAAGGACCAGGATAATCGCGATTTCGCCTTTCAGGTCCTTGATTAATTCCGGTATCGTAGGCAGGATATTCCCAACCAGCACGACGCCGATTTGCTCTCTATCTTCATCAAGGATCGGGACAAAGGCGCGGACGGAAATGCCAAGTTCGCCAGCAGCCTTTGAAAGGTATTCGTGTTCAGCGAACGCAGCGCTTTCATCACTGCTGCCAGATGGGGTCCCCAATTGACTGAACACCGGGTGGGAATAGCGTATATGCTGATTGTTGAGTACAACTATATAATCCGCTTGATGGATTTTCCTTAAGTTTTCAATAATCGGATTAAGCTGTGTCCATCCTTCAGGCTCACGGACCAATTTCTGTACTTCAGGGAGTTCGGCAATGGTATGGGCTGTGATCATGGATCGTTTGCCGATTTCATCTTCCCTGACCGAAACGATGTTTCCGAATATAAAAATCCCGCCTATTAGTATCGAAAAAGCGACGATTACGAATGATAGCAGGGTGATTTTAATTTGAATGGGCATATGAAAGGATTTATCCATTGGTTTTCCTCCATTACTTCTATACTTAATAGTAACAGAATTTCTATCACTTTTCGCTATTTTTCGCGCAGTGTATTACGACAGCAAAAAGCTGTGATAGAATAGTGATAATGTGAAGTGAGCGGTGAGGAGTTGTCGGTATGCGTGCATTATGGGGGTACTTCTTATTAATTGGCTTGGGGCTGTTGATAGCCGTGTATATATCGTTTCAATCGTTCTTTACAAGCTTCGGTTTCAATTTGCCGAAGGATGAGGAGCAGGTCGGGATGAAGGATCAAATCGTGATTAAGTTCAGTCATGTCGTTGCCGAAAATACACCTAAAGGGCTAGCTGCGAACCGATTTGCCCAACTGGTCGATGAATATACAGACCATCGTGTCAAAATAGAAGTTTATCCTAATCAGTCATTATATAGTGATCAGGAAGAAATCGAAGCATTACAAGAAAACAAGGTGCAGATGATTGCACCGACTGCATCTAAAATCACGAGCATATCAAAGAAATGGATGCTATTGGACCTCCCTTATGTCTTTCCAACGGATGAGGCCTTGCAGGAAGCGTTGAATGGGGAAGTGGGGGAAGAGCTGCTTAAGCAGCTGAATATCATCGATATCGAAGGACTCGCATTTTGGTCGAATAACTATAAACAGATTACAAGCAGTAAGCCGATACGGCATCCAAGTGATTTTGCAGGAAAGCATTTCAGAATCATGCCAAGTGCAGTCCTGGAAAGCCAATTCAAGCATTTTGGGGCGACAACTTCCGTCCTGGAGTTTAATGAAACGTTCAAAAGCCTTGAAATCAACGAAACGGACAGCCAGGAAAATACGATTTCGAATATCTATTCAAAGAAATTATATGAAGTGCAAAAGTATTTAACGATCAGTGATCATGGCTATTTAGGGTATGTAGTCATGATAAACGAGCAGTTTTGGAACAAACTCCCGTTGGATATTCAGCAGCAAATCCAACGGGCGATGGATGATACAACGAAATGGCTATGGATCAAATCAAATGAATTGAATCAGGAACAGCTAAGGGAAATCCAGCAAAAATCGAATATCAACATCTATACACTGTCAGATGAGGAAAAGAAAGAATGGATGGATGAGATGACCGTCATCTATCCGGAATTCGACTCCACGATTGGAACCGAATTGATGACGAAAATGGAAAAGATCCGTGAGAAGTATTTAAAGGAATAACTAACGTAAGGGAATCCCATTGAAAGGGATTCCCTTCTTCTTTATCGTTCCCGATAGAAATACTCTTCTGGAATTTGTGAAAAATCAATCATCTCTTCAAATCATATGTTTTTAAACTAAACTATCGATAGGAGTAGAAACGTTAAACTTCCATTTACGGTCTTTTTCATATTTTTCCCTCTCTAAGCTTTAATCATTCCATAAATTGTAATGATTAAAGCTTATCATAGTTGCTCTAGAACAGGAGGCTATCATGCTTTGTCAGGAACCGAAACTCCAACTCAAATATGCTGACAAAATGAAAAAGAACTCTTTAGAGTGCCGAGTACAAAAAAGAAGCGAATCCAAAGGGAGCCGCTTCTTTCTCGTCTATTGCAAGGCAGTTTGCAGTGTCTTGACGTTTTTTTCCATTAAACTGAAGTAATCTTCGCCGGCTTCGATATCATTATCCGTCAACACGGAAAGGTTATGGAGCTCAAGTGATTTCGCTCCCATTTCCTTTTGGATGATTTCGGTAAGTTTAGAACTGATATTCTGCTCAAAGATGACATAGTTCAAGTCTTCTTTTTCAGCCATGGTTACGATTTTCCCCAGTTCCTTTTGAGAAGGTTCGTTTGAAGACGTTAGTCCCGTGACGCCAATTTGTTCCAATCCGTAGCGTTCCTCCCAATAACCATATGCAGAATGGGAAACGATGATCTTATTGGTACGGCCCGACTCGATCGTCGTCGCGAATTTTTCATCAAGTGCCTCAAGCTTTTCGGAAAGCTCATTGAAATGGCTGTTGAAATATTCTTCCTGTTCCGGCATTTGTTTCGTTAATTCGTCCTTGATGGTTTTAGCCATGTCAATGGAATAGACGGGATCTAACCACAAATGCGGGTTAACGCCCCCATGGTCATGACCGTCTTCTTCATTTGCATGCTCTTCTTCATTTGCATGCTCTTCTTCATGTGCATGTTCGTCTTTATGCTCATGCTCCTCTTCATCAAGATGAACCGTTTCGCCCACCGCAATTGTGCTGACGCCTTCTTTGCTTAGAATTGGTTCAGCCTTGGTTACAAAGCCTTCAAGATTATAGCCAATATAGAAAAACAGGTCTGACTCAGCCATTTTCACAATATCTTTTTGAGAAGGCTCGAATGAGTGTTCATCCGTTCCTGGAGGATAAACAGTCTCGACATTCACGTACTCCCCGCCAATGGCCTCAGTGAAGTATTGTAAAGGGTAAACCGTCGTATATATATCCAAGGCATCCTTGGTTTCTTCTTTACTCGATTCTCCCTTTGAGTTGCCGCAGGCTGACAGAAATACCGCAGTAACAAGGAAAAGGGAGAGCAATGCTCGAATTTTCATATGATATGCTCCTTTATAATTCGTATTGATTACGATTTGAATTTTATATGGTAAAAACGAAATGATTACGATTTGACTTCTGTATGATACAAAAGATTGCAAAGGAAAGCAAGGGTTTTTTCTATTGGTCCTTACTTTTTTCTTTTTTTTCGGGAACAAGGTCAATGCCCCCAGGATGAAACGGATGACATTTAAGAATCCGGATGAGTGCTAACCAGCTTCCTTTTATAGGTCCGAAACGATTGACCGCTTCCAAACCATAATGGGAACAAGTTGGATAAAAACGGCAGGTGGGCGGTTTTAATGGAGAAATGGCAACTTGGTAAAAACGGATGACTCCCATTACTATTTTTTTCAGCACGATGCTTTCAGCTCTTTTCGAGTAAATTGACTACCCTCAATTATAGCATATTTTCTAAATTTCCCAAAAGGGTAAAAAAGGAATGAGCCTATTGGCAATCCGATTGATATAATGAGAATTAATTTTAAAGGATGAAATATATTGTTATTCAAGGTAAAATAGAGATGACATACAATTAAGGAGTGAATTAAATGCCTTCAGTTGAAAGCTTTGAATTAGATCATAACGCTGTTAAAGCCCCATATGTTAGACATTGCGGTGTCCATAAGGTAGGAACAGACGGTGTTGTTAATAAATTTGATATCCGTTTTTGCCAGCCGAACAAACAAGCGATGAAGCCGGACACGATCCATACCCTGGAACATTTGCTTGCATTCAATATCCGTAAGCATTCCGAGCGCTTCGATCACTTTGATATTATCGACATTTCGCCAATGGGATGTCAAACAGGATATTACCTTGTGGTCAGCGGCGAGCCGACTGTGACGGAAATCATCGATGTTCTTGAAGATACATTCAAGGATGCTGTTACAATTACCGAAATTCCTGCTGCAAACGAAAAACAATGCGGCCAAGCAAAATTGCATGATCTTGAAGGAGCTAAGAAATTAATGAATTTCTGGCTTGCACAAGATAAAGAAGATCTTCATAAAGTTTTCGGTTAATAAAAAAGTTCCTGTCCATTTGTGACAGGAACTTTTTTCATTTTTCGGGTTCTTCTTTTTTTCCCTCATCCTCTGGCAAAGGTTTGACCGGATCCACTGTATGCTTGTAGCTGTATCCTTTTCCGATGGTTAAGACCGATAGTGCCAATACAATCAGAATGACAATAATGGAGATAACTAAAACCGTAATCATACTTTACAGCTCCTAACGTTCACAATTTAGATTCATTTTAGCATAAGTACCGGGTCAGATAATGTTTCAATTTTCGAATAGAGGGAATTATAAAGGTATAACCAACTTACGGAGGTAGATATTTATGGCTCAGAAAAAATTAGGAACTTTAGTGAATAAGGAAATTGCAAACTTCAGTGTTCTTTATACGAAAATTCATAATTACCATTGGTTCGTGAATGGACCGCACTTCTTTGAACTGCACCAAAAATTGGAAGAGTTATATAAAGAAGTGACATCCAACTATGACGAATTGGCTGAAAGACTATTGGCCATTGGTGAAAAGCCGGTTGCCACCCTTAAAGAGTACTTGGAATTAACGACGATCGAAGAAGCGACAGGTAATGAAAATACAGAAGATATGGTCCAAAGCGTCATAAGTGATTTTGAAAAGCTTTCCGAAGAGTTCCTGGAAATCATCGAAGTTGCCGAACAAGAAGATCCGGTTACGGCCGATATGCTGACAGGCATGAAGAAAAGCTTAAACAAACATGCTTGGATGCTGCGTGCGTATTTAGGACATTAAGATTTAGGAAAAGCCCTGCTTCGGTAGGGCTTTTTTTTTGGTTAAACCTATAAAAAAGGCATCCATCAAAAGAGGGACACCTGACAGGGTATGTATTTAATGAATATTCCTAGGCGGAAAATGTGTAGGTTTCGTGTCGCTCATACTATTTTGAGCAAACTTCCCTTTTAACGTTTCAATAATGTAAAGGCCCATTAAATTGGTTAGTTCCTGATCATCCATCTCTTGAAGCAATTCGAAAATTTCCTTGCGGTCAAGCTGTTCCAGAACCGCAAACGTAAGCATATCAATATCTTCTTCATCACCAGTCATCTTATCACGGTACATATTGTATAATTCTTCAATTAACTTCAAAACTTTCACCTCACATTTATTAGAAATCCGTTATCTCTTTATATGTAGGTTATCAAAAAAACCTCTGGGTGCATATAAAAATCTTAAGGGATGCTTGCGCTTATTATATGTTTTACCCTTTGAAAGATACTTTAATCTATTATTTAACATCTTTGTTCTTCTGTAAACAAAATTTTCCATTGTATGAAGTGGGGAAATACGTGAAAAATAAGCGTAGGATATATGGAAAGGGTGGATGAATGTGTCTGAAGACAGGAAAAAATATTACATTTGGCTTCCGAATGGCCAGATATCACAAGATAGGGAAAGTTCTCCATGGAACTTCGAAATCGAGGCGACAGATAATGAAATCATCAAATTACGTGAATTATTTGATTACAATTATTCAATAGGGGAAGAAAATTTTTACCGGGCACATGTCCCATACCTTCAATATCATTTTGACCGTGAAAATGATAAGCAGGATATCACCCTTCAAAAAATTTACGAAATGATTTACGCCCTGGGTACTGAAGAAGGAAGACGGCATATAGAAAGCATGGGAATACTACAGGCAAAACCAACAGACGATGGCCTCGAATATTGAGGGTCCATCGTTTTTTTGATGTAATTCAGATTCCCGCTGGATAGTGATTTTTTTTACCCATATAATGAAACAAGGAGCATAGCACCATTTCTTATACGGAGAGAAGGGGAAAAATGAAACGATTTCTTGATAAGAACGGATATAAGGTCGAATTCTCAGAGAGTCCTGTCTTTGGAGAGCCTTGGCATGTTTTTGTGCTAAGCCGATATAAGGGCAGGTGGGTATTGACCAAACACAGAGAAAGGGGATTCGAGTTCCCTGGCGGTAAACGGGAAGCAGGGGAATCCATTGAAGAAACGGCCATACGGGAAGTTTATGAAGAAACGGGAGGCTTGGTGGGCCAGCTGCAATTTTTGGGACAATATAAAGTGCATGATCCAGTGAAGCCATTCGTTAAATCAATATACTATGCCGAATTGCGTGAAATAGAGAAGAAACAGAATTACCTGGAAACGGAAGGCCCGATCTTTATGGAATCATTGCCGGATGTACTCGGTGAGGAGTTTAGCTTCATCATGAAAGATGAGATTGTACCTTTGAGCTTATCGAGACTGGATGATGGCACTTTGCAAAGAAACGAGTGAATACAGGAACTCACGAGTAAAACGGTAGAATTCACGAGTAAATCGCGAAAACTCACGAGTAAAAGTCCGAAACTCACGAGTAAATCGCGAAAACCCACGAGTAAAAGTCCGACTCACGAGTAAAACGGTAGAATTCACGAGTAAGCTGGCGGAATTCACTCGTAAATCGGCGGAATTCATGAGTAAATGGTAGAAACTCAAGAGTAAAAGTCCGAAACTCGCGAGTAAATCGCCGAAACCAACTAAATTCATGTTTTAACTTAGCATGAGTGAAAAACTGCCGAGGGTTATCGGCAGTTTGGTCAGTCTTTGATTAATTTTCGCTCGAGAAGTTCGACTAGTTGATACATGATTGTGGCAAAGACGGCAATGATCATCAAGGCAAGCATTACAAGGGTGAAGTTGAAGACTTGAAAGCCATAAATGATTAGATAGCCGAGTCCTTTGGCCGAAACAAGGAATTCCCCTACGATGACGCCGACCCAGGAGAGGCCGACATTCACTTTCAATGTCGAGATGATCGTTGGGAAGGAGGCGGGTAATATGGCTTCCCGAAAAGCTTGTGTTCTTGTGGCGCCAAAAGTTTGGAGTACTTTCAGGTAGTTCGGGTCCACTTCGCGAAATGCGGTGTAGACGACGATGGTGGTGATGATGATGGAGATGATCGCCCCCATCGAGATGATGGATGGAAATCCAGGGCCGAATGCTACGATGATGATGGGGCCGAGTGCCACTTTCGGCATCGCATTTAAAATGACGAGATAAGGATCAAGTGTTTTGGATAATCTTGGCGACCACCAAAGCAGGGATGCCAGGATGGTTCCAAGCAGTGTCCCTATGATAAAGCCGAGAACGGTCTCGAATAGCGTCACTCCGGAATGGGATAGCAGGGTTCCATCACCCAGTTTCTGTATGAAAAGATGCCACACTTTAGTTGGGGAGCTGAAGATGAGCGGATCGATCAGTTCCTTCCTGGATAAAAGTTCCCAACTGCTGAAAAAAACGATGAAAATCAGGATCTGATAAAAGCGAATGAGCCTGTTTTCTTTTTTTAATGAGGTTTTATATTGGTTATGAAGCTGTTCAATATTCAAGGCTCTCAAGCTCCTTCCAGATCGTTTGGAATAGCATTGGATACTGCGGATGGTTGCGTGCATGGAAAGGCGTGAGTTCACGCAATTCATCGGGCACCTTGAAGGTTTTGTGCACGCTTCCCGGATTTGCGGAAAACAGAAAGATGCGGTCACTCATCGCAATGGCTTCACCGATATCATGGGTGACGAGCACGGCTGTCTTTCCGAAGGATTTCAGGGTTTCAAAAACAAGGTCTTCCAGCTTCAACTTGGTTTGGTAATCAAGAGCTGAAAACGGTTCATCAAGCAAAAGGATTTTTGGGTCGACTGCCAGTGTCCGTGCCAGTGCAGCCCTTTGCCTCATTCCTCCCGATAGTTCGCGCGGATATAATTTTCCGGTGTCTCCCAATCCAACGTCACTTAAAAGTTTAAGCGTTTTTATTCTCTCGAGTCCTTCATCTTTTTTTATCAGTTTCAATCCTAATAATATATTTTCTTCTATCGTCTTCCATGGAAATAGATAATCCTGCTGCAGCATATAGCCGATTGAAAGGTCGCTGTTGGCTTTCAGCGGTTTGTTTTCTAGCAGGATCTTTCCTGAAGTGGGCGGAAAGAGCCCGGCGATGATGGAAAGCAGGGTGGTTTTTCCGCAGCCGCTCGGACCTAGAAAAGAGACGAATTCACCTTTTTCAATGTCGAGGGAAATGTCCGCAAGTGCGGTCGCTGCCGTCTGGTTTGAAAAATAAGTATGGTGAATGTCTTGGATTTTTAAAAAGCTCATCGGACATCCTCCTTACCTTTTGCTATGTTATTTTGTGACTTCTTCAGCAAAGTCGGTATTGACCAGCTCTTCATGGCTAATACGTGTTGGAAGCTCGCCTGCTTCATCCATGATGTTTTGAAGATTGTTCCATTCTTCTTCATCAAGAATGGGATCGGTGGCAAAGGATCCTTGTTCTTTGTAGCGGTTGATGACTGTTTCCATCGTCTCGAGAGTGGTATCCTCAAAATACGGCTGAATGACTTCGGCAATTTCGGCAGCATCGTTTTCCTGAACCCAATCTTGTGCTTTCTTCAAAGCCCTCGTGAATTTTTCGACAGTCTCTTTGTCTTCTTTCAAATAGCTTTCTTTAGCCATATAAACTGTATATGGAAGATGACCGGACTCGGTGCCGAAAGAAGCGACGATATAGCCTTTTCCTTCTTTTTCAAACACACTGGCCGTTGGTTCGAACAGTTGAACGAAATCGCCGGTTCCGGAAGCGAAGGCAGTTGCGACATTCGCGAAATCAATGTTCTGGATGAGGTTCAAATCTTTTTTCGGGTCTATGTTATGTTTTTTCAATACGAACTCTCCGGCCATTTGCGGCATTCCGCCTTTACGCTGGCCTAGGAATGTAGAGTTTTTCAGCATATCCCAATTGAAGTTGTCAATTTTTTCACGTGAAACAAGGAACGTTCCATCCGTCTGTGTTAATTGGGCGAAGTTGATGACGGGGTCATTCGAGCCTTGTGCCTGAACGTAAATCGATGTTTCGGAGCCAACGAGAGCAATATCCGCTCCATCAGAAAGAAGCGCGGTCATCGTCTTGTCGCCGCCTGCCGTCGTTTTCAAATCAATGCTGAGGCCCTCATCTTTAAAAAAACCTTTTTCGATCGCGACATATTGCGGTGTATAGAAAAGGGAGCGGGTTACTTCGGCAACCCTTACCTTCGTTGTTTCCTGTTCTTTGTTGCCGCATGCGCCAAGCGGGATCACCAGCACGCACAGAAGTAAAAATACGACACCTGCTTTACACCATTTTTTCAAAATGCCTTCCTCCTTGATATATGGGTATTTTGCCTACATTATCGTATGAACGGAAGAAAAAAATGTGAATCCTCTCAGGGGATAAAAACAAGCGGATGTTTTACAATAAGAATAGAGAGAAAGGAGAGTGGAAATTGGAGAACGGAACGATTATTTCAAAACAGCGGTTTCCATCACCGCATCCACGAATCCATCTTTATTCAGTTACGTACATATCACAAGGCTTGAAGGTAAAGGGGTTGCTGGCTGAACCGGTTGATGGCGAAATCCATGACGCCTTCTTATATTTGCGCGGCGGGATTAAAAATGTCGGCAAGGTGAGGCCTGCAAGGATCGTGCAGTATGCTGTAGAAGGTTTCATCGTTTTTGCTCCTTTTTACCGTGGAAATCAAGGCGGGGAGGGAGATGAGGATTTTGGAGGCGAAGATCGATTCGATGCGATATCAGGATTCAATCTTCTTGAACAGCATCCCCGAGTGAACAAGGATCACATTCATATCCTCGGATTCTCCCGTGGCGGAATCATGGCCCTTTGGACTGGGATATACTGCAGGAACGCAGCGTCGATCGTTACATGGGGAGGTGTGTCGGATATGTTTTTAACATATGTCGAACGGGTCGATATGCGTCGGATGATGAAGCGTGTCATCGGCGGAACACCTAAAAAATGCCCGGATCAATATGAATACCGTACACCATTGTTTGCGATTGATGATTTGAATGTACCCGTCTTGATCATACATGGTGAAAAAGATGACAATGTCGCCATAGAACACGCATACCGGCTGGAAAAAAGGTTGAAAATGCATGACAAAGAGGTCGAAAGCTGGTATTTCCCTCAATTCACGCATTACTTCCCGCCTGCCGTAAACAGAAAAGTAGTCGAAGATTTAACATCTTGGATGAAAAGTAAAACCGAATAATGATAGAATGAAGGATATACTAAGTATATTGGCAAGAGGAGGAGATACACATGGGCATGCCTATGGAGCTAAATACCATGATCGTTACTAAAGGGAACGAAACCCGTGAAGAAGAAAACATTTTTCGGCTGGCGAAAGCTGGTTACAGGTTATACCCTATCGATATTCCAATCGATGTCCGCAAAACGATCCAATCTGATTCAAGCGGAACAGCCGTTATCCAAAAAATTGAATGGACCAGTGAAAAGACCATCATTACGTACCAACTGCTATCACTGAATTCAACTAACTAAATAGACAAGCGCTTGCCGGGAATCGCCTCGCTGCAAGCGCTTTTTTTGTTTTGGCGGAATTCGACAGATGTGCGGATAATTCGGCCTGTGTGGAAAAAATCCGACCCAAGCAAAACGGGATTTTATCAGCGTAGAATCCCTGGCGGATATTCAATCTTCGAAATGATTGTCACGAAAAGAGTGGTAAAATGGTGTAAAGTGCATGAGGCGGGGTGGTTTGATGATTTTGGTGAGTTCTTGTTTAGCGGGCCTTGAGGTTAGATACAATGGTACCCACAGCTTGGATGAAGGAATTATGGCATTGATGAGGGAGAAAAAGGCTATAGCGGTTTGTCCTGAGTTGCTTGGCGGTTTTTCGACACCGAGGGAACCTGCTGAGATAGTTGGCGGTGAAGGTGGGGATGTCCTTGATGGAAAAGCGAAGATCATCGAAAAGTCGGGCAGGGATGTAACGGAATTGTACATAAAGGGAGCGAATCTTACGTTATTGAAAGCCCAGGAGGTAGGGGCGACGTTAGTCGTTTTAAAAGAAAACAGTCCATCCTGCGGGAGTGCCACGATATATAATGGGGAATTCAAGGGGAAGAAGAAGGTCGGGAATGGAGTGACCGCGGCTTTGCTTAGGAGGCATGGGTTCACGGTCATTTCAGAAGAAAGGTTATTCGATTATTTGGATGAAAAATGAGTAATGGCATTTTAGATAGTGCTTTTGAAAGAAGGGGAATACATGGAGGATATCAATCTCTATACTTTGCTATTTTTAGTACTTGCGGGTTTTATTGCCGCATTCATCGATTCCGTAGTGGGCGGGGGCGGGTTAATTTCCATTCCTGCTTTATTGTTCACGGGCATATCGCCTTCAGCGGCACTTGCCACTAACAAGCTGGCGGGTACCATGGGGTCTTTAACGAGTACGATTTCATTCATTCGGGCTGGAAAAGTGGATTTCAAATTCGTCATCAAGCTGTTTCCGATCACCGTGATTGGAGCGGCGTTAGGAGCATACGTTGTACATTTCGTTTCCGCAGAGATATTGAAGCCCCTCATTTTGATCTTGCTGGTCATTGTCGCGATTTATACGTTGGTAAAAAAGGATTGGGGTAAAGACGCAAAGTATAAAGGGCTGACAAGGAAGAAAATGATTCTATTGATAATCATTATATTTGCGATTGGTTTTTATGATGGTTTTCTTGGACCAGGCACAGGTTCCTTTTTATTATTTTCATTTCTGATCATTGGGTTTGATTTTGTCCAGGCTGCCGGGAATGCAAGAATATTGAATTTTGGAAGCAATATTGCCGCACTTATCATTTTTTTATCTATGGGGACCGTCAATTTTGCCTATGGAATCCCGATGGGTCTTGCAATGGTCGCGGGAGCATTGGTAGGAACGAACTTCGCCATAAAGAAAGGTGCTTCCTATGTCCGTATCTTATTCATTTGCGTCACGATTTTATTGATTGGAAAAAATGTCCTTAATTATTTTCATATTTTTTGATGGAGTGTTCAGCGGACGAATACCTATTAAAAATGGCCGGGGATACAAGGCGTATTTTCGGCCATTTTTAAACAAGGTCATTCGCTTCTTCATGTGCTGGGAAATCAGCTTCCCCGTAGGTTTGCAGTTCGGTAATCTCTGCATGAAATACTTGTGCATAAAAGGCCAATGCGACTATTGCTGTCCATCAAAAATTAAATAGGGGGTAACTTGATTTTTCATACTAATCCTCTTGTAAACTTCCTTCATTTTTTAAATATGCTTCTATTTCAGTCATCCCTTTACACTTCGGATAACGCATTTTCACAAAAACGACTTCGTCCCCCTTAATTTCTTTACCACATTTAACACACTTGGGATCTTTCCCGAACATTACAACACCTCCAAGGTAATAGATTGACTTCAATGAAACGTTAAATCTCCCCAAACCATCACATATGTATTTAACATTTACAAATCTAAATTGGACTTTGTTTTAATCCTTCGCTAATGAAAATGTAGGCAGCCGTTTCAGAATCTGGCTGAATAGAAAAAGCCTGCCGCTTACGTGACAGGCTTTTCTCTCTATTTGATTTTTTATAATGGAAGGGGGGATTTCACTTCGCAATGCGTTAATAGGATATCGACAATCCGCTTTGAAGCGAATCCATCTCCATATGGGTTGGAAGCTGTCGCCATTTTTTTATAGGTTTCTTCATTTGTAAGTAATTCTGAGGCTAATTGATAAATTCGTTCTTCCTCAATTCCTGCCAATAAAAGGGTACCGGCATCGATTCCTTCCGGACGTTCTGTTGTATCGCGTAACACAAGGACAGGAACGCCAAGTGAGGGAGCTTCTTCTTGCACCCCTCCGGAATCTGTCAATATGAGATGGGCGTGCGCCGCAAAATTATGAAAATCAAGCACCTCAAGCGGCTCTATTAAGTGAAGCCTTTCCGTTTCACCGAAAATCCGGTAAGCAATTTCACGGACAACCGGGTTTTTATGAAGCGGGAAAACAACTTGGGTATCCGTGTAATCTTCAAGCAGCCGTTTGACGGAACGGAATATTTCTTCCATTGGTTTTCCGATATTTTCCCGTCTGTGCGCTGTCATCAATAACATGCGATCTCCATTCAAACCAGATAGAATCGGATGATCATAGTCTTTATTTACTGTTGTTTTCAAAGCATCGATAGCCGTATTGCCAGTAATATGGATACAATCACTCTTTTTATTTTCCAAAATTAGATTCTCTGCCGCCTGATTTGTAGGGGCAAAGTGCAAATCAGCCATGACGCCTGTCAGCTGCCTATTCATCTCTTCAGGATATGGAGAATACTTATTACCAGTCCGCAGACCAGCTTCAACGTGACCAATCTGTATCTTATTATAGAAGGCTGCCAGGCTGGCGATGAAAGTTGTCGTGGTATCCCCATGTACGAGGACGATATCCGGTTTTATTTCTTTCATGAGCGAACTCAATTTTTCAAGCCCTCGTGTTGTAATCTCTTCTAATGTTTGTCTATCCTTCATCATATCCAAATCGTGATCTGGATTTATCTGAAAACATTGCAAGACTTGGTCGAGCATTTCCCTATGCTGGGCGGTGACCACCACGATGGTTTCTATTTCTTCTGGATGCTTTTTCAGTTCCAAAACGACTGGTGCCATTTTGATAGCCTCTGGTCTTGTACCAAATACGGTCATGACCTTAATACGTTGTTTAGGCATGCTCATTTCCTCCCCTTCTGAATGTCTCCCCCATTATAACGGGAAGTTCAGGGGAAATATAAAAACGAAACAATTATTAACAGAATTTTTACAATATTAATAATGACTTTATACTTCTTTAACCTTAAGTTAATATCTGGCATTTACAATATAAAGCAGGAAGTAAGCTAAGCAGAATAGAGGTGATAGGCGAATATGAAAAGCGTCCTGATGATCGTGCAAAACTTTTATCCGGAAATCGGAAGTGCGGGAAATAGAATGAAAAATATATATCTCCATTTGAAAAGAAACGGATTCGAGGTAACGGTCATCACATTGAAGCCGAGTTATCCTAATCAAAGTTTATATCAAGATACAAAGTTTTGGGATGAAGATAGCATTGAAGAAGATGTCATCAGGATTAAGCCGGACAAAGTGAAGAGGTATACAAGCAATATGGGGAAGCGGTTGCTTCATTATCTTGAAGCGATGTGGCTTTTCATTTATACAATCATCCGTCTCGAAAAAAAATATGATTATGTGTTTGCCACGACCCCGCCCATCTTCCCTACATTGGCAGCGTTGATCGCCAAGAAAAAGATGAAGGCGAAACTCATTACCGATGTCAGGGATTTATGGCCGGAATCGTTGATAGGTGTAGGCGTATTCAATAATAAGTGGGTATTGAAAATCGCTTTCTTCCTGGAAAGGAAGCTATATAGGCATTCAGATTTTATTATCATCAATAGTCCTGGTTTCAGGGATTATATCGTTGCAAAGGGAGTCAAGGAAGAGGCTATCCAATTCATCCCCAATTCGCTTACTGCGGATGAGCTGACGTTAAAGAACTTGCTTACACCCGTATCGGAAAAGGTAATCAAGGTCGTTTATGCGGGGAATATCGGACTGGCCCAGGATTTGAAAAAACTTATAGCCGTAGCTGAAAAGCTAAGGGAACATAAACAAATCGAGTTCTCGATGATTGGATATGGATATCGGATATCCGAAGTGGAGAAAGAGATAAGCTCTAGAGGGCTGACCAATATTAAGATGATTAATGCGATGAATCGAAGAGTGACTCTTCATGAAGTTTCAACGTCTCATATTGCCTATGTGAGCTTGGTTGAAAAAGAAGTCTTCAATAAGGTCCTGCCTGGTAAAATCATCGATTATATGTGTGTCGGAAAACCCATTGTCGGTGATGTGGACGGCAGGGCCAAGAAGATGCTCATAGAGGCGAAATGCGGGTTGGTGGCAGAGAGCAGAAATGTTGATGAAATCTGTCAGCATATATTGACAATGGCCTCAGATCCGGCCCTTCGTGAAGAACTGGGAGAAAACGGTCATCGGTATGCTAAACAACATTTTCAATGGTCTAAAAATATTAAAGGTCTCATCAACGTGATGGAAGCGTCAGGCTGAAAAATCCGGAAGTGGAGGACAACATGGCGAAGAAAGTATGTATGTTCGTGTGGAATCACTTTACGAACGATGCGAGGGTTCTAAGAGAATGCACAGCACTTACAGAAGCGGGTTATGAAGTCGATTTAATTGCCATTCATAACTGGAAAATCGAAGGTTTGGCCAAAAAGGAGAAACACCAAAATGGTTTCTCGGTCACTAGGGTGAATAACCGCTGGGAGGCGCTTAATAAGATTCTCAGGATCGTAGGCAAATTGAAGAAAAAGAAGTTTGAAATCGCCCTATTTGCCTTAGTGATCTGGAATACATTGTGGAATTTGAACTTGATCAACGGCTGGGTGGGGTCGGGAATACTGTTCGGTGCATTTGCACTCCTTGCGCTGGGCACCATGTTCATCACGAAAACGAAGCTGCCGACACTATTAACGAGGAGCTACATTTTTGGTCAAATGATCTATCATGGCCGGAAAAGGAAATATGATTTCTATCATTCAAATGACTTGAATACGCTCATGCAGGGAGCGATCAGCAGTAAATGGCTGAGAAGGAAAAAGCTGATTTATGATTCGCATGAAGTACAAACGAGCAGAACGGGATATAATAGCCGAATTTACGGGATGATGGAGAAATTCCTATTAATGTTCGTCGATGAAATGATTGCTGAAAACCATACGAGAGCTAAGTATAACGAAGACTTATATGGTCTGTATCCCAAGGTGGTCCATAACTACCCGATTCCAACCAATCCGGAGGAAAGTACGGCCGTGAATTTGCATGAGCTGCTCGATTTGCCAGAGAATGAACCGATATTGTTATACCAAGGCGGCGTTCAAATGGGCAGAGGGTTAGAGCAATTGGTTGATGCTGTACCGATGATCGAGGGAGGAACGGTAGTTTTTATCGGGGATGGAAGGATCAAGGGTGAATTAATGAAGAAAGTAAGCGACATGAACCTGGAGCATCGTGTGAAGTTCCTGCCGAAGGTTCCGGTCGACGAGCTGCTCCATTATACAAAAAATGCGTATTTAGGTTTTCAGATATTGAATAATGTCTGCTTTAATCACTACTCCGCTTCTTCAAATAAATTGTTTGAATACATGATGAGCGGTGTGCCAGTGGTTGCCTGCAGCTTTCCTGAAATTCAAAAGGTTGTCGATACGGAAAAAATCGGTGTATGTGTCGATTCGCATGATCCAAAATCAATTGCCGAAGGTGTCAATTACTTATTGAAGCATCCTGAAAAAAGGGCGGAAATGAGTCAAAACTGCCTGAAGGCGCGACAAAAATACAATTGGAAACAAGAGAAGGAAATCTTTATCGAAATCTATCAAACAGCCTAACAAATTAGAGTACAGCAGAAAAATAGATAGGAGTGGTTTATATGAAACTTTGTACAATCGGACTTGGTTATATCGGACTTCCAACTTCTTTAATGTTTGCTAAATACGGTGCCGATGTTGTCGGCGTGGATATCCATCCTGAGATTATTTCCAATTTGAATAGCGGCAGGCTCCATATCGAAGAACCTGGATTGGATGAGGTATTAGAAGAAGTGCTAACTTCCAATAAGTTCCGAGCTGCTTTAAGCCCGGAACATGCGGATGTTTTCATCATCGCGGTGCCTACTCCAAATAAAAAGGACATGCACCAATCCTGTGATTTAACACATGTCTTGGATGCCACCTCAAACATTCTTCCTTTTATCAAAAAAGGGAATGTCATCATTATCGAATCGACGATAGCGCCAAGAAGCATGGATGATCATATTAAACCGATGATCGAGAGGACGGGCCTTACCATCGGAAAAGACATTTTCCTCGTACATTGTCCGGAACGCGTTTTACCTGGAAGGATTCTTGAAGAGTTGGTTCATAATAACCGTATCGTCGGGGGCATCACCGAAACATGCTCATATAAAGGAAGTCTTGTTTACAAAACCTTCGTTCAAGGGGAGATCATTCAGACCGATGCGAAAACGGCTGAAATGTCCAAACTGATGGAAAACACCTTCAGGGATGTCAATATCGCCCTTGCGAATGAGCTGACGAAAATCTGTTTCGAGCTGGACATCAATGTTTTGGATGTCATATCGATGGCAAACAAACACCCTCGTGTCAATATACACCAACCAGGACCAGGAGTTGGCGGCCATTGTTTAGCGGTCGATCCGTATTTCGTCGTTGCAAAGGCACCGGAGTATGCTAGAATCATTAAATTGGCCCGTGATACCAACGTATCGATGCCTTATTACATCGTTAATTCCGTAAGGATGATGCTAGAGGGGATCCGGAAGCCAAAAGTAGCTGTTTTCGGTCTTGCGTACAAAGGAAATGTAGATGATATTCGTGAAAGTCCTGCCATTGATGTCGTCAATATCTTGATGGGGATGGAAAACATGGATGTAGCCTTGCATGACCCGCATGTCAAATCTGGAAAGATGCCAGTCGTATCAGTGGAAGACGCTGTAAATGATGCCGACTTGATACTTATCCTGACTGACCATGATGAATTTAAACAGATGGATTATGATAAGCTATCGAATCTCATGAGCAATAAATTAGTTCTGGATACACGCAATTGCATTGATGCAACTAAAACAGATATCCCGGTGGCAAACCTGGGCAATATATATCAATACAAAACGGTGTCCATGAAAAAAGACAGGAATAAAGCGATCATCTAAAAACTTGGACAACATCGATAATGGAATAACGATTAAGGGGGCACTGACTATCACAGTCCCCTTTTTCCACTGAAAAAAAGGACCATGCAAGAACGAGGCCCTTTCAGAACGTGGAAACGATCCAGTTGGTTTCAGATCCGCTTCCTGTACGTCAAGCCTCCTCACCTCAAGCATCCTAGCAGAGTCTCGGCTAGCCAATTATTCGAGCACAGCTGCCATATTTCGGGTTATAAGGCAGTATTCGAGCGCAGCCGCCGTATTTCGTGCTGCAAGGCAGAGAATTCGAGCGCAGATGGCGTATTTCGAGCTATAAGGCAGTAAATTCGAGTGCAGCCGCCGTATTTCGTACTATAAGGCAGTAATTTCGACCACAGATGGCGTATTTCGAGCTGAAAGACAGTGAATTCGACAGTAGACGTGTATTCGGGTGCAAGGCAGTAAATTCGAGTGCAGCCGCCATATTTCAGGGTGTATGGCAGTAATTTCGAGCGAAGATGCCGTATTTCGGGTTACTTGGTACTTTATTCGACAGTAGACGAGGTATTTCCCCTTCCATGGCACTTTATAAAGTAATCCATAATCATGGTTCGGGAAGTGACGTTTCCTGCCGACAAACTGAAAGGACCAAGCAAGAGCTTGGTCCTTTTGTGTACAATTTATTAAGCTGTCGGGCCGCCAAGTTCTTCGATTTCACTTGGAACGCTTTTGAATTTCTTGAAGTTTGCACGGAATTGTGCGGCAAGGTCTGTTGCTGCTTCTTTATAAGCGGCAGGATCTGCCCAAGTCTTGATTGGTTGAAGCACTTCATCAGGAACACCAGGAACATGAAGCGGGATATCCAAACCGAAGATATCATCTTTGATCGTTTCGATGTTCGCTAATTCACCTTCAAGCGCCGCTTGTACCATTGCACGGGTGTAAGCAAGTTTCATACGGCTTCCAGTTCCGTATGCACCGCCAGTCCATCCTGTGTTGACAAGGTAAACTTTTGCATTGTGCTCGTCAATTTTATCACCAAGCATCTCAGCATAGCGTGTAGCTGGAAGCGGTAAGAATGGTGAACCGAAGCAAGTGGAGAATGTAGCTTCCGGTGAAGTTACGCCTCTTTCAGTACCAGCCAATTTACTAGTGTATCCGCTTAGGAAGTGGAACATTGCCTGTTCTTTGGAAAGCTTGCTGATTGGAGGCAGAACGCCTGAAGCATCAGCCGTTAAGAAAATGATTGTATTTGGATGTCCTGCAATACTTGGGTTCACGATGTTATCGATTGCTTGCATTTGGTAAGCAGCACGAGTGTTTTCAGTCAATGAACTGTCATCATAGTTCGCTTCACGCGTATCCGGATCAACAACAACATTTTCCAATACAGCACCAAAACGGATTGCATCGAAAATTTGCGGTTCTTTTTCACGTGAAAGGTTGATCGTTTTTGCATAGCAGCCGCCTTCGATGTTGAATACGCCGTTAGAAGACCAGCCGTGCTCATCATCGCCAATCAATTTACGGCTAGTGTCTGCTGATAAAGTTGTTTTGCCTGTACCGGACAGTCCGAAGAATAAAGCGACGTCCCCTTCACGTCCTACGTTAGCAGAGCAATGCATTGGAAGGATTCCAGCCTCTGGAAGTAAGTAGTTCATGATCGAGAAGATCGATTTTTTCATTTCTCCTGCATATTCCGTTCCGCCGATCAGGATCGTACGGCGTTCAAATGAAACGATGATGAACGTTTCGGATGTAGTTCCGTCCACTTCTGGGTCCGCTTTGAAGTTAGGTGCAGAAAGGATCGTGAATTCAGCTTCGTGACCTCTCAGCTCCTCTTCGTTTGGACGGATGAACAATGTATGGGCGAAAAGGTTATGCCAAGCATATTCATTGACAACACGGATGGGAAGACGTGACGATTCGTCTGCACCAGCGAAACCTTTAAAAACAAAAATCTCTTCTTTTGCTTTTAGGTAGTCAACTACTTTATTATATAGTTTATTGAACACATCTTCGGAAATCGGCCGGTTCACGGGACCCCAATCGATTTTATCTTTAACGGATGCTTCTTCCACGATAAATTTATCTTTAGGTGAACGACCGGTATATTTGCCAGTTTCAGCTTTTACCGCGCCGGTTGATGTTAAAACGCCTTCATTTCTGCTTAGTACTTTTTCGACCAATTGAGGAACTGATAGTTGAGTTTGCACATTGTTTCCTGTTAATAATTGGTGTAACTCATTAGAAACGTCTACAGAATTCATATATGAGGTACCTTCCTTTGTTTGAGTTTTTAGATTATAATTAGTATAACACATTCATTTAATTAGTCTATACTATTTCTTTTAATTTGTGATTATTTTCAGCTGGCCGCATTAATCATTTTAATCCGGCAGGAACCGAGTCAGGATGATCGCATATACTTTCATGAGGAAAAATTTATTTAAATAGGAAGTAAGTAAACAATATATGTCTAAAAGGAAAGTCAGGATGTCGTTCCTTTTAGATATTCAGTACTTTATTATTAATGGCAATTTACAACATTTCTATTCGTATATTGCGTTGTAAACCCCTCTAGGACGTTGTATCAACATGTTTTTTCAAATGAACGCCATTCTGGGTGGAAATGTTCTTTTTAGAAAAGCATTGACAAATTCCAGCCAGATACGATAATATCTTAAATTGTACGGATTCTCTTATCCCGAGTTGGTGGAGGGACAGGCCCTTTGAAACCCAGCAACCTGCCATATTGAACTTGACTCCAAGATCGATCGCCGAAAATAAAGCGAAGGTCTTCAAGGAATAGTGGTGATGGTGCTAACCTGAGCAAGGTAAAAAACCCTTGAACGATAAGAGTGAAAGGATAGAAGACAGAATTTTAAACCTTTCCTCATTTGCCAGGGAAGGTTTTTGTGTTTTTTATAAGTAATTCTGTGTCTATAGTTGAAACTAATGAGGGAAACGAGTTCCGTAAAAACAGGCTTATGCCTACAACATACTAACTTCCAAGGAGGAAATATGATGTCAAAGAAACGTCTATTTACTTCTGAATCTGTTACAGAGGGCCATCCGGACAAAATTTGTGATCAGATTTCAGATTCCATTTTAGATGCTATCCTAGCTAAGGATGCAAATGCACGTGTTGCGTGTGAAACTAGTGTAACTACAGGTCTTGTACTTGTTGCTGGTGAAATTACAACGTCCGCTTACGTGGATATCCCGCGTATCGTTCGTGATACGATTAAAGGAATTGGCTACACACGTGCGAAATACGGTTTCGATGCTGAAACTTGTGCCGTTTTGAGTTCCATTGATGAGCAGTCTGCCGATATCGCAGCTGGTGTCGATAAAGCATTGGAAGCTCGTGAAGGAAACATGTCAGATGAAGAAATCGATGCAATCGGTGCAGGGGACCAAGGTCTTATGTTCGGATTCGCTTGTAATGAAACTGAAGAGCTTATGCCGCTTCCGATTTCATTGGCGCATAAACTTTCATTCCGCTTGGCTCAAGTTCGTAAAGATGAAACTCTTGCTTACCTACGCCCTGATGGTAAAACACAGGTAACCGTGGAATATGATGAGAATAACCGTCCTGTACGTGTAGATACAATCGTCATCTCAACACAGCATGATGCAGAAATTACGCTTGAACAAATTCAAGCCGATCTAAAAGAACATGTGATCAAAGCTGTCGTTCCAGCCGAGTTGATCGATGCAGATACTAAGTACTTCATCAACCCGACTGGCCGTTTCGTAATCGGCGGACCTCAAGGGGATGCTGGTCTTACTGGACGTAAAATCATCGTTGATACTTACGGCGGATACGCTCGCCACGGCGGCGGTGCATTCTCTGGTAAGGATGCTACTAAAGTTGACCGTTCTGCTGCATACGCTGCACGTTACGTTGCGAAAAACATCGTGGCAGCCGGCCTTGCCGACAAAGCGGAAGTTCAATTGGCATACGCAATTGGTGTGGCAGAGCCTGTATCAATCTCCATTGATACGTTCGGAACTGGTACAGTAAGCGAAGAAGTCCTTGTTGACCTAGTTCGCGCAAACTTCGACCTTCGTCCAGCTGGTATCATCAAAATGCTTGACCTTCGTCGCCCAATCTACAAACAAACAGCTGCATACGGACACTTCGGCCGTACAGATGTTGATCTTCCATGGGAACGCACGGACAAAGCAGAAACATTAAAAGCACAAGCGTAATTCATATAAAAAAAGGTGTCCCGTTATTTGCGGGGCACCTTTTTTATGGATTAACTTAGCCGTCTGCGGGAATAATTCAAGAAATCCCAAAGAAATAATTAAACTTTAAGGGCCATACCCGTGAGTTAGAGCGATTTATTCGTAAGTTTGGAGCAATACTCGTGAGTTAGAGCGATTTACTCGTGAATTTGGAGCAAATACTCGTGAGTTAGAGCGATTTACTCGTGAATTTGGAGCAAATACTCGTGAGTTACGTTGAATACTCGTAATTTTCAGTCAAGTGCTCGTGCATTACTTTATTCGTTCCGCCGTTTTATAGTATTGGCCTTTTTCTGCGTATTCGCGTACGATGCGTTCCATATCCTGACGATCTTCTTCATTGATTTCACGGATGACTTTAGCTGGACGTCCGAATGCCAACATGTTCGGTGGAATGACTTTGCCTTGGGGAACGAGACTGCCGGCACCGATGAAAGCCCCTTCGCCGATTTCGGCTTCATCAAGTACGATCGATCCCATGCCGATTAAAGCTCCTTTGCGGATTTTACAGCTATGTAATATGACCTGATGTCCAACGGTTACTTCATCCTCGATAATCAATGGATTATTTGGGCTTTGGTGCAGGATGCTGTTATCCTGTATACTGACTTTTTTTCCGATGATGGTTGGGGATACATCACCGCGAATGACGGAATTGAACCAGATTGATGTTTCGTCGCCAATTTTGACATCACCTGTGACGACAGCATTTTCAGCAATATAAGCGCTTTCAGCAATTTCAGGTTCTTTGCCTTTATACGGATAAATAATCATTTTCAATCATTTCCTTTCCGAAGTGAATGTTTTTATGTATTATTTTAATATACCGTATGCAAATACACTTGGCTATTTATAATAGCAATGTACAACTTGTTAGATTTCTTTTTTGTCGAAAATCACGAATATGGTTATAATTTATATATATTATTTCAACTATCATGGATCGTACACAACAAGTGAAAAGTGAAAGGGGGATTTCGAATGTGGAAATGGGAGACAGAAGGAGACGCAAAGGGCGTCATTGTCATCATTCATGGGGCAATGGAACATCACGGACGTTATAAGTGGGTAACACAAATGTGGCTTTCGGCTGGATACCATGTCGTCATGGGCGACCTTCCTGGGCAGGGTATGACTACTCGCGCCTACCGGGGACATATCGATTCCTTTGATGAGTATTTGGACGAAGTGAAAAGCTGGATAGAAGAGGCTTATGAATATTCGTTGCCGGTCTTTTTACTTGGACACAGCATGGGCGGTTTGATTTCGATACGCCTTCTTCAGGAAGAGGAATGGGACATTGCAGGGGTGATTCTTTCTTCTCCTTGCTTGGGCCTCGTGACGAAGCCGCGGAAGTTCCTTACAATGCTCTCGCATGGTTTGAACATCGTTATGCCTCAGTTCAGGGTGGATTCCGGATTGACACCTGAAATGGCGACGAGAAGTGCGGAAATTCGTGAATCCGATAGAAACGATACCTTATATATCACAAAGGTTTCGGTTCGCTGGTATCGCGAGCTTGCACAGGCTATGAAGGATGCTTTTGAAGAGATTCCTGAATTTCAGGATGTTCCGCTTTTGGTGATGCAGGGCGGAGATGACCGAATCGTGAACAAGAAGGCGGTTCGTGAGTGGTTCAATTATAATTTGGCCAGTGAAAAGCAATATAAGGAATGGCCGAAGCTTTATCATGAAATCTTCAATGAACCGGAGCGTGATGATGTATTTCAATATGCACTGAGTTTTGTTGAAAACCGTTTAAAGATATTAGGGTATGTCGTTTGATTCCGTACATACTTCAGGATAAATGAAAAACTGCCGAAGTTAGCCTTCGGCAGTTTTTTTGGATCAGCCTGCGTTTTTAAGCAATTCGTTCGACTTGATGACCGGTGCCCAGAAAGAAACCGGGTACATAAATTGGTTCAAATGAGGAAGTTCCTTTTTGTTGGATAATGCAGTGGATAGAAGATAAATGGATTTGAAGGTCAAGTCATTGGCGAATAGGTCCAAAAGCGTCGCTTTCATATTCATGATCGCTTCATGGTTTTGGGTGGAAATCATTAAATCGAGCTGTGGCAGGAACTTATCAAAATGATGGTCAAATTGTTTGAGGCCCTCCATGGTTTTTTGTTCTTCTGTCAACGAGTTGATCGAGCTGACAAAATCCCCGTATTGCTCGCTTGAATCCCTTTTGATTTTTTCAGTCAATATATCCGTCAGTAATGAAGTAGGCAAATGTTCCATTTTCTGCACCCTCTTATCTATTTTCTATCATTATAATCATTAAAGACGAAAAATTCAAAAAGTTAAGATTGGTAATTCTGCTGCCTTCGAGCTGGGATTGAAAAAACACCGTTCTTATAGAACGGTGTTCAGACTGTAGACAAACTCGATGAAAATCAAGTTTGTCTGAAGTTTTTATGAGGGTTGTAAAATCTCGAACGTTGATTTCCACTCCAGGCACTCGCTTTCCGCGGGCGGTCCGGGAGCC
Source organism: Peribacillus sp. YIM B13477 (assembly GCF_042787955.1). Taxonomy (NCBI): domain Bacteria; kingdom Bacillati; phylum Bacillota; class Bacilli; order Caryophanales; family Bacillaceae; genus Peribacillus; species Peribacillus sp. YIM B13477. The sequence continues at coordinate 37,764 of NZ_JBHZPD010000004.1, forward strand.
TCCTCGGCGCCTTTGCGCCTGCGGGGTCTCCCCTCGACTCGCTTTTCCCACAGGAGTCTCGCACCTTCCGTTCCAATCAACTTTGTTTTGAAATTAGATAAAACCTGTCTGCAGTTTTTATGAGGGTTGTAAAATCTCGAACGTCGATTTCCACTCCAGGCACTCGCTTTCCGCGGGCGGTCCGCCCTCGGGGCTTTTGCGCCTGCGGGGTCACCCCTCGACTCGCTTTTCCCGCAGGAGTCTCGCACCTTCCGTTCCGATCAACTTTGTTTTGAAATTAGATAAAACCTTGCCTATAGATTTTTTACGGTTTGTAAATTTTGAAAGTTGATTTCCCCTACAGGCAATCGCTTCTCCGTGGGCTGTCCGCCATCAGCGCCGTTGGGTCTCCCCTGGACGCGCCCTTTCGTGTGGAGTCTTGCACACCCGCTCTAATCAAAATTTAGATAAAACCGCTTTTGTCTACAAATGAACACCGTTCGAATAGAACGGTGTCAGATTTATCATCTCTTTTCAATCGCGACAATGAATGGCGGATTGTTTGCTTGGTTGATGAACCCGTATCTCAAGATATGGGCTTTCTGTTGAGGGAAGTTCTCTACATAATCCATCAATGCATCACGTTCTGCTGATCCCCCTGGATGACCATGGTATATGACGAGGATGATGATGCCTTCAGGCGCCAGCAGTTCGAACAGCTGTTCAATGGCTGATATCGTCGTCTCGGCTTGGGTGATGATTGATTTGTCTCCGCCAGGTAGGTAGCCCAGGTTGAAAATGGCGCCTGTGACCTTTCCGGAATGTTCTTTCCTGATATATTTGCTTAAATGTTCATGCCCATCGTGAATGAGGGTGCAGTGCTCTTGTAAATTCTCGGCGTTCAGTTTTGCCGTTGTGGTTTCGATCGCTTCTTTTTGAATATCAAAACTATAGACATGTCCGTCTATACCTGTAAGTCCTGCAAGAAAGACGGTATCAAAGCCGTTGCCCATCGTGCCATCTATGGTTATATCCCCGGGGCGGACCGCTTTTTCCAGCAGAATCCTGGCGAAAGGCAAAATTCGATCTAGCTTCATGATTGTACCTCCATGTGATGATTTTTCCCCTGCCAGCTGTTGCGGCGTTTCAGTTCGGCGTCAATGGCATTCAGGACATCCCATTTATTGACGCTCCACATTGGACCGATCATCAAATCGATCGGACCGTCACCAGTAATGCGGTGAACGATCATTTCTGGAGGGATTATTTCCAGCTGGTCACATACAAGGCTGACATAATCGTCACGGTCAAGAAACTCGAGCAGGCCTTTTTCATATTGTTTGACCATCGGTGTCCCTTTTAATAGATGAAGTAAATGGATCTTTATCCCCTGCACATCGAGTTTGGCGACTTCACGGGCTGTTTCCATCATCATGCCGTAATCTTCCTGAGGCAGGCCATTGATGATATGGGAGCAGACACGGATGCCATGTTTGCGCAGTTTATCGACGCCTTCTTTGTAGCAATCGAAGTCATGGGCGCGGTTGATCATCGCCGCTGTCTTTTCATGGACCGTCTGGAGACCCAGCTCGACCCAAAGGTAAGTGCGTTCGTTCAATTCCGCTAAATACTCGACTACACCATCTGGAAGGCAATCCGGGCGTGTCGCGATGGAGAGTCCGACGACACCTTCCTGGGTCAATACACTTTCATATTTCTCGCGAAGCTCTGCCACGGGTGCATGCGTATTCGTGAATGCTTGGAAATAGGCCATATATTTTCCATCTTTCCATTTATGGTGCATCCGTTCGCTGATTTTCTTAAACTGGACGTCCAAGGGTTCAACCCTGCTGCCAGCGAAGTCACCAGAGCCTGAGGCACTGCAGAAGGTACAGCCGCCATGTGCGACGGTGCCATCACGGTTCGGACAGTCAAAACCGCCATCCAGGGCAACTTTAAAGACCTTATGTCCAAAATGTTCTCTCAGGTGGTAATTCCATGTATGATATCGTTTGTTGTCCGTTGCATATATAAACGGGTTTGCTTGATTCAAATCAGCAACCTCCTAAATAAAATAAAGCGCAACATATATTATACAACATTCTCGCAGCTAGGTCTTTTTTTGAAAAATAAGCGTATACTGTATACTTGAAGGCTAAATATTTTACCGCTATTTCCAGTTTATCTTTGAATGACTATATCCAATCGGGAGCTGATGGACATGACCGGTCAAGTTGAAGAAGCGATCAAACAAATGAAAAAGAAATTAGCCGAAAATAATCAGGTGATCGAAGTAAATGAAGATGGGTTCACATACAAAGCCACTTGCACCTTCAATTCACCTGCTTCGGATGAACAAATTCATTCCTTTGAAAAGAAAACCGGACTGCTTCTGCCTGAGGATTATAAGGAGTTTTTAAAAATAACCAATGGATGCCGTCTGTTCGATAATGTGGAATCAGGCGGGGAAAACGATTTATACAGCTTGGATGATATTATTAATTACACATATGAAAATTCCTACGAGGGATGCTATAAAGTGGCCTGCATTTATCAAGATAATATTGTGATCGATGGGGAAGCCGTCGCCAAAGGCGATAAGGAGTATTTAATGGTAAAAGGCCATATCGATGATTTTGAAGAAGGCGAGAAGCTCCATATGGGCTTTGCCGAATGGATCGAGCAGTTCATTTCCCATCAAGGTGAGAAGTTTTGGGATAAAGGTTGATTGCTCAAAAAAAAATGATAATCCTCCCGTTATTTGCTCAAACTAGAAAAGATGATTCCGAATCATCCAAATGAGACGCGAAGGAGAGGGTTTGAAATGGCAACCAGACAATCCGTCGATCATTTTTTAGAGCAATGTGAAGGGGCTCTCCATTTTGCAGAGTTTGAATTTAACGAGGCCTCACGGCAGGAGCATTATGATGATGAACAATTTCAAAATTCGCAAAGGTATATCGAAGAGGCTTTGACGGATATGGAACGATTGTATGCCAGTTCGAATGACCAGCAACGGGAAATGCTTTCGCGGATGAAGCAGCAGTTGAACGAATTGAGGAATGAAATGATTTTACTGCGACATTAAATGGAAGCAGGGGGAGCTATGAATGAATAGCTCCCTTTTTTGCACGAATTTTCCTGAATTCGCATATATAATGAAAAACCTGTCGATAATGTTTATGTACGGCTATTGCAATTATCGGTGAAATTGACTAGAATGAAATAAAATCAATATTCTCATAAAGACTATGATGAGGAATAGTAGCGGTTTAAACCAGTAAAGAGAGTTGACGGGTGGTGCAAGTCAACCTGGGACGGTCGCGAACTCGCCTTGGAGTCCCGGGTGTGAATTAATAAGTAATGCCTGGCGTTTCAATCCATGTTACGGATGTTTTAAGCTGGGCGGATTTTAGCTATCGCCAATGTGGGTGGTACCGCGGGAAGATATACATAATCCTCTCGTCCCTATTTTGGGATGAGGGGTTTTTTATTGTTTTTTAAACGGAAATTAGGAGGAAATCATATGAGTTTTGACCATAGAAGCATAGAAACGAAATGGCAAAAGTATTGGGAAGGCAATAAGACATTCAAAACGGGTGAAGATAGCGGCAAACGCAAATTCTACGCGCTGGATATGTTCCCATATCCTTCAGGGGCCGGTCTTCATGTGGGGCACCCGGAAGGTTATACGGCAAGCGACATCCTGGCACGGATGAAACGGGCACAGGGGTATAATGTATTGCATCCGATCGGGTGGGACGCCTTTGGACTTCCGGCAGAGCAATATGCGATCGATACGGGAAATGATCCAGCTGAATTCACAGAGCACAACATCAACACGTTCCGCCGCCAAATCAAAGCCCTTGGTTTTTCTTATGACTGGGATCGTGAAATAAACACGACAGATCCCGACTATTACAAATGGACGCAATGGATTTTCTTGAAATTATATGAAAAGGGCCTTGCCTATATTGATGAAGTGGCCGTTAACTGGTGTCCGGCACTTGGCACGGTATTGGCGAATGAAGAAGTCATCGATGGGAAAAGTGAGCGTGGAGGCCATCCTGTTGAGCGCCGCCCAATGAAACAGTGGATGCTTCGTATCACGGCGTATGCAGACCGTTTAATCGACGATCTGAATGATGTGGATTGGCCGGAAAACATCAAGGATATGCAGCGTAACTGGATTGGCCGTTCCGAGGGAGCGGAGGTTACATTCAATATTGATGGCTTTGATGAAACATTCACGGTGTTCACGACTCGTCCGGATACGTTATTCGGTGCAACATATGCCGTATTGGCACCTGAGCATCCGTTTGTCGATAAAATTACGACGGCTGATCAAAGTGCGGCAGTTGAAGCCTATTTGGATGAAGTGAAACATAAAAGCGACTTGGAAAGAACAGACTTGGCAAAGGATAAATCAGGCGTGTTCACGGGGGCTTATGCAATTAACCCGGTAAACGGCGAAAAAATGCCGATCTGGATTGCCGATTATGTGTTGATCAGCTACGGAACAGGAGCAATCATGGCCGTTCCTGCCCATGATGAGAGAGATTATGAATTCGCAGTAAAGTTCGACTTGCCGATCAAGGAAGTCGTAGCTGGCGGAGACGTGACAAGTGAAGCATATATAGGCGATGGACTTCATGTGAATTCGGAATTCCTTGATGGGTTGAATAAGGAAGAAGCCATTTCGACCATGATCAAATGGCTGGAAGAAAAAGAAATCGGCACGAAGAAAATAACATACCGTCTTCGCGACTGGTTATTCAGTCGTCAGCGTTACTGGGGTGAACCGATTCCAATCATCCATTGGGAAGACGGCACTATGTCTCCAGTGAAGGAAGAAGAACTTCCATTGATTTTACCGAAAACTACGGACATCAAGCCTTCGGGGACAGGAGAATCACCACTTGCGAACATATCGGAATGGGTGAATGTAACGGATGAAAACGGACGAAAAGGACGCCGTGAGACGAATACGATGCCGCAGTGGGCAGGAAGCAGCTGGTACTTCCTTCGTTATATCGATCCGGATAACAAAGAAGCGCTTGCCGATCCTGAAAAATTAAAAGAATGGATGCCGGTCGACATTTATATTGGCGGCGCTGAGCATGCGGTGCTTCACTTGCTTTACGCTCGTTTCTGGCATAAGTTCCTGTACGATATCGGTGTCGTGCCAACGAAGGAACCGTTCCAGAACCTATTTAACCAAGGAATGATCCTTGGTGAGAATAATGAAAAAATGAGTAAATCCAAAGGGAACGTCGTGAACCCGGATGATATCGTGGAAAGCCATGGTGCCGATACACTTCGCATGTACGAAATGTTCATGGGGCCATTGGATGCTTCGATTGCCTGGTCCACAAACGGATTGGACGGTTCCCGCAGATTCCTTGACCGTATCTGGCGTTTATTAGTCAACGATGACGGGACGATCACAGATAAGATGACAGAGACGGATGACACGGGCAAGCTCGAAAAAGTCTATCATCAAACGGTTAAAAAAGTGACCGAGAACTATGAGGAATTGAAATTCAATACGGCGATTTCACAATTGATGGTATTCATTAATGATGCTTATAAAGCGGATTCGCTTCCTAAGGTGTATATCGAAGGATTCGTAAAGCTGCTTGCACCAGTTGCACCCCATATCGCCGAGGAGCTTTGGTCTAAACTGGGCCACTCCGAGAGCATCACGTACGGAACATGGCCGGCTTTCGACGAAGCGAAGTTAGTGGATAACGAAGTCGAAATCGTCATCCAAATCAACGGAAAAGTCAAAGTGAAATTAATGGTGCCGACTGACACTACGAGAGAAAAACTGGAAGAAATCGCGATGGGTGATGATTCCATCAAAGAACAAATCGATGGGAAAACCATTCGTAAAGTGATTGCCGTACCAGGCAAATTAGTCAATATCGTCGCAAACTAAATAAAAATGATTGGAAGCTGTCCCGCATATTTTTACTGCGGGGACAGCTTTTTTTCGTGGCATTGGCTGATTATAGGAAAAAGGTCATGTTAGGATATTCACCGATTTAACTCTATTAGCGATCAATCTGCCAAATGGACATCTACTATCGTCATGAGAGGAAATCGGAACGTAAATGACTTGCTTAATTGGTTCATGCGAATCATTTTTCAGCTCTTTGGCCAAATAAATCAAGCATTTGACATAAAAAAGGGAAAAAATTGGTTGATAAAATTTTACAGTGTGATAGTTTGGTATAGTACTATATTTTTTTAACCAATTATTGGAGGGGAAACCGTGAAATTTAAGAATGTGAGTCGAATTACGGCGTTTGCACTAATTTTTGCACTGATTTTCAGCTTGATGGTTCCACTGAATTCTCAAGCAGCAGCTGCAGCACCCATTGAAAATGTAAAAACGATTAAAAATGGGGACACTCTGGACGGAAAGTTTGAAAAACCGGATGTTCAATGGTACCAAATCAGTCCCACAACAGAAGAAGTACAAAAGTTCTCCCATATTGAGTTCGAAGTCAATTCGGACAAAATCTTGAATATCTCCGTATATCAAGATAAAGAAAAAGCAGAAAAAGATGAGAGCAATTATATGGTCTCTGCTTATCCTGATGAAAAAGCTGTAGTCGATTTCCCATATGCATGGGAAGGCACATATTATGTTAAAGTTGAATATTTCGGCGATACGGATGATGAGGGAAATCCTATTCCGGATGCGGAAAATGTAGCTGAATACTCCATCAATGCGCATTCAGTAACATTGCCGCCATCTGCCGGGGACGAAGGGGAGGAGCTTGAATCTTGCCCGGTTGAAGTGAGTGTAAACGATAAGAAAACGGGAGAATCCATGTTAAAAACACTCCGCGTGTTTAGAGATGAAGTTCTCACGAAGTCGTCTGAGGGACGCACCCTTTCCTCTTTATACTATAAAGCTTCGCCATTCCTGGCCCTTCACCTGGCTGGTAATAAAACGGCAAGGGAAGCCGTTTATAATCACTTAGTCGAGATTAAGCCGCTTATTGAGGATCTTAATGAAAATGGAGCAAGCAGTACGGCAGTCATTAGCAACAAGCAGCAAGAAGCGATCAAGGCCTTATTCAAAAAGTCGGCAGACGTTGCTCCGGCCGGATTGAAAAAGGATATGGACGCCATCGCAAAGAAAATCAATCTTGATAAGCTTGCAGGTGAGAGGATCGTCGATATCGCAAGCAAAGCGGGAGTCGAACTTCCTGCTTCGAAAAATGTAAAGAACAAATATATCGTCAAACTTAAACCTGGGAAGTCATTAAGCGCTGTCCAATCCAAGATAAGCGGAAAAGGATATGGAACATTATCGGCACCTAAGCAACAAGAGGTTCTGTATGATGATATGTATGTCGTCGAGTTAAAGAACCAAGCTAAAATGAGCACAGCAGCTCTATCCGGCATCGAAAAACTTCCAGAAGTGGAATATATCGAAGCGGTAAAAACGTACAAGGCACTTTCTGCCGACATTCAATCACCGTATCAATGGTCTTTGAATAACGCCGGCGGGGAAGAAGGCGTAAAGGGAGCGGACATCGATAACGAAAAACTGCAGAACCTTATCAAGAAACGCAATTTAAAAGATACGTTGGTAGCGGTTATCGACACAGGTGTCGATGATTCACTTGCGGATCTACAGAGTGTCGTTGAAATGGAGTCAGGTAAGAATTTCATCGATAAGAAAGAAAAAGCAATCGATGACAATGGACATGGTACACATGTATCCGGAATCATCGCTGCCAAAGCAGATAACGGTTATTCCATGCAAGGAATTAATCCGGTAGCTAAAATCATGCCTGTGAAGGTCTTGGACTCTTCAGGATTTGGAGACAATGAGAAAATTGCACTAGGCATTAAATATGCCGTGGATCATGGTGCAAAGGTCATAAACCTTAGCTTGGGCGGAGAATATAGCAGGACGATTGAATATGCCTTGAAACATGCCGCTGCCAAGAATGTAATGGTTGTCGTGGCAAGCGGTAATGATGGGATGGAAGGTCTTTCTTATCCTGCATCATCAAAATACGCCATATCCGTCGGTGCAACCAATGCCCTTGATTTAGTATCCGATTATTCCAATTATGGATCGAAGTTGGACATGGTCGCACCAGGGACAGCCATCCCAAGCCTTGTGCCTAACGGGAATGTTACTTACATGGATGGTACATCAATGGCAACTCCCCATGTTGCGGCAGCCACAGCCTTATTATTATCCGGAAACCCTGGGTTGAAAGTGAATGAAGTAAGGGAAATCCTTCATGAGACATCGGAATATGTCGCTTTTGAAGAAGAAGATAATGTAGACCCTTATGAGGACTATGTACCGGAAGATGGCGAAATCATCATACCGGAAGAAGAACTTCCTGTCGGAAAAGATTTAGTCTCTGGATACGGAAGATTGAATGCGTACAGTGCACTTAGTGCAGTGGACTTGAATGCTAAAGTCAATCTTGTGATGGATACGCAAACAAAACTGACTGGTTCAGCTAAAAAAGGGTCAGTGATCGAAGTGAAAAGCGGAAGCAAAACGCTTGGTAAAGGAACGGCGTCAGCCAACGGAACGTTCAGCGTTACGATTCCGGTCCAAAAAGCTGCGCAGCTGCTTACTGTGAATATCTCTGATTCTTCCAAACTAGCAGTATCTTCAATCAAAGTATTCGTGAATAAGGGTGCAACCCCTAAAAAGCCAACTGTCAAAGCTTTAAGTGACAAAGATACGTATGTAATGGGTCAATCTCAAGCGGACATGAAAATCTCGATCAAAAATAGTGCCAAAAAAGTGATTGGTTTAGGTAACACGGATAGCAAAGGGAACTTCAAAGTGAAAATCAGCAAGCAAAAGGCCGGAACTAAACTTTCAGTCACGGCTACAGACTTAGCAAAACGTGAAAGCAAGGCGGCAACCATAACGGTTCTCGATAAAACCGCCCCGGATGCACCGAAAGTGAATGAAGTAAGCGATAAAGCTACTTCAGTAACTGGTAAAGCGGAAATTGGTTCAACCGTTACCGTGAAACACAGCAATAAAAACATCGGAACGGCAAAAGCTGATAGTAAGGGGAACTTCTCCATCAAAATCAGCAAGAAAAAAGCAGGGTCCGCATTATACGTCTCAGCAAAAGACAAAGCGGGCAATACAGGAAAAGCTGCAAAAGTAATCGTTAAAGATAAAACGGCTCCAGGAGCACCAAAGGTGAATGAAGTAAACGACAAAGCAACAAAAGTAACAGGTAAAGCGGAAATCGGTTCAACCGTTACCGTGAAGCACAGCAATAAAAACATCGGAACGGCAAAAGCTGATAGTAAGGGGAACTTCTCCGTCAAAATCAGCAAGAAAAAAGCAGGGTCCGCATTATATGTCTCAGCAAAAGACAAAGCGGGCAATACAGGAAAAGCAACAAAAGTAACAGTGAAAAAATCTAAATAGCAGTGAAGGCCGTTTAACTTACATGTTAAACGGCCTTTTTTTTGTGAGAAAACGAATGAAAACACCGCTCGATGATATGCGGTGTTTTTGTCATAAGCGTGTCTTGTGCCTGTGCGTTGTCATAGCAGGATTCAGATCTGGAGCTTCGTGTTTTAATTCTGAAACCTCATGTACTCGCCGTTCTTACATCATTAATCTGTTCAATAATAAATATCAGGAGGAAATATAATGAAAAAAGGGAGAGTAATAGCATAAGGTATTATTTTAGCTTGCTCAATTGGGTTAGGAACGCTTTCGGTTAAGGCTGGGAATGAGCGTTTGGGGTAACTTCCTGCTTAAATCCAAATCTCTTACTATGTGCTAAAAATGTCAATATTAACAGTTTAATGCATTATAAGAATCAATCTTTTATAAATGATTCCTTATTTTAAATGTATATACCTAGGGCGGGATTTTCGAGGGTCCATATATCCGCCGTTTATTTGATGTCCGAGAGAGCTTGCAATGACTACTGCTGCAAAGAGGAGGAGGATTTTCTTCAATTAAATATCTTCTTTCCGTTTTTTATTTTTAAAGATTACACCCAAATGCCTCTTTCTTCAACCCCCTTTTTATGGATGTCGAATTAATTGTGACAAACATTAAATGATCGTTTTTAACTAATGTATCAAAGATAAAGTAGATGGTATTAATTTAGAAGTGAAAGACTTTAAATAATTCACTAATATAGATGAGAATAATAAGAGGATGTGAATTTATGGGAGTCAGCTCTTGGGGGACTCTCATATGCTTTTGGATCCGCTAATTCCACCACTTCGATATTGAATTGCTCTTAAAGCATGAGTTTTTATCTAGCTTGATGCAGAATATATGTAATTCGTCGGGCGGCTAATTGGGATTACTGTAAGGCTAGGGAGATGACTGAAAGGGGAGGTCTTGATGCGGTAAATAGGGCGGAATGAAAAAACAATGAGGGGCATGTTCGATTTAATTTGCCCCTTTAATTTGTCAGCTCATTTAGTGAATTCACTTCTCAGGAGGTAGACCGCATCGTATTCCTTCAACTCGTCCATATGTCCTTCCGTATCACCATAAAAATCAGTGGAAAGTGAGCGTATGCCTTCATTTCCGCTTGAGTAACATATACTCGCCAATGCAAGCTTGTTTGTGCTGTTTATTTTGAATTTGCCAGCACTGCCCCATACGCTGGAATCCATTTCATCAATGGTTTCAGGATAAGTAACCGTATCCGTACCATCATCGTTTTGAATGCTGACGTTGAACATCGATCGTTTTTGGTCATCATCAGTTTTCGATGTCGTAAAGATGATTGTCCCATTCTTTTCAATCCCCGTTGTCATGCGTCCCATTTCAGGTTCGACAAGTTTGCCAAATTCATATTTTTCGACCCAGACGGACATCTCCTTGTATGTATCATCCACACTGAAATCGATAAGAAAGGAATGTTCACTTGAATTCTCCAGGATGGCCTTTTCCCTTGCTGTCAGCTCAGGTACTGAAAGGATATTCTCGGATTTTGGCTCATCGGCCTTACAGGCAACTAAAGAAAATGAGAGCAGGGATAGGATGATGGATAAAATGATCTTTTTCATGATTATCACCTCTTGAATACTATTGACCTAATTAAATCCAATTATTATATATTATAACATTATATTGAAAAAAGGAATCGGAACACGGCAAAAAAGGCGAGCAATCGGTATGCTTGCCTTTTTTTGCGTTTAGAAAGGTTGGGAAAGAGCCTTATTGGCAACATCGACGTCATTTTGAAGCAATTGGTTCAAGTCGTAAGCAGGATAGAGATTTCTTTCATAAAGGTAGTTGAAAATCTTGGCATGGGTATCGATGGCTCCATTTAAATGTTTCTTAAATACCTTTCGAAGGGAAGGGGTGGCTGTTTCCGTAATCGCCATTGCGTAATTTTTGATAGATGATTTGGCAAAGCCCAGCAATTCCCCGGCAGCGGCGGCCGATGCGTCATCTCTTGATGCATCGTCATCCCTGCCCGTTTTAGGCGTCAACGGGTAAAATTGCAGCAGCTCCATGATGTTTTGGGTAAGGGTGTCAATCGTTTGCTTATATATCGTTTTTAGAATGGGGTCTTTTATTTTTGGATAAGCTTTTTTGAATTTCATAAGGGCATTGGACTGGGCTGCGACCAACTCATGAAGCTCGAGTGTCTCATGCCAAGCAAGATGTGAATGGGTGGGTTGCATGTAATTTCCTCCTGAACGAATAATCTTGATACATTATTCGTTCAGTGGGCTATAGGTAAGTTGTCTAGTGAAATATTTATGGGAGATCTGTCCCATCTTCAATTTCCATTAACAGTTTTGAAGGCCATGTTTTATTGATATTGTTCGAGAACAGAGAAGAACTTTTTGGCAAATTGGTAAAAAAGTTTTTCTGATGGAGCCAAGTCCCTGTTTTTAGGAGTGATGATGCCGACCGTCCGTTTGACTTCGGGCGTATCGATCGGGATCTTGACAGTGAGTCTTGGAATGACTTCATAAAAGGTACTGTCAGGGAGCAGACTGACTCCGATTCCTGCAGAAACGAGCCCTTTTATGGAATCCATGTCTTCACCTTCCGAGGCGATGTTCGGTGTGAAACCGGCTGCTTTGCACGCTTCGAGAGCGATAGTGTGAAAGATATATCCTTTTGGAAACAAGACGAAGGGATCATTTCTTAAATCACTTAGGCGCACACTCTTCCTATCAGCCAATGGGTGAGTGATTGGCAGTAAAGCGGATATGTTTTCCGTGAACAGGGTATGACCCTCGATATCTGGATCGTTTGTCGGGATCGGTCCAAGGAAGGCTAATCCGATTTCGCGATTTTTGACAGCTTCCTTTAAAGAGGAATAAGATCCCTGTCTTAAGTGGAAGCCGATATTCGGCTGCTCATCTTTAAAAGCGGAAATGACGGTAGGCAGTAAATGGGTGGAGAGGCTGGTCGGGAACCCGATTTTAATGCTTCCGTGTTCAGGGTCCAAAAACTCCTCAATTTGATATTTGGCATATTCAATCGCCTGTATCGCCGTTTTGGCATGAATCAAAAAAATTTTACCAATTGGAGTTAACTGGATATTCCGGCCGATTTTCTCGAATAAAAGTACGCCAAGCTCATCTTCCAGTCTGGAGATTTGCCGGCTGATTGCTGATTGTGCGATATGCAGGTGCTCTGCGGCTTCTGAGACGTGTTCCCTCTCGGCGACTTCAACAAAATAACGTAATTGTCGTAGTTCCATTTATTCATCCTCCTGCCATTCATCTCAAATTGAGATGGATTCTACTAGAATTATATATTGTTTATATCGATTTGAAAACCTAGAATAAATGTAAGTGACATAACGGTGTAAGAATACGATGGGGGCGATTAATATGACATACAATCAAATACCAAAAGCACAAGGGCTCTACCATCCTGAATTTGAACATGATGCATGTGGGATCGGTTTATACGCTCATTTAAAAGGGCTTGCTACACATGACATCGTCAAACAAGGACTGAATATGCTGTGCCAATTAGATCATCGCGGCGGACAAGGCAGCGATCCCCTTACAGGAGATGGCGCAGGATTAATGGTACAGATTCCTGATGAATATTTCAGGCTGGCATGTTCGGAAATGAATCTGCCGGCAAAAGGACGCTATGGTGTAGGCATGCTCTTTTTCTCTAACAATGATGATGAACGGAATGAAATCGAAGCTCGTTTGAATGCATTTATCGAACAAGAGGGCCAAACGTTATTAGGCTGGAGAACGGTTCCTGTTGATGCAACGAAAATCGGGGAGGTCGGCAAGGAGACATGTCCGACGATTCGCCAAGTATTCATCGGGGCAAGCGTAGAGATGACCGATGATTTAGCTTTTGAGCGCAAATTGTTCGTTATCAGAAAACAAGCTGAAAACTGGGCCCGGGAACGCGGCAATCGTTTTTATTTTGCCAGCCTTTCAAGTGCTACGATCGTATACAAAGGATTGTTGACGCCAGAGCAGGTGGATGCTTTTTATCTTGATCTCCAACAGGAGTCTTTCGTTTCCGCTTTCGCTTTAGTGCATTCCCGCTTCAGTACGAATACTTTTCCTAGCTGGGAACGGGCACATCCAAACCGTTACCTGATCCATAATGGTGAAATCAATACGCTTAGAGGCAATGTGAATTGGATGAAAGCGCGTGAGCAGCAGTTTGTTTCGGAAGCATTCGGGGATGACCTGCAAAAGGTCCTGCCTATTCTGGATATAGACGGCAGTGATTCCTCGATTCTTGATAATGCACTTGAATTCTTCGTGCTTGCCGGGCGTAAACCAGCACATGCGGCGATGATGCTCATTCCTGAACCGTGGACGGAAAATCCGCATATGACGAAGGAAAAGAAAGCATTTTACGAATATCATAGCATGCTCATGGAGCCATGGGATGGACCGACGGCCATATCCTTTACGAATGGCAAGCAAATCGGTGCCATACTTGATCGAAATGGTTTAAGGCCGGCAAGGTATTATGTAACAAAAGATGATTACATCATTTTCTCCTCTGAAGTCGGCGTGATCGATGTGGAGCCGGAGAATGTATTATATAAAGATCGTTTAAGTCCAGGCAGAATGCTTTTAATAGATTTAGAGGAAGGCCGTATTGTTTCCGATGAAGAGATCAAGTCGGAAATGGCCCAGGAAAATCCATACCAGCAATGGCTGGACGACCAGCTTGTTCAATTAAGTGACGAAGAGCCTGTGCTCGAAGGGGAGCCTTTGAGTGATTTATTATTCAGGCAAAAAGCGTTCGGATACACGTATGAAGATGTCCAAAAGTATTTACTGCCGGTCATTAACGAAGGCAAAGATCCACTGGGCAGCATGGGCAATGACATTCCGTTAGCGGTCTTATCAGATCGCCCGCAATCGCTTTTCAACTATTTCAAGCAATCTTTTGCACAGGTAACCAATCCGCCGATCGATTCGCTGCGTGAACAGATCGTCACGTCAACGATGACATTTCTCGGTGCGGAAGGAGATTTGCTGAAGCCGGATGAAACGAACAGCCGCCGCATTCAATTGGATTCGCCTGTTTTGACGCCGGGTCAAATGCAGCAGTTGAAAGAAAATGCCTATCCTGAATTCAGGAGCAAAGTCATTCACACTTTATTTTCAGAAGATTTAGAGAGTGAACTCGATCGCATCTGCCGTGAAGCGGAACAAGCGATCGCTGATGGTGTCAGCCTTTTGATATTATCTGACAAGGATATGAGCAAGGAAAAAGCTGCGATTCCTTCCCTGCTGGCTGCGAGCGCCCTTCATCAAGAGCTGATCCGCCATGGTAACCGTACGAAGGTGAGCATTATCGTTGAATCGGGGGAAGCAAGGGAAGTCCATCATTATGCATCCCTAATCGGGTATGGAGTGGATGCGATTTACCCGTATCTTGCCTATGAAACATATAAGCAGGCGGTATTGGAAGGCAGTTTGGCCACCAGCTACGAAGAAACGGTAAGGAAATATGTAAGCTCTGTGACAGAAGGCATCGTAAAAGTGATGTCGAAAATGGGGATTTCAACGATTCAAAGTTATCGCGGCGCACAAATTTTCGAAGCGGTAGGAATCGGTGCTGATGTGATCGAACGCTATTTCAGCGGTACGGCATCGCAGCTTAGTGGAATCGATTTGGTAACGATCGCAGATGAAGCGTTGATTCGCCATAGGAAAGCTGCAGCCGATTCCCTTGATGAAACACTTGAAAGCGGAAGTGATTTTCAATGGAGAAAAACAGGGGAACATCATGCTTTCAATCCTAAAACGATCCATACATTGCAATGGGCGTGCCGGAAAGGCGATTATAATTTATTTAAGCAATATTCAAACTTGGCGAATGAAGAGAGACTTGGGTTTTTACGGAATTTATTCTCGTTCGATCAAAAACGCCAAAGCATTTCAATAGATGAAGTGGAATCCGTGGAATCCATCGTCAGCCGATTCAAAACGGGCGCGATGTCATTCGGTTCATTGAGTCAGGAAGCACATGAAACATTAGCGATCGCGATGAACCGTTTAGGCGGAAAAAGCAATAGCGGTGAAGGCGGGGAGCATCCTAGCCGTTACCAACTGGATGAAAACGGCGATAATCGCCGCAGCGGTATTAAACAAATTGCGTCCGGCCGTTTTGGAGTGAAAAGCCATTACCTTGTTAATGCCGATGAACTTCAAATCAAAATGGCTCAAGGTGCTAAGCCGGGTGAAGGCGGGCAGCTGCCCGGAAACAAAGTATATCCTTGGGTTGCAGAGGTCCGCGGTTCCACACCGGGTGTCGGCCTGATTTCACCGCCTCCGCATCACGATATCTATTCGATTGAAGATTTGGCACAGCTGATCCATGATTTGAAAAATGCGAACCGTGATGCCAGGATCAGCGTCAAGCTTGTGTCAAAAGCAGGCGTAGGCACAATCGCAGCCGGCGTGGCCAAAGGAGCCGCAGATGTCATCGTTATCAGCGGGTATGATGGCGGTACGGGTGCATCACCAAAAACGAGTATCAAACATACTGGTCTTCCTTGGGAGCTAGGTCTTGCCGAAGCACACCAAACATTGATGCTGAATGGCCTGCGCAGCCGTGTCGTCCTTGAAACGGATGGGAAGTTAATGACGGGACGCGATGTGGTCATGGCAGCTATCCTTGGAGCGGAAGAATTCGGCTTTGCTACAGCACCGCTTGTGGTCCTAGGCTGTGTCATGATGCGTGCTTGCCATTTGGATACATGTCCTGTCGGGGTAGCTACCCAAAACCCTGAACTTCGCAGCAAATTCACTGGAGATGCGGATCATGTCGTGAATTTCATGCGCTTCATCGCTGAGGAGGTCCGGGAAACGATGGCTGAGCTTGGCTTTAGAACACTGGAAGAAATGGTCGGCCGCACTGATGTTTTACAAGTGAGCGAGCGGGCGCAAAACCATTGGAAAGCAAAGCATCTGGACTTGACGACACTTCTTTTCCAACCGGAGGGGATTCGTACGTATCAACTTCCGCAAAACCATAAAATAGAAGAATCTTTGGATATCCGTGAGATTTTACCTGTTGTGGAGCCTGCTTTAAATGACCAAACCCAGGTGGATGTCAGCTTCCCGATTACCAATGTGAACCGTGTGGTCGGAACGATCGTCGGCAGTGAAGTATCCAAACGCTACGGTGAGGAAGGGTTGCCTGAAGATACGATCACACTTCGTTTTACAGGATCGGCGGGCCAGAGCTTCGGTGCGTTCATTCCAAAGGGGATGTCGATGTATTTGACTGGTGATGTGAATGACTATGTTGGGAAAGGCTTATCTGGCGGGAAGATCATTGTCACGGCACCTTCTGGCAATCAGATCGAGGCCGGGGACAATGTAATTGCCGGAAATATCGCCTTATATGGTGCAACAAGCGGCGAGGCCTACATTAATGGGCGTGCGGGAGAAAGATTTGCCGTACGGAACAGTGGAGTCAATGTCGTCGTTGAAGGAATAGGAGACCATGGCTGTGAGTATATGACAGGCGGACGCGTGGTCATTCTGGGTGACGTCGGCAAAAACTTTGCGGCAGGCATGTCAGGCGGCATCGCTTATGTACTTGCTGATGATGCAGAAGAATTCAAGGCATTATGCAATGGCGAAATGATAGAATTCGAGACGCTTGATGATATGGATGATGCCAAAGAGGTAAAAGAAATGCTTTACAGCCACCTTCATTATACTGAAAGTGCCAAGGCATCGTATGTACTGGAGAACTGGGAGGATTTCGCCAAGAAATTCGTAAAAGTCATTCCGAAAGATTACAAACGGATGATCAAAAGCATCAATGAGCAGAAGCGTGCAGGGCTATCGGATGAAAAAGCGATCATGAGTGCATTCCAAGCAAATGCCATTCAAGATAAAAAAATCACTAAACAAGCTGTGATGCAGTAAGGAAGGGGAGAGAAAGATGGGAAAAGCAACAGGATTTATGGATTATCCGCGAGAAAAACCAAAAGACCGGAATCCTCTCACTCGTTTAAACGACTGGAGAGAGTATACAGCTCCTTTCTCTGACGAAAAGTTAAGTACACAGGGAGCGCGGTGTATGGACTGCGCCACCCCTTTCTGCCATATGGGCATGGAATTGAACCGAGTCACTACGGGCTGTCCGATTCATAACCTTATTCCGGAGTGGAATGATTTGGTGTACCGCGGCAGATGGAAAGAAGCATTGGACCGTTTATCGAAAACGAATAATTTCCCTGAATTCACCGGGCGTGTCTGCCCGGCCCCATGTGAAGGGTCTTGTACGGTAGCGATAAGCGATCCTGCCGTTACCATCAAGAACATAGAACGGACCATCATCGATAAAGGATTTGAAAATGGCTGGATAACGCCTCGCATCCCTGAAAGCAGGACCGGCAAGAAAATTGCCATCATCGGTTCAGGCCCGGCAGGAATGGCGAGTGCCGACCAGTTGAATCAAGCAGGTCATTCGGTCACGGTTTATGAGCGCTCAGATCGTGCAGGCGGGCTGTTGACATACGGAATCCCGAACATGAAACTTGAAAAGGATATCGTTGCACGCCGAATCAAATTATTGACCCAGGAAGGCATCGATTTCATTACCAATACAGAAGTAGGCAAAGATATAACAGCTGAAGAACTGCAAGATCAGTATGATGCAGTCATCCTTTGCACAGGTGCCCAAAAGCAGCGTGACCTGGTAATTGAAGGACGCGGGGCATCAGGCATTCACCTTGCAATGGATTACTTGACTACATCGACTAAAAGCCTGTTGGACTCCAATTTTGAAGACGGCAAGTTCATCGACACAAAGGGGAAGGATGTCATCGTCATCGGCGGCGGGGATACAGGAGCTGACTGTGTCGCAACTGCCCTTCGCCAGGGATGTAAGAGCGTCGTACAATTCGGGAAGCATCCAATCCTTCCCACGGCCCGTACATCTGATAATATGTGGCCGGCCTACCCGAATGTCTTTTCCCTTGATTATGCGTATGAAGAAGCGGAAGCGAAATTCGGTGCAGATCCGCGTCAATATTCAATCCAAACAAAAAAAATCGTCGCCGATGAAAATGGCAACGTTAAAGAACTGCACACAATCTCCATGGAAAAAATCAAAGGCGATGACGGAATGTACATTTTCAGGGAAGTTCCAGGAACTGAAAAAGTATGGCCTGCACAATTCGTTTTCATCGCAATCGGATTTGAAGGAACGGAAATGCCGCTATTAACTCAATTTGGCGTAGAAACAGTCAATCAAAAAATTGATGCCGTCTATGGCGAATACAGAACGAATGTCGAAGGGGTTTTCGCTGCCGGAGATGCAAGAAGAGGGCAAAGCCTCATCGTTTGGGCAATCAATGAAGGCCGAGAAGTGGCAAGAGAAGTGGACCGCTACTTGATGGGCGCAACCGTATTGCCTTAAATTTTAAAAAAAGAAGTGCCATTATGGCGCTTCTTTTTTTCTGTGGTGGGAAATATGTACTCACGAGTAAATGCCCGGAATTCATGAGTAAAGCGTCGAAACTCACGAGTAAATGCCCGGAATTCACGAGTAAAACGTCGAAACTCACGAGTAAATGCCCGGAATTCACGAGTAAAACGCCGAATTCACGAGTAAAGCGTCGAAACTCACGAGTAAAAGAGCCGAATTCACGAGTAAATGCCCCAAATTCACGAGTAAAACGCCGAAACTCACGAGTAAATGCCCGGAATTCACGAGTAAAGCGCCAAATTCACGAGTAAAGCGTCGAAACTCACGAGTAAAAGAGCCGAATTCACGAGTAAATGCCCCAAATTCACGAGTAAAACGCCGAAACTCACGAGTAAATGTACAAAACTCACAAGTGAAAGCTCATAACTAACAATATTCCGGCTTAAATATACAAGGAATTCACAACAAGTTGTTAGTAATCATTAAAATGCAACGGAAAACAACACGCTTAGGGGAATCCTAAGCGTGTAAGTGTATTATTTCAAACAGATGGCAAGTATTGTTCACAGATGGTAATATCATTATCTTCTAGAATATAAGGATGTGTTTCCAGCAAAATGGTTTTCAGGTATTCTGGCATCCTCTCACCTTTGTACGCACAAATTAATGGAAATGACAGCAGATTTACAGCTTTGTCTACTGTTCTCTCAAATTCCTCTATGATATGCAGGGGCTCTTCCAAGGTTGCCCATTCCACATGTGCCCATGATCGGAAAGAGATTTTATTTTCGACATAGGGCTGAACCGTTTTATTAAAGTATTCTTCGATTGCAGGAGGATGATAACTGCCGCTTGAGCAATAGAAATCAAAGTTGTTCACAAAGTGAAGGAGCTTCATTTGATCTTTTGTTAACCGAGTGCTTAGTTCTTTATGGATAATGGGGTAAATACGGTCATTTTCAACAAGAATGACGTAATCCCCCGCCATGATGCCATCTTGGATATAACTTAAAACTTGTTTAATGTAATTTTCCATTTCATTATAGGAATATAGCACATGAACATTTTTTTGGTCTTCGAACAACTGATTCATTTTGCTTTTCAATATATCAATCCTTCTTTCATGTATCGTTTCCATTATACTAGAATTCCATAGCAGGACAAAATGAGAGTTTTTTAACAAGGGAAAAAAGCAATCCTTCTCCATTGAAGGATTGCTTTTCCGTTTTATTTCAGCCGTTCGATCAGGTCGGTCATTTTATCCAAAGTGGTTATGTTCTGGTTGCATTTCATGCTGTCCAGACAAATATAATTCCCTTTTTTAATGAATGTCCCTTGGACGGTTCCTTTTGTTTCAGACATGAACATCCCTACTTCTTCAAAGCGGCTGCATATGGCACAGATCCCTTTTTTGTTGGCAGGTTTAATGGTTCCATGCAATCCGGTGAGTTTATGATGATGGGGGGCAATGATGAATTTCTTTCCGGATCCGACATCATCCCATCCCAGGTATGAAATCTCTCTCAAATCGATGTTTTCCAACAAAGGGGTTTTTAATTTCTTTGCTTTAGGAAATAGTTTTTTTATCGTTTTTTCGGTTACTTCTTTAAATGGGATCACAAATGGCTTCACCTGTAGTAGAAAGGCTTCGGCTTGTGCGGGATCTTTGATGGTATCCACCGGGTCCAGCAGTTGTTTTTGCTCTTCGCTCAAGTCACTGAATAAGCTTAGTACCCTTTCTTTGGCGACTGTTTTCAGGGTGTTGATCACATCCTTATCGTTGGCAGTCGCGTGTCCATTTATGAGAATTTGTGTTTGGGATTTTATGAAGTTATACTGCTCGCTCCTGATAAAAGGTTCCATTTTCTTCACTCCTGTTTCTTCAAGTGTTACCGTTTCTCTTTACTTTACATAAATTGCATCTGCTTTAAAAGGGGGGAAACGACTAAGAAACATACTCGGCATACAAATAGCACTGATATCATTATCAGTGCTACCCGTGTAATCTTTATTTAGAATATACGATTTTCTTGATGGTTTCCGCGGAGAGAAAATGTTCCTCGGCTAATTGATGGATGGAATGCCCGTCTTTGAAAGCATATTTTATAGAGGCATTTCGGTCATCGATCAATTCCCTTGATCCCGAACGGGTTCCCCATTTGTGATGGGCTTTTTCGGGTTTAGGGATATATATGGTTTCACCTTGCACATACTTTTGAATTTCAACGATCAGCTTTTCAGGTAAAACGGCCGTCGCTTTTACATATTTCATTTCTGCCAGCCCCTTATTCTTTATTAAGAATGAAATAAGGTGCAAAGCCGAATATTAGAAATGATAAGGCGGGCGATTAATTTAGCTTAATTCAACCCCATGCAAAGTATCGCCTCCAATACTAGGCTTTGCATGAGACGTTGCAGAAGGTGGCATTAACATTCGTATTGCCATCTTTACACCTCCCCTTTGTGTTTCTGAAGAACACGTGTTGTTCTTATTATAAAATAGAATAGGGTGAGTTGCCAAACTTTTTCCAATGTTAAAGCTGAATCGGCGGGCTGATTGTTTGATAATGTTCTGAGTCCATGAAATAATTTGGAGGGAAACCAAACTAAACATTATGGGAGCTGACTTTATGAAAGTATTCGTAGTTGGGGCAAATGGGCAGATCGGTAAACATCTTGTAGACTTATTAAAAGACAGCCCGGATCATAGTGTACGGGCAATGGTTCGCAAAGAAGAACAAAGTGAGCATTTTAAGAAAAATGGAATTGAATCTGCAGTCGTCAGTTTAACTGGATCAGTGGATGAGATTGCGAATGCGGCAAAAGGCTGCGATGCCATCGTGTTCACAGCAGGGTCCGGAGGTAGCACCGGTGCTGATCAAACACTGTTGATTGATCTGGATGGTGCAGTTAAAACGATTGAAGCGGCAGAAAACCTGGGAATCGACCGATTCATCATGGTGAGTGCTTTTCAGGCCAATAATCGCGAAAACTGGAATGAAGCCATCAAACCGTATTATGTGGCCAAGCACTATGCGGATAGGGCATTGTTACAAAGCGATTTAAATTATACGATCATTCGGCCTGGCGCTCTGGTTAATGAACCGGGAACGGGGAAAGTGACCGCCGCCGAGGAATTGGAAAGAGGCTCGATTGCCCGTGAAGATGTGGCTCGAACGATCCTTGCTTCATTGAACGATGAAAATACCTATAAGCGTTCATTTGATTTAATCTCTGGCGATACTGCAATCGCGGAAGCCTTGAGGAAAATTTAACGTAAAACAGGGGCAGGGCCACTCAGGGGGAGTGGACTCTGCTTATTTAATTCCTTCGATATGCTTGATGACCTTCGCTGGGTTTCCACCGACAACAACGCCTTCAGGAACATCCTTTGTTACGACTGCCCCTGAGGCGACGACGGAATGACTCCCTATTGTAACGCCAGGATTGATGATGGCCCTTCCTCCAATCCATACATGATCCCCTATCGTAACCGGTTTTCCGTATTCCACTCCAGAATTGCGTTCAAAGGGATCCAGCGGATGTGTAGCTGTATAGATATGCACTCCGGGAGCCAACATGCAGTCCCTGCCAATTTTCACTTCACAAACATCCAAAATGACACAATCAAAATTAGCATAAAAATTTTCCCCGACTGAAATATTGTATCCATAGTCACAACGGAAAGTGGGTTCAATATATACATTTAGCCCAGTGGAACCTAAAAGCCGTTTCAGCAGTGCGGTCCGTTCATCCCCTTCGCTTTCCGTTGTCTGATTGTATAACCGGGTCAACCTTCTGGCATTTTCCCTATCTCTGATTAATTCCGGATCAGCGGCGATGTAAGGTTTCCCGCTCACCATCTTTTCTTTTTCAGTATTCATGTGTGCGCCTCCTGTTTCTTTTTTTTAGTTTGGAGAAATATCCAAATATTAAAACATTTTTCCTGCAAAATAAATTGCAGTACTTTTTACTCAACTTTTCTGTTGTATCTAAATGCTACTCTCGTTTTTTAAAAAAGAAGTTAGAAAAGAAAGATTTTTCCGAATAATGAATGAAATAGCTTTGACAAACGTTCCGCCGGATTTTATAGTAAGAAGAGTTATGGATGATTCATAGTTTCATGAAGGTCCATTTTAACAGATCAGTAGAATGGTTCGAAGTTCATGTCATTTTTTTTCGGAAATTGTGGACAACTCTTTTCTTGGTTAAGATAATCACAAAACAATGGAGGGCTCTATATGTCACAGAAAGCACCGCTGTCTTTCGTCATTGTAACAGGATTAATGCTTTTTGCTTTATTTTTTGGTGCAGGAAACTTAATTTTCCCTGCCATGCTCGGTCAATCCGCGGGGACCAATTTATGGTCGGCCAGTTTAGGATTCATCATTACTGGTGTTGGACTGCCATTCATTACAATATTGGCCTTTGGTTTTTCAGGAAAAAATGATGTTCAATCGCTTGCAAGCAGGGCACACCCGTTATTCGGCATCATTTTCACCGTCGTTCTTTATTTATCTTTGGGACCGCTTTTCGCACTTCCCAGAACGGGGAGTGTATCCTACGAAATAGGGATTAAACCTTTCCTATCTAATGATGTCGGTTTTTTACCATTGCTGATATTCACGATCATATACTTTGGGATTGCCTGTTTATTATCCATCAATCCATCAAAAATGCTCGATATCGTCGGAAAAATATTAACACCTTTATTATTGATTTTCATCGGGATTCTCATTGTGGTCGCAATTATTAACCCAATGGGTGAAATTCAGTCACCAGTGGCTGATTATTCAGATAATTCTTTCTTTAAGGGGTTTAAAGAAGGATATCTGACCATGGATACGCTAGCCGCATTTGCATTTGGGATCATTGTCATCAACGCGATCAAAGATAAAGGGATAACATCAAGAAAAGAAGTGTTGGGCTTCTGTCTGAAAGCCGGCTTAATAGCTGCCACCTTGTTGGTGATCGTTTATACGTCCTTAGTATATGTCGGGGCAACAAGTGTGGAAAAGCTCGGTCAACTAGGTAATGGCGGAGACGTTTTGGCTCAAGCCTCGAATCATTTTTTCGGACAGGGTGGTGCCGTGTTGTTAGGGTTGATTGTAATCGCGGCTTGCCTGACGACAAGCATCGGTTTGATAACGGCTTGTGCTACGTATTTCAATAAAATACTGCCTGCCGTATCGTATAAATCATATGTCGTCATCTTCTCCGTTTTCAGTGCGGCCGTTGCCAATGTAGGTTTGACCAAGCTGATTTCCATTACAGTTCCTGTGTTAACTGCGCTTTATCCCGTGGCGATCGTTTTGATCGTTCTTACGTTCTTCCATTCCTTATTCAAAGGGAAATCGGAGGTATATTTAGGAAGCCTATTATTAACGGCCATCATCAGCATAATGGATGGAATAGTGGCATCAGGCATTAAACTGGATGCCGTTTCGGACCTTTTCACTCAATACCTTCCACTATATAGTGTAGGGGTGGGATGGGTGATTCCTGCCATCATCGGCGGTGTATTGGGCTATATGGTATACCTATTGAAAGGTGACCCTAAGGAAGCCTATTAAGGGATACCATTCTCTAACATCGAATCTTGAAAGGAGCTGTCTTGATGACAGCTCCTTAGTTTGTCTACAAAAGTGAGTTCGGAATGCTCTCACCCGTCCCCTGTTTTGATGAGCCTTGGTTAGAGTAAGGAACGGATTTCTGAAATGAAAAACTCACTTTACTCCGGGTTTATCTACAGTCGGGGAGCTGTCTTGATGACAGCTCCTTTTCTTAGTGTTTGTTTTTAATGGGAAAGAGCCTTAAAATGTTCAGAAAGGGGTGTAGGAACATAATGATCAATCGATTACCAACAGAAATAGCAAATATATTACAAGCAAGCAAAAAGAATCCTGCTCAATTTGAGGAATTGATCAGGAGCGGCGGATATCTCCCTCCCGAGATGGAGTTGATGGTGGATGCCATCACGGCCTTGAGCATGGGGAAGAATATCCTTTTGAAGGGTCCGACAGGGGCTGGAAAGACAAAGTTTGCCGAGACTTTATCGAACTTATTCAATCAGCCGATGTTCAGCGTCAACTGCTCAGTCGACTTGGATGCAGAAAGCTTATTGGGCTTCAAGACGCTGGCTTACAAAGAGGAAAAACAAGTGATAGAATTCGTACCTGGACCAGTGACCAATTCGATGAATCACGGTCACTTCTTATATATAGATGAAATCAACATGGCAAAACCGGAGACCCTGCCGCTTATCAATGGTGTGCTTGATTACAGAAGGACGATAACGAATCCGTTCACGAATGAAGTGATAACGGCAAAAGAGGGCTTTAATGTGATTGCTGCAATCAACGAAGGGTATGTCGGGACAGTGCCACTGAATGAAGCGCTAAAAAATAGGTTTGTCGTCATTGAAGTTCCTTATATTGAAGGGGAGCAGTTAAAGCAATTGATAGAAACCAATACAAAGCTGAAGGACCCAAGAAGTATTGACTTGTTCGTTAAACTGTCGAGTGATTTGATAAATGCCGTGAATCAAGGGAAGGTGGCTGAAGATGCGGCGTCGATCAGGGCTTTGCTTGATGCTTGCGATCTGAGTGTGTTGATCCCGCCGAAACGGGCGATTCTTCGTTCCATTGTGGATAAGTTGGACGAGGAACGGGAGCGCGAGTTCGTGAAGAACTTGGCTGACACATTATTCTAACTAGGAGAATGCCTCATGAAGTATATCCGGTTCAATGATTCAATAATAGATACGGCACTTTTTTTACAGCTTCAGGATCTCTCGACTGTTTTATCCGGCATTCCTGAGCTGGAATTCGAATACAATTATGGCTCCTTCATTGATCTGATCGAGAATAAGGTCACTGCCAGCCACTTTTGGGAAAATGGCAATAAGGAAGTGAAGGAAGCGGGGCTGAAAACGGACGTGCTTCTTAGAACGATAGGCACGCTGCATCATACAACAATCCTGAGCATGAAGGAGTACCAGGACAGCATCGGGGAAAGTTCACTTCCGAAGTTTGCAGCCCAATTATTCGCTTTGCTGGAAGATTTGCGATTGGAAGAATTGGTGAAGAAAGAAAGACCAGGCACGAAAAAATGGTTTTCGGTAAGGGGGGCTTACCTTAAACAATATTTCGAAAGCCAATTGGCGACGAATGTCACAAGAAGTTTTGCACTGGATGAATTATATTGCCTCATATATTTACTGCTTCAATCCGACAGGCCGGATCCGATTTTTCCTAGGGCCAACGAAAGGCAGCTGGAAGAACTGGAGAAACTCAAACCGTTCATCCATTCGGTCTTTGATGCCACTAAAACCAGTGATATCACGAGGATTTGCGAGCAAATCGTTTTCCGTGTGAACGATGGGTACGAAGATACGATGAATGAATATTTCATTTTCCCCATTGCAAGTGTGGAAAAGTATAAAGCAAATACCCTATTTGATGAACTGACTAGAAATGATGAACTGTTGAACGATGATACAGATGATGCAGACGAAGAAAAAAGTGAGTTCATTGATGAAAAATTCTCGACTTGGCATCGGGAGAACAAGAACGGCGAAAGTAATTCGACGTTTCTCCAATTTGAATTGGAGCAGGGAACGAAAACAAGCCTGATGGGCGGAGGTGCCCGGGAAGCGGAAGATGCCGACCAAGCACTGGCTTCAATCCAGGGTTCATCAGGGGAAAGTCAACAAAAGGAATACAATCAGCAAGAAACGCTGGAAAAGAAACAAACCAATATGGGGAAAAGCGGTGAACATCCATTTGGTGAAGAAAATAAAGACGTCGTTCAGGTAATAAAAGAAGCCAAAGTACCAACACTTATGGAAGAGAAACGCTATCGAGAGTTTGTTGCAGATATCGAACCGTTCAAGAGGAAACTCTCCAGTACCATTGAAAAGACGCTGGAAAATAAAAAGAACGCACCAAGAAAAGATTTGGTTTTTGGCCGTTTATCAAAGAAATTACTCCCGCTTGTATTTGAAGAAAATCCAAGGGTCTTTTATAAAAAGAACCAGGATTCCAATGAAATGGATGCGGTATTCACATTGCTTATCGATTGCTCGGCTTCCATGCATAACAAAATGGATGAAACGAAACGAGGGGTCGTCCTGTTTCATGAAGTGCTGAAGAAATTAAGGATCCCCCACTCGATCGTGGGATTTTGGGAAGATGCCAATGAAGTGAGGGAAGGATATCAGCCGAACTACTTCCATGTGATCCAGTCCCATACCGATTCTCTTTATCTAAACTCAGGAGCTAAAATCATGCAGCTTGAGCCAGAGGAAGACAACCGGGACGGATACAGTATCAGGGTTGCCACAATGGAATTGGAAAAAAGGCGCGAAAAGAACCGTTTCTTGCTCGTATTTTCCGATGGTGAGCCGGCGGCAAGCGATTATGATCAAAATGGAATTGTCGATACACACCTTGCTGTTTCGGAAGCCAGGAAAAAGGGCATCGAAGTCATCGGCCTGTTTTTAGCGGATGGAGGCATCGATGAGAGTGAAGAGATGACGATGAAAAACATCTATGGCAAAGAACGCCTGATGATTCCGAGTGTAGCTGAATTGCCAGAGCAATTTACACCGCTGTTAAAAAAATTGCTGCTGAAGACCATTTAAGAAATATATAGATAAAGAAACGCAGTAGGATTCAAGTTTTGGATCTTACTGTTTTTTTTTTGCTTTGTCAGCTATTGGTGAAAAATTAAAATGAACGTCGAATGGGATTTCTTTTGTCGTGATTGGGGTAAACCATAGATGAGGAAGTGATCATTTTGATGAATGTACTTTTTATGCTGCTTTATTTTATAATCATTGTTCTTGTAATTGAAATATCGGTCACCTTGATGAAATTGACTGGATTAAAAGGCACAGTGGCAAGATTTCAGGTTATTTCCATGCTGACGGGCACTGGTTTTACAACTGACGAGTCAAAATCCATTATCGATCATCCCGTTCGAAGGAAAATAAGCATGTTCTTAATTTTATTTGGTGCATTCTCGCTTGCTGTCATCATTTCATCGATCAGTACATTGCTTACAGATGATCTGCGTTTGATGGAGTTAAGCATCATTATTGGAATCCTGCTGGTTTTAACCATTTTAGTGAAGGTTCCATTTTTGAATAATAGATTATCGAATAAGATGAAAAGTGAAATGTACAATCATTATGAATTATGGGAACACCCGATAGAAGAGGTCTTATTTTTAGGAGATGAAGACGTGGTCATGGAAATCGATATTTATGAGGACTCGGAGTTCATCGATGTCAAAGCCTTTGATGCCATTTCACATAGAGCCGACATCAATATTTTATTTATTGAAAGCGGAGAAGTGAAAATCAGAAAAGAGCTATATGAGTATAAAATCAAATTAGGGGATAATCTCTTTTTATATGGAAATAAAAAAGAGATAGAAGAAACATTCTCAAAAGAAATCGAAGAGATGAAGAAGAAAAGTGCATCAGACTGAAAAGATCCCAGCCTATATTAAAGCTGGGATCTTTTGAAGATTGTCTTCATTAGTGTTTTTTATTCGGTAATTTCTGAGCGGGATTCCCATTACCTTGACGGCGCATATTGCCTTCTTGCTTTTTTTGCTGCTCTTGTATGCTTTCAACAAACTCCTTTGAACTTTTCATGGAATGTACCTCCTCCGTTATTTTCTTTTTTACTATAACCAGAAGAGGTGGAATTCATGAGTATGCAAAAAGGAACGGTGGTCATATATGGACGAAAAGTGGTGATTTTGTTCCACAAGTGAGTTGAAAAGAATATGGGTCAATCGTTTTAAATATCGCTATCTAATGTTAGAATACATTACATTAGAATATTTTGAATATTGACAAAAATAAAGCCGGTATCTATAATAATCAATAATAATATCCATGAATAAACGTTTATTGGGGTTTTGCCTATGGAACGGACAATGACCGTCCGGGATTTATGTGCGTTGCATACTCATTTATTGGACAGTGATATTCAAATTCTTGAAAACCTATCAACGAATTTACCGTTGATAGCCGATTTGAATAAAGCGAATGTGTTTATTGATTGTCCGGTGCGTGAAGGGAAGCATGCCATTGTCGTTGCAGAGGCATGCGGACACTCCGTTAAATCGGTTTACGATCATCCGGTTGTCGGTAAATTTGCTTATGAGGCATTCGAACCGGCCGTATTTTATGTATTGCGCACCGGAAAGGACATGTTCGTGAATCGGGCATTGACTCAAGAGGGAGCGATGGTCCAGCAAAGTGTCGTTCCAATCAAGGGGGAATGCAATCGTGTCATCGCCGTTTTGATCATGGAAAAGGTGATTCATGAAGAACCTGAATCTTTCAATCAGTTTGATAGGCAAGATCAACAAAATTCCTTAGTTCCTGAATTTATCGAGGAGTCCATTTTCCTGATTAATAACCAAAACCGACTTGTTTATACGAATCCTGCTGCCATTAATTTAGTATCGGAAATATGTTTGACGGACTGTGTTTTAGGTGAATCGATTTTCGATTATTTTCCTGGCTTTGCCGATGTTCTTGCTTCAAAAGAGGACATTTTGATGAAGGAAATGAACATTGGTAAAAAGATTATCCAACTAAAGAAATTCCATTTGGGCAACAAGAATTCCAATGAAACGTTCATCATCATCCGGGACCTGACTGAACTGCGGGATAAAGAAAGGGAGCTGATCAGCAAATCAGTAGCGATTCGTGAAATTCATCATAGGGTGAAGAATAATTTGCAGACAGTGGCCAGTTTACTTCGGCTGCAAATGAGGTTAGGAGCCCCTGAAGAAAGCAAGCCCCATTTATTGGTCAGTTTGAACCGGGTGTTAAGCATATCGTCGGTTTATGAAATCATTTTGGCAAGCAGTCAGGTCGATCATGTGGATCTGCTGGAGCTTATTAGAAAAATAGGCGATATGATCGTTCATACGGAGGGGCAAGCTCGCCAATGCGTAAGCATTGAATATAGGGGTGAGCTTCATTCGATTGATTCCGACATTGGCATTTCGGTCGCGCTGGTGGTGAATGAGCTCATTCATAATTGTTTGAAACATGCCTTCAAGGAAGGGACGGAAGGGAATATTACCGTATCCTTGCAAAAGGACGGTCCTGAATTGGAACTTCAAGTAAGAGATGATGGCATCGGATATTCACCTGCAGTGAAACCTTCTTTGGGGCTGGATATCATCCGCATGACGGTGGAAAATGATTTGGATGGGGAGTTTTCGATTCAGCGGATTAAAGAAGGTACCCTGGCTTCTGTAAGATTTCCATACAAGAGGTAGGTGGGAGAAGTGGACAAGAGGATTTTGGTCGTGGAGGATGAATCGATTGTTCTGCTTGATATAACGATCATGCTCAAGGATGCAGGCTTCGATGTGGTTGGACATGCCCGTAATGGCGAGAAGGCGATTGAATTGGCACATGCACTGCAGCCGGATCTCGTTTTGATGGATATCAAAATGCCGAAAATGAATGGGCTTAAGGCTAGCGATGTGATATCCAATACCTTTCAGATTCCGGTCCTGCTTTTAACTGCATTCAGCCAGCGTGAATATATCGACGAGGCGAAGCGAGCGAACATCGTCGGATATCTTGTAAAGCCAATTACGGAGGCGAATCTGATTCCGGCAGTGGAGATAGCTTTGCTGCAAGCAGCCAATACAAAGAAGTATCAGGAACGAAATGCTCAATTGGATGAAACGCTCACAAATCGAAAAGTCATTGAAAAGGCAAAAGGAATCATCATGAAAAGGAAGAATGTCAGCGAAGAAATCGCTTACAATAAACTGAGAAGGCTTAGTATGGATAAGCAGCTTTCCATGGAGACGGTGGCACGTCGAATCATTGCAAATGATCAAAAACAAGTAAATAGATGAAGCAATGGCGCTTTGATGGACCAAATTGGTTGTAGGCAGGGATTTCTGCCGAAAAACCTAAGTTTGGGCTATAAGAGGCGTCTTTTTTATACCCTTTTTTTAAGTCGATAGGCCAAATCAAATCGGAATTCAGGGGGAATATGTATGGAAATGGTAGGTAAATTCGTTATTTATATCATTATGGTGTGTGCCGTTGTCGGTGCCATTGCATCGATTAAAGACAGTGAGCAGGGCTTGGGGAAACAGTTCATGGAAGGTTTGCATACCGTTGGCCATATATTTATCCCGGCAGCTGGAATCATGGCCTCGATCCCTTATTTATCTTGGTTCATCAATACAGTATGCGGCCCGGTTTTCGCTGCGATCGGTGCAGATCCAGCCCTCGCCGCAACAACAATTTTGGCGACTGATATGGGGGGTTACCAATTAGCGGCCGAGCTGAAGGAATCATATGAAGGCTGGATCATGGCGATGATTGTCGGCTTTATGTCCGGGGCAACGATTGTATTCTCGATCCCAATGGGGCTTGCAATGCTGGAAAAGCGTGATCATAAATACATGGCACTTGGTGTCATGTCAGGAATCCTGACGATTCCGATTGGCGCTTTTATCTCAAGCGTGCTGGTGGTGGCGACGAATTCGAAAATCCGCGAAGTGATTTCCACGAATGCGGATTCTACATACGAATTCGCGTTGAGCTATTTGAAAATTGCCCTGAACCTTTCCCCGCTTCTTATTTTTGTGGTCTTGCTTGCGTTAGGCCTTTATTTCCTGCCGGATTTGATGATCAAAGGTTTCATGTGGTTTGGAAAAATATTGGACGCCGCGATTAAACTAGTGCTCGTGTTTTCAATCGTGGAAATTTTCACCGGATTGTTTTCCAAAGTATTTGGTGCTTGGGGCTTCCATCCGATCATGGCCGATAAGGCAGACCAGTTCCGTGCCCTGGAAACGGCGGGGTATATCGGGATCATGCTGGCAGGTGCATTTCCAATGATTTACCTGATTCAAAAATATGCAGGCAAGCCATTGGAAGCGATGGGCGGGAAAATCGGGTTGAGCAAAGCCGGGAGTGCAGGGATATTAGCCACGGTAGCCAATATATTGGCAATGTTCAAGCTTGTTAAAGAAATGCCGCCGAAGGATAAGGTCATTAACATTTCCTTCGCTGTGTGTGCGGCCTTCCTATTGGGTGATCATTTATCATTCACAGCCAACTTTCAGCCTTCCTTAATATTACCGATCATTGTCGGGAAGCTATCTGCCGGAGCGATTGGAATCGGTCTTGCTTACTGGCTGTCCGTTCCGAAAGCTTTGGAATTAGAAGAAAAGGATCGAGCAGCAGGAGTTATCGGCATAAATGAATATAAAACGAAAAACGAGGAAGAAAACAGCAATGAAATCCAAGTGGTGTAAAACTGGGGTGTGGTTTTAATGAATGAACAGGTGGAACGAATCATCAGTGCAGGAATTGATATTGGCACCAGTACGACGAAACTTGTTATCAGCGAGCTTTCGCTTAGGAATGTGGCGGGTGGCGGACAGGTGCCAAAAATTGAAATTACCGATAAGGAAATTCTGTATCGAAGTCCCATTTTCAGGACCCCCCTTGTATCCGAGACGGTAATTGACATACCTGCTGTTCAAAGAATGGTGGAAAGTGAATACCAAAAAGCAGGAATCACGATCGAAAACATACAAACAGGGGCTGTCATCATCACTGGGGAAACGGCAACCAAACAAAATGCAGAAGAAATGGTGTACCGGTTATCTAAAGCGGCGGGGGAATTCCTTGTAGCGGCAGCCGGTCCGGATTTGGAGGGAATCATTGCCGCCAAGGGATCCGGCGCCTATCAACATTCCATCAAGACAAGAAAGACTGTAGCAAACATAGACATTGGCGGGGGGACAGCGAATATTGCCGTATACCGTTCAGGCATGCTTTGCGGAACCTGCACACTGCATATAGGAGGCCGTTTGGTGGAGTGGGAAGGAGCTAAGGCGAAGGTTGCTCCTTCAATAGGAAAATGGCTGAAATCAATAGGGCGCTCTCCTTTGAATGGTCAAGGAGCAATCATCGCAAATGAAATGGCGAAGGTGCTTTCGAGGTTTTTGGCTGGCTCCTTCACAAAAGAAGATGAACTTCTATTAGTTGGGAAGGAGCCATCCTGGACAGAACGAATAGACGTGTTGATGTTCTCGGGCGGTGTCAGTGATTGCATCTATCATGAAGAACGGGAGGACGAAAGCTTCCGGGATATCGGCATGATGCTTGCAGCCTCCATTAAGGAAAGTGAAGAATTGGCCGCATGGGAGTGGGAACAGCCTGTTGAAACGGTTCGTGCGACTGTACTTGGAGCAGGCGCACATACAACTGAAATCAGCGGAGCAACCATCGAAGTGAATGATTCTCATCTGCCAGTTCGTAATATTCCAGTCTATCGGGTCGATTTTCATGGCGGGCTTGATGATGTAACCGCGAAAATGACACAAGCTGTTCAGGATGCGATCACAATATACGATGCTTTGCAGGAGGGGCTGAATTTTGCCTTTTATTTAACGAATTTACCTTACCAATCATTTCGGGACATTCACCGGCTTGCAGTCGCTTTTACCGAGGCACTGAAGCAAAAACCGAATCGGCAGCAGCCTCTGATCATTGTCATGGATAGTGATTATGGAAAGGCACTTGGTCAGACCATTCTAGCGAACCAACCGGATCTGCCGGTCATCTGCATTGATCAGACAGAAGTGGAACATGGTGACTATTTAGATATAGGAAGGCTGCTGCGGACAGGGGTCGTTCCGGTTGTAGTAAAAACGCTAACCTTCCACAGTTAGGAAAAGGAGGATCATACGATGAAATTATCCACTCAATACTTTGGGGAAATCCATCAATTCAAATCGTTGAAAGAAGTCCTGGCCAAAGCGAATGAAGAGAAATCAGGAGATAGGCTTGCGGGAATTGCAGCAGTTTCCGTTCAAGAACGGATTGCGGCAAAAGCGGTGCTTAGCGAATTGACTTTGGCGGACATCAGGAACTATCCCCTGCTTTCCCCGGAAGAGGATGAGGTGTCGCGGATCATAGATGGTCTCATCAATGGAACCATCTATCAATCTGTGAAGAATTGGAGCGTAGCCGAACTGCGTGAATATATTTTGAGTGACGAAACGACAGGCGAGGACTTAAAGCGATTAAGCAGGGGATTGAATAGTGAAATGATTGCAGCGGCAGCCAAGTTGATGTCGAACCTCGACCTTATCCATGCAGCCAATAAAATCGAAGTGCTCACCAAGAATAATGGCACGATCGGATACAAAGGAACGCTAGCTTCGCGCCTTCAGCCTAACCACCCGACAGACAATGTGGATGGCATGCTGGCTTCTTTAAAAGAAGGCCTCTCCTATGGAATCGGGGATGCACTCATTGGAATCAACCCTGTCGATGATTCGGTCGAAAGCGTAAAGCGGCTGCTTCATGCGACACAGGATGTCATCCAGAAATGGAACATCCCGACCCAAAACTGTGTGCTTGCGCATGTGACCACGCAAATGAAGGCCGTTCAGCAGGGGGCGCCTGCTGATATGATCTTTCAAAGCATAGCCGGAACGGAAACGGCCAATCGCTCTTTTGGAATTAACGTACAATTGCTCGAAGAAGCTAATGAGATAGCGAAGGCCTATGGCACCGGCACAGGCCCGCAGCATCTTTATTTTGAAACGGGGCAAGGCTCCGAGTTATCGGCCGAGGCGCATTTCGGTATCGATCAGGTGACGCTTGAAGCCAGGAACTATGGATTTGCCCGTTATTTTGACCCATACATTGTCAATACGGTCGTCGGATTCATCGGACCTGAATATCTATATAACAGCAAGCAGGTCATCCGGGCAGGGTTAGAAGATCATTTCATGGGGAAAATGCATGGACTGCCGATGGGGGTGGATATTTGCTATACGAATCATATGAAGGCGGATCAAAATGATATCGAGGACTTGGGTGTACTTTTAACGGCGGCTGGTGTGAATTTCATCATCGCTACTCCGATGGGTGATGACTGCATGTTAAACTATCAGTCTTTGAGTTATCACGATATAGCGACTTTGAGGCAAACGATGGATAAGCGGCCTGCCCCATTATATGAAGCTTGGCTGGAGAAGATGGGGATTATGGAGAACGGAAAATTAACGAAGCTTGCCGGTGATCCAACTATATTTAACCATTAGGAGTGGATGATATGGGAATGAATAATAAGGAAGATTTGGATGCCATGATAGCGAAAACCCCTGCGCGGATAGGGGTAGGCAGGTCAGGGACCCGGCCGAAAACGGATTCGTGGCTGAAATTCCGTTTTGACCATGCAGCGGCAGTCGATGCTGTATATGGTGAAGTCAGTGATATTCTTTTGAAGCGCTTGGATTTATTCAAGGTGAAAACGAAGGCCGATGATAAGGAAGTCTATTTACGGCGTCCGGATTATGGCAGGAAGCTTTCGGATGAAGCAAAAAGGGTGATAGATGCCAAATGCATAAAGGCTCCAACGGTTCAAATCATCATTTCCGATGGCTTAAGTGCCAAGGCAATCGAAGAAAATGTCGAGGACGTCTATTTATCTTTCAAACAATCTTTGGCAGTGGCAGGTCTGGATACGGGTACACCATTTTATATTGAAAAGGGCCGAGTTGCCGTGATGGATGATATCGGTGAAATCCTTGGACCTGAGGTCATTGTCCTGTTGATCGGTGAACGGCCCGGTCTTGTCAGTGCTGAATCATTGAGCGCTTACATTTGCTATAAACCACGTTTGGGCACCATTGAAGCGGAGAGGATGGTCATTTCCAACATCCATAAAGGAGGGATCCCCCCTGTTGAAGCTGGAGCGCATCTTGGCACGGTCATACAAAAGATCCTCAAATACCAAGCGAGCGGCATGTCCCTCGTGAAGAAGGAACATGAAGAAGAAAAGCGTGAAAAACTCGGTTGAGCCCCTAGTGTCTAAAAAAGGAAGTTCGGATGGTCTCATTTGACGATCATTAAGACTAGGTCGTTGATTTCCTCTCCAGGCACTCGCTTTATATGTTTTTTTATTGTTTTATGAATCCGTTATTGGATGGAAGAAAATTGCGACACTCCTGCCGAAAAGCTGGCTAGCCAAGACCCCACAGGCGCTTGAGCCGAGGAGGCTTGGCAGACAGTCGGCGGAAAGGGAGCGGATTTCTGAAATCGACTGGAATACTTATAAAATAAAAAAACTGCAGGCACTCGCTTTATATGTATTTTTATTGTTTTATGAATACGTTATTGGATGGAAGAAAATGGCGACACTCCTGCCGAAAAGCTGGCTAGCCGAGACCCCACAGGCGCTTGAGCCGAGGAGGCTTGGCAGACAGTCGGCGGAAAGGGAGCGGATTTCTGAAATCGACTGGAATACTTATAAAATAAAAAAACTGCAGGCACTCGCTTTATTTGCCTGCAGTCTGGGGGGAGCGGATCGCTCCCCTATTTACTTGTCCCTAAATTCCATAAACCAAACGGGTTGTAGAAGGGATGTTCTTCTTCATATCTAAAGTCTTGAAGGCCCGTCAATATAAAGTCGGGTGCATCTTGCTGAATGCTAAAGGTTTCGCCATTCTTAAAGAGAGGCCGTTCACCTACATGGTAATAATTAAATGTGTTAAGCAGGGCAGCCGCCTCTTTCGGACTCATTGTGTTAAGTGTCACGGCATCCGGAAGACCAAAGGCCTTCATTCCGAAAGAACAATAATAGTCTTCCTCTCCGATGATCGTGACAAAATGGGCATATACCGAGAGAATATCCGGGCTATGATGAAGATGCTGCCAATCTTCCTTTGAATGGGCAATTCCCGCCGTTTCTATTTTCACTGCCATTCCGCCTGCCTTGAGGATCGCCGCCCCGGCATCGATCAAATCGATAACGGTTCCGGTATCGGATACATCGGCTATTATATAAACGGTAAAGGTATGGTCATTGATTTCCTCTAATGCATTCTCTGAAAAGGCGTCTTTACTGGCGTAAGAAAAGCTCTCTTTCAAAGTGGGTTCATAATCATGGATCTCCGCCTGAAACGTAATGTTCTTATCACTGTTATGAAAAACATTCCCGGCTAATAGATACCCTTCGCTTTGGGAAGCAACCGTTTGAATCAATTCTGTCCGGTCCTTCCATTTACCGGGTATCCCGATGATGATTTGGTTGTCCTTCATGGATCATCTCTCCTTTCCAATCACTTCATACTATACCACTACTGATGTTTTCCATAGCATTTCATGAAAAATGGCGCAAAGTACCGATAAATGCCAGTGAGGGATGTGCAGGACTTTTTCAAAATTATACAATTGATGTATAATATAATCTAGTAAACGTATAGCCTATCTTCAAAGGAATTCCCCTTGTGGGTTTTCTCATAGGGCCGTATCTTAATTATCTATTCGTATATATCAATGATGAAAGAGAGTGGAATATAATGGGTCGTAAGTGGAATAACATTAAAGAAAAAAAAGCGTCAAAAGATGCTAATACTAGTCGGATTTATGCTAAGTTCGGACGGGAAATATATGTAGTGGCAAAACAAGGCGAACCAGATCCAGAATCCAATCAGGCATTAAGGGTCGTACTTGAGCGTGCGAAAACGTACAATGTTCCAAGAGCGATCATTGACCGTGCGATTGAAAAAGCCAAAGGCGGTTCGGAAGAAAACTATGACGAACTTCGTTATGAAGGATTCGGTCCAAATGGTTCAATGGTCATCGTGGATGCATTGACAAACAACGTGAACCGGACGGCATCCGATGTACGTGCCGCATTTGGGAAAAATGGCGGGAATATGGGTGTCAGCGGATCTGTTGCCTATATGTTCGATGCAACGGCTGTCATCGGGATTGAAGGTAAAACGGCTGATGAAGTTCTTGAACTGTTAATGGAAGCGGATGTTGATGTACGAGACATCATTGAAGAAGAAGAAAGTGTCATCGTTTATGCCGAGCCTGAACAATTCCATGCTGTACAACAAGCATTCAAGGATGCAGGAATCAGCGATTTTACAGTGGCGGAGCTGACGATGCTTGCACAAAATGACCTAACCCTTCCGGAAGATGCACAAGCACAATTTGAAAAAATGATTGATGCATTGGAAGATCTGGAAGATGTTCAACAAGTTTATCATAATGTAGAACTTGGTGAATGATAAAATGAGCAGGCCTTTGCTATATGATCAAGGGTCTGCTTATTTCATTTGAAAGGAAAGAACCTGTTCCGAAACACGAAACAGGCTCTTTCCTTTTATTATTCACTTATGGTGATTCCGGAAAGTTCACGGTCTTTCTTTACCTTTTCCAATTCTGAAATAGTGACAAGTTGATAATCTTGGTCATGCAGTTGTTTAATGATTTTTCCTGCAGCCTGGGCGCTAGTTTGATAGATATCATGCATTAATATGACTCTGCCATCTTTGGCTTTGCTCATCACTTTGTTTACGATTTTTTTTTCATTGCGTTCTTTCCAATCCTCTGGATCGACATCCCAAAGTGAGACTTTCATATCCTCCATGTATTCCCGCACATTATGGTTAATCGCCCCATATGGGGGACGGACGAGATTTGGCTCAGTACCTGTAGCTTTTTTTACAGCGTCTTGGGTCTTTTCGATTTGATCTTCGATTTTGTTCTTGCTTAAGCGCGTCAGCTGCGGATGATCCCATGAATGGTTGCCGATCTCATTTCCTTCCTGCAGCATTTTTTGCAGAACTTCCGGATAGTGCTGTACGCGGCTTCCAAGTACGAAAAACGTCGCGTGACCATCATATTTTTTCAGGTCTTCCAGGATGGACAGTGTATGACTTGGATGCGGCCCGTCATCGAACGTCAAGGCAATGACCTTTTTTGAAGGGTCGATCCATTCATTTTGCACGGGCAGTTTGGCGACGATATGTTTTGGCTGCCATTCCTTTACACGATCCTCATTCAAATCTTGACTTTGATATGAATCTAGCAAACTATCTTTAAAAAGATCCTTATTGATGGCTATTGTATGGGTCTTAGTTGAATCATCAGTCTTAACGTAGAAAACGAGTGTATTTTTCAAGACTGAAAAAGAATTGAAGTTGGCTGCCTTCAGTTTGTTTTCCTTTTTAATGAGACTGTTTGAAATGCCTTCTTCTTCCTTCTGCGTTAACTCTTCAAAAACAATATCGGATAAAACGGATAAATAATCAGTATCCGTGGCAAAGATGTCTTCTATGGAGAGCTT
This sequence comes from Peribacillus sp. YIM B13477, assembly GCF_042787955.1. NCBI lineage: Bacteria > Bacillati > Bacillota > Bacilli > Caryophanales > Bacillaceae > Peribacillus > Peribacillus sp. YIM B13477. Next base: position 76,821 of record NZ_JBHZPD010000004.1, read on the forward strand.
TTGCTGAGATGGAATATCATAAGTGAAGATCTGGGTTCCAGACTGCTTCTTTCCTTCCACTTGCTCATATTTATCGAAGGAAATCGTAATGGTCTGTTTGCTGAAATGGAGGATCGTATAGGTGAGGTTAAGCTCGGAAGCTTTTCCGTCGGATGCTTTCCATTTCTTTTCATAATCCTTAATTTCTTTCTTTATGTAGGCTTCTAGCTGCTTGTCGATATTTTCTAAATGCAGAACGGGCCTGCTGGCTGAATACCCGCCTTTCGTATTATCTTTCACATACGTTTGAATATCGGCTTCTGGGTAATTTTTATCAGTTGTATAGGCCGAAACGGTTCTCTTCTTATCAAAAGCAAGGCTTTTAATGGCTAACCCCATCGTTCCTACAGCAGCTGTTAGACAAAATAGAAAAATAAAGACTTTTTTATAATTTAATTTCCTCATGATGCATTCCACCTCGATAATCATTCTACTATATAGACGCGCCAAAAGCCTTAAAAGTTTGTAAAAAATTTCATTTTTTTATATTTATATCTTTTCTTGCTCATTTTCAAACTTTTATGGCTGCACCAACGTCTATTCTTTGTACCCAGGATACGTAATTTAAATGTAAGGAGCTCTAACATGTAATGAAAAACCCAGAAATGAATCAATTAATCGCGGCCCGGATAACCGAAAGGCAAGAGAATTTGTACAGACTTGCTTTTTACTATGTCAAAAACCAAGAGGATGCCCTGGATATCGTGCAGGAATCAATCAGGAAAGCGCTAGCCTCCAGCAGCAAAATCAAAGACGCCGCTTCTATAGATAGTTGGTTATATAAGATCACTGTACGAACGGCACTGGATGTTTTGCGGAAGAAAAAGAAACTGACCGTCGCCGATGATGAAACAATAGAATACTTGCGCCGCGGTGAGGAGGATCACTATCCTGACCTGGATTTGCAAAAGGCCCTGGAAGGACTTTCAGTCAAGTACAAAACGGTAGTCGTCCTCCGTTTCTTTGAGGACCTGAAGCTGGACGAGATAGCGGAAGTGCTGGAAGAAAACGTAAGCACGATTAAAACGAGATTATATAAAGCGCTGCAACTATTGCGGATCAACATGACTGAAAGGGAGGAAACGAAAAGATGGAAAAAAAATTAAAAGATCTGCGGGAAGAATATCTTAAAATACCGATACCAAAGGAATTGAATGATTTCGTTCAAGCAGCCTTGATTGAAAAGCCAAGGAAAAAGCCGAGGATTGGCAGGAATATCCTCGTGTCAGCGGCAGCAGCTCTCCTGATCTTGACAGCTTCCGTAAACATCAGTCCGGCAGCGGCGAAAGCCATGAGTGATATACCGATAGTCGAGAAGGTCATCAAAGTGATTACCTTCGTCGAATGGAAAGAAGAAGCGAATAATTCTTCGGCAGTAATCAAAACGCCTGCAATATCCGGTCTCGAGAATAAACAGCTCGAAGATAGCTTGAATGATAAATACTTATCGGAAAGCAAGCAGCTTTATAAGGAATTCACGGATTCCATGTCAAAACTGAAGGAAGGGGAAAAGGGCAATATCTCGGTGGAAAGCGGATATGTGATATTGACGGATAATGAAACGATCGTATCCGTACAGCGTTATACGGATACGATTTCTGCTTCCAGTTCTACAGAAAGTCAATTCGATACAGTCGACAAGAAAAACGAAGTGCTGTTAACGCTAAATAGCTTATTTAAAGATGATCGCTATCTTCAGGTGATCAGCGAGAACATCAAGGAACAGATGAAGCGGCAGATGGCTGAAGATCCGGAAAAGATATATTGGGTGGAAGATGATGATTTTACTGCTTTTAAAGGCATCGATGAAAACCAAAACTTTTATATAAATGAAGGTGGCAAGCTAGTCATCGCCTTTAACAGCTATGAAGCTGCGCCGGGGTACATGGGGGCCGTCGAGTTCATCATTCCGACAAAGGTGCTGTCAGACCTTCTTGTTGGCGATCAATATATCCATTAAAACGGTCCTATTGTAATTCTTAGGCTGTTTTCACATACTTTGTTGCTATTTACCAAGTAGTGAGGTGTGGTTTATTTCCCCTCCAGATGCTCGCTTTCCGCGGGGCGGGCGGCGAGCCTCCTCGGCGTAAACGCCTGTGGGGTCTCACCTGTCCCGCTGCTCCCGCAGGAGTCTCGCACTTCCGCTCCAATCAACATTAAATAGTTTCGTTTAAAACAACAATTTTTACGAAAAGAGCCAATTCTTATGACGGGCGGAAGGTTTTTAAAACGGCACAAAAAAGACGAACAACGTTACTTACTTACAGTAACCTTGGTTCGTCTCTTTTTTGTTCGAATTTCATCTGGTCCAGTTCCAGCCTCATTTTTTCCGTCTCCATAAGGAAGTTTTCATGTTTAAGTTTTTCAAGCTCCAGTTCAACTTGCAGCATCTTGTGTTTGGTTTTTGACTGTTTTTCGAAATGGCTTGTCAGTATTCCGAGTATGGGGATGGAAAAAATCATCACCACGGTTATGATCCCGAACATTATGGTGCCTCCTCTTTTTTTATATCTATTATACGGTGAATATAACGGTTGTGGTGGGGATATTTCAAAATTCATCATTTCCTTTTCTCGTTAATAAGTACATGGCAACCAAAGTGATATCAAGCGTAATACCATGGATGAAGTTAGGGTAATATATCATTGATGGCCGCTTTCTATTAGATTATATGGACTGTTTTTTAGTGCGGAATCCGGACTTTTGCTTGTATGGTGGAAAGCCCACTTCTATTTATTTTGAAATTAATTATTTAAATATACTAAATATTTGTTTACAATAGTGAAATTTAAAGTTATTATACAATAATAAAAGGAGGGCTAGGTATGGCAACGATAAATAAACAGAAAATTGTGGATAGTGTACCTCAAAAAGGTTTTTTTGGAAACCCTAAAGGATTATTCACCCTTTTCTTTACTGAGTTCTGGGAGCGTTTCTCCTATTATGGCATGAGAGCCATTCTTGTTTACTATATGTATTATGAAGTTTCTAAAGGGGGACTAGGACTTGATGAAACCACAGCCCTTTCCCTTGTATCCATTTACGGATCTTTAGTTTATATGTCCGGTATAATTGGTGGATGGCTTGCCGATAGGATTTTCGGGACCTCAAAAGCCGTATTATACGGTGGTATCTTGATCATGCTCGGGCATATTGTCCTTGCTGTACCAGGCAATCTCTCCATGTTTTTTGTTTCCATGGTACTCATTGTTCTAGGTACTGGTTTATTAAAACCGAATGTTTCCAGCATTGTCGGTGAAATTTACGCGGAAAACGACGAACGCCGGGATTCCGGTTTCAGTATATTTTATATGGGTATCAACATGGGTGCATTCCTTTCACCACTCATTGTTGGTTCAGTCATGAACTACAGCTTCCACCTTGGGTTTGGTATAGCCGCAATTGGTATGTTAATTGGACTTATCGTCTTTGTTGCAACAAAGAAAAAGAACCTGGGCCTTGCTGGAACTCTTCCTGCTAACCCATTATCACAGAATGAAAAGAAAAAAGTATTCACTAAATTGGGGATAGCTGCACTTATCATTGCTGCCATAATCGGCATCACTGCTTCTGCAGGCATCTTAACGATTGAAACCTTCATTAATCTTGTAGGTATCCTAGGAATCGTTATTCCGACCCTATATTTCATTTTCATGTATCGCAGCCCTAAAACAACTTCTGTTGAACGTTCACGCTTGATTGCCTATATTCCTTTGTTTATAGCAGCCGTCATGTTCTGGGCGATTCAAGAGCAAGGTGCAACAATATTGGCAAACTATGCAGACAAAAGGACACAGTTGAATTTTGCTGGAATAGAAATAAACCCAGCATGGTTCCAATCTTTGAACCCTTTGTTCATCATTACCCTTGCACCAGTATTCGCATGGTTATGGATTAAACTAGGAAAGCGTCAGCCGACCATTCCTCAAAAATTCTCAATAGGTTTATTGTTCGCCGGTTTATCATTCCTGGTTATCCTGCTTCCTGTTTATTTCGGTGGATCAGACGCATTAGTCAATCCACTATGGCTTGTACTAAGCTATTTCCTTGTAGTACTTGGAGAGCTTTGCTTATCGCCAGTTGGACTTTCTGCCACTACTAAATTGGCTCCAGCTGCATTCTCGGCACAAACAATGAGCCTGTGGTTCCTGGCAAGTGCAGCAGCACAAGCACTGAACGCACAAATCGTTAGATTCTACACACCTCAAACCGAAATGGCTTATTTTGGAGTGATCGGTGTTGCTTCAATCGTCCTTGGACTGGCCCTGATGGCCTTATCACCAAAGATTCAAGGTTACATGAAAGGCATTCGCTAACGCATTAAAAAAGATGACCTCCGAATTAACGGGGTCATCTTTTTTATTACAATGATTTTGTGACCGTGCCAGATTGATTACATACCACTTTTACCAAAAAATTGATATGATGTTTTAGCAGCCTCATAGTTCATGCTAAAAAAACCAATGAAGCTTCATTCCAAAGTAAATAGGAGTAGCGAAATGAATGAATTTTATAGAGCTTTAACTCTTGTAAACAAAATTGTTTATGAACCTAATAATCTGTCTGTAAAATCAATCCAAGAAGAATATCAAAATTCAGAATACGGAGCTGGAACATTTCACTTAAATGCAAAATCGGTTCGATTTAGAGTCGCAAAAATAACACCCAATAAAGTGGGACAGTTTGTTGTGTTTTGGGAAAAGGACGAAAATGATAAAAATCAACCCTTTGCATATGAAAATTCTCCTGATTTATTGGTCATCAATACCTCAATGAGTAATGACCATTTTGGGCAATTTATTTTCCCGAAAGAAATTCTCGCAAAACAAAATATCCTTAAAACGCAAAATGTAAAAGGGAAAATGGCAATAAGGATTTATCCTATTTGGGATAATCCAACTAGTAAACAGGCAATAACGACTCAAAAGTGGCAACTACCTTTTTTTGTTGATCTGAGTCATGCGAATAAGTTACCGATACAAAAAATTTTAGAACTATATTCTATGTGAATCTTCCAAGTAGGAACCACTTAGCTATCTATGGTTCATGAAGAGGCTGATAGGGTGAGTTTTATATTTAAATATCTAACTCAACTTTTCAAATAGACAGGAGGTAAAAATGAAACGTTTACTTGGAATATGCTTATCCATGCAAATGACCTTCGTGCTGCTTTTCATCACCGGGATTACCCCAAAGTTGAATTCCTATGTTGGGGCAACCATTTATTTGATCATTGGGTTGGCAAGTCTGGTGATCAGCTTATATTTAGCAGGTAAGAAATTTCTCTTGGGCATTTCGTTTATTGCATTCATCTTTTCCTTGCTTATCATTTGTTTCACCATTTTCATTTATTTCTTGCCTGAAGCCGGGATGCCGCCGGAAATCCCTTTGTTTGAATAGGTGATTTCATCCAAAATTCAAGCGAAAAAAGGGCATCTCATTGAGGTGCCCTTTTTAATTCCACATCTTTTTGAATCAGTTTGCTGCTGGAATCAATCCTTTATGAATGGAGACTTCCTGAATGGCGCGGTAGACGGTTTCGACCATGAAATCGAGTTCCTTTTCTGACATGGAAAGGATCGGCATCATCGTGATGACTGGACCGAGTTCCCGGATGATCAGGCCATTTTCCCGGGCTGTATGGATGATTCCGGAAACGACATTCTCTTGGAGGGTGAACGTTTCTTTTGTTTGGCGGTCTTTAACGATTTCCACTCCAATCATGAAGCCGCGCTGGCGGATATCGCCGACTATCGGAAGTTCGTATAGCGCTTGCAGTCTTTGTGATAGGTATTTTGATTTTTCCTGGATGTCTTTAATGAGATTGCGGCTTTCCATTAGCTCGATATTCTTCAGGGCCAGGGCACAGGCAAGCTGATTTCCTGTATAGGTGTGACCATGATAGAAGGTTTTATGTTCTTCCCGTTCCCCCAGGAAGGATTGAAAGATCTGCTCGTTCATGATGGTGGCGGCGAGTGGCATATATCCCCCAGTGATTCCTTTACCCATACACATGATATCGGGTACGACGTCTTCCTGTTCGCAGGCAAACATCGTACCGGTGCGGCCGAATCCTACGGCCACCTCGTCACAAATTAAGAGGATATTGAACTTTTTGCATAATTGTTCGACCTCTTTCAAAAAGCCCTGGGGATGGGTTATGATGCCTGCTGCTCCCTGCACGAGCGGCTCGATGATCAATCCTGCAATTTCCTCGGATTGTTTCTGCAGTAACTTCTCCAGTTCCTTCAAGCAATGGTTTTTCACGGCTTCTGGATCTCCATATTCAGTCATGTGATAGGCATATGGTGAAGGGGCTGAAATCCGTTGAAATAAGAGGGGCTTAAAGATTCTATGGAATAGATCCATTCCGCCCACACTCACGGCACCGACAGTATCGCCGTGGTATGCTTCGTCAAGGGAGACGAATTTGTTTTTATTCCGATGCTTGACGGGATCGATATTCTGCCAATATTGATAAGCGACTTTAAGGGCGATTTCCACAGCGGCTGATCCCGTGTCGGAGTAAAAGACTTTTGATAAAGAACCAGGAGTGATCTCTGCCAGTTTTTTCGCCAGTAAGATCGATGGTACATTCGCAGATCCGAGCAGCGTCGAGTGCGCGACTTTATTCACTTGCTCAATTAGGGCGCCGTTTAATTCCGGCTCGTTATGCCCGTGAACATTCACCCATAATGAAGCATAGCCATCGAGGTAGCGTTTGCCATCCACATCAATCAGGTAGCTGCCTTCGCCGCGTTCGATGATAAGCGGTTTACTTTCTCGATACGTTTTCATTTGTGTGAACGGATGCCATACATATTCCTTATCCCATTGTTCTAAATCCTGACTGTTCATGCTTCGAACACCTCTTTCAGTTGTTGGGTATATTCTTGATCACCAAGCAAATCAAGGATGCAGATCCTCAAGTCTTTTCTAACATCGGCCAGTGTCGGGATGCAGGCGAGGCCATTCAGCCCAGTCAGCTTTTCAATGGTTTCGATATTGTCTTGGTGAATCCGATCTTCTGCCCGGTAATGATTATACAAAATGGTTTTCACGTTTATATCATGGACTTGGGCATAAGAATGGGTCGTCACGACATCATGAATCGCCCCTAAACCGCTTGTGGATACGAAGAGGACAGGCATCCCGCAATCCCTTATGAAATCGGCCGTCATATAGAAACCTTCCGTTCGTTCAATAAGCGGCACAGCCAATCCTCCAGCGCCCTCGACTAATACGATGTCATACATTTCCTCAAGTTCATGAACCCTTTCCACGACTTTCTTCTCATCGATGAGACTGCCGGTCAATTTAATCGCCAAATGTGGGGAGGTTTCGGGTTCCAGTGTGTAAAACCCCGATTCCTTTACACCGAGTTCCTGCTCAAACCAAGATATATCCGGGTATGTATGATTTTCCTCATTGATTCCAGTTTGAAATGGTTTGAATATCGTGACGCTTTTTCCCAATGTTTGAAGAGACAGATAGAGTGCACTCGTGACGATGGTCTTTCCAATATCCGTGCCAGTTCCGGTTATAAAGTAGGCTTGGCCCATGGATGATTCAGCTCCTTTACGTTTATATATCTTGCAATGCGCGGGCGTACTTGCTGAATGATGACAGCACATAGAATGCATAGCATTAAATCACCTGGTACAGGTAACAAGAAGCCGTATAGAATCGTTTGGCTGATGGAAATCGGCGTTTCCACAATCCACTTCATCGCACCATACAGCCAGATGCAGCCGAAAAGGTAAACGGTCAGCAAAGTGGCGGCATTAGCAAAGAATATGGAACGAATCGTGGAGAGGGAAAACCGGTTGATCAGCCATCCATTTACATAGGCTCCCAGTATATATCCGAGCAAATAGCCGAAAGTGGGTTTGAATATATAGCCGAATCCCCCGCCTTCAGCAAACACGGGCACCCCGATAAGTCCGATCAAGACGTAGCATAACTGACTGAGCATTCCAAGCCGGGGCCCCAACAATGCGCCTGCCAAATAGACTGCCAGAATTTGCAGCGTGAATGGTATGTAAGGGATAGGTATCTTAATAAAGGCGCCAATGGCAGTTAACGCGGTAAAAAGGGCCACATAAGAAATCGTCCTTGCTGTCAAGTTTTTAACCCCCTTTTTTTGAAAGTGCTGGCAGAATGCCCACTATTAGTTTGCCTGATTCCTATTTTATATGTCAACTAATTTGTTGTTTGGTTAACATATAAAGTGCCAGTTTTCTTAGGATTTAAAGGACAACTAGGAAAATATTGAAAAAAGGCCATTGAATAATATTTTGTATGTATGTTATTATTCTAACGATATGTTAACTTGTTGTATTTTAAGTTAACAAATATTATCGCTCCATTGATACTGCTAAATGTTAATTGCCCATTAAGTCTGATGGTGCACATGCAACCGGTTGGTTGGAGGGAAAAGTGGTTTAGGTAAACCCGCGGCTGGAGCAGCAGGTTGCAGGAAGCGGGTCTTTTACTGGATATCTTCCGTTTTATGTGCGGAGAACCGGATATGTTCTTTTTCAAGGAATGGCGATTCGGCACAAAATAAAAGAAAAGAGGGATAGGTTTGGAAACATTGGTAAGGGATTGGAAGATGTTAGCGGAGAACGTTATCAAAGGATATAAAGTGACGGAGGAAGAGGCATTATCCATCGTCCAAGCCCCAGACGAAGAGGTTTTGGAAATTCTGAATGCAGCCTATCTCATACGTAAACATCATTATGGGAAAAAGGTAAAATTGAATATGATCATCAATACGAAATCAGGATTATGTCCCGAAGATTGCGGCTACTGCTCGCAGTCGATCGTGTCGGAAGCCCCGATCGATAAATATGCTTGGCTGACTAAAGAAAAGATTGTCGAGGGAGCGCAAGAATCAATTCGCCGAAAAGCGGGTACTTATTGCATTGTTGCTTCTGGCCGTCGTCCGACCAACAGGGAAATCGATCATGTCATTGAAGCGGTAAAAGAAATCCGCGAAACGACGGATCTTAAAATCTGCTGCTGTTTAGGTTTCCTGAATGAGGAACATGCCGGTAAACTAGCGGAAGCAGGCGTTCATCGCTATAACCACAACTTGAATACATCACAGGAAAACTACAGTAAAATTACATCGACACATACATATGAAGACCGGGTAGATACAGTGGAAGCTGTGAAAGAAGCCGGAATGTCCCCATGCTCTGGAGCCATTTTCGGTATGGGCGAATCTGAGGCGGAAGCGGTGGAAGTCGCTCTATCCTTACGCAGCCTTGATGCAGATTCCATTCCTTGTAATTTTCTCAATGCAATTGACGGAACGCCGCTAGAGGGAACTTCCGAGCTGACCCCCACTAAATGCCTGAAATTGATTTCGATGATGAGATTCGTTAATCCTAGTAAAGAAATCCGACTGGCCGGGGGCCGGGAGGTCAATCTCCGTTCCATGCAGCCCATGGCACTTTATGCAGCCAATTCCATCTTCGTCGGCGACTATTTAACGACAGCTGGTCAAGAACCCACAGCGGATTGGGGAATCATTGAAGATCTGGGATTTGAAATTGAAGAATGTGCCCTTTAATTGATAAAGAAGATTATTGAGAGAAACTAAAAAAACACCCTTAGGGTGTTTTTTTTCAGTTTGTCGATTAAAAGGGTGGTTTGGTCCCACCCCGAACCATAATCTTAAACATAACTAGTTTATCCTTCAGAGTTTTTTACAGTAATCCTTAAAGGATGGAAGAAATTTGCGGGACTACTGCCGAATAACTGGGTAGCCGAGCCCCCGCAGGCGCTTGTGCCGAGGAGGCTCGGCAGGCAGTCGGGGGAAAGGGAGCGGATTTCCGAAAGTGGGTATGTGTAATGATTTCCACTCCAGGCACTCGCTTTCCGCGGGCGGTCCGGGGAGCCTCCTCGGCGTTCGCCTGCGGGGTCTCCCTTGGCCACGCTTTTCCCGCAGGAGTCTCGTACCTTACGTTCCAATCAGCTGGAACTTCTTTTTTTAGAGATATTGTAGGGAAACTGGCTCTTCTTCTCCAATTCGTCTACAGTCTGGCGGTTCCATCAATTTTCCGGCAAAAGGAGTTTCGAATTGCCCTTGCCCCGAACCAGGATTTTAAAAGTAAACTAGTTTATCCTTCATGTTTTTACAGTAATCCTTAAAGGATGGAAGAAATGTGCGAGACTCCTGCCGAATAACTGGCTAGTCGAGACCCCACAGCCGTTTACCGGCGAGGAGGCTTGGCAGGCAGTCGGGGGAAGGGAACGGATTTCCGAAAGTGGGTATGTGTAATGATTTCCACTCCAGGCACTCGCTTTCCGCGGGCGGTCCGGGGAGCCTCCTCGGCGTTCGCCTGCGGGGTCTCCCTTGGCCACGCTTTTCCCGCAGGAGTCTCGTACCTTACGTTCCAATCAGCTGGAACTTCTTTTTTTAGAGATATTGTAGGGAAACTGGCTCTTCTTCTCCAATTCGTCTACAGTCTGGCGGTTCCATCAATTTTCCGGCAAAAGGAGTTTCGAATTGCTCTCGCCCCGAACCAAGATTTTAAAAGTAAACTAGTTTATCCTTCATGTTTTTACAGTAATCCTTTTTAGATGGAAGAAATGAGCGACACTTCTGCCGAATAACTGGCTAGCCAAGACTTCACAGCCGCTTACGGTGAAGAGGCTTGGCAGACAGTCGGGGGAAGGGAACGGATTTCCGGAAGTGGGTATGTGTAATGATTTCCACTCCAGGCACTCGCTTTCCGCGGGCGGTCCGGGGAGCCTCCTCGGCGTTCGCCTGCGGGGTCTCCCTTGGCCACGCTTTTCCCGCAGGAGTCTCGTACCTTACGTTCCAATCAGCTGGAACTTCTTTTTTTAGAGATATTGTAGGGAAACTGGCTCTTCTTCTCCAATTCGTCTACAGTCTGGCGGTTCCATCAATTTTCCGGCAAAAGGAGTTTCGAATTGCTCTCGCCCCGAACCAGGATTTTAAAAGTAAACTAGTTTATCCTTCATGTTTTTACAGTAATCCTTAAAGGATGGAAGAAATGTGCGACACTCCTGCCGAATAACTGGCTAGCCGAGACCCCACAGCCGTTTACCGGCGAGGAGGCTTGGCAGACAGTCGGCGGAAAGGGAGCGGATTTCTGGAATCAACTGGAATGTAATTTCAAGAAAAAACTGAAGGCTCGGACACATCCCGAAGCAAGATTAAGCTAGGGGTACCTTCATGTTTTTACAGTCCCCCTTAAATGATGGAAGAAATTTGCGAGACTCCTGCCGAATAACTGGCTAGCCGAGACCCCACAGGCGCTTGCGCCGAGGAGGCTTGGCAGACAGTCGGCGGAAAGGGAGCGGATTTTTGAAATCAACTGGAATGTAATTTCATGAAAAAACTGAAGGCTCGGACATATCCCGAAGCAAGCTTAAGATAGGGGATCTTCAGAGTTTATTACAGTAATCCTAAAAGGATGGAAGAAATTTGCGAGACTCCTGCCGAATAACTGGCTAGCCGAGACCCCACAGGCACTTGTGCCGAGGAGGCTCGGCAGGCAGTCGGCGGAAAGGGAGCGGGTTTCTGGAATTAACCGGAACGGTTTTCAAAGAAAAAAACTGCAGACATTGCAGTAATAGAACTAATGTCCTTCAACCTTTACAAAAATAAAAAAATAATGATAAGTGAAAATAATGAAAAAAAAATGCTAAATTGTTAGTGAGGTTTTATAATGAATTACCTGAATACTATAACATTTGCTGCATTGTAGTAAAAGATTATGATATAGGGAAAGGAACAGTATTGGTAATATCAATAATGAGAGGATAGTTTTGTGTGATGCATATATGGCTGATTAGTTTTATTATTTTATTATTGCTATTAATATTTTATACTATTATCCCAACGGTGCTAATTCGTGTATGCAGCTTGGGAATAACCAAAAAAATACATTCGAATAATGGGATTGCGCTAACTTTCGATGATGGCCCAAACCCTGAATATACGATAAAATTACTTGATCTTTTAAAGGAATATGAGATAAAGGCCACATTTTTTGTTGTGGGCAGTAAAGTGAAAAGTAATCCAGGGATTATTAAAAGAATGCATGAAGAGGGACATACGATAGGTATCCATCATTTTCATCATGTTTCAAGTTGGGTCCTATCACCAATTCATCTGCGAAAACAGTTGGAAATGACTGAAAAGGCGATAACGGAATGCACGAATGAAAAGGTGATATTTTATAGACCGCCATGGGGCCATTTCAATATGTTCACCCCACTGTTCAGTAGGAAATATAAAGTGATTATGTGGTCCGGCATCTTTGGGGATTGGAAAGTCGAACATTGCAAAAATACTCTGCTTGATCAGCTTCGAAGCACTTCAACAGAAGGTTCCATCCTATTGCTTCATGACTGTGGTGAAACATTGGGAGCGGATAAAGAGGCACCAGGCTATATGATTGAAATGTTAAAAATTTACCTGCAGGAGAGTAAGGAAAAAGGAACACACTTTATTTCTTTAAAAGACTTATAACTAATTCTGGGGGTATTATGGATATAGATACGCTTATACATTTTATTGATTCATATGGATACCTGATCATTTTTCTTTTTTTATTCTTCGGCATCGTGGGAGTGCCTGCTCCAGAAGAATCACTTCTATTTCTAATTGGGGTGCTGGTTGTCCAAGGTAAGCTCTCTATGGGTTTAGCGATGCTGTGTGCAATTCTCGGCGCCTTTATCGGAATGCTTGCAGCTTATGCATGCGGAAAATATGTGGGGTATCCATTTATAAATAAATATGGAAGATTCATTGGGATTACGGCTGAACGCTGGGAGAAAGCAAAGAGAAACTATACGGATAATGCACGAAAAACGTTAGTATTGGGATTTTATATTCCGGGGATGAGGCAAATTAGTCCATATTTTGCAGGAATCTCTTCTATACCCTTTCGGAAATACTTCCTCTTTTCCCTATTAGGCACTATACTATGGACCGTCCCTTTTATAGTGGCCGGTTATTATGTGGGGGATGCTTTTAATGTTAATCCCAAATATGTTCCATATTTAGGTGTTGTATTTTTAGTTATTTTTGTACTCTATGTTACTATCAAATACATTAAAAAGAGAAAACAAAGATCCAAAAGTTGAGTCGGCTCCTTATTATAAAACGTCGGAAATAAAAAATCGATTTAAGGAATTTGTTCAACGATATTGTAAGAGGAAGATATCATGAACTATATATTTTGTATTTTCAGAATGATTTCTTAGGAGATGACACATATGAAGAAGATTTTGTTTTTACCTCTCTTTCGAATGCAGTCGGGACATCATCAAGTTGCAGAGGCATTGATGGATATGTTAAAAAAGCATTCGAATGGGATTGCTTATAAAAAAATCGATCTAATCAGTTATACCAATACCTCTCTAGAAAAATTCATTGCAAATAGTTATCTGACATGGATCCGTTATGCGCCGGAAACCTATAATCTTGCCTACAAGAACCTGTTTTATGTTCACTCGCCAAAGGAAAGTGTATGTAAATGGTATCAGCAATTATTCATGAATAAGATGGAACGATTGATAGCGGAAGAAAAGCCTGATTTAATTGTGTGTACACACGGTTTCCCTTCATATCTTTTGAGTCAGTTAAAGATGAAAGGAAAGTGCAGCACACCGGTAATAAACGTGTACACGGACTATTTTATTAATAATGTGTGGGGAAGCGAAGGGATAGATGCCCATTTTCTTCCTAGTCAAGAAGTGAAAGAAAAGCTGATGAGTAAGCGTCAAATACCAAAACAAACGATGATGGTCACTGGCATTCCCGTGCACGAGGAAATCACAAAAAATGCCCGTGTCCAAAGAAACACAGAACGGCCAAAAATTTTGATATCCGGAGGAAATAGCGGTCTGGGAGGGATTTTGAACTTAGGTGATGAGTTAAAGAATTCAACCGACTTTGATTATTTAGTTCTTTGCGGAAATAACAACAAGCTTTATGAAGAAATCAATACATGGAACTTACCTCATATCAAACCATTGCCCTATATCTCATCAAGGTCTGAAATGAATAAACTTTATGAAGAAGTTGACGCAATCGTTACGAAACCGGGCGGTGTCACGATCAGTGAATCATTGCGAAAAAGGCTTCCGATCTTTGTTCATTCCAGGCTTCCGGGGCAGGAGGAAATCAATCTGCAGTATCTAAAACAGCAAGGCCTTGTATTTAAACTTAATCAGAAAACCCCTTTTGAAAAACAATTGCTGAGTATATTGAAGGATCAGAAAAAAATGAAAAAATGGAACACATCCATAGAGTCCTATCATAAGGAAATAGAGTTGGAGAAACCCGAGGGAATAGTGGAGGTCATGAAATTGATCCTTGATCTTAATCAAAATGGTACGCCTTCCTATCTAGCCCGACAGCCCAAACTTCTTTATAGCTAAATGCATGGTGTTCCCGCTGGTGAGCCTAAAAGGAAGAATGGATACGGAAGGCTGCTGAATTAGCAGCCTTCCTATAATGAAAGGTCGGAAGGAAGTGTGACTTTGAAAAAAACATACCTTATGATTTTTTTGATGATGATGCTTGTGATGGCGGGGGCAGGGTGTTCAAGTGATGAAACGGAAATGAAGCCGCAAGCCGGAGGAAAAGTGGAATTGACGGTTTCCGCAGCTGTAAGTTTGCAAGATGCCTTGAATGATATAAAGAAGTCTTTTGAAAAAGAGCATGCAAATGTGGAAGTTCATTATAACTTTGGGGCCTCTGGAGCTCTTCAGCAACAGATATCCCAAGGCGCACCTGTTGACCTGTTTTTCTCAGCAGCAGAAGATAAATTTGATAAATTAATAGAGGAAGATCTTATTGAAGAGAAGAATGGAATCGATTTAGTCGGCAATGACCTGGTGCTGGTGGTGCCAAAGGATTCCAAAAAGGAAATCGGGTCACTGGAAGACCTCACAAAGGCCGATAAAATTTCGATTGGCACTCCAGAGTCTGTACCGGCAGGGCAATATGCGAAACAAACTTTGGAAAACATGAACCTTTTCAAAGAGATGGAAGATCGATTGGTATATGCCAAGGATGTGCGGCAAGTGCTTACATATGTGGAAACGGGAAATGTGGACGCAGGCCTCGTTTATAAAACGGATGCGCTCAACTCATCAAAAGTTGAGATCATTGCAGCAGCCCAGGGAGATTTACATGATCCGATCATATATCCCGTGGGAATGATCAATAACCTGGATCATGCCAAGGAAGCCAAGCTATTCTATGACTATCTCCAAACGGAAGCCTCCATGAAAATCTTTGAAAAATACGGATTTAAGAATTTGAAATAACCGCCAATCCGGTGGCTTACAGTTTAACTAGGACTTGTACAATGAACGTCGATTTCCACTACAGGCACTCGCTTTCCGCGGGCGGTCAGGGAGCCTCCTCGGCTTGCGCCTGCGGGGTCTCCCTAGACGCGCTTTCCCCGCAGGAGTCTCGCACCTTTCGTTCCAATCTTCAATTTGTTTCTAAACTTTAGGCGAAATCCTTTTGTCTACAGTTTAACTAGGACTTGTACAATGAACGTCGATTTCCAATACAGGCACTCGCTTTCCGCGGGAGATATTGGAGGTTTTAAAGAACGATTCCCTTTGTGTTGAGCATATTGGAAGTACATCCTTCATGGGGTTGGGGGGAAAGATCAAAATGTGGCTTCCATACAAAAAGCGAAATAAAACAAATGAAATGTAAGCGTTATCCAAAAAGCAACTGGGGTTATTATCCCGGCTGCTTTTTTGTGATGCATGCACATTGGTGTTAAAATAAGGAAATAGTAAAACGGAATGTAAACACGAATTCCTATCAGGGAGGCTTTCATGAGAAAGGTCGAGGTCGTACCATATAAGAAAGAATGGTCCAAGCTATTTCATGATGAATGCCAAAAATTACAGGATATTTTCGGGCCTGAAATGATGAATGTATACCATATTGGCAGTACGGCCATTCCGGCCATCCATGCCAAGCCTGTAATAGATATTTTGGCAGTGGTGAAAGATGTGGAATGTGTCGCTGACTTTAATAAAGAGATGGAAGAGATCGGGTATGATGCCAAGGGGGAGAACGGAATCGCTGGACGACGGTTTTTTCGAAAAGGCGGGGATGAGAGGACGCACCATATTCATATGTTTCAAAAAGGACATGAAGAAATTGCCCGACACCTCGCTTTTCGGGATTATTTGCGGGCACACCCTGATGAAGCAGAAGAGTATAGTAGGCTGAAGCAGCGCTTGGCAGAGGAATTCCCAGATCATATTAAAGGATATGTAAACGGGAAAAATGATTTTATCAAAAAGGTCGATGAAAAAGCGAAACATTGGGCGAAGCGTGGTGATCATCATGTTAATGAAGTGGATTAAATGCCAAGTGAATGAGGAAAACAAGCGTTCATTTTCAAAAGCACAAGAGGGATGGGGACAGTTGCGCCATTGTTCTGGCTTCATCGGTCAAATCGGAGGGTGGAATAGAAATGAACCCTGTGAAGCAGGCATTCTCTCCGTTTGGAAAGATCTCCTTTGTTATCGACGTTTCATGCAGCATCAGCATGATGAAATTTTCGCCAAGAGTGACCAGGGAAGTACGTATACAAATATTTCTGTCGATATATTCGAGAGCATATCCAATATAGGAACAACGGACATTACGGGTTTTGTTGATAAGGGAAAATTACTTCAAGTGGCTGAATGTTCTGTTGAAAATGTTAAACGAGCCGGTTTTGAGCAGGTGCTAAAAGACGCAGGGAACAGGGGGATGATACCGGGCATGCTGTCAGGCGCATTCGGTAAAAGGCAAAACGGCAGATATCTGGCCGCATCATTATGGGACAATGAAGATTCACATCAACGGTTTGGGATAAGGAATTGCCTGCATTGATAAAAGAATCGGGAGTGAAAGATTCAACCCAGCGCATTTCAGTAAGTTTAATTGAATTGCATCCAAAGTGGGCGGTCATTTAGTATTAAACATTATCAATCTATCAATTTGAACAACCAATGGCGCATTGGATTGTTGCAGTCTTAATGGAATGGCTCTAAATACATTTTCTGCAGAAGGGTGATAACAAATGAAACTAGATTATGATTCACAGTATATCAGGGGCATCTACCTCAATAGAGACCGAATATCTTCGTATGACCATTTCCCTCTTGATCTTCCGGTTATCAGGCACCTTCAGGAAGTTGCTTTTCATCCCAGTGTTACCTATGTCATCGGGGAAAATGGAATGGGGAAGTCCACCTTGCTTGAAGGTATTGCGATTGCGTATGGCTTCAATCCAGAAGGAGGAACGTTGAATTTCAATTTTTCCAATTATGATTCACATTCCAATTTGGACGAATACCTCCGTTTGAAAAAAGGCGTATACAAACCGAAGGATCATTTTTTCTTTAGGGCGGAAACCTTTTATAATTTAGCTACGAATATAGAGGAATTGGACAGGGAGTCATCGTTTGGGTCGAAAATCATCGATTCCTTCGGTGGAAAATCGCTACACCAGCAATCTCATGGGGAATCGTTTTTTTCTGCTTTTGTAGAACGATTTCAAGGCGATGGATTGTATATCCTCGATGAGCCTGAAGCTGCTTTGTCCCCATTGAGACAAATATCGATGCTGGCCAGGATAAATGAGCTTGTTCAACAAGGATCCCAATTCATCATTTCCACCCATTCCCCTATCATCATGGCCTACCCGGATGCTAAAATCCTCCAAATTTCAGATGAGGGAATGAGTGAGGTGACGTTAGAGGAGTCCAATCACTATTTGTTAATGAAACAGTTTTTTGAAGATAAAGATCGGCTGCTTCATCATCTGTTTCAATGAGATTTTAGCATCTCCAATGAAAAACCCCGTCTGCACTGCGCATTCGGGGTTTTCATTTTTTTGGAATTGGTTGTTGACAGCTTAGGTGTATTACGGGTATAGTACATCTAGAAGGTGTATGAACCACTTAGTACATACACGCATATCAGGCTTTTTTTAATAAATAGGGGGTGGTTTTAATGAACGTAAATACCCGGGAACCGGTATATCTGCAAGTCGTTAGGCATTTTAAAGAACAAATAGCCATTGGTAATTTCGTGGCGGGGCAGGAAATTCCCTCCCGAAGAGAACTGGCGGCTTCACTCAATATAAATCCCAATACCGCTCAAAAAGCGTATAAAGAAATGGAGGAACAAGGCTTGATTCATACTGAACGAAATTTCCCCAGTCAAATCACGACGAATGAAACGATTTTACAGGCTGTAAGGCAGGAATTGATTTTGGCGGCCGTCGATACATTTGTCGATGCGATTCGTCCGATTAATGTACCGGTTGATGAACTGCTTCGTGTGGTTAAAGAAAAATACTCGGAAGAAATAAGGGAGGAGGAAGAAAAATGATAGAAGTAAAAAAGATCTCCAAGAATTATGGACGGAAAAAGATCTTGGATGATGTTTCATTTACAGCCAATAAAGGGGAAGTCACTTGTCTGATCGGGATAAATGGTGTCGGTAAAACGACTACACTCAAAGCGATCATGGGCTTGACGCCATATAAAGGTGAAATCCTGATCGATGATCAAAAGATGACAAAGGACAGTTATGAAAAAATCACCTTCATTCCGGACGCACCAACCATGCTTCCGCAAATGACCATTAAACAGGCCATGGTTTTCATGTCGGATTTCTATACGTCCTGGAATCCGGAAAGAGCTAACCAGCTAATGGGATTTTTCAAGCTTAAAGAGGAGAATCGCATTTCGGAATTGTCAAAAGGGAATACAGCTAAGCTCAACCTGATGCTTGGTTTGTCCCTTGACGTCGATTATGTACTGATGGACGAACCATTTTCGGGAATCGATATGTTTAGCCGCGAGCAAATTGCCGATGTCTTTGCGAGCCACCTGATTGAAGATAGAGGAGTCATCATCACGACCCATGAAATCGGTGATATTGAACATTTGATCGATAAGGTCATTTTATTGGATAACGGTTCGGTGCTTAAAGAGTTCAATACAGAAGAAATGCGGGAAGAGGAAGGGAAATCGGTAGTCGATGTAATGAGAGAGGTGTATCAATCATGATGCGATATATAAAACTAGTGAACTTTGAAATCAACCGTTTCAGTAAAATCTATCTTAGCTTATTGTTGATCACCCTGGTTTCGCAATTTGCCGGAGTGATCATCGTAACGAAGAGCCTTCTTAAAGATGCCAGGGAGACCATTTCAAATGAAAAACTATCGGAAGCCGCTTATATTGCAAATTATGGAGGCATTGATTTTACCCATATCACAAATACCCTCTTGTTTGTAGGACCGATTGCGCTGAGTGCGGTTGCCCTTATTTTTTATATTTTCCTTATTTGGTATCGTGATTGGTTTGGAAAAAATACGTTCATTTATCGTCTATTGATGTTACCGACATCCAGATTATCGATCTACTTTTCAAAAGCTACGGCCATCTTCCTGATGGTATTAGGGTTGATTGCTTTCCAGATCATCATTTTACCTATGGAGAATGCCCTATTTCATACAAATGTTCCGGAAGCGCTCTTGAATGAAATATCAATTTCCACCATCACGAAAGCCAGTCAGGTTTTGGCATTGATCATCCCAAGCACGTTCACTCAATTCCTGATTTCCTATGGCATCGGTCTTATGATCATGTCGATATTATTCACGGCGATCATGTTTGAAAGAAGTTTCCGCATAAAAGGAATCATAATGGGCTTATTATATTGCGGAATCGCTGCTGTGTTGTTTTTAGCCCCAGTTTTAATGGAAATCGGGAATTTCTATTTCTATCCTAATGAATTATTTGGCCTGATGCTCGCAATAGGAATCATTTTGACAGGATTATCGGTTTGGCTTGGTGCCTGGTTATTGAAAAATCGCGTGACCGTATAACAACAACTTTAAAGGAGTGAACAAGGTGAAACGTTATTTATGCAGCATCATTATTGGAATGGTTGTCATCTTAAGCATCGGGACCTATTATGTCAAAGTAGCTTCCTCCGCTTCCAGCCTTCCAAAGTATACGTTCAAGACACTGGAAGGCAGCGATAAAGAACTTGATCCAGTGATCATAAATGGTACGATTCAAAATGGCAGTACTTTTTATGAACCATTAACAATTGAATCCAATACAACCACATATGCCAGTGAAAGGTCTTACTTGGAGAACTTAACTGGAAGACAAGATCAGCAAATTGAAAGATTGGTAAAAGAACATCGTTCGTTTATGCGTGGCAAGGATTCCATAAGTTCTTTATATGAAGACGATGATTTTCTCGCTTACGCTCGGGTGAATAGCGAAATTACGAATAACGGAAAGATGGAAGCAAAGTTTGATATCGGTTTACTGGAAAAGAAAGATGAAGAGGAAACCTCTTTCCAAATTGAACTTCCGCATCAAGAGAGAATCATGAATATTGATGTCAGGGATGTGCAATTGGTTCATTCAAAAATTCAGGTTTTAACGATGAATGATGTGAATTCCAACATTGAGAAGCAGACAAAAGAGGTTCATCTGTATACGATTGATGTAGCCAATAAAAAAGTCTTGAACGATAAAACCCTTGTATCTGAAACCTTTACTTACCCTAATCAAGTTGATGTCGAGTTGCCAACTGATGTTGCTCCCTCCCAGCCAAACGACATGGTATTAATTTCGTTAATTAAAGGGGTAAACCATGAGGATGGCTTTAAGGAAAATCTAAAGGAAAGCAAGCTTTTATCTTATAATTATGAAACGGAAAAATTAGAAACGGTTAAAAAAGGATCGCTTAGCCTGGACATGGAAAGATCAGGATATGCAGACGGAAAAAACCTTTATGTAGTTGAAATGAAATCAGGTAAATATCGCATTAAAACATTTGACCTCAGCAGTCAAACGTTAACGAAAGATACGGAGCTGGATTTAGCCGTTAATAAAAAGGAACATTTCGCTGCAATTAAGAACGGGCGTGTGTACTTCCTGTTAGGCAACGAAGTGGATCAAGGCTCTTTAACTTACAAGCCTGTCCAACTTCTAATTGCTGATTTAAAGACTGGAAAGACTTTATATAAAGGTGAAACAGTCATAAATAAAAAGAACAGCAAAAGTTTTGGACTTTTTATCAATGACTTGGAAGTAAAGTAAATACCTACTATCTATCAAAATCTTTAAATGAAAAAAGGGATATTCCCCAATGGGATATCCCTTTTTTCATTTAAATGGAAGCCAAGTTCGTTCTGGCTGTACGTTCCTTCTTGCCGTGCAAGAAGTAGTAAAGGACGGAGGTTAAGATGACCACAACGCCCAAGATGACATAAAGTGTGCTGTAACCTGTTACCGGAATGATGAATCCCAGAATATAAGGGCCGAATCCAAGTCCTGCATCAAGCATGATAAAGAAGGTGGACGTTGCCATCCCCATTCGGTGAGGCGGTGTCAGTTTAACGGCAATCGCCTGAGAGCTTGATTGCATATTACCGAATCCAAGGCCAATGAGGAAACCAGCTGCCAGTAAAGTGAAACTATTGGTTGTCATACTTAGAAGCAGCAAGCCGACTCCGAAAATAATGAAAGCCGGATACATAATGAAGTTCGATCCTTTCCGGTCCATCAATGGTCCTGAGAAAGGACGTGATATCAATACGGCTACTGCGTACACTACAAAGAAGAAGCTTGCCGTATTGACCAGATCGATTTCGATGGCATAGAAACTGATGAAAGAAAGGACACTGGAATAACAGAATGCCAATAACAGAGTGATGATTGAAATGGGCAGTGCCTTAGGTTCAATGAAATTGGAAAGCTTGAATCCTTTGCTTTCCATAACTTTTGCCGTCACTTTCAATGCCGGGACATACAGGAAGAATGCTGTAATCAGGGAGATCACACCTAAAGCCAGGCAGAAACTGAAAATGATTTGGAAGCTTGTATGTTGAGCCATAAACAGACCGATGAAAGGACCGATAGCCGTCGCAAGTGTTGCGCTCATGCTGTAATAGCCGATGCCTTCACCCTTTCGTGTCGGCGGAATGATCTGCGCGACGATCGTGCCTGTCGCAGTACTTGCCATCCCCATTGCCATCCCATGGATCAGGCGGTTAACAAGCAGGAAGCCGATTCCAAGGTCCACGAAATAAAGAATTGTTGTCAAAGTGAAAAAGATCAAACCTATGAATAACGTTTTCTTGCGGCCGATTGAATCAATGAAACGGCCAATGAACAGGCGTCCGATCAACGTCCCAATAATAAAAATTCCCGATATGAGTCCGGCTTCACTTGTAGAAGCATCCAATTCATTAACAGCATAGATGGCAAGTGTCACCATCAGTAAATAAAAGATTAATGTTATGAAAAAATTGATGGACGAAACGATGACAAAGTCCTTCGTCCACAGTCTGGTTCTGGATTGATCCATGTTATTATCTCCTTACTTTAAAATGTTATTTCTAATTTCGCCCATGATGCGTATGGCAGCGAGTTGTTCCTCTTCCGTGATCCCTTTCAAGATATCCTGTTCATATTGATCGATTGTCACGCGGACTTCGCTGTAGACCTTTTTGCCAAGCTCCGTAAGCCGCATCCTTTTCTCACGTTTATCTTTGCTTGGTACATGCTCGACATACCCCAGCTCTTCCAAGCGGGCAATGGTCCTCGTAATCGTGGGTTTCTCCACGCTTTGGTAATTGGCAAGCTCTACAAGCGTCGCCGAACCATAATTGTTCAAGTAATACAAAATGGACCATTGCGCCCTGTGTAAATCATGCTTGTTCAGCTGGATATTAAGATTATTTTCAAAAGGCCGGTATAGCAGCAATAATTGCTGAAAGAATTTTTGGAAAGTCTTTATCAGAAACACCTCTTATCAATATATAGTTATCATGAGTAATCGTTACCCTGAGTAACTATAATACCAAAATAAATCCATTATGTCCACTCGGATTTGTGTTGTTTGTTTGATAAAATAAGGGAGAGAACGGCAGAAATCACGAGTAAAAGCACCAAATTCACGAGTAAAAGTCGAAAACTCATGTGTAAGGCGCCAATTCACGAGTAAAACGCCAAAACTCACGAGTAAGGCGCCAATTCACGAGTAAAAGTCGGAAACTCACGAGTAAGGCGCCAATTCACGAGTAAAAGTTGGAAACTCACGAGTAAAAGCACCAAATTCACGAGTAAAACGCCAAAACTCACGAGTAAGGCGCCAATTCACGAGTAAAAGTCGGAAACTCACGAGTAAAAGCACCAAATTCACGAGTAAAAGGCCCAAACTCACGAGTAAAAGGCTCAAACTCACGAGTAAAAGTCGGAAACTCACGAGTAAGGCGCCAATTCACGAGTAAACGCTCCAAAAAGTGATCATAAGAGGAGGATTACAGGTGTCAAAGGGATTTCTTCATCATATTGAGCTGTATGTTTCAAATTTAAAGAGGAGCATTGATTTTTGGGGCTGGTTTTTGGACGAGATGGGCTATGAGCCATTTCAGGAGTGGGAAAGCGGGAGGAATTGGAGATTGGGTGAGATGTACATTGTTTTTGTACAAGCGGAAACAAGGTTTCTTGACATTCCCTATCAGGGGACGAGTGGGTCTTAACCATTTAGCCTTTCACGCCACTTCCCGGCAACAGGTTGATGAGATCGCCAGAAAGTTAAGGGGGAGAGGAGTTACCATCCTTTATGCCGACAAGCATCCATTTGCAGGCGGGAATGATCATTATGCGGTATATTTCGAGGATCCCGATTGGATGAAGGTCGAACTCGTGGCCCCTTAGCAATAGTTGGCATAGCTATAATGGCGGTTATGTCCATCCTTCCCTTTCTCAGGTTCGGGTTCTGGGTCAAGTGAAAAGGCCTCGATCAATATAAATGCACCGAAAACTTGGGTCCAGCTGCCTAGTAAAAGAATATGTTCTCCCAACCGTACTTTTTCATTTAAAATGAAAATATTTCCGACGGATTCCAAAAAAGAACCGGCTGAAATGAGGCCATTTCCCTTGATCTCAAAAGAGCGTGAAATGGTCTCCTCAGTCAGCGATGCCCCGATTGCTTCAATAGCGGCACCCAGGCCTTGGATTCCACTGCCGAGTGCATCGGTTCTAATGCCCTTCTCCACTGAACCACTTAACTGCATACCTATTCCAACTGCATCTGCGATATTGCCAATGGCCTCAAGCCAAGAACCGAATATGAAATAGGTTTCCGTACGTTCATTTTCCGGATTCAGCATTTTCGAACGGCCGATTGCTTGCAGCGAATTTCCAACGGCTTCAATGCCATTCCCTTTGAGGACGAGATCTTTTCCGAGGTCAGTGCTCGTTAAAGTTTGCCGGGTTTGCCCGATTGCACCTACAAGTGTACCGATGCCGAGTAACCATGCTCCTGAAATAAGGAGGTCATCTCCATGAGTGATCATATCTCAAACGCTCCTTAAAAGTGGTTAGATTATATTATTCAGGAAACAGTGTTTGTTTACATATTGCTTTATCACTTTGGGCTCCTGTTGAAAATCACCCATTTATTGGTATAATGACAGCTGGAGGAGATGATATTGACTTTTAACCATTTTTTGCAAATGATTATCACTGCACTTTTCTTTATGGTTTTTACGTTTTGTACCTGGTATGAAGGAAGCGAAATTGTGGATAAACCTTGGGAATGGAAGTATTCCACGCTTTTCACACACGTAAATGATGAACAGGGGATAGATGCAGTTGATATATCGAATTTCGATCATTTCGTGTATGCCGCAAAATTCAAACCGTTATTTCCACTTTTTATGGTCCTAGCCGCATCGTACATCATCATACTTTCGGGATATATCCTGTTCCAAAGAAGGGTTAAAAAGATGGCCCTATTCTTGTTGGGATTTGGAGTCATTTTTCTGTTTTCAAGCGGTTATGTATCCAATTCCCCGACTGTTGGAGGAAATGTCTTTCAAGCATTTTTTCTTATAGGCGGAATGATAGCGATAATGGCTGCAGCCCTCTATTATTATCGGATGCCAAGAGGATTCAATACGCTCATGAAGTAAGCAAAGCTGCTGATGAGGGAGCTTTTTTTTTGCAAATTGTTGACACAAAATAACGAAAAATAATAGTCATTTTCGCGAAATTCTTAGATTGAACTTCACTGTAATGTAGTTTATAGTTAAGTCGAAATTTAGTAGACCAGTTGCTATAATACCGGCGATGAACCCCTATCGATTGGATAAACCAGTCATTGAAGAATAAAGCGAAAAGGTGATAATATGTCAGGAAAAATCAAAATTGAACAGCCAAAGATCCCCCAAGACTTAACACAAGCGAACTTTCAGGAAATATATTATCAAGATGAGCCTTATCTTGAGTCCTGTATCATAACCAACTGCACGATCGATAGAGAAAAAATGGACAAAATCGTTTTATCACAGGTTGTTTTTAAAAATGTGACATTCAGTGATGTATCATTCAGGAATATCGAGCTGACGGATGTCATCTTTGATCATTGCGATTTAACGAATGCCGATTTCATGGGCGGCTCGATTCATCGTGTGGAATTCAAAGAGTCCAAACTTTTAGGCATTAACCTTTCTGACGCAAGCTTAGGGAATATCCTCTTTGAGAATTGCAACCTGAATTTAAGTGCCTTTGGTTATTCCAGTTTAAAGCAAGTGAGATTTGATCATTGCTCATTGGAAAGTGCTGATTATTATGAGTGTAAATTCATTAAAGTGAAGTTCGAAACATGCAGATTAAATGAAGTGAACTTTTCCCGGACACCGCTCAAGGGAATTGATATTAGCAGTTCTGCCTTTCAAAGGATTACCGTATCCCCGGAAGATTTAAAAGGATGCGAAGTTTCCCCGGACCAAGCGATAGTCTTTGCAGCCATGCTTGGACTGAAAATTAAAGAGTGAACCTTTCAATAAGGCTGAAGCGAGGGGCCGCCGAATTTGGCGGTCCTTTTTGAGTTATTTGTGGTGAATATAGGTAGAGTGAATAAAATGATATGTATTGAAAAGTACGGAATCTTTGCACAAATGCAGTATTTCTTTACAATATTTGTTAAGTGGAAGGGGAATTGAATGTTGATTATCAATAAGGTCACTTTGTATGGTCATGCCTGGAATGAAATGAGGAATTTTTATGTTGATGTGTTAGGATTTGAGTTACTATCGCAAACGGATGATGCTTTTGAAATTAAGGCAGGGGAAAGTGTGCTTGAAATCAAAAAATATCATCACAAAGATAAGCCCTTTTACCATTTTGCCATGAACATTCCGACCAATTTATTTATTTCGGCAAAAGCATGGGCGAAATCAAAAGTGGAATTGACCAGGGAAGAGGATGATGACGAAGTTTATTTCAGCTTTTTAGACGCACAGTCTTTTTATTTTTTAGACCCTTCAGGCAACATTGTCGAGTTCATATCGAGATATTCCGTATCACCCGAATCTGCGGCTGAGTCTTTTTCGGCTCAAAACGTCCTGTGCATCAGTGAAATAAACATTACGACAGATGAAGT
The DNA here is from genome assembly GCF_042787955.1 of Peribacillus sp. YIM B13477. Classification (NCBI taxonomy): domain Bacteria; kingdom Bacillati; phylum Bacillota; class Bacilli; order Caryophanales; family Bacillaceae; genus Peribacillus; species Peribacillus sp. YIM B13477. The sequence goes on from NZ_JBHZPD010000004.1 coordinate 103,369, forward strand.
CAGGGCTTTGGGGAATCGGTTGATCAGCAATGGTGTGCCAGTAAGGAATAATGAAGCGATAAGAGAAGATGGATTGAATTTCATGGGTGAACATGAAGCAGGTTCCTTTTTACTTTTAGGTCCAAGGAAACGGCGTTGGATTTTCTCGGATAAAGAGTCGGAAACCTTTCCACTTTCGCTAGTCATAAATCAGCATCTATATATTTCATTGGATGGCGAAGGATTTATGGAAATGAAAAAGGTGGAATGATGTAGATTTATATTTTGGCAATAAAGTAGAAGCAGGGCTGCCTGTCATTGTGTATATCCAAACCAGCATTTATTCTCTTTAATGATGCCAGTCCTCCAAATGTTGATTAGCTGTATATTACTTAATAAATTCACTGAAATTATCAATATAGAAAGCTACATAACCACAATTTGGGCATACAGATGCTTTAGGGTTTGCAGAAACACAATTGAAAAGTCCTTTCTTTTGGCTAATCTTAATTCCATTCATTTCGCCTAGTACATTTACTTTGCATTCATCTATCATTTCAGTTTGGCACTGATTACAAATTCTTTTCATTAAAAAACACTCCTTTTTCATTTAAAAATTACATAAACAGAAACACTCACAATTCGATTTATTTTAACATAAATATCCAAAATTCATTTTGACATTTTGAATTACATAACCCAAGGAGCAAAGCCATGAAAAAAAGAAGTTTATTGATAGCGATGGGCGTGATCGTTTTTGGGATCATTGCCTCGATAGCATTGGTTCCTCAAACCAAAAAGAAAGAGGTCGCCGGTAAGAGGGCATTTCCCCAGCATACAGTCTATCAAGCGGGGACGATAAAACCTGACAATCCGTCACAGGAGGAAATGGATGCTGCCGTGACGACTTTTTATGAAACCTGGAAAGATAACTATCTTAAGCAGCCTGCCGATAAAAATGATGAATATTATATTTTTTACAATGATAAAGGATATGCTGAGCCCAAGAATGCAGTGACCGTTTCTGAAGCGCATGGTTATGGGATGATGATAACGGCAATCATGGCAGGCAGCGAGGACAAGAGGTACTTTGATGGGCTTTATCGTTTTTATAAAGCACATGGAAGTGATAATGACCCTTCATTGATGGCATGGCAGCAAGTAAAGGATAAATCGGGTAAAATCATCAATACGCCAGGGGATGCCGATTCAGCAACTGATGGCGATATGGATATCGCCTATTCATTATTATTGGCTCACCGCCAGTGGGGAAGTGAAGGGGAAATCGACTATCTTGCGAGTGCAAAGGACATCTTGGATGCGATCATGTCGAATGAAATAAATCGGTCGCAGTCCCTTGTTAAACTAGGGGACTGGGCGGAAGATGAAGATGACGTCTACGGACAATCGACTCGCTCCTCTGACCTTCTTCTCAATCATTTTAAGACATTTGAAGCGGCGACTGGTAATGATGAATGGATAGATGTAAGAGATAAGGCGTATAAGGTCATTCAATCTATTTATAAGGAGAAAAGCGGCAATACGGGGCTCATCCCGGACTTCATTGTACAATCCAAGGGAGAATATCACCCGGCAGAATCGGACTTTTTAGAAGGGGAGAATGACGGCAATTATAGCTGGAACAGCAGCAGGACCCCATGGCGCTATACGCTCGATTACTTACTGACTGGTGATGAAAGAGCGCTGCCGCAATTAAAGAAGATGAATGATTGGATTAAAGCGGAAACGGATGGCAACCCTGAAAATATCCAATCCGGTTATACGCTAAGCGGAAAAGCCGTGGAAGAAGGGAATAGTACAAGCTTCGTCGCTCCATTCATGGTGAGTGCCATGGTGGATTCCTCCAATCAGCAATGGATTAATCGCTTATGGAACCGGACGATACAGGAAAATGATGATGATGACTATTTTGCCAATACGATAAAATTACAGACAATGATCGTGGCTTCAGGTAACTGGTGGGCGCCATGATTCAATGGAAGAAACCAATTAAAGATGAAAAGGAGTTTGATGAGGATGATGAAGGTCACACCTTTCTTGATGTTCGAAGGTAATGCGGAGGAAGCGATGAATTATTACACATCTTTAATCGAAGGATCGAAAATAACCAGCATTGTTCGGTATGGTGCAAATGAATCAGGTACAGAGGGAAGTGTCATGCAGGCTACCTTTACCTTGAAGGATCAGGAATTCATGTGCATCGATAGCAATGTTAAGCATCAATTTACATTTACACCATCGTTTTCAATTTTCCTTACATGTGATAGTGAAGAGGAAATCGACAGGCTTTATTCGAGCTTAACTGATGGCGGACAAGTGATGATGCCATTGGGTGACTATTTCTTTAGTAAGAAGTTCGGCTGGGTATCCGATAAGTTTGGTGTTTCCTGGCAGCTTACTCTCCCAATATGAATGAAATGAAAAGGCCACTGGATAGTGGCTTTTTTCAGTTTGTTGACCAAAGGGGGTCCGTAAGTGACACCCCGAACCATGAGGAGCGGACGGATCGAAAAAAGTGCGTTAACAACGAAAAAACATAAACAAGACCTGGTTGTAACTATATGATTTCCACTCCAGGCACTCGCTTTCCGCGGGCGGTCCGCCCTCGGCGCTCTTTGCGCCTGCGGGGTCTCCCTTGGACACGTTTTCCCCGCAGGAGTCTCGCACCTTCCGTTCCAATCAACTGGAATGTTTTTTTAAGAAAAAACTGTAGGCTGGCCTCATCCTGAACCTTGATTAAGTTTTTTAGTGTATTATGAATCCACCCACTAGATTGAAGAAATTTGCGACACTCCTGCCGAATACTGGCTAGCCAAGACCCCACAGCCGCTTGCGGTGAGGAGGCTTGGCAGACAGTCGGCGGAAAGGGAGCGGATTTCTGAAATCAACTGAATATTTTTTCAGACTATAGAGGCATCGATTCACATCGCCGAATCGATTCCTGACAGTGAATTGATCATTTTTGAAAAAGCTGCCACTATCTTTTCATTGATGAAAATAGGGAATTCATTTTGTGGATTTCTTCTTTCATTAACGAGGATTTGGACACAAAGAAAAGCGGGCATCGAGCAAAGCATAACCGGGCAAGAGTTTAGATGTTTGTGCTGTGAAGGAATTAATTATATATTAATCCTTGAGTACATTAATTCATGGATTAAAGTATGATGATAAGAAAAGCCCGGAGGAGACAATCATGAAAAATATCAATACAGAACAAGAATATCGTGAACAAATCAACCAAGAGGGACTGACGGTCGGGATTTTTACGACTACATGGTGCCCGGACTGCAAACGTTTAGACATGTTCATCGATGATATCACTCAAGAACATCAAGACAAACAGTGGTTTACAATCGATCGTGACGAGTTCCCTGAGATTTCCGAAGAGCAAACGGTAATGGGAATTCCATCACTTTTAGTATTTAAAAATGGGGAAAAGGTTGCGCATCTGCACAGTGCAAATGCTAAAACTCCAGAGGCGGTCAATGAATTTTTAAAAGACCTATAAAAGAAAAGGTGAACCCCATGGTGCTGTAATGAGGGGTTCATCTTTTTTTTAGAAATTTTTTCTGGAAATGACTTGATTTCTAAGGTGAAACGGGTTTTAATTATAGATACCGAATATCCATTATGGATATGTGATATCCACATACATGTTGAAAGAGGTGAAATGATTTGCAATTAACAAAAGGGGTCGAGCAAGCTATATGCATCATCGTTATACTCTCTACCCAGGATAAAAATGTCCCCCTTTCTTCAAATGAGATCAGCAGGCGATTAGAGGTGTCTCCTTCTTATTTGAAAAAAATCATAAGGAAATTGGTCGTAAAGCAGATAATCACTTCCGTTCCTGGTAATAACGGCGGCCTTACTCTTGCCAAAAGTGTAGATAAGATTAAAAACCTTGAAATTATTGAGGCGATGGAAGGTCCCATTTCGATGTTTCCGGATACAGGACTTATAGAAAAAGCGTTTAAAGATGGAGAGTATGCAGAGAAGGGAATGGACGTCCTTCGTCGAATGTTTTCTCGGGCAGATCAACTTTTAATAGAGTTCTTTTCCAGCCAAACAGTGGCGGATTTGCTTAAAGAAAGCTTTGGCACCACGGACATACCGACCCTTAATTGGAATACCGCGTCATTGAGTGATGTACTGCGTGAAAAGAAAGGTGAAAAGAAGTGAATATGCTTAAACAAGAATGGAAGCTTTTCCTTACGAATCGAAAATTGGTCGGTGTCGCATTCGTTTTACTGTTCGTCCCGATTATTTATGGGGGGTTATTCCTTAGTTCCGCTTGGAATCCATACGGAAATACAGGCAAATTGCCTGTTGCAGTCGTGAATAAGGATGTAAAGGCGGAATATGAGGGGAAAACCTTAACAGTCGGTAATGAGCTAGTCGAGCAATTAAAGGACAATGATGATTTAGAATGGCATTTCGTAACGGAAAAAGCGGCGAAAAAAGGGTTCGATGATGGTACATATTATATGGTCGTCACCATTCCGGAGGACTTTTCAAAAAATGCTTCTACCGTCATGGATGATGATCCTAAAAAAATGAATCTGACGTATGATGTGAATCCTGGACGCAGTTTCGTTTCTGAAACGGTCGGGAAACAGGCAACGAATAATTTGAAAACGGAAATTGCCGAAAGTGTCACAAAAGAATATGCGGAAGCGATCTTCTCCCAACTGGATGAAATCGGAGAAGGATTCGGCGATGCGGCAGATGGGGCATCCAAGCTGGATGACGGTGCAAAAAAACTGCATGATGGAAACAAAGAAGTGACGGGAAATCTGAATAAGTTAGCTTCGAGCACATTAACCTTTAAAGATGGAGCGAATAAACTTCAAGTGGGCGTTGGCGAGTTTTTGGAAGGAGCCAACAAGCTTGAAAGTGGCGCGTCGGAATTGAATAAGGGTATTTCACAATATACCTCCGGTGTCGGTCAGTTGCAAAAGGGTGCGAACGAACTCGCATCAGGCACAGGGGAATTAACTAATAATAGTGAAGCACTTATAGAAGGTTCTTCCCAGCTTTCCACTGGGCTGGCCAAAGTGGTTCCAGGAGCGCAAACTTTAAATTCTGGATTGGCACAAGCGCAAACAGGCAGTGCGAATTTGAATGATGGGTTAAATCAATTATCACAAAATGCAAGCCAGCTGACGGATCAATCGACAGGAATTCCAAAATTGGCAGCAGGTCAGCAGAGTTTAAATGAGGGAATCAATAAACTGGCAGGAGGAAGCCAGGCGCTAAATGACGGCCTGAAAAAAATGGATGGCCAATTGCCCGGAGAAGAACAGCTGAATCAGCTTAAGCAAGGACTGACAAGCATTCAAAGCGGTGTAAATCAATTGCAAGAAGCGGTTCCAGCAGGAAGCAGCGCGTCCGGTACCGTATCCGGCATTACCGAAGACCTCAATAACAGTCAAGCGGCGTTAACGGAACTTCAATCAACGATTGCGAATAATGGTCAGAGCACGATCAGTGCCGTTCAAAACACGGAAGCCTTCAAAAGCATGACCAGTGAACAGCAATCAGAAGTAATCGGAGCCATTCAAAATGAACTTCAAAGCCAAGCGGAGGCACAAAAACGAATTGCATCGGCTCTTGCTGCAAGTGTATCAGACTTATCAACGCAATTAACGGATAAGGTAATGCCTGTATTGAATGGATTAGGGCAGCTTCCGGAACAAGTGGCCCATTTAAATAATGCGGTGAATAAAGTCAATCCAAACGCCGTTTCAGCCTTAAACGGATATACGTCAATAAGGAACGCACTGGAAGAACAATTGATTCCTGGTGCGACCCAATTAAATGGCGGCTTGAATGAAGCTGTAGAAGGCAGCGATCAATTAACGGCGGCAACGCAAAGTTTAAATGAACGGACACCAGAATTAGTGAAGGGGATCAACCAGTTAGCACAAGGCGGTTCCTCGTTGAATAATGGCCTTTCAAAACTAACTGAGGGATCTGGTCAATTGGTTGATGGAGTTTCACAACTGCAAGCAGGTTCATCCTCCTTTGGGAGTGGTCTTGAGAAGTACGCATTTGGCGTTAGCCAAGTTGGCGAAGGGGCAAGCAAACTTGCTAATGGGGCCAATCAACTGGATGCCAACTCAGCGGCCTTGAACGAGGGCTCATCAGCACTTGTTAAAGGAACTGAACAATTGGCAGGCAATCTGCCTACTTTGAGCAATGGGGTCATCCAGCTTGCTGATGGCGCGGGTAAGATCAATGAAGGTTCATCAGCACTTGCTGAAGGTTCCGGTAAATTGGGTGAGGGAATCTCCTCACTTCAAGATGGAACGGTCGAGCTTTCGGAAAAACTCAGTGATGGTGCAAAAGAAATTAGTGAAAATAAAACAACCGATGATAATTACAGCATGATTGCTGAACCGACACAGGTCAAAGAACAAAAAAGCAGTGACGTGCCGAATTATGGTCATGCACTGGCTCCTTATGTCTTGTCTCTAGGGTTATTTGTTGGAGCCATTGCCTTCAATATGGGATTCCCGACAGGCTTGCCTTCTACTAGGCCTACATCAGGAGTGGCATGGTGGTTCAGTAAATTTACGGTCCTATTCATCCAAGCGACGCTTTCTGCATTAGTTTTGGATGCGATCATGATCTGGGGAATGGATTTACAGGTAGAGAACATGGGGCAATTCATTGGGGTTTCCATACTGACTTCCCTTACGTTCATGTTCATCGTTACCTTCTTGACCGTAGGATTTGGAAATCCAGGTCGTTTATTGGCGATGATATTCCTTGTATTACAGCTAGGTGCAAGCGGAGGAATGTTCCCTGTGGAACTGACAAATAACTTCTTCAGTCATGTTCACCCGTTCATTCCGATGACATACTCTGTCATGGGCTTCCGCCAGGCGATGAGTACGAGCCTTGGGGCGGATGCATTGATAGCAAGTATAGTGTTCCTTACTGGATGCATCATTGTCTTTAATCTGCTGCTATTGCTAACGATGGTCATCAAGAAGCGCAAAGCACATAATATTGAGATGAATGCATAAACAAAAACCCCCGGTGCAATGCGCCGGGGGTTTTCTCATTATGATGGTTCAGTCGTGTCCTTTTCTTTTTCCATGACTTTCAAGCCATTTTCCCCTGAATTTTCAATCACATGTTTAAGAATGGATAATTTGTTATCCCAGAATTGATCGTAAAAAGAAAGCCACTGTTTCAATTCCGCTAAAGGTTCCGGCTGAAGCCGAAAGCGTTTCTCTCTTCCTACCTTCCGGCCACTGACCAATTCTGCTTCAGAAAGGATATGAAGATGCTTGGCAATCGCCGTACGGCTCATGGAAAAGTGAGAAGTGATTTCTGAAATGGGTAAATCCCCTTCAGCAAGCAATTGCAGGACCTTTCGGCGGGTTGGGTCGGCGATAGCCTGGAATACATCATGTTTTTCTGATGCAGACACTTAGCCCTCAACAGCCTTTTTAAGACCTTGATTAACGATTTGTTCCCAGCCATGATTCATTCTATCGCGAATCACTGAGCTTTTTTCGTTCGGTTTCGTAAGAATCGTATCAGGCTCTTTCCAGCCGCCATGAATAAGGGTGAACTCCGTCTTGCCATCCACTTCTTTTAAAAGGAAGGAAATGAACCAACCGTCCGTATCCCAACTGAATGAAAGGCGATGAGGAGCATCTAACTCCGTTACTTTACAAGGAGATGGGCCGAAGGGTGATTGCACATGGAACTCATGTCCCACTTTCGGTTGAAAATCATTTGGCATGAACCATGAAGCTATGCCCTCTGCAGTGAAAACTGTATCCCAAACTTTTTGGATAGGTGCTTCAAGAATAACCGTCTTCTTGATATCCTGTAATGTATTTTCCATACTGATTCTCCTTTGTAAGTGAAAATATGAAACCAATTGGTTTTGCTTTGTCGATTATATAAAACCTTTTGGTTTCATGTCAATAATTTGTTTCAAGCGATTCCTTTTTATTCATTGCAGGAGGCTTAATTTCCCAACTCTTCGATTTGTTTTGCCAATCCCGTTATATTATCGATTGATTTCATTATCTCTGAATCTTCCAATGCCTTAGGATCAATTTGGCCCTTTTCAATATTATTCAGATATAATTCAATTCCATCTGAAAGCTGTTGATTTGAACTGACGATCTTCTCATGGATGCCTTCAGCGATTTTGGGTGGTTCAGTTGCATTGAATTCTTCAATCTCCGTTTTCATCAATTCCAGTTCTTTTTCAAGATTTGCCCTTGTTTCGGCATTCGTGATGGCGTCCTGTGACATGGCGGGAACCTCATTGGCAAAATCCTGAACGGTATTTACATACTCCGTCGCATCATCTGCATACTCCAATGATGAATTGACTTCTTCTAATGCTGAACATCCGCTTAATGTAAGGATGGACAGCAGAGCAATGGTCATTATTTTTTTCATATGTGCCTCCAATGTGATTTTTTTATAGTAAGGATCAGATGGGCAGAAATCTTTTTTTATAAATCGCTGCAATGGAATTCAGTATGAAGCTGGGAATCTTCTTCGGAAAAAATGACTTCGAATAGAATAGGTGAAAAGCACTTTTCAAGTCGTGCCACTGATTGCAGGATTTCACTTGCTTAAATCTTGCAACGTCAATGATCTTCACCTTTTTTTCAGAAGTGATGAAGATGTTTCGTAAGTGGATATCCGAAGGATTCAATCCCTCTTTCCTTGCCAATTGCAGCGCAAGGTCTATCTCCGCAATGTTTTCTTCCGTTATCGGGATCCCCAATGTTAAACATTCAAAAAGAGTGTTTCCTTCAATGTGATCTATAACCAGGTAATTTACCCCCGAATCATATAGGGTTGGATAGTATTCGATGGATTGGACGGTTTTGTATATTTCAGCTTCAACTTTAGCTGTATGGGTATGATCCGGGAAAAAGACTTTTAGCGCTTTATTGGTGGAATGTATTCGGAAAACATATGCGCTTCGGCCTTTTCCAATCAGTGATAAAGATGGATCGGCATCGAGCAATACATGCTTTTTATCATCGGAAATCTTAACGCTTTGAGCTAATTCATTATAGTTCTGCATACTTTTCACCTCTATTGTGCAATTTTTCGAATCAAAAAAGACGGTATAACCGATTATTGGTTATACCGTCTTAAATTAAAAGACCTCACCAAATAATCGGCAAGGTCTTGCAAACAACTAAAATCAGTTGCCAATAAAGCCGAGGATTCAATCCTGTACTGACGACTTTATTGTATAGCTACTCCCCTTAACAGAAGGATTCTTATAAGTTATATACAGTAATTATATAGGTTATTGCCTCGATCCGTCAAATATAAGGATCGCGTGCCTACCCTTTATATATATTCGATTTAGGCAGAAAGATGCTCGTCTCATTAGCAATAATTCACGTGAAAAGTAATTATATCAATATACTTAATAGTCATCATTTGCTTGTCGCATAGGCTTCATTGCAAGTATTTCTAAATAATTACTTAAATGTCTATTAATTTACCATTATGTTACAAACGATTTTATCTCCCTATAGATCTAAAGGAATATGTTATATTATAAGCGAATGAGCATATTTACCTATATCATCATACTAATTTTAACCGATATTTAAATAAATGTTAAAAATATAATTCTTTAGTAGGGAGAATGAGATGAAGAAATTAATTATACCAACTTTCTGTTTTGCAGTGTTGTCTACAGTTGCTTTCGAAGAAAAAATATCTGCAGCTCCACTACATGCCGAACAGGTCAATATCGAGGACGTCATGTTTGTGCAGGTGAATTCCGGATCGCTCAATATGAGAAAAACCGGGGCGGAAGGTGCCAGCATAGTCGCAAAGCTGGCAAATGGCACAAAGGTGACGGTGTATTCGGAATCCAAAGGCTGGGCGAAGATCAAGGCCAATGGAAAAGAAGGATATGTCAGTACCAAGTATTTATCGGCAACGAAGCCAGGGACTTTAACGAAAACTGCAGTAACCATTAAAACGACAAATAAATATGTGAATGTGAGCACAGGTTCACTTAATATGCGAAAAAGCGGGAGCGATAGTGCCAGCATAGTCGCAAAGCTGGCAAATGGCACACAGGTGAGGGTGTATTCGGAATCCAAAGGCTGGGCGAAAATCAAGGCCAATGGAAAAGAAGGATATGTCAGTACCAAGTATTTATCGGCAACGAAGCCAGGGACTTTAACGAAAACTGCAGTAACCATTAAAACGACAACAAAATATGTGAATATCAGCACAGGTTCACTTAATATGCGAAAAAGCGGGAGTGATAGTGCCAGCATAGTCGCAAAGCTGGCAAATGGCACACAGGTGACGGTGTATTCGGAATCCAAAGGCTGGGCGAAGATCAAGGCCAATGGAAAGGACGGATATGTCAGTACCAAGTATCTATCGGCAACGAAGCCTGGAGCGGTAAAAAAAGCTACGCCGACCGTTAAAACGACAACAAAATATGTGAATGTGAGCACAGGTTCACTTAATATGCGAAAAAGCGGGAGTGATAGTGCCAGCATAGTCGCAAAGCTGACAAGAGGCACACAGGTAACGGTCTATTCGGAATCCAAAGGCTGGGCGAAAATCAAAGCCAATGGAAAGGATGGATATGTCAGCACGAAATATCTATCGGCAACGAAGCCTGGAACAGTGAGCAAAGCTGAGGCAACGGTTAAAACAACAACGAAATATGTGAATGTGAGCACGGGATCACTCAATATGCGAAAAAGTGGAAAAGCTACCGCAAGCATAGTTGCCATCCTTTCAAAAGAGACGAAAGTGACGGTGTACTCGGAATCCAATGGCTGGACGAAAATCAAAGCCAATGGAAAGGATGGATATGTCAGCACGAAATATCTATCTGCTACAAAGCCAGGAACGGGATCAACGGCAATCACGCCAGAAAAAACGACGACGAAATATGTAAACGTGAGCTCTGGAACGCTCAATATGCGAAAAAGTGGAAAAGCTACCGCAAGCATTGTCGCCATCCTTTCAAAAGGAACGAAAGTGACGGTGTACTCGGAATCCAATGGCTGGGCGAAAATCAAAGCTAATGGAAAGGATGGATATGTAAGCACGAAATATCTATCTGCTACAAAGCCAGGAACGGGATCAACGGCGGTCACGCCAGAAAAAACGACGACGAAATATGTAAACGTGAGCTCTGGAACGCTCAATATGAGAAAAAGCGGATCGGAAAGCGCGAGTATAGTCGCAAAGCTGTCAAAAGGAACGAAAGTGACGGTGTATTCGGAATCCAAAGGCTGGGCAAAGATCAAAGCCAATGGAAAAGACGGCCATGTCAGTACCAAATATCTATCGACAACAAAACCAGGAACGGGATCAACGGCAGTCACGCCAGAAAAAACGACGACGAAATATGTAAACGTGAGCTCTGGAACGCTCAATATGAGAAAAAGCGGGTCGGAAAGCGCGAGCATAGTAGCAAAGCTGTCAAAAGGAACGGAAGTGACGGTCTATTCGGAATCCAAAGGCTGGGCGAAGATCAAGGCAAATGGGAAGGATGGGTATGTCAGTACTGACTACCTCTCAACGGCAAAGCCTGGAACGGACTCCAAACCATCCATACCTGAAATAACGACAACCAAATATGTAAATGTCAGCTCGGGTTCACTGAATATGCGGAATAAGCCGTCGGATAGTGCTTCCGTCATTGTAAAATTGGCAAGGGGTTTAGAGGTAGAAGTCATCTCGGAATCAAATGGCTGGTCAAAAATTAAAGCGTATGGCGGAGAAGGTTATGTCAGTACGAAATATCTATCAGCAACGAAGCCAGGTTCTGTACCGGGACTGAATCCAGATGGAGAAGTAAATACATTGGTTAAATATGTAAATGTAAGTGATGGCTCGAGTCTGAATATGCGTTCAGCAGCATCGGCTTCCGCTTCAATTATAGCCAAGCTTGTAAATAATACGACCGTAACGGTGTATTCAGAGTCTAATGGCTGGTCAAGAGTCACGGCCAATGGAAAAACCGGATATGTCAGTACGCAATATTTAACGGCCAAAGCACCGGAAGGTCCGGGAAGCTCGAATGGATCGATAATCAGGATCGATAAAGAGTATAATCTTACGATGGAAAAGATGGTTGAAATTCAAATGGCCGTAAACGGTCAGACGGATAAGAAGTATAAAACCTACATACGCGAAGATGGATTAACTTTAATCAATTCAACAAAAGGTACCGTTAAAGGAACCGGATGGCGTGTCAGGGGCGGAGCTGGATCGAATTATTGGGCAGTCGGCCCTGTAAGCAATTATCAATCATTGACCATTAAATCAAAAGTAAGGGGCTCTGACGGATATTATTGGTATGAGGTGGACTATAACAAGACATGGGTAAATGCCAGTCCGGAAGATATGGAATATAATCTTAACCCAAATAATTTCGTGAATGATCCAGTCCATTCATTCCAATTCGTCAAGCTCTCCCAAGTCACCAACATGAACGTTTCTGAAGTGAATGATAGAATCCTTTCAGGCAAAGGGATACTACAAGGCAAAGCGGCAACCTTCACTGCGGCAGGGGAAAAATACGGGGTCAATGAAATCTACCTGATTTCACATGCTTTGCTGGAGACCGGGAATGGCACTTCTCCATTAGCGACTGGCGTAAAGGTGAACGGGAAAACGGTCTATAATATGTATGGGGTCGGGGCGTTTGACGGAACGGCGCTAAGCAGCGGCGCTCAATACGCCTATAATGCGGGCTGGTTCACCCCGGAAGCGGCCATCATAGGCGGTGCTGAATTCATCGCCAAAGGATATATCTCTGCTGGGCAGGACACGCTTTATAAAATGAGGTGGAATCCTACAGCTGCAGAGAAATATGGATATGCATCACACCAGTATGCGACTGATATTGGCTGGGCAACAAAACAAGTGAAACAGATTTATAATTTATATAGTCTATTAGATTCATATAAATTGACGATTGAGGTTCCTAAGTATAAATAAGGAAATGGAAAAAAACACATGAGTCCGGCTCATGTGTTTTTTTTGCTACTCAGTTTTATCCTTTTCCAGAATCCCCTTGACGACATCCTCGATCGTCACCACTCCCAACGCCTTTTCCAAGGCAAGTTCAGCAACGGAAAAGATGGGTTCTATTGTATCTTGTATATTTCTTCCAACGGTGCATGCTGGATTAGGATTTTCATGAATTCCAAATAATTCTTTATCGGAGACAATGTTGACAGCGTGATAAACATCGAGCAAAGTGATATCCGACAATTCCTTGGCCAATGTCGCTCCGGCGATACCCGGCCGAACATTCACTAAACCTGCATTCTTCAGCATGCCAGTGATTTTTCTGATTAAGGCTGGGTTGGTGTTTACACTTTTTGCAATAAAATCGGAAGTGTTAACGCCTTCTTTGTTTATTTCTAAAAGAGATAATATATGGATTCCTACGGAAAAGCGGGTACTGATGGACATCTCTTTTTTCTCTCCTTTAAATCTCTATTCCTATATAGTATAAATTATTTAACATGTAATTCAAGTGGTTACAAGCTATAATGGCCTGTAAGAATAATATTTATCCATTAACCGTTTCCTTGTCAAGTCACGCCGTTGCTGCAAAGGCAAAAATAAAAGGTATGTGTAATTGACAAACAAGCATGGTGAAACTTATATTATAACGTGTAAATGAATCAGTTACAGGTGAAAGGTTACAGGAAAGGGGGAACTGAGATCGGCCGCCATGGCTGGATAAGGAAACGACACAACTACAAGTGATGGAGGTATATGATGGCTAATAAAAAAAAGGGTAATCAAAAACAATCTTCTGCATTCACGTTTTGGATCATCGGATTAATCGCTGTAATCATTATTGGCTTTATATTTTTAGCAAATGGGAAAAAAGACGAAGATACAGCCGTTAATGAAATCGATTATAAATCACAACCATATTTGGGAGAAAAATTGGCTCCTGTCCAAATAGTGGAATTTGGGGACTATAAATGTCCAGTCTGTAAGACATTCGAGAAGCAATTCTTCCCTTCTATACAAAGTGAATTGATTGATACAGGAAAAGCGCAATTTTATTTCATGAATTATTCGTTCATTAACGTCGATTCAACCAGATCCGCTAAATTCGCGGAAAGTGTTTATCAGGAATTAGGCAATAAGACCTTTTGGGAATTTCATGAGCTTTTGTTCGATAAGCAGCCAGCTGACTTGAAATATGAAAAGGAAGATGTCTTTACGGACAAATTCTTGGAAGAAACATTGAAAGAAATCGCAAATGAGAAAGATGTGAAAAAAGTCGTTACCTCTTTTAAAGCCAAAAAGTCCGAGGACCAGTGGAACAAGGATATGGAGTTGGCCGATGAATTGGGCGTTACTGGAACACCTTCCTTATTTGTCAATGGCAAGAAGTTTGAAGGAAATACAATCGATGATTTAGTGAAAATGGTTGATGATGCAGCGAAGGAGAAATAGTGATGAACAAGCCTCTATTATTTTCTTGGATCCTTTCCATCATCGCCACTGCCGGAAGTCTCTACTTTAGTGAGATTCTACATTATGTACCCTGCACCTTTTGTTGGTACCAAAGGATCTTGATGTACCCGCTCGTCATCTTATTGGGCCGGGCATTTTATGAACAGGACCTGAAAATCTATCGATACATCCTCCCATTATCGATTTTGGGCATGGCGGTGTCAGGGTATCACTATAGTCTGCAAAAAATTCCAGCACTACAGCATTTCGAAATGTGCCAAAGCGGTGTTCCCTGCTCAGGTGAGTATATAAATTGGCTAGGATTCATCACGATCCCGTTTTTGTCATTCATTGCCTTTACGCTCATTACAATCTGCATGGCACTACTAATGAAAAAGAAAACCAGCATGTAATGAAGCGCACCATTCTAAAAGGGATGGTGCGTTTTTAGTTATATCGGATGAAAAAACAGGATATATCAGCGAAACTGCGGATATATCATCAAAAATCGGATTATATCGACGAAAAACAGCAATATATCAGCGAAAATCAGGATATATCTCCGAAAATTGCAATATATCGACGAAACTGCGGATATATCATCAAAAATCGAATTATATCGACGAAAATTAGCGATATAACAGCGGAACATCAGGATATATCATCAAAAATTGCAATATATCGACGAAACTGCGGATATATCATCAAAAATCGGATTATATCGACGAAAATTAGCAATATATCAGCGAAAATCGGATTATATCGACGAAATTCGGCAATATATCAGCGAAAATCGAATTATATCTCCGAAACAGCGGATATATCTCCGAAACACCTCTAAATAAAAAAGTTGACAAATTATTAACCTGTAACTTATATTATTACATGTAAGTAAATTAGTTACAATTAATATTTCAAAAACAATATATAGGAGGAATGTAAAATGAAAATCGGTATTATTGGTGCGAGCGGAAAAGCTGGAAGTCTGATTTTAAAGGAAGCATTGACTAGGGGACATGAAGTTACGGCCATTGTCAGGGATGAAGCTAGAGTCCAAATTCAAGGAGCTTCCGTATTGGAAAAAGACGTATTCCATCTGAAAGCAGAAGATATTAAAGAATTCGATGTTGTAGTGAATGCATTTGGCGCTGCTCCGGGGAAAGAACATCTGCATGTGGACGCAGGAAAAATCTTGATTGAAGCAATGAAAGGCGCTCCACAAACGAAACTGATCGTTGTTGGCGGAGCTGGAAGCCTTTTTGTTGACGAAGCAAAAACGATTCGTGTCCTGGATACGCCTGAGTTTCCTAAAGAATACTTTGCAACAGCGTTTAATCAATCCAAGAACCTTGGAGATCTGCAAAACGCCACTGACATACAATGGACCTTCATCAGCCCTTCCGCCTTCTTTGATCCGCAAGGAAATAGAACAGGCGGGTATAAACTGGGTAAA
The DNA here is from genome assembly GCF_042787955.1 of Peribacillus sp. YIM B13477. Classification (NCBI taxonomy): domain Bacteria; kingdom Bacillati; phylum Bacillota; class Bacilli; order Caryophanales; family Bacillaceae; genus Peribacillus; species Peribacillus sp. YIM B13477. The sequence continues at coordinate 119,300 of NZ_JBHZPD010000004.1, forward strand.
GACAACCTTCTTGTAAACTCGAAGGGCGAAAGCTATGTAAGTTATGCCGATTTTGCCCTAGCAGTACTTGATGAAATTGAAAATCCGCAGCACATCAACCAGCGCTTTACCGTTGTTGCCGAAGCTGAATGATTTAGTGACGTCTCTCCTCTGGGGTGACGTTTTTTTTTTTACGATAGAAACTTCTGAATCGCGCAGACTCGCCAAGGAAGACCGTTGATGTATATTTCATCGCTGATGAGGATCAAAGAGCCGACGGTGGGCACCGATAGGGAAGAAGCCGAGTAATAGAAATTGAAGCAGGTGAGATGATCAATAATTGATAAGTCTTTTGATCTATGAGCTATAAGTAAGAAAATAAGGCCTTTTCCTTAAAAATCGGGGAAAGGCCTTAAATATTTTGGTTGCGTTTACAAATGAAGGAATTTTTTCTGTTAATATATTTACAAAAAGAGAGTCTATGTTACTATAAAAAGGATGATTCAGAAAAAAATGGGTTGTTTTGTTGATTTATCCTAATATGAAGGAGTTACAAAGAATGAAAAAAGTTAAAAAGGCCATTATACCTGCAGCGGGATTGGGAACCAGATTCTTGCCCGCAACGAAGGCGATGCCTAAAGAAATGCTGCCAATAGTCGATAAACCAACTATACAATATATTATAGAAGAAGCCGTGAAAGCGGGAATTGAAGATATAATCATTGTCACAGGAAAGAACAAACGAGCGATAGAGGATCATTTTGATAATGCGTACGAACTAGAGAATAACTTAAGTGAAAAAGGGAAATTCGATTTATTGGAGAAGGTGCGATACCCATCCAATTTGGCTAATATCCATTACATTAGGCAAAAAGAACCGCGAGGCCTCGGACATGCTGTTTGGTGTGCACGTAACTTTATTGGTGATGAGCCATTTGCCGTCCTTTTAGGCGATGATATCGTGGAAAGCGATGTGCCCTCCTTGCGTCAATTGATCAACGAATATGATGCGACAGGTTCGTCCATCATTGGTGTGCAGCCGGTGAATGAGAGCGAAACACATAGATATGGCATCATCGACCCGCTTACGCAAGATGGCAGGAGATACGAAGTGAACCGTTTCGTCGAAAAACCAAAACAAGGAACGGCACCATCCAACTTAGCCATAATGGGAAGATACATACTGACTCCGGAAATATTCGATTTCCTGGCCAAGCAGGAAACAGGGGCTGGCGGTGAAATCCAGTTAACGGATGCCATCCAAAAACTGAATGAAATCCAAAGTGTCTTCGCTTATGATTTTGAAGGGAAACGCTATGATGTCGGAGTTGTCGATGGCTTTGTGAAAACGACAATTGAATTTGCCCTGCAACGTCCCGATTTAAGAGACGACATTTTAAAAGTAATGGAAAATATCCTCGAAATGCACAAGGCAGTGGATAAGTGATCTTTTAATTTAATAGAGTAATTAGTTTAGAAAAAATCTCCAACTATTGATCATTCATAGTTGTTATTTTTGGTTACTGAAATGCAAACATAATTTTGAATGGTGAATATAAATCCATAAAAGGGGATGCCTATTTAGTGAATAAGAAGGTAATAAAAAGAAAAGTCGATTTCCTTAAACAGCCTATTGTTAATTTCCTATTAAAGGAAAATCATCAGCGTGTAAATAGATATGCAAAGTACTATGAGAAATTAAGCATTCAAAAAAACACCATTCTATATGAGAGCCGTGATGGAAACAGTATGACCGACAGTCCATACGCAATGTTTAAATATATGCTGGAAAATCAGGACTATCAAGATTTTGTGCACATTTGGTCCATCCAGGATTTCAGTGTCCTCTCAGGTGTAATGGCGAAGTATAAGGATATGCCGAATGTTCAATTTGTTCAACGTAATTCAAAGGAATATTTAAAGTGGTTGGCAACTAGTGAGTATTTAATCAATAATTCCACATTCCAGTCTTTCTTCATCCCTAAAAGCGATCAGATTTACATCAATACCTGGCATGGAACGCCCCTTAAGAATATGGGCTTTGATATACCCGGTAACCCTTCGGTCTCTCAAAACGTGGTCAGGAACTTCTTGAGTGCAGATTTCATTTTGAGCCCTAATGCCCATACTACCAACATATTTACACATAGCTATAAGTTAAATGGATTGTATAAAGGTGTAATAATAGAAGAAGGATATCCGAGGATCGATTTGACGCTGAATACGAATCCGGGGGAGTATAAGGATTATTTAAGGACCCTGGGTTTGAAAATCAGTGATGCTAAGGAAAATATTTTATATGCCCCGACTTGGAAGGGGACGAACCTTGCCAAGGTGGATAATGATCTTCTTCAAATCATTGCTGATATTCATTATTTACAAAGTCAAATCGGTGAACAATATAACTTATTAATTAAGGTGCATCCATTTCTATATAAAGAAGCGGCCAAGCATTCAGAAATCAAGGATCGGCTAATACCAGACCATGTGGATACAAATGAATTGCTTGCTGCAGTCGATTTGCTTATCACGGATTATTCCAGCATTTTCTTTGATTACCTTGTTACCGATAAGCCCATTCTATTTTACACTTGGGATACGGACGTTTATGCAGAGCAAAGGGGACAGTATCTCCAAAATGACGAACTTCCGGGACCCATGCTTTTTAACTCAAAAGAATTGGCGCTAGCCATTAAAGATATTAAAGATGTGAAATTGAGATATTCCGATAAATATAAAAAAATGCAGGAAAAGTTCACGAACCATGAGGATGGAAAAGTAACAGAGAGAATAGTCAAAAATATATTCAATAAGTCTACGAAACAACTAAACACAATTACCGGGCTTGATTCCGCAAAGGAAAAAATATTAATTTATCCGGGCGGTTTGAGGGATAACGGGATTACATCCTCTTTCCTTAACTTAATGAATAATATTGATTATGATAAATATGATGTCAGCTGTTTTACGGCCACTCCTCACTCATACGAGGTTTTGAAAAATATGGGCAAGGTTAATAAGAATGTGCGTTTTCTATTCAAACCTGGCTTGCCTGTTTATAACATATTGGAAGTCTATAAAGATAAATTCATCCATAACAGAGGGGAAAGAGGTTTCTTAGGGAAGAAGCTTTACCCGGAAAATGCCTATATTAGAGAGCATGCACGTTTATTCGGCAAAACAAAGTTTGATTTTGTTATCGATTTTAGCGGTTATAGCTATTATTGGGCTAAATATCTGCTTGCGGCGGATGCAAAAAAGAAAGTTTGTTATATGCATAATGATTTGCTTTCTGATAGTGAACGCATCATTAACGGAAAGAGACCGCACCGGATTAATCTAAGGGGGATTTTTTCGGTATACAATCGATTTGATAAACTGGTAAGCGTGTCTGAGGGAACGATGGAATTAAACCGAAAGAATCTATTGGAGTATGCAGACTTCGATAAATTTGATTATGTAATGAATTCCATCAACCCGGATAAAATCCTTCAAATCGAGTCAAATGAGCCTGAAGGTAGTGAAAATGATGAAAAGGCGATGATCACAGAAAACTTCAAAGCGAGGGCGATTTTAAGGGATGTCAAGGATAATCCTGTTTGGAATACCCTTCCGGGAATTTCGAATGCCGCTCAATTTCCATTGGAAGAACGATTTGAAGGTGCTGAAATCGTGATTTCGAGGAAAACCCATGCTGATCAAAAGACTTTTTATAAATTCAGTCATGACAATCAAATAATAGGCTGGATTAGTGAAGAAGCTGTGGAGTTGCTGCCAGACAGCATCATTTATGAAAAAGAAGTGGACAAAGTGGCAAGGCTAGTGAGACCTCGATCGAACTATATTTGGTCCTTGCCGTATAAAGTTGAAGGAACGTACAAAGTTTCCGGCAGTCATGATTTTAAAGGGATCATTGTAAAAGTCGATAGGGAAGCAAAAACCCAGCATTCGATTTATAGCAGAATATCAGTAAAAGACAAGACCATAGGCTGGATAGATAATTCGGCTTTATCCGTGCTTGAACATTGTACAATCAATGAAGACATGAGCTATAATGACAAGCTGCAAATCATGATGAAAAGAAAATATATAATATCGCGAAACTATAAAAACAATAAAAAGTTCATCGATAAGATCGAGAATAGAACGCTGAAGGAAATAAACACCGGTAATCAGAAGTACGGTAAAATAACCAACCCGGAAGATCATACAATCTGGACGAAGGCATATCCGAACTACAAGGCTAAAAGAGTGAGCAAGGCAATCGACTTTGAAGGGCAAATCGTCAGAATCATCAAGTATAATAGAACCAACAAAGGCGGCTATTACCTTTTCGAGATAGACAATAAGATAATAGGCTGGCTAAATACTAGAGCATTTGAAATGATAGAAGAGCCAATGGTGTTAAAGGAACGGGAAGTGCGCGGCACTGCCGAAATTAAATTAGGCGATTATCATATATGGGATAAGCCTTATGGGCTGCAAGATGCCATGGTCTTGGAAAATGGGCCAACTTTTAATGGCCGGATCGTTGAATTCGATAAAGAATCGGTTACTCAACTTGGTACATATGCCCATATATCATTGGATGGGGTATCTATAGGCTGGATCGATAAACAGGCGTTAATCGTACAAGAGGTCCATGGGTTGGAAGTGAATGATCAATTCGTTCCATATCCTGATAAAAATGATTTTAACTTTGTCAATATGGGAAGGTTATCCCCTGAAAAAGGGCAAGATAATTTGATTCGTGCATTCGCAGGCTTTCATGGGAAACACAAAAATAGTAAACTGTATATTTTAGGACAAGGACCTTTAAAGGGAGATTTGCAGGCAATCATTGATGAGCTGGACTTAAATCATTCCATTCATCTTTTGGGTCAGCTTGAAAATCCATTTTCGTTCATGGAAAAATGTGACTGCTTCGTTCTTTCCTCACATTATGAAGGCCAGCCTATGGTATTATTGGAGGCAATGACCTTAGGAATGAAAATCATGGCTACTGATATAGTGGCTAACCGGACCGTTTTGGAAAACGGTAAATATGGTTTGCTTGTCGAAAATAGCATAGATGGACTGGAAAAGGGCTTATCTACCATGGTTAGTGATGATAATCCTGAACTAGCGAAGTTTGATTACACCCAATATAATGGATTGGCCATGGAAACCTTCAATAAATGCTTATAAAACGGGGGAGGTCCTTATAATTAGACCTCCCACTAATGACATATGCGAGATTTAAAGATTCATTCAAGCTTAAAGTAAAAGGGGTAATACTATATGATTTTGGTCGTTGGCGGTGCAGGATATATTGGAAGTCATCTTGTAAAAGAGTTAGTGAAAACTGAAGAGGTTGTCATTCTGGATAATCTCTCAACTGGATTTCGTTCGCTGGTTGATTCGAAGGCCACCTTGGTGGAAGGGAATTTAGGGGACGAAGCGGTCTTGAATGAAATTTTCCTTAAGTATCCGATTAAAGCGGTCATGCACTTTGCCGCTAATAGCTTGGTCGGGGAGTCTGTTCAAGATCCTTATAAATACTATGATAATAATGTAGGTGCAACTCTTACATTATTGAATACCATGCTCAAGCATGATGTTAAGAATTTCATTTTTTCATCAACGGCAGCTACGTACGGGATACCAAATGTGGAGATGATTGATGAAGGTCAGCCAACGAATCCGATTAACCCATATGGCCGCTCTAAATTGATGGTGGAACAGATCTTAGGGGACTTTGCAAAGGCATATGGACTTCATTATGTCGTCTTGCGTTACTTCAATGCGGCCGGAGCACATGCGTCAGCAGAAATCGGTGAAAGCCATGATCCGGAAACACACCTGATTCCAATCATACTACAGCATTTATTAGGTCAACGTGAGAAGATTTCCGTGTTTGGTACGGACTATGACACAGAAGATGGCACATGCATTCGTGATTATATCCATGTAACGGATCTAGCCCAAGCCCATATAATCGCGCTTCAAGCCCTATTATCCGGGAAGAAGGATACGGCCATCTACAACCTTGGGAATGGAAAAGGATTTTCGGTTAAGGATGTAATCGACACTTGCGAAAAAGTCACAGGAGTTAAACCGACAGTTGAGTATGCAGACCGTCGCCCTGGAGATCCAGCCCGCCTGGTTGCTTCGGCCGACAAGATATATGAAGAACTCGGTTGGAAGGCATCGATAAATTTGGAAGAAATCATTGAAAGTGCGTGGAAATGGCATAAATCTCAAATGAATTAATGGTCCCTTGGGACTCGGTAGTCATTTCGGACTGTAGACAAACTCGAAGAAAAAAAACGAGTTTGCCTGCAGTTTTTTTATTTGAAGAATGTTCCAGCTGTTTTCAGAAACCCGCTCCCTTTCCGCCAACTGTATCGGGTCTTGGCTAGCCAGTAATACGGCAGTTTTCATTCTAAGCTTGAAGAGCTTTCCGGATTGATTTTTTCAGGGCTTTTACAAAATTTTGACGTGTTTCTTCGGTTAATTCCAGTAGGGAAAGGTACGGATTTAAATCTTCCAGCTCTACTAATAAGAGTTCACCTTGCTCATTCCGACAGGCATCTACTCGTTGGATGCCCCAATCAAGATTATTCCAATCAATAAATCGTTTAGCAAAAGCCAGGTCTGCTTCAGTAGGGACATATTCTTTTAATTCCCATCTTTTCTCTTTATCAGGCGCATAAAGGGCGTATTGAAATTCCTTATCGATAAAATAAAAAGAGACTTCATACTCAAAGTTGATAAATGGCTGTACCAATGTGTTCTTTGATTTTGTATCCATTTTATCTCCCAATTCTTCTTTCGCGGCAAATTCCAAACCGATGGAATCCGCGCCATCTTTAGGCTTCACTATATACGTTTCCACATTGGGAAGTTTATGTAAAGATTCAAGTGTATCGATGGTCGGAATGACAGGGAATTGGGCATTCGTCAGTTCAATTAAGTATTCCTTCCCGTTCATATCAGCCTTTCCAACAAATGAGTTGTATGTTTTCAAATGGCCAACAGCCACTCTATTACGGAATGCTAGATACTTGTCTTTAAAATTGGCTACTGGACCGGCATTTCGAAAGACGATCAAGTCAAAATCCTTTTCAAACGTTTCAATGTCTTCAGGATGGCAAAGTACTAACTGAAAATCCTCTCTAAGCTTCGAGGTAAGGAACAAATCCTCCTCATAATAATTTCTGCCCTTTGCCTCATAGTATAAATCCGTTACGAATAATAGTGTCTGCATGACTCCTGCACCCGCTTTCCCGATATTTTCATTGATTGGTTTACATACAAAAAATCCCGCCTCATTAAGACGAGATTTGAACTCGCGGCACCACTCTTGTTTAATAATTAAACGCACATCCCATTTAACGGGGGGGAAACCGGTAAAGCTTACTGAAGCTTCGGCTTTACTTCTCGGGGATGATTTTCGGTCAGATTCTGGACACTGGCTTTCAGCAAAGCACCAGCTCTCTTTGGAACAGAACGATAACGTACTCCTTCCCTTCATGGAATTTTACATTTGATGAATTTGAGTAATTGTATAATAGTCAGAAAATAAAATCAATGGTTGATTCACTTACTGTAGGACGAAAAGGTAATATGGATAGAGATATAGAATTACTATTCAAGAGAAGCACCATCATTTAATAGGAGATGTTAGATTTGAAAACGGTAAGGGTTTTTCATTACGATGCGTTCAGCAGTAAACCGAATAAAGGAAATCCGGCAGGTGTGGTTTTAGATGCGGATGGACTGACCGAAAGGGAAATGCAGGATATAGCGATGAAGGTGGGGTTCAATGAAACCTCTTTTCCGATGGAATCCGATATTGCCAATCTTAGGATCCGTTATTTTACACCGGGACACGAAATGAATCTTTGCGGACACGCGACAATGGCTACTATCCATGCACTGAAGACCAGGGGATTATTGGATAAAGATGAGCTGATGATTGAAACAGGAGCTGGAATATTGCCAATCAAGATCCATCCGACGGCGGGGCCTGATATATATATTACGATGAAGCAGGCCGCGCCGCAGTTTGAAGCGTTTAACGGAGATAAAGGTGGCTTAGCCAGTTCCCTTGGCCTTGATATAGAAGATCTGGTAAGTGAATTACCTATTGTTTATGGAAGTACAGGTTTATGGACTTTACTGGTTCCGGTAAAAGAAAGAAGCTCATTTAAAAGGATGAAGGCCAACAATAGCCTGTTTCCGCAATTATTAAAGGAAATGCCAAGAGCTTCCGTTCATCCCTTTTGCCTGGAAACGTACGATAATGAAGCCCATATGCATGCCCGGCATTTTTCCTCGCCCTTTTCAGGTACGCTTGAAGACCCGGTTACAGGAACGGCTTCAGGTGTAATGGGGGCTTATTATGCAAAATACATAAAGGATGATCTTGAAGATGAGGTGCATCTGTTAATCGAACAGGGACATGAAATCGGAAAGGATGGCAGAGTTCGCGTTACAGCTACCAAGAACGATGGCACATACGATATTGAAATCACCGGGAATGCTGTCTACGTTAAAGATTTTGAAGTGGAAGTCTAAAGGTTCATACTGAGATATAAGTCTGAAAAAGTATATTGAAAAACCCTGTGCTAAGACGTTACGTGTCTTAGCACAGGGTTCTTGTAAATCAGAAACACGGGGTGGAAGCGCCAATCGCTGTCCTTTAGATGAGGGTCACGCCGCTAAGATCAACCTTTGCTCCATGTAAAAAGTTGTAAGTGAGTTTATCCATCGAAGCTCCAGTAAAGTCGATTTTCTTTAAATCGGACATCCGAAATTGAACATTGATGAGGGTGGCATCGCGAAATGATGCCTTTCTCAATGAAGAGCCTTCGAAAATGGTTTGTTTGAAAGTTTCCCCATCGAATATAAGACCAGATAAATTACAGCTTTTAAAATGGGTTTTATTATAAATGCTGTTCTTGAAAGTTACGCCTTTTAAATTGGCATTTTTAAATAAGGTGCTAGTTAAATTGGCGTTTTCAAAGATGCAATGATCTAAGTTACTGTTTTTAAATGTGCTGTTCGTCAGGTCGGAATGGCTGAAGTCAGAACGGCTTAAATCGCAGGAATTGAACTTCCCATCATGGACCGAAACCGAGCGGAAGTCGGAATCCAATAAGCGATGCCTGGAATAGTCCATGCTTATCGCCTGCTCAAGGACATTGTATTGTAGGTTGAGGGATTCCATGAGCTCTGATACCTCCCCAATCGAATCAACAGTCAGCTTAAACGCTTCCTGTTCACTGGCACCATTCCTTCTATGGTCATCGTATTTTTCCAGTAAGTTTTGCAGCAGTTCTTCTTCCAATTCCGTTGCTGTTTTTGCACTTTTGTACGGGGCAAAAATGCTATGAACATGTGCATTCAGTTTTTCAATCACATTTCATCTTCCCTTCTTAGAGAAGGAGCTCAAGTATTCGCTTGGCCTGCTCCCAGTCATTTTTATTTTGGATATATGTGTTTTCCCCGATTGGGGTGATTTTGTAATATTTCCTTCTTCCGCCTTGTGTGGCATCTCCCCAATAAGAGATGATGCATCCATCCTTTTCCAGCCGTTTTAGGCTGGAGTACATCGTCGCTTCCTTAATTTCATATTGCTCGTTGGAATTCGTATATATCAGTTTGCTGATTTCATAACCATATTTATCGCCACTTTGCAGGAGTTTCAGAATCATCGTATCTACATGTCCGCGAAGCAAGTCAGAGGATAGTTGTCGTTGAACCAAATCCTCACCTCCTTTGGTATATCTTATAGTATATTACTATGACAGTCAAGGTAGTTTAGTTACTATGGATCATACAGGTTTGGAGGGTTTATGAAAAGAAACATGCCAATTTTCGTGAATCACTGCATTCACATACTTTTAATTTTCAGAGATATTATCCGCTTGGAAGGGATTTATGATGTTTCATGGAAGAAGTATGTAAGGGGGTGGGCATGTTGAATAATTCGTGGAATAAAGTGATTTATAAATTTTGGTCGCCCGTTTATGACAAAATCTTCAACTCTCATCTCTTTTTAGATGCCAGGAAAAGAATGTTTGAAGAGCTGGATTTTCATGATCATGCAAAGGTCCTGTTTGTGGGCGTAGGTACGGGGGCCGATTTGGAGTTGATCAAAAACCTTGACCTTGAGATAACGGCAATAGACCTGTCAGCGGATATGTTAAAAAAAGCGATGGGGAAATTTGATGATGCATCGATCAAGTTCCTCGAGATGGATGCACAGCATATGGAATTCACTAATGAATCGTTTGACTATGTAGTGGGAAGTTTGGTTCTTTCCGTCGTACCTGATGCCAATGAATGTCTTCGGGAAATGATCAGGGTTGTAAAAGGCGAGGGGAAAATAATACTATTCGATAAGTTTATTTCTAAAGATGAACGGCTTTCAGTGCCCAAAAAGCTTCTGAGGCCGATCATTCGATTTTTAGGAACGGATATTGGCTTGAGGTTTGAAGACCTGTTCAGTGGACATGGGGATATTATGGAAATTGAAGAAGATCGGCCGATCATGTTGAATGGAATGTATAGAAAGATAATCATCAGTAAACGGTTATGAGGACATCAGGATACCAGATAGAGCTGAGTTTTGTTTTTTTGAAGCTAAACTGGATCGCTGTAAAGAGCATGTAATATTTGACATGCATGTATAAAACCCATGTCTTCACTAACATGGTTAATGAGCTGATCATCGGGTTATTGAGTAAGAACGGATCATACCATCAGAAGGCAGTTTACATGCATCATTAATACCTTTAAATTCCAGTGAGCATTATATAAACAACAAGGTCCAATGGTGTCTCAACGTCATATGTAACGAATTTTTTATGCGGCTGTTACAGAGGCAACCGGGCGAAATCAGTATAATTAAATGGTGGGATACAAGGAAAGAGGCGATGGTTTTGTCGGAGACGATTACAACCTATGAAGATCTATTGAACATGCTGGACTCATTATTGCGTGAACCAACTGGATTCTGGAATGGTTTTTATGAAGACCGCTCAAAAGGGGTTCCCTTTTTCGAAAATTTCCCTGATGAGAATTTGGTTTCATATTTTGATGGTGGGTTAATTGGGCCAGGGAAGGTTCTTGAGCTTGGATGCGGACCTGGCAGAAATGCCATTTACCTTGCTCAAAAGGGCTGTTCCGTTGATGCGGTGGACCTTTCGAAGGAAGCCCTTGAGTGGGGAAAAGAACGGGCAGGAGATAAAAATGTCCAAGTGAACTTCATTCAAAGGAATATATTTGATTTGGATATTGCAAAAGGGCAATATGACTTCGTATATGATTCAGGTTGTTTTCACCATATTGCTCCACATCGAAGGATGAATTATTTGGAGATGGTGAAAAAGGCGTTAAGGCCTAAGGGGTTGTATTCGATTACTTGTTTTGTCGAAGGCGGCATATTGGGTGGTGCCGATATTTCAGATTGGGAAGTATATAGGCAAAGAAGCCTTAATGGCGGTTTAGGTTTTACTGAAGAAAAACTCAGAATGATCTTCAAGGAATTCGAAGTGGTGGAAATACGGAAAATGAGGAAAATGGAACAATCGGATGAAACCTTTGGGGTGCAAGGTTTATGGACGGCTTTATTTATGAAATGAGAAGGAGAAGTGGTTTTTAAACCGAAGGATCTGGGTCAGGTCCTTTTTTGCGTGGAAATTGTTAACAAAAAATAAAAATGGTAAACTATAACAACACTATAAAGTTTTGGGGACGGGTATTTACCAGAATGATAGATGAAGGCTTTTGCTGATCTTTTTTTAAAAACATGGTTTCAAAAACAGCTGGGAAGGTATATGGAAAGAGGGGGCCATCAGGAATCAGAGAGCATAAGGTTTTAAGTATGGAAGAGGTTGTCTTCGATGCTTGCTTTGTTGATAAATTAGATTTATCGATTGCTTTTTATAAAAACAAAATAGGAGGAGTTTATGCACGTAAATAAAGAATTATATGCCTTTTTATTGGGTGTGGCAGCACAATTGACTGAGGATTGGTACGCATCCTTGAATAAAAGTGATAGTGCGGGTGTATATAGCTCAACCGATCCCAAAGTGATTAAAAAACTTAAGCAGCAGAATAATGAATTCCATTTACGTTTCTTTCAGGTCTTTGAAACAGAGGAGAGGGAATTCTTTAAGCAGCTTGGTGATTGGATTGAAGAGATCGGACAGGATGAGCAGCATTTAAACACACCCATCTATTTTATATTGAGGGAGTTTTTCCGTACGCAAGAGCAATACCTGGGTTATATTGACCGTTTTGTGAAATTGCATGGAGATCAATATACACAGGAGGAAATAAACTCCTGGTATCGGATAGTGGTGAAGGTATTCAGTGAAGTGATGGAGAGGTTTACGGAAGCGAATCATAGGTATGCCAATAAAATCATGAAAGCCCAACAGGCAACAATCGATGAATTGAGCACACCCATCATTTCCCTTAAAGATAACACGGCATTGCTTCCCCTGATAGGCGATATTGACACGACGAGGGGCATGTCCTTGCTTGAAAACACCTTACAAAAGTGCGCTGAAAAAAATGTCACCAGACTTTTCATTGACCTATCCGGCGTTCATTCAATAGATAGCGGATCCGCACACCAGCTGTCTCAATTGATTGAATCCTTGCATTTGATCGGAATTCAAACAACCCTTTCAGGACTTCGGCCGGAAATAGCCATGACTGCCGTTAAGCTTCAACTTCCTTTTGATAAAGTGACGATAAAGTCCACTCTTGCCCAAGCGATCAGTACGATAAAATAATACATACATACCCTGGGCTCGGCATGTTCGTTATAAATTTCATTGAGAAGGCCTCCATATGGCGGTCTTCTCGTATGTATTAGCAATCAAAATAGGAGCAAGAGCCGGAACCTGCCGGATTTTATTCAATATTGGCAAAGACGGCCAGATCTTCTTTATTGCCAACCACTAAAAGCATATCTTTTTCATGGATATCCTGATCCGGTGACGGTGCTATGATAATTTCTCCATTACTCACGATGGCAATGACGCTGATATTATATTTTGCCCGTAAATCAAGCTCCCTGAGGCTTTTTCCCTTCATGCTCATGGGGAGGATGATTTCCTCGATATTGTATTCTTTAGAAAGCTCTATATAGTTAAGCATGTTAGGGGAAAGGAGCTGGTTCGCGACCCGTTCCCCCATATCCCTCTCAGGATAGATGACCCAGTCGGCACCGACTTTTGTGAGCACCTGACCGTGATTTTTATTAAGTGCTTTGGCAATGACCTTTTTGATCCCAAGCTCTTTTAAAAGCAAGGTAGTTAAAATGCTCGATTGCATGTCATTTCCGATGGCTACGATGACACAATCGAAATTACGGATTCCGATTGCTTTCAATGTTTCTTCTTCGGTCGTATCCGCCATGACTGCATGGGTAACGTTCAGTTCCGCATTCTCGACTCTTTCCTCGTTCACATCAATCCCCAAAACCTCTTGGCCTGCCGTATATAATCTATGGGCCACGCTGGTTCCGAATCTGCCTAAACCTATCACGGCGTATTGTCGTTTTCCCATCTTTTACACTCCTTCATTCATTATTAACCAATCATGATTTTCCCTTTTGGACGTCGGAACGGATCTGGCTTGCGCCTCATGGCGATAGCAAAGGCCAAAGTCAAAGGGCCAACACGGCCTGCAAACATCGTGAAAATGATGAGCATCCGGCCGACCGGTGATAATTCCGGGGTCAAACCCATTGAAAGTCCCACGGTGGCAAAAGCTGAAGTGGCTTCGAACAAAATCATCAAAAAGTCAGTTCCGCTTTCAGTGATGGTCAGCAGAATGGAGATGATTGAAACCATGAATACACCAATGAACGTAACGGATAATGCTTTAAAGATCGTTTCACTCACGATGCGGTGACGGAATAAGACCACATCACCCTTTCCCTTGATCTGTGACCAAACCGTTCCGACAAGCGTGGCCAATGTAGTCGTTTTAATCCCGCCGCCAGTCGATCCGGGTGAAGCCCCAACGAACATCAAGAAGATGATGAGCAGTAATGTAGGCTGGGTCAAATCAGGGATATTCAGCGTGTTGGAGCCTGCCGTCCTTGGTGAAACCGATTGAAATAAAGACGATAACGTTTTACCCATGAAAGATAAAGGCTGCAATGTTTTGGTGTTACCGAACTCGAATAAAAAGATTAAAATTGCACCTGTGATTGTAAGGATCAAGCTAGTCATCAGAACCACCTTCGTATGTACGGATAAACGATGGGTGTCACGATATTCGTATAGTTCATTCATCACGATAAAGCCTATCCCGCCAAACGTGATGAGGAAGACGACGGTAAGGGTTACGAAGGGATCCGATACATATGGGGTCAAACTCCTGAATTCCCCCATTAAATCAAAGCCGGCATTATTGAAATTCGAGATGGAATGAAAAACCCCGTAATAGATCGCTTTGCCGGTTGGCATGTCAAAAGAAAAGCGAATCGATAAGATAAGGGCACCCACACCTTCAATGATGGCCGTGAAAATTAACAGCCGTTTCACTAATCTGACTACACCCGCCATGGATAGATTATTTAAGGACTCCTGCAAGAGTAACCTGCCTTTTAAGGAAATCTTTTTGCCTAGAAGGAAAAAGAAAAACGTCGCAAATGACATGAACCCTAATCCGCCTACCTGAATCAGTGTTAAGATGACCAACTCACCAAAAGTGGTGAAGGTCGATCCCGTATCCACTACGACAAGCCCTGTTACACAAGTAGCGGATGTTGTGGTGAATAAAGCATCCAGAAAAGAAAGACCATTCCCACTTTCTGTGGAAACCGGCAGGGTCAATAAATAGGAACCGATAAGTATCAGGATGGCGAAGCCGAGTACAAGTATTTTTGGCGGATCGAACAAATTTTTTGCTTTTATCAAATTGATCATCCCTACCTATAAAAATGAAATGTGTAAAACTGTATGAATATCTTAACCATCAATCCTCATTCCGAATCTTTTTAAAAGGCATAATAAAAAGACCTGCGAAAACATCGAATAGCTGTATTGCCACAAAAAGCGTGCAAAAAAAGCTCCCGAAATAGGCGGTCTTATGACCTCCTTCGCTTTAGCCGACGAAGTTAGCTGACGGGTAGGATGGCGAAAGAGCTGATCTCATCCCTTCTGCAAGGCAGAATTAACCCCAAATGATTGGGTCCTCCGTACTCATTTACCATGAGTTTTGGCCGAAATGCATTAAATTGATAAACGTATTCTACTCCCATCATTTAGCAGTTGTAAACCCCTAAATCGTAAAAAAATATTTCTTTAATAAAACTGAAAATTTACGTTTTATTTACATTAAAAAAACGTATTGACAAATATTAGTTAGCACATTATGATAGGTTCGATTAATCCAATTATGATAACCGGCATCGATGTACTTTATTCAATAATTTCAAGCAGAACAAGCTATTGCCAATCAAAATTTGTAATAGATATATTATGTTTCTTTTGTAAAAGATAAAGGAAAAAGCAGTACATCATTAGTTAAATTCAATACATTTTATTAAAAAGGCGGGCAATTATGGAGAAGACGTTCAATAGATATGTTATTAATGCTACAGGCAAGGGTGGCCAAACATATTTAACACAATGCCAGGATAAAGATGCACTAAGGAAATGGATAGCCGATCATGAGGATCAAATCATCATGAATGAATTAAGGATAACGGATAAGAAAAAGAATCCGTTTTTAAAACTGTTTTCCCCAAGGTAAATCAACTGATTCCAACATTCATAGCGGTATTCAATTATTGTAATTCCCTGTGTTCTATCCAGGAACGGTGAGCGAAAAATCCATATCTTGTTTTGCTTTTAAACTCATTATATTTAATGAGTTTTTTTGCGTTATTTACAGTATTGAACTATTAATGTTAAAATTTAGTAATTACTAATATGGACGTAGAGAAGAGAAAAGTAAAATGAAATGAAATGAAATGACCACTTTCCGAGAGCAGCCGAGGATTGTTGGGGATGTATGGAGGCATCGCAAATTGGTCTCGTTCCTTTGGGACGGGGTTTTTTATGTACGGTCAAAGGGGGAGAAGCGATGACATTAAGAAATGCATTGGTATCCTGGAAATACCCTTCCATTCTTTTGTGCGGAATAGGTATCTCCAACTTCGGTTCTTGGGTGTATTTCATTGCCCTTAATTTAATCGTTCTGGATATGACTGGTTCAGCCTTGGCAGTAGCTGGACTTTATATTGTTAAACCGTTGGCTGCCATATTTATGAATGTGTGGGCAGGGAGTGTGATCGACCGGATAAATAAGCGGAACCTGATGGCGGCACTTGACCTATTTCGCACGGTATTCATAGTCTTGCTGCCATTGACTTCTTCTATTTGGGTCATGTATTCCCTTGTCTTCGTGATCAATATGGCAGGGACCATGTTCGGAACGACATCTAGGTCGTATATAACAAAACTAATACCCGTTGAACAGAGGAAACGGTTTAATTCATTACGAAGCTTAATGGATTCTGGAGCTTTTTTGATTGGACCGGCGCTAGCGGGTATCCTTTTCTTGATCGGTACGCCCGTTTTAGCGATTTATATTAACGCGGCTGCCTTATTGTTATCCGGTATCATCACTCTATTCATGCCTAATCTTGAAAAGGATCATCGCCTTAACCAATCCAATCATTACCTGTCTTGGACCATCATGAAAAAGGATTGGGGCATCGTCCTGGACTTCAGACGGAAATCTTCCTATATCATGCTCATTTATTTCTTATTCAGCTGCATGGTGGTGATGGAAACGGCCATCGATTCCCAAGAAGCTGCGTTTGCCAAGGCCGTGCTCCTTTTGTCGGACAGCGATTACGGATTCCTTGTAAGCGTCGCCGGGGCAGGCATCATTGCTGGTGCCATAGTCAATGCCGTATTCATCAGTAAAGTGAAAATCTCGCACATGATTGGTCTTGGATCTTTATTTGTCTCGATAGGTTATATGATCTTTGCCTTTTCGAATTCCTTTTCACTGGCCGCCATCGGATTTTTCATCATTGCTTTTTCATTGGCTTTTGCCAACACTGGCTTTCAAACCTTTTATCAAAATAATATTCCTGTGGAAATCATGGGCAGGGTCGGAAGTGTTTTTGGCTTGTTAGAAGCTTTATTGATCATCATTACTACCGCAATCGTTGGTGTTTTAGCCCATTTCATTTCGATTCGGTTCGTGGTGATTTCAGGTTCCCTGATCATGTTCGCTTTATCCATATGGTTGTCGATGCTTAGTATGAAGACCTCCAAGAGCAGGTATTATTCCGTTGGTGATGCAGAGATAGAAGCAAAGGAAAAGATGTAATACGACTTAAAGGCATGTTGATGGCACATGCCTTTGATGAATCGTTCATTGGATGAATGTGCGCAATTGGCTGATGAAGTTCAAGATTTGAAAATGGATTTTCGCCATTTCTTCCGCCGTTTGTTCTTCACAGTTTTCCAGCCACTCAGTAATCACCCCTAAAATCGCCGATGTCAGGAAGGCGTGCATATACATGCGGAATGCTTCATCTTTAGCTGCTGGATGAAGGCTGATCAAACGCTCCAACAGTACTTCCCCGAAAACCCGTTTAATTTTTTTCGCAAAAGAAGGGTCGCCCTGATCACCAAGAATGGCTCTTAATGCGTGAGCATGTTCACTGATGAATTGAAAAATCGCTATGAAAGGCGGATAAAGTTGCTGTTGATTAAGAGCCAAAAAAGCCTCTTTAGGCAAAATGGCAGTAATGCGGGTTTGAAGTTCATGTAACAATTCCTGCTGTAAGTGATCCATCAATTCATATTTATCTGTGTAGTGCAAATAGAATGTGCCCCGATTAATATTGGCACGCTCTGCGATTTTCTTCACGGATACATGTGAGAACCCCTCTGCTTCAATGAGTGCAATAAAATGATGTTGTATCTGCTTTTTCGTCTTTTGTACCATATCCTCATGAATCGATGCCATGGAATGTCTCCTTCACTGAACATTTTTCCAAATGTGTTGATTGTATTAGTCCGAATGCTACCTTAGAATGATGATACACTCAACACCGTGTTAATTAAAGAGGGAGGATGTGTGTGCAATGAAAAATGCGATTTCCATTGACGGAATTGCTAAGGGTTTTCAGCAGAAGAAGGTCATTCAGCCATTGAGCCTGAATATTGAAAAAGGCGGAATTTTTGGCTTGTTAGGTCCATCCGGATGCGGAAAGACGACCTTGATTAAAATGATTGTCGGATTGATTAAGCCCGATGCGGGTAAAGTCACGGTTCTTGATCATGAAGTGCCAAATGAAGCACTGTTAATGGATGTCGGCTATATGGCACAGTCCGATGCTTTATATACAGAACTGACGGGAGCTGAAAACCTCGAATTTTTTGCGAAGCTATACCGTTTTTCGAAAAAGGAACGAAGGGAACGCATCCAATATGCAGCTGAAATCGTACAGCTGACGAATGATTTGAACGTTCGGGTTGCCCATTATTCAGGGGGGATGAAACGCCGTATGTCACTTGCGGTTGCACTCATCCAAAATCCGGAGATTCTCATTTTGGATGAACCGACAGTAGGAATAGACCCTTTGCTGAAACAATCGATTTGGGAGGAACTTGAGCGTTTAAGAAATGAAGATGAAAAGACGATCATCATCACGACGCATGTGATGGATGAAGCGGAGCGATGCGATAAACTGGCGATGCTGCGTGAAGGTGAAATCATCGCGGCAGGAACCCCTGAAGCTTTAAAAACTCAATTTGCCGCGGAAACGCTTGATGATGTTTTTTTAAGGATTGGAGGCGGGCTAAAATGAGAATTGCCTCTCTTGTTACTCGTATTACCCAGCAGATGCGCCGGGATCGAAGGACGCTCGCTTTATTTTTCCTGGCTCCATTGCTCATTTTAACGCTCATGTATTTTATTTTCGATACAGAGGCAAGTGATTTGAAAATCGTTGTTACAGGCAGTGATGAAACGATTGTTAGAGCATTGAAAAAAGCGGATTTTCAAGTCACGGCTGCTGATGAATTCTCACAGGAAAAGATGATTGAAAAGGATACGGATGGCTGGCTGCATGTTGAAAATGGGAAAATGAAACTCACACTTTTGAACGACGAACCGACCCGGGCAAAGGCCGTTCAAATGCAAATGATGCAAGGCTTGCAAGGGAATGAAAAAAACACTCCTTCAATTGAGGAGAAATATGTTTACGGAGACGCCAATACAAAGGGGTTCGATACATTCAGTCCGATGCTCGTCAGCTTTTTCGTTTTCTTCTTTGTATTTTTAATAGCGGGGATTGCGCTTTTGAAGGAGCGTACAAGTGGTACGTTGGAACGGCTGCTTGCCACCCCGATTAAAAGATACGAAATCGTAGCGGGCTATGTGATCGGATATGGCTTATTTGCTCTAATTCAAACCATAATTGTCGTGCTATATGCTGTCAATGTATTGGATATCGTCCTTGTTGGCTCCATTTGGCTCGTTTTACTGACGAATATACTGGTCGCGCTCGTTGCATTATCGCTAGGCACATTACTATCGAGTTTCGCGACATCCGAATTCCAAATGGTACAATTCATTCCGCTGGTCATCGTGCCGCAAGTCTTCTTTACAGGGATTTTCCCATTGGATGGCATGTCAGACTGGCTCCAAAAAATCGGCAAGGTCATGCCTCTCTATTACGCATCGGATGCCATGAATGGCATTATGTACAAAGGTTTCACGTTCAATGAGGTCTTACTGGATCTGCTCATTCTCCTGGCCTTTGCCATCGTTTTCATCACCATCAATATCATTAGCTTAAAAAAATACCGTGCACTATGAAATCAACAACTTAACAAAAGAAGCCGGATTCCTGGAAAGTGAGGAACCGGCATTTTTTGTTACTGACATACTTTTAGTTGAAAAGGATCTAGATACTTACACCTTTTTGACCATGAGCCTTTCATTGTTATAATCTGATTCGCCATTGAATGCAAAGCCGAATTTCCTATACAAATGAAGGGCTGCCTGATTATCTTCAACTATGCTTAAATAGATTTCAGGACAATCATATTCTTCTATTATTCTTTTTATTAAAGCCTCCAACATGATACTTCCAAGCCCGAAACCCTGATGTGCAGCGTCAATGAAAAAGCGGTCTAACCACACTCTGCCATTTTCGCCTTCCCCAGGGAAAAATCCATACATCGCAAAGCCGACCAAGATATCATCATAATAGAGCCCAACTGGCCTGTAATATTTACATTCCTTAGCGTCTTTTAAACATTGTTCAGTCGTTTCGATGTAAGCCTTTTGCTTTTCGTTTATTCGCAATTTCAAAATATCCGTTACCTTTTCTTTCGAGACTTCAATTATTGTAGTCTTCATCAGTTATTTTCCTTCCTCATTTCACACTTGGTTATACGCTTTTTCATGATATATAAATACCCTAAGGTATATGGTTACGAACGTTTTTGATGTTAGTAAATCTGACCGTTGATTTCCACTCCAGGCACTCGCTTTCCGCGGGCGGGCGGGAGCCTCCTCGGCTCGCCTGCGGGGTCTCCCATGCCACGCTTTTCCCGCAGGAGTCTCGTACTTTCCGTTCCAATCAACTTTGTGTTTTAAAAGAAAAAACTATAGGCTGCTCTATTCGGAACCAAGTTTGAGACTAGTTTATCCTTTAAGTTTTTTTCACCTATAATCCTCATTGGATGGAAGAAATATACGACACTGCTGCCGAAATACTGTCTAGCCGAGACCCCACAGGCGCATGCGCCGAGGAGGCTTGGCAAACAGTCGGCGGAAAGGGAGCGGATTTCTGAAATCAGCTGGAATGTTTTCTAGAACAAACTGCAGGCTGGTCTAATAGGAAACAAGTATTAGACTAGTTTATCCTTTAAGTTTTTCACCTGTAATCCTCATAGGATGGAAGAAATATGCGACACTCCTGCTGAAATACTGTCTAGCCGAGACCCCACAGGCGCTTACGCCGAGGAGGCTTGGCAGGCAGTCGGCGGAAAGGGAGCGGATTTCTGAAATCAGCTGGAATGTTTTCTCGAACAAACTGCAGGCTGGTCTATTCGGAACCAAGTATTAGACTAGTTTATCCTTTAAGTTTTTCACCTGTAATCCTCATTGGATGGAAGAAATATGCGACACTCCAGCCGAAATACTGTCTAGCCGAGACCCCACAGGCGCATACGCCGAGGAGGCTTGGCAGGCAGTCGGCGGAAAGGGAGCGGATTTCTGAAATCAGCTGGAATGTTTTCTCGAAAAAACTGTAGGCTGGTCTATTTCGAACCAAGTTTAAGATTAGGTTATCCTTTAAGTTTTTTTCACCTGTAATCCTAATAGGATGGAAGAAATATGCGACACTCCTGCCGAAATACTGTCTAGCCGAGACCCCACAGGCGCTTACGCCGAGGAGGCTTGGCAGGCAGTCGGCGGAAAGGGAGCGGATTTCTGAAATCAGCTGGAATGTTTTCTAGAACAAATTGTAGGCTGATCTCACACCGAGTTATGTTTGAGACTAGTTTATCCTTTAAGTTTTTTTCACCTGTAATCCTTCATAGGATGGAAGAAATATGCGACACTCCTGCCGAAATACTGTCTAGCCGAGACCCCACAGGCGCATACGCCGAGGAGGCTTGGCAGACAGTCGGCGGAAAGGGAGCGGATTTCTGAAATCAGCTGGAATGTTTTCTAGAACAAACTGCAGGCTGGTCTATTCGGAACCAAGTATTAGACTAGTTTATTCTTTAAGTTTTTCACCTGTAATCCTCATTGGATGGAAAAAATATGCGACACTCCAGCCGAAATACTGTCTAGCCGAGACCCCGCAGTCGCTTACGCCGAGGAGGCTTGGCAGGCAAAAATCAGCTGGAATGTTTTCTAGAACAAACTGTAGGCTGGTCTATTCGGAACCAAGTATTAGACTAGTTTATCCTTTAAGTTTTTCACCTGTAATCCTCATAGGATGGAAGAAATATGCGACACTCCAGCCGAAATACTGTCTAGCCGAGACCCCACAGGCGCCACGCCGAGGAGGCTTGGCAGACAGTCGGCGGAAAGGGAGCGGATTTCTGAAATCAGCTGGAATGTTAATAAAAAAACTGCAGGCAAACTCAGTTTTCTTCAAATTTGAAGTAATAGAGGTTTCTTTACAATCGTTATAAAATAAACTATTGTAAAGAAAACCTATCATTCAGTTTAAATTATTGTTCTAAATCATTATGTATAGAGGAAGGTATATGGAAATATGGGTGTAAAGTATAGAATGGTCGTAGAACAAATGGAGAAAGAAATATTAGATGGAAAATATACATTAAATACTAAGTTACCAACTGAAGAAGAGTTGATGAAGAAGTTCGATGTCAGCAGGAACACCATTAGAAAAGCAATCAACATATTGGTTGAGCAGGGTTATCTCTATCAAGTGCAAGGAAGCGGCATATTCCTAAGGGAATTTACCAGACCGGGCTGCATTTCGATGAGGGATATGGGTGGCTTAACCAAAGTGTTTCCCAATGATGAAATGAAAAGTAAAGTGTTGAAGTTAGAGTTAATAGAAGCCGATGAAAAATTGGCCAAACAAATGAAGTGCAATGTAAAAACCAAAATCTATAACCTGAAAAGGGTTAGATACTTAAATGGTCAACCCATTGTAATAGAAGAGTCCTTTTTCAATAAAGATATCATTCCCATCATAAATAAAGAAATCGCAAATGGTTCCATTTATGAATATATAGTCGAAGATTTGAAGTTGAATATCGGGTTTGCGGATAAAATCATTTCGTGTGAAAAACTTAATGACGATGATGCTGGGCTTTTGGACTTGCAGCCAGGTGATCCGACTTTAATCGTTGAAAGTACGGTCTTTTTAAAAGCGGGAGCCGTTTTTGATTTATCAATCGAGAAATATAATTACACTTCAGCCAAATTATTAACATTGACTTAAAAAGTGCAGGGAAATTCTTGAATAAGATTTTACGGTGTGAATGGGAGATATCGATTCACACCGTTTTTTCTTCATTCATTTCTCTTTTTCCCCAACGATCCCATAAAACAAAATCTTCATAATATCCTCAGTCAAAGGCAGGATGCTTTGATAAACCTCTTCCCGTTGGATATATTCATTCATTGCTTTTATATAAAATAAAATCGCTTCATTAGATAAGTTCGGATCAACATATCCTTGTTCCTTCCCCTGGTTAAACAGATCGATAAAGCGGGGCAGGGCCTTTTCTGTATATATTTTTTCCATATAGTTGATTCCGGAAGAATATTCCTTCATTAAATATTGATAAAAATCTTCATGAATTTGTTTGGCTGTTTCCTTCTTCGTGAACATGAGCTGCTTTATTTTTTCAGGGAAGGCGATGTTGCTGGCCAGTATTTGTTCAAATTCATCCAATGCCTTATCTGTATAATAAACAAAAACCTCATGAATTAGATTATGTTTGCTTTCGAAGTAATTATATATCGTTACTTGAGATACATTTGCTTTTTTTGCTATTTCCCCAATCGAAATCTTTTGGACACCATACTCCATGAATAAAGCTAAGGCAGCCTCCAATATATTCAATTTTTTTTGTTCCCTGCGTCGTTTAAATCCGTCCATTGTTTCACCTCAATCTTAGTTTAATTAAAAATATGTAATAGAACAATTAAATAAGTTCATAAACTATTGTCAGGAATTCTTCTTTTGTATATTATGAACTAAATCAATTAAAATATTTCATATTTTTTCAATGAGGAAGAGGTGGATGAGGAATGTCAGTATTGAAAACAACGGATTTAACGAAAAAGTTTGGAAAGTTCACCGCTTTAAATGGTGTGAACATTGAAGTGAATAAAGGGGAGGTATTTGGATTCATCGGTCCTAATGGTGCTGGAAAATCAACAACGATCCGTGTGCTGCTCGGGATTTTAAAAGCGACGGATGGGGAAGCGAAGATTTTTGGCAAGGATGCATGGAAAGATGCGGTTGAAATTCACAAGCGAATCGCGTATGTTCCGGGAGATGTGAACCTATGGCCCAACTTAACTGGCGGGGAAGTTATTGATCTATTTGTTGAATTACGCGGGACGAACAATAAAAGCAGACGCGAAGAACTAATAAAAAAATTCGATTTGGATCCTTCCAAGAAATGTGGAACATATTCAAAGGGTAACAGGCAAAAGGTTGCTTTGATTGCTGCTTTCTCATCTGATGCCGACCTTTATATATTGGATGAACCAACATCAGGTCTAGATCCATTGATGGAAAGGGTTTTCCAGGAATGTGTGATGGAAGCGAAAAATGAAGGGAAAAGCATATTGCTTTCCAGTCACATTCTTTCTGAAGTGGAAAGGTTATGCGATAAAGTGGGCATCATTCGGCAAGGCCAAATAATTGAAACGGGAACATTGGATGAATTACGTCATTTAACGAGAACAAGCTTGCTTGTCGAAACGAAGCAGCCTATTCCTGCTTTAGGGAATGTAAACGGTGTTCGGGATATCGTGATGAAAGACCAGGCACTTTCATTCCAAGTGGATACAGGTGAATTGGATAATGTCATGAAGTATATAAGCCAGTTTGGAATTGTGAAATTGGAAAGCGCGCCGCCTACATTGGAAGATTTATTCATGAGCCATTATGAAGGTGTAGGGAAGACTTCAGATTCTGGGGCGGGAGGTGCGTTATAATGGCGAACCAGTCCTATCATAATACAGGAAGACTTTCCCGATTCATCGTCCGGCAAGATCGGATTCGGATCCCTGTTTGGATCATTTCCTTATCCGTCCTTTCCTTTATGGTTGCGATGGCATTCACCGATCTGTACCCGACTGGGCTAGAAAGGCAAACCATTGCAGAAACGATGAAGAACCCTGCAATGACAGCGATGGTGGGGAAAGGTTATGGCCTGGATGACTATACAAACGGAGCGATGATGGCGCATCAAATGTTACTGTTAACCGCTATGGCTGTGGGGATAATGAGTATTTTACTTGTTACACGCCATACACGCGCAGATGAAGAGGACGGCCGTATCGAAATGATCCGTTCTTTGCCGGCTGGACGATTGGCTAATTTATATGCAACCATTTCCGTATCGTTTGGAACGAATGCGTTGATCGCGATAATAATCGGTTTCGGGTTGTATGCTCTGGGAATAGAAAGCATGGATTTGGAAGGTTCCCTTATGTATGGAGCTGCTTTAGGGGCAACCGGTATTTTCTTCTCGGCAATAACGGCATTATTTGCCCAGCTTACCGAGAGTGCTCGAGGTACGATTGGTTACTCCATCACTGTATTGCTTCTCTCCTATCTTATTCGGGCGATAGGGGATGTCAGCAATGAAACACTTTCCTGGTTTTCACCATTGGGTTGGGTTTTAAGTTCAGAAGTATATGTGAATAATTATTGGTGGCCAATAATCCTTACGATCGGTGCAGCAATCATTTTGGTTACCCTATCTCTATATTTGAATGCCATCCGTGATTTGGAAGCTGGATTCATTCCGGCTAAGCCCGGCCGGAAATATGCTTCATCGTTTTTAAAAAGTCCGCTTGGGCTCGCGCTAAGGCTGCAACGTACAGGATTGATCGCCTGGGCAGCCGGGATGTACATTTTGGGTGCATCTTACGGTTCCGTTTTAGGTGATTTGGAATCCTTTTTTACAAAAAATGAAATGATGGCCGAACTATTGACGCCAGTTGAAGGCTATTCACTGACAGAACAATTCTTGACAATGTTGATGTCAGTCATCGCCATGATATGCACCATCCCGCCTTTAATGGCAATGTTAAAGCTTAAAGGGGAAGAAAAAAAGAATCATACTGAACATTTATTGAGCCGTGCTGTATCCCGTACAAGGCTTATGGGCAGCTATCTTATCATCTCCGTTATTGGCGGTTTCCTCATGCTTGCGCTTGCTGACATCGGTCTTTGGGCAGTCGGAAATTCCATGATGGATGAAGGGGTTGCTTTCGGCACTATATTTAGTGCAGCGATGGTCTACCTGCCTGCGATGTGGATCATGATTGGTATCGCCGTGCTGTTTACTGGATTTGCACCAAAATTATCCGGTTTGACTTGGCTTTACTTGACCTACTCAATCTTAGTCGTTTATTTAGGGGGAATGCTTCAATTCCCGGAATGGATGGCAAAACTAACGCCATTTGGCCATATTCCGAAACTTCCTGTTGAAGATATGGACTTCATGAAAGTATTCATGCTTACAATCATAGCTATCTTATTACTGGCTGCAGGCTTTCTCGGATATAACAAACGGGATATCCGCGGTTGATGGTTCGACTATGATTCTATTATTCCTGAAAAAAGCCTGATTTCTCGTTGTTTTAATGAGAAATCAGGCTTTTATTGGTTATCAGTCATGGGGAATCAATAATAGTACACCTAGTGCCATGATGATGAAGAATAAATAACTTTCGAATTTCTTCGCGGGAATTCGCTTATTCATGAAGATTCCGAGACCTGTCGCAAGTAATATAGCTGGAATGGAATAAGCGTAAAGAATAAGTGAATCGGCTGTCCAAAGTCCGCCTAGCGCATGACCTGTCACGACCAGGATACCGGATATCAGGAAATGGGCTTGCAATGTTCCGCGGAATCGATCTGGATTCCATCTTCGCAAAGTTCCATAGACGACGACCGGCACCCCGTTAAAGTTATAGGCGCTGCCAAGGGCTCCCGACGCAAAACCGAAGGGCCATACCCAGCCCTTCGAGTTAAGTAATGGTTTATCCACAGCCTGAAAAAGTCTTTGCTTTAGAAGAGAATATCCCCCATATGCAATCAAAAAAACACCCAGTGCAGAAGTGATGATCATAGAAGGTGCGTAATGGAGCAAAGCCAGGCCCGCTGGTATGCCGATCACCGTTGAAGCCGCCAGCCTGATTAATACCGAGCGTTCGATATGCCGCCATCCGCTAACGACGGTTAGTGAAGCGACGGTAAGACCAGCCAATCCAATCAAGGAAACCGAAGTATTAAGCGGAATGTGAAGTAAGGCAAGCAGAGGCATGCTGACAATCGCTTCACCGAACCCGAACATCGTCCGCATCAAGGCGCCGATAAAGACTGCCGCCACCACCAATATGATGCTGCTGATCGTCATTCGTTCACCTCCTAAAAGCACAATAACCCTTCTATAATTATACCATACCAATCCGGTTTTAGACCGAGAGTACTATACTTTGAAACGGGTTGTTTAAGGTGCTTCACGATCTTTATGAAGTGTTTGAATTAGTTTTTAATGGAGAGGTACACACCCTTTGTCTTTGTTTCTTAAGAGTCGAAAACAAGGCTGAAAAAGCGGGTATATATCTTGAAGTGTTAATTTATTTTGATGTGAGGGTTTTCTAACAGATTAATAGGGGTAGCACAGGATCGTTTGTTAAATTAAAAAGTTTCCTAAAAGTATTGTTTGCTTTAACTCTTGTTCCTCTACTGTAATCACTCCCTTGTTTTTCTCAATTAAGAATCCGGGCTCATATTGGGAAACAAAAATGATACGTAATTGAAAGGGACATTGATAGTTTTATTAGGGGACACAAAGGGGACATTGATGGAGTTTTCATGTACCCACAAAAACACTAGGCTTTGCCTAGTTCAACAACTTAGTTGGGGACAGTTTTTCCTTATGCTCTTTCTTCCACCAATACCTTTAAGTTATGACACTTTCCATTTAGATAAATCAAGTAATTGGCTGAAGAAACAAAGGCACAAAAAAAGGAAGAAAGACTTTTGTAGTCCCCCTTCCTTTTTTCGCTTTACTTTTTTGAAATTTTTCTTAATAAATATAAAGCGTATATGATAGCTGGTATAGCTCCAATCATTAAAATCATGTTTATTAAACCAAATATAAAATAAGAAGACGATACATTCATTTTAATTCAACCCCATTAAAAATTTTAATCTTTATATGTGTATTATTCATTTGAAAAATTTCCCTTATTTAGTAAATTAATTATGTACTAGCAAATTATAAACTAATTTAACTATCAATTGTACATATTTACCTACTAATTAGGAATGCAGTCCCTAAAATGTTTATTTACAACAAAAATTACTTTAATTGATTAAGTTGAATGTCAGATAAATTACACTCAGCATTGAACAAAATCCTGCAAATGAAAGAAACGCATAAGTTAGAGTACCTACTACCCCTATTGACGTTAACACCACAGCACTTGCCATTACCCTCAACACGTACAATGCAGGATGCAACTCACTACCTCAATAGAATGAGTGAATTAGAGATTAGATTAAGGATTAGAGTCAGGAACCTACGTGGGCCGACGTTAACCTCCGTTAAGTTATGACACTTCCCCTTTAGATAAATCAAGTAATTATTTTCCTGCATAAGAAAAGGCTGAAGTGGAAATACTTCAGCCTAAAAAACCCTATATATATATTTTAGAAGAATATCCTTTAGCATTTACGAATCAATCTCAGGTCTTTTTTTCTCAGTTAGTGAATTAATCATAAAAGATTAGATGCATATCACTGTTAGTCCTTGATTTCGCAAAAAATTCTGCTTCATTTCCTCCATCAACAAAGTTACCAATACCCCGGAAAATGCCACATTGGCCTCGATCTAAATATCTTACCCCTACATAATCATTATAACTGTCAGGATCATACTCCCATAATTCAACTTTTAACTTACCAGCTGGACCCACGTAAGAATCCCGACAAATCTTATAATCACCACCAGTAGAGGCAAACACATCACTTTCAGCACCATTAGAATAAAGAGATTGTTCTCCTAAGTAATCCCAGCCACTTGCAAATGTAGAAGAAGGGAACAACAACGCAGTGACCAATGCCACAGCACTCATTTTAAACATTTTCATGCTCATTCCTCCTCACCCGTTTTGACTTATTATTCTCCATATAATTCTAATCAATATTTTTTATATTATCATCTATCCAAAGATTCACTTTTTCATGAAGCGTTTTTGTAGTATCCACTACTTCATGCCCAATATATGGAATTATAGAAAAAAGTGAAATGTGCTCGTCATTCAGTTTTGGAATGTATTTCTGAATCATCTTTAAACTTTTAAGCCTTACCGGATCAAGTAAACTAATTACCTCTGAATCCACCATTTGTGTAGAGACGTCCCGATTTCTAATACCAGCAATCAGCAGCAGAGTTGCTGCTAAACTAACACTGCAATCCATGGAATAGGCCAATGCTGAAATTCTTTCATGCTCATAAGCTTTGATCTTAAATGAATCCTTTCCTTCAATTACTTCGGCTTCTAAATCCCCTCTAAAAACCGTATGACTGCAGTCTCATTTAAAATACATGGACGCCCACCATACATTCCCTGGAATTGATAGCTGCCATTATTATTTTTTTCCCTATATCCTTTACAGGCTTATGAACACATTCATTTAATGAGTGTTGAACGCAAAAAACATATTAGGGCTATCCAGGGAATAAAATGAAAGGGATATTTTAAAGGAAAGCGGGGCTGTGCATGTGAAAATCCATGTGGTGAATAGGGGGGATTCTTTGTGGGGAATTTCCCAGCAGTATGGTGTCAGTATCAACCGGATTGTTCGGATCAATGGCCTTGAAAATCCAGATAAGCTGGTGATTGGCCTAGCCCTTTTGATTCCTGAACCTTATCTTCAGTACAGGGTTCAGCAAGGGGATACTCTGAATAATATCGCAAATCAGTTTGGAATTACGGTACAGGAAATCATGCAATCGAATCGCATCACAAATCCTTCCGCTATCTATCCAGGGCAGAGACTAACCATCCCGGTTATTTATCATACCGTAAGGGAACGAGATACCCTTTATGATATAGCGAGACGTTATGGAACGACAGTCCAGGCCATTATGCAGATGAACAGGATTACAGATCCGTCCAATATCCATATCGGACGGATAATGAGGATTCCCCAGAAACCAAAACCCATCATTGAAGTAAATGGTTTTACAAACGTTTACGGGCAAGCCGGTGCGGAGCAAGTACGTGAAGTAGCCTACGATCTGACCTACGTAAGTCCATTTGGTTATAGAATGAGGCAAGATGGCAGCTTAGAAGTCATTGATGACATCCCGACGATCCGGGCGGCACAGTCGACTGGCGTCATACCCATGATGTGCATAACGAATTTTTCCGCGACGGAAGCGGGAACTCAGCTTGCCCATACAATACTTTCTGATTTAAATTTAGTGGAAACATTATTAACCAACGTCATAAAAACGATGAAAGATAAAGGGTACCGTGGATTGAATATCGATTTTGAAAGTGTAGCACCAGAGGACCGTGATTTCTATAATCGCTTTCTCCAAAGAGCAGTGGATCGGTTGCATCCTGAAGGCTACTTTGTGTCATCCTCCCTTGCCCCAAAAACTAGCGCCAATCAAAAGGGACCATTAGTTGAGGCACATGATTATCCAGTTCACGGACAGCTGCTCGACTTCGTGGTGCTGATGACATATGAATGGGGTTACCGAAAGGGGCCGCCGCAGGCAATCTCCCCCATTAATGAAATAAAGCGTGTCCTTGACTATGCCGTAACGGTGATACCAACAAATAAAATCTTCATAGGATTTCAAATTTATGCACGGGACTGGCTTATTCCTCATGAAGAGGGACAGGAAGCAGAGACTTTCGACATGCAGGAAGCGATCAGACGCGCCGTCCAATATAATGCAGAAATAAAATATGACGAGACAGCCCAATCTCCTTATTATAGGTACAAAGATGATCAGGGACGCACACATGAAGTTTGGTTTGAGGACGCACGCAGTGCCAAAGCCAAATTCGATCTGGTGAAGATTTACAGGTCAAGGGGTCTCAGTTATTGGGTACTTGGTTATCCGTTCCCCCAGAATTGGGAACTGCTTGGAGATACATTCATTGTACGGAAACTGTAGGGTGTTTTGTTACCGCAAGGCGTATCACACATTATTAATATAGTGATGGGCAGCTTTTTTATAAAGCTGTCTATTTTAGTATTTCGAAATGCACTACAAGAATTACCGGTTTTTTATGACAACGTTTAAAATCGTCTGGAACCTGAGTAGATAAAGGGACTTAATCGAGGACGCCATATGGTGTCCTTTTCATTTTAATGAGAACTCTTTAAAAAACCAAGGGAGTGGTCATTCAAAAAAGGAAAAGGGCTCCTCATTGTGGAATTAGGAGACTAGAATATCACTTACCGGAGGCACATTTTATGGAACTAACCATCATAAATACGTTTACTGATCAACCTTTTAATGGAAACCCTGCTGCAGTCTGCCTTCTTACCGGGGAAAGTGACAGCGAGTGGATGCAGAGCATAGCTAAAGAGTTTAATATGCCTGTTACCGCTTTTATTCAACCTCATAATGGTGAATGGAAGCTGCGATGGTTCACACCTTTCATTGAAATCCCGATTTGTGGACATGGGACGCTGGCAAGCTCTTTCTTTTTATGGGATAAAGGATACGTGCCAAGGAATCAGCCGATTGCCTATCAGACGAAAAGCGGGCTTCTCACTGCAAAATTCGTTGAAGGAATGGTTCAGCTGGAATTTCCGTCATTAAGGGAGAAGGAGACCGCTGCCCCTGATTTACTGATAAAGGCTTTAGGTGTTGTGCCTGCGTATGTTGGGCAAAACAAATGGGATTTTCTAGTCGAAGTTCAATCAGAGGAAATCGTAAGGAATTTAAAGCCGGATATAGACTCCATTGCCCAATTGCCGGTTCGGGGCGTCATCGTGACGAGTCAATCCGATAACAGTGAATATGATTTCGTTTCACGTTTCTTTTCCCCTGCGCAAGGCCTTGACGAAGATCAAGTAACCGGCTCGGCCCATTGCTGTCTGGGCCCCTATTGGAAAAGCAGGCTGGACAAAAGTATTTTTATAGCTTATCAGGCATCGGAAAGAGGCGGACTGTTGAAAGTTGAAGTAACGGAAAACACAGTTAAACTTTCCGGCCATGCCGTCACAATATTCAAAGGGAACTTAACCATCTAGATAATAAAGGAGGTTCGGAATGGTTTCATCCCAAACCATGATTTTAAAACAAGACTGGAATATCCATAATGTTTTTTTACTATAACCCTCGTTTGATGGAAGAAATTTGCGACACTCCTGCCGAAAAACTGGCTAGCCGAGACCCCACAGACGCTTGCGTCGAGGAGGCTTGGCAGCCAGTCGGCGGAAAGGGAGCGGATTTCTGAAATCAGCTGGAATTTTATTGAGGGGGTGTAAACCTTGGACGCGTTTTCCCCGCAGGAAACTTGCGCCCTTTACCCTTTTTAGTGTACAAGAATCGAAATGGCACTATACACTAATAACAAAGCCATGATTACATTAAACTGACTTCTATACTTTGATAAAAACGTTTGAAAAACAGAACCGAACATACTCCAGCAGAACGTACTCATAAAACCAACGAAAGCAAGAAATAATGAAAAGAATAGTAAGCTGAAATTTGAAGAGTGATAAGGTAGGATGAAGGTCGATATTGCCGTGATGCCATATAAGATTCCTTTTGGATTTATGAATTGTAAAAGCATGCCTGCTATAAAACTATTGTTCTTGTCATCATTATCGTCCTTCGCTTTAGTTGAACTGGAAATGATTTTTATGGCCAGATACAGCATGTAAATTGCACCAAGGATCGTCATGATAAATTCAATCTTTGGTATGAAATTTTCAAGCAAAACATTAAAATAACTGCACAATAACATGATTACAAAAAAACCGGCACCTACTCCAAAACAAAATTTAATCGTCTTTTTTAACCCGTACTTGTTCGCAAATAACATGGCCATGATGTTATTTGGACCCGGAGTGAAACTTGTAACAAAAACAAATAGCAAAAAAGATAGTAATGGCATGGTTGACTCCCCTTTGTATGCTATAATGACCAAAATTGACATTATAACGATTTCCTTTTTATTGTACAATGCCGACGTTATATTGTAAATAAGGAGCATTTTTATGGAAGAAATAAATTTTATTATTGCTAACAATTTAAAAGCCATCAGGGAAAGTAAGAAATTAAGTCTTGAAAAGGTTGCAGAATTGACTGGAGTAAGCAAAACGATGATCGGACAAATAGAAAGGGGAGGATCGAGCCCTACGATTACAACGATTTGGAAAATAGCCAATGGATTAAAGATTTCATTTTCTTCATTGATAAATAGTCCTCAGCCGGATACAAAAATTGTTTTAAAAAGTGAAATTCAATCATTATCTGAAGATAACGGCAAATATCGAGTTTATCCCCACTTTCCCTTTGAGGATGAGAAGCGCTTTGAAGTATATTCAGTCGAGATAGAAAAAGGTGGATTCCTAAGTTCCGATCCACATAGGGAAGGAACCGAAGAGTACATAACTGTTTTTGAAGGGGAAGTGACAGTACGTGTAAATAACGAAGAATATACGGTCAGGAATGGTGATTCTATCAGGTTCAAGGCTGACAGACCGCATGCCTACCATAATTCAGGGGATACAATAACTCGATTAAGCATGATCTTATATTATCCAACTTAAAAAATGGAGTAATGTAGTTCTGTTAATATATCTTAGCAAAGTGAATATCCCCTATGGATTGACTGTTGTATGGTCTGCCTGTTGGGATACTGCTTCAAGCCGATTTTCTGGTTTTCTTACAGAATCGGCTTTTTTTATTTAGTCTTCTTCAAGCCCAATTACTTGAAGTACAATATTTCACAATGTCTATAAACTATATTTAACCTTCCCCTACTAATATAGAAATGTACCTACTTATCCTCTGTAAGAAACCCTTGGAGGATTCGTCCATCCCGCAGCAAGGCGTCTCTTGATTCTCG
Source organism: Peribacillus sp. YIM B13477 (assembly GCF_042787955.1). NCBI lineage: Bacteria > Bacillati > Bacillota > Bacilli > Caryophanales > Bacillaceae > Peribacillus > Peribacillus sp. YIM B13477. Next base: position 153,134 of record NZ_JBHZPD010000004.1, read on the forward strand.
CAATACGCCAATTTCCTATAACTCACATTGATGGAAGAAATACACTCCTGCCGAATAACTGGCTAACCAAGACCCCGGAGACGCTTGCTTTGATATGGATTGGCAGAAAGTCGGCGGAAAGGGAGCGGATTTCCGAAAGGGGGTATGTGTAATGATTTACACTCCAGGCACTCGCTTTCCGCGGGCGGTCCGGGAGCCTCCTCGGCGCTCGCCTGCGGGGTCTCCATTGGCCACGCTTTTCCCGCAGGAGTCTCGCACCTTACGTTCCAATCAACTGGAAACTTCTCTTTTTAGAAATATTTTAGGAAAACTGGCTCTTCTTCTCCAATTCGTCTACAGTCTGGCGGTTCCGCCAATTTTCCGGCAAAAGCAGTTTTGAATTGCTCTCGCCCCAAACCATGAATTTAAAAGAAGACTAGAATATCCTTAATGTTTTTTTTACTATAATCCTCATTGGATGGAAGAAATTTGCGACACTCCTGCCGAAATACTGGCTAGCCGAGACCCCGGAGACGCCTGAGTCGAGGAGGCTTGGCAGCCAGTCGGCGGAAAAGGAGCGGATTTCAGAAATCAAGCTGGAACGTCTTTTTTAAAAAAACTGCAGGTAAACTAGTTCTATATGGTTTTTTATTGTTTTAATGAACTCTTGTTGGATGGAAGAAATTTGCGACACTCCTGCCGAAAAACTGGCTAGCCGAGACCCCACAGACGCTTGCGTCGAGGAGGCTTGGCAGCCAGTCGGCGGAAAGGGAGCGGATTTCTGAAATCAGCTGGAAGTTTATTAAAAAAACTGCAGTTTCTGAGAGAGAGTTAACTTTCTCTTTTGATTAATTTAGGTATAAAGACCAAGGGTGATACCGGCTGAAACTGATGCTATTTTACTAATGAATCGTTTTATTGATATATCATCTATCTGTTACTAGGTATTTTAGGGTGACTATAATGAAAATATTCTGTTAATATTCGGTGTAGTATTGTAAATTTGTTTTAAAATTGGATTATTTTGTTGTAATATAGGAGATACACGAATCTTTAGAGGAAAAAAGTAGGGTGGATTTGTGTATGGGTAAGTAAATTTGTCGGAATTCATTTTTTGGAAAAGTGTGTCAATTATATGGATAAGTTAGCAGAATGTTATGCCAGTATAGAACTAATGGGGGGATTACGATAATGGGGAAAAAGAAAATCGTAAAAATTGCTTCAGCTACCATAATGGCTGCGACAACGATCGTAGCAGTAGCGCCGGCACCATCGGATGCTGCCACTAGCCTTAATAGTAAAATCAAAACGGCCAAGGCCGCCATCAAAAAACCATTCGATACCTATTTCTACACTTCTAAACTCGCTTCAGTGTCCACTGTTGAAAAACAAATCAAGTCTGCAAAACAAGCAAAAAAAGACATCAACTCTACCATTAAAAAATCAATGTTAAGCAAAAAAGAAAAAGATGCCAAATACAAAGAAATCGAAGCTTATGATAAGTACATCACTCGTTCGGAAGGTTATGTAAAAGGATATAGAGCGGCTGAGAAAGCAAAAGCTGCACATGGCAAATCGATTGGCAACCTTACGAATTCAATACTTGCCAAGAAATCCATTGATATCAGGAATCAATACGAGGCACTGGATAAAGCCGTGAAAAAGGCAGATAAGGATATTAAAGATACGGTTTACGGTGCGAAAATCGAAAAGCTCCTATACGATAAATTCACTAAAGCGACCAAAACAGCTTTGAACGGTGACCTGAAAGTTCCATACTACTATGAAAAAGCTGCTTACTGGGTGAAGAAAGGTGATTTGAAGACCGCGGATAAGCGCATGCAGACCGTTTCTTCGCAATTGAAGAAGGTCAGCAAAACATCCAAGCTCGGAAAAGCCATACACGCCTATGTTAAAGAAGTGAAAGGTAAGTATGATGATGCGGTATATGCAGAAAAGAAAAAAGAAGTGGCAAAGCAGGTCAATGCCTATGTAGCTCTTGCAAATGGGGAACTTAAAACGAAAGAACAGATAAAAGCGGCTAAAAAGGCCAGAGCCGACATCCATTTAAATGGGATCAAGGAGTCGGACCGAAAGGAATTCGAAACGAAAATAGCATTGGCGGATAAGAAAGTAGCTGCCGCTAAAGAAGCTTTGAAAAATCCAGCGAAAGCGATCACGCTTTCCTTGATGCATACGAATGACACGCATGCCCACTTGGACAATGTGGCCAAAAGGGTGACGGCTGTTAAGGAAGTGCGCAAGAGCAAGCCGCAAGCTCTTTTGGTTGATGCAGGTGATGTATTCTCGGGAACTCTCTATTTTAATGAATTCAAAGGGCAAGCGGATCTTCGCTTCATGAACTTAATGAAATATGACGTCATGACATTCGGGAATCATGAGTTTGATTTGGGTTCAAGCGCCGAAGGGCATCAAGCTTTGGCTGACTTCATTAAAGGGGCAAAGTTCCCGTTTGTCAGTTCCAATGTGGACTTCTCCAAAGATGATAAGTTCAAGGGACTATTCTCGGATTTGATTTCAAGTAAGCCAGAGCAAGGGAAAATATACAATGGCATCGTAAAACAAGTGGATGGCCAAAAGGTAGGGTTCTTCGGGCTTACGACTGAAGAAACGAAAGATATTTCAAGTCCAGGAAGTATAGAATTCGAAAATTATCTTGAAGAAGCCGAAAAGGCGGTCAAGGCATTCAAAGGCATGGGTGTCAATAAGATCGTTGCCGTATCCCATATCGGTTACGATGACAATGCAGCCTATGACAATGATTTGACATTAGCTGCCAAGGTCAAGGGCATCGACGTGATCGTGGGCGGACATAGCCATACGCAGTTAAACGCCCCCGTTGTTATTGATAAGGATGATAAGGGGAAAACGAAAGATCCCACAGTCATCGTTCAAGGGTATCAATATAGCGACTATTTAGGAACGATCGATGTGGAATTCGATAAGAAAGGCAAGATTGTCGGACAAGCCGGTCAGCTGATTAAGCTTTCTGAAAAACAGGATGATGCTGAAGCGGCAAAAGTGCTCGAAACATACTCCTCGAAGATTAAGGAGCTGAAGGAAACGAAGACTGGGGCAACAGCTGTAAAGGCCTTGGAAACCCCTCGTGATTCAGGTGATGAAACGAAACCGAGTGTTCGTAAAAATGAAACGGAACTGGGTAATTTAATTACGGACGGAATGCTTAGTAAAGCGAAGGAATTCAATAAGGATACGGTAATGGCATTTCAAAATGGCGGGGGAATCCGCGCTGGCATCGATCAAGGTGAGATCACTTTAGGGGAAATCCTCACCGTTTTACCGTTTGGGAATACGTTAGCGACGATGAAGCTCACGGGTGCAGAAATCAATGAAGCATTAGAGCATAGTGTAAGCCTGGCCCCTAAGGAAAATGGCGGCTTCCTGCATGTTTCCGGAATGAAATTCAGCTACGACAGTTCGAAGGAAGCAGGCAATCGTGTGACAAAGGCAGAAGTCCTGGGACAAGATGGAACATATTCCGAATTGGATGCAACGAAGGAATATACCGTGGCGACCAATGCTTTTACAGCCAAGGGCGGAGATGGATTCACCGTATTCAAGAAGGCTTATGAAGAAGGAAGAGTGACGGATATAGGCCTCGCCGATTGGGAGAATTTACGTGATTATGTAAGCGGGCTGAAAACTGTCGATCCAAGCATCGAAGGACGCATCAAGGATGTGGCTGGAAGCCATACAGAACCGACTGTGGTATTGGCTAAAGACTTTGGCGGAACGGCTGATGCGCCAAAAACACATGAAGGCAATGTAGTTGTGGATATCACGGATATTGCTTCATTGGAACATGCAGTGGTTAAAGGGAATCTTACATTAACGGGAACTCCTCCGGATGATTTTACTTTTTCAGAGGTTACAGTAGAGGGTGATTTGGATTTATCGGGACTTAACGGTAAGACCGTAAGCCTGAGCGGTGTCACGGTGAATGGCGAAACCATTCTTTAAACGGTTTTCAAATGATTGCTGAGCCAATGAAAAAAAGTTGGAGGGGTTGAGATCTTGAAGAAGAACGGGATAAGCAAGCTTTTCTTTGCCATACTGATCGTACTCTCAACGGTTCTGCCAAATGCAGCCGCAGCAAATGCCGAAGGGACAATATCGGTCGTGGAAGCGATTAATAATAATAGCGGAACGGCGACGGTGAAGGGATATATCGTCGGTACAGCTAAAAGCGGTACAAGCTATCAACAAACATCGCCTTTTACTGAAAGTACGAACATAGGCATTGCCGATAGTCCGGATGAAACGGATGTTAAGAAAATCATGCCTGTTCAGCTTCCAGCCGGAAGTATCCGAACGGCTTTGAATTTGGTCGAACATCCGGAATTACTTAAAGCGCAGGTGACGATTACGGGGAAGCTGGAAAAGTACTTTTCAGTACCCGGCCTGAAATCAGCAACGGATTTCACAATTATTACTGATGGGGGAACAACCCCTGAACAGCCTGATGTGAAGGTTCTGGATTCCATTGCCGAGGCGCGCACGAATACGGAAGATGTCGTGCAGGTCGATGGGGTGGTCACGACAGGACTTGGTTATTGGGGAGGAAAAGGTTTTTATATCCAAGATGAAACGGCAGGGCTATATGTTTATGGTTCTTCGTGGCCTGCGGAAGTAAAGCAAGGGGATAAGGTTAGATTAATCGGACAAGTATCCGCTTATAATAAGGAATTACAAATCCAACCAACTTCCCTTGAAGTCGTATCTTCTGATAATGAACTTCCTGTAATCCAAAGCATTGATGCCTCAGGGGTCAATGAGGATACACAAGGTGAGCTGGTCACCATCGATAAGGCGACCATTACAGAATTGGCCCCATCGGGCACATACGGGACATTCGAATTTAAAGCGGAAGATATTGAAGGGAAATCCGTCATCGTTCGCCATGATAACCGGACCGGTTCGAGCTATGAAGATTTCGTGAAAAGCTTTAAAACAGGGGATGTCATTTCCGTAACCGGAATCGGATCGAGGTTCAATGACACGTACCAGTTGAAGCCGCGTGGTATTGAAGATTATGAACTGGTGAACAAACCGGCCGTTTACACGGATATTTTCCCTGGTACGGTTAGTGAAAATACAAAGGTATCACTTGAATCTGGTTGGGAAGAAGCGAAAATCCATTATACGCTGGATGGATCCGCACCAACGTCCTCAAGTGCTGTGTACACAGAACCTATCATTTTAACGGAAGATACGGTCATCAAGGCAATCGCTGTCAACGACAAGACATCGGAAGTTTTCACATTTGCCTATACCGTTAACAAAACCACTGAAGTGAAGATTCGTGACATTCAGGGGATGAATCATTTTTCATCTTATGAAACTCAACTCGTCTCAGGTGTGGAAGGTGTCGTCACTTATGTAAAAGATGCGAATAACTTTTACATGCAAGATCCCAACCCGGATAAGGATTTAACGACTTCCGAGGGAATACTTGTGTATAACAAAGCGCATGGCCTAAAAGCGGGCGATCATGTCAAAGTGGCAGGTAAAGTCGCCGAATGGTATATCGAAGGATACGCTGAAATGAAAACGACGGATCTGCCGACAACTGAATTGACCAATACGACGATTGAAAAGCTTGGCACTGCATCGATGCCAGAGCCGATCGTCATCGGAAAGGATGTCATTCAGCCGTCTGAGAACATTGATGATGATAGATTGACAGATTTTAATCCGGGTGAAGACGGTATTGATTTCTACGAGAGTCTGGAAGGAATGCTTGTAGAAGTATATAACCCGAAAGTGGTTGCTCCCCAAGACTATGGTGAATTGGTCGTGATTCCAGGGAGTATGGAAACGACGACTGCAGTTGGCGGCGTCAAAATAACGGAAAGGGATTTCAACCCTGAAAGAATTACCCTGGATATAAATGATGAAACATTTACAGCCAAAACGGGTGATTTCTTTGAAGGCTCGATCACGGGTGTGATCAGCTATGGATATAGCAACTATAGGGTAGTGACGGATAAAGCCCAGCTGCCGGCGTTAAAGGATGGCGGTACGGCTCGGGAAGTGACATCTTTAGAGAAGGATGCTGATGAGCTATCGATCGCTTCCTATAATATAGAGAATTTCTCCACTCAAACCGCAAATTCGAAAGTTGAAACGATCGCAGCATCCATCATTACCAATCTTAAACAACCCGATATCATCGGGGTAACGGAGATGCAGGATAACGATGGGGCAACAGATAGCGGGACAACGGATTCTGCCCAAAGTGCCAAGAAGTTAACCGACAAAATAAAAGAGCTGGGCGGACCGCAATATCAATACATCGATATCGCTCCAGAAGATAAACTTGATGGCGGTGCACCTGGCGGGAATATCCGTGTAGGCTTTTTATATAATGCCGACCGTGTCAAATTGACTGAAGGAACGAAAGGGACGGCAACACAGTCCGTGGCTTTCAAAGATGGAAAACTTACCTTGAACCCTGGACGAATCGAGCCTGCCGATCCCGCCTTCAAATCAAGCAGAAAGCCTTTAGCGGCTCAATTCGAATTTAAAGGCGAAAGCGTAGTGGTGGTGGCCAATCATTTCAATTCCAAGGGCGGTGACCAGCCGTTATTCGGCAAAAACCAGCCACCTGTTCTTTCAAGTGAAACGCAAAGGCTTCAAATTGCCTCCATCGTCAATCGGTTTGTCAGTGATATCAAGTCACAGGATGCCAAAGCGAATATCGTCTTGCTTGGAGACTTTAATGACTTTGAATTTTCGGCTCCGCTTAAAACATTGAAGGGCAAGGATTTAACCAATATGATCGAGAAAGTCCCTTTTGAGAAACGTTATTCTTACACCTATCAAGGCAATTCACAAGTACTGGACCATATCCTGGTATCGAATAATATGGCCGCGGCCACAAAAGTCGATATTGTCCATATTAATTCATCCTTCATGGAAGTTCACGGAAGGGCTAGCGATCATGACCCTGTATTGATTTCAACCACTTTATCTGAATCAGGCGGAGTTGAAACTCCCGCTCCAGAAAAAACATATAATCTGACAAACGTTAAAACGAAAAAACTTACGATTGCTTCACCTAGTGCTTTGATCGATCTTGATGAAACATCCAGCATCGAAGAAGGTATCTGGTTAAAAGGCTCATATGCTGTACTCAAAGGCCTTGGGCTGAAGAATGCTGCTGTGACTATTAAACCGGATAAGGATGGTGCAATCATTGATTTTAGCGGCATGGCGGTGAAGGAAGTCATCATTGATAATGCCAAAGTAAAAGAAATCAGAGGCGCTGAAAATGTTCAGAAATGGTCGGTAACAGAAGGTGTCGACACATCGAATATCAAATTTGTCGATTCCAAGGGGGAAGCAATTGCTTCCCCTTTCGACCCTAAAGAAAACCATGCGCCCGTCGTAACGAAAAAACTGGAAAATCTTGAAGTGAAAGCCGGTTCAAAGGTCACCATCGATTTGAGTGAGCACTTCTCAGATCCTGATGGGGATAAGCTGACCTTTTCATCCACTATCGGTACAGTAACTGGCCAGACATTAACGCTTCCTGCAAATGAAGCTGGAACATACCTTGTCGCAATCAAGGCCGAGGACCAGCTATCGGAAACGGTTGCCCGTTTCACGTTGACCGTATCGAATGATAAGCCGCTTGAAGTTTATTACGAAACGGCGGCAGGAAAAACGGGAACGGAATTGAAAGCGGTTCTGCACTCGATAATTAAGGGCCATACGATGTTATCTTATGATCAAGTGTGGAATGCCCTTAAAGAAACGGATGAAGATCCGGTGAACAAACAGAATGTCATCTTGCTTTACTCTGGAAAATCGATCTCGGAGAACGCGAATGGGGGCAATGCCGGACAATGGAACCGCGAACATGTTTGGGCAAAGTCCCACGGTGATTTTGGGACAAGCAAAGGTCCCGGGACAGACCTTCATCACCTCCGTCCCGCTGATGTGACAGTCAATGGAAAACGGGGCCACCTTGATTTCGACGAGGGGGGTCAAACATATAGTGGATGTGAATGTAAGTTTGATTCAGATTCATGGGAGCCGCCAGACCATGTTAAAGGCGATATAGCACGGATGCTATTTTACATGGCCGTCCGATATGAAGGAAACGGCGAGTTGGATCTTGAATTATCCGATACAGTCAATACGTATCCGAAGCCGCTTCATGGAAAGCTATCGACACTCTTGAAATGGAATGAACTCGATCCAGTCGACGATTTCGAGAGCCATCGCAATGATGTCATTCAGGATTGGCAAAATAACCGCAATCCATTCATCGACCATCCTGAATGGGCATCCGAAATTTGGGGTGCCGCTGAATCCAGAGATGAAAAAAAGGCGAGTTAAATCGGAGATCGAAGGGAAAAGCAGCCTGATGGCTGCTTTTTAGTTTGTCGACAAAAAAGTTAAAACGGTAGGCAAACTCGCTTTCTTTGAATTTGTCTGCAGTCTGGAAGCAGCCTCAGGGCTGCTTTTTCATTTTAATTGTACTAAGTCATGCAATTAATTATCTTAATATACTGAAAAATCAAATATTGATCACAATTTGAAAAATAAAAATTTTAGTATGTATGCAGTGCTATATATGTTAATATGGGATATACAATGAAAGGGTTTACATTAACGAAATAAATAAAGATATTTTAATATAATATAAGAGTTATTCTATTTCTCGATTTTCGTAAGGATTCCTTAACTTATTGACCAGAACTTGACACAGCCAACTATGAAAAGGAAACGAAGGACCGATGGCGATTGTTCTTAAATCGGAAGCCCGTAATGAATTAGTTGTTCGCTTAACATATAAGTCATGAAGAATGCTAACTAATCACTAAGAGGAGAGATTTTAATGGAAATTTTAAAAGGAACGGCCTTATTATTATTGGTACTTGGTTTATTTTCATTATTCAGTTTTAAAGCTCCAAAAGGGATGAAAGCAATGGGGGCCCTTGCTAATGCAGCGGTTGCGGCTTTTCTAGTGGAAGCATTTCAACGGTATGTCGGAGGGGATTTATTTAAAATTGAATTCCTTGGAGAAGTAGGGGATGCAGCAGGTGGCATGGGAGGTGTAGCAGCAGCTTCACTAGTTGCATTAGCACTGGGCGTTTCTCCTGTATATGCGCTTTTACTCGGTGTTTCATGTGCTGGTTTAGGCTTGCTGCCTGGATTTTTTGCAGGCTATCTTGTTGCTTTTCTAGTCAAAGTGATCGAGAAAAAAGTTCCTGCTGGATTGGACTTGATTGTCACCATCATCATTGCAGCACCGCTCGTTCGGTTTATTGGTGAGCAACTAACGCCATTGGTCAATGCAACGCTACTGAATATCGGTGGAATCATCAAGGAAACGGCAAACAGTAATCCAATCTTAATGGGAATTATCCTTGGAGGAGTCATCACGGTCGTCGCCACTGCACCATTAAGCTCGATGGCATTAACAGCAATGCTTGGATTGACGGGACTTCCTATGGCAATCGGGGCCCTTGCTGTATTCGGATCCTCTTTCATGAATTTTGTTTTGTTCGATCGCTTGAAATTTGGAGACAAAAGTACTACAATTGCGGTTGCGATTGAACCATTGACACAAGCGGATATCATATCCGCCAATCCCATTCCGGTGTATTCCACCAATTTCATTGGCGGAGCGGCTGCTGGAGTGGTCGTGGCCATGTTTGGTTTAGTGAATAATGCAACAGGGACGGCAACACCGATCGCCGGGCTGGCAGTTATGTACGGTTTCAATGATCCGGTAAAAGTGACGATCACTGCTGGGATATGTGCAGTTGTTGGCGCGACGGTAGGCTTCCTTGGTTCGATCGTATTTAAGAATTATAAGATCAGGACCGTTTCACAAATTAGGGTGAATGAAGAACAAAAAGCGGCATAATAAGACAGTAAAATAAATCTTTTGCCAGAAATGGGGCATTACACGATGAAATACAGATCTGCATTCGATATAATCGGTCCCGTCATGATTGGACCTTCAAGTTCACATACAGCAGGAGCTGCCAGAATTGGCAGAGTAGCAAGGACATTATTCGGAAAGCAACCGAAGAAAGCGATTATTTCTTTATATGGTTCTTTTGCAAAAACATACAGGGGACACGGTACGGATGTTGCTGTCGTAGGCGGGATCTTGGATTTCGATACGGATGATGAACGAATCCCTGCCTCTTTAACGATAGCGGAAGAAGCCGGTATGGACGTTTCCTTTACAATCGAGGATACTGTGATGGATCATCCTAATACAGTCAAGATCAGATTGTTCGACGAGGATAAGGAATTGGAACTTGTCGGGATCTCGATTGGCGGCGGAACGATAGAAATAACGGAGCTGAATACATTCAAGCTCAAATTGTCAGGGGAAAACCCAGCCATTTTAGTCGTGCATAACGATGTGTTTGGAATCATATCTTCCGTTTCGACCGTATTGGCGAATCATGAAATTAACATTGGTCATATGGAAGTCTCACGAAAAGAAAAAGGCCAAATGGCCCTCATGGTGATTGAAGTCGATCAGAAAATCCAGAGCGATGTCATGATGGAAATTGAAGGATTGGAAAAAGTGTCGCAAGTCATAAGGATGGTTGAATGATCATCATTAAAAGTGCTGGCATAGATATGGAGGTAAAAACATGTTCCGAAATGTAGCAGAGTTGGTTGAACTTGCTGAAAGTAAAAATGTGAAAATCGCGGAAATCATGATTTTACAAGAAATGGAGTTCTCAGGCCTGTCGAGAGAACAGATCATCGAAAAGATGGACAGGAATTTGACAGTGATGGAACAAGCGGTGGAAAGAGGCCTGAAAGGTGTGCAATCCGTGACAGGCCTAACGGGCGGAGATGCCGTTCTTTTGCAAAATTATATCAAGTCGGGCAAGGCACTGGCAGGTAATTTATTATTGGATGCCGTCAGTAAAGCTGTTGCCACGAACGAAGTGAATGCAGCAATGGGAATGATCTGTGCCACTCCGACTGCAGGTTCTGCAGGAGTTGTCCCCGGTACATTATTTGCCGTGAAAGAAAAATTAAACCCGACCCGGGCAGAGATGATTGAATTTCTTTTCACTTCCGCTGCCTTCGGATTCGTGGTTGCAAACAATGCTTCCATTTCTGGAGCGGCTGGTGGCTGCCAAGCAGAAGTGGGCTCGGCAAGCGGAATGGCCGCAGCTGCGATAGTGGAACTGGCCGGCGGTACACCAAGCCAAGCGGCAGAAGCGATGGCGATCACTTTGAAGAATATGCTTGGATTGGTTTGTGACCCAGTAGCTGGATTGGTTGAAGTTCCTTGCGTGAAACGTAACGCAATGGGTGCATCCAACGCAATAACGGCAGCTGATATGGCACTTGCGGGCATTACGAGCCGCATTCCATGTGACGAAGTGATCGATGCCATGTATAAAATAGGATTGACCATGCCGGTTGCACTTCGTGAAACGGCAGAAGGCGGCCTGGCTGCGACTCCTACTGGGCGAAAATTGGCAAAGGAAATTTTCGGTTCATATAAATAAACATCCAATCCCATTAACAAGAGGTTTGTTAATGGGATTTTTTATTTGTCTTAAAAATAAATGAGGCTATTTTTGTGAATGAAAAAAGGAAATTAGAGGAAGACCGAGGGATTTGGCGTTTTTGGACACGGAGATGGAAACAGTCGTTAAAAAATCTGAATTATCAGTGAATATGGAGCCATAGCAACTTTGTGAGTTATCCCTTTCAATGATAAGATGAGTACGAAATTCACTATGGGAAGGATTGATTCTTCATTAATTTTCTCGAACTAACGTACACGTCGGCAATGGAAAAAGCGATGTTTCAGGCTCATGGAATCGGCTATGCACTATATGCTCAAAAACTGGAGCAACGCATGATGGTTGAACAAGAACGGGAACAGGATTATCTACAGGGCAGGCGTATATCAGAGGAGATGAGAGCCAATCTTTTTTTGGGGAGCTAATTTCAATCTGCGATATCGATAACATAAACGAAAAAATCTGGAAAAAGGAGCAATCGAAAAGATTGCTCTTTTTGTCCGGCCATAATGGGTATTTTTCCATTAAAAAGAAGGAAACATCACTTTTAAATAGAATGTATGTTCATGAAGAGGAGGATGGTCTTGTTGGAGAAAAGAGCATTGCTTGTATCAGCATTACCGGGATATGAAGAGGAAATTGGGCGGTGGCTATGGTGTTTAGAAGATGTTCGCCGTACGCTTATATCAGAATTGACTGGAATCAGCCAAAATATACTCGATTCGAAAATCGATGAAAGGCAAACGATTGGCTCGATGTTATATCACATCGCGCTGATAGAGGCAGATTGGTTATACGAAGAGGTCCTTGTTACGGAATGGGATTCGGAAATATCCGCGTTGTTTCCAGTAGGGTGCCGTGCTGAAGATGGCTCCCTAAATCATATTGAAGGACAAACATTGGACGAACATTTCTACCGACTCAATAAGGTACGTGAGGTATTTCTTTCAAACTTCCGCACGATGGACCTGACGGATTGGCGTAAACCGAGGGTGCTTGATCAATATGACGTCACACCTGAATGGGTCGTTTACCATTTGATTGAACATGAATCACATCATCGAGGTCAGATTTTCCAATTGCTGAAGAAATTACGGAATAAATGTGAAATTAAAGAAATATGATGTTTTATCCCTGCTATCAACATGGTCTCACCCCGAACCATGATTTTAAAACAGGACTAGATTATCCTTAGTGTTTTTTTACCGTTATCCACAGGAATGTTTAATAAATAAAGAACGCGTAGATAAACTTGCTTTTCTTTCAGTCTGGAGCTGCCTTTATGGCAGCTTTTTGTATGTTGAGTTACGGTATGGTTGGATATTTATGGTGGATTACCCATAATGAGTTACGGTTTATGGTATATTGGTTAATGTCAATCTTCAACATGGTCCAAGACAAGACGGAGGAAAAAAGAATATTTCTCGAAGTGGTGTGCTTACGTTTTTATTTGTTTTTAAATTAAAGAACAGATCCAAGCCTTCACGGATGAAAGCAGTGAGGTTTCGATCTTATGAGGTTATAGCGGTCAGTGCTATAAAAGACGGTGAAATTATGAAAACAAGACTTGGTTATGGTTTATGGGATGAAACCAACTGAGACGTTTTTTAATAAAAAAACTGTAGGCAAACTCGCTTATCTCGAGTTCATCTACAGTGTATATGCCTGGACTGATTTTATATCATTTAATCAATTTGGTGATCATGACCGAATTTCGACTTTAAGACGCTGCTTGCATACCCAATGAATCCTCCAACAATGGCAGGGATGATCCACCCAAGCCCAGCTTCATACATAGGAAGTATTGCAGTGAAGAAATCATTGATGAAAGTAATGTGTACACCTGCTCCATTTAATCCATCAAATAGACTGACGATGAATGTTAAAAGTAAGCTGCCTTGATAAACTTCAGGTCTTCCCTTAAATAAGGAATGAAGAAATGTTAGGAAGATCAAAACAATGGCTAATGGATAAATGGCTGTCATAACCGGTACTGAAATGGCAATTAACTCAGTTAGTCCAATATTGGCAATGATTGCACTGAAAATTGATAAACTTATGGCAATCGTTTTGTAAGGCAGACTTGGAAATAGTTTATGGAAGTACGTCGAGCAAGAGGTAATGAGTCCTACGCTCGTCGTAATACAAGCTACTGTGATCATTAAGCCCAATAATAGCCCGCCATATGATCCAAAGTAGTAATCCGAGACTTTCGCCAAGATAATGCCTCCATTATCCAAGCGTCCAAGTTCCCCAACGCTTGAAGCACCCATATAAGAGAGAGCTGTATAAATGGTAGCAAGGATAACCGCCGCAATGGCAGTCGCTTTTCCACAAACGATCATGATTTGTTTTTTTGTTTTGGCACCTTTTTCTTTGATGGCATTAATGATGATGATGCCAAAAACAAAAGATGCAAGAGTATCCATGGTTAAATATCCTTCTCTGAACCCGTTAAAAAATGGTTGAACCATATAGTGCTCGGCAGGTGCTTCAAAATCTCCAATAGGATTAACGAAAGCGACTACCACCAGGATTCCAATGAACGTCAACTTGATGGGTGTCAAAACTTTCCCCACAATTTCGACAATTTTCGCAGGATTGAGCGAAAGAAGGCATGAAAGTGTAAAAAAGATGATGGTGAAAATAAGTAAAGGCAATGGACCTGGATCTTCAGGCAAAAAAGGTTTTACACCGATCTCAAAAGAAACGTTTCCTGTTCTAGGCATGGCGAATAATGGACCAATGGCTAAATAAAGAATGGTTGTGAATACAATACCAAAGACTGGATGGACACGGCTCGCTAATGATTGTAAGTCATCTTTTCCAGAAAAACCGAGTGCCAGTACACCAAGTAACGGTAATCCTACTCCTGTGACCAAAAACCCTGCATTAGCCGACCAGATATTCATGCCTGCCGATTGACCAAGCATTGGCGGGAAAATTAAATTCCCTGCACCGAAGAAAAGGGCAAATAACATGAACCCAATCACTACTATAAATGAAGATGGAACCTTATTAGACAAAATAAACCCTCCGACCAAAATTTGCTATTTTAGAAAATTATTAAATTTTCTAAAAATTATATAAACAGTAATACTAAGACCGTACAGTATTATAACTAAATTAAATTGATATTTCAATATATTTTTTGTTTTTTATTATTTACCTTGATGATCAGTGGTCCGCCCTTATCTTATTTTGAACATCTAAAGGCTGCTCATACTCATGAAATTTGAAATATAAAGGAAATGAGACTGCGGAAAAAACTGCTTTGCGTCGCGCAGTTTGAGCTCACGATAAAAAGTGAGAATTTAGAAGCGGTATTAATTGTGGAAAAATAAGGAGGTGTTTTAGAATGGTTGAAAAAATACTAGGATTGTTCTTTGAAAAACGGAAACAAAACAAAAAGGATGTTTTATCACTAATTTTGATATTCGCGCTTTCCATAGTTAATATAGTAGGGTATTTCACGGATATGGACTTATTTTGGCTATCTGGCATTGTATCAATTGCAATCATCATTCTTGCGGCATCAATATATTTTGAAGGAAAAAGAAGCAGGGAAAATGATGGTTAAACTTCTGTTTTAGTTTGAGGGGGCGTTAGGCTAATTGTAGTTGTTTAATCAATAAAATAAAATGACGTTAAAATAACAATTATTACTTTTATTAGGGACTGGTACTTCAATAAGGGAGCTGCTTTGGCAGCGCTTGAGTTTGTAGACAAAAGGGGTTTATCCAAAATTTCAAAACAAAGTTGGTTGGAGCGGGTGTGCGAAACTCCTGCGGGAAATGCGCACCGAGGAGGATCCTGGACCGCCCGCGGAAAGCGAGTGCCTGTAGTGGAAATCGACATTCGAGGTTTTATAGACCCAAATAAAAACTGAGGAAAACTTAATTTTCAAAGGGTTTGTCTACATTTAGGCTGCATATGCAGCTCTTTTTTCATGGAGCGATACTTTTTAAATTAGAAATTGAATCGAAGCTCTAAGGTATCCTTTCAACGGGAGTAAAAATAACTTGTACTCAACAGGGTTTGTATAGTCTTCTTCTGTCAATAATGGTTATGGAATCAGAATTTCTGCGTTTTGTCTATAACTTACCGTTTTGTCGTGAAAGGAACTTATGAAAATGCTCGAGAAGGGTAAAATCGGAAGCCGTCAACTGTTGATATTAGTGATTCTATATACTATTGGAGATTCTATTTTAGTCCTTCCCTCCGTTGTCGCTTCCGAAGCTGAACAAGATGCTTGGATTTCGGGCATGATAAGCGTGGCAATAGCACCGTTATTGATTGTTTTGATATATGAGGCCTTAAGGAAATGTTATCCTGATTTAACATTAGTGGAATACAGCCAAAAAATTCTGGGGAAGTGGCTGGGAATGGCAATTTCTCTTCTATTTATAAGCTACTTCTTTATAACTACAGCGACTTATCTGAGTGAAATTGGTGATTTTATGATAAGTCATATTATGCCTGATACTCCAATTCAAGTGATCATGATTCTTTTTATGAGTGTCGTCCTCATGGCCGCGCGTCTTGGTTTGGAACCTTTGGCCCGAAGCGCGGAAATATTTTTCCCCTTTGTTTTATTACTGATATCAACCTTGATAATTCTTCTGCTTCCCGAGATTAAATTTCAAAACCTGCAACCCGTATGGGAGGGGGGAGTGAAACAGGTTATACGGGGTTCTATACCATTTTTTGTTTTTCCGTTTATTGAACCGGTTGCGATTCTAATGATCCTCCCGTTCGTAAGTCAAAAAGCCAAAATAAGAAAAAGCCTTTTTGTCGGTCAATTGTTGGCTGGAAGTGTTTTGATCATTATAACCATGTTAGCCATTCTTGTACTTGGTTCCGAGTCAACGATAAGACAAAATTATCCAATCTATATGTTGGCAAAGAAGATAAATATCGCTGATTTCCTGACGCGGCTGGAAGCAATAATAGCCATAATATGGTTCATCACAATTTTTATTAGATTTAGTTTGTTTTTTTATGTGACCGTTTTAGGTACGGCACAAACGTTAAAATTGCAAGATTATCGTCCTCTGGTTTTTCCGTTTGGTATCCTCTTGATTGCCTTTACTCTGATGATGTCACCGAATATTGTCCATTATAATAAATTCATTACAGAAATCTGGCCGTTTTATGCCATGACATTCGGGTTTCTGCTGCCATTGATATTACTAATAATCGCCAAAGTTCAGAAAAATGATCAACGTAACTAAGGCGGGTCTATCTGTTGAGAAACTAGTGTAAAATTCTATTAGAAGCTCAGGTGTCATTCCATTAAGGGCGAATTCTTTAATAAAGCATGCTTTCCTTAATGAACTAATGGGTGCTTTTACTTCAATAATGCAGCTCTCACTTTGTCGACAAAAGGATTTTACCTAAAATTTTAAAGTTGATTGGAACGGAGGGTGCGAGACTCCTGCGGGAAAAGCGTGTCGAGGGGAGACCCCGCAGGCGCAAGGCGCCGAGGAGGCTCCCGGACCGCCCGCGGAAAGCGAGTGCCTGTAGTGGAAATCAACTGAACTAGATTATCCTTAATGGTTTACTGTTTTATTAAACCTCTTATTGGATTGAAGAAATTTGCGGCACTCCTGCGAAATACTGGCTAGTCGAGACCCCACAGACGCTTGCGTCGAGGAGGCTTGGCAGGCAGTGGGCGGAAAGGGAGCGTATTTCCGGAATCACTGAACGTTTTTTTGTATTACTAAATAGTCAAATCGACTATAAAAAATAGTTTGACTTTTTTAACAATTATGTTTATATTTGGTTTAATACTAACTACCGTTAGTTAATATAGCACAATAAGTAGGTGTTAGACTAAAAAGTAATTCAATGAATCATGGTTTGTAAGCGATTACACATTGTATTTGTAAATCATATCAGAAGACTTTTAAAACCAGGAGATGATAATTATGAAATATCCACTTACACCAGATGTAAAGCCAGAGTTTTGTACAACAGGAACTTATATGCGTTTACCTTCTCAAAAGCATGATGCAAAGCTGGCAATTGTAGGTATGCCTTTTGATACAGCAGCATCTTTTCGGGTAGGAGCCAGGTTTGCTCCCCAAGCCATTCGCCAATCATCCATGACCCTGTTTCCTTATCATCCGATTCATAATGTATATCCTTTTGAACAAATGAACGCCATTGATATTGGCGATATCCCTGTTATTCCCCATAATATTCATCGAAGCTATGAGCTAATGAAGGAATCCATTCATGAATTGATGTCCAAAGGGGTCATACCGATTGGATTAGGGGGAGACCATTCTGTTACTTTAGCTAGTTTACGAGCTGCGGCAAAGGTATATGGACCAGTAGCCATGATTCATTTTGATTCCCATACAGATACCTGGGATACATATTATGAGGAAAAATATTGGCATGGATCTCCTTTCATTCGTGCCCACGAAGAAGGTTTACTGCAGGAAGATAAAGTGTTTCAAATAGGAATCCGCGGCACGCTAAACCACTCTGGAGATTTATAGGCAAGCCTTGATTTAGGCTATCGCCTGATTACAACTGGTGAACTTTCCAATCGTGGATTTGAAGATGTTTTGAAAGAGATTAGAAAAACGATTGGTAACACCCCTTGTTTCTTGACATTTGATATAGATTTCGTTGATCCTTCTTTTGCCCCAGGAACAGGTACACCTGAAATTGGTGGTTTTAGCAGCTATGATACATTAAAAATGATACGTTCCCTAACTGAATTTAACTTTATAGGATATGACGTGGTTGAAGTGCTGCCTTCATATGATCCAAGTCAAATCACTTCACTTTTAGCGGCAACACTTGTACATGAATTTGCCAGCCTGGCAGCATTAGGTGCGAAAGAAGATAATTAAAATCACTTTAACTTAAAAACAGCCCATTTATTTAATAAAGGAGGCAGCTCTTTGCGATGAAAGGATTACCCGAGCTTAAGCGTTCACTGAATACAAGATATGTAATTGTATTTGGACTTTCCTTTATGGCGCCTGTGACAGTCTTTAGCACATATGGCATCGCCATTGATCGTACCCATGGAATGATTCCGACAGCATACATAATCGCGTTAATTGTCATGCTATTCACTTCATATAGTTACGCAAAAATGGTTCAGGTATATCCCACTACCGGGTCAGCTTATACCTTTGTGCAGAAAGGAATTAATTCACACCTTGGTTTCCTGGTAGGATGGGTGATTTTATTGGATTATCTTTTCAGTCCTATGATCAGCGCTTTACTTTTTGGGATTATGGTGAATGCTTACTTCCCTGGTATTCCTATCGTTGCCGTTATCATTTCTTTTATCATTGCTGTGACAACGATTAATATTTTTGGAATTAAGGTCGCTGCAAATGTGAATACCTTTTTGGTGATATTTCAATTTCTTTTTATCATGATCTTCAGCCTGCTTTGCATAAATGGACTTTTAGCAGGAAAAGGCACCGGGGAGTTATTTTCTAAAGATCCTTTTTTTAGTCCAGACGTGAATATTAATAATCTGCTTTCGATTGTACCTTTATTATGTTTTAGTTTTCTTGGGTTTGATGCGGTTACTACACTTGCAGAAGAGACCAAAAATCCGAAAAAAACACTTCCTAAAGCCATTTATGCTACGACATTGATTGGAGGGTTATTATTTGTTGCAGCTACCTATTTTGCACAATCGATTTTCCCGAATTTCAATGCTTTTAAGAACCCTGATACAGTAATAGTCGATATCATGATTTATACCGGGGGCAATTTTCTGAATAGTTTGTTTGTTTCTGTCGTAGTGACATCCGCTACTGCTTCTGCGATAGCTTCAGGAGGCAGCGGAGCCCGGATTTTGTATGCAATGGGGAGAGATAATGTTCTGCCTAAGCGGATTTTCGGATATGTTTCTCCAAAATTTCAAACGCCCATATTCAATATCTTGATCATTGCTTGTGTTGCAATGAGCGCCGTATTTTTGGATATCGCAACGGCTACTTCTTTCATTAATTTTGGGGCACTGTTTGCTTTTACTTTCGTTAATCTTGCAGTGCTTATCCATTATTTTTTGAGACAGAAGCAGAGATCTCCTAAGAATATCATTTTATATTTCCTTCTTCCCTTAATAGGCACCGGCATAACTATATTGTTTATGACAAAGTTGGATATCCATTCATTAGTATTAGGAATCACATGGATGACAGTAGGGTTCATTTACTTATTGTACTTAACAAAAATGTTTAAGGAACGTCCTCCTGAACTGAATTTTGCAGAGCAAAAAGAAGAATTCGATGTGAAACTCGTGCAATGATCAGTTACTGTTTTATTATTTTGAATGAAAAGAGGTAAACTCCATGACTATTAAAAAAGCGGATATTGTCCTTTCCAGTGATGCTATTTTCACAGGGCTTACACATGAGCCAACGTCTGGGGCAATAGCTATCTTAGGTGACAAAATTTTGAGTGTAGGATCAAAAGCAGAGATTGAACCTTTTATAGGAAGTGGGACAAAAGTATTTAACTATGGCAATCAATTGATTATGCCTGGATTTCATGATTTTCATCTCCACATCATGTTCAGTGCACTAAGTTTAACTAGTATTAATTTATTTGAAGCCAGGTCAGCTCAAGAAGTGGCTGCAAAAGTACTGGAATTTTCTAAAGATTGTCCTGAGGAAGGATGGATTATCGGCATGCAATGGGATGCAGGTTATTGGCATGATAAACAAGAGCCCCATTATAGAATTCTTGACGCTGTCATTCCAGATCGTCCTGTCGTTCTTTTTCATGCTGAAGGTCATTATACATGGGTGAACAGTAAGGCCATGGAATTAGCAGGAGTTACTGAGGAAATACGTGATCCGGATTTTGGTCGCTATGAAAGAGATAAGAATGGTTTACTTACTGGAATTTTATATGAAGAAGCCCAGCAAATCGTTTTAAAAGAGGCATTACGGTTAACACAAAATAAAAAAGAAACGATATTAAAAGAGTTTTTACGATTGTTATCGCAATATGGAATTACTTCTGTAAACGATTTGTTTGCGCCAATAGATGACTTCCTTCAAGACTATGATCTTTTTGAGAAATTGGATAAGCAAGGAGAATTAACGACTAGATTTCATATCACTCCTGAATTGGATGGCAATTTGGACAAAGCTCAAATACTTAGAAATAAATATGTATCAAAGAAACTGCAATTCTCAGGATTAAAGCAATTCGTTGATGGAACAGTCACGGGTCATACCGCTTACTTCCTGAAACCTTACTCCGATCAATTGGATATTTGCGGTCATCCAGCTCTAGATCCAGAAGTATTGATCGATCGAGTTGTTAAAGCGGATGAACTCGGATTTAGAATCAGGTTTCACGCTATTGGAGATGCGGCAATTCGTTTAGCTTTAGATGCTTTTGAAGAAGCTGTACGCAAGAATGGAAAAAGAGACTCAAGGCATACAATCGAGCATATTGAAGTAATTGATTCGGATGACATTGAACGTTTTTCAAAACTGGGGGTCATTGCCTCGATGCAGCCTGATCACATGGCTGCTTCATCCAGAGAGGTATATTCTTCAATAATAGGTCCTGAAAGGGAAAAAAATGTTTTCCTGACGAAGTCGCTATTAGATACAGGTACATCTTTAGCTTTAGGAACAGACTTTCCGGTTTCCATCTCATTAAATCCAATGCGGCAAATATATACTGCGATTACTAGAGTGGATAGTAGCGGAGATCCACAAAACACATGGCATCCTGAACAAAAACTCACTTTGGCAGAGGCATTGCAAGCATATACATATGGCTCAGCCCATGGATGTTTCAGGGAGCACGAGCTAGGTACAATAGAAGAGGGGAAACTTGCTGACCTTGTGGTATTAGACAGAAATCTTTTTGATATTCCAGAAAGTGAAGTGCTCAAAACTAAAGTGGAACTTACAATAAACGATGGGAAAGTTGTGTATAAAAGCGAAGAAACTTCTTTATCAAGCATATTCTAATTCTTATCTTTTAGAGAAAGAACCATGTTCCAAGGTGTTAAATATTTAGTTTTAAAAAGGAAATGAGTTTATAATGAAATCAACTGACGTTGGATAGTTTGGAGGCTCATTATGACAAAAAATGAAATAAAAAACATTTCCTTATCACTTTTTACCAAGTACGGATACGAGGGAACTGCTTTATCGGAAATTGCCAAGAGGGTAGGTATACAAAAACCCTCAATATATAACCATTTCAAAAATAAGGATGACCTTTTCTTGTGTCTGTTTGAAGAAATCCTGGAAGAGCATATAAACCAGGTCGAACAATTTGTCGAAGAGATAAATACACTCTCTTGTGAAGAAAAGCTAAAGCACATCCTTCTAGATACTTGTAACTATTATAAAAACCATGAAGATAAAGCAACATTTTTAAAGAGGGCAATGATTTTCCCGCCGGAGCATTTGAAGCACATCTTAAATGAAAGTTTCCTTAGATCTGAAGAATCATTTTCCGCTATCTTACATGCTATCTTTGTCGAAGGAATAGACAAAAAAGAAATACGCCAAGGGAAAATCGAGAACTTAATCATGTCTTATTTCTGTTTGATTGATGGGATATTCATGGAATTTTCTTATTATGGTAAAGAGAATATGGAACCTAGAATTCAAAATATATGGGAAAATTTTTGGTATGGACTAAGTGGATGATACGTTCAAAAAGTTCATGCTCTAAAAACGATCAAATAGGAATATTTATCTGCTCATTCCGATTAAGTCTGTGGGCTGTACAGTGATTCGTTGATTGGAACGTAGGACACTCGCTTTCCGAGGGCGGTCCGCCCTCGGCGCCTATGCGCCTGTGGGGTCTCCCCCCACGCTTCTCCCGCAGGAGTCTCGCGCCTAAAATCGAAGTTTCTTCCAATACCCTGAAATTGGTAAAGTCCCATCAACATATAAAAGATAACTTTACGATTATCAGTTGTTCTTTCTCAGTCAACACAACTTATGATAAACTTATATTATCAGAATTTTCCAAATTACGGAACGTTCATTGTTCCGTTAAAGGGCCAGTTTAATTGAACAAGGAATTGGCATGACACCTTGGTTAGTTATCTAAAACACGTCGCAAATGAATGTTGACCAAAGGGATTATCTATTAAAGGGATTAAATTGGAGGGAATGGAAAATGGATGTAAAGACCCTTTTATTACAACAATGGGCAAGCTGCTTAGATGAAGAAGACTGGTTTCCACCACTTGAAAAAGTGCTAGAGGATATTACTTTTGAACAGGCAATATGGAAACCAGCTGATGGGGCAATGAATTCCATTTGGGAATTAGTTTGTCATTTACTTTTCTATGAAAAGAGATTTCTGATGAGGTTTCTTGGTGAAACAGAGAATGAACCACAGGCAGAAAATAATCAATCTACATTTCGACTACCAACTGAGACGTTAGAAAATTGGAAAGAAACAAAACAAGAATACTTTTATGTTCATCGCGAACTTGGAAAAGTACTAGCAAAATCAGAACATGAAGATTTGTATAGACAGGTCCCGGGTGAAGATAATTCATTAGTGCTTGAACTGAAGAGTTTAGCCATGCACGACGCATATCATATTGGGCAAATTGTATTCCTTAGTAAAATGCAAGGAGCTTGGCCAGAGAAACGCAGCTTTTAAAAATGCTTCATTAGCTTTACAGTAATTCGTTTATAGGGAGCTTTAATGAATAAGAACGGGAACGTCCAAATCGGACGTTCCCGTATTTTATCCTACTTTTTATAGAGAAGAAACCCTTATTGGGGAAGAAATATGCGACACTCCTGCCGAATAACTGGCTAGACGAGACCCCACAGACGCTTGGCAGATAGTCGGCGGAAAGGGAGCAGATTTCTGAAATCAACTCGAACGTTTTTGAGGGTTAGTAAACCAGATCGTTGATTTCCACTCCAGGCACTCGCTTTCCGCGGGCGGTCCGGGGAGCCTCCTCGGCAAGGCCTGCGGGGTCTCCCTTGGCCACGCTTTTCCCGCAGGAGTCTCGTACCTTACGTTCCAATCAACTGGAACGTTTTTTAAAATAAAAACTGCAGGCTGGTCTATTCCGAAACAAGTTTAGTTTATTCTTTGAATTTTTCTCCTGTACTCCTTATTGGATGGAGGAAATATGCGAGACCCCACAGACACTTGCGTCGAGGAGGCTTGGCAGACAGTCGGCGGAAAGGGCGGATTTCTGAAATCAACTCGAATTTGCCTGCAAGTAAACTCACAATTCCTTTGTCTTAATCCTTTTGATTAACTCTTCAAACCAAGATATTGTGTGATCTGTTCTGGTCGAAAAATAACCCTCCAAAAATTCACGAATATTCTCGTTGCCTTTAGGTTCTGGCTCGAAATTCCCAAGCTGCTCCCAAATAGCCTTGATGGACTTTACTTTTCTTTCTAATATATCTACTACTTTATCCCGGTCCACATACTTGATGTTGGCTAAACCAACAATCATATCCTTGATTTCATCCGCACTTTCAAATAATTTATAGATTTTTTTTGGTAGTTCTTCTCGACCCTTATCCGTAATCGCGAATACCTGTTTATCAGGCCGATGTTCTTCTTTTATCACTTCAACCGGCTCGACTAAACCTTGTTTCACCAATGATTCAAAATGGTAGTACAGTTTACTTTCCGTTAATCCGCCCAGTCGATCCAATGGAATGGGTTCTGAAAGCTGCTTTTTTAATTTATAAGGATAATTTTTATCCTCCATCAGCTTGCTCAATATAAAAATTTGAATAGACATTTTCTACGCTCCTTTAAGAAGTATTATCTCCTTATTGTAGCAAAACCTAAGCTGTGATTTCTGCCGCTTTCTTTTCAACTTCTGTTTCAGAAACCTGTACTGGCATCGGTTTGTGTAAAAACGCGACAATAGCCATGTTAATTAACATCGCAACGGCACCTACCGCAGCCATTGACCAAATATACGGACTTGGACTGATACTGCCAAATAGGTTTGCAAAGTATGCTTGCACCGAGTAATACATCGGTGAAATGTGGCTCATCCATTCATATGGTGCGTGCATCATATCACGTGTGATGGTGGCACCATTCGCTATTGTTTGCATTAATAAAATCGGTAAGTTTAAAATCATGCCGCCTTCACCAAATAAGAAGATTAAAATCGCGGTGAAATTAAAACATACCATATAGTTCAGTATTTGTTGACCTACTATACCGAAGAATAGGTCACCGCTCGGCTTATCAATTAAATAGGATACACCTACAGCGATGATTGATGAAACCACGGCAATCAATAATGCAGCCATTTGCACATAAGTGAATAAACGTGTTTTGCTTGCTTTTCCCCGGCTGGCTCTAAATGCACCTACTAATTGCATGGCCCCGATCATCGCCCCTACATAACCGGCCATTGTTAAGAACATCGGCAGCATATTATGATTCATTCCATCGGGTATTTCATTGATTGTAACGACATTTCCTACATAGGATTTCTCAATTTTTTCGGCTAATTCAGCGGCTTGCTTTTCTGGTACATTAAAATTCATCAATACACCCTGAGCTGTTTGTTGCGAGAATTGTGTGCTTAACTGATTGTTAATTTCAGTTACGACAGAATTCATGGTAGAAGAAACGACTGTTGCCCCTGCCTCATTGATTGTAAAGTCGATGCTTGATGACGCTTCACCTTTTTGAATATTTTCAGAGAAGGTTTTTGGGATGTGTACGACTAATGCTAAATCATTGTGTTCCAAATCTTTTAAGGCTTGGTTATTTGTTATATCCGTCTCGATTTCTTTAAAGGGTAAATTTTCTTGTAAATTTTCGGCGATCATTGCCCCATTTTTACCAGCATCATCATTGATGATGGCGATAGGTAATTTATCGACATTTCCTGGAATGGCTGTATACCCAGGCAAGAAGATGCCTAGCATGGCAACAGCATAGAAAATCCCCATAAAGATTGCTGCTGTTGCACCTCTTGTTTTTAAGAATGCAGTAAATTTCATATGTTGAATCCATCCTTTTGTTTTAAAGTATATTACTCAATTCTAAGTACTCAAGTTAGAGTAGTTTAAAAGAAGTACTTAGAATTTTATTTTATTTTTTACATAAAGTCAATCGAAAAATTTTATGTTTCCTTATTCAAAAGAAAAACCCCCGACACTTTGTTGAGGGGGGGGGATTTGTTATTTAGATTCCTTCCGCAACCTTGTGTGCAAAAAAAATCCTTCTCTGGCTAGAATATAGAATCTTGATTTCATTTCATTAAGACACCCATTTTCTCGGTGTTATTAAACGAGTTTAATACAACCTCGACAAAAGCCTCTACCGCAGGGGACTGCCATTTTTTCTTTTTTATCAGCATATAGGAATAAATGGGATCGAGGTTTTCAGAATGATTTAGGATTTTAAGCTTGCCGCTCTCGACTTCTTCTTTCACTGTGATATAAGGCAAAACAGAAAATCCAAGTCCGCTCATGATAATCTGTTTGATTGCTTCTATACTCCATAACTCCATGGTTTGAAAATTCTCCATTTCATTCTTTAATAGATATCTTTCAAACATGGTCCGATAACTGCAGCCTTCTTCATTTGTGATGAAAAAATGATTGGTGTTGGTACCGGCTTTTTTAAATTCATCAAAATGATCAGGACCGTCAGGACTGCTCACAAGGACGATCTTCTCCTCAATCAAAGAATGATGAATGCATTTTTCCGGGTTTATTTCCGGATAGACCATTAAAGCGACATCAACCCGCCCGCTTATTAAGTCGACTTGGTTTTGGCCGCATGGACCATTGGTTAATATGATTTTGACATTGGGATATTTCAAGGAAAAATCCCTTATTATTGGACCTAACCTTGAGATTGTTAATGACTCCGGTGCAGCCACTTTTAAAACACCTTTAACTTCATTCGTGCTACGCATGTTCTTGATCTGTTCATGAGTGGAAAGTAGATCTTCAGCTAACGGTATTAAGTCTTTGCCTAGTGCAGTAAGCTGCAAATTTCTATTAGTATAAGTAAAAAGTTCCCCGCCAATCTCATGTTCAAGCGCTTGTATATGGGAGGTTATCGTGGATTGAGTATAGCCCAACTTCGAAGCAGCCTTTGTATAACTTCCTATTTCGACAATAGTCTGAAACGTTTTAAGGTGTCTAATTTCCATATCGTTCTCCTTAAATTGGATGATGTATCGAAAGAAATGATAATGAATTTTTTATTTTCAATTTTATTTATTGTTATAGTCATCTTACAATAAAGACTGTTCGTTAGGAAATAGTGAATGAAGGTGGAATTATGAGTATAATAGCGTTTCTTTCGTATGTGATGATTACATCAATTACGCCTGGCCCAAGTAACATCTTATTGATGAATGAAGCAAGGAGGTTTGGCTTTTTTGGTTCATGGAAGTTCACGGGCGGAATTTTGGCAGGATTTGCAGTATTAGGGATCATGAGCGGAGTATTTACAACAAGCCTCTACAATTGGATTCCTATTGTAGAGCCATATTTTAAAATAGCCGGTGCCGTATATCTTCTTTACTTGGCATGGCAGATTAGTATGGCCAAAGGTTCAAAGAAGGATACCAGAGATGTGCAGTCTTCCTTTTTATCAGGATTCATTCTTCAAATCCTCAATGTCAAAAGCATTTTGTTCTATTTAACCGTGTTGAGTGCGTTTATTTTACCGTTTAATGAATCGCTTAAATTCATAGCGGTCTATTTAGGGTTAACTATTTTACTGGGGTGGATGGCATTGCTTTTGTGGTCAGGGTTCGGTTCGCTGTTCAGAGATTTTTTTGCTAAACATGACAAGTCATTTCGGTTAATCATGTGTTTGTTATTGATTTATTCTGCCGGTACAATTTTTCTGTGAATACTAAAACAGCCATTCATGCAACAATTGGTGCTTTAACGGAAGATCTGAGACTGTCATTTTCACAATGATGACATTAGTGCAGGCTGTTTTTCATACGATATATTTGGGGTGGAAAAATGCCAAGAGTAAGTTATCGAAGTTCAGACGTGGATTTAATGGCAAGGATGATGAGAGCTGAAGCCGAAGGTGAAGGACTGCAAGGAATGTTGTATGTTGGAAATGTAATTGTTAATCGCCTTAAGGCAAATTGTTTAGACTTTAAAGAGTTAAGAACAATTCCACAAGTCATTTTTCATGTACAAGGAGGAAATTATTCTTTTGAAGCCGTTCAAAAAGGTAATGTATTTTATCAAAGAGCGAGAACTGCTGAAAAAAGATTAGCAAAACAGAATTTGGATTATTGGAGGCAACACCCAGGGAAATATGCGCTTTGGTATTTTAATCCATATGCTCCATGCCCACCGACTTGGTACGATCAACCTTTTGCCGGTCAATTTAAAAATCATTGTTATTATGAACCAAAACCTGGAACATGTGAAAGTGTTTATACAGGAGGTTAGGCCGTTATTTCATTTCAAGGAGCTGATTAGCAGCTCCTTTTTTTTAGGCAATAATCGGGCACTCCAACAAGGTTTTTTTGGTAAAATAAAGGGGGAAATGAGTTGTTGTTTGGGGGATTTTTAGTGAAGGCTATAATATTTTATATTGTTGGGGGTTTCATTCTCTATATAGTTATTGAAACAGCATTGAGAAGAGGAATTAACCATTCAAATATTGGTCAATTTCTTGAAAAAAAGTATGGAATGAAGGAAGATAAAAAGTCTTTTCTTGATGATGATTTGGATAATGAAAATAAGAAGGATTATTAAAACAAGGGAGGTTGCTGCGGCAACCTTTTTTTAGAGGTTAATGTACGAACTCTTTTTATAAAAAGAATTCAACAAGACAACAATGATATTCCTCAAACAGGCTCCAGTTTGTCGGATAGCACACTTATTCAGCATCTTTCCGAGGGCGACGAAATTCGGCGTAGTAGACCTTTCTTTTCTTTGGTTCGGATTCAATATTTTCGATGAATGCTGCTTTGGCTTTCTCCAGTAACAACCCCTTTAATTCCCGAAGCTTCATTGGTCCCACTCCTGGCATCTTATCAGGTATATGTACTTCGAAATCCCCCTGGCGTTTATAAAAGCGGATGCTAGCAAGCCCCGTTCTTTCGGCTTTCCCCAAGGTATATGCAAATTCAAATCGCTGCTGAATGAATGAAGATAACTCAGGCAGCCCTAAACCTTCATAGAGGGGAGGGAATTCATGATAAACGGGAGGTTCTATGAATGATATTGAAGAAATCTTCAAATGGATACTCCTCCTTTGGCGGAATAAAGACATACATACGTTGCCTATATTATTGTGCTCTGGGCCAATTTTTTAAACATCCATACAGCGGTATTGCTTTCCTGTAACCAGGAACTGTCCAGCTTTTTAGTAGGGCTCCTCAGCACTTTTCCTATACTGCAATATCAAGATATCCAATCTATACTTATTATCAAATTAAAGTATTCTACTTAAACTAAAGCGTACTTTACTTTGAACACCTGGAACTGAGCAGCAGTTCCGGGAGCCTTTCTAAATGTTTAGCCGTATGAGTTTTTTTAAAAAGATATGCATGTACGGGGTTCATTTAATAATTATTATATAAAACATAACAAAAAATCACGGTCCCTTTATGCGAATATAAAATTCTAGAGTTATTCTTAATTTACATCTAGAGGGAGGGATCCGAAGTTGTCAAAATTTCAGGCCATAACTTCTTTGTTCATCTTGGTATTTATCATCATTTTCGTATCTTATAAAATCACAGCATTCTCATCCAATCATTCCACAACGAATCATTCCACATCCAACCGCTACATTCAACTACAATTATTAGGCGTAAATGATTTTCACGGCCAACTAAATAAATATCAAATGGTTTCAGGAACCATGGCAGGCGGTGCTGAATACTTGGCAGCCTATTTAAAAAAGTATAAACAAGAAAACACAAATACATTACTCGTTCATGCTGGCGATATGGTAGGAGGAAGCCCTCCAATCTCTTCTCAATTTCAAGACGAACCCACGATTGAATTTTTAAACCTCCTGCACTTTGATGTCGGGACACCTGGAAATCATGAATTGGACGAAGGCGTAAATGAAATGAAATGTCTTATTCATGGAGGATTCAATAAAAAAACAGGGTATTTTCAAGGTGCCAATACTGCTTACAGTTCTGCAAATATCATCGACAGAAAGTCGGGCATTCCCTTATTACCACCGTATGTTATTAAACAAATGGACGGAATTGATATTGGATTTATCGGTGTGGTCACAAAAGAGACCAACATGTATGTGTCTCCTGAAAAGCGAAAAGAAGTAGAAATTACGGATGAAGTGTCAGCTATTAACCGAACCGTAAAGATTTTAAAGGATAAAGGGATTAAAGTGATTGTTGTACTGGCACATGATTCAGCTAAATCAGATAAGGCAGGTGCAAATTCCACTGGAGCTTTAGTGGAGATGGCTCCAAAAATCGATGATGAGGTCGATGTCATTTTTGCGGGTCACAGCCATGAATATGCCAATACCGTTGCAGCCGGTAAACTGATCGTTCAAGCTTTTTCTAATGGGAAAGCCTTTTCTCAAGTAAATCTTGAAATTGACCCGCATTCTAAAATGATTGTTAAGAAACAAGCAAAGATCATTGCCACTTCACATCATCATATAAAACCGGATGAAGAAACGGTTGCCCTTCTAAATAAATATAGAAAAAAATTAGGGAGCAATTTTAATCAGGTAATAGGGGAAATGCCGGAAGAAATCAGAAGAAATCAAGATGCAAACGGTGAATCCCCATTAGCGAAAATGATTGCAGAATCTGAGCGCGAAGCCATGGGGGTGGATATTGCTTTTGTCCATCAAGGCGAAATGCGGAAAAATTTAAAAAAAGGGAAGATCACTGTAGAAGACCTTTATACAAACGTGCCTATGGGTCATAGTGTCAGTAAGTTAATTTTAACAGGAGAGCAGATAAAACTTGCTTTAGAGCAGCAGTGGGCGAAAGATCATGAAAATAGGTTACAAACGGTTGGCTTAACGTATGATTGGGAAGCCAAAGCTCCAATTGGCAGCCGTGTCGTTGTGCTGAAAGACAAGAAGGGTCAAGAGATTCAGCCAAGCAACGAATATGAAGTGGCGGTTAGTAATTATTTAGCTTCAGGCGGTGATAACTTCACTGCATTTGAACAAGGCAGACTCGTAGAATCCGGTCCGCAAGTTGTCACTGCACTTATACGTCATATCCAACAGAAGTATCCCTCCCATTCATTGAAAGAATGAAGGGGAAACATGACGGGTGCGTTTCTGTATTAAGCAGGAACGCCTTTTCCCTAATGTAAGCAGGTTAGTCCAATTTGCCTTCATCCTAGGGGAAATATAGTAATGAACTAGAGGGGCTTTATAGTTGAAGAAGGAACTTGAAATGTAAATCTCGAATATCTAATGTAATCGGATAGATGAAAATTGGATGAAGGACAGGAGTTAGATACGATGATAAAAGGTTTCGGAGGAATATTTTGGAGAACTAAGAATCTTGAATCTGTAAAAAAGTGGTACAGTGAAGTGCTGAAGCTTGAAATAGAAAATTGGAATGGGACTGTGATAAAACCGCAATTAGGAAATGAGACGATCTTTTCTTTCTTTACCGAGAATGACAGTTATTTTCCAACAGAACAACAAGTGATGTTAAATTTCGAAGTACATAATCTAAACGAGACTATTAAGCATCTTGAACATATTGGTGTACCTCTTGCAAAGAAAAAAGAGATTAGTGAATTTGGAAAGTTCATTTGGATTGAAGATCCTGAAGGTCGACTGATCGAGCTCTGGGAGAAATAACGAGTTGTCATTCACTTGAAAGGAGTTCTACTAGATGACCGAACAGCTAATTGTAAGAGATGAGATACTCATTGAAGCAAATTCTCAGAAAGTCTGGGAAGTGCTTACTAAACCCAAATACGTTGCAGAATGGGATGAACTACCAGAAAATTATCCTAATGAAGATATGACCGAGGGAAGTAAGGTGATTTGGGAGCTTCCTAATGGTGGGCAGTCAATCACTAAAATCATTAGAGCAGTTGTACAGAAAGAATTAAAAATCGCTTTGCACGTTTCAGATTGGGAAGTAAAGCCGAATGAAGGTGATGTCGCATATAATTATCAATTAAAAGAAAAAGGCGATAGTACTCTGCTAAGAATCGAGATTGGTGATTTCTCCCTGATTAAAGACGGAATAATGTATTATGATGCATCTGTGGAATTTGCATCTGATTCTAAACAAATAATTAAGAAGTTATCCGAAAATCTTGGCTGATTATTTATTATAATGATTGAGGCACACCTGGATTTCCTTCATGAACTCACGGGCGCTTTAATTCATAAGGAGTTGCTAAGGCAGCTCTTTTTCTTATGGAGCTAAAGGCAGGCATTTATGGTAAAGTTATACAATTAAAGCGGAAATTGGAGGAAATGAGATTGGGAGACTTAAATATTCTTTTATCTTTTGGTGCAGGGATACTATCTTTTATATCTCCTTGCTGTTTACCCTTATACCCGGCGTTTTTATCTTATATTACAGGATTATCGATAAGTGAATTAAAAGAAGATAATAAAAAATTAAACCGCAAACCAATGCTTCATACCTTATTTTTTTTGATCGGTTTTTCTATTATCTTTGTAATATAAGGGTTATCCACTTCTGTTATTTACGATCTATTTTATGAATACATTGATTTAATTAGACAAGTAGGGGCAATTTTGATAATTATTTTTGGTTTAATGATTGTTGGGGTTTTTCAACCTAAATTCTTGATGATGGACAGAAAAATAAATTTTAAAAATCGCCCATCTGGTTATATAGGTTCTATTTTAATTGGGATAGGATATGCTGCTGGTTGGACTCCTTGCATTGGCCCCATATTAGGTGCCATCGTAACCCTTGGTTTATCGACTGGACAAGGTTTATTATATATGATTGCTTATATTCTTGGGTTTTCCATACCTTTCTTAACAATGTCATTTTTTATAGGGAAATCAGGGTGGATAAAAAAATATAACCACAAAATAACTCAATTTGGTGGCTATATAACAATTATTATGGGGATTGTCTTATTTTTTGATTGGATGACCAAGATTACAACTTTTTTAACAAATAATGTATTTGGTGGCTTTACGGGTTTCTAATGCTTATAGAACTAACAAGTACTTTACTTCAATAAGGGAGGTTGCTGAGTGTACTAACGGGGCAGGTTAGTTTAATAAGAACTTCTTCTCTAAAGGATTATTATTGATATTAATGGATCACTCGTATACTTTTAATTACTTTTTTGTGAAATAATATGTAAATGTGGAAGTGATGCTATAAAAATTTAATCACATAACAAAAAAAAGATAACATTTTTTAGCCTTTTTATTGGTTATCCTCCATGCTTTCATTCAATTGTATACCTAGAATGTATGAACAATAAAAGTGCTTTTATTAAAAAAAATTACATTTTTAGTATAATTAAGTTAAGTTATAACATAAGAAAATATTTACAAGGGGAAAAAATGAAAAATTCAAAGTTGGATTACAACCTGATTACACTTTTACTTTTACTATTTATAACAAGTTGTATAGCTATATTAAATGCTCAAGATTTTGGTCAATATGAAGGGAATTTTTTATTTAGACAAATAACCTGGTATATTGTGGGGATCGGGATAATTGCAGGAATTATGTATTTAGATTCTGAACAGATCTTTCGCTTGAATTGGTTTATATACTCATTTAGCATCATTCTATTAATCGCCTTAATTTTGGCACCTGAATCAATAGCTCGTGAAATAAATGGAGCCAAAAGCTGGTTTCAACTTCCGGGAATCGGATCTCTTCAACCAGCTGAATTCACAAAAATATCTTTAATAATTTGTTTAAGTTTCTTAGTGCAAAAACATCATGAAAAATATTTGGATAAAACTTTAAAAACAGATTTGTTACTGCTAATTAAGATGGGAGCTGCTACAGCTCTTCCTATACTTTTAATTATGCGACAACCAGATTTAGGTACGTCTTTAGTATTAATATGTATTTTTACAGGGATTTTTATTATTTCGGGAATATCATGGAAAATTATCAGTGTTATTTTTATTATCATTTCCTTAATTTCTGGCATTCTTATATACTTAGTCTTTTTCAACCCTGAAATGCTTCAATCAATGGGTTTCGCAACCTATCAATTAGGAAGAATTTATGCTTGGATCGATCCAGAATCTTATGCATCAGGTGAAGGCTATAATCTAACCAAAGCATTATTAGCCATTGGTTCAGGAGGGGTATATGGTTATCTGGAAAAGGGTATATATGTTCCAGAAGCACATACGGATTTTATATTTAGCGTTATTTCTTCTAAATATGGTTTCTTTGGAGCTAGTATTTTAGTAACAATTTATTTTCTCCTTATTTCGAGTATAGTGAAGTTGGCTCTAGACGTAAAAAATAGTTTTGAATCTTACATATGTACCGGTGTTACTTCCATGATTTTTTTCCATGTTTTTGAGAATATCGGGATGAATATAGGCCTAGTACCCATAACAGGAATACCATTACCTTTTATAAGTTATGGAGGAAGCTCATTAATTGGTAATATGTTAGCGATGGGGTTAGTCTTTTCAATAAGCTATCGAAAAAAAACCTTTATGTTTGATTAAGATGGCTAAGTATTCCAGGATTAATTCTAGGTATGTTTTTTATTAAGAAAGCTATTTATTAGACGGTAAAACCGTCTTTTTTTTATGTCTCAATCTTTGTCAACTCAATAAAGTCTTATGCAACTAATGGGGCAGGTTAGTTGAACAAGTTTCTTAAAAAACCTAAATAGGATTTAGAGTACCTACCACCCATAGGTACGTCTTTTTGTACTTCATTGTTAATCATTTGGTAACAACTTTTGATTTGGATAGATCATCTTGTTCATTTAACCTGCTTCATCTATAGTAGATGGATATAAAAGGTGTAGAGGTGAAGAGATGGCATTGCGGTTATTACGGTATTTTATTTTTTTTCTTGGATTAACTTTCTTTGGATTAGGGAATGCGATTGCGGTGAATGTTCAATCCTTGGGGCTCCATCCTTGGGAGGTTTTAAACGTCGCCCTGTTCGAGAGGTTCGGTTTCACAATTGGAACGTGGAGTGTCATGTGTGGTTTAGTACTTGTGTTGATCGTCTTTGTCGTGGATAGGAAGTATATTAATATTGGTACATTTCTAAATGCCTTGTCAATTGGCCCGATCATGGATTTCTTTTTGCATCTCAACATTCTTCCTCATGAAACGGAGCATTGGTGGTTGAATATACTCATATTGTTGACGGGTATCATCATAACCGGAATTGGCGGAGGAATTTATGTGGCTGCGGGAATTGGGGCAGGTCCCAGGGATGGTTTCATGCTTTCCGTTTCGGAAAAAACCGGGTTATCGGTCAGTTGGGCAAGAATCGTTGTCGAGAGCATCATCTTGATTATCGGTTTCATCCTTGGAGGTCCAGTGTTTATTATGACGTTTGCATATACCTTTATTCAAAGCCCGGTCTTTCAGTTTTCCATGAAGCTGATGCGTTCCTTTATCGTTAGTTTGGAGAAGAAGCGTAAGGGACAATTTGAGGTTCCGTTATAATGGGAAGGAGGATGTCCTTTGGTCACCTCATTTCTTGCTCTATTCCACTAACCGGTGCTTTACCTGAAAATCAGAGCTGTCTTTAAGGCAGCTTTTTCTTATGCAACTAAAGGGGCAGGTTAGTGCCATAAGAAAAAGGAATAATGAAAAGTAAAATAAGAAGTTGAGAACATCACTAGAGGGGAGAAAGTAATATGGTTGATATAGATGACCGAACGGTGTTTGAAAATAACCGCATAGATTTTTGGGTTTGTGATTGTATAACAGAACCGGAGTATATGTATAGTGTTGATGGTGAATATGAAACAACTTTAATTGAATTCTGGAAAAACTACAATCGTTTTCCACTTAAGGTTATCCATAACTTTGTAAGGGAAATGGATGATTTAGATAACGATGATAAAGTGTATAGATACCAAATTGACGAGGTTCATTCGATAGATGAACTAAAACATATACTAGACGATGTTGGGTGGAAATTAACCTTGGAAGACTTTTTTATTACTAATTCGTCAAAGGAAATAAGATTTAAGAAAATTGATAGAGAAACATTAAAGGGTAAAATTCCGGCACAGTGCCCTCTATTCGAATTAGGTCCAGGCGATACTCTAACAGAAGTGATTATACACGGACATTCTTTTTTAGTTGGTACAAATGACTCTAATTTATCCACGAAAGAACAAGTCAAAAAAATTGTACTATCCTGAAAGCTATTCATAACTTTCGATGTTGAACTACCGGGTGCGTTTCTTTAAAAAGGAATGCTCTTTTCGCATCCAATTAAAAGGAAGTAAATGTTATTATTATATTAAAGATGGTTGCACTTCTATCATAGGTGAGAAAGCTTTAATAAAATATTAACTTTGGAGGCACACCACTGCATAAGACTTATAACGAAATTAAGTTCTTGATATATCCCGTCAAGGACATATTATGAAACAGTGCTTTAATAAAGGAGTTGTATAAAATGAATGAAAATAAAGGTACAGAAATAAAACGCTTTTCAAAAGCAGAAAACATTCTACCTCAGATCAATAGTAAAACTAAGCTAGGCGACTTACGAAAAATCGCGAAGGACATTAAAAAAGATCACGAACTAGCTATGGAACTTTGGTCAACCGAAGAGTTTTTGCCCAGACTATTAGCAATCTTAATTATGGACAAAAAACTTCTTTCACAAGATGTGCTAAATAAGCTTGATAAGGATATGCAGACTCACACTTTTGATGAGCGAAATAACTTAATGGATTGGTTAATGGCTAATCAGCTCACCAAAGACAAGAAGAAAATTGCATTGATGGAGTCATGGGAAAATAGTCCTTCTGCTCTTCAAAGGCGAGCTTTCTGGTATTATCAAGGGCGATTGAGATGGACTGGACAAACACCGCCTGATAACACCGCATACTTGCTATCTGCATTAGAAGCTAATATTACGCAGGAAGAACCGGAAGTTCAATGGGCTATGAATTTCACCGCAGGCTGGATAGGCGTTTATGATGAAAAGAATCGTGCACGTTGTATTAAACTTGGTGAGAAAACGGGTCTTTACAAAGATGAAATAGTAGCAAAAGGATGCACTCCCAGCTATTTGCCGGAGTTCATTACAATTGAAGTTAACAAACGACATAATAATTAGTTACCTCTGAAAAATTTATTAGGGTTTAATGCAAAAAATAAAGGAATTCAAATCCTCAATATGAAAATTGTAATAGGCTTGGACTTCATTTATAACTTTAGAGTTAAACAAGGATAGAACAGAATTAACTATCACTTTGCCAAACGAAAACCGGTCACCTACACAAAAGCAATGATGGATCCGAAAGAGTTTAATCCAGAATTTGAGAGGTGAAAAATTATCCATAAAATGGTACAAGTAGGTAGAAAAGTTAAAAAATAAGGCGTGTTTTTTTTGACGAAAAATATCGGGATTTCAGATATTTTTAAACAAGAGTAGTAAAGAGGATTTGTAAAATTAACAATATCCCCCCCAGAAACCTAAATTTTAAGTTATCGATAACCTAATGGTTATTAGTATAAAGAACCATTTAAAAGATGGAGTAGACTTAGATTGTTTTAATATTTTAAATCTGATTTACCGAATAATTGGACCATTAGGGATAAGATTCAATCAACAAATTTACCTCTTTCCAAATTCGGAAAGACTAGCTAGAGTAACTTTATCTTTTAAAAAAGAAGATTATGATGCTTTAAATAGCAAAATGAAAGAATTTTGTGAATAAATGTACTTAAGCTAACGGGTGTGTTCGTTCTATAAAAGGCTGCCAATTGGGCTTTTTTTACAACTATATAGCTCCTGGTAATTTTAAGTATCCAAAAGGTTCAGCCCTGGTTATAAATATCAAAAGGACGATGTCAACTTCCGTCATAATAAACATAGGCACAAATTGATCCCATTTCCCTTGCCAATCCGGTTACTTCATTTTCAAATTCAGTTACCCATCTGTTCGCCGCACTCAACATGAGCCCATATTCTAAATATTTCCATCAAGATAGTTTAAGGTGTGAGTGAGATATTTTAATATAAATGGAGGATTAAAACCGCCACGTTGATGATGGACTTTCTGTCTGAAAGATGTAAAATATAGGTTTAATTGAAGTTCATCTGATTTACATAATGGAGCATAATGAAGGTTTAAGTGATAATACAATCAGGAGGGATTTTTCAATGGCTTTGTCCGAAATGAATAGTAATTTGTTTAGAATGATTAATAATCTAGGTAAACAATACACGGATTTAAATCCTTTTTTTGTATTCATCGCTGAGTACATGATTTTTTTCTTAGTATTGGCAGTCCTGATGTTTTTGTTTTCTCGAAATAATAAAAATAGAATCATGGTAATCTGTGCATTTATTGCATTAGTTATCTCGGAAATATTGGCGAAAATAGCAGGGCAATTCCACTCGAATTATCAACCTTTTGCTGAGTTGCCCAACGTTAATATGTTAGTTGAAAAAGCAGTCAATAATTCATTTCCAAGTGACCATACGATCATATTTTTTTCATTTTGCATAACCTTCTGGTTGTTCAAAAGGGGTTGGGGATTTTTATGGGGAATTTTGGCTGTTCTAGTAGGCATTTCGCGAATTTGGGTAGGTGTCCATTATCCAGCAGATGTTCTTGTCGGAGCCATCATCAGTATCGTTTCTGCGATGATCGTTTACAAAATTGTTCTTAAGTTAAGTCTGACCAAGAAATTTTTGAGAAATCAAGGGGTGGGCGAACAATCCATTCTATCTGCCCTATCCAAACAAAAGAAAGGTCAGTCAAAGGACTATTAAAATAGGGTTAATTAATATACAAACCAAATCGGTCATTGCTTCACTTACATTTGTTGTTTAAGTCTTGTTTCAAGACCGAACGGAGCAGGACAAAAAATATGTATTTATCAAAAGCTGATTTACTTCTTGAAATGTAATAATTATTAAACAGTAAATTTTAAACAACGATTTTTCAACTAAAAGGTCGAAAGTATAACAAAAGGTTGCTTAGGCAGCCTTTTTCTTATGGCACAAAAGGGGCAGGTTAGTTGAATAAAAGGGAAAAAAGAATGCAATAGTTTTCATTTTACTTAAAAGCTATAAGTCATTATAACTAAGCATTTAAATTACATAAATAATGACATGACTGTAGGCTATTTTTCATACAATATTCTTGAGGTGGAAAAATGACAAGAGCAAAATACACAAGTTCAGACGTTGACTTAATGGCAAGGATGATGAGAGCAGAAGCCGAAGGTGAAGGAAAACAAGGAATGTTATATGTTGGAAATGTAATTGTGAATCGTCTTGTAGCTAATTGTTTAGACTTTAAAGGTTTAAGAACAATTCCACAAGTCATTTATCAAGTACAAGGAGGAAATTATTCTTTTGAAGCTGTTCAAAAAGGGAATGTATTTTATCAAAGAGCGAGAGGTATTGAAAGAAGATTGGCAGAACAAAATTTGAAGCACTGGAGACAGCATCCGGCTAGATATGCTCTTTGGTATTTTAATCCATATGCTCCATGCCCTCCAACATGGTATGATCAACCACATACTGGTCAATTTAAAGACCATTGTTTTTATGAACCAAAACCTGGAACATGTGATAGTGTTTATAGAGGTTAAGCTTACTCTTTGAGTAAGCTTTTTTTACATATTTAAAATATTTATACAAAGTAAAACTTTTATTAATAGTTTTATATAAAAAAGTAAGATTGTGAATTATTGTACTTAAGGCCATCCTTATAAAGGATGGTTTTTAGCTTTGAAAATTGTTGGACAATTTGTGTCAACTCCGTGAAAAGTTTTATGGAACTATCAAGGCAGAACAACTAGAATGATAAATATGGTAAAATAATGTAATAGGTGGTGACGATATTGAAAAAGTATCTTGTGTTTTTAATTAGTTTCGTAATGATATATATGGTATTTCAAATAGGATCAGGTTTGATTCTTACTGCTTCTTATACTCCCGATTTTTCTTCGATAGAGAGTAATTTAAGTCAAGAAGTAGTGTTTGGTAAGACTTCAATTCCATTACTGGTAACATTGATAACTGCTACATTAGCTTATTTTCTGTCTCAAAAGAAATTTAGAATCTTAAAAAATTAAATAAATAACGGGTACGTTAGCTTAAGATCGGAGCTGTCTTTAAGGCAGCTTTTTCTTTATGGAACTAACGGGGCAGGATAGTTGAAGAATGCTTACTCTTTAGTTTATAGAATGTTATAATTGTATTTATTGGAAATTTTTATTAAAAATAGGAGGAGAAAATGGTTGATAATAGTTATGAGAAACAACATTTGAAAAAAGTCAGGACTTTTATTTATATTACGATATCATTAATTTTTTTAATGATATTTATATTTATTAGCATTTTTCTTTTGTTTTTTTCCATGTCAGGCATTTTAGACGTTGCGTATTTCCCACCAAAACTAGCAATTTTTTCATTCTTAATTTCTATTGTATTTTCTGTTTTAGCAATAAAAAATCTCTTTGGTAAGATATTGTTAGTATTAAACATATTTCTAATGCTATTTATGGTTTTTTTTGGACCATAAATATATACAAGAAGACTACCTTAGGGTGTAATAGTCAGGCTGTTGTTTAGACAGCCTTTTTTTAACGGGGCAGGTTAGCAGGATTGTGAAGGTTTGTACTTAAACTAACGGGTGCGTTAGCTGAAGATCAGAGCTGTCTTTAAGACAGCTTTTTCTTAATGAACTAACGGGGCAGGTTAGCTCCATAATAAACAAGTGATTTATCTATTAATCATATATGGTAATATACAAAATAAACCAATAGAAAAATCAGGGGGATGAGTATGTTCTTACATAAGATTGATGAGGAGTTATCATTGAAACTGTTAGAATTAAAGGATGCAGAAAGAGTTTTCGAAATAACAGATCAATCCAGAGAATATCTACGAGAATGGCTTCCTTGGCTGGATAATACAACAAAACTTGAAGATACAAAAGGGTTCATTAATATTTGTTTAAAAGGTTGCGCTGAAAACAAGAGTTTCAATACAGTTATTATGTATAAGGGACAAATTGTTGGTGTAGCAGGTTATAACCAAATAAATTGGTCAAATAAAACTGCATATATTGGTTATTGGCTCGGAGAAGAATATCAAGGAATTGGAATTATGACAAGAGTAGCTAAGGCATTGACTGATTATGCATTTAATGAATTGAAACTAGATAAAGTTGAAATTAGGGTTGCTGAGGAGAATAAGAAAAGTAGAGGAATTCCCGAAAGATTGGGTTTTGTTAATGAAGGTTGTATAAGACAAGCAGAATGGTTGTATGACCATTATGTTGACCATATTGTTTTCGGTATGTTAGCTAAGGATTGGAATAAGTAGTAATACCTTATAGAACTAATGGGTGCTTTACTTCAATAAGGGAGGTTGCTGCGGCAGCCTTTTTTTTATGTAACTAGAGAGGTAGCTTAGTGAAAACGCTGAATGACGTTTGCTTTCACAATATGACTGTATGGATATGTGTAGTACAGTTTCCTCGTATTGCGACATAGCAAAATAACAGCAACTGATGTTTCTGTTTCTTTTTTGATTTGGAGAATTATAAATAGGGATAGTCCAATCACTATCCCTAACAATACATATGATTTCGATTAACGAGTTCTTCCGCCTAATTGTTGTTCAGCCATTTGCACTAAACGTTTTGTAATTTCTCCACCAACAGATCCGTTTGCACGAGATGTTGTATCAGCGCCAAGTGTAACACCGAATTCACTAGCGATTTCATATTTCATTTGTTCTAGAGCTTGCTCTGCACCATTAACTACTAATTGATTATTGTTGTTATTTCTAGCCATGTTGTCAGCTCCTATGAATATAATGTGTTGCTAGTCATAGGTTTTGATATTGTTAAGAGTTATATACATAGAATTTAAAATAAATTAAGGCAGCTTTTTCTTATGGAACTATCGGGGCAGTTTAGTTGTATAAGGTGAACATGTCTTTTGTGTCGTTTAAAACAAAATGTGGAGGAACAAATGAACTGGAAAGGATAAAAAAGAAATTAATACTAAAGGTATTAGTTGTTCAATTAATAGGGAAGCTATCTGGTACTGACGGAAGTAAATTAATTACCGAAAAAAGACTCCAAAGTACTATTGATGAGTTTGAAAAGAAATTTGGGAAAGGTGTTCTAAGGGAACACTTGGAAAATCACAAAATTAATCATGAGAAAAATGATAATGAATAAAGAAGGGTTGTGTATTATATTAAAACTGTAAGTAATTTAAAAATTATAGTCGCCTTAATTATTTCCATTGGACTTGGATTTGTCGTACCTATTATCTTAAACTGGGTTTTGAACACATTCGTATACTGATGAATTACTAAATGGCTTTAATTATCCCTATAAATAATACTTATGAAAAACATGAGCAATAGGCCCAGTACCAGCGTTGCTGAAACCAGGGGCAAAGTAGACATAGCTTAAGCACCTCTTGCCCCATTGGTTACTAGTTGGTCTCATTATTGTTTTGTATCTTACGATACAGAGTCATTCTAGAGATACCGGCTTTCTCTGCAGCATCCGTTCGACTCATTCCCTGTTCTATAAGATATAGAGCATATTGGATCTTTTCTTCATCTGCTTTCGGTCTTCCAGGAAGCTTTCCTCGTTTCCTTGCAGCCAAAATCCCCTCTTTTGTCCTTTCAGAGGTTAAATCCCTTTCAAATTGTGCAATCCCAGCAAAAATGGTAAACAGCATTTTTCCATGGGCTGTTGTTGTATCGAGCCAGGATTCCTTTAAACTCTTTAAATGTGCTCCCTTTTTGAGCAAAGAAAATAATTAAGGTAATGTTAAATCAAGGGATTAATATGCCAAATAAAAGAGGAGGAAAAATCATTAATAAGAACTTAATATTGGTAAGTCTAGTGTTTATGTTTTTAACTGCTTGTTCTAATACTCCTAAAGACCCAGAAATATTTTCAACAAATAAGAAAGAAAAGGAAATTGAATCATTGATTTTAAGGAGCTAGACAAGCAGAAGGTTGACGTTGTTGTAGCTTATGGAATATCCACAGAAAACAACTCAGTTAATTTGGGGATTAGAACTTCAAAAGAAGATTTCGATAGTACAAAACAAAATCTGGGAAAAATAGTGAATAAAACTCTTACTAAAAATGGTATAGAAGGTTTAGCAGTAAATATAAAAAAGAAGTAAATTAAATTTGTTGAAAACTGACCGATAAAAAACGATTTAGTGAATTTGTGAAGAAGTCTACTTAAACTAACGGGTGCGTTAGCTGAAGATCGGAGCTGTCTATAAGGCAGCTTTTTCTTATGGAACTATCGGGGCAGATTAGTTGCATAAGGCATACGTCAGTTTACTGCAAAGCTACCTTTTAAATAAATTGTGTCATTTACCTATGGGGAACATAGCTTAAATATAAGTACTCCCTTAAAACTAATAAAGAGTGATTGTATGTCTTGTGTTACTGGGATTCTGGAGGATTTGTGTGTGTTTATCAAATTATATAGGAGTGTGTTAAAAGTGAACGAAGAACTTCAAAAATTGTTTAATAATTTAATTCAAGTTGAGCATGTTTCGTCAACACTATATCTTGCAATGTCAGCGTATTTGGGTAGATTGAATTATACGGGCATGGCAAACTGGCTACTTTTACAATCAGAAGAAGAAAGAACTCATATGCTTACATTGATTGATTATGTTGTTAATAAAGACGGGACTGTAA
Source organism: Peribacillus sp. YIM B13477 (assembly GCF_042787955.1). Lineage (NCBI taxonomy): Bacteria > Bacillati > Bacillota > Bacilli > Caryophanales > Bacillaceae > Peribacillus > Peribacillus sp. YIM B13477. The sequence goes on from NZ_JBHZPD010000004.1 coordinate 196,527, forward strand.
CACTCGCTAGTATCCCTGCCCAACCGAGTGACTTCGGAACACCATTGGAAACTTTTCAAAGAGTATTATCACATGAACAAATGGTTACTAACTCTTATCGTCAAGCCTTTAATTATGTAAGTCAAGTTGATCCACAAGCATCCGTTATTATACAAGACTTTCTTAGGGAGCAAATAGACGAAGAAGCTCAGAGTCTAACCATCGTTAATCGTCTGAACTTGGCTGGTAATAATCCGTCTGCCCTTTTATTGTTGGACCAAGAATTAGGGCAAAGGAAAAACGGTGCAGTTGCAGGTACACCTGCTGCTGGTTAGACAAGGGGTTTTCTTCTGTGTCATTGCCATCTAGTGCATAGGATAATTTAATAAATCTGTGAAGGGGTTAAAAAAATGTACTATGATCCTTGTATGTATCCATACCAATATCAAAATCCTTATTATGTTAATGTACCAATGTATAACTATGTAAGACAGCCCGATTATTGGAATACTAATGATGCTAACCATTTGGGTTTTGTACAATCATTAAATAGAAGAAATAACATTGAGGTAAAAGATTTTGGAAGGAAACCATATGTAGTTAATATCAATGAGGCTACGAAACAAAACAATACCTATCGAACAGCTTTATGGACAGGAAATCATTTGCAAGTTACATTGATGAGTCTAAAAGTTGGTGAAGATATCGGTTTAGAAATTCACCCTAACGTTGACCAATTTTTACGTATTGAACAAGGTCAAGGGTTTGTTCAAATGGGCAAGAGTAAAGATAACTTAAACTTTGTAAATAATGTTTATGATGATTCTGCCATCATGATACCTGCAGGAACATGGCATAATGTAACTAATACAGGTAATATCCCGTTAAAACTTTACTCAATTTATGCTCCTCCTAGCCATCCGTTTGGTACTATTCATGTAACAAAAGCAGATGCAGTGGCTTCGGAAGAAGGTTACGGTCATGGCAATAGAAATACAGTTATTTCTGGAAAGACTCCAGATGAATGGATACAGCACACGGAATTTTTGGTTAAAGAAGGTTTAGAGGATGTTAAAAGAGGAATAAATGCCACACATATTCTTCAAGAATTTATTCTGATGGGAGTTCTTGTAGGGAAAGGATATTCTCCTGAAATAGCATATAAAACAGTAGAAGAATGGGAACGTACAGGAGAATCCAAACTTCTTCAGCAAAGCAAAAATATGTAGAAATAGAGTGAAAACTATCATGCTGCAAGCTGAGGACAGTTCCCTTAGTACTTTAAAAGACCACGGGTAGAATCAGAATTATCATGGTGAACCAATCACAATTAGAAAAAGTTATTAATGTGGATAACATAAGTTTACACCTTGTTTTTAACTACGATACATTGAAAAGTCCTAACTTGTATGAGTAGGGGCTATTTTTTTGTTTAAATTCTTTTAAAGGTGTTGTTGAATTTCTTAATGAACTAAAGGGGCAGGTTAGTTCATTAAGAGAGTAATTATCTATCAAATATAATCATTTGGGATATTTATTATCAATAGTTAGATAAATAACAAATTTAGTTATATTTGTTTTATAATTTTATCTATATCGGAAAAGGGGATAGTTATTGTGGAAGGTTGTTTTTGTAATAACCACACTGAAGATACACAAACTTCAGGGACTTCAAAAGGGTTCTCTCCCGATAAAAAATATGTGGTTTATTTTGATGATAACAAATTTTTGTTACGGGTATATGATATGGTGGGGTATGAAAAGAAGAAGACAGAGTTTCAAATATTGAACAAAATGAAACAGTTTAATGTTCAATCATCACAGCCAATTGATATAGGTTTTATTGAAGCATTAAACGCCGGATATAATATTTACTCATATATTGATGGTATAGATGCAAAAGAGGCAATACATACACTTAAAGAAGAAGAACAATATAAAATTGGAATGGAAGCAGGTATACAACTATCTAGGATGCATTTATTTGAAGCACCTTCAACAGTTAAAACCTGGTATGACCGAGCGATGGATAAGCATTATAGATATCTAAATGCTTACAAATCTTGTGGTATAAAAATTAAAAATGATGAAAAGATTATTGATTTTATTGAAAAGAATAAACATCATATGAAAAATCGTTCCAATCACTTTCAGCATGATGATTTTCATCTGGAGAATATCATTGTGAAAGATAAGCAGTATGCTGGTGTAATTGATTTTAATAATTTTGATTGGGGAGCCCCCTTTCATGACTATGTAAAAGTAGCCTTATTTCAAAGGGAATTAAGCGTTCCATTTTCAATTGGAAAAATTGAAGGATATTTTGGTTGTAGTGTTCCTGAAGATTTTTGGATGCTTTATTCTATCTATACGGGAATGGTTATCTTTTCATCAGTTGTATGGTCTTTACGATTTGCACCAGACAATTTAGATGCAATGATAACAAGATTATACGTTGTATTGGAAGACCACAAAAACTTTGAATCACTAAAACCTACATGGTATGAACAAAATAAGTTATTAAGCTAACTGGTGCGTTAGCTGAAGATCGGAGCTGTCTTTAAGGCAGCTCATTTCTTATGGCATTAACGGGGCAGGTTTGTTCAACAATTGGCCATATTCTTGAATAACTAGCGAAAGTACCCTTATGAAAGGGCGTTAGAATAATGATAAGTACTTCTTATATTTATGGTTTGTCATAAGAAAGAACCTATCAAGGTAAGCTCTTTCTTATTTTCCTTTTAATAACCAAAAACCAATTAATATAATTGTGATACCAACCCCTGTTCGCCAATTGGGAATTTCTTTTAGAAAAATGTATCCAATTGCTACACTAACTAGTATCTCCATTCCTTTAGAGACAATAAGTGAGAAGGTTAAGTTATCTACAATTTTTGTTAAAAACTTCACTCCGTATCCAGTCATAATACTCGCAGATAGAAAAAAAGGTAAAAGTTTAATGTAGTACCATAAGGTGGATAAAAAATTTGAGTCAATGTGCTTGGTGTGATAAGCGTAAATAGCATTAATAATTAATAACCCGCCTAACATTAATAAAAGGGCAAGGAAAATCATATATGTTGTTCTCCAATTGAATTTGTTCCTATAATTTTGCCCAAATGCAAAATCTTTATGTAAAGTAAAAATCAAGTTACTCATTTTGCATGAACTGTAATCAGAAACGGGCGCGATTCTATAGTAAGAATCGCTTTTCTTAATCAACTACCATGAAAATAAGTTTCTTTAAAAATGAAAAATAACAATACTTAAGAAGACCCTGCTCAATCGTTTTAAAAAAAGAGGAGAGCGTTAATTAATCTATGGATTAGGGTTGACTGGATTAAGGTCAGTATCAGTATTGACACTTCCTAACCATTTTCATTCTTTGTGGTGAATCGCCGATTTTTGCGATTCATGGATGCTAACGGGGCAGGATAGTTGATGGAATATTCTAAAAAAAATTTTGCAAGTTACTGATGATATAATGATTTTTCACTAAGTATTTCATTTGTATTCAACCCGACCTTTGGTAAGTTGAAAATAAAACTAGGGTAAACTTAATCTGAATTTTAGGAAGAGGGCTCAAAATGAAATTAAATAATGAAAAAGATGGTGTTGCGTATGCGATACTTTCTTATATTATGTGGGGCATTACACCCATTTACTGGAAATTAGTTCAAAACGTATCTTCAGGAGAGATTATTGCACAACGAGTTTTCTGGTCTTTTATTTTCATGCTTGTTCTTATATTTTTTACGAAAAAATGGAATACATATGTAGAATTCGTGAAAGAAATCGTTAAAAAACCAAAATTGTTTTGGTCCCTACTTATTGCTGCATTACTGATTAGTTCAAACTGGGGTATCTTTATGTGGGCTGTGATCGAGGGGAAGATATTAGAAGCGAGTCTTGGTCAATACATTAATCCCCTAACAAGTATGTTAATCGGTGTAATTGTGTTAAAAGAGAGGTTAAGTGGTGCTCAAATTCTTGCCTTTATATTAGCTGGAATTGGTGTATTAACACTTACGATACATTATGGTGTGATTCCTTGGATTTCGCTTAGTCTGGCTCTTACCTTTGGATTTTATGGTTTAACAAAGAAAATGATTAAAGCCGATTCAACCATTGGATTAACACTTGAAACAATGGTCATTTCCCCTATTGCATTAGCCTATTTGACTTACTTGATCTTTCAATCTCAAACACAATTCTTTAATTCCATTTCAACCAGTTTACTATTAATGGGGAGTGGCATAGTAACAGCTTTACCCCTTTTGTTATTTACAAAGAGTGCCAAAAAAGTTTCATTATCTATGCTTGGTATTCTCCAATATATCTCGCCAACCTTGTCACTGATTGTAGGTGTTTTTCTCTATCACGAAGTGTTGACTAAAGCACATATTATTGCCTTTATCTTCATTTGGTTAGCTCTTGCGATCTATACTTTTTCTTCTATAACAAAATGGGGTCAAAAGAGTAAAGGACCTATAAAAAATAAAAATAAAATTGAAGCCTAACAAGAGTTAGGTTTTTTTACTAATGAGGGCCGATAATCTAAAAAAGGCATCTCTTTTTTCTGGTTCATTTCAAAATAGACTGTGAATAAATGAACTTAAACTAACGGGTGCGTTAGCTGAATAACGGAGCTGTCTTAAGGCAGCTTGTTTTTATGCAACTATCTGGGCAGGTTAGTTCCATAAGCGTTGTGTACTCGAAATACAAGGGCTTAGTTTAATTATTTTTACCCAACTTCTCGTTACCCCGTTTAAAGTTACCCGTAATTTTAGCTAACAATAACTGTAGTTCTGTTATATTATCTTCAACTTCATTGATTCTTTCTATAAGACGCAGTGCCTCACTATCCTTTAAAAATTTAATTTGTTTACCTTTGTAATAGATTACTACTGTTCCATTTTTCGTTATTCGATAAGTAAATGGTTCTTCACTTAATCTGTTTCGTTTGTCTATATCGCTCACTGCACCGTCTCCCTCCTCATTATAGTTCAAAGATTATATTCAAAAAGGCAGTTGATTTTCCTGTTTTATTTAAATATTTTTATTCACAGTCTGTGTCAAATCTGCGATAAGTCTTATAGAACTAACGGGTGTTCGTTAATTAGTGAGCTGTGACGATCGGCCCTTTTCTTACAGGATAGTTTGAATAAGATATGAGTAATCAGCATAATTCTTATTTCAAAATAGATATATATCCGTTTCGGATCTATTCATTAGTTCATATCCTATTAATACTAGGGAGGAGATGAATAGATTGGCATCTAATGATGAATTGATTTGTCAAAAGTTTGCTAGGATTATCGGCGGCCAAGAAGGATTTGCGGGTGGCAAATGTGTGGCAACCATAAATCGAAATGAACTCAAAGTGAAAATTTTAGGGAAACGTTTTAGAGTAACTTCTTCTTTCTCATTTGAATCCAGAGATAATCATACTGGACGGGCATTGTGCCTAGGCAGGGTAGCACTTTTGCAAAAAGAAGTCGAGAATTTTGTTGCTTCCATTCTTAAACAAGGAATAATAGTTTCATCCATACACAATGAGTGGCTTTTCGATAAACCGAATTTGGTTTACGTTAATATCGAAGCTGTTGATGATCCATTAGTTTTTGCAAAGAAAGTCAGAAAAGCGCTACGGAACTAACGTATTTCCCCAAATTGGTAAACTGGAGCTGGCATAAACACGGTAAAAAACGAGTTTTGTTGAACGAAGGGTGCGTTAGCTGCTGGCTGGGGCTGTCTTTAAGACAGCCTTTTGTTATGGAACCATCGGGGCAGGTTAGGGGAAGAAGGAATTTATTGATCAGCTAAAGAATAGTATTCGGTAAAGGTGAATGATTAAACAAACTTAATATCAGGAGGGAAAAATGGTTGATAATAGTTATGAGAAACAAAATTTGAAAAAACTCAGGATTTTTATTTATATCACGATAGCATTAATATTTTCAATGATATTTCTATTTATTAGCATTTTTCTTTTGTTTTTTCTATGGCAGGCATTTTAGACTTTGTGTATTTTACACCCCAAATAGCCATTTTCTCATTCTTGATTTCTATTGTATTTTCTGTTTTAGCTATAAAAAATCTCTTTGGTAAGATATTGTTAGCATTAAACATATTTCTCATGCTATTTATGATTTTTTATGGTCCATAACTAGATACCATTAAATGAGGACTGCACATTTTAGATATGACTAATATGTGTAGTCCTTTTTCTATCAATTGTGGAAAAATGTTTGTTTTTTGAAGGTGATTCTCTTATTTTGTTGTATTTTTACTAATTGATAGGTTCATTCAAAATACAGTAAAAAACGGAGGGAAATCACATGTTTAACAATTGGAAAAAAACACTGATGGCTGGATTGATCAGCTTATCCTTGCTAGGTACTGGGTATGTCAGTCATGACCTGATCTCCTCGCAAAACGTCTCGGCTGAACCGGTAGCTAATAATGCACCAGGGCATTTGAAAAAAGCGGAGTCTTCCCAGCTTGATGAAATTATCAAACGTGGATACATCCGGGTAGGAATGACGGGGGACTACAAACCATTTACCTATTTGAACCCGGAAACGAATGAGTATGAAGGCTTTGACGCGGACGCTGCCAAAGAGCTTGGCAAAGATCTTGGTGTAGAGGTGAAATTTGTCGCTACCACATGGCCTACTATGATGAAAGACCTGCAAGCGGACAAATTTGATATCGCTGTGGGCGGTGTGACCCGCAACACTGCCAGACAAAAAAGCGCTTATGTGTCCCAAGGTTACCTTTCATTCGGTAAGGTGCCTTTGATTCGCAAGGAAGATAAAGACAAGTATCTGACCATTGAAGATATTAACAAGCCTTCTGTGCGCATTGGCGTAAATCCAGGCGGAACAAACGAAGAATTTGTCCGTCAGTATCTAAGGGATGCTAACATAACGGTTGTAGAAAACAACCTTGATATCCCACATCTTGTAGCAGAAGGTACGTATGATGTTATGATCACTGACACAGTAGAAGCAATGCTATATGCAAAAGCTGATTCAAGATTGCATGCGGCTCAAACCGACAAGCCTTTCACAAACAGTGAAAAAGGTTATATGATCCCAAGAGGTGATTTCATTTATGCAAGCTACTTGGAAATGTGGATGGATGAAATGAAGCTCCAGGGTAAATTTGATGCCCTCTACAAAAAGTGGGTGGAATAGAATATTGAGGTGCTGCCCATTTATTGCACCACCTGTGTTAGTACCTTAAAAAAGGCCATCATTTGAAAACAAGCGTAACCCCGTTTAAACTTTGGGCGGGGTTACGCTTGTTTAATTTAACCATTATGGTAAATATAATACTTGGGTTGAATATATAAAATCAATTATGTTAAATAATAAATTAATATTATTGATTTTTTTGGTTTAATAATTTAATTTTAGTATTTATATTTTTAATTTATTGTTATATAATCGATTTAACTAAAAGGGAGGAATTGCATTCCATTATGGCTTATAAAGTAATCACAGAGTGTCCTGTCTGCAGTAAAACATTGAAAATTACAAAGTTGCAGTGCTCTCATTGCCACACTACGATTGAAAATGAGTTTGAATTATCTAAGCTGGCATCCTTATCGAAGGATCAGCTTCATTTTGTGGAAGTATTTTTAACATGCAGAGGGAATATCAAAGAAGTTGAAAAGGAGCTGGGGATTTCGTATCCCACGGTTCGAGGCAAGCTAACAGACATCATTTCATCCCTTGGATATGTGCAGAAGAAGAAAAATGAAGTAGACGAGAAAAAGGTTGTCACCATGTTGGAAAATGGCGAAATCACACCAGAAGAAGCCATTAAGCTCTTAAAAGAGGAATAGGGAGGAATTTATCATGAAAGAGGAAATTACAAGAGTGTTAACAATGGTTCAAGAAGGGAAAATTGACGCAGATAAAGGATCCGAACTGATTCAAGTCTTAAAAGAGAAAGAAGAGACAGGTAATAAGCTTTTGGAAAAACCGACAAAATATTTAGATAAAACATTAAAAATTCGTGTTGTATCAGCCGAAAATGATAACGTCACGGTCAACTTGCCTATAAAACTGGTCAAGGTAGTATTAATGGCTGGACACAGCATCGCAGCGAGTATTCCTCAATCGGAAAAATACGTTAAGGATGTAGACATAAGCCTTATTATGGAAGCAATCGAAAACGAATTAGATGGCCAAATTGTTGATATTAAATCGGCAAACGGGGATACCGTTTCAGTCATCATTGATTAGTGAGTTGTTTATGATGCATGTAAAAGTGAAAGCAAAAGACGTTCGGTTTACCATCCCAGTTCCATATGCCATTTTAAATATTGTTATTTCCATTTTATCTTCAAAATTTCTTCAGCAAAATGTAAACAAATGGACAAAAGAGCACTTCGAAAGAAAAAAACTGGACTTTACCTTTCCGCATATAGACAAAAATATGCTAAAGCCTATCGTCAAGGAACTGAAAAATTATAAAGGGATCGTGCTAGTTGATGTCAGAGCTAAGGACGGTACTGAGGTTAAGGTTAGACTATAATTTTATTATAGAATACACCGACCACTGCCTGGCATTTTGAAGGAAAATCCTAATTTCTCACAAAGTTATTTAATTTTAAAAGATTAAACAAGCATAACCCCGTTCTATAGGACGGGGTTAAAAATATGTTGTTGCGCCCGATTGTTGACGGGCGCTTTTTTAATCGCGCATTGCTCCTGCCTCTCGGGAAGTCATTGCACCTTGTCCTTCGCTTACATCTTTTTGAATTTGTTGTTTTACTTTTTGTGCATCAGTTCCGGCAAATTCCGGTTTCATAATGGAGCCCGAGTTCCCTTTAGCTGGTTGATTCTGCTGCATACAATTCCTCCTCAATTTATGTTTAACACTCTTATCATTTACAAAAAGGTTCAAGAGTACTAAATGATTTTAAATGAAGTTCCCAAACTAACACCTTCAACTCATCAGGTATGGTTTCTATATAAATGCTATAACAAAGTTGATTGGAGAGAAAGGTGCGAGACTCCTGCGGGAAAAGCGAGTCTAGGGAGACTCCGCAGGCGGAAGCCGAGGAGGCTCCCTGACCGCCCGCGGAAAGCGAGTGCCTGTAGCGGAAATCCGCTGCAAATTGTACAAGCCATAAAAAAAACGGGATGCATACTCGATTTCTTCAAATTTGTCTACAGTCTCAGCAATTCCTTAATAAGAAATGCTTTTCTTAATGAACTAACAGATGCTTTACTACATTATAAAGGAGCTGTCATCAGCTCCTTTTCGTATGCAGCTAAAGGGGCAGTGCCTGCAAACAATCAATAAGCGAGATTGCAAAAGCAAAAGTGAGTTGGTTTGGGATATGTAGGTAAAAATAGAATAAATTTACTTGGAATGATAATTATGATTTAATCAGAATGTCAGTACGTTTTATAGATGACTTACTTAATAATTAGATATACAAGGAAGGTGTATTATCAATGGAAATTAAATCGATTGTTTTACAGACTGAAAATTTATTGCAAATGAAAAATTTCTATATTGGAACGTTAGGTTTTTCTTTAATTAATGAAGATAAGAATAGCTTTCGAATGGCTGTTGGTACAGGTGAAATGGAGTTTACAACAAAAGAAGTAAAAGGTGACCCCTATTATCACTTTGCCTTTAACATACCGGCTAACAAATTTAATGAGGCAAAATCATGGGCAAAAGAAAGAGTGAGTTTACTTGTCGAAGATGGGGTAGATGAAGCTAATTTTACTCATTTACCTGCCCATGCTCTATATTTCTATGATCCTTCTGGTAATATAGTAGAATTTATTTCAAGATATGAAATTGCTGAAGCTAGTATGAAGCCTTTTTCGGTTAAAAGCATTTTAAACATAAGTGAAATAGGTTTAATTGTAGAAGACACTATAAGTGTGAGCGAAAAATTAAATGAAATTGGTGTGTACGAGCGCGACAATCATACAATAAGTAAAAAATCCCTTAATTTCATGGGTGAAAGAAGGAATGGAGTATTTATTATATTAGCCCAACCTGGGAGAAGGTGGATATTCTCCGATAAAACATCTGCCATATATCCTCTTGAGATTACATTAATAAATAACAATAAAATAATCATCAATTCCGATAATGAATTTCAGATATATTGAGGCAGGTTAAAACTTTCTTGATTTCGTGAGTGTATGGTTTTGATTCTTTGAGGGGGAAAGGCAATGATGAAAAAAGTTTGTATGTTACTTATATTTGTTTCTGTACTTTTATTTGGGTGTAGTAATGAAAAACAAGATCTGAAAGAAGACCCTGGGCTTTATGAATCCGAAAAGATAGAAGTATCGTCAGAAGAAAATCCAGAATTGGTTTTAAGCGTTATAGACAATCAAGATGAAGTAGGTGAATTTGTTAATACACTTGAAGTTGATAATTGGCGTATTGTAGATACTCCTCCAAATTCAACTAAGGAGTATATTTATAAGATGTACCAAGAAGATACAGTCAAACTTGGAGAGCCAAATAGCGATAAAAAGGAACTTAAACAAATCGCTACAATTATTACATATAAAGATAGCCCTTATATCGAACTTAGAACCAAGAAACTGGATTTGTATTTTAAAGTTCCAAAAGATGTAGCGGAATACCTATCTAATAAAGAGAACCAAAAACATTGACCATACAACAATTTCGTCAACAGAATGTTATTTCTTTTTATTGAATGAAATTAACTGGTAATAGGCAGCTTTTTCTTATGGAGGGGTAGGATAGTAGAATTAGTATGCCAATAAAATTGTACAGAACTTAATAGGGGGAAATATTTTCTTGAAAATGGTTTGAGTTATATTAGCAATGGTTGTTATTGTTCTAACAGGATATAATCGAATAACTGAAACCGAGTTAATTCCGTATTATATGTTTTTCCTAGGGGCACTTATATTGGTGACAGGATTATCCGAACTTCAAAAAGACAGAAAAGGCTTTTGGGGATATATGAACATTGTTATCTCTTTATTTATTTTCTTTGTTTCCATACAGGGTTTCTTACTGAACTATCGGGGCAGGTTGGTTCTTAAGGAATGGTACAATGAAGGAAAATAACGAGGTGCAAAATGCTTTTAAACGACTTTATGAATGATAATTTCCCGAACTTAGAACTTAGGCCAGCCTTGTTTTATAGTTGGAAAATTGGTATCCGATTTGAATTAGGTGTGGACTATGATAGAGATAATGATTATGAAAATAGCCCATATATACAAGGAGTATATAAAAGGGCTATCACTTTATTTAAGTCCTTGCATTCTCTTAACGATGATATGTATATAGTAATTGACGTAAACGATCATGCAGATGGTTATAAACATAAATCAAAAACTTTTCCTCGTTATATTAAAGAGAAATCGGTCTTATATGGGTTAAACCAAAAAACAATTCCTTATATTTTTCCTGACGATGATGATGAAGGAACATATAAAACACATAGATTTACTTTAAAATGTAAACCATCTGACTTCAAATACATTCCTATGTTAAAAGCAATCTGCAATAATGATATGGGTATAAAACCAAGTATTTTTAATAGAATCTATTTTATCAACATCAACAGGAAAACTATATTTCACGTTTATGATGACAGGGGTTGTGATTTATTGGCGACCACACCCGAAACAATAAGGGATGTTTATGACAAATACAATGATTGGATATTGGATTACGACAGAAATGAAATAGAAGAGATATTCAAATAATGGATGTCTTTGGTGAAATATCAGTGCGTTAGCTGAAGATCGAAGCTGTCTTAAGGCAGCTTTTTCTTATGGCAGAAAGGGGCAAGATGTTGGAGAAGGAACTATTTTGAACGATCTAGAAATAAAGAATATAAAGAAAAGATAATGGGGTGTTTATATAGAAAAGATACCTGTTAACACGATTAAGAAGATAGAAGAGGACATTGAAAAAAATGATTTAGGGAAAGCAAGGGATAGGCTACACGGGTTAATTTCGACCTATCCTAATGAGTTAGAACTGCGCAGAAAGCTGGGGGACATCTATTTTGCATTGAAATACCCTTCAATGGCAGGTCGTTACTGGTATTTAGAAAAGAATAAGACATCAGAGATGGTAAAAGCGTGTATTTTGTTCGAAAAATCTATGGGAAACGATCCTTTCAGAATAGCACGAGCTCTGAAATTTAAAGGTGATAGTGAAATTTTAATAGAACTGGAATTGGATCAGGTAATTTCACCTATACAAAATAAAGTGAAAGAGAGTCTGCTGGAACAACCTGACGATGTATTGAAAGATAATTTGGTTAGTTTGGGTTGCTTCTCAATAATCATATTAACAATTCTCTTTGCATTAATCGGAGTTTACGCTCTTTTCACCTGGATTTTTTGATCCGTAATCTTGCTTTATAAAAGAGTTTTATAGTACTTGTTCTTTACCTAACGGGTGGTTTACTTTTAAAATCTGGCTGCCATCGCTGGCAGTCTTTATAGGGGCAGGTTAATTGAGCAATAAAGATAAAAATCATTCTATATTGAATGTTTTTTATCTTTATCATTATTCGGTGATGTACTAGGGTGTGTTAATATGCGGTCTAATATTTTTTCAGTATATGGCATAAAGTAATTGAGTATTAGCCCACCTAAACAAACGGTTAATAAAGTTCCAACGCCAATTGGTCCATTTGATATCATTGCCATTATCAAGAATGCGAGGTAAATGGCTGTTCTCGAAAAAAATATATTTGTTTTCGTTAATTCTTGTATGATTAATGTTAATCGGTCAACTGGAATCGGTGCAAAATTTGTGTGTAAATATGTTGCCGTTCCTAATCCTATAACGACCAAGCCGATTCCAAAACAAATAACTTTGCTGTACCATAGTTCAGGTGTTATCAAATTGTGCAATATAAAAAGCCACATATCAATCCCGATACCCGTTATAAATGCTGTTAATAACCCCAAAACTTCTGGTCTTTGCCTTTTTAAAAATGAATTAAAACATATCAAGATCAAAGCTATTATGATTTCCCAACTTCCCACAGTAAGCCCCGCATTTATGGATAGTCCCACCAAAAGTGCATCAAAAGGTGAAGTCCCAAGATCTGATTGTATAGTGAAAGAAATACCAAGGGTTAATATTAAAATTCCTAAAACATAAAAAACATATTTCACTATACCGCCCCCCCTTTTTTTTGTTGCAAACGCAACAAAATTACGTTAAATTTAATATAGGTTATTTTTATTGCATTTGCAACAAAAATATGTGTTAAGGAGTTCATTATGAAGGAAATTCTTCGTGAAATTGGAATGATAGCAAGGGCATTAGATTCCATAAGCAATATCGAATTTAAAGAACATGACCTTACAAAAGGGCAGTATTTGTACCTTGTGCGAATATGTGAAAATCCAGGAATGATTCAGGAAAAGTTAGCTGAGATGATAAAAGTAGATCGAACAACAGCAGCTCGTGCTATAAAAAAACTTGAAATCAATGGCTTTATTGAAAAGAAAGAAGATAAACACAACAAAAAAATTAAAAAGCTCTTTCCAACGAAGAAAGGAAAAAGTATTTATCCTTTTATAAAAAGAGAAAATGATTATTCCAATACCGTTGCATTAGAGGGACTTTCGGAAAGAGAAGTAGAAACCATTTCCGATCTTCTTCAAAGAGTAAGAAAAAATGTAGAGAAAGACTGGGAATTTGTAAAAAAGGGAAACAAGAGAAATTATTGATTATTATAAAGGAGCGGCATATTTAAATGACTACAAATATTAAAAAGTGTACCCTAGACGATTCGCGCATTCTTCAAGAAATTAGTTATGAAACATTTAATGAGACATTTAAGCATCAGAATTCACCCGAAAATATGAATGCCTATTTGGAAAGGGCATTTAACTTAAACCAATTAGAAAAAGAATTAGCCAATATTTCTTCGCAATTCTTTTTTGTTTATTTTAATAATGAAGTCGCAGGATATTTAAAGGTCAATACCAATGATGCTCAGACTGAAGAAATGGGTGATGATTCACTTGAAGTCGAGCGGATTTATATAAAGAACAAATACCAAAAACATGGGCTTGGTAAATATCTGCTAAATAAAGCAATGGACATGGCGATGGAACGTAATAAAAAGAAAATCTGGCTGGGCGTATGGGAAAAAAATGAAAATGCCATTGGTTTTTATAAGAAAATTGGGTTTGTTCAAACTGGAGCCCATTCTTTTTATATGGGTGATGAAGAACAAACGGACTTTATAATGACCAAAACAATCATATAACTTATCTTGAAAGGTACATCATTCATAAATACAAAATGAAGGAAATCCAAATTCGAAACAAATGGCAGAGCTGATGATGGAAAAGAGAGTAAAAAAACCACCTATAAACCCAAAATTATTTAACCCTCAAATTCAATAATCTTTGGATGGTACTGCACGAGCGGTTAAATATTCGAACTCATTATTCACTTTATTATTTACCCGAATTACATGACGGATACATGCTACTGCCGGTTTTATTCGGAGTATATTTCTCCTTTCAGATCTCATACTAAAGATAAGAAGGAGGGGTATACATGGCAAAACGAACAAAGAAAAATGATGCAGATCAAAAAAACAAACAAGGGTTTGATTCAAGCAAAACTGATTCTGAATTCTCTAAAGAATTCGGCAGTGCAAATGCCAATCAAGCACATAAAAATAAAGCAAAAAAAGAAAAAGCATCTAAAAATCAAGGTGAGTGGAAAGGCATGCATTGATGCCTGCTCGAGTACGCTTATCGTGCTTCAAACTTTTTACTTAACTTTATGTAAAGGAGCTTATTTAGATGACTCAATCTAAGCGACAACAAGAACGCCAATGGAAAGATCGTAAACAATCTCAGAATCCACATGGTAAGGTCCCTTCATTTGAACAATTAGCTGAAGATACGGGCAAAAATGAATCTGAAACTAAGTAAAACGGTTCTCTTTTCGTTACTTAAAGGCCATAATCATCGATGATTATGGCCTTTTTAGGTATATATACGAGCTGGCTTTTTTATGGGTTGTCATCCCCTTAAGTAGATACTGTAAAAGACAAAGACTACATAAAAATGCGGAGTATTACAAAACCTTTCAGTAAGGAGTTTTTTGGAAGGGGGGAAAGATCAGATATATGTTTTCATTACGGGGAGATGCTCATAAAATTTATCTTCAATTAAAAAAAGCTTCATACAAAGACCGATCTTTCAAAGGGATGAAGAAACTGATTGAAGTGGAAGAAATTCAAAATTTTTATAGTTCGATTGATAGCGATACGTTAAAAAAAGTTTATTATTGTATGATAAAAGAGAAAAACGGATCGGGGATCATTCCTATTATAATATCCTCTGGGCCTTGGCTTTTTCTTCTGTTTTCAAATCAATTGCAAGATTTCCTTTTTAAAGATGGGAGTTTGCTTTGGGTAGTCTTTAGTATAATATATATTTCCATTCTTTCCATTAGTGTGTTTCTTCACTTTCATGAAAGATCATGGTCTTTTGTTCATATTGAAATCATTCAAGAAATTTTACATGATCGAAAAGGGATAAGGGATAAGGCCTGAGGTTCCCTCAATTTTTCGGATGATAGTTATCTACAAACTCAGCGATTCTTTAATAAGAATCGCTTTTCTTATTGAACTAATAGGATAGGTTACTTTAACAAAAGTCATGTAAAATATAATAAAAAAGCGTGTAGTAGAGGAGTCAGAAAATAATATGGAATGTTTTTGTGAACAAAAAGAAACATATGAGTTGAAAGTTGAAGGGGATATTGGGGCGGATCCTATATGGTGCAATAAATGTGGTTGTAACTTGGATATAGGTCTAATTTCAAATACGTTAACAAATGAATTGATTGAATGGGTAAATAGGTATGGTGAATGGATTGATTGGGATGAAGATAAATTGCTTCCTAATGGGATTGAACTTGAAGAAGAACACAATAAACAAGGCTTAACTTTAACGGATAAAATTAAGAAAGAACTTGAAGGGAAATATAGAATTAAATTTTCACCTTCGACAATGGCAAGAATGTATGCAAATAAAAATCATTAACCCTTATTCCTCGGAGCTGTCTTTAAGGCAGCTTTTTCTTTATGCAACTAACGGGGCAGGGGAGTTCATGAAGGACAAATGGAAGTTTATATCGAAATTAATGAAGTAAGAGCTTAATAAATCGTAAAAGAGGGATAACGATGACTGTTTCATTCAACCCCGTTTCCAAAGATGAAAAGCATATTCTTCAGAATTTATATTCCCTTTATTTACATGACCTTTCGGAGTTTACCGAGGGTTTAGACATATCAACAGATGGCTCATTTGAATTTGATTCATTTGAATTAATTTGGAAGGAGGAAGGATTAACCCCATACTTTTTGAAAAAAGATATGAAAATTGCAGGGTTTTTATTACTGTTAGAAAGGCCATTTTTAAAAAAGGACTATGATTACAGCGTTAATGATATTTTCATTTTGAAAAAATATAGAAGAAAAGGTACTGCAATATCATTATTAAAGGAATTGTTTAAACAAAAAAAAGGTAGTTACTTTGTTGTTCAATTAGCCAATAATATCCCTGCTGTTATATTTTGGAGAAAGATTTTCAGTGAGCTAAGTATAGATTTTGAAGAAAAAAAGCAAATTGTCGATAATGAAGAATGTTTGGTTCAATCCTTTCAAATTTAAACAGATAAGCAACTGGTGCGTTGGCTGAAGATCAGAGCTGTCTTTTAGGCATTTTCTTATTGCAACTATCGGGGCAGGTTAGTGTAATGTAGTGTTACAAAAAAGATTATCATTTAGAATCAAGTTCGAAAATTTTTATTAAAGTTTGATAAAAATAACCTCTTTGAATTCTCCACCGTAAGAGGTTATTTTTTAGTTATGCTATTTTTGGTTTGTGGTTTCTGTTGATAGTTTTTAGATTTCAATCGTGTATATGAAATAATGCCGGACAATAAGAAGAAGCTGATAATCGTTCCTTCACGAATATTGATTGGTAAATTGTATAGTAGTGATATTATCATTGATAGAATAAATCGACACAATATCTGTATTGAGAGAAAGGGCGCTTTGTTAATTCAGCTATTCGTAAACATAAACTTTCAATAGGAAAAGGAATAATATCTAATGATAAAATAATGCCTGTTGTTCCACCGGCTAGTATCGCACCGAAAATAAATAGTCCGATTCTTACTAAATAATTCTCTACGTAAATCGTACCGAAAATAGTATAGAGGAAAAAATTAATAACCATTCCAAAGAACAAGCTGGAAATGAACATCAAAGTGAATTTTCTAAAATCCTTTTTTTCGCATAGGCAGATATAACCGAATAGAAAAATGAGATTTGCAATGAATGTAATTGTGCCAACTTTGATGGAAGTCCATTCAGATATTGATAAATTCATCGCATTAAAACTGCTGACACCAACATCAGCTTTTAATGTAAGACTGATGCCAATAGCACTTACTATATAGAGTAGAATCGATTGAATTACTTTTTTCATGATTATTCCTCTAATAAGTCCATTATTTGCATTAAATTTGGTATCGTATATGTGCTCTTAGGTGAACATGATTTAGGCATGCTTCTCTTTGGGTTAAACCATACACAATCAATTCCGACATTGATAGCTCCTTGAATATCCGATGTTAAACGATCACCTATCATTAAAAATTCTTCTTTACTGCTTGTATGCAGGGCATCAAAAATATAGTAAAAGAAATGGGGATTCGGTTTTTCATAACCAATTTCTTCGGAGATAAAAAGTTGTTCAAAATATCCTTGTAGCTTGGCACCTAATAATCTTTTTCTTTGAGTCTTTCCTACACCGTTTGTTCCAATATATAATTTATAATCTTGCTTACTTAAAGCATTTAATAATTCATGTGCATGGGTGATGGCCTTATGTCCTTGGTTTAAATGCTCACGGTACATAGCTTCAACTTTTGCTCCGTTTTCATCTATTTGAAATTCCTTCAAAAAAAGTGAAAAACGCGTTGTCAGCACTTCTTCACGAGAAATCAAGCCTTCCTCTAATTGATGCCATAATCCATCATTAATGCGCTTATAACATGCAATTGTTTGTTTGTTATAGGGCAACTCGTACAGCGTAATAATTTGTTTTAAAGCCTTTTCTTCTGAATCTTGAAAATCAAGTATCGTATCATCTAAGTCAAAAATAATATGTTTGTATTTGTTCATCCCAATCCACCTCTTGGTAGTAATATATCGAAAGGAACAATATAATAATAGGAGATATCTCATATTGAGGTGATAAAATGGAAAAAATCAATTTGAAGGATTACGCTGAAAATTTTGTGGATATATATAATGATATTCAAGAAACTTTTCCGAAAGCAGTTTTACATCAGGCTTTTATTTGTAAGTTTTCTTCTAATGAATATATAGTGCGCTTTGATGAAGATATTCAGTACTTATTTTTATTATTGGATGGGCGGGCAAAAATATATATAGTACACGAAAATGGAAAACGTGCGCTGATTCAGTTTCTAAAGAAAGATGATTTTATTGGTGAATTATCCTTGATTGAGGTGGAAAAGAATTTAAAAGATGTTGTGGCTATAAATAACTGCACTTGCTTAGCGGTTCCACTGGCTTCATCGAAAAAGCATCTGTTAAATGACAATCGTTTCCTCCATAATTTATCAAAATATTTAGGTGATAAATTACTTAAAAGAACGGATCATTACACAGATATGCAGGATTATGAGTTCAAAAATCGATTGGCCAAATATATTCTTCAAATAGAAAACGATGGATGCTTTCAAGAGAAGCATACCGAAACAGCAGAATACGTGGGGGGAAGCTATCGACATTTATTATACACACTTAACCAATTCCAAGAAGAAGGATTATTAGAAAAAAAAGGAAGAGGATATTATATCATTAATAAAGAAAAGTTAGAAAGATTAAGTTCAAAAAAGGATTAATTTAGTATGATTTGATAACTTGAAATATAAACAAGTTGTTACACTTTTTATCACAGAAACGAATACCGTATTCGTTTTCAAATTAAAAAATAGCTAATGGAATATTTACTACCACCATTAAAATTTAAAATTAACCAAATCTTTTGCATTTTTTCATTCAACCAAAGTTTTTAACATAGCCTAATAAAATAAAATATTGATAAGATGAATTAATATTCTGTTTGTGATGTCCCTCACTTTAACTAACTAGCGCGTTAGCTGAAGATCGGGGCTGTCTTTAAGGCAGCTTATTCTTTTGGTAACTAACAGGGCAGTTTGGTTGAGTAAGGGCTCAGATGTTTTTTCTAATTGCTGTTTCTTGTTTATTTGGTATGAGTGCATCTGTAAAAGATTTTGATCCATTAATTGTACAGTGGAAGAAAACAATCCTGAAGAAACTAAACGAATAAAGAAATGCTTGGTGGTACCCCTAGGTGAAAGTTAAAGGATAACATTGTGGTATGCAGCAAATGTGTTGGGGATTATTGGGTATTTATAATTCTTTACTAATCGTTCTAAAAAGGGTATTGTTTAATCATGGTTTGAAATTCATGTGTTTATTTTAGAACGTTCATTCTATAATGGATTATGACGTTTGTTTTTGTTAGTATTGGTTCATGGATTTTTTAAAGGAGAAATATAATGGCTAGAAGTAAAGAGTTTGACGAAAAAGCTGTATTAAGAAAAGCAATGGAGCTTTTCTGGGAACAGGGTTATGAAAAAACATCCATGCAAGATTTGGTGGATCATATGGGAATACACCGCAGGAGTATATATGATACATTTGGTGACAAGCGTTCATTGTTTTTAGCTTCCCTTAATCACTATGAAGAGCTCATCGTCAATGAGATGGAAAGGATAATTAGTAGCACTCCATCCATTAAACAGACGATACGTGATGTTTTTATTTTCGTACTGAATTCCATTGAACAATACCCAAAAGGTTGTCTATCAGTAAATGCAGCCATAGAATTATCTTTACTGGACAAAGAAATTGGACGCATAGTTACAAAAATGTTTAACCGTACTGAAGATATGTTTAATAACCTTATAAAACGGGGCCAGACTAGTGGAGAGCTATCAAAAGAAATCGATTCTGATAACACATCTCGTTTCTTACACAACAATTTGGTAGGTATAAGAGTACTAATAAAAACTAATTACAATAAAAAAGAATTAGAAGGCATCATCACTCTAGCACTTTCAGTGTTGGACTAGCTTTCTTTTTTTACCCTTTCTAGAACGTTCATTCTAAAAAAGTGAACATGAAACAAACCATCATAATGCATGCTTATAAAACCGTTTTTTATTTCTAAGGAGGAACACAATAATGACTAACTTTAAAATACCAACAGAATCAGAATTTATTGAAGCAGATGGAACTCGTTACGCATATAGAAAATTTGGTACACAAGATGGTATACCAGTAGTATTTCTTGTTCACTATAGAGGAACGATGGAAAACTGGGATCCAAACATGCTTGAACCTATTGCAAATACACGCCCAGTAATCTTGTTTGACAATAAAGGGGTTGGTGAGACCGATGGACTAACGCCTACTACAATTGCTGATATGGCAAAAGATACAGCAACATTTATAAAAGCTCTTGGATTAGAACAAGTTGACATTCTTGGTTTTTCCATTGGTGGCATGGTTGCACAAGAGCTAGCTTTACAAGAGGGAGATTTAGTAAGAAAAATTATTATGGCAGGTACTTCGCCTGAATCTGGTATTAATCCAAATCCGGAGATTTTTGAAAGAATGAATCGTCACGGCGGAACGGAAGAAGATGGAATAAATGATTTTATGTTCTTTTTCTACGGACAAACCGAAACAAGTAAATCTGCAGGAATGGCTTCACTACAAAGAATTTTTAATCAGAAAAAAGTAAACAGTTCGGAACAAGTAAAAGAGGCACAATTACAAGCCATTGCAAAATGGGCTAAACAAAAGTCCAATCATGATTATGAATGGTTACAAAACATCAAACACCCTGTACTTGTTACTAATGGTGTCAATGATGTGATGGTACCGACTAAAAACAGTTATATCTTAACAGAGAAATTACCGAAAGCACAGCTGATTATATATCCTGATTCTGGTCACGGGCACCTGTTTCAATTTCCAGAACTATTTGCAGAACACGTAAATTCATTCCTTGATTCTAATTCTTACTAAAAAGGAGTATTCATATGAGCAGATTATTTGAAACAGTTCGTATCGGAAACATTGACTTGAAAAATCGTATAGGAATGGCTCCGATGACTAGAAGTAGAGCTTTACCAGATGGTACACCGAGCGATTTATTAGCAGAGTACTATGGTCAGCGTGCTTCAGTGGGTTTAATTATAAGCGAAGGAACCCAACCTTCAGATGATGGGCAAGGTTACACTTATACACCTGGTATTTATACAGAAAATCATATTAAAGGTTGGAAAAAAGTAACTTCTAAAGTTCATAGTGAAGGCGGTCATATTTTTGTTCAGCTTATGCATGTGGGACGTGTATCACACCCTGATAACACACCTCACCACCGCCAAGCAGTTGCACCGTCAGCTATTGCACCTGGTGTAGAAATTTTCACGGCAGAAGGAATGAAAGAAATTCCAACACCAAGAGAATTGAGTAAGCTTGAGATAAAAGATGTTATCCATGAGTTTCGTATAGCAGCACGTTCAGCAATTGAAGCTGGTGCGGACGGAGTTGAAATTCACGGAGCGAATGGTTATCTGATCCAACAATTCCTTAGTGAAAACTCCAACCATCGTCAAGATGCATACGGTGGTACGATTGAGGGGCGTTCTCGATTCGCTATCGAAGTAGCTAAAGCAGTTGTTGATGAAATAGGAGCAGAAAGAACAGGCATCCGTTTTTCTCCTCAAGGAACACTGCAAGGCATTGATGAGGGGGAAAATAGCCTTGAGATGTATCGTTATTTAATAAGTGAATTAAATAAGCTTAACCTTGCATATCTGCATTTAATGCACTTTGGAAACGAGCAATTCCTAAAAGATGTGCGTCAACTTTGGGATCAATCACTTCTTGTTAACCGTCCAGGTCGTCCTCTAGATCAACTTTCGTTTGATGTAGATAATAATCTTGCAGATGTTGTCACAGTAGGCACTTGGGTACTAGCTAATCCAGACTTTGCAGAACGGATTCAATCAGGTGCTCGCCTAAACGAACCTGATAAAAACACGCTCTATGCAGGAGGAAAAGAAGGTTATACAGATTATCCTTTCTTAAAATAATTTATTTAATATGAATATCCCATCTAGGGATATTCATAATCTTTTTTCTTAGGTTCGTTATGAAAAGAGTACATGTACGTTAAATAAAAATGTGGAGGATTATAATGAAAGCTTTAGCAATTGAAAACTACGGTAAAAATCCAAATTTTTTAGACTTTCCTATGCCCAAAATAAATAATGACGAGGTCTTAGTTGAGATATATGCGGCAAGTATAAATCCTCTTGATACAAAAATTCGTAAGGGTGAATTAAAATTATTATTGAAATATAAGATGCCTTTAATTTTAGGAAACGATTTTTCTGGAAAAATTGTTGAAGTAGGTACTAGTGTCACGAAGTTTAAAGTCGGTGATGAGGTATATGGTCGACCTAGAGCAAATAAAATGGGAACTTTTACTGAATATCTCTCTGTTAACCAAGAAGATATTGCATTAAAACCTAAAAATTTAAGTTTTGAAGAAGCCGCCTCCATCCCTCTAGTCGGATTGACATCCTACCAAGCTTTACATGATATTCTGCGAATTGAAAAAGGACATAAAATATTAATACATGCAGGTTCAGGGGGAGTGGGAACATTTGCTATCCAACTTGCAAAACATATGGGTGCTTTTGTAGCAACTACAGCTAGTGATGGTACTGATTTGGTGAAATCTCTTGGCGCTGACGAAGTTATTAATTACAAGAAAGAAAAGTTCGAACATTCGATTCGTGACTACAACGCAGTTCTTGATACCATTGGGGGGGCGACATTAGAGAAATCATTTGTAACATTAAAAAAAGGAGGAAAGATTGTTTCTATATCTGGAATCCCGAATGGTCGCTTTGCTAAAGAAAACGGATTTAGCTCATTTAAAAAAACCTTATTTTCCATTGCAAGTTATAAGCTTACGAAGTTAGAAAAAAAGCATAATGTCCAATACACGTTTCTTTTTATGAAGCATAGTGGAGAGCAGTTGGAAATTTTAACAGAGATGTTAGAGTCAGAAGTAATTGAGCCTACACTTGATAAAATTTTTATTTTCGAAGATGCCCAAAAAGCATTGGAGTATGCAGAGACGGGAAGAGCAAAAGGAAAAATAATACTTAAATTAAAATAATCAGTCTTATCTAACAAACCTTTCCTTAGGTAGAAAGTGTTTGTTTTTTTTACTTATCTAGGTTGCTTATATAGCTAACGGGGCAGGTTAGTTCAATAATTCATTTACTATTTTTGGTAAAATCGATAAAGGGTGGTGAGGAATTATGAAAAAGAATTATACGGTTTTCTTTTTACTTTTGTTTATTGTAGCTATTTGTGGTGGGATGGCACTTAAAAATTATTTCGACTATTCTATGATTATTGGAGTTGGTTTAGCGACAGTATCTTTATTATCTGCTGGGTTTTCGCTTAAAAAAAGGAACAAGGTAAATAATTCACATCATTAAATAGTTTATAATTGGTAGTCAGGGCAGGTGAGTTTTTTGGTAAATTACATCATTTTTATTATAGCTTTTTCGTGACTTTCATACACGTTTTTTTGAAATGGATTTCGAGATGCGGAATCCATTATTTTTTTTGCTTTTTCCCATGCCCATTCACCCGATCGGCTAGGGCAGAACTCTATTACACTCTCTGCTAGTCTACTTTCTCCGGCAGTTAATACCGCCTCTGAAGTAGGATATTCCTTTAACATCAATACTAGGGACACCTTTCTGATTTGGTAGATCGTATAGTGGCCCTGGCAAATGAAATGGAAGAATATAAAATCATCCAATCGATTCCCTGAATAGGAGAAAAAATCGCAGCAACGATTATCTCTGAAATTGGTGAAATCGATCGGTTTAATCATCCGAAAAAACTGGTTGCTTTCGCTGAAGTTAAGGAGGGGGATGTTAAATCCATTCAACTGTATCTAAAGAGAATAAGAAGGTGATGAAATGTCCCGTAAGTGTAATTGTTGGGATAATGCTCTGAACTAATTATTGAAGAATATAATGCTAATCGATATCAATAGAAGAAACTCGTCAAAAAAATCCTCTGCTCATGGGAGTAAAGACTCAGAGGATTTTTATTTTTATTTTTCGTAGATTGGTTTACCCTTATCTGTTAAGAAGCTTAGCATGAACTATATTGTTCCCAGGGATAATTTGTAGTTAAAAATGCAGCCAATTCCTTACTGTTTTGTTTCCTTTCCTTACGAATTCTTGCTCGATCAGGTGCTGTTTCATGTAACTTTCGCTCCTCTTCTGTTTCAGGAATGACTTGTGGAACACGTGTTGGCCGGTTATGTTGATCAAGTGCTACAAAAGTTAATAGTGCAGTTGCTGCGATTTTACGTTTACCGCTTTTTAAGTCTTCTGCAATAATTTTAACGAAAACCTCCATCGATGAGGTGCCTGTCCATGTTACATAAGATTCAAAGGAGACTGCATCTGTTGTTTGAATTGGATGTAAAAAATCAACTGAATCTGTTGAAGCTGTTACACATTCCCTACGGCTATGACGCGCTGCAGAAGTTGAGGATACTTGATCCAAGTGACTCATCAAACGGCCACCGAACAAAGTATTATGATTGTTTACATCATTTGGAAAAATCCGACTTGTTCTTATAACTCTTGATTCTTTACAGTATTTAGTTTCCATTAACATATCTCCCCTTTAATTTATAAACCTCTTTATATCCATTGCTATAATTATTCATTCCTTAAATAGTGAAACTTTCTCTTTCATATCGACTTGATTTTGAACAAGGAGATAATTAGCTAAAAATTCTGAATTTTAAAATCATGATCATTAAAATAAATTACTTCTGTTAGGATTTTACAACCTTGCATCCTCCTGAAAGCATCTCTAGCTTCTTTTTCAGAGTCAAACTCATATATATTAATGTTGTTCTTTGAATGAACAGTGATTACCCACATAAAAGGCCTCCAATAAAAAGTTTTTTAAATCTGTTTTTCCATTAGAATGATAAATCGACCATTAACTTTGCGCAGTTTTTCAGCAACATCTTTTTCTGAGTAGTGGATTAAAATTTTAACCAAATCCATTTTTGATTCTCCTCATTTTTAAACCTTTTTGATTAACGACATATGTGTGTACCTCCTAAGTTTTTAAATCTTTATCAATCTACAATGCAAGTATCGGGCCAACTTCTTTTCTCAAAGTAATTCGCAGCTTTAAAAGAGTTTTAGAAACTATAGAGTGCCAATTTTTTTTGCATGAATAATTTTTTTGTGTCGATTGCAAAATATTTTTGCACCCATTTGCCACCTACAGGAATAAGTTTCCATTAAATGGTATGAGTGCGATTCTTGAAGAAGTTTCGCTTTATAGAACTATCGGTGCTTTACTTCCATAAGGAGTTACCTCAGCAGATCTTTTTCTTAGAAGCTAAAGGGGCCCGATTCTCCAAGAATACCAGCCAGTGTAATCGTGCTAATTCCTTTAATTGTTGCTTCGGCAGCCCTTTTCTTATGGATCTAAAGGACAAGATACCCAAATGAAAAATACATATTTACTATATTTCGGTAAAATAGATTGAAGGAAAGGGTGGGGAATCATGAAAAAATATTTAGGGATTATTTCGTTTACTTTAATTATCTTGGTTATTTGTTTTTTTGCTGCGAATATAACACGAGTAATTGATCCTGGAGTAACAACTTTTCGTATATTAATGAT
Source organism: Peribacillus sp. YIM B13477 (assembly GCF_042787955.1). NCBI lineage: Bacteria > Bacillati > Bacillota > Bacilli > Caryophanales > Bacillaceae > Peribacillus > Peribacillus sp. YIM B13477. The sequence goes on from NZ_JBHZPD010000004.1 coordinate 222,433, forward strand.
ATTTGGAATCATTATCTCTTTCTCTTTTTCTATTCTTAGTGAGAAAGGACTTTGGAGAAAATTTGCTTTAGGTCTTAGTATATTCGTTGGTTTAGTTTACTTTATAGCCGTCGAATTAATGAGAATAGTATTCCAGGGTAATGGATTTTAAATTGTCTATTCAACAAACAAGTGCGTTAGCTGAAGATTGGAGCTGTCTTTAAGGCAGCTTTTTCTTATGGAACTATCGGGGCAGGTTAGTGCAATAAAGCGTCCAGGGGTTATAATTAAGGATGCAGCTTTATTAAAAAACTGACAAGTTATTATGTTAGAGAAGAGGTTAACAATGAAAAATAGAGAGGGAGCTATCGGTTACTGTTTGGGAATGGGTAATACATATGAAGATTATCCATTTCGTGATAAGAATTGGACGTTAATGCGACATATAGATAACAAGAAAGTGTTTGCGTGGATATTTGAAAAAGATGGCCATATTTGGATTAATGTGAAATGTGAACCTGGTTTGTTGGATTATTGGCGTCAGATTTACCATTCGGTAGTTCCGGCATTTCATCTTAATAAGGACCATTGGAATTCGATAATTCTTGATGGTACTGTTCCAAAGGAAGACATTTACGAAATGATAAAACAAAGTTATATGTTAACTAAAAAAAATAATAGTAAAGTGAATTTCAAAAAGTGAAGGCATTGATTCAGCAGGAAGGATTTATGCCTTTTTCTTATGGAAATATCGGGGCAGTTTACTTCAATAATGAGTAAATATTTTGTTGTTATAGAAAAAAAAGGAATTTAAATTTGATTATTAACAATATAAATTGTTATAATTAGTACCAGGTATTAATACTAACTTCTAATAAAATATGTGGGGTGAGCGTATGATAGGGGCGAGAATAACAGCTATCGGGACATATGTACCTGAAAAAAAATTAACGAATTTTGAACTTGAGCAAATGGTCGAAACAAATAATGAATGGATTATTCAAAGAACCGGGATTCATGAACGAAGAATAACCCATCCTGATGAATTTACCAGTGATTTATGCGTATCTGCAGTAAAAGATTTAATGCACAGATATAATAAAGAAGTCAAAGATGTAGATATGATTATTGTGGCAACAAGCACACCAGATTTGCCATTCCCATCTGTCTCAAGTATCATACAGGACCAATTAAATATATCCCAAACAGGTGCCATAGATTTAAGTGCAGCGTGCGCAGGATTTGTTTATGCAGTACATACAGCACACAGTTTAATTTCTTCTGGGCTCCACAAAAAGGTACTAGTTATTGGAGCAGACACACTCTCAAAAATTACTGATTATACGGATAGAAATACATGTGTTTTATTTGGTGATGGTGCTGGTGCGGTATTAGTTGAAAGAGATGAACAATCAAAAAGTTTCATTGGATTCCACCTAGGAAGTGATGGAAGAGGAGCACAACATGTATATCGACCTGGACTATCAAAAAAGATCAATGGGATTGAGTTAATAGATACTCAATATCTTGTACAAAATGGTAGAGAAGTTTTTCGATGGGTTGTAAGGAATGTTCCTGAGAGTATAAGACAGATAGTAGAAAAATCGCAAACGAGTTTAGATCAAGTTGATTGGTTTATACCTCATAGTGCTAACTTAAGGTTGATAGAGCCAATTTGCGAAAAATTAGAATACCCAATGGAAAAAACGCTTTATAGCTTAGTCAACTTTGGAAATACCTCTGCTGCAACCATTCCTTTAGCTCTTGATCTTGGAATCCGTAAGGGAAAAGTCAAAAATGGAGACCGAGTTCTTATGTACGGATTTGGATCTGGATTGGTTCACGCTGGACAACTTTTAGAATTAAATTTTGACGAACAAATTAATACTCCTACACCGTTGTGATGTATACTAAGTAATCATTTAGATAAACAGAATATTTTATGACGCATAAACTTTATCCTCGAGAAAGATTGTGAAACATTCTACTTCAACTAACGGGTGCGTTAGCTGAAGTCATGTCATGGCAAAAATATACCCCATATCAGCTTCTTACGGCTTGATACAGGGCTTTGAAGTTCCCATGGAAAAGTGATCGACATTACTATATGACAGAATCGGATTTATTATTCAAACTATTGCCAGGACACATGAAACCCCCTCAATATCATTGGGGGGCTTCGTGAAAATAATACAACTATGAGTGGATTATCAAACCATCCAATACCAATCCATTTTGATCGGTATCATATTTTCATATGCAACTTTATGACGAAGAATATGTTCCTCATATTGCTTGTGAATTTGTGAATTATCTTCATAAACTGTCTTCATATTTTAACTGTAAGACCCTAAATTAATGCTGGCAACAGCTCTTAGTATGTTAGTTTGTCCGAAGTATACAGGGGAAAGGAAAGTTTTTCTTTCCTCAAAAAAACCTTTCTACACATGAGTAGAAAGGTAGTTAAACAATCCGTAATTTAATTTTCTTTCGTTAAACGACTCATTCGGAATGGAGTAATGATGAGAACGATAATAAGGACAATTCCCATATAGCCAAAGATTGGATAGAGAGAGGAAACAAGTTTAGTGAAGCCAAAAAAGCTTGCTATAAATCCGATTACCAGTGATGAAATAACGATTACTTTAAATTTTTTGGTTTGGGGATCTGAAAAGCGTGTTCCAAATGAGTAGAACATGCTGACTGCCGTATTGAAAATCATAGCGAACAGAACGAGAGAGTACAGAATACCTAGGAGAGGTGAAATACTGTTGGCGATTCCCAGCATGGGCATATCCAAACCCGATACAGTATTAATATTTGAGAAAATAGTAAGGTGACTAATTATAAGAAGTAGACCTAAAGCGATCCCTCCTGTAAGCCCTCCAATGGATGATATCCTTTCATCGGGTTCATTTCCACCCATAACAAGTGTCATGGAAGCCCCCATTGCAATGGTTATTGAAATATAGTTTATTGTAGATATAAGCCAATGTCCCGCAGCTGAATTTTGTTCCAGCGCATGTGGTTCAAGTGACGTAAACGATGAATTCATTGTAAACATACTATAAATGAATAGAAAAAGTACGACAAGAATCAGAAATGGTGTGACGGATGCAATTACCTTAATCACACGGTCGACTTTCAGCATAACTGTTATCATAACAAGAACAGTCATAAGAATGGTTCCTATAAAGGAAGGTAATCCGAATTGCTGATCAAAGATCGAGCCTGACCCCGCAATCATGACAATTCCTATACCAAATAGGATGGCGTTCAGAACATAATCAATGATACAGCCGAGAAAGCGACCACAAATCTTATAAATTACTTCCTGATGCGAATCTGTTTGTGTACGACTGCCAATCTTCATCAGAATCATTCCAAGGTATGCAAAAATAGCGACTGATATGATAGCTCCAATTGTGCCCAAGTTCCCGAAGCTTACAAAATAAAGCATGGTTTCTTGTCCTGAGGCGAACCCTGCTCCGACTAGAATTCCGATAAAAGCGCTAGCGATCTTAAGGATTCTCTTCATGTTGTCCTCCGTTTTTCTTACGTTTATATTTTTTTCTTAACTATTTGATAGGAGTGTTATTTGATAACCACATCTTTTGATACATATAATTTCCTAAGGAGGCTCCATGGTGTATTTATGGAGATGATTAACTTAGACACCGTCCTTTTATGGTACTGAAGTTCCCCAGTACTCTCGGGGGATTAGTCGATTTCCCGTACGCTACTGCCATCTCTTCATTCAGCTCTTTCGAACGTTTCGATGCATGATGAATCGCCTGTGAAATGGCTCTGCCGCCATTATTTTTCCGTAACGCATCAAGTCCGGATGCCGTCGTTCCATTTGGTGAAGTGACTTTCTCCCTGAGACTTGCCGGTGTCTCGTCGTTCACCATAATCATCTTGGCTGCGCCTAAAATCGTTTGGGCGACAATCTCACGGACCATCGCTTCATCCATCCCCTTTTTAACGCCAGCGTGTTCCATATGCTCCATTAAATAATAGAAGTAAGCAGGTCCGCTTCCTGCAATTCCTGTAAAAATATCCATATGCTCTTCTTCAATTAAGAACACTTTTCCCATACAGCCTAACAGTTCTTTCACTGCTAACACATTGTCCATGGCTGTATATCTTCCCGGACATAACGCAGTTGCCGACTCCCGGATCATGCTTGACGTATTCGGCATCAACCGCACAACCTGCTGTCCAAGCTGTAGATGATTTTCCATGAATTCAGTGGAAATGCCCGCTAAAACAGAAATTACAACTTGATCCACCCTTATTTTATCTTTGAGTGCATCAAGAGCATCTGCTGCTCCCTGGGGCTTCATTGCCAAAATGAAGAAATCAACTTCTTCATATGGTAATGCATCCTGATGGACCGCATGGACTCCATACACGTGATTCATTTCCTCGAGTCGTAATTGATTGCTGCGATTTGTCACATAAATTCTTTCTGCTGGTATGTACCCAATCTGCACAATTCCTGAAATCATCGACTCTGCCATCGAACCGGCTCCTAAAAATGCAACAGTTTTATCTCTCAACATTATGCCCTCCTAAAAGTTCATTGTTCGTAATTCCGTTCGTATTTTTTAACCTTGTTATCGTAACATGCTGAGATTTAGATTCAAGGGAAGAGAGGACATTCACAAGGAAAAGGCCGAGATAGTGAAGGGAAGCGTTATCATTTGGGGCTTACATGCCAGTCAGGTCATTTAATCAAGGATAATCGGCTTTAATCGGGGTATTTGCGGATATATTAGGAAGAAAAACGTAATAAAATTATTGAACTATATGGAGCTGAGTTGAACAAAGCAGGTAACTGCGGCACCTCTTTTTCTTATTCCAAGGTTATATTGTGAAGGATTGTACTTAAACTAACGGGTGTGTTAGCAAAAGATCGGAGCTGTCTTTAAGGCAGCTTTTTCTTTATGAAATTAAATGAGACAGGATAGTTTAGGAATAAATGATATAATTTGTAATATTGATTTAATTGAAAGGAGTTCGCTACATATGCCAACCTGTCAGCAATGTGGCTATAAATGGGTTGGAGAGAGGCTTTTTTTAAAATGTCTACCTTTAAAAAGAAGTTAAGATGTTCATCCTGTGATTCATCCCAATACGTTTCCAAGAAAACAAGAATGCTATTAAGCCTATTTATATTCATATCTTTATTGATTGTACCGTTAATATCATATGGTGTACCTAAAGGTTATGTCTTAGCTTTTGAAATAGTTGCGTATGCTTTAGTGATTATTTTGATGCCATTTATATATAAGCTAAGTAACAAGGACGAACAGATGTGGTAGTCATTTAAACAACGGGTGCGTAAGCTTAAGCTAGGAGCTGTCTTTAAGGCTGCTTTTTATTAATGCAACTATCGGGGGAGTTTAGAAGAAGGGAGGAGTTAAAGTGAATCGGAATATTGGTACAGAAGAAGCGATTAAAAGGTGGGATAGTTTCGCGGATACATATTCTGCAAATCATACCGAGCAAGGAGATCTTCATAAAGAAGTTTTTTTAAATCCAACTTTATTAACACTTATGGAAACAGTAAGGAATAAAAACGTTTTAGATGCCGGGTGTGGCGAGGGGTATTTAAGTCGAATGTTAGCGAGGTCCGAAGCGACTGTAACGGCTGTGGATTATTCATCACGGATGATAGAAATTGCTAAGGAAAGAACCCCGAATGATTTGTTGATTGATTATAGGCAGGGGAATTGTGAGGACTTGAATTCTTTAGAGGACAAAAGTTTCGATTTAATAGTATCCAATATGGTCATTCAAGATCTTGCAAATTACGAAAAAGCATTTCAGGAAATGTATCGTCTATTAGTAGATGGAGGCTGTTTTATATTTTCGATTTTACATCCTTGTTTTGTTACTCCAGAAAGTGGTTGGGAAAAAACAAAGGGCGGTAAAAAGTTGCATTGGAACGTAGATAAATATTTTTATGAAGGTGTGTATGAACAACGTTTAGGTGATAAAGAAAAAATGCTATTCTTTCATAGAACATTAACAAGTTATATAAACACTTTAATCAAAACAGGTTTTATTTTAGAAAGCATAATAGAACCTAAGCCATCAAAAGAGATATTAGAAAAATATCCTTCATTTGAAGAAGATTTTAGATGTGCTGATTTTATAGTTTTTAAACTAAAAAAGTAAAGTTATAAAAATATTAGAAAATCAACTAGAGGAAGGTGTACATGGTGGGGAGAAATTACAGAATGATGAATGAGGTCTTAACAAATGTCCAGTAAAACATATCAAATGAACCAGAGTTATGCTGATTCTCAAGAAAAACAAAAAATGTTATACAAACGTACATTAATTATTATAAGTATTTCACAAATTTTTGGCGGTGCCGGGTTAGCGGCTGGAGTTACGGTGGGGGCACTTCTTGCACAACAAATGCTTGGCACAGATGCATTTGCTGGAGTTCCATCGGGTTTATTTACTTTAGGATCTGCCGGGGCTGCTTTAATCGTAGGGAGACTTTCTCAACGTTACGGCCGCCGTACAGGTCTAACAGCTGGTTTTTTGATAGGTGGGCTTGGAGCGATAGGAGTCATAACGGCAGCCATCATAAATAGCGTTTTCCTTTTATTTGCTTCCCTGCTCATCTATGGTGCAGGAACAGCGACAAATTTACAAGCTCGTTACGCTGGTACGGACTTGGCTAACAATAAACAGCGAGCAACTGCCATCAGTATTACCATGGTGTTTACAACATTTGGTGCAGTTGCTGGTCCGAATTTAGTGAATGTAATGGGGGATTTTGCTCTTTCTATTGGCGTTCCTTCACTCGCTGGTCCTTTCATTTTATCAGCGGCAGCATTTATCTTGGCAGGTCTTGTCCTTTTCGTTTTACTTCGCCCAGACCCATTAGTTATAGCAAGAGCAATAGAAGCGTCCAAACAAGAAAGTAATCGATTAGGATTTTCGGCTGATACTGAACAAATGGCAAACAAAAGAGGAATTATTGTTGGTGCGACAATTATGGTTCTTACTCAAATTGTAATGGTGGCCATTATGACCATGACGCCAGTTCATATGAGACATCATGGACATGACTTGGGTGAAATAGGTCTCGTTATAGGATTTCATATAGCTGCCATGTATCTTCCTTCACTGGTTACAGGTGTCCTTGTTGATAAGTTTGGCCGTACTGCCATGGCTATTGCCTCTGGAGCTACGCTGCTTCTGGCCGGTTTAATATCGGCGATTGCACCAGGCGATTCTATGATTCTCCTAGTTATTGCCCTTTCTTTACTTGGATTAGGATGGAATTTCGGTTTAATAAGTGGGACGGCTCTTATTGTTGATTCAACTGACACTTCGAATCGGGCTAAAACCCAAGGTACGGTGGATGTTTTAATTGCATTATCAGGAGCCTCTGGTGGAGCCTTATCTGGAATGATTGTGGCCGGTTCAAGTTATACAACATTATCATTTATCGGAGGGTTATTATCTTTATTATTGATTCCAGTGGTTATCTGGTCTCGGGGAAGTGAGAAATAAAAAGAAGCCATATAATAAGCAAAAAAAGTCATTTCCTATCGTACAGGAAATGGCTTTTTTTGCTGCGATTTGCTTATCATACAAAATACTGCAGTTTGGCGATACCCCTTCATGGGCATTAGGAGCTTACATGGATATTTTTCAGCTACCGATTTTGTTCTTTGTAGTGTTTGGGGGGTCTTAAAAAAATATCATAAAACATATTTAAAAGGACTATTAAACTGAATCACTTAATGAACAAACGGAGCAGGATAGTTGAAAAATGAAAAAGGGTAATTATGGATAATTAAAAGGGGAAAGATATATAAGTGGAGAATGAGTTTATTCAAGTAATTAAAGGAGGCGAACAGGATGAATAAAAAATTATTAAGGGTAGGAACTACTTATATCCCAGTTTCAAATGTAGAACTTTCTTCTGAATGGTATGTAAACAAATTGGGGGCAGAGTTAAGCTATAAAGACGAAGACAAAGCAATTCTTAATTTTGCGAACCAAAGTTTTTTCCTTGTTAAATCTAAAGAAAATCAAAGCTCAAATTTCTATGATATTTACGGTGTAGAGCGTTTTTCTATAACATTTGAAGTTAATGGATTAAATGCTTTAGAAGCTATACATAGAGATTTTATCGATAAACAGATTAGAATTGGTGCAATTGAAAATAGAGGACATTCTGGAAGGAATTTTGTTTTCTTTGATTTAGATGGTAATAAATTTGATGTATGGAGTGAATTGAGTCCAATTTTCAAAGAAAAATACCTTATCTCACAATAGAAAAGACTGTTTTCTTGTTGAACTAACGGGTGTGTTAGCAAAAGATCGGAGCTGTCTTTAAGGCAGCTTTTTCTTAATGAACTAAAGGGGCAGGATTGTTGAAAAAGGAATTCAACCTATGTTTGTCTAAATAGTAATATTTAACAATGTTTAGGCATTGCTCTAATAGTATTTTAACAGTTAAATTATTTTCTAAATGGGGAGGGGCATTTTTGCAAACTTTTTTTAGATATAACTGGATGGTAAGAGAAGACTGGTATCGTTGGTGTGAAGAGTTAAGTGAAGAAGAAATTCTGCGGAACCGAACGGGTGGAATGGGAAGTATATTGCATACACTTTTCCATATTGTTGATGTCGAATGGAGCTGGATACGTCTCTTACAAGGTAAAACTGACTTTCAGGAGAGTTTCGATAGTTATAAAAGCTTGAACAAAGTTCGGAAGTTGGACGCTGAATTTCATTTAGAAGTGGAAAACTTTGTGAACAACTGGGATGCTAGTATGGAAAATCAATTATTTTATGATACCTTACAGGATGGAAGAATTGTGACGGATACTTGGGGTGAAATAATGCGACATACTATTGCTCACGAAATTCACCATATAGGGCAATTATCAATTTGGGCAAGGGAATTAGGGAAAAAGCCTGTTTCTGCAAACCTTATAGGTCGGGGTCTTTCCTCTCATTCCATATAAATAATTCAAATAGATATTAATTTAGTCGGTTTCTATATATATTGAGTGAAATCCTTCAATTAGAGATCGCCTTTTCGATGTTCTGCTGCTGGTCAGTTTTGTTAAGCAAAATCAGTTTGTGAAGAATTGTATTTAAAGTAACGGGTGCGTTAGCTGAAAAAAGCTGTCTTTAAGGCAGCTTTTTCTTACGGAATTAAAGGGGCAGAATAGTTGAAGAAGGAATTGAAGAATCAAAAAGAGAATAGGTACTGTCAGTTAAAATGATTTTTATAGAAAGAAGGATTAATATGGCATATTGCAAAGTTCGCCAAGCAGAAATTTATTATGAAGATTTGGGGGAAGGAAAACCAATTTTAATGATACACGGTTATTCTCCGGACCATCGATTAATGAGTGGTTGTATGGAACCAATATTCACCAAGAGGGAGGGGTGGCGACGTATTTATATCGACCTGCCCGGGATGGGATTAACAAAAGAATATAACGAAATAAGTAGTTCTGATGAAATGCTGGATGCTGTTTTAGAGTTTATTCAAGCTGTAATTCCTAACCAAGAGTACGTAATTGCTGGGGAATCTTACGGTGGCTATATAGCTAGGGGCATTATTGAAAAGCATCAAGAACAAATACTTGGTGCAGCATTTATTTGTCCTCTTATTATTCCTCTTCCAGAAAATAGAACAGTTGAGATACATGAAATAATGAGAACGGATGAGAAGTTCATTGAAAATTTATCAAAGGGTGAGTTAGAAGATTTTAGAAATAACAACATTGTACTTGATGAGTACACATGGTTAAGGTACAACAAAGAAATTCTAAGTGGTTGTAAAATTGGAGATGAAAAGTTTCTAAATAAGGTTAAGAATAAATATGGGTTTTCTTTTAAGATTGACCAGTCTGATTTTATTAAACCGAGTGTATTCCTGTTAGGAAGACAAGACTCTTCGGTTGGATATAAAGATGCTCTTGACATAGCAAACAAGTATCCGCGAGGGACATTTGCTGTATTGGATATGGCAGGTCACAATTTGCAAATTGAACAACCACAACTTTTTAGCACTCTATTAAATGAATGGTTGGATAGAATTGAAGAGTTCCAAAACTAATACTTAATGCAGTAATTGAAGTTTGTGAAATAATAGTGCTTAAACTAACGGTTGCTTTAGCTTAAGATCGAAGGCAGCTATTTCTTATGGAACGGGGAGTTAGTGAAATAACAATCCTTTGTAAATCTTTTATTGTTATAATGGAAATAAAAGCTTAATTATAGGAGATAAAAATGTTTGATAAAATTAAGACTTGGGCGAGGGGTCTAAAACGGCAAATTTTTATCCTTTACTTTGCTTGTAAAGATGAACGGGTGCCTTGGCATGCAAAGGTATTTACGGCTTGTGTTGTGGCTTATGCATTCAGTCCGATAGACATAATACCTGATTTTATACCCATTCTTGGCTACTTAGACGATGTAATTCTCGTTCCAATAGGGATAATGATCGCATTAAAGATGATACCAAAGAGTGTATTAACCGACTGTGAAGTTAAGGCAGAAGAAATGATGAAAAATGGTAAGCCGAAGAATTGGATAGTCGGCTCACTAATAGTAATGATTTGGGTCTTAATTATAATATGGGCTATTATATATATTTATCGTTTAATGAACTAACGGGTGCTTTACTTCACTAGGATGCACAAGAAGACCACTTATAGGTGGTCTCTTTTATTTGTTCAAAAATCAACATTAATCTTTAACAAAGCCATGGTTAAAAAGCGATCTTAATATATTCAATGGAATCATTCTATTATAAAAAGTGATTTTCCCTCCATTAATTGTGGTAAGGAATCAGATTCTCTAAAGCTCTTGCATTGTCATTTTTTATTTTTTAAGATTCTAAGACTTTCCATATCCCCATTTACTATCACATCAATATGAGCTGAAATGATAGAGGTATCCAAATCCCACCATTTAATTTCCAGCAGTTCGTTAATGATTTCTTTTGAGAAGCGGGTTTTGAGTTTCTTTTCGGGATTCCCTCCAACGATGGTGTAAGGTTCCACATCTTTGGTAACAACCGATTTAGCGGCTACAATTGCACCATCCCCGATTTTTACTCCAGGCATGATGACAGTATCCATTCCTATCCAAACATCATTTCCAATAATGGTATCGCCTTTAAACGGCAACTGATCTAACGCTGGCGTATACTTCTCCCATCCGTGTCCGAAAATGTTGAAGGGGTAGGTTGAAAAACCATCCATTCTATGGTTGGCTCCATTCATAATAAACGTTACACCAGGTGCCATGGCGCAAAATTTCCCGATGACAAGCCGGTCACCGAAGAATTCGTAGTGATATAACACTTGATCTTCAAAAGACTCCCCATTTCTTGCATCGTAATATGAATATTCACCCGCAATAATGTTTGGTCTAGTGATTGTATTTTTAATGAATTGCACGATGTGATTTCCTTTAATCGGATATTTATCTTGAGGATTTGGCCCATGTTGCTTATTTGATTCCATGGATATCCACTGCCTTTCAGGGTTTTTATAATAAACTTAGCCGGCCGATCTTATTGCATTCCTCAGCGAACCAGATGGCACCATCAGGACCTGCTGCAATTCCATGCGGCTCCGCATTTTGTGTGGAAATTGGAAATTCCGTAATTTCTCCTTGCATGGTAATGCGCCCAATTTGATTACTTCCCCATTCAGTGAACCATAAAGCGCGGTCAGGACCCGTCACTATTGCGTGTGGGCGGGCATCTGAAGTGGGGATGGTATATTCGCTTATTGTTCCAGAAGTAGTGATGCGCCCGATTTTGTTTCCGTTAATTTCCGCAAACCAGAGTGCACCGTCCGGTCCGCTTGTAATCCCTACAGGACCAGCATGTTTTGTTGGCAAAGTGTAATTAGTCACTTCTCCAAGCATCGTAATGCGCCCAATTTGATTACTCTGATTCTCAGTAAACCAAATGGCACCGTCAGTTCCAGCAACAATGAAAGAGGGGTAACAGCCGGGACTCGGTAAATCATACTGAATCATTTCACCTGATGATAAAATTCGCCCTATCCTATTTCCATTCATCTCGGTAAACCAAATGTCTCCATTGTGTCCTTCCGTTATTCCAAAAGGTGCTGAGTTCGGACTTGGGAGAGTATATTCGATGATTTCACCTGTACCTGTCAGTTTCCCAATTTTATTCGCCCTATTTTCCGTAAACCATACATCCCCCTGAGTTGTGGAGATTATAGATAGCACACCGGCGTTGGGTGTAGGAACGATGAATGGAGTAACTTCACCGTTAACGGTCATTCGCCCAATTTGATTTGCTTTATGTTGTGTAAACCATAGCGCACCATCTTTTCCGGCAGTTATTCCATATGGGCCTGAATCTTTGTCAAGAAGTTCGTATTCGTCCATTTTTATCCCCACTATATGCCTCCTCCTTTTTGTATGAAATTCTTCTAGTCATTCGTTATAAATAATTGAAATCCTGCGAAAAAGTTTTTGCACATGGGGTGAAGTCTGTCCAAGGAGAGATTTTAATTCATAGATGAAAAGGTTATTTAAGATTCTATGTTTCTAATTGGTCTCATATTTGTAGCGGAACCCAATTACCTAACAATTTGGGTGAATTGTCTGATACAAAAGTTTTTTTTCCACATAGTTTATTAAAAAGTATGGTTACTCCAGCGGTGTTGATTAATCACGGGTATTTAATAAAGAACAATATTCAACATTAGAAAATTATGCTTGTATATGGATACAATCTGATATTAGAACATAATAAATCTGTCGTGACCTTGCCCATATTTTGGCGGAAAATACTTTTATATATATCACAGGAGGGGTTTTTATGGAGAAAGCAATAATTGTGCCTTGGGAAGAAGATGAACTCACTCATGAGTTTTTTGTTCCAGAATATATTGAAAAAATGGCACTGGAAGTTCTTGAACATTACGGTTTCTCCGTTCAGGACATTCAAGTTGTTACAACAAAACCAGATAAAGGCGGCTCTATATGGAAAATGGAAACAAGTTCAGGGCCAAAGAGTTTAAAACTTTTACACAGGAGACCTACAAGAAGCATGTTTAGCTTAGGAGCTCAAGAATATTTAGTTAATGTTAAGGAAGCAAGAGTACCGCCCATCGTGAAAACCAAAGATGGAAAGGATTATGTTGAGGCTGGAGGGAAGTTATGGTTCGTCGCTGAGTGGATCGAATCATTGGCACCTGTATCAAAAGATTTGGAAGGAGCCAAACATCTTTGTAATGCTCTCGGCGAATTCCACCTTTTAAGCAAAGGGTATGTTCCGCCTAAACAAGCTGAAGTTGCATCCCGGTTATATAAATGGCCAGCGACTTATGAAAAAGTCATCAATAAAATGGATTGGTTTCGAAACATTGCTAATGCATATGAAGAAATGCCTGCAAGCTCTTATTTGCTGAGTGTTTTAAATGAATTTGAAGAACAAGCAAAAAGAAGCTTAGAAAGATTAAATGAATCAAGCTATCTAGAGCTAGCGCAACAAGGTAATGAATATTGGGGATTAGTGCATCAAGATTATGGCTGGTCAAATGGTCAAATGGGCTCTAATGGAATGTGGATTATTGACCTTGACGGTGTTGCTTATGACCTTCCTATTCGCGATTTAAGAAAACTGATTACCGGCACCATGGCGGATTTATATAGATGGGATGCAACTTGGGTAAGGGAAATGATCAAGTCCTATCACGAAGCAAATCCAATTTCATCGCAACTATATGATCTCTTAATGATCGATTTATCTGCTCCAAATGAATTTTACAAGAATGTTAAAGAAGTAGTATATGAACCTGAATTATTTCTAACTGATCAAACAACAACGATGATTCAAACAATCGTTGATACCGATCAAACAAAATGGCCAGTGTTAGAAGAGATTAAAGATGATTGGAAGGGAATGGAACAAGCATGAAAATTTTAATGATTTGTACCGAAAAGCTTCCTGTTCCTCCGGTACTGGGCGGGGCCATTCAAACCTATATCTCAGGCATCCTGCCGCATTTAAGTAAAGCCCATGATATTACGGTTTTAGGTATTAATGATCCATCACTCCCTGATCAAGAGACGATTGATGGAAACCGTTATGTACGTGTACCTGGAAAAATATTCGAAGTATATCGAGAAGAGGTTGTCAGCTATCTTGAAGCAAATCATTTCGATCTAATTCATATCTTCAATCGGCCTCGGCTAGTCCTTCCTGTCCGAAAAGCAGCCCCTCATTCAAAAATTACCCTTAGCATGCATAATGATATGTTTAATCCAGAGAAAATCAATCCGGAGGAAGCAAAAGCAGCCATAGACGAAGTTACGAATATTGTAACGGTCAGTGATTATATAGGCAATGTCATAAAAAGTTTATATCCGCAAGCTTCATCAAAGATCCGCACCATCTATTCTGGTGTTGACACCAATCGATTCCTGCCCGGCAGTCACCCGAAAATGCAAAAAATTCGTAATGAATTACGTAAAGCGAACGGTCTTGAAAATAAAACGGTCATATTATTTGCAGGAAGACTTTCAAGTAATAAAGGTGTAGATAGGTTAATTCGGGCACTGCCTGAGCTTTCAAGTAAATTTAAGGATTTGGCTTTAGTTATTGTCGGAAGTAAATGGTTCAGCCAAAATGATGTTACCGATTATGTAGCTTATGTAAGAGCATTGGCAAAAAAGCTGCCTATCCCAGTTGTTTCAACAGGTTTTGTCGCACCTAGTGAAATACAAAATTGGTTTGCTGCTGCCGATTTATTCGTGTGTACATCAATATGGCAAGAACCGCTTGCGCGCGTCCATTATGAAGCGATGGCTTCAGGGCTTCCAATCGTAACAACTGCAAGAGGCGGAAATCCAGAGGTCATTCGTATAAGAGAGAATGGGCTTGTAGTAGAGAATCCAGAAGATCCTGGATGTTTTACAGAGAAGATTACAGAAATTCTATCAAACAGGTCACTAATGAAAAAAATGGGCGAACGAGGCAGAGAACTTGCCCTTAGCTTATATGAATGGGATCGAGTAGGATCTGAAATACTTGAAGTTTGGAAAAAATAACTGTATAACCAATCAAAAGCGGATGTGAATCGCGCTTACTAATATACTTGTCACTGGTGCTGAAGGGGTTACGGATGACATTCATTTGAACCATTCCTAAAGGGTACGAAAGATAAAATGATTGGCGATGATGCATTTGCAGGACCTACCTCCATTACCCCCTAATAAGCTAAGAAGGTTAAGCTTAAAGTTCTCCAGAACCACCCCGAATTTCAATTTTATTATGTAAAAAATTTGTCAATGACACCCCGCGGAACCAGACTTTGTAAAAAAAACAATTTAAGGGACCCCTTGAATGTAGACTCGAAAAAGGTCGGGAATTTCGGGAGTGAATCCAAATTTTTGAAGGGTTATATCGCTCTCTTTTCAAATGAAACAAGTTGAAGAGCCATAATTGAGTAAAAAAAAGCACCTTGCTTACCTATTAAATAGGCTGTTGCAAGGTGCTTGTATTATTTGTTTGAAAATTCCCTGAATAAGGTTATAATTAAAAGTGTTGGAGAACCTAGCCAACTAGACACCCTTAGAGAATTGCCTTGTCCGCTACTTTCTAAGGGTGGATATTAATATTCTGGCTCATGCTTGGTTGAATTTCGGGTATGGAATGATGGTGTGTAATGGATGGATTTGTTTTTCCATTCAGGATGGCATTTAACACAACCAGTGTTATTGTACCCATCACGACTCCGTTTCCACATATTAATTGGACTGTTTCCGGGAATTTATCGAATGCTTCCGGGACCCCCTTGACTGCCAGACCGACTCCTATTCCAAGTGCAATCGTCAATTGATTGGAAGGTTTGCTTAAATCCGCTTTGGCTATCATCCCCAAAGCTGCAGAAAGAAGCATGCCGAACATTGGTATCATGGCCCCGCCCAGAACGGGTAAAGGGATCATTGTCGTAAGACCGGCAACCTTAGGCACAAAAGCTAGAAAGATTAGGATACAACCTGCCGTGACTACTACCGAGCGCTGAGTTACCTTTGTCAGCAAGACCAAGCCAACATTTTGTGAGAAGGTAGAATGGTTGAAAGAGTTGAAGATACCGCTTATGAAGCTCCCTATTCCTTCTGCACGGAGGCCCTTTTCCACATCTTTTTCGGTTATTTCCTTCCCGCATACTTCCCCGAGTGTCAAAAAGACGCCTATACTTTCCACAGCTATGATTAAAGATATGATTGTCATGGTGATAATAGATGAAAGGTCGAAGGTAGGTACCCCAAAATAAAAAGGAGTCACCATTGTAAACCAGCTGGCCTCTATAAAGCCGGAGGTATCGACCATACCTAGAAAACCAGCCAATATAGTGCCCAGAATCATGGCGAAAAGAACTGAAACCGCTTTCAAGAAACCTTTGGTAAGTGTATTCAATAAAAGGAAACTTACTAGTGTAAAACAAGCTAGCATTAGATTCATAGGATCTCCAAAGGTGGGGGAACCGACTCCGCCCGCTGCATTTTTCATGGCAACTGGCATTAATGACACGCCTATGATTAATATGACGGACCCTGCAACAATTGGTGGGAAATAGGGTATCAATTTACCGATTACTCCTGATAAAATGGCAACAATTATTCCGGATACCATAACTGCGCCTAAAACCCCGGTTATACTATGGACCGATCCTATGGCTATTACTGGCTCGACCACGATAAAAGAAACAGCCATTAAAGCAGGTAATCTTATACCAAATCCTTTACCGCCAATAACTTGAAGCAAGGTGACTATCCCGCAGGCGAGTAAATCAAACGAGATCAGGTATATGATCTGTTCTTGTGTCAAGCCGATTGCAGGACCGACGATTAGTGGAACAGCTACCGCTCCTCCATACATTACACAAACATGCTGTAAACCTAACAATAACGTGTTTAGTTTGCTCAATTTTTCCATGTTTGCCCCCTTTTAATTAGTCACGACTTTCCAATTATATAATGTAACGAAATCGCCTCCTTGTGATTTTGTAAATACTTCCTTATGGATGGTTTTGCTGTTGCTTATTAAGAAACGCTATTTACAAAATCGGTGTATTTTTATATTATCACCGCCATAATGCTAAATCAAGACTATTTTTTGGAAAAATATGAATATTCATTCAAGTTCATTCTGTATATAATTAAGAAGAATAGGGGGAGAAATATGTATTTAACGATCGAAAAAGCTTTGCAACTTCCTGCCCTAAACCAAGTGGAAGTTATTGGAGGAAGTCAAGGGTTAACTCGGGTAATTAATTCAGTAAGTATAATGGATCATCCGGATATATCATGGATTAAACGAGGGGAACTCCTGCTGACAACCGGTTATGTGTTTAAGGATGACCTGAATGCTCAAATCAATCTTGTTAGGGAATTGTCGAAAAGAGGAAGTGCTGGATTAGCTATCAAGATTAAGCGGTTTCTTTCTACGATTCCTCCTGGAATGGTGGAAGAAGCGAACAAGTACAATTTCCCATTGCTGGAGATTCCTTATGAAATGCCTTTATCCGACTTATTATTCAGCTTTACATATGAACTTGTTAATAAGGAGAAAGTGAAAAACAATGGAAAAGGAAGTGTTGAAGTTTTTCATTCTCTTTTGAATGGGGAAAATAGGAGTTCATCATTTATCCCCCAATTACAGGAATTTGGCTTTAATCCCGATAGGCCATATATTCTGCTCTTAATAGACGGAACGAAAGAAGAAGGGGATTCATTCTTTCCAGTTGGCAGAATGTTGGAGAAATTAAGCCAAACGGAAAGGGAAGATTTCAAGTATTGGAATATCGACTTGGATGGTCAATTGATTATCCTGCAAGGAAAAGGGATGGTGACTGATGAACAACTGCTTATGCAGGCTCAAAGAATTGCCATCCTTTTAGAAGGTCTTATATCCAAAGATAATCCTGGCACTTCACTATCCATGGGGTTAAGCAAGGTGAAAAAAGAAATCTACAATATGAAAGAAGGGTTTATTGAAGCTAAAAAGGCCATTCAACTGGGCTCGAGGGTCAACCCGACTAATATCAATGATTACGCAAGCGTTGAAGTTGAAGATCTAATAAACCAAATCCCTAAGGATGCCATAACTCAATACGTGCAATCCATGATTCAGCCGATTATTGCATATGATAGGGAAAATGAGGGGGAGTTGTTAAAAACGCTGGAAACCTATCTATTTTCAAGAGGGAGAATAGAAGACGCGGCACGGGCTTTGTTTGTTCATCGAAATACTGTAAAGTTCCGTTTGTCTAGAATTGAAGACTTATTAGGAGTTGATTTAAAATCGAGGGATATTGCTTTTAAATTGCAGTTTAGTATAAAAGCTGCGAAGTTATTATTACATGACTAGGTAAAGGAAGCATGATTTGAAGGAATCGGGAATCAAGTGTTACTGCACATGAAAAACTGCCAGGGAATGAAGGATCCCTGGCAGTTTTATCATTTGTATGGGCCATTTTCTTATCGGTTATCCAGCAGACGCTTGGCATATAGGGCAAGTTTTAAAGTGAACAGATCATCATTGCTTAATTCAATTCCTAATAATTTTTTTATGCTTTTAATTCGAAAATGGATAGTGTTTCGGTGTACCCCCATTATTCTGGCCGTTTCAGCAGGTCGAAGATTGCAGTGCAAATATGCCTCCAAGGTTTTGATCAGATCAGACTGGGTTTCATCGTCATGGTCCTTAAGCGGTGCTAAATTACCTGTAACAATATCCATGAGCACATTTTTTGGAGCATACTGCAAAATTTTAAATGTTATTAATTCTTTGTAGCCGTAAATTTCCTTTCCTGGGTTCAATCGTTTTCCCAAATCAATAGATTGTAAAGCTTCCTGTAAGCTATTGGCCAGGTTATTAATACCTGTATGATAGTTACCGACTCCCAGTGTAAGTTCCATTGGCAGGTGTGTAGATAAAGTAGAGATAATTTGTTGGCTTATCTGGGTGACTTGTGAATAAAAGCGGGTGTTCCCTAGGGGGATGGTATCCAGATAAATGATAACTAGACTGCCCTTGATATTCCTTATGAGCTTATCGATTTTATATTGCTCGGTTAATGTTTCAATTGTCTTGATAAGCTGTTTATAAGTAATGGAATCATTCCTTTGATTCCATTGCAGCGTTAAAGGTAAAACCGTACATATGAAGCCCCCAGTAATTTGTTGGAAGCTGGATTTGTCCTCAGTCATTCCTAAAATCCCGTAACTTAAATTTTCGGCACCAACTCCGGAAATATCCTCCATGCTATAACTTTGCCCTTTTTGTTCATTCTGTCTCGTCACTATTTCACGAAGCAGGGGAGACATGATATCTGATAGCGAAAACTCAGGGGGGATTTTGAGAATAGGCAAATTGGCCATATTGGCAATGCTGATGGTGGTTTGCGGAATTTCTTCCAGTTTGATGAACAATCCTGAACAATTCATTTTTGCCAATTCGATTACGAATTGGTCTAATTGTTGCGGATTATCTTGAAATAAGTATCCGGTTGTTAGAATCAATTCATTTGGCTTTAACCAGGAAAGCACATCAGGAGCATCAAAGCTATTGATGGATTCTATTTCTCTATTAAGTCCCTGCATGCCAGCTGCCACTTGGCATTGTTTGATCTGTGGTAATTTTAATGCATCAGTCATCGTTAAATGCATGATAGGTCCCCTTCGCTGTGCCTTTTTTCTCTAATTTAACTAATTTTTTGAATATTGGCAACAGAATCTAAGCTATTAGGATGGCCTGTTCTTTAAACGGTGAGTGCGGTAAGCACAATGGGGTTGGAAAAATATTAGCTTTTTCAGCTAATGACCTATAAATGAACGCATGTATATAATTCAATTAAGTTAAGAATGTTTTGAATTATAAAAATAATTGGAAGAAGGGAGGGCCCGTATTGATATCTGACCTTAATAGCATTAATGAGTTGAACAAGGCGGAATTCATCCAAAAGTTAGGTTGGGTATATGAACATTCTCCATGGATAGCAGAGCGTTCATGGGAGTACAAGCCATTCATTTCCTTAGAGGTCCTAAAACAGAAAATGGAAATAGTTGTGCAAAATGCCTCATTATCGGAACAGCTCCAATTAATCAAGTCTCACCCGGACCTAGCAGCTCGTATTGATATGGCTGAAGCATCAGTTAAAGAACAATCCGCAGCCGGTTTGAATTCGCTTTCTCCGGATGAATATGAAGAATTTCATGCGTTAAATAATCAGTATAAAGAAAAGTTTGGATTTCCGTTCATATTTGCTGTCCGTGGCAGCGATAAAACGGTGATAAAGGCAGAGATGAAAAGAAGGATTGGTTTGGATCAGGCAAATGAACTTAAGGAAGCCATCAAGCAAATCCACTTAATTGCCAGCCACAGGTTATCTGATTTTATAAACTAGGAGGAGGAATAATATGACAGCTCAAAATGAAAACAGAACGATGTATTACGGTAAAGGGGATGTATTTGTATACAGGACTTTTGTGCAGCCTCTTACAGGTTTGAGGAAAATACCGGAATCAAGTTTCACAGAAAGAGATAATACTATTTTTGGATTCAATTGCCAGATTTCTCTAAAAGGGGAAGCTTTTTTATCTTCATTTACGGAAGGAGATAATAGCTTGGTGGTTGCAACGGATTCCATGAAAAACATCATTCATCGTCAGGCGGCCAATTATCAAGGAAATACGGCGGAAGGATTTTTAAAGTTCATATGTGAAGTTTTCCTTGATAAGTATAGCCACATAGATGCAGTGGAACTGACAGCAACTGAAGTTCCCTTCGATCATGTACTCGTTCCAAAAGGGAAAGGACATGAAAATAGTGATGTTGTCTATCGATGTTCCAGAAATGAAAGGGCTACCACTACAATCGAAGTCAAAAGGACACCTACCGGAAGCAAAATCGTTAAGCATTCAAGTGGAATAGTTGATGTCCATTTAATCAAGGTTAAAGGAAGCTCTTTTTATGGATTTATTCAAGATGAATACACCACACTGCCAGAAGCTCAGGATCGTCCACTATTTATCTACTTGGATTTCGATTGGGAATATAGCCGCTGGGAGGATGGCACTGGAGCGGATCCAGAAAAATATGTAGCAGCAGAACAAATTTGTGATATTGCAAACACAGTGTTCCATGAACTGAATAACCGTTCGATACAGCAGCTCATTTATCATATTGGCATTAGGATTCTGGAACGTTTCCCTCAGCTGGCGAATGTTCAATTTAAAACCAATAATCGTACCTGGGAAACCGTTGTGGAAACCATTCCGAATTCAGAAGGAAGTGTTTATCAAGAACCACGTCCTCCGTATGGCTTCCAAGGCTTTGTCGTTACACAAGAAGACGTTAAACAAAAAAAGGCAGCTGATTCAACTGTAGGGGCTTCCCGATAATGGACAGTAAGCTGACCACACATGTTTTGGACCTCTCTAAAGGCCTGCCGGCAAAAGGGATGAAGATAGAACTTTGGGCCATAGCAGAACAGGGGGACCATTCTTTCATAAAAGAGGTCTGTACAAACAAAGATGGGCGAGTGGATGATCCTCTTCTTCAAGGAGATGATCTCAAACCAGGTGAGTATGAGCTTGTCTTTTATGTCGGGGAATATTTCAATGATGGAGCGAATGATCCAAATACAAGGCCATTTTTAAATAAGGTCCCACTTCGTTTTGGAATAAGAAGTAATGAAGAACATTATCATGTTCCTCTGCTTGTTGCTCCGGGAGGATATAGCACCTACCGAGGAAGCTAGTAAATCACTAAGAGAGTTGGAGGGTTCAATTTGGCACATGAGCGTACTGGTGCAGTGACTTTAGGCGGGAATCCAGTGACCTTGATTGGTCCTGAACTAAGAGTAGGGGATAAGGCCCCTGACTTCGAACTATTAACAAATGACCGCCGTAAAGCACATTTAACTGACTATAAAAATAAGACATGCATCATCACGACTGTTCCTTCGCTTGATACTGGTGTATGTGATTTACAAACAAGGCTCTTAAATGAAGAAGCAAGCAAAATGGGTGATGATGTAGCGGTGTTGGCTATCAGCGCAGACCTTCCCTTTGCTCAAGCAAGATGGTGTAAAGAAAGTAATGTCGAAGCTATAACCATTCTCTCCGATCACTTTGATTTGTCTTTTGGTACTGCGTATGGAACGTATATGAAAGAACAACGATTGGAATGCAGGGCAGTATTTGTAATAAATCAAGAAGGAACCATTAAGTATGTGGAATATGTACCGGAAGTCACAGATCACGCAGATTATGAATCCGCATTGCAGGTAGCGAAGGAAGTGATAAATAAAGCTGGTGCAGCTAAATAAACATTTTCCCTCACGAAGGGTAGTAAAAGTACATTCCATTATCCTAAGGCCGTCCGATTTTCAAAAGCTGGACGGTCTTTTGTTGATACTGAGTTAAATTAGTAGTTTTCCAGTGACTTATCCAGACCTCTTTCTAATGTCAAAATATTTTTCTAAAATTAAACATTAATTCCTTTTATTTGAAGGGTGATCATGCTATAATGAAAGTCCAATAGCTTAATATAATATGGAAGCGCTTCCTTATTCGAGGAAGTGCCTTTTTATGTTTTCACTTACTAATTAACATAACAACGCTAGAATCACCTGAAATCCGTCACCTCACCTCCTTCCACTTCAATTTCTTGATGTATAAACAGCCCCTGCAATGATATTTTCTACATCAGCGAATGGCAAAATCTATCGAGGGACAATTTCCTTTTTAAAACAACTCTTCTGCTCATATCCATTCCCACTTAAGAATGATCAGTGATTCAATAAAAGTTAAAAAGCCCTTGCCTTCTTTTATTTCTTGTTGAAGGTGAGAGCCTTTCATTGTTCCCATATCAATTTACCAATGTAAGCATCTATAGTACATGTATCATAATACTCTACAAAAATCCCTTCAGAACATAATCTGAAGGGATTTTCATGTTCATATAACCTAGGTTATTAGAAGTTGAGGATTATAAACTAATATCCCCATCAATGGATGAATATAATAATCGTGAATTTTAGCATGTGGAAAATTTCTTTTTTGAAAGGGGATTTTTCATGAGTTCGGAAAAACGAAGAAGATTGTGTCAGGAATATGCAAGAATTTTAGGCGGAGACGGAATGATTACTCCAGAAGGAGTGTGCTTGGTGCAAAAGTTTCGTAATATTAGATTCACAATACTTGATCGCAGAACGCAATCTCCACTAGTCAATCCGCAATTTTTTACGTTTGAAAATGTTGATAGTAGGGGGAATGCGTTAAATTTAGGGGAAACAGTTCTTTTACAAGAAGAAGTTAACCCGTTATTAACTGAACTTAGAAAAAGGGACATTTTAGTTACTTCTATTCATAATCACTGGTTATTTGAAGAACCTCGGGCAATGTATATGCACTTTGAATCGATTGAACCACCGCTAGATTTTGCTAAAAAAGTTAGAGATGCATTTAGAGTATTAAAAGTGTAGTCAGACTATAAGAGGCATGCCTTACATCAGTGAGATTATCAATCCCACTGATGTTTTCTTTTTTGTATATCATGTCTTTTATTTTTCCTCGGAGCAGGCCGCATGGCATCTTGTGTAGTTTCTAAGTTACCGGATAAGGAATATCAAAAGTACATATTAGAACATCATTACTAGCATGTCTGAGCCTTTTTAGCTTAATTTGAAGAATTTCCAAATTTTCAAAGGTATTCAATTTATTATGTCCTGAAATAATAAGAAAAAATGCAGGAGAGGCCAAATGGAAAACAATAAATTATATCAAGTAATTATCGCTATTTTTATATTTGTCTTAATGGTCGATCAGTCGGTCTATGCAATGGAATGGGAAGATGAAGAAGGACCCATAAGCTTTAAAATTGAGATGTTACCTTGGGAGATTGTAAATAACATTATTCCTGATAAAACAAATTTCACCATAATCGATATTGAAACTGGTTTATCATTTAAGGTACAACGAAGGGCGGGCAGCCATCATGCCGATGTACAGCCATTAACCAAAGAAGATACTCAAATCATGAAGAAAATTTATAATAATAAATGGAGTTGGAATAGAAGAGCCATCATTGTATTAATCAATAATCAAATGATTGCTGCATCCATGCACGGAATGCCACATGGTGCTGGTGCTCTTCCAAATGGTTTTTCAGGTCATTTTTGTGTTCATTTCTCTGGAAGTATTACGCATCGTTTGAAAAACGAAGATCTTTCTCATAAATTAATGATATTGAAAGCCGCTGGTAAGCTTGATGATTATATACAAACCGTAAATCCTTATGAACTTATACGTATTTTCACCATTGCCATTAATCAAGGAAATCAGGAATTATTAGCAATGACCTTATCAAATCCAAGTCACCTTACCCGTGTCAATAAACTTGTTAAAGATATTACATATTTTGGAGTAGTTGACCCTTTAAGACAACCGCCTGAACAGCTAAATGGTCTATTTCTCGTGGATGTACCCGTTCAAGTAGCTATACATAAGAAGAAAGATGGCAAAGAAAAAAAGGTTATGCATTTTATGATCCGTAAGGAGAGTTTGCCTGATCGTTGGTTTATTGATCAAGATGCAATTTATGAAGATTTGAGGTGAAAATTGTTAATGTTCAAGGAAACCAACCCAGGAGGTGCATTCAATGAGATTAACATGGATTGCCGGACTTTTGCTATTCGTTCAACCAGTGAATATTACAGAAAGCTTATTGGTAACCCACCAAGGACAAACGATTGCAAGTGTCAACCATGCTGATATTACGATGCCCTACCTGGATGTTCCTATGTTGGACGTGGATAAATACAATCAATTCGTCGAAAAAATAGACCGGCAAGTTTACCAAAAACCTGTAAATGCCACAATGGACAGACAAGGTAATATTCTACCTGGGCGGGTAGGTTACAAGCTATACCATCAAGCCTTTAAAGAACAATTTCATTCTTTTTTGTACAATAGTAGATCATACAAACTAGAAGTACCTTTGCTTGCTATTCATCCAAAGGTTGACAGCGAAATACTTGCGGAAATTCGTGAAAAAAAGATAGGTGAATATAGAACCTATTTTAATGTGAACAATAAAAATCGTTCAAATAATATCACACTTGCTACAGAAGCCATTAATAATTATGTCGTGTTTCCAGGAGAGGTCTTTTCTTTTAACCAAGTTGTTGGCAAGAGGTCAGTGGAAAAAGGATATTTGCTCGCTCGGGTTATCGTTAAAGGAGAGTTTTCTGAAGGGATTGGCGGAGGGATTTGCCAGGTTTCATCCACCTTGTTTAATGCTATCGACAATGCAGGGTTGCAAACGGTTCAACGCTATTCCCATACAAGGAGCGTTGCGTATGTTCCATCTGGCCGCGATGCTACAGTAAGCTGGTATGGGCCTGATTTTAGTTTTAAAAACAAGTACAATCAACCGATCCTGATCCGGGCCACAATCAAAGGAGGAATGGTGAGTATCATGGTTTACTCTTCAGATATGATTAATTATAAAATACGAAAGATTCCCGATGCTTCAAAGCAGATATCCAAAGAACAAATTATTCGTTCGTAAAAGTATAGGTATACGAATGGGGGCACCTTTGGCAAATTTGGTGTATATATAGAAGAAACTCGTAAAAACGGCCTTTGCTCATTAGAGCAAAGGCTTGTTTAGAGATAGGGGAGGAAACAGCTTTTTCTTTTTCGGGATAGATTACTTGAACAAGCCATTCATATTGCATCAAATAATAATGCCGAATGGATTATAACACCCGAACTATGTGTCAGCGGACTTCAATTCAATCATAAGGTTGGGACTGGGTGGATTAACAAGCAACCTGATGATTGGATGAATAATTTGGGCCGTAAACTAAAGAATTTGAAAAGCACTGTATTTTTGGGCTGCCCTGAAAAAGGCAGTGATGGAGAGTTGTATAATTCTGTGTTTGTCATAGATAAAAAAGGTCATTTAATAGGTAAACAGAGAAAAATCAGTGTTATTGATGATTGGTCAGCTTCAGGGGAAGTATTGGAGCCAATAAAAACAGACAATGTTGAGGTTGGTATTATGATTTGTGCAGACGCATATAACAAAGATATTGCTTGCACCTTATCTGAAAAAGGAGCAGAAATATTACTTGCACCGTCTTCTTGGGGTCCGGGATTACATGGTCCGGAGGGAGAATGGGAACAAAGGTCACTAGAAACAGGGCTGCCCGTAATAGTCTGTAATCGTACTGGCGAAGACGAAACGGTCCGTTTTTGGGATGCAGAAAGCATGATCATAAAAAATGGTGTACCCCTCCTGGCTCATAAATCAAAACAATCAGCCATACTTACCTTTGAATGGGATTTACAAAGCATGGATTTACTATCCACTCATTTCGAGATCAATTACATATAATGAGAACTAAACCAACTCTTGTTGGGTGTGCTAGTGAAGAAACGGAGCTGTCATTAAGGCAGCTTTTTCTTATTGCTAGAGGAAGGTTAGTCAACAATGCCGTTTGAACTTTGTTCAACAATTGGGACATTTTCTTGAAAAAGAGAAGGGTTTATTAGTAAGTAAATCGAAGTTAATCAAAGGAATAAACGTTCAACCACTTTTGATAAATATTCACCTGCACTGACATACTGTTGTCAGCATAGACGTTTACAATAGCTATCGGAACAGCAACTAGGAAATCCCCCGGTGACCTTAAAAATTGAAGTATAGTTACTTACTCAACATTGAGGAGGAAATCGATTATGAGCGAAACAAAGACATTAAGAGGACTCACCACCGTCAGTTTTTGGGCGGACGATCTAGTGGCGGCAAAGAAGTGGTACGCAGAGCTGCTGGGTACCGACCCATACTTCGAACGCCCGGGATATGCCGAGTTTCGCCTCGGGGACTACCAGCACGAGCTGGGCCTAATCGATAGCCGCTACGCACCCGGTGGTTCGTCGACCGGAGCGGCCGGGGGTGCCGTCGTGTACTGGCACGTCGACGATGTGACAGCTACTTTCGGGAAGTTGCTGTCCATGGGAGCGAAAGAACACGAGGCACCCACAGTTCGCGGTCAGGGGTTCATTACTGCATCCGTGGTTGATCCCTTTGGGAATATCCTAGGCATTATGTACAATCAGCACTATTTGGAGGTTCTGGATTCAAACAGAAAAGCGTGATCCGCACTGCCGGCATTCAAAGCATGTCCAGCTTGCACTACTCGCATCACTAGTTTGTTTATACAATTTATAGAATCGTTTACTGATCGGAGCTGTCATTTAAGGCAGCTTTTTCTTATGGAACGATACATGAGGAGATAACAAATGGATGATGGTACATCGCCACACGGTAACTCCATCGAAAAAAGCCTATCTCTTGTGAGGGTTTTTGATTTGTAAGAGGGAGATAAAGCTAAACAAATGAAAATCCACTTTCAATAATCCTTGAAAAAATCAAATTATTCACTTTTAGTTTGTAGGCAGCATTCCTCCGTTGAAGAATGCGGCCTTTTCAATAAATATTTAATTGCAAGCAAATAACAACAATTCTAATCGGGTTTAATACCCTCGGTTCCGATCTACCATTCCACTTAATGGTTGTTCACTTGAAAATCGACTTAAATTTTCTATGAAAAAGCTGCTCACTTCGTTAATCGTACTTGGTCCTGACAGGTGAGAAGTGACAAACACATTCGGCATGGACCAGAAGGCATGTTCTTTTGGCAGCGGTTCTGTCTCAAATACATCGAGGACTGCTCCCTGTAGATGTCCTGCTCGCATGACAGATAGTAAATCCCCTTCATCTATCAATGCTCCGCGGCCAACGTTGATAAGGTAAGCGTTGGGTTTCATAGCTAAAAGAAGTTCCTGGTTAATGATATGATAAGTGGAATCCGTTAAAGGAAGGGTCAGGACCAAATAATCCAGATCTCTTACAAATTCACCCCATTGATCTGGAGTAAAGTGGAGATCCACGAGTGTTGCTTGTTTTCCACTAAAGCTTAACCCATGCACATTCATATCAAATGCCCGGGCTTTACGTACAAGTTCAGCGCCAATCGATCCAAGTCCAGCCACCCCGATTGTTTTCCCCTTTAGAGTTTCAGAAATGAAAGGATCCCATCTCCGCTCCAATTGCGATTGTCTCATCCGAGGACCGTCTTTCACGATGTCCAAGAGAAACGAAAACACATATTCAGAGATGTAAGCACCAAATTGGTCAATAATTCGAGTTATTGTAATGTTTTGAGGTATTGATTTGTCTGCAATCAAATCATTGACCCCGGCTCCCATTGATTGAAACCAGCGAACAGATGAGGCAACTGGTTTACATAGTAATTGCGTCGGGAAATTCCATCCCAAAATAACTTCAGTGCCGGGTAAATATTTTTCTGCTTCCTCCAAAGTTTTCGCTGTCTTTACCGATATAAACCCACTATTCCGAATATGATCAGCATAAGCATCGACCTCTGTCTGAATAGGACTAAATACAAGAATGTTTGGTTTGTGTGTACCCCCCATTGGCTCTCTCCTTATTGATTCTTTATATATAGTATAAATTCTTCCACCTGAGTCGTACATGGATAAAAAAACAGTGCATTTCTTTCGAGTATGCACTGCTTTTTAAAATTTCTCCAGAATCATTAGTTTTATTTATTTAATAAAATGGCTTCTGCGTTACTAGGCTGTAGAACTATTTGCAGTGCTCTTTCTTCTTCATCGTTTAACGGGACCAATGGTAAGCGGACGCCTCCAACATGTAACCCCCGCATATTTAATGCTGATTTTACTGGTCCCGGGCTTGGTGCGGCAAATAATGCTTTCATGATTGGAAGAAGGGTACGATGTGCAGCGGCAGCGCCAAGGACATCACCATTTTTAAAGCTATTGATCATTTCTTGCATTTCATTACCAATTATGTGTGAAGAAACCGAAACGACGCCTGTTCCACCGATGGCTAAAACCGGTAATGTCAACCCATCATCGCCGCTGTACAAAGTAAAATCACTAGTTGTTTTGCTTATGATTTGTACCATGGCATCCAAGTCACCGCTTGCTTCTTTTACTGCCACGATATTGTTGATTTTTGAGAGGCTGACAATCGTCTCCACTGACATGTTTACAACACTTCGTCCTGGAATATTATAAAGCATTACCGGTAATGATGTTGAATGGGCTATAGCGCTAAAGTGCTGAAATAATCCTTCTTGAGACGGCTTGTTATAGTATGGGGTAACGAGCATGATTCCGTCGACTCCTGCTGCCTCCGCTTGCCTTGTCAAGCTGATGGAAGCCCTCGTGTTATTTGAGCCAGTTCCAGCTATGACTGGAACTCTTCCATCAACAACTTCTACAACAAATTTGAATAAATCCACTTTCTCTTCTTGAGTTAATGTAGGGGACTCTCCAGTTGTACCGGCTATTACCAATCCATCAGAACCATTAGCAATTAAATAGTTTACTAAAGTTCTCGTAGCATTAAAATCAACCTCTTCATTATGATTGAACGGGGTAACCATTGCGGTTAAAACTTGGCCAAAATTCATAACTTCACACCCTTTAGTATAATTTTTAAAAATATTCAGAGGTGGTTAGGGCCATTCAGGAGTAAACGCAAAAAAGCAACAACGAGGATTCGCTGCTGCATTAGAAACAATATTTACCAAAAAATGTTTCCGCGCATAAGATAGCCCTCCATATAGTTTCCTATATGACAGTCCTGTATTTATTCAATAGCAGAACCAGCTTCAAGAACATGAGATTCTTTCCGCTTCGGCAAATTCCCCTTTCCACAATAGTCATAGGATCTCATTCTCCTCAAAATGTGTACTAATGGTCTTTGCTCCTCTATCCTCACTTCAAAAAATTTGAAGTAAGAAAATATTTAATTGATTGTAATATAACAGGGAATCCATTCTGTTGCAAGCCTAATTATGAAGTTTTTTAAGAATGCTAGAAATCTATGGGAATGGTTAGAGTATTAGGGTGGATTCATCTTTATTCGTTATAAGCTGAACAAATATTCAATGGACGAGGGAGTAGTAGAAAATACAACCCCCCTTTTATGATTCCTTTTCATTTATCCGATTAAAACTCAAATTACAGTTGGCCGCTAATTTTAATCGGTAATTTAACTAAGTATTCGTGCGTATAAAATCCTACCATTCGTTAATAATATCCATATCTTACAATCAAAGGAGTGGAGTCTGTTGAAAAGATATTCATTCTTTAAAAAGCAAGAAAATCATAAATCTACAGACTTCACTGATGTACTCGAACATCTGCAAAAGTCCAAGGACTTCACAAGCTTTACACTCAATTTTGAAAATGAAATATACTGTGTATCTTTTTTCGATACATTAATTGATAAAGATATAATGCATAGAGACCTCCTTCCTTTTTTACATACAAATTCTTCAACTCTGGAGGAGCTTGTACATAACTTGCCGATAGAGGGGCTTGTTTTTACAAAAAATCCTGCTGAACTACAAAGTCAGCTGTTAATGGGTTATATAGCCATAACATTAAATAAATCTGATCAGGCAGTTTTAGTTAAAGCAGTAAATAACACTTCGAGGCAAGTTACACTGCCAGAGGTAGAGTTCAGTGTTGTCGGTCCGAAAGAGGCACTGGTCGAATCACTTGATACGAATTTATATTTAATCCGAAAACGGCTTCCAATTGCAGAACTTGCTGTTGAAGAAATTATTGTTGGGAAGTTATCCAAAACAAGAGTAGCTGTGATTCATATAGAAGGAATTGCAAATAAGGAGAATGTAGAAACCGTCATACAGCGCATATCTGATTTAAGGGTCAACCAAATAATTGATAGCTCCTATATTTCACAAATGATTGAAGATAATAAAAATTCTCCTTTTCCTCAATTTATCGATACGGAACGACCTGATCGATTGGCTGCGGTACTAGGAGAAGGCAAAGTAGTGATCTTGGTGGATGGAGCTCCACATGGCTTACTTGGGCCCTCCACATTCTTTGAATACTTTGCGGCATTCGAAGATTATTTTCTCAACTGGACGATTGCCTCATTCTTTAGGCTTATTCGTTTTTTTTGCTGTATTGTTTTCCATCCTAATGACCCCCATATATGTCGCAGTTCTCACTTATCATTATGAGTTGATCCCAAAGGATTTAGTCAGTACGCTTGTGATTTCTCGTAGCGGTATTCCATTTCCACCGATTTTAGAAGCATTAATCTTGGAATTAGCCATCGAACTTCTCAGGGAGGCAGGAGCTAGACTGCCGACTAAAGTAGGTCAAACAATAGGTATCGTAGGTGGTATTGTAATTGGGACGGCATCTGTTGAAGCAGGGCTGACGAGTAACGTATTATTAATTCTTGTTGCATTGTCGGCTCTTGGTTCTTTTACTACACCTGTTTATCAAATGGGTAATACCATTCGCTTAATTCGATTTCCTCTCCTACTCATGGCTTATTTTTTAGGATTATTGGGTATAGCTATCAGTTTTTGTTTTTTGCTTGTGCATTTACTGAGGATAACTTCCTTAGGGAGGCCATTTCTTGAACCGTTATATCCGCCAAGGATTTATGATATGCGGGATGCCTTGATTCGTTTACCATTTTTTCTTCAGGCTAAACGTCCAATTGAGGTTCAGACGGAAGACACCGTTCGGTTAGAACCCAAGGAGGAATCTAAAGAGTAAGTGAGAGTGGAGGTTTCTTACATGAACGATAAAAGTGATCAA
Source organism: Peribacillus sp. YIM B13477 (assembly GCF_042787955.1). NCBI lineage: Bacteria > Bacillati > Bacillota > Bacilli > Caryophanales > Bacillaceae > Peribacillus > Peribacillus sp. YIM B13477. Next base: position 254,185 of record NZ_JBHZPD010000004.1, read on the forward strand.
ATCTCGCCATTTCTAGTCTTTTTTTTAATCGTTAAAATTCAAGTGGGTGTAGGGGTCCTGGGATTTCAAAGGATAATTATTCAATCTGCTGGCCATGATGCTTGGATGGCGGTCATTATAAGTGGTGTAGTCTTTTCATTGAGTATTTGGGGTATGTACAAGCTATTAAATCGGCACGATATGGACTTAATAGGCATACAGAAACGACTTTTTGGAAAGTGGCTTGGCGGTTTACTAAATATCATTTGGATACTGTATTGGCTGATGGTGGGTATTTCTGTTTTAAGATCCTATCTTGAAATCGTTCAATCATGGGTATTCCCCCAAATTAACACATGGTTGGTGACCTCCATATTTGCTTTATTAATTTATTATGTGGTTTTAGGTGGGTTTAGAGTGGTCGCCGGTTTTTGTTTTTTAGGGATCAGTATCCCTTCTTATTTAATTCTAACTTTTTATTTCCCACTGGAATTCACACATTTTCGCAACCTATTGCCCATATGGGATCATTCTCTTAAAGACATGGCCCTTGCATCTAAGCAAATGTCATATAGCTATTTAGGCGTTTCCACTTTAATGATGTATTATCCATTAGTTAAGCATCGTAAAAGTTCACAAAAGTGGGCGCAACTAGGAAATCTTACTTCTGTTTTCCTTTATTTATGCCTAACGATCCTGACAATAGGGTATTACAGTGAAGGACAAATCAGTAGATATATTTGGGCAACTTTGTCCTTTTGGGGAATTGTACAAATGCCTTTTGTTGAACGGTTTGAGTACATAGGAATCGCTACATGGGTCTTAGTTTTAGTACCTAGTGTATGTCTCTATATGTGGGTTTCTGCAAGAGGGATTTCACAATACTTTAAAATGAAGCAGAAAACAATTTATGCTCTATTATTAATTTTATTGGTTGTGATGACAAATCTAATTAAAGGCAGGGAAATGATTAATCAATTTGTGGATTACACTTCAAATTTAGGATTGATTTTGGAAATTCCTTATGTCTTATTTCTGGTTTGTTTATCTACTGTCATGTCAAATAAAAAGGAAGATAAAAAATGAGAATTTTATTCGCGAAATTGGCCCTGATACTTCTTTTAATTAGTGTTCTCTCAGGCTGCATGGGGGTGGAAAGCAAAGTTCTCGATGAAATAAATTTGGCAACAGCCATCGGATATGATTATGTCGATAAGACTCATTTCGAAGCTATCGCTGTAACACCTCTTTATTATCCTGATAAAACCATTAAAAATATTACCTTTAGTTCGAAATCATCACTTAGTAAAGACGTGCGAGATGAGATGAATCAGCAATCTGAAAGACCCATCTTTAGTGGGAAATTAGAGGTGGTCTTATACGAAAAAAGGCTTGCGAAACAAGGGATATTCTATCTAATTGATACATTAATCAGAGACCCTTCAATTGGAACTACTTTAAAACTCGGCATTGTCGAAGGAAGTTCAAAGGGTGTGTTAAGCCCGCAGTTTGGCAACATAGACAAAGGAATTTATTTATCTAATACAATTGAACAAAATATAAAAATGGGTATGTTGCCTAGAACTAACCTCCATCTTTTTTTGTATGCTCATTACTCTGAAGGAATGGACCCATTCTTACCTATCGTAAAAGCATTGGATGGGAAAGTTTATGTTAAAGGAAATGCCATGTTTAATAGTAAAGGGGAATACGTGTATCAGACTAAGAGCCGTGAAAATGTTATTTTCAAAATGCTATATGAAAATACAACAAGCAAGGAAGGGTTCTCTACAAAAATTGAAGGGAGAGAATTTGCTTCCGTCAACAATATAAAAACAAAAAGGTCTTATAAGATTTCAAAGCCGATGTCAGATACTCCTATAACGATCGATCTCGAGATAAAGGCACTATTGCGAGAATATACCGGTGATGAAGTAACTCCTAAAATGATTAAAATTATAGAAGATAAAATGTCCAAAGATGTGAAGGAACGCTCGGAAAAATTAGTGCGGAATTTTCAAAAACTACATGTTGACCCTTTAGGGATTGGCGAACAAGTACGCACGAGGACTAGAAGCTGGGATAAGAAAAAATGGGATGAAATTTATACTTCTATCCCGATAAATGTGAATGCTAAAGTTAAAATTTTAGAATCGGGCGTTGTGGAATAGGAGTAAACGGAGTTGCGGTTTATTAGGGAAAATAAAGCGACAGGAGTTCTTCTTGATAGGGAGTTGGTTTTTAAAATATCAGCATCATTTACAGGATGCTTTTTTTTGTGCTGAAAATTATTTTATGAATTTCCATCTGCAGTCTATGTATCTAATTATTCTAAAAATCCCTTGAACCACCACTAGATTTTGCTGAAAAAGTAAGACGCAATTAGAGTATTAAAAGTGTAGTCAATGGCAGCCTCCATTTTACGAACCAAATGGTTCGGTGGCACCAGTTGATCTAAAGTAATCATTTCAAGTTGATCTCGCTGAATAGAGTCATGTTTAGAAAGCATCCTCATCACCTCAAGTTTTAATACTTCTATTTTAAAACAAAAATGACTTTAGGCAAAAGTGTTCTATAGACAAAGTTGATTGGAGCGGGTGTAAGAGACTCCTGCTTAGAAAAGCGCGTCTAGGGGAGACCCCGCAGGCTAAAGCCGAGGGGGCCGACCGCCCGCGGAAAGAGAGTGCCCTACGTTCCAATCAACGTCCAAATTGTACAAGCCATAAAAATAGACAAACTCGATTTTCATCGAGTTTGTCTACAGTCTGAGACAATCAATTAATTGCCTTTTTTTACCCTGCTTGGAATGGAGAAGAATATGAAGGAGTCATTCAGAACTTCCTGACCCCTATTTCCCTTAGGGGAGTTTTTGATTTTTTCCCAATCCTCTATAAAGTCTTAAGCATTAAACATCGGTTGCGTTGTAACGGGGCAAATCGTTTTAACGGAACAAATAGATGAAAGGCTAATAGTGAAATTACCCATTGCTCTGTCAGTAACTACTACTTGTCCGGTAACAGCATCAAAACTGCGTAACTCTACAAATATAGGTTTAAATGGTTCAGCGGTTGTAGTGAATCCAATGATTGAACCTATGGTAGAATTTCTTAAAAACTCACTTATTTGTTGTCGGGTCTGACATGCTTGTCCGATTGGCGAAAATCTTTTTTGTTTATGCCCTTTGTCCTTTGCTTTATCACAGCAGGATGACTTATCACAGCAGGATGATTTATCATGGCTGGATGACTTATCACAGCAGGATGATTTATCATGGCTGGATGAACTATGACCGCAGAATGGATTATGACGGCATAAAAAATCATTACTTAAATTCATAAATATCACTCCTTTTTCTACTATATATATGAGATAAAACAAAACATGCTTGTACAAATTTACTAAAATCCCTGCCTTTATCGTATCCGTCCATGAATATTTCTAAGTAATGTTTCGTAAGTCGTAAAGAGTTAAGAATGTCCTTAAAAACGGGTGCATAAGCTGAAGGTCGGAACTGACTTTAAGACAGTTTAGTTGAACAAACAGGAATTGTTATACGTGTTATAGAAAGTCATCTTAGGGAGGGATCCATGGATGTCAAACCTTGATAATGAAGAAATGCTAACAGGGGGGAATGTTTCTGATGTTTATCGTTCAGGAGATACTGTACGACGGGAATTAAAGCCTGATAGTCCCAAAATTCATAAGCTATTAAAGCATTTGGAGAATAAAGGTTTCAGTTATGCACCAAAGTTTTTAGGTATTGATGAAAAAAGAAGAGAAATATTATCATTTATTGAAGGAGAAGCTGGTAATTATCCTTTAAAGGAATACATGTGGTCAGATGATGTCTTAATGGAAATAGCGAAAATGCTCCGTCTTTATCATGATTCTGTCAGTGATTTTTCATTTGATGACAGCTGGCAACCGATTGATAACACCCCACATCAACCTGAGGTGCTGTGCCATAATGATTTTGCGATGTACAACATTATTTTTAATCATAAAAAACCAATGGGTATTATTGATTTTGATGTTGCTGGACCCGGTCCAAGACTTTGGGACATAGCTTACACACTTTATACTTGCGTTCCCTTAAGCAGATTTCATCTTTCTGAAGCAGGTGAGAAAGTTTATTACCATTCATTACAGCATGGTACCCGTATAAAACAAAGAATCAGATTGTTTCTTGAATCTTACGGTGAGGGAATAGAAGCAGACTATTTGGAAATGGTATTGCTGCGATTAGAAGGGTTATGTAAAACAATTACAAGAAAAGCCAGTGAAGGGGAGATTGCTTTTCAAAAGATGATAGAGGAAGGGCATCTTGAACATTATCAAAACGATATTAACTTCATTCGAGAACATGGAAAGGATTGGATGTAAGGGTGGGTTTTTGGTTTCAAACCTACAACATAGGCGAATAAAACCCCTTGGCCGCCAAGGGGTTTTATTTTTGATGGTTTTTTAAAGAGTGATTATGCCAACAATATTATGGATCAAGAATCTTTTTTTACAACAAAATAATAAAAACAAGATATTGAAAAGATTAAAAGTAAAAGAAGAAAATTTACTATAGTCAATTTATATTCACCTGTTTCTTAATTTTTTTAGGTTGTATCGACTCTTTACCGATAACTGGATTTGCTAAAAAGATCATTCTAAGCTTTTTATATTCAAATAATAGAAGGGAAATACTCATAAGTGTCAGTACAGAACTAATGCCGAGCGCTGGTATGCCAAAACAGTAATTAAGGATAGTGATATTTACTGTGATAGGCAGGTAAATAATATTCCCTAATGTTGCTGTTCTTGGAATTAATAATAACAAGGCTGCTGTTAATTCTCCGAATGCTATAAATAAATTATAAGTATGGGAGTAACCAAAGAAGTGCCAAGCTAATTGCATAGCGGAGTCCTTGGTGGAATCAAATATAAAATCCCCGGTGGAAAATTGTCCTGGATATATCTTGGCTATCCCATAAATGAAAAAGGTTAAAGCTAAATACCATCTAAACGCAGTAATCGTACTCATTTTAAGTTTCTTAAGGGAACTTTTCTTATTCATTATTTATCTATCCTACTTTCCATTTTAGTTATTCAATAAATCTGTTTTTTATATCTTGTGTCGGTATCATACAAGCACTTTTTTTACCAAACCAGGTATAACGGTTTTTTGCAATGAAACGGTAACCTTTATCCCGAATCAATTTAGGTATCATCCATAATGGAATGAGGCATTTTATAGGTCCTTTAAGTTTATTTAAAATGTGTAAGATAGCCGTAGATTCAGTGAATATTTGATCCTTATCAATTAAGATAATAGAATCCAACTCTTTATTAGTTAGATTGTGGCTTTCCATAATTGAGCGTGCTAACTCTGATTGAAGAGACAAAAATTTAAATATGCCATTTGGATCCCTTTTTATCACAAATTGGATCCAATGATTACACAAGTTACAAATACCATCAAACATAATTATGGGATGATTGTCTTTTTGGGCTCTCATAACATTTCCTCTCTTTAAGTATTTGTAAATATTATCTATAAAAATTATAATGTGGAAGTTAATAAAGTTCACCTAACAAAATTGTGAGATATGCTAACAATTTTGTCAGGTGAACTTCATATGTTTTAAGAAGAGTACCTAAATAAAGTCTAATCGTTTATAAACATGATGAACCGAAATCACTACTTTCTTGAATAGGGGAGAAGGGGTTATTTGTAAGTGAGTCGAAGTTAATAACATTAAGGAGAAAGAAAAATTATAAAGAAAGTGGGAGATCTATTGGATACAAAAGAGGTATTGAAGCGATTCGAACAGGTGGCTGCATACTATATTGAAGAGTTAAGTAAATATTCGCTGGATGAGTTTACGAGGAAGCCTTCTGAGGATGAATGGTCATTAGGACAAATGTACAATCATTTAATAAAGAGTACCCTTAGTCTCCATTTGAAAGCCGTTGAGCAATGTGTTAATGGCACTACTTCCGATGCCGGTGAAAAAACAGAAATAGGCGAGTCGATTTTCAAAGAAGGGACGTTTCCTCCAATCAGGTTAAAAGGTCCGGATACACCGGATTTCACACCGCCAAATCCTGCAGGAAAAGAAGAAGTAAAGGAAGGACTGCTTCAAATCGTTGAGAAAATGCAAGAAATCGAGAGAAAGCTCTCTGACATTCCGGCCAGCCAGAAAGTTCAGCACCGGAGAATGGGATATTTAAATGCAAAGGAATATTTTCAGCTAATCGAAATGCACTTCCGTCACCACTTCCGGCAAAAAGAACGTATCGATCAGTTTCTTTTAAAAGTAAGTAAGTAATCTTTATTGTTAAAGCATTTATTTGACCGTCGAGATATCAGCAGGAGCCCAGTGAGGGAGTTCCAAAGAGCTGGGAGGGTGCCATTCAAGTTAAACCAAGCAGTTTACAACGAAGGTTGATTATGAAACTGTTGAATGACGAATAGAATTATTCCGTTAAGAGTAACGAAAAAAGCCAATTTCTCAATTTTAATGCTGAGAAATTGGCTTTTTAATATCGGAATTTTCCTTAACGTTATAAATACCTCTTATAGAACTTCCCTAGTTTAATGGATAATGCTCGGAAAATTGCTTATTCGCAGGATTTCTAACCACATGGTATAGGCGGAATTTGCTTTGGCAGCTCTTTTTTCTTATGGAGCTAAAGGTTAATTTTAATAAGTAAAAGTTATTCTTTATAATGAATTAGAAATAAAAATATTGATATTTGATTCAATAGAAGGAAGGTTTTTGTATTGGATATTGAAAAATATAATTTGGTTAATCAAAATAATTGTAAAAAACCTAATTATAAAATAGATGATAAAGAAATATATTTTGATATTTATGTTAGCCCTGATAAAGAAGTGTGTATCATAGGCAGTTTAGACAACAATTATATTTGTTGGACTTCGATTACCATTCTTGATGAAAGTGATTTGATTGTTACGATTATCGATTACATATTGAAACGTAAACCTGTTATGGTTTCAAGTATCTCTTGCGCATTAGGATTTCGTTACGAAGAAGTAATGAACTGGCATAAATTTCGCATTTCCAAAAAACTGTATAGTGATGGTGAGTTTCGTTACTACTCACAAGCCAGTCCTGCCTATTTAGGAGATAACGAAATGTATCTTGCTAAATATATGTCAGGGGAAATAAACAGGTTTTATTATTTGGAGTTATCGAAGTGTAAATATCGTTTGATGGATAGCTATTATATTAAAATATTAGAAGGTTATAAAAAACTTTTAACACAGAAGGAAAATTACGAATACTATTACGAAATGAAACCTCTTATTTCCTTATTGAAAAGTGAAAGTTATCTGAAATTATCTCCGAATGAGGAAATAAGAAATATATACTTGGATTGTATGAAGGAATGTTCTAAACTATATAATCGCTATATGTCATCAGTAAGGTAAATGATTGAAATGATATATTAATTATAAATTGTTAGGGGAGATATATATGATTGAATACTTAAATGGAAAGGAATACTGGAACGGAAAGGAATGTACGGGCAATTTTGTGTATCGCACATTAGCGGATATGTTCCCTGAGGATTATGAACGATACCGAAAAGAATCAATGGAATTTAAAGAAAAGCATACTGTTTTACACTGCTCTCTTTGTTCTGATAAATGGGTTCATAATGACACCGATATGTCTACTTTTCAATGTCCTTCCTGCAAGTCCATAGAATTTGAAAAGTTATAAGCCCTTATTAAGTCTTTGTGATTGTGAATAAATGCAATTAAACTAAAGGGTGCGTTAGCTGAAGATCGGAGCTGTCATTAAGGGCGCTTTTTCTTTATGCAACAAAAGGGGCAAGTTAGTTCAACAACTGATACTTTAATAAGCCAGTGAAAACAACTTTTTTACGTGGTATATAATAAAAATGTAACTATCCGAACCTTTTAAGAGAGGCGAATAACATGAAGGTAGAAATAAGCCACTTCCCTCCAGAAGAAATAATAACTAAGCCTGGCCCAGAAGCCACTTATCCTTTTGAGATAACCGGTGAGTTCAAATATATCGTAGAGTTTTCTTGTTATATTGATGGGGATTATGCAGAAGCCCATGAAGAATTCTTTTGCAATTGGCTGGAGAGCCCAAATTATTACCCTATTTATTCACTTGCGGAAATCTATGATTTTCAACTAGAAGAGTACGAAGAGCTGTTTAAGAAGCAAAATATAGAGTTCAATTATATGAAGGGGAGTAGTAAAGACTCGTTCTTTGTAAAGGCAAATATCCGCAGCCCACAGCAATTTAAACAATATTATCCTTATTTACACGGGAATGGGAGCATGTTGAACCTATCATTATGGTCCTTAAAACAGGATGTCTTCAGACTAGAGGAAAGGGAACATGAGTCACCTTATCCCGTAAAAAGGACTAAAAATAACCGAACAAGACTTATTAAACTAAAATGGATAGCCAATACCCTGATAGCAACGTTAAATGAGAGTTCCACTATGTTTTGGGTAGGGCATGATGGCGATTATATAGCCGCATTCTCAAATGATGAAAACTTTTCAACAATAGACTCTCTTCAAAAAATAATGCCGGAAAAGGTTGAGCTGGTGACTGATTATGAATGGGAATAGTGTTTTCCCGGTGCTTTATTTCATTATCAAGAGCTGATCAGCAGCTCTTTTTCTTATGGAACTAAAGGGGCAGGGTAGTTAAACAAGAAAGTCGGGACCAATCATTTGCCTAATATAAATATATATGGATAAAGAGAGTTGAGCTTTTTAATTCAGCTAAAGTGTGCTTCGTACTGGAAAATGGTCACTGATTATCAATAACGCGATCTATATGAGCGAGCAAAAAATGAAGGCATCCTCATAAGAGAAGAAGAAGTCGTGTCAGAAAATAAATAATTCCCTATCAAAAAACCACACATCATGGTGTGGTTTTTCATTTTCTTCCTTTTATGCTTCTTTTACATCCATTTCCTTCATCATCGAACGCTCTTGGAGACTTTCGGAACGCATGCTATATGCCACGAGCTTCTTCTTGTCCTGTTTTACAACATCCACATGGTCGCCGTACACGAACACCAATAACTGAATATCCCTTTTGCCTTTTTTCGTATCAATGACCAATGGCTTCACACCACTCTTTGGCTGTAAAAATAAGGAATCGTTTCCGGGGAATATATGATTTTTCTTCAAAACCATCGCATGGTTAACATCCTGAATTACTTGGTTCTTCTCTTCCCCTTCCAATCGTTTTCCGTCCATCGTGATCACGGTATTCCCGTCACTAAGTGTTGGATGCATCTTAAATTTATTCAAAAGCCAATTGACGACATCGGTTGGAAGGCAGGTAACAACTAGTTTAAATATCGTCATAATAATGGTCAAAATCAAAACGGGTCCTGTCATTTTTTCATCATCTCCGTATGTTATAAATGCCTCATGATAAGTAGCTGCCTCTATATTACCAAAAGAATAGACATTTTTTATTCGAAAATATGTCCATTCTCGCAACGTTTTCCTTTTGGAGTGTGCGGTATAAACTAACGGACAGGGGTTGCTTCCGGAGCTCCTTTCATATGGAAAAGGATAGATTAGTTTAAGAAGCCTAGTGTATTCGTACTATGCATTAATTTCTTTTCAAATACCCACAATAAGAATACCTGTAGTAAAAGGAGTGCTACACTGGATACTTTATTTTCTTCAATTCACATAATCTTAACTGGTATTGCAGTCTTTTTCGCTGTCTATGGAAAAATCCTTATTTTTATCTTTGCTAAATTTGTAACTAGAAAAAAGGATAAAGGGATTATTCTATTATTTGTTTTCTTAGTTTATTTTAGAAAAATCCTAACTTCACAGTTTGTGTCAACTCTGAGATAATTCTTATAGAACCAACGGGTGCGTTAGCTGAAGATCGGAGCTGTTTTTAAGGCAGCTTTTTCTTTATGCATGTAAAGTGGGAAGATAATCCGATAATAAAAAAATACATATATAACGAGATTTGGTAAAATTAATTAGAGGAGAAGGGTGCTTTAATTATCTTGGTTATTTGTTTCTTTTCTGGAAATATGGCACAAGTGATTGACCCTGGAATAACAACTTTTCGTGTAGTGATGATATGTGGAATCATTATATCTTTTTCTTAGTGAGAAAGGACTTTGGAGAAAATTAGCTTTAGGTCTTAATATATTTGTTGGTTTAGTTTACTTTATGGCTGTTGAATTAATGAGAATAATATTCCAGGGTAATGGATTTTAAATTGTTTATTCAACAAACAGGTGCGTACTTCATTACCAGGAGCTGATCAACAGCTCCTTTTTCTTATGGGGATACCCTATAGTTCTCACATGTCACTGCAAAATTCTATATACTAAAATTAATTAAACTAGAATACAAGAAGAACCTTTAAATAGAAGTGTAATACGAGGAGGATCATATCATGCTTATTACGGAACGGCATCAATTAATTTTAAAGCTATTAAAAGAAAAGGAGAATGTTAAGATTCATGAGCTAGTAGAATTAACAAATACTTCAGAATCTACTTTGCGTCGTGATCTAGATCAATTAGAAAAGCAGAACTACTTAAAACGTGTACATGGTGGAGCTTCACTTTTACATAGTAAACGAGACGAACCAAGTGTGTTTGAGAAAATAACGCAGAACCTTGAGGAAAAAGCTAAGATAGCAAAATATGCGGCAGAACTAATTTTGGACGGCGACTGTGTTTATCTTGATGCTGGAACAACAACGTATCAGATGATCAAACATTTAAGACAAAAAGATATCGTTGTCATTACAAACGGAATTGATCATTTAGATGCATTACTTGAAAATGAAATATATACATATTTCATTGGTGGGTTTGTTAAAAAGATTACCAAAGCAACAGTTGGACGTTATGCATACGAAAGTATAAAAAAATACAGATTTGATAAGTGTTTCATGGGTACGAACGCTATTCATTATAATTTTGGATTGACTACCCCAGATCCAGAAGAGGCGCAAATAAAAGAAAGAGCCATCTTTTTGTCACGTGAGGCCTTTGTATTAGCAGATCATACAAAATTTGGAGAAGTATCATTTTCTAAGTTTGCAGATTTAAACCAGACGAAAGTTATTACGAATGAAGAAGGTACAATAACGTTAGGAAAATATAAGGAGAAAACGGAGATAATTATTGTGAGGGACTAAAAACTAAATTTGCTATCGTTGAAGGAAAGCTGGTATTCAAACTGTCTGATTCAGACAGTTTGAATACCAGCTTTTTTTGAAAATTCTGAAATTATTTTATTGAAAATTTTCCCCTTTGTTTTATCAATATAATAAAGAATGCTTGATTTATTGTAATGTGGCCAATTAATAATGAGGGAACATCTACTCCATGTATTAAACATTCCATTTGAAACGTTTAATATTTTATGTTATCAATATATTTTTTGTAATAATTGGAACCGTTGACAATTACAAGTAGCTCTAATATAATCAAAATCAATCAAAAACAACCAAAATCAATCAATTATAATTCTAATGTGTAAAGGGTAATTATATTGTTTGCAAGGGATGAAAGCGTTATCAATAAATAGTCAATGTGAAAAACTATCAAAATCAACCATACTTCCATTGTTTCAACCAAAAATATTCATTTAAGGAGGTGATCTAGTTTAAGAGATTGAGAGCGGTAACAATTTCTCGTTCAGTAGCTAATTATTTTCATCTTCAAAAACTAGGGGGGACTAATATGGTGAATTATGTAAAAGTAATAGGAATGCTAGTTTTGGCGTTTGTAATTGCCGCGATGACGGCATGTAGTGGGGCTAGTGAATCATCAAATGGATCAACAGACGGTAACGAAGGACAAAAAGGTAACAAACAATTAACGATCGGTGTAGCGGTGGGTAGTTTAGCAAACCCTTTCTTCGTCTCCATGGCTAAAGGTGCTGAAGAAGCAGGAAAAGAATTAGGTGCTGAAGTTCTAGTTGAAAGCGCTGAATATGATTTAGCCAAACAAGCAGCTCAAATTGAAAACTTTATTACGAAAAAGGTAGATATCATTCTTTTAAATGCTGTTGATACAAAAGGAATTGCGGCAGCTGTTCAACAGGCCAAAGCTGCTGATATTCCAGTAGTTGCTGTAGATACTAATGCTGAAGGTGGAGTCGATGCCACTGTTACTTCAGACAACTATCAAGCTGGTAAACTGGCCGGAGAATATGTGATTGAACAATTAGGTGGAAAAGGAAAAATAGTTATTATTGATGGACCTCCTGTTTCGGCTGTATCTGATCGTATTCAAGGATTTGAAGATGCAATAAAGGATTCCGAAATTAAAGTTATCGCGAAGCAAAATGGAGAAGGGAATCGCGAGAAGGCATTAACGGTGATGGAAAGCATTTTACAAGCTAATTCATCAGGCTCTATTGACGCTGTATTTGCGATTAATGATCCAGAAGCAATTGGTGTTGAAATTGCTCAAGAGCAAGCGAATCGTAAAGATGAATTTTTCATTGTCGGAGTGGACGGTGCTCCTGAAGCCACAGAAGCAATGGCAAAGGAAGGAAGTACAATTGCTGCTACTTCAGCTCAGTCACCTAGTAACATGATCAAAAAAGCTGTTGAAATCGGAATGAAAGTGAAAACTGGTGAAGAGGTTGAGGAGCTTATTAAAGTTCCAGTTGAGATTGTGACTCAAGATACATTAGATTCTTACCAAGGTTGGTAAGATTCTTTCAATAAATAGGCTGATAAGGATTCCTCCTTTAATCAGCCTATTCAAATCAATATAAGGGGTGAGATAAAGGTATGGCTGTGAATGAAATGTCCCTTAAAGGCCAACAAATTCTAAAAAAGCCAGTGTTGAATATGGAAGGGATTGGTAAGACATTCTCGAGTGTAACCGTATTGAACAATGTGAGAATTGAACTTTATCCAGGTGAAGTACATGCATTAATGGGAGAGAATGGAGCTGGAAAGTCAACTTTCATGAAAATCCTCGCAGGCATTCATACACCTGATGACAATGGTGGGAAAATCTACTTGAAAGGTCAACCAATTTTATGGAAGGACCCTACTGATGCAAGGAACAAAGGAATTAGTGTTATTCATCAGGAGTTAAACCTTTCTCCTAATTTAACAATAAGTGAAAATATCTTAATGGGTTCCACCTTTCCTAGAAATGGTTTAGGAATGGTGAAATGGGATAAGGTCCATGAACGTGCCCAAGAGGTGTTAGATTCAATGGGGTCGAATCTAAATCCACGCCAATTGGTTTCGACCTTAAGTGTTGCTCAACAACAAATGGTCGAGATCGCCCGAGCATTATCCTTTAATGCAGAGGTACTCATAATGGATGAACCAACCGCCTCTTTAACAGATAAAGAAATAAAAAAGCTGTTTGAAATTATCGATGATTTGAAAAAGCAGGGAGTTGCCATTGTATATATCTCTCACAGAATGGAAGAAATCTTTAAAATTTCTAATAGGTTCACTGTATTACGTGACGGCGAATGGATTGCAAGTGGGCCGATTGAAGAGACAAATCCTGATCATCTCGTAAAGTTGATGGTAGGACGGGATTTAAAGGACTTGTTTAATCGGTCAAAAGCCTTTGGCACAAAAAATCCAAAGGAAGTTTCACCTGTACTTGAATTGAGAAATGTTTCTGATAACACAATTGTAAAGAATGTATCTTTAAAAATTTACCCAGGTGAAATTGTTGGTTTAGCGGGGCTTGTTGGTGCTGGCAGAACAGAATTGGTTAGGGCCATTTTCGGTTTGTCCGAGTTGAAAAGTGGCGAAATATTGGTTGATGGTCAATCTGTTAAAATCAAATCCGCAATAGATGCTATTGCTAATAGGATTGCACATGTACCTGAAAGCAGGAAAGAACAAGGGTTATTTTTATCAATGTCCGTAAAAGAAAACATCATAATGGCTGAATTGAAAAAACACGCTAAAGCAGGAATTGTTAGTTGGAAGCAAGCAAATGAAAGCGCTAACCAATATATTGAAGACTTAAATATAAAAATAGCTTCCCCAGAACAGCAAGTATCAAACTTAAGTGGTGGGAATCAACAAAAGGTAGTGATCGCTAGGTGGCTATCAATTGCACCAAAGGTATTACTACTGGATGAGCCAACACGAGGGGTTGATATAGGTGCCAAGACTGAAATCCACAAGATTGTTTCAAAGCTTGCAGATGAAGGATTGGCCGTTTTAATGATATCATCTGAACTTCCTGAAGTATTGGGGGTAAGTGATCGAATACTTGTCATGAGTGAAGGAAGGTTAACAGGCGAGCTTTCGAAGGAAGAAGCTACACAGGAAACTATTATGCGTTTAGCTACCATAGGGGGAAGAGAGAAATGAGAGGGAATACGCAAACTATTACACATTCACAACGCCTAAATATAGGAAATGTCCTTTATTCTTTATGGAATAGGCTTGGCATGATCATGATTTTATTAATATTGTGTGGAGTACTTTCATTTACAGCACCAAATTTTTTAGATACAGCCAATTTATTGAATGTATTAAAACAAGTTTCCATTATTGCTATTTTAGCTGCTGGGATGACAATCGTTATTTTAACTGGTGGTATTGATTTATCAGTTGGTGCAACAGTTGCTCTATCTGGCGTTATCTCAGTCATGGTCTCTTCTGCAGGAGTTAATCCTATAATTGCGATGTTATCAGGCGTACTAGTAGGGTATGCAGTAGGACTGATTAATGGGTTTCTTACAGCCAAAGCAAAGTTACCAGCATTTATTGTTACACTAGGCAGCTTCACATATGTTCGTGGACTCGCTTATGTCATTAGTGGCGGTTATCCAATTGTTTTACAAAACGAAACATTTAAATTCATCGGTGGTGGAAGTATTTTCGGAATCCCCACTCCTATTTATATCATGTCTTTAGTATATGTCGTGATGTTTTTTGTTCTTAAATATACGATGTTCGGTCGTCATATTTATGCGATTGGTGGCAATGAAGAGGCAGCTCGGTTAACTGGAATTAAGGTTGAAAAGTCTTTAATCAATGTGTATTCGATTAGTGGTTTACTAGCTGGTTTAGGAGGAGTCGTTTTAGCGGGAAGGTTGTTTTCTGGACAGCCAACTGCTGGTCAAATGTATGAGTTAGACGCAATTGCTGCTGTTATTCTAGGAGGAACAAGTTTAACAGGTGGAAAAGGGAAAATAATAGGAACAATTATTGGGGTTTTAATTATGGGGGTAATCAGTAATGGGTTAACTCTAATGGATGTCAACTATTATTGGCAGTTAGTTGTAAAAGGTGGAGTTATTGTAGCAGCCGTTTTATTAGATCGATTGCGCGGAAATAGTCCAGCATAACGATCATATGTCATTTTAGATTTTAAAAAAGGGATGTGAAATAAAAGTGAAGAGGATCATTAGTATTCTACTAATATGTTCAACTGTCACTTGTTTACCATTTAATCGTGCATATGCAGAAGACCCTGGGTATTATAATGAACCATACCGTAATCAATTTCATTTTTCTCCTGAAGCTAACTGGATGAATGACCCGAATGGTATGGTTTTTTATAAAGGTGAATATCATTTGTTTTATCAATATCATCCGTATGGAACGACATGGGGACCGATGCATTGGGGGCATGCTGTCAGTAAAGATCTTGTTAATTGGGAGCATTTGCCGATTGCTTTATCGCCGGATGAAAACGGTCAGATTTTCTCGGGGAGTGCTGTTATTGATTGGAACAATACAGCTGGCTTTGGAAAAGAAGCAATGGTTGCCATCTTTACGCATGCAGGGGATAAGCAAGTCCAAAGTATAGCGTATAGCCTAGATAAAGGTAGAACTTGGGAAAAGTATAAAGGGAATCCCGTAATGCCAGACCCTCCTATACAAGATTGGCGCGATCCTAAAGTATTTTGGCATGAAGAATCAAACCAATGGGTTATGTCGTTAGCGGCTAAGGATAAGATCATGTTTTATACCTCACCTAATTTAAAAGAGTGGGAGTATGCAAGTGAATTCGGCGAAGATGGTGGAATACAAGCAAATAGCTTAGACAGAACTTCTTATAGCATGTCATCCCAGACAGGTGAATCATTTAGCTATGAGGGAAATATTACGCTTAATGAGAAGAATGGGAGAGAAGGAGCAGGCGGTTTAGTTTTTCGGTCAGACAGGCGTGCAAAGAACGGCTATATTGCGAGCTTAGATGCCAAAAACGATGTCATAACATTAAGTAAGAATGTAGATGGAACAAACGAGGAAATTGCGAGAAAACCTTTTACCCTCAAAACTTCAACTACCTACCATGTGAAGGTGGAAACAGATGGGGATCAAATTCAAGTCTCTGTAAACGATCAATCCGTTATAAAAAAAACAGATATAGAATTCGATTATGGATACTATGGATTGTCAGCGTGGAATTCAACGGCTGCCTTTCGAAATGTGGAGTTCAAGAATACATCTAACTTTGAAACCAATTTATCAAAATGGACAAATGTAAATGGAAGCTGGGAGAACACGATGGATGGAAAAAGTGGAACCTCTACAGAGGATGCTTTTGTAATGAGCGGTCAAACAGGGGATAACTTTTTTTATGAAGCAAACATTGAGATATCTGGGGAAAAAGGTGGCAATGGAGCCGGCTCGCTCGTTTTTCGTGCAGATCCTCATGCAACAAACGGTTATATGGCGAATATCGATGCTTTAAACGATACAATAAAAATCATGAAAATCGAAAATGGAGACAAATCCATTCTAGCTGAAAAAACAATAAATCTAGATACAGATAAAAGGTACCATTTAAAAGCAAGCACTCATGGAAAAAATATTAAAATTTTTTTAGATGGTAATCTAATTCATGATGTAAATGATTCAACTTTTTCGTCAGGACATTTTGGCTTAAATGTTTGGAATTCATCCACGTTATTCCAAGATGTTCAAGTTGGTAAGAACATCATGACAAATGAGAAGGAAGTTACTAATCATGACTTTGAGACAGGTGATCTAACTGGGTGGAGTACAATCGAAGGTAATGCTTTCACAAAAGATCATGTGACAAATGTACCATCTTACTGGGGAGGGGATTTCGGCCACCAAGGAAACTACCACCTATGGGGGTTTACTGATCTTCAAAAGGGAGATGACGCAACAGGTGAACTGCACTCCTCATATTTTAAACTAGGTGGCTCTGGAGAAATCAACTTTCTGTTGGGCGGTGGTAATGATATCAACAACCGCTATGTTTCGTTAGTTAGAGCCTCTGATGATCAAGAATTAATTCGACAAGCCAATACCAAATTTAAAGAAGAAAAATATCAAAAATACGTCTGGGATGCGTCTAAATACATTGGAGAAGTGTTATATATTAAAGCTGTAGACAAAGCTACAGGTGGTTGGGGTCATATAAACATGGATGATGTTAATGTTTATAATGAAGGGGCCATGCCAAATGAAGTAGACCAAGTTGCCAAAGAGCCTGAGAAAGGCGATTCGAAAGAAAGCGGCATCCTTACAGACTGGTCTGCTGTTTCTGGAGAGTGGATACCTTCTACTCATGGCAGTAACGGAGGGATTTGGGAATGTCCTACTCTAATCGAATTACCAATTGATGGTGACCCTTCAAAAACAAAATGGGTACTACAGGTAAGCATTAATGATGGCGCTCCTGCAGGCGGGTCAGGTATGCAATATTTTGTAGGTACCTTTGACGGGAAAACGTTTAAAAATGAAAACCCTTCCAATCAAGTGTTATGGACTGACTACGGTGCAGATTTTTATGCCGCAGTAGATTGGAGCGGAATTGAGGGTAAGAATGGCGAAAAATATTGGATTGGCTGGATGAGTAATTGGCTATATGCAAATCATACACCAACTTCGACTTGGAGAAGTTCAACGACATTGCCAAGAAAGATGGAGCTAACTCAGACAGATGAAGGTTTACGTTTAAAACAAACACCAGTTTCTTTAAAAACCATTCGAGATAAGAGTGAAAAAATTTCATATAAAAATAAAGTCATATCTGGTGAAAGTAATCTCCTATCCAAACTATCAGAAGATACATTTGAAATGATAGCTGAGTTTGATGTAGATGATATAAAAGCAACTGAATTCGGCTTTCAAGTTCGTAAAGGAGCAACTGAATATACGACTATTGGCTATGATGTTGCCACCAAACAATTATTCGTAGACCGTTCAAATTCAGGAAGCTTTGATTATGGGAACAATGTGGTCGGTAAGCATGACGGACCGTTAAATGCATTAAATGGGACTGTTAAAATGCATATTTTCATTGACCGATCTGCTGTAGAAGTGTTTGGAAACAAAGGTGAAACGGTTATTTCTGATCAAATTTTCCCGGATCCATCAAGTAAAGGATTACAAATTTATAGCAAGGGTGGAGAAGTTACATTAAAGTCTTTGAAAATATACCCTTTAAAGAGTATATGGAAAAGATAAAGACTACATTTCAATCCTATTAAAGATGGGTTGATAGTAAGAGTTTATGAAGGCTGTCGAAAATGATCGATAGCCTTTCATTTTACCTAAATCACAAGAATGGAGATGTAATGTAAATGAATAAAACAAACCGCGCAGTCATATGCGTTGGGGAGCTTTTGATCGATTTTTATTGTACAGATATTGATGTTAATTTAATGGAAGGTAATCATTTTCTAAAGAAAGCAGGGGGTGCACCAGCGAATGTCGCAGCTGCTATTTCAAAGCTAGGTGGGGAAGCGAGTCTTATTGGAAAAGTAGGAAATGACCCATTTGGATTATTTTTAATAGAAACGATAAAAGAGGTGGGGGTTGATACATCGATGATTGTTACTGATGATTTGGCACCAACTACTTTAGCATTTGTTTCTTTACAAGCAAATGGTGAAAGGGATTTTGTATTCAATAGAGGAGCGGATCGAAATTTAACAGAGGATAACTTATACCTAGATAGATTAAGTGGTGCAAAGATCATTCACTTTGGATCTGCAACTGCATTTCTGGAAGACCCTTTTAAAACAACTTATTTAAAGGCAATGGAATTTGCACAAAATAGGGGGATATTTCTATCGTTTGACCCTAACTTCCGGCATGATTTATGGAAAAATAGAGTGGCTGAATTTATTAGTTTAGCCAGAAAGGGTATATCAATGGCTGACTTTGTAAAAGTAAGCGAAGTAGAGCTTGAACTAATCACGGGAAAAATGGATAAATATGATGGAATAGCAATGCTCCATCATTTAGGGGCAAAAATAGTGGCCGTTACCCTTGGATGGGAAGGCACTCTTCTTTCAAATGGAAGTGGAATGAGTGTAATAAACAGTGTCGAAGTAAATTCAATTGACTCAACTGGTGCTGGTGATGCATTTGTCGGTGCTGCTTTATTTCAATTTGCAAATCTTGAGTCCTATGACACAATTCTTAGTGATTTTAGTAAACTTAAAGAGATCATTCTTTTTGCAAATAAAGTGGGTGCTGCCGTGTGTACGAAGGTAGGAGCGATTTCTTCTCTACCAAACGAAGAAGATATATATAAGATTTAGTCTACATCGTATTGTTTCGGATTGTGAAAAAATTGCGATAGGAGGTCTAGGTGTTTCGCGATTTTTAGAGGTATTCGAAGAGGAACTGATGCTCATGGAATTACAAAGCATATACAAGACGGAATCAATAGACAACATTCAATACCGAATCTATACGGAAAAGTCAAAACAGTATTCATTTACCGAAAAGGTAAGTATGTAACTGCGTCTTTAATTAAATTCATCAATATGAAATGTGATGAGGAGGAATTGTTAGATAATAAAAGGTTAATTTAAATGGAGTGATATTTTCTTCAATTTACAAAGATTGTGAAGGAATGTACTTAAACTAACCGGTGCTTTAGTTCAAGAAGCTAAAGGCATAAAGGCAGCAATTATTATCATTATTTTGTTCTTCCGCAATCGGGCGTTTTAATTGAACAAGCAGCTAAAAAGGATCTTCGTTTGAAGATCCTTTTTCAATGCCGATAATCAATGATTATGTTAAGTTCATTTCAAAATCATCTCGATATGCAATACAATATTTTAAGAAATATTTTTCAATTCCTCAGTTAAACGTAGAAATTCTTCTTTGTTTCGGTCCTGTAATGACTGGTCAATCTCTTTTCGGATTTGCTCTTTTCGGAAATTACGAAGGGCGTTGTTTAACACCATTTCAGCAAATTCAGAAACCTTGGCGCTTACTTCAGGTTGTGGTGTCGTATTAACCAAATTCCTTTCCATAGGAAACCAACTCCTTGACCTTTTTTTTATTATACCTAAAATTTTCAGATTATTCAAATATTTTGCTTGGTAGTTCCATAGTATCTATTGCCACTGAGTTTACATCTGAAAGTTTAAACTCAGTGAAACCTTCAGTTTTGTGACTTAAACAAGAATATTTTTAATGAATTTCAAAAACTTTTATTCTTTCAGTTTACTTAATCGTTAATCTATACTATTTCCTGATGCTACCCCTTATAGAACTAACGGGTGCTTTACTTCATCATTATCAGGAGCTGATCAGCAGCTCCTTGCAACTTAGGGGCAGTTAGTTTATAAGACTTTTAGAATCAAACTATCAGTTGAAACCTTTTTAGGGAAAATCTCGTATACAGATTTAGGAAAATGTTTTTTAGAAACAGGAGGAACAGGTTATGTTTATAGGGGATATTATATTTCAAGTTATTGTTTTCGGAGGTATAGCATTAATTTTAGGTGTTTTAGGTTATTTATTTTTAAAGAGGACCAAGAAAAGCTAATTAAATTTCTAATTCAAGTAACGGGTGCGTTAGCTGAAGATCGGAGCTGTCTTTAAGGCAGCTTTTTCTTATGGCACTATAGGTGCAGTTTAGTTCAATAAAATAAGATTCCAAAAAAACACAACTTTTATTTAGCTAATACGTCTAAGTATTGAACATTCAAGAAAAGGAGGGGTGGTAACTTGTCGGAGTACAGAAAAAAGGAAATTGCAGATTGGTATGACCAACATAGTAAATCCATTTTAAGTTTTATTTTATTGATGGTTAAGGATTATCCACAAGCAGAGGATTTGACCCATGATACCTTTGTAAAAGCGTATTTATATCATAATTCATTTAATCAGCATTCCAGTGAAAAAACATGGCTATTCAGTATCGCTCACAATTTAACGGTTGATTTTTTAAGAAAACGCAAACCTAGCAGGTTCTTTAAAGAAGTATTTCTTTTGCAAAAGGACAATAACTCATTGCCTGAAGAAATGATTCAAATAAAAGAGGAATCATTTGAACTATATAAAGCGTTAGGGGAAATCAAAGATACATATCGAAAGGTGATCGTTTTAAGAAAAATCAAAGGTTTTTCTATTGAAGATACGGCAAAGATATTGAGTTGGTCCGAGAGTAAAGTTAAATCGACTCTTTTTAGAGCTATTCCAGCATTGAAAAAACAATTAATAAAGGAGGGGTATTGGGATGAAAAAGCAATATGAAGATACTGATTTTGATAGTTCCTTAAAGAAATTAAATTCCGATCTAATGTGGAAAACAAAACAAAAACAAGAACTGAAAAACCGAATTTTAACTGATATTGAAAATTTGGAATCCCAAGAGAGAAATAAGCACCCTATCCTATTAACTCGTATTAAAAAAGGAAGTGTGATTCGGAAATTAGCATACTCTAGTATCGCTCTGGTCATATTATTTAGTTTATTTATAGGTTTAGCAAGTTCTCCAGCCATGGCAAAAGTTGCGTCTCATATTCCAATCATAGGAACCTTTTTCAATGATGCTAGTGATGAAGGCTTAAAAATAGCAGGGAAAAAGGGCTTAACTCAAATTGTAGACCAATCCTCAAGGGATAATGGGATTACCTTAACAATGAATGAAATTTTTTATGACGGAACACGCCTTACATTTGGGTATACGCAAGAATCATTGTTCGCGATTGGTGAGCTTGAACGGCCGACCATTGAAGTGAATGGAAAGGAAATTAACTTCAGTTCTAGCACTTCAGGGGATTTTGTCACACCGCAGAAATATAAGGGATTGATGGATATTAACCCAACCGAAGAACTCCCAGAGGAGTTTGATATCAAGATAAGAATTGACGCTGTCGGTCTTATTCCAGGAAAGTGGGAGTTCGAATTTCCGGTGAAGCAATCGAATGACGTGACAGTTATTCGCCCACAGGAAGTTAAAATGATTGAACAGGCACAGGTTCAAATTGCTTCTTTGAAGCTCGGCCCAGCAGGTACTGATCTTGCTGTTAAAGTAACGGCAGATGAAGAAAATAACAAACTCGATCCATATAAGTTGAATTTTTATATTATAGATGAGATAGGGAATGTGTTAGACACTGTAAGTGGAAGTGGCTATGGAGATAAAGAAAACGGTAAAGAAAAGGCTACTCTTGATTTTCTCTATACGCCTTTAAAAGAGGGAACAAAAAAGGTTAGAATTATTCCTTATTCAATTCATATGTCAGAAGGGCGTGAAGAAGTTTCTATTCAGTTAGATGATCAAAGTTTGCCTTTTATGTTAGATCAAGGTGATTTTGGGAAGGTTCTTATAACAGATATAACCTATCTAGAAGATAAGATGATTGTGCATTTTGACGTTCAAAGTGATGCCATCGTCGACAATAAACTTTTAAGAAATCCAATATGGCTAGAAGATGCTAACGGGAAAAACTTAATGGTAGAAGACAATCCATTTGCAGAAAGGATCAAGGGAAACAGTTTTAAGCAAGAATTTGCAACTGGTGAGAAAGAAGGTTTACAGCTTAAAACTGATAAATTACCAAAACCAACTATGTATGAAGAATTTGAAATTGAAATACCATAATTTAGTTTAGCCATTTCCAACTTTGAAAAGCGACTTTTTTAGTTATAAAACGGGGGCCTTTATGAAGTAACAAAAGCCTAATTTCTTATTAACGAGAAGTTAGGCTTTTGTATATTTAAATTTTCTTAACGTTGTAAATCCACCTTTCCTGACGCTACCCCTTAAAGGAGATAAGGATTTAATAACTCATTTATGAATTGATTAATTAAACGTGATGAAGAAATGTATTGGGAAATTAAAAATTCCTCTGTTTGCCTTATGGGTGTTACATCTGGTCTTTATCAAATGTTTCCTAACCTTTTTCTTGTAAATACATCTTATTTTATAAGAAATGTTGTATTTATTGGCCTAATTGGAATCATCTTTACTATATAGAAAGTACAAAAGTAAATGAAAAAAAGTCCATATTATTATTGGAATCTTGTTAATTTGTTCAGGAATTATATTTGATAATCTAATGGTGTAAGACCATCCTTAATCAGCTAACAGTGCGTTCCTTTCAATATCAGGAGCTGATCAGCAGCTCTTTTTCTTATAGTGAAAGAAAAATAAAACTTTGTTGTTCAAATTTCGTAGATGATAATACCAAGAATAAATTAGGAGTTGTTTATATGTTTGATGTTGCGTTGTTATTTATTATTGCTTTTGCTGGAGGAATTATTGCTATTATTGGTTTCATCGTAATATTAAGTCGAAGGATTTCAGAACCCAAGAAAGTACTTCAGCAAAGAATAGATAAGCTCGAAGAAGAGGTTTGGAAATTAAAAAATCAAAAATAACAATCTAAGATTTAATGAACTAACGGGTGTTTACTTCAATAAGGCAGGTTGCTGAGGTAGCCTTTTTCTTATGGAACTATAGGTGCAGTTTAGTTCAACAAGCCTTAATTAAGAAACATCTCCATTTCAAACTTATTTAGAGCAAGGTTATTTCTTGCTTTTTTATTTGTGTTTTAAAGTTGCTTTTTATTCAAAAAGGGTATTTTTTATTGAAAAATAATACTTTTAGTGTAAAATTACACTAAAAAGGAGTATTTAGTATATATGGAAAAAGAAGAGTTCATCAATTTAATATCAGAAAAAATGAAACTTGTCCGAACAGAACAAGGTTTTTCTCAAGATAAGATGTCTGAAATTCTAGGGATTTCAAAAAAAACACTAGTTCAAATTGAAAAAAGAAGAACAGAAGCCAATTGGACCACCGTTGTTGCATTTTGTGCTTTGTTTAATCATAGCGAATTGTTGATATCATCAATAGGTGACAATCCAGTAGATTTTGTTCAGTTAATTGCTAGCAAAAATGGTGGTACGCCTAAAGAAAAAACAATGGGTGGTAAGATATGGTGGAAAGAGATCGAGTATAGAGGTGATTTTCGTTTGCAACAAAATTTGATTAGTAACCATTACCGTATATTGTATCAATATGATTATCGTTGGCATAGTTCTTTTAATAAAGAAGAGAGTTTAAGTCGTTTAAATGAATTACAGGAGGCGGGGACTATCGAGATAGACAGAGGTACAGGGATGGGGAAATATGAAGAATAAGATTTTAATAACAATATTGATAATCAGTATAGGGTTTAATTTGTTTTTATTTGGAAGATGGTATATTTTTGAACATGCGTATGAACCGTCCGAAAGTGAACAGGTCATTTTAAGTGAAATGGTGCTGAAAACAATTGAGATTAAAGAGTATAAAAAGTTAGCAGAAAAAGAGAATATTATTGCTATTGATGCAAACATGGATAAAAATAAAGGGGGAAAGTTCCCCTACTATTTTGGAGTAAGTGTCCGTACTGACATACAAACTTATCTGTTTGCTTGCAGTAATGAACAATGCTCAGAAATGGAAAGCGCAGGCACGACCTATTCTCGATATAAAGACGAAGATCCCCGAATTCCATTTGGAAAATAGAGAAAAGTCAAAAATAACTCAAATAAAAGAAAGCCTCCTTCCTTACATAACAAGGATCGTAGGCTTTCTTCATTCTTATAGGTGTTTAATTTCCATATCGACTTTTTTAATAGGATTACTTTTTGGGTTTTTTATTTAAAATAGTGCGCAGTTCATTGATATCATCATCAGATAGGGTATCTTCGTGAATGAATTGGACAAGCATGGATTTCATGGTCCCTCCATAGATACGTTTGATAAATGATTCGGTCTCGGCACGCTGGCACTCTTCCTGTGAATAGAGCGGGTAAAAGGTGTAAACTCTTTGATCTTTATTGACACCTACTACATCTTTTTGAACTAATCGATCGAGAAGGGTCCGTATGGTTTTCGGTTTCCAATCGGTACTTTCCTGTAAGGAAAGTATGATGTCATTCGCTGTTTGAGGGGCTTTATCCCAAAGTACGTTCATGATTTCCCATTCTGATTCTGATATACTAGGAATGTTTTTCTCCATATTTCTCCCCTTCATTTTCATTATAGATTCCTAAATCTTTTAAAATTGATAAAGTGATTTCTCCCGCTTTGCTTCCGGATGAATCATCTTCATTTTGTATATTGGTAGCAAAGAAATAAGTGTTGTTCTTCGTCTCTACATACCCGATAAACCAACCATTGATGTTTTTTCCATTCACTGCTCCTGTGCCTGTTTTTCCTGATAGGCGAGCTTCTTCATTCTTTTCTAAGAGTAGTGCTTCCTTCACGGCTTGGATATGCCTTTCCTTATATTCAAATTGATTGTTATAAAAGGCTTGCAGCAGTTGGACTTGTTCGACAGGAGAAATTTTTAATGAGGATTCATTCCAGAATTCACTAAATTCCCCAGATACATCGGAATTCCCATAGTTTATCTCTTGTAGATTGGATTGAATTGTTTCAAATCCTGTTCGACGATCTAATTCTTGGAAATACCAGTTTACAGATTTTTGTAAAGCAGATGAGACATCCTGATCCATATTCCAAGCTTCATAGGGTTGCTCCGTCCCATCCCATGAAAGTTTGGATTCTTCGGGTGATATCACATTTGATTCTAGAGCAAATAAGGCACTATAGATTTTGTATGTGGAATCAGGTGATATCCGCAAAGTGCTTTTTTCTTCATTATAAATGCGATATTGCTGTGCGTTATGATCATATAAAACAAAGCTTCCATCATACCCTTTAAAGAATTGCTGTAAATCCTCATAAACCACTCCGTCATTTTTAAAATAGTATCGGTCGTTTTCCGTAGCAAATGCGGAAACGAAAGGTAATTGGATTGTCAAAATGATACTGGCCAACACATAAATGAAGACGCTTTTTCTTAATGATTTTTTTGCGGAATGCTTATAGGCAGAAATTTGTTCAATTCGTTTTTTGATTTGAAGCTTCGAACCGTTTAATTGTGTCACCAACTGTAGATTACTTGACCGTTTTGAAAGATCCAAAAAATTAATGATAGTATTTCCATATTCACTAATGGAATGATCATCCAGTAACTGTAAAACAGATGTATCACATGCGATTTCCCGATCCAATCTCATTTCTCTAAAAGCAAGCCAAACAAGGGGATTAAACCAATAAATGATTTGATAGAACAATATCACGTAATTTGTCAGCAAATCCTTGTTTTTATAGTGATTCAGTTCATGAAGAAAGATATACTCGTAATTTTTCAAGCTAAGCCAGTTTTCATGCTGAGAAGGTAAGACGATATATGTTTGAAAAAGCCCGAATATCATTGGAGATTGGACTCTATTCGAAATAACAATCTCTATTGGTTTTTTTATCTGCAGTCTTTTCTTGCATTCTTCGAAAAGCAGGAGAACTTCTTGATTGGAAAACGGAGAAGAATAATTCTTTATCCTTCTGATTGTGAGCCATCCACGAACCATAGTAAAGGTAAATAAAAGCATCCCTGACAACCATAAACCCATCACTCCCCTATTAAGTAAGGACAGGTCCGGCCGATTGACCGATACAGAAAAGTCTTGTATGAGGTGTAGGCCCTGCATCATATCAGTCCCAGTTTTTTTCATATTAGAGCTGGGTACATTAATCTGATTTATATCCCCGCTGCTAAAGAGAGAGCTAAAATTATATAAATCAGTAGGTATGAATGGAAGTGCTAAAGCCATAAAAAGGAACATCCACAAATGATAGTGCCATTTTGCTGTTAATTGTCTTCCAAACCATTTTCGTATAAGGAGGATAACAGTAACGGAAAATGAAGACACCAATAGACCTATTATAAAGTAGGTTAGAAACATGTCCTTCAATACCACCTCTCTTGACTTTTAAATTTTAAAAAACAGGTATATAGCAAATTTATAGTGGCTTGATGGTAAAAAAATAAAGAATTGACTTTGTTTGATTACGTATGTAATACTATACTACAGATGTAATCGGACTACAAATGTAATCTGTTGAAACTCCTTGCATGAGGTTGTTTTTTCAATCCGTACATAAGAGTCTAATCAAATAATTAGGAGGTTTATATCATGAACAAAAGATGGTTTTATCAAATACTGGCACTAATGGGCTTGGTGCTTATGGTTGCAGGCTGCTCAGATGAGGAAAAACAGGTTGTACAACAATCGGAAACAGAACAAACCGGGGGAACTAACCAAACATCGGAAAATAATACGGCAAAAGAAGCCACAATCAAGAAATTTGAACAACTTGAGAAGGAATATGATGCAAAGCTTGGGGTCTATGCCATTGATACAGGAACGAAAAAAACCGTGGAATTTCATGAGAACGAACGATTTGCGTTTACATCTACTCATAAGGCTCTGGCTGTAGGGGCACTTTTACACCAGAAATCAATAGAAGACCTTAATCAAAGAATTACCTATACCAGTGAGGATCTTGTTAATTATAATCCGATTACCGAAAAGCATGTTGATACGGGGATGACTCTTAAGGAGCTTGCTGATGCTTCGCTTCGATACAGTGACAATACTGCTGGAAACCTTATCCTTGAACAACTGGGGGGACCGGCTGGATTTAAAAAAGTACTGGAGGGAATTGGAGATAATGTTACCAACCCTGAGCGAATCGAGCCAGATTTAAATGTAGTTAATCCTGGTGAAACGCATGATACGAGTACACCAATAGCACTTGCTACTAGTCTTCAGGCTTTTACATTGGGAGATGCACTTCCAACTGAGAAACGTGAACTTTTAATAGATTGGATGAAGAGAAATACTACTGGAGATGCGTTAATTCGTGCTGGAGTGCCGAAAGGTTGGGTAGTGGCTGATAAGACTGGAGCGGGATCATATGGTACGCGAAATGACATTGCGATCATTTGGCCATCAAAAGGAGATCCTATTGTTCTTGCTGTACTTTCAAGTCGTGATGAAAAAGAGGCTGATTATAACGACGAGCTTATTGCTGAGGCAACAGAAGAAGTAATTAAGGCCCTTAAAGTCAAAGGTAAATAGAAATATGATTGTACTAAAAAAGGTTACGTTAAGTAGCCTTTTTTAGTGGATTAATTCCTATAATGATTGCCCTTCTTCAACTCCCTTTAATGAACGAAAGCCTTTCATCATCTGTATTGCTATGAAGACATAGCGAAGCGACGCTTTTTTTATAGAGCTAAAGGGGCAGGATGGCGGAGGGAAATGATGGTATGATATGGTATGTAGACTAAGGAGGTTGTTATATGAGTTATAAGAACACACTTATTACCATTTCAGAGGATTCAAAGGTTTCTTCAGCAAAGGTCCCTGTCATCAAAAACGAAAAACCCACCATTGCTTATATCGAGCATGATTTAATTAACAATAACCCCTATAAATTTACACAAGAAGACGTCCAATTCAAAACATATTTAATCAAAAATCAAATGGAAGCGGAAAATGCAGCTGAACTTCGAGAACAGTTCTTTTCAAAATCCAAGGCTTGTTTCAGGGCTTCTCCTTTAGTGAAAAATTATGGTTGGGGAATTCATTATAATAATCAAGGGAAAATTGCGATATATGATGTTAACAGTGAAATGTATAACCTGTTGCTTAAGCAAGATGACATTACAAAACTTAAAGGCATGCGCTCCAAAAGAAAATAGATGCAGGATCGTTCAAAACGTAGTGACTGGAACTGTAAAGCGATGAAGATGACGAAACGGAAACATGTTTGAAGCTAAGAAGGTATAGTCATTTTTAATCATTTTAATAATCAGTTTATTCTGATATCATAAAAGGGATAAAATGGGAGGAGGAAATAACATAAAAAACTTATTTTCAATCTTAAGTATATTTGTGTTAGTTCTGGTAGGTGGAATGGTATTAGGTAATTCTTCTGCACAAGCAAGTGTTCCTCAGTATTCTTTTCAAACAGAAGATGGAAAATGGGATGGTGAAATTGGAAATCCTAACAGAGGTAGTGACTTACAGGTAGAACTGGTTTCCCCAATCTATTTAAAGACTTCTTCTGGAAGTAAGTTGTTGACTAACTATAGCAACATATGGTCCCGTCTCTGCAATGCCAGTACTGGAAAGTGCACAGGCTATCATAGCTTAGCTGGTGGAAAGACATTATTCACAGATATGATAATTGGTAAATTTTATGTAGATGTTAAAGATGGATACTCTTCCGGAAGAGTATCTGGAAAACTGCAAATTGTTTTCAAATAACATGTAATACTAGCTACCACTCTTAATGGGTAGCTTTTTGTCATGAAAAAAAATTCAGATCGGACAGAAGGGCTTTTGTGGATTGTTTGGTGGGAATATACAAAAAGGTACACTTTAAACTGAGTGCACCTTTTTGTTTTATGAATTATATATTTCTCTGTTCATATTCACGATATCTTTATTTGCGAGGGAGGTGAAGTTAGAAGCTGATAACTTCTCTATAACCTTATCCCGTAGGAATGGGGCTTTTTCTTTATTTGCTTTTTCCAATGCTTTTGTTAGTTCTTCTTTTGTTAGTTCTGTGCAGTATGCAGGAGTTCCCGGCTGTTGTCTCCACGAATCACTTAAAGAACCACTATCCACTGTGTCGAAGCCTAGCTGGTTTACTACGTTCATGATTATTTGTTTTTGTGATACGTCATTACCAGCAATCGCCATGGCAATGCGTCCACTAGTACCTTCGGGGGTTCCCTCATTTTCTAAAGTATGGGCTAACAAGTTGTTGAAAGCTTTGATGATAGGTTTACCTAATTGATTGGAAACCCAATCACTTTCAACCATCCCGTTCTCAATTTCTGCAATTTTTTGGTCTCTGCTAGGGTAATAATTTGAAGTATCTACGACGATTACTTCCTCCCCAACTTGCTCGATAATGTTCCGAATGCTTGGCAGTGCTGTTAAAGGGAGAGATATTATAAGAACTTCAATATTGGTAATTACATCTTCTATAAGGACAGGTGTTCCAGCAAGCTCTTTTCCTTCTAAATGTTCAATTCCTCGTGCATCTGCAACTTTTACATCATGTCCATTCTTAACTAATTTTTTAGAAATGATCGACCCGATTGTTCCAGCACCTATAATTCCAAATTTCATCATTTCTCCTCCTAAAGAATTTGTATATCAAAGAGTTGTTCTGCTTAAAGTTAACAATGATATTTTTATCTGAATCAATATCACCACTTTATCAATCCGTAAACATATCTCATTAGATATTAAAAATATTGAGTGTTTTTATTACATATACTAGAATATAACCAATTCTCATTCTTTTAAAGAAGGCAATAAAAATTGCCATAGTACATTTTTTTGTACCTAACAGTAGAAAGCAGGTGAATGGATGTCTAGGATATGTAAGGATGGATTTGACAAAAAGTGTATAAAGGAACAGAGAGAAGTATATGGCATTGCCTATACCCAAAACATACTATCTGGACGTTGGAAATATCTCATTCTTTGGTTTATAAAGTCCAAAGAGCGCCGTTATAGTGAAATCAAAGCTTTTTTAGGGGATATTTCACAAGGTTCCCTTACAAAGCAACTTCGAGAACTAGAAACAGCTGGTTTAATTAATCGCAAAATTTATCCAGAGGTTCCTCCTCGTGTTGAGTATTCATTATCCTCAAAAGGGGAAGAACTCATTCCTATTATTGATTTAATGGAAGAATTCGGGAAGAAGTTTGGGGAGCAGGTAGACTAACCAAAGCTAACACATCCATCGTTTACCCCAGAATTCAAAAACTAAATGGTAGATAAAGTAAAAGTTGCGGGAAGGAAAACGTTCTAACGCAGCTTTTTCTTTTACGATAAAAATTTGACTAAAAGTAATCAGGAGCTGATCAGAAGCTCTTTTTCTTATGGCACTAACGGGGCAGGATATTGAAGAGTGCTCTTTGCCTTTCTTCAACAAGAAGGATATTTTCTGTTTTTCGAGAATTAGAAGGTAAGAATACAGGATATTACAAAATAACAGGAATAAAAGGAGGTATGAAATATGAAGATCCACAGAATAGATCATGTAGGTGTAATTGTAAATGATCTCTCTGCTGCTAAAGAGTTTTTTCTCGATTTTGGACTTGAAGTGCAAGGGGAATGGGAAATGGAGGGAGAGTTGATGGATCGGATGAGTGGGCTTAATGACGTTAAAGTAGCATGTGTAGGATTGGGGAAGCCAGACGGTCAGGCATGGATAGAGCTAATTAAATTTTATACGCCGTCAGATGAAAAAGATGGTCAGCAACCTTTTGCAAATACCCTGGGTATCCGGCATATTGCATTTGCTGTTGAAGATATTGAAGCTCTTGTTGCCAAATTGAAAAAGAAAGGTACGGAAATCTTTAGTGAGATACAACAATATGAAGATAGTTATAAGTTATGCTACTGCCGTGGACCAGAGGGAATTATTTTAGAGTTGGCGGAGAAAATCAAATAAATTAAGGGTAATTAATGGTTGTGTTGGGCTTATAAAATCATGCATAAATGGTAAAAAACGAATTGATGCCAAACTCCCTATCTGGATATATTATTTTTGATTACTGGATAGAAAAGCCACCCTCAAAAAGATGAAGATGACATTGAAACAGCCAAAAAACAAAGAGAAAAAGCGATGCAAGACTTGGCAGATCACCCGGAATTGTTTCAATTTGCAACTGAAATTGAATGAATAAATAAGGACTTCTTTATTGCAAAGGGGTTCTTTTTCTTGTTCATTTCTCTTGTTGAACTATGGGGGCAGGTCAGTTTAGTTCAGTAAGGGTTATGGAATGGTCTGTTACTAGCAAATTATTTCCCCGAATCAATTCACGCTATATACACTTACAATAACTAATTCGAAAGCTAGCACCATTACTTCGTAGTCAAAACGGTTCGGCTCCTTTAACATAAAACAATTACGCTAAAAGTGAATAAGTATATTATTTACTTTCTTTGTTGACCATAGTTAAGAGTGTTAACAGTATTAAAATTTAGGAGGGCCCTGCATTTATGAAGGCTGTAACTTATCAAGGACCAAATCATGTACAGGTTAACCAAGTAGAGGATGCAAAATTAGAAAAAAAAGACGATATTATAGTTAAGATTACTTCTACTGCTATTTGTGGATCTGATTTGCATTTATATCAAGGTAACATGCCATTACCCCCAGGATATATTATTGGCCACGAACCAATGGGTATTGTAGAAGAAGTTGGACCTGAAGTGACAAAAGTAAAAAAGGGAGACCGTGTTGTCGTTCCCTTTAATGTTTCATGCGGACATTGCTTTTATTGCCAACATGAAATGGAAAGCCAATGCGATAACTCAAACCCTCATTATGATTCTGGCGGATACTTTGGTTATACTGAGAAGTTCGGTAACCATCCAGGTGGTCAGGCTGAATATTTAAAAGTCCCTTTTGGAAACTTCACTCCCTTTGTTATCCCCGAGTCATGCGAATTGGAGGATGAGTCTCTGCTCTTTTTATCGGATGTTCTGCCAACAGCTTATTGGAGTGTGAAAAATGCAGGTGTAAAATCAGGCGATACAGTTATTGTTCTTGGATGCGGACCTGTTGGGTTAATGGTACAAAAATTTGCCTGGATGGAAGGTGCAAAGCGGGTAATAGCAGTTGATTACTTGGATTACCGAATCAATCATGCGAAAAAGATGAACAATCTTGGATTACCGAATCAATCATGCGAAAAAGATGAACAATGTTGAGGTATTTGAGTTCACAAAATACCCTGATATGGGGGAACATTTAAAAGAGATCACACATGGTGGGGCAGATGTCGTCATCGATTGTGTAGGTATGGATGGAAAGAAATCACCCCTAGAGTTTCTGGAACAAAAATTCAAACTGCAGGGCGGAACCCTTGGACCTATTCAAATTTCTACTAAAGCTGTCCGAAAGTATGGGACAGTGCAAATGACTGGTGTTTACGGAGGTAACTATAATCTATTTCCATTAGGTGCATTTTGGGTTAGAAATATTAATCTTAGAATAGGACAGGCTCCAGTCATTCATTTTATGCCAGAATTGTTTAAAAAAATAACAAATAACGAATTTGACCCAAGAGAAATTATCACACACAAAATGTCCCTTGAAGAAGCAAGTCATGGTTATCGAATTTTTAATAATCGTGAGGATGAATGTATAAAAGTCGTTTTAAAACCGTAATACTCTTCTCTTACCAAAAGGCTGTTTTCACATACTTTGTTGCTATTTACCAGGTAGTGAGTTGTGGTTGATTTCCCCTCCAGATGCTCGCTTTCCGCGGGGCGGGCGGTGAGCCTCCTCGACGTAAACGCCTGTGGGGTCTCGCCTGTCCCGCTGCTCCCGCAGGAGTCTCGCACTTACGCTCCAATCAACCTTAAATAGTTTCGTTTTAAAAACATCAATCTTTACGAAAAGAGCCTTCCAAAAAGACTTCATACTGTGTATGGAAGTCTTTTTTTTGTAAAATTTTTTATGGAAAGGCGAAAAGTGGAAGTCTGAGTCCTATCTTTGACATTGGCAGGAATCATTCATCATTAAGTATATCAATCTTTAACTAGGTGCAAATAAGGTAGGTTGCTGCTGCAACTCAACTAACGGGGCAGTTTAGTTGAACAATCGTCATTAGCCTGGTTCAACATTCGGGCCATTTAATGGAGTAAGAGGTTGGATATTACTTCACTTTTTTATGTAGCTAACATTGTTCTAAAGTAGCCGAAAAAGTTGATTTACCAGCTATGTATAAAATCCTACATAAAAAAGTTCCTTTTACTCCTTGACTCCAAAATTTAACCTATATCACGACTTAATTAGTTATGATGCAGTTAATTATTCTTTCTTTATTGTTGATTTATTTAACAATACCATGTTGGATAATCTCCACATCTACCTTTGATTTGAATTTAACATCTTTAAAATAGTTTGTCTTATTTTTTTCTTTCCAGGTATCATGATGAAAAGCGATCAGTCTTCTTCCAATACCAAACGCATCACAGTTGGCTACTTGTAGTTTTTTAATTACTTCTTCAGCATTATTAGTAAAGGTATTTGATAATTTATTGTTTAGTTGATCAACTTTATTAGGTACATTCCCTATAGGATATTCTTCTACTATTACTTTTAAATGTAAGTTTAAATTTACTAAAACTTCTCCTCTGTCATTCACAGAAACATTTAACTTCCGTTTAATATGATCGACATTCAGAGAAATAAAATTATTCATGTTTAATTCTTTATTTCCATTTACATATGTTGTGAAACGCGCATATTTACTTTGCTTATTATTTAGTAAAAGAAATAGAGTGGATTCTTCTTGGGATAGAGTTCCTGATAATTTCCTTTCATCAAATAATGCTACACCTGCCACATCTATAGTAGTACCATTACGACCCATCTTTAATAAGGGAAGGACAATATCTTCACCT
The DNA here is from genome assembly GCF_042787955.1 of Peribacillus sp. YIM B13477. Lineage (NCBI taxonomy): Bacteria > Bacillati > Bacillota > Bacilli > Caryophanales > Bacillaceae > Peribacillus > Peribacillus sp. YIM B13477. The sequence continues at coordinate 288,765 of NZ_JBHZPD010000004.1, forward strand.
GGATCAAGTAACTCTGAAGCCAGAGTCTGGATGCTTTCTTCAGGAATGATTGTATTTGTTTCAGTACTTCGGATTAGATATAAGATGTTTTGACTAATGTTTGATTCTACTCTAGGTGGAATACTGAGTGTATCAAATGCTTTTCCTTTTACAACTGCTAATTTAGCACTTAAGGAACTTCGGGGATCGCGCCAAATTACATCTAAAGAAGGATAAATGTCACCTTTTGCAAATTGTTCACCGAATAATACAAGTTTATTTTTCGAAGAATCTAAATTACCGGGTATCTCTGTATTTAATTTCATGCGTCCTTCTCTTGGAGTATTTGCCACTGTAGATAAATTTTCACTATTAATAGCTTCAGTTTCTTGTCCTGAATCCGTTGGGTTTCTATATATATTTGGTATTGCAAATCCTAATGAAAATTCCCCTTCATCAGTCTGATCAAAAGTTATAGTCTGTATTAAAGTAGCATCTTTCATTAAATTTTGATCCCAGCATCCTGTTGTTAACAATAAACATATACTAATCATAAATAACCTTTTGATTTTCATACATTATAATCTCCATGTCTTTTATTAGGAAGGAAAAATGAAAGCAAAAATAAACATAATGGTATGATCACTATAAAGCTAAAATGTGCAGGTTCCATAAGCTTATTAAATTTTTCAAGGTCAGTTTCATGGTCGGGAAGAAGAGCAATAATAAAAATAAACCCGGCAGTGTATGGGAGAAATGCAGCATGATTGGCACGTTCAAAAAGGTATTTAAGGCCCTGTGAAGAAAGAAAAAGCCAGGTAGCAATAGATGTAGCAACAGATATGATCCAGATAGATAAGAAAAATAAATCGATTCGTTCGATGATTTGAAAGGAATAGGCTTTGATCATATACAATAAAGGCTGTGGAGTAAGATATAGATCTTCCCTAGTTTCGAAAAAGACCAGACTAGCAAACACCAGATATGTATAAAATAAAGTTACGAAAAGATGGGCAGATGAAATCGCAATTAGTTTACGGGTATTAGATGCTTTTACAAAAGGGTAGAGAAAAAGCATAAACTCAAACCCTAACATCGAAAATGTTGCTTCTTTAGAACCCTTTATCATATTTGATATGCCGGATTGACCAATTGGCAATAGATATAGAAAATTAGCATCTTTTAGCGAATATGTAATTAGACCAAATAGAATAATTAACATGGGAGTAACGAGTACATAAAAACGAGCCATGCTTCGTAAATTATCTTTTACAAGATATACGCAAACCCCTAACATTAATAAAATTAATATCCAGTTTGGCGTCCTTTGTAAAATCCATATATCGATGATTTGACTAAAACGGGATAAAACTAAACTGCCTGTAACAACAAAGTACAGGATGTAACATAAAATGATGGCCTTTCCTAGCCTTTTCCCTAGTACATGAGGGATGATTTCATAAATTGTTAAAGATGGAAATCTTCTGCAAAGCCCCCATAAGACCAAAATAATGGCTTGTACGATTAGGCCTGCAATTAAAGTAGATATCCACCCATCATTCTTAGAAATTAACGAGACATCATGAGGTAATGATAAAATTCCAACTCCGATTTGAGATTGAATGATCATAAAAAAAAGCTGTGTTTTTGAAATACTACTTTCTTTTGTTATCATTGGATTTCCATCCCCTTGAAAGTTTTTGTTGTTTAATGTGTTTAGGATGTGAATCTAAAGGTCGTGTATTCAATTTCCAAATTGGAAGACGCAAAAAAGTATCCTTGATGTCTTTTATTCTAAGTGGAGCAAGTGGAGCAAAGTAGGGTGTACCAAATGACTCTAACTTGCATAAATGAGCTAAAAGCACAATAAAACCAAAGACTATTCCAACGAATCCAAATGAGGCAGCCAGAAACATAAACGGAAAACGTAACAATCGAACAGCGTCGCTCATTCCGTGTGATGGAACACAAAAAGAAGAAATAGCAGTTAAGGCAACAACGACAATCATTGTAGTCGAGATAAGCCCTGCTTGAACGATGGCGTCCCCAATAACAAGGCCTCCAACTATCCCAATTGTTTGGCCAATTCTTGAGGGAAGACGTATTCCAGCTTCGCGAATCAACTCAATGGTTAATTCCATCAGCAATGCTTCGATTAATGGAGGAAAAGGAATTTTATTAATAGAACTTCCGACAGGGTTTACAAGTTCGTCAGGCAGCACTTCAAAGTGAAATGCAATAACAGCAATATAAAAAGCTGGCAATAGAATCGAGATCAAAAAACTTGCATGTCGAATTGAACGGATAAACGTACCAATCATCCATCGAGAATTATAATCGTCAGGTGATTGATAAAAAGCAAAAAATGTAACCGGCAAAAGTAAAGCAGTTGGGTTTCCATCCATGAAGACAGCAACTCTGCCTTCATTTAAATGTCCAATTACACGATCTACTCTTTCAGTATTTAATAATTGAGGAAAAGGTGATATTGTAGAATCTTCTATTAATTCCTCCAAGAATCCAATATTTAAAACGTTATCCATCGAAATGGATTTTAATCTGCGTTCAAATTCATAGATTACTTCTTCATTTGCAAGATTATTTAAATACACAAGTGCTATTTTTGATTTAACTTGTATTCCGACTGGGAAATATTTCATCCGCAGATTAGGACTTTTCATTGTTTTTCTAAGTAAATGAAGGTTCGTTAAAAGGTTTTCAATAAATCCATCATGAGAACCCTGAACAATCTTTTCGTTTTCTGGTTCTGTAACAGAACGGTCCTTAGACATAGAGACATCAACCAAAAAAAGCTTATCATAACCATCTAAACTCAAAACACAAGAGCCTTTTAAAAGTGCATCCTCGACCTGATTGAAAACTGTTGAAGCCTGAAAATTAGTATTAAGCATATTTTGAATTGTTTCTGAATTCGATAGTAAACAAGGTTTCAAAGCGTCTCTTTGTATTTTTTCCTTATCTACCATAGTTTCGAGATAGATAAGTACACCTCGTACTGTTTCCGTTTTGAATTCCTTTACAACTAAATCTTCTGTGTTAGAAAAGATTTGTTTTATTGTGGAGATATTTTCATTAACTTTAGAGAAAACTTCTTTAGAGGGTTGAGGTATTTGCTTTGAAGGAAGATAGTCATTATTTACCTTGTTATATTTTAATAAATGTTTGATGAACTTCATTAAAGTTAAGCTCCTATATTTATTTATAGGATATTTTCTCCAATAATTATTAATGTATGTACCAAATAATAATATTGAATGGATTTTGATACGATTCCTTGCCTAAACCTTATTGTTTAATTAAGAGCACGGACAGTCTTGTTATTGAATTAAATAGGGTTTGCGTAAAATAATTCTTAAAACCTCATAATAAGATTAAAATTTATAAGGAGTAAGTAAAAGCGCTTTAATTGTAGAAGCACAAGCGTAGGAAAAATCTGCCTTTTACCTCGGAATTTCTCTTAGCGTATGTTTTCCCCGTTTTGTTGGTAGGACCCCTTAATGCACTATTTATTTCAACTCTACAATAAATCTTAATGAACTACCGGGTGCGTTAGCAGAAGATAGGAGCTGTCTTTAAGTCAGCTTTTTCTTCTTGAACTATCGAGGCAGGATAGTTCAAAAAGAATTAACACAAGAAGGATGTCAATGAAGACAATCTTCTTGTGTCAATTTTTTTTTAGAATAAGGGATTTCCAATTGGAATATTATGTTAAAGTTAAAGCGGACAGAGCAGTTTTTAGGGTATTGATGGTGAGCGAAATGGGGTAAATGATTATCTTCGAGAAAAGTCCTATGATTCATTAAAACTAAAACAGTTTAAATGATAATTCTTAAGGGGTGTTTATTTATAGTTATAAATAGAAATAAACATGAGAGTTTAATTGGGAGCGCTCTGTTCATTGTAGAGGTAGAGATTTACGAACTCACTGGTCAGGCTGCCGAGGTGACCTCATGACAGAAATGAAAAAGCAGCCAATTTCACATTTGATGAAGAAGCGTAGATTTTGGGGTTATGGTGCCGCTATAGCGGTAATGCCTTATCTGTTAATCAAAATAGCCTGGACGTTCGGTCTCTTCATGCCGACCGAACAAATGGGCGACCCAAGTTGGCGCACTGCAAACGCAGTAACAATGGTTCTAGCTGCAGTTGGTATCCTGTTAGCATTGGCGTTTAGCATGACATGGGGTGAGCGACTGCCCGCCTGGTTGGTTGCCTTGCCCGTCTGGGTAGGTACTGGTTTACTTATTCCCATGCTGTTGCTGGCACCTGTGCTTGGTCCTGCTGCTATGATACGCGATCAGAAGGCAGGTGCTGCTAACGTTTGGGTATATGAGCAGATCTTCGTAATGGTCTCACTGGTTGGAGTCGGCATCTGCCTACCTTTCGCCTTAGCTGGATACGCTAAAGCGCGTTGGCCAGAGGCATTTGCTGATCCAATCGACATTGAATTACTCCCGGGCAACAGCCAGAAACTGCATATCACCTTGGCTAGGCTTGTCGCGGCTGGCTGTATCCTGCTTGGATTTATTAAGCTATTCTGGGCGGTTGGCGGAACTATTGGCATCAACCCAGCCATGTTGGATAACCGCGATTTATGGTGGCACCTATTGTCGTTGAGTACCGGTGTGTGGGCCTTCGCGGGGGCGTGGGGTTTGTTGGTATTGACCACTCGCCGCGGGTCGAAGCGGTTCCTCCCTCCTATGGCAGCAGCATGGATCTCGTCGGGAATGCTGTTCTCTTATAACCTCTTTAACCGCTTGGCCGCCACTCGCCCCGATGCACCACCTGCTCTAGAGAACCCGCTTGCATATGTACTAACCACCGAGTTAGGTAGCGTCTTGGGAGTGATGATGGGAATAATCATCCTGATGGTACTGCACGACCGCCGGAGAGCAATGCGTAGTTTTAGAAGTAATTAACGTTCCTAATATTGAATTATATATTTATAAAAAGAAAATAAATTAAATGAAAAGGCCCCAAAGGCGTAACGAACAACCCGAAAGAGCAGCTTTTGACACGGAAGCGGTGTTTATTCATGTTAATAAATTTTTTGAAGCACCAGAAGCATCCGAGGGTTTAAATATTTTAGAGTTTAGTGGAAAAGAATAACAAGGAGTTCAACACAGCGTTAAATGAGATGATTCGTGTGTAAAGAGTACCTTCTGTTCTTGGAGGTACTCTTTATGATATAAAATGAAGTGTGAGTAAGAAAAGTTTTAATGTATATATGTTAAAATCGATGTAACTTTGTGAAGTGGTACTAGCTGTATAAGATCTTTTTACTTTATAATTATTACCAGGAAAAAACGCCACTCTTTATAAAGTGAAAATGGACTTTTTTTAACATATTTATTCTATCAAAATAAATATGGTTAAATATTTAAGTTTTTGTTTAACTTGATCTTACTATATAATGCAATAACTGGTTTATTTTTAATTTCCCAATCTTCAGTACGTATCATAGGGATATGGTATTCCCTTTCCATTTCGGTCATTAACTCAATCAATAGATGGCTTCTCATAGGCTCTTTTACTAAAAGAATGACTTCTTGATATTCTTCTTCTATTTTGGCTAATGTTTTCATACTATTGTCCCCTCCATAGTACTATGGAAATTATACCTCTCCCTATAGTATGTTTAATCTTCTCCAATCAAGCACCGCCCTAGTCTTACTATGTCGTCGCTTGCAAAGGATGTTCGTAATTAATAAAGAACCTCACAAAAAAAACATTCCTCACTTATGTATATATAAGGGGATAAGGTAATGGTGCAAAATCCATATGAGATGCTGCTTGTTCAAATTAATAGAAAGAGAGAAGAAATGATCCTCCTTGGAAATCTGCATGGACTAACGTCCCCGGAAACAATTAATGAAAGTCATCAGGTAGATCGTCTTCTTAATTATCTGTTATTTGAAAAGGCACCTTTAGTAATTTTAATGAAAAAAAAGGATAAACTAGTTAGTCGCCTACTCTATTTGATTGAGAGTACTAAGCCCTTCTAGTAGCGCTAAGGAATCATCGGCTTTTATTTTTATTGGTTAAGAGGGCGCAGTGAATGTAAACTTGACACTTTCTTCATATCAAAGGTGTATTCATTAAAGCATGTAATCACAATAAAGTTGCCAAAATGTAGATACTGGAAAACGTCATTTTTTCCGTTCAGTAGACGTGAAAGGACCATTTGCTTTGAGCTTAAACATGGCAACTACCCTTAATTTCTTAGAATGAAAAAGCCGGCTTTCCTCTAATAAAGGATTGCGGGCTTTTTACTAAAGGAAATTCCTTGGAGTATCTACCATATCATAGCTTGTTTACAGTTTAGTTAATGAAAAATAACAGTTTGATAACAGAGACTTAAACCAAAAAATGTCCATATTTTAGAGATTTATTGCAATTATCTTGGAGTTTTGCACCAGAACTGAATTAACAAATGATTAAATAATTATTACGGAGTTTTATTGTTAATCTCAATGTGTTTTTTCAGTTCATTAGAAACTGTATGAAGCTTTTCATTATCAGGTATATAATAGTAAGTACCCTTTATTTTTTTACCTCTTCCTTCAATTTTGTGCTGCTCTATATTTTTCCGAGCATCTTTATAATTTGATTGAATCTCCCACATATCATTGAAAGTCAAGTTCGTTTTTACGTTATTTTCAACGACTTTAACCATCTCGCCAAATTTCGTGATAGAGGATATGTTTGCGCCTTTTTGTATTATAGCTTCAATTACTTGACGTTGTCGTATTTGCCGGCCGAAGTCCCCTCGCGGATCTTTACTTCTCATCCGAGAATACCTCAGTGCTCTTTCACCATCCAACTGGAGACGACCTTTTGGGTAGTGCACATTGTAATAAGTGAAATCTAAATCATTATTTACTTCCACTCCTCCTACTGTATCAACAATTTCTTTAAAACTTTTCATATTTACCTTCACAAAATAATCAACAGGAACATCTAAGAGATTTTCCACAGAACGAATGGTCATCTCAGTGCCGCCGATTGCATAAGCGTGGTTAATCTTGTCTGTCTTCCAGCTCCCTTTTATCTTTGTGTACGTATCGCGAGGAATGCTTACCATGTGCATCGATTCGGAGTGTGGGTTAAGCGTTAATAAGATCAATGAATCGGACCGCCCACGTTTTTGACCTGCTGGATTATCAATCCCCATTAGCAAAATAGTTATTGGATCACCTTCTTTGAAGTTGATTTCTTCCAATCGTTTTTCAGATTTATCACGATCGATATTTTCTTCAATATTTGCTACTGTTGACGTTACCATGTGCCATAAATAATATGTGTAACTGCCTGACCCTATAATTAATACACAAATTATTGTTAAAATCATTAGTAGAACTTTTTTTCTCTTTCTAGCACCCATTTTGCACCTCACATTAAAAGCTATTAAAATTGAGCATTTTCACAGTTTTTTGTTACTTGTTAAGTTATAAAAAACATTTTGAAAATAATCATGACTATGCTGCAGGTTTAGAATCTGGTTTAGAATCAGTTTGATAATTTCGGCCAGTTCGAGCAACTTTGTTCCATTTTTTGTTGAAGAAATAAGAAATACTTCCATACAATACGATGTACATCGTTACAAATCGATAGACATAAATATCAAAGATGATGGCAAATAGTAAGCGGGATGCATCCTTCTTTTGGAACGAAAACCCGTAATACTTACCCATTCCAATTGCCACCAAGTCATACGCTATTCCAAATAAAAAAATGTAAAGGAAATAAAATAATATGTAATGAACATAGGAAGATGGAGGGTTTAAGATCCCATTTAGCACAACTATACCTGTCATCACATAAGGAGCGATGGTGCCTACTAGAAATGACTCGAATATGTAAAAGAAAGAGACGGATTTAGTAAATAAAGTTTTCCCCAAAAAGGACCGGAAATGGATAAAGCAATCAATAAATGCTTTTTGCCAGCGTACGCGCTGCTTGATTAAATCCTTCCAGGTTTCAGGCAATTCGGTATAACAAATAGCTTCCGGTATAAAAATAATTTTCTTGTTTTTATGTTTCGATATGTGCCTATGGATGCGCAGCGTGATGTCAATGTCTTCTCCTATTGTTGATCGGTAACCACCCACATCTAGAAGCACTTGTTTTTTGAAAATACCAAATGCCCCCGATATGATTGCTAGAGCATGAAAGCGTGAAAGAGACATCTTTGTAATATAGAATGCTTTTAGGAAATCCAAAGTTTGAACTCGTATTAGCATGTTTGCATGGAGTAAAGACAAGCGATTTAAAGGTTTAGCTGTTTTAGTTTGCAAAACATGCACCATTCCGCCGGCTGCAACGACATCCTCATCCTCAAAAGTATCGTTAACAACTGATAAGGCCTGATTTGTCAGGATGGTGTCGGCATCTAATGTGACCACTATACTTTGACTTGAATATTCAATCCCTGCATTTAAGGAATCAGCTTTTCCGCCATTCAATTTATCTATGACGTAAATATTAGGGTACAGCTCGGACTGATAAAATCCCTCAACTTTTTTATGAGACAGTCTTTTGAGCGGAGATTTTGAACACGGTCGTAACTTTAGAAATTTATTCAAAAGGATCATTGTGGAGTCCGTTGAACCGTCATTGATATAAATGACCTCAAATTGAGAATAAGATAATGATTTCATGCTCTTAATCGAAGTTTCTATAATTCCCTGTTCGTTGTAACATGGGACTAAGATGCTAATTCCCTTATCTATTTTAAGGTTTTGTTTGAGCCCTTCGTTTTGTTCACGAAACCAAGGTAAGCAATGGAATAAATGAAGCACAGGAAACACAATACATAAAAATAACAAAAATTCGACAAAAATATCCAAAAAAACACTCCTTTATTGACATAAGTAAAGAAAAAATAACCCCACTTTACTAATAATATTTGCATAAAAAATATTTTATTACGAGGGTACGATGGCAAAAGAATACCAAATGCCCACGAATTTTGACGTAATTTGAGGAGATGTGTCGAAAAAAATGGGAAAATTTTCTCCGGATAATTAGGTTGCCCTACACACAATGAGGCTTTTTTTTAGATAATAAGACTGTATTGTTTTGTCACTATAGTGTGCTATGATTTTCTCGACGATGATTTTCCGTCCTCCTTTTATGGAGGGCGTTTTAATTTTTTCTTGAAAAAAGGGTTGCCTATCATCCGCAATGAGATGGGTTAAAGATTCCTAGAAGATTGCATTCCATTTTTCATTAAAGTGTAGTGTTTCAAAGTATTGTGATCAGGACGTGGTGAAATCATGCTTAAAAAAGTGACCGGTTTAATAGTATTTATCTTGGTTTTTCTTCCAATTTTCGAAAAAACTGCAATGGCTGAAACTTACACAGTTCAACCGGGAGATACCCTTTCGAAAATTTCCGACAAGTATGGAACATCAGTAGATAAGGTGGTAAACCTGAACAAATTACTATCTACTATACTTGAGCCAGGACAACAATTAGAAGTTCCTAAAACGTACATTAGTAAAGGGGAAACACTTTATAATATTTCAATTAAACTCGGTGTTTCTATACCTGAGTTAATACGAGCAGCTAACCCAAAAATTAAAAATCATCATTGGATTTATTCTGGACAAATAATAAATGTTCCAATAAAAAATGAAATGATTTATATGGGTAATCCCAGTAAGAAAAGAATCGCCCTTACTTTTGACGACGGTCCAGAAGATATCTATACTCCGCAAATTTTAGATATCTTAAGACAAAAAGGTGTGAAGGCAACTTTCTTTGTGGTAGGGAAGCAGGCAAGGGAGTATCCTGAACTTCTAAAACAAATTTACAGAGAGGGACATGCAATAGGCAACCACACTTGGGATCATTCGCATTTACCAGATCTCACGAACCAACAATTAATCGAAAACGTACAGTTCACTACCGCAGAAATTGAGAAAATTACAGGGTTAAAAACAGATTTATTCCGACCCCCATATGGTGAAATTCAAGGTCAACAGGTAGCACTGCTTAATAATCGTGGATACCGTTCGATCATGTGGACGGCAGATACAATGGATTGGAGCGGAGTGTCTGCGGAAGATATTCAATCAAGAGTGAAGCAAAATGCAAGCCCTGGGGTCATAGTCCTTCAACATAACTACCATGCATCCGGGAAATTTGAAACTGTTAAGGCATTGCCTCAAATCATTGACCAATTACGTGCACAGGGCTATGAATTTGTTACCGTTCCAACACTCATAGGTAAATAAGAATCAAATATAAAAATAAAAAGCATCCCAATAGCCATTGGGATGCTTTTGTTTTCTTAAGATTACTATAATTAGAGTATCCAATATGACTTATACTTTAAACATTACTCTGTTGGTTTTATCATTGGCTGGTTATTCCTCAGTCACTAAATTGGATCAGCACTTGGAGCCTATATACCAGGTTATATTATATTTGATATTGCATATGATTCAATTACAAGTGAAGGAATACCTCTCTTCTTTGGGGCAGCCTTAATATGAATAGGTACCTATTCAGTTATCAATTCATGTCATGGCAGAAAAAGTGGGGAGTTTGTTAAAGTGGCCTATAGCTAAAAAAATATTTATATTATTCAATTAATATGGAATGTGAAGGATTGTAATTAAACTAAAGGGTGCGTAGCTTAAGATCAGGACTGTCTTTAAGGCAGTTTTTTTCTTTGTGCAACTAAAGGGGGGAAGATAATAAAATGATAAAAAAATACATATTTACTACAATTCAGTAAGACGGATTAGAGGAGAAGAGTTGGGTATCATCATGAAAAAATATTTGTTTCTCTTCTGAAAATATAACACAAGTAATTGATCCTGGAGTAACAACTTTTCGGGTATTGATGATATGTGGAATCATTATATCTTTCTCCTTCTCTTTTCTCAGTGAGAAAGGACTTTAGAGAAAATTATCTTTAGTTCCTTAGTAAATTTATTGGTTTGGTTTACTCTATAGCCGTCGAATTAATGAGAATAATATTCCAGGGTAATGGATTTTAAATTGTTTATTCAACAAACGGGTGCGTTAACTAAAGATCAGAGTTGTCTTTAAGGTAGTTTTTTTCTTATGCAACTAACAGGTGACGTTAGCTGAAGGTCAGAACTGTCTTTAAGACAGCGCTTTTTAAAAATGTTTTAATGAGAGATAATTAGAGGGGGAATTTTCAATGAGTAAAGCAATCATTTTTGATATGGATGGAACCTTATTTCAAACGAATTTAATTTTAGAACCTGCCCTAGAAGCAACATTTGAAGTACTACGAAAAGAAAATTTATGGGATAAAAAAACACCGATTGAACAATATAGGGGAATTATGGGTGTGCCACTACCGGTTGTATGGGAAACACTTTGCCCAAACCACTCACTAGAAATACGAGTAAAGAGCAATGAGATTTTTCATAAAAAGCTTATAGAACTAATCCAAGCACAAAAAGGTGCATTATATGCTGGTGTGGAGAGCACATTAAATGATTTAAGTAAAAAGTATCCCTTATTTATTGCCAGCAATGGTCAGATAGAATATTTACAGACAATTGTAGAAACTTATAATTTGGATAGGTTTATTCAAGATACATATAGTATCCAACTAATTAAATCCGGGAATAAATCAGATTTAGTGCAAATGGTGAAAAATAAAAATCAAATTGGAAAAGGTTACGTTGTCGGAGACCGGTATTCAGATATATCTGCTGCTAAGGATAATGAACTTATTGCAGTTGGTGTGAACTTTGACTTTGCCCAAGAAGATGAATTAAAACAAGCAGATTTTGTAGTGAATAACTTCAAAGAAATCTTAGAGTTAGTTTGAATTCTAAAAGGCCGCCAATTGGCGGCCTTTTGAAATACGATTCTTAGTATTATCATACTTTCATATTCAAGTGAAAAACTACCTTTAATGAACTAACCGGGGCAGGATAGCTCAACAAGGGTTTGTTTATTTTTATCTTTTTAAGAGAGATAATATTTTGTTTTTGGAGGGAATTATGAGGGAAGTTACTTTGTCTAATGGAAAAACAGTTGAAGTCGAATGTTTAAGTTGTGCTTTAACAAGTGGGAAAATAGAACCGGATGGTGGTGTAATAGTCGAAACTGAATATTTTCATGCTCACCAAGACGTTGCATATCCCATTAAAGGTTTAGTAATTTTAGCATCTAAACGCCATATTAAGTGCTTTGACGAGTTAAATGACTTAGAAAAGGTTGATTACATAAACTTATTATCTAAGATTAGAAAAGCTCAAAGGGAAGTATTAGGGATAGAACATGTTTATTACTTTTATAATGAAGATACTACCCACCATTTTCATACTTGGATGGTTCCTCGATATGAATGGATGTACGATTTTGGACGTTCTGTGGAATCCGTTAGACCAGTTTTGCTCCATGCAAGAAACAAATTGAATAATGATGAAAATGTAAAAAGTGTAATTGATGGAATTAAGGCTTTAAAAAAAGAACTATACACTTAATCCTTCCTTGATACACTAACAGTTGCTTTACATCGATAAGAGAGGTGCTTTGGCACCTCTTTTTCTTATGGCACTAACGGGACAGGATTGAATAACGTTCAATATATCAAAAGAAGGTTGTTATCTGATATTCAACACATTTTCTAGAAATAGGTACTGTGGTTATATCGTTTATTACTTCAATTTAAGCATTTTTTATAACGTTACGTCATAGTCTAAAGTAAGAATAGAAGGAGGTTTGTATGTTTACGAAAAAAAAGATGGATCATTTTAGTTATTGTTTCTTTGGCTATATTCATACTATTGTACATAATCAGGTCTTTTCAAAGATGATGGTTCAATGAGTGGTTTCGTTACAAATGATGGTAAGCAAGAATACATAAATTCTTATCATGAGGCAATGAGCTATTTACCACAACCTGTTGAGTCAAAAATGCTCAATACCGATTTTGGTAAAGTGAAGCTATACAAATTTCAAGAAGAGGAAACACCAGACAAAACACCGTTATTGTTACTTCCTGGAAAGGGGTCTGCTACACCAATGTGGGAAGCAAATCTCAATGACTTCTTAAAACACCGTCCGGTTTACACAATTGATTTGATAGGTGAGCCAGGGTTAAGTATACAAACAAAACGTATCAAAACTAATATGGATCAAGCTATTTGGTTAAAACAAGTGCTAGAACAATTGCCAGAAGAGGAAATCAACTTATTAGGATTGTCATTTGGTGGATGGAGTGCGGCAAATTTAGCAATTAAGCACCCAGAAAAAATTCAAACACTCATATTAGTAGAACCAGTTTATGTTTTTGGTCCTATTCCACTAAAAATGATTCTAGTTTCGATTCCAGCTTCCGTACCAGCAGTGCCAAAATCAATAAGGGAAAGAATGCTTAGTTATATCTCTGGTGGTGCTAAAATTGATGAAAGTGAGCCGGCTGCCAAATTGATTGAAACAGGAATGCGAACATTCAAAAGTAAATTGCCAATGCCAGAAAAGGTTAAAACTGAACATTTGAAGAAACTTAAGATGCCAGTGCTCGGAATTTTGGCTGGTCAATCGACTATGCATCATTCCGAAAAGTCGTTTCAAATCGGTTTAGAAAATTTAAGAAATCCATACAGTAATATGGTGTTATTTGCAGACGCCTCTCATGCTATCAATGGGGAGTACCCTGAAAAGTTGTTACAAACGATTGAAGACTTTCTAAAACATATTGAATAAGGGGTATGACCACGGCTACTCATGATAATATAGTCATCGACACAAATGTGAATTGGTGATTATCGTGAGAACTTTGGTAGTTCATTAAGGATTACTAAAAATAATTGTATCTGAATCACAAGAAAAGAATCCATTTCTTCAATTTTTTTCACAAAATGCATTCTTGTTTTTACACTAATATGTGGTTTCAAGAGGGGATTTTGGTCAATCTTGATTTAAAAACTACACATAGACATTAATATTTTTATAAATGGACTTACTTGGAGAATTATAAATAGGGATAGTCCAATCACTATCCCTAACAATACATATGATTTCGATTAACGAGTTCTTCCGCCTAATTGTTGTTCAGCCATTTGCACTAAACGTTTTGTAATTTCTCCACCAACAGATCCGTTTGCACGAGATGTTGTATCAGCGCCAAGTGTAACACCGAATTCACTAGCGATTTCGTATTTCATTTGTTCTAGAGCTTGCTCTGCACCATTAACTACTAATTGATTACTGTTGTTATTTCTAGCCATGTTGTCAGCTCCTATGAATATAATGTGTTGCTGGTCATAGGTTTTGATATTATTAAGAGTTATATACATAGATTTCAAAATAAATTAAGGCAATGGTTAATTGAAATTAATACCATCTGTGGATCTAGAAGGGAGAGCAGAGGAAAACATTGAAGTCACCGGGTCGCAAGGAAGGTTTTCAGAAGCGATTATGAAAACAAATGATTTGCAATATCTTCGCTCAGGGTTAAGAGTCAAATGTGAAAAGGATGTAAATCCATCAGTAAGATGGACGTGCTTAAGCTTTGCGGTTTGGTTGCGTACATATATGGAATTTCTTATAAGGGTTGTTGTATATCTAAAAACGGCTTATCAACTTAAAACGAGAGATACAAGAGAACTGGAAAGTGCTACTTTCTTTGCACCTTATGATAAAAATATTGAACCATACATAAGAATTGCAACAGCTTTATGTGCAATTTTAAGCAGCATGGCTCATGAGATAATCCATTATCAACAATGGCTAGAAGATAAGGAAATGGATGAGAAAGAAGCAGAAAGGGAAGCGAAGAATTATTAGATAGTTACTATTGATTTTTGTGATTTGATTTTCTTGTTGAACAAACAGATGCGTTAGCTGAAGATCGGAGCTGTCTATAGGGCAGCTTTTTCTTATGCAACTATCGGGGCAGGTTAGTTCATTTAGCGAAGTGTTAAAGAACTGTGCAGTAAAAATATGATACACTAACACCAGTACTTGTAAAGGTAGGAATTAATATGAATATTGGTGATGTGTTATTTCAACTAGTTTTCCTTATTTTTATATTTGGAATATTTTCTGGTGTGTTTTTTCTTGTTCGTTATCTCGTTACTAAACAACCAAGCAAGTCAGAAAATATCGAACAAAAGCTTGATAGAATTATTAATTTACTTGAAAAGGATAAGGAAAATTAATCTTTTTCTCTTTTGGCATTAATCCTTACTGCACTATTTATTTCAACACTACAATAAATCTTAAAGAACTAACGGGTGCGTTAGCGCCATAAGAAGGCCGCCAAATGGCGGCCTTTTGAACGTATGATTCTTATACAAATCATACATTCAGATTCAAGTGAAAAGCACCAAACAAATACTTTTAATTAACTATCAGGGCAGGCTTGAATTGAAGGTCAAGCTGCCGAACCAGACGGCTTTGAAGTAACGAAGCAGATTAAGTAAAAAATAAGGAAAAAAAGACACAGCTAGTGCTAGTGTCTTTTTTTGAGACGTTATTACACCTTCGTCTATACTTCATACGGTTGTTAAACATAATATATTGCGGACAACCTGTATTTACTTTTTTGTATCAAATTTTGAAAAAGACGGGAGAACGAACATTAATGGACAAAGAAAAAGGAAGTAAAGAAACGAAAACAAAAGGGGATAGAAGTTTGGGAGATAAAAAAGAAGTACAAACTCAAATGTTGGAACTACAGAGAGAGACAACAGAAACATTGAATAAAGTCTTAAATGAAATAACGCTATTAAATAGTAATCTGGAAAAAATGGGGACTGCAATTTCTTCGATGCAACAAAATGTACCTACTACAAATTCTTCAAACATACTTGCTAATCTTGATGCTGACACAATGTTAACCCTCTTACCGATTGTACGTAGCCTTTTTAAAGATACAGAAACGGGACCTGCTATGTATCCGATGTCTCAAGTTCCACAACCTAATTCTTTAAGCTTCCTTAATAATTTGGATATTGATAAATTATTAGAAATCTTACCGGTTGTACGTAGCTTTTTTAAAGGTACAGAAAATTTGGATAAAATCTTACCGGTTGCACTTAGCTTTTTGAAAGGTACAGAAACGGGACCTGCTATGTATTCGATGTCACAAGTTCCACAACCTAATCCTTTAAGCTTCCTTAATAATTTGGATATTGATAAAGTATTAGAAATCTTACCGGTTGTACGTAGCTTTTTTAAAGGCACAGAAAATTTGGATAAAACCTTACCGGTTGCACTTAGCTTTTTGAAAGGTACAGAAACGGGACCTGCTATGTATTCGATGTCTCAAGTTCCACAACCTAATCCTTTAAGCTTCCTTAATAATTTGGATATTGATAAAGTATTAGAAATCTTACCGGTTGTACGTAGCTTTTTTAAAGGCACAGAAAATTTGGATAAAACCTTACCGGTTGCACTTAGCTTTTTGAAAGGTACAGAAACGGGACCTGCTATGTATTCGATGTCTCAAGTTCCACAACCTAATCCTTTAAGCTTCCTTAATAATTTGGATATTGATAAAGTATTAGAAATCTTACCGGTTGCACGTAGCCTTTATAAAGTTGTAGGAGAAAGTGAAGGCAAGATTGAAAATAAAGAATAGCAATGTAAAAGGGCAAAAAGTTGACTCCCAAAAAGAGTCAGCTTTTTGCCCTTCGTTTACTTATTAATTAAAATCCTACTAAGATAATCACTAGTAGGATGAAAAGCACAAGGATCAAACCAATGTTTTCACCATTGCCACCATTGCCCATATCTATCCCTTCTTTAAAAATTGTAAAGGACTGGAAAAGACAGGTTCAACTCTTGTAGGTTCTAACCTTTTTAAATTAAAAAATTAGGAAAAGTATGAACAATAGTGGTTAAAAAATAATTGCCCATACTACTCCCCCTTGTCATCTTTAACAAGATATGTCTGTAAAATTATCTTGTATAGGACAAGCTATTAGGGGATATGTGGATTTTTCAAGAATGCTCATTTTACAAAAAGTAAGGGAGTATGCTATTTATCAAAAAAGAGTAGAAATGGAGCGTAAATCGTATCTGCGAAGACATCTCTTGATAACACAGTAAAAAGGAACAAGCCTTTTTGGAGCACTTAGATGATAGAGACGAAGCTTTTTGGGATAGCTTGAGCTTCTTGAATGAATTAAATAATATCGGAAGATTCGATAATGAGGATGTAGCATTTTATCAAGCTAGATTCCTGATAACTGGAAGGCTTAATCAATCATATAGCATCCGCATATCACCTTTTAAAAATGGGGTTAGAAGATGAATGTTTGATTATGTATAGACAATCACTTGAAAATTCATGGCTATTAAAGTATTTCATCCAAAAACCTAATCATGCTCGGGAATGGATGGATATAGAAAACCCAAAGAACATTAGACCTAAGCAAAGACGAAAAATATTAGAAAATGAAGAAGCTGCGGAACGTATTTACAGTAAAATTATCATCAGTTGTTCACTCCAATCACAAATCATTTTGGGGAGTTTGTGTCGGCGGCATGTTC
The DNA here is from genome assembly GCF_042787955.1 of Peribacillus sp. YIM B13477. Classification (NCBI taxonomy): domain Bacteria; kingdom Bacillati; phylum Bacillota; class Bacilli; order Caryophanales; family Bacillaceae; genus Peribacillus; species Peribacillus sp. YIM B13477. Next base: position 306,267 of record NZ_JBHZPD010000004.1, read on the forward strand.
AACCACGTCATAACTGATGAACTTTTCGGTCATCTGATTGCAACAGTAAATGAATTTATACAATATTTCACCGAAATCATGAATTTATTTCATACAACCATAGAAGAAACAGAACACGCAGAATTGTATAAAGAAATTTCTCTAAAATTAGGAATATGAATATGTATATATATAACAAGCTATTTAAAAGACCCTAATAGAACAATATCCATGCTAAAAAAGAACGGAGAAGATGATGTTATCCGATATTTAAAGTCTAATTATAAAAGAGTTTAAAAGCATTTAAAAATAATGGAAGAGCAAAAGCTACCGAGGAGGTTGCCTTTTTCCTTTTCAATAAGGTCGAAACTAGCTTTATTATAGAATTAACGGGGCAGGTTAGTTGAACAAGTAAAAGGTTTTTGTGGTGGTTATCTCGAAACTAAATGAGTAGGAAAATCATTTTAACATCAGGGAGGATGGCTGTTGTACTTAATATAGGGATCCATATTCTAATTAGAATTGAGGAGTGAATAGAATGACCAACGTAAAAGATATTATTTCTGACCAGTTCTTAGCGAATGCTAATGACCCTAGTTGGTACAAACCATTTTCAGAATCAGTTGAAAATTTGACGGAAGAACAGGCTTTATGGAAGCCAAGCAAAGATAGTAACAGTATAGCTGAAATTGTACAACATCTGATTTATTGGAATCAAACTTGGCAAACCAGGTACGAAAAATCCAACGTAGACGCTGTATCTTCTATCGGAGATAATAATCGGAGCTTTTTAAGTCCTGAATATATGTGCTTTAATGATTTGAAAAAAATCTTATTAGAAGTCCTTTTAAAGTGGGAAGGGTTATTAACTAATGAAAAAATAGAAAGTGATGTTATAGGTTTTCCTGAAAAAGTTAAGTGGTGGCAAATTCTTGGAAATGCAACTACCCATAATGCATATCATATCGGTCAAATTATTTATATAAGGAAACTGCAAAACAGTTGGAAGGCGAATGCATAAGAAGTTGACTTAGCTGCTAATTGGAACTTTTCGCTAGAATGGATTGCTGCGGCAATCCTTTTTTCTTCTTCAACTAAAGGGGCAGCATTCCTGTAATGAACGAATCGGTTTATTTATGCAAAGCCAACTAAGTTTGTGAATAAGTACACTTAAACTAACGGGTGCGTTAGCTGAAGATCGGAGCTGTCTTAAGACAGCTTTTTCTTCTTTAACTAACAGGTGTTACTGTTTAATGAAAACTCTAGTATAATAGTTATTCTTTTGACTCTACTGACTATTAATACGGTATAGATTGAGAGGAACAGGTGTGTTCTAAACTGATGTATCGTGTCACCCCATTGAATGAGTATTTCTCAAGCGTGGACCATTATAAAACTGGTAGCAAAGAGAACGGACATTAAAAAGAGCATTCATCCCCACCAGCTTAGACATAGTTATGCCACAAATTTATTGAATAATGGAGCGCCTATAGAAGTGAATCGAAATTTAATGGGTCATGAAAGGGAAACCACAAAAATTTATGCACATATCCAAGTGGTGCAATGCGGAGAGACTTGTATAGAAAGTATTTATAAGGGACCAAGGGTCCTTTTTTATTTTGTTCTTAATAAACTATCGGGGCAGGATAGTTCATCAAGCATATTGTATTCGAACTATGCAATAAATACTGAACCATGAGAATAGAAAAAAGATATTTAAATCTAATTATTGGATTTTATGGTAAAATTAGTTATATCTTCAAATCATATGTAGAAGAAATGGAACAATTCCTTATAAAAAAGCACAATGAAATTCAATATGAGAATGATGAGTATCAAGACGAGGATAGACATTTTATGCAAAGTATAGCTGTGTGATTAATATAGATCAACAAGCAACCACCCATACAATATTAATAGAAAGAGAGGAATGCCTTATGAAAATTCGCAGTCAATTTACATTTGCAAGTCTGGCCCTATTAATAACGGGAAGTTCCCTGCTATACACATCGCCACCCTCAATTGCAAAAGTAGAGCCTACCCAAAATGTATCTAGTTCGTTACAAACAAGCACTCAACGAGGTCATAATTCCGTCAAGCAAGCAATGCGGGATACATTGCAACTTGGATTCCCCGGGATACTTGCTAAAACTTCCGAGGATGGAAAAACATGGGGTTATGCCGCTGGGGTAGCGAATCTGAGCACCAAGAAACCAATGAAAACAGATTTTCGTTTTCGCATTGGCAGCGTGACGAAGACGTTCACCGCAACGGTTGTACTTCAATTAGCTGGAGAGAACCGCTTGAGTCTAGACGACTCCATCGAAAAATGGTTGCCTGGTGTCATTCAAGGAAACGGATATAATGATAAACAGATTACCATCCGGCAGATATTGAACCATACAAGTGGTATCGCTGAATACTCAAGGTCAAAAGACGCTGATTTTATGGATACAAAAAAATCGTATACGGCTGAAGAACTAGTGAAGATGGGGATTTCGCTGCCCCCGGACTTTGACCCTGGAAAGGGCTGGTCCTATTCAAACACAGGATACGTATTACTGGGTATTCTTATTGAAAAAGTAACCGGAAACAGCTACGCGGAAGAGATTGAAAATCGGATTATTGAACCGCTTGAATTGTCGGAGACATTCCTGCTTGGAAATTCAAGCGTTATTCCAGGCACCAAGCACGCTCGGGGATATTCCCAACCAGACGAAGCAAATGAGATAAAAGACGTTACCTATTATAACCCAAGTGCAGGTAGCTCGGCTGGAGATATGATTTCTACTGCTGACGACTTAAATAAATTCTTCTCTTCCTTGCTTGGTGGCAAATTACTGAAGGAACAGCAACTAAAACAAATGCTTACTACAGTTCCTACAGGAAGAGCAGGAATTGATGGATATGGTCTTGGAATATTTGAAACTAAGCTTCCAAATGGTGTCTCGATATGGGGACACACAGGTGGAATTCTAGGGTTTTCTACTATTGCTGGAGGTACACTTGGAGGCAAGCATACGTTGGTCGTCAGTTTGAACAGTTTGGGTAGGGATAACAGTCCTAATCCTTTTAAAAATATTTTACTTGCTGAATTTAGCAAGTAGGCAAAAATAAAAATACACCTCATCAACCATAGTGGTAAGCTTTGTTATTGACCTAACGGTTGCGTTAACTGAAGATCAGAGCTGTCTTTTAAGGCAGCTCTTTTCTTCGGGGCAGGTTAGTTGCATAACGGATCTGGAAAATATAGGTTAGTAAAGTTATACTCTTAAACATAAACTGAATTCATCGGAGGATTAATATGGAATTATTTGTTGGAATAGCTCTTATACTTATTATATTTTTATCTTCAAGTATTATTGAAAAAAGATTAAAGAATATAGAAAAACAAAACAATCGTGTAATAGAAATTTTAAAAGAAATTAGAGATAAGAAATAAACGTTCTTTAACTAACAGTCTTCTCTTATGGAACTAAAGGGGCAGGTTAGTTCACCAAGAAATGTAATGAAATTCATAGTATATTATGTAATAAAAATGAAAAAAGGGCATTTATTCATGTTTAAGTTTTTTCTTATAATCGGAGTAGGTGGCATTGGCATAGTTAGCCTTTTTGAAGGAAATGAAATTTTTTTCGGATATCACGCTGGTACGGCTATGATTGTTGTATTACTTTTGTTTATAGTCGCTCAATTACATAATATAGAAAGTAAAAAGGATTAGAGTTTTTCACTATAATAAGAGAGGTTTCTGAGGCAGCCTTTTTCTTATGGCACTAATGGGGCAGTATAGTTGAATATGAATATTACAATAAAAGAAAAATGAAGCAAGGTGATATTATGGTTGGAACGTTTTTAAGTTTTTTTGTTATCTTTTTTATTATTGCAAGGCTTGTTAGCCAAATGGGTAAGATAAGCTGGATGCCACTGATAAGAACAACTACGAGACAAGATACAATATTAGCCATAATCTTTTCATTAATTGTCTGTTTTACTTAATGAATAACACACTATTTAGACCATGTTGAAATATCAGCAAGATCGGAGCTGTCTTTAAGGCAGCTTTTTCTTATGGAACTATCGGGGCAGGTTAGTTCTATGTTTTTAAGGTAGCTTTTTCTTTATGGAACTATCGGGTCAGGATAGTTGCATAAGTGAAACCGTAAAATAATTTATAACGTCATATAAATAAAGGGGGGAGTTTATGATAAGATATTTAGGTTTTATAACTGTCAGCATAATGTTTTTGCTTATAGTTGGTTGTGCCAATATAGAGACTGATTCAAAAAAATTTGTTCCTTCTGATACTGATATTGTGAATAGAAATAATGGTGATATTAAAAACGAAACTAGGTTAAAAGAATTTATCAAGAATACAGAAACAGGGAAAAAGGATAGTATTCGTGTGGTTGCTTACACAAAGGAAGGAGACCCGATACTAACTGATTTAACATATAACGGAGAGCAGCTTGAAATTACTGAGGATACCACTAGAGATGAGTACGGTAGTGGAGAAATTAATACATTTGGATGCGGGAAAATTTTAGTTGAAGGAAACAAATACTCTATCATTGGTTTCCAAGGTTACAAAACACCTTATTACTTAGCAGAAGGTAATTAATGTGATTATCGACTGTGTAATCTTCAACGACCCTCTATCAAACCTTGATTCGAGTACATCCTTCTTCAACTAACAGGTGCTTTACTTCAATAAGAGAGTTGCTTTGGCAGCTCTTTTTCTTATGGAACTATCGGGGCAGGATAGTTTAATAATCATGGATAATTTTCCAATTTTCATATAATGTAGAAGGAAGAAATGGAGGGATGAAATTTGAGATTTTTCAAGATATTTTCTTTTTGCACTTTAATGATAGTATTCTTAAATGCTTGTAGTTTAGATAATACAAAAACGAAAAGTGAAATTTTAGAAATACCTAATATAGATGAATATACAACTTTATTAGTGCAAGGTGTTGATGAGGACGGTGTATCTTCCGAGTCAACTTCAAAGGTCATTACAGATATTAATGAAATACAAGCTTTTATAGAAAAAGTGAACAAAATGGAAGTTGTGCAACCTCCTAATAAGGAGTTATTGGAGAAGAGTAAAGAATTAAATAAAAAAGGGAATTACTTTTTTGTATTATCCGATAAAGAAACCATGGATAACAAAGTGTACACTATGAATTTTTTTAGTGATGGAAGGATTATGTTTCAAGAACCGAACGGAATGAAGCAAGAAGCAAATGGAGCAGAACAGAAAATGATGTATTTATCAAAAGAAAAACATACTGATGTTCTTCTTGAAATGAAAGAATTATTAAACATTAAGTTTTAATTAATCCTTAATCAACTAACGGGTGTGTTAGTTCATTAAGGAACACAAAAATGATCAATCTTTTTAATAGTATAAGGGCATGCTTTGATTAATCCTTTTTCAAAACATGCCCTTTCTATTTATTCATTTATCAAGGTTGTTTGTATTAATTTGATCAAACTTTGTGGTGATCCCATGATCCGTTCTTTTTTTTATTTTTACTCTGTATAAATTAATCGCTCCCAAAGCTACAGATATTCCGGCCAAATATAGGGCATGTTGATAACTGTTCAATAGATTAACGACTAAACCGAATAAAGAGGGTGCTATGACAATGAATAATTGATTTAATGTCAATGCTGAACTCACCGTTAAACCTATAAAACGTGAATCCGATTGCTCTGTGATACAAGCAATAAAAATGGAATACCAACCAATGGCTACAAAACCCAAAAGAAAACAAAATAATAGCATCAAGATTTCCATTTCAACAGTCAAGATGAGTGGCAGCATCACTGTAAGAATTACGGTAACAGCCATAACAATAAGCAATAATCTTTCCCTTTTACCTTCAAAGAATTGATCACTCGCCCATGCGATGACTACCCGTCCAACCATACCACCTATTAAAACGACGCTTAAATATTTTCCTGCCTCTGTTAATGCATAGCCCCCTTCGTTATGCAAATAACTCATAAAATGCCCAATGATAATCATCTGTAATGACATCATCACAACACCCACTATATACATCGGAAATAACTCTTTATTATTCTTGATGACACTCATTTTCTCCTTGAACCCGACCGAGGTTAATCCCGTTTTACCCGTTCTTTCTGGTTCGTTATATAATATTAGGAAGAGCAGCCCTCCCATTATTGCTACGATCCCTTGTACTATATGTACTGATGACAAATTGAAATGATAATATGTATAGGATAAAACTACAGAGGCTAAAGATCCTCCAAGCGGTATTCCCGTCTGTCTTATCCCTAGAGCCAGACCTCTATGTTCGTTTGGAAACCATTTTACGATGGCCGTGCTTCCACCGGTTTGAGCACTTCCGTACCATATACCGACCAACAATAATAAAAGCAGCAATACAATATAATCATTAACAAAAACTAGCGTTAAAGCTGAGAGGCCCAATAAAATGGTCCCCCACCCGATAATGTGTTTTTCCCCTTTTTTATCCATCAAGTAACCGAATGCCAGCATTGAAAACATCGGACCAATATTGACCGCTGAAACAATGAAGCCTGTTTGAAGAGGTGTTAAATTCCATTCAATTTGATAAAATGCAGCGATGGGTCCCATGCCATATGTCACAAAGGTTGCTGCAGTTTGGGATAACGTGGCCACCAATACGATTAACCATTTATAATATGTATGCATTAAGAAATTCTCCCCCTATGCTTGATGTATCGTCAATAATAATTCGGTGGGATAAATTCTTATTTTTAGCTTCTAGCATTATCTAGTCTCCCTTACTTATTAACTAACTAGAGTTTACTCTGACTGCCCAGAAGCGTAAAATGGAGGAAAATGATAGGGTTCATAAATTTTTTTTATAGGGTGTGCCAACTATATGAACATCAAAGAAATAGCATTGAAAATTGAAATATTAAACCGTCAAAATTTAAGTAAGTCTGCAGAAATCACGAACTATACTCAATCCGCCCTTACGGCTAAAGTGAAAAAAATAGAGTCGGAAATTGGAAAACTTGTTTTTAAACGCACGCCCCAAGGATTGAAAATCACTAGCGTAGGAATACAGTATAAAAACTATCTTCAACTTATTTCACAAGAGTACGAAGAATTTTTACAAAACATTGGTGCCATTCAAACTAACTCTAAAGTGGATTTTGGCACATCACATACAACCTTGAAAATCTATGGTGCCCATATCGCGAATACTTTGAATATGAAGAACGACATTCAAATGGATGTGGATTTCGCCGTAGATTCCAGTAATGCCATAAACCAAAAAGTGCACAATTCTGAATTGGATTGTGCACTCATTAGTGAACCTATTAAGAAATATCCCGACTTAACTTATGACATCGTTGCATCCGAAACATTCGAGATCATTTCAAGTAAGGACCATATCATCAATTTTGATTGGAAAACACCTATTACATTGCTCGTATTGAGTAAAGGTTGTATGTATACAAGAGCTGTGACCGAATGGCTTATGAATAATCAAATACCATATAAATTAAAGGAAATAAAATCAATCAGCAGTATCCAAGATTTTTTGCAAATCAGTAATACCATTGCAGTATTGAATACTAAGCTTATAGATTTATATAACTATACAAACATTCACTTTTACAAATTAAGCTTTAACAATATCATTAATACCGTTTTCGTTTATAAGATGAACGACGGAGAACAGAACAATATCGTACAATTTAAAAATGTTCTGAAGACGATTGGTTAATTACAAAAAAGAGGTTTTATCTTTAGAGTTGCTTTTTGGCAGCTCTTTTTCTTATTGAACTATCGGGGCAGGTTAGTTCCATAAGGAAATGGATTATTTTAGACTTATGAATCTTTTTTTATTATTTTCTTAAAGGTTCAAATTATATTAATTTGATATCGTAATTCACCATTAAGGAATGTGATTTCCTGCGAGAGCAATAAATAAAATTACACGTAGTTACAAAGCTATTAATTTTTTTAATTTTTGTCTCTTTTAATACATATATTTGTTTTTATGCAAAAGACAAAACAGAAGGTATAGTTACTGCGTGTATAGGTATCTTTCTAGTGATTTTGGTTGCAACTATGGGATTTCTTCAAGATAGAAGCAGCCATATGTATAAAAGATAAAGAGGATGAAAAAGATGAAAAAGGAAAGGCAAAAAAGAAGGTTTTTCAAAGGGATAATGATTGAAATTCGTGAGTCAATCTTATATGAATTTATTTTTAACCTCTTAACTCTTATTCCAAGAATGATAGTTCGTTTAGTAAAAAGTTTATTTTAACTAATTGTGTCGGAAGTAATTCTTAATGAACTAACGGACGTTAGCTGAAGATCAGAGTTGTCTTTAAGGCAGCTCTTTCTTTAACTAAAGGGGCAGGTTAGTTGAAGATTGAATACGTTGCAAAAAGGGATTATTACTGTTAAGGCGAATAGTTAATAATTGGATTTTTTTTTGAAATGGGGAGATTTTAAGAGTTAAGAAAAGACCTAAATAGAAAGGTTGTTTTATTTGAACAATTTTGACTGCATTTCAGAAACGGAAAGATTAGTAATAAGACCATTAAAAGAAGATGATTATAAAAATTAGCTTTGAGAATTTAAAAATAGGCTTCCATCTCAACACAGGTATGATCAAGGGAAGATTGATATGAGTGTCACAAGGTTCTCTTACAAAGCAACTTCGAGAACTGGAAAGAGATGGCTTAATAAATCGCAAAGTTTATCCAGAGGTTCCTCCTCGAGTAGGTTATTCATTAACCTCAAAAGGGAAAGAATTCATTCCTATAATTGATTTGATGGAAGAGTTCGGGAAGAAGTTTGGGGAGCAGGTAGACTAACCAAAGCGCTCACATTCGTTTAACATTTACCCCAAAATTCCATAACTAAATGGTGAATAAGTAATAGTTGTGGGAGGAGAGATCGTTCTAACGGCAGTTTTTTACGGTAAAAGTTCGTGAAGAAATGTATTAAATTAACGGAGGAAGAAGTAAAAATACTAAGCTGTCATTGTGGCAGCTTTTTTACACTAACCAAGCTATAAGTACAAAAAAATGTACTACGGCAATTTTTATTGCCCTCTTTAAAAAAATGAGAATTGGTTTTATTCTATTGTCTGTAACAAAATTACTCAATGCAACAAGTTGATAGGCAAACGTTGTAATAAACAGAATCTGACATTTCAGTATGAAGCGCTGATGTGAATCCAGGCTTCCATCTTATGAGTTAGATCCATACTTTTGCCCTCGTTTCTAGATAAATTCAATCCGATAAAATGTGAGGAGGTCCCTTAAGATAAATTGACACTAAATTTTCACCATGTTATAGTTAGCATGCTAAATACATGTTAGTAGTGGGGGCATACCTATGAACGATAAGGTTGGATGCGATATTCGTGAGTCGTTAGATAAAGTTTCATCCCAAATGCGTCGAGATTATAGCGAAAGTCTAAGAGAACTTAATCTTCATGTAGGCCAGGATAAACTACTCGCTCGGTTGTGGATAGGTGATGGAATAACACAAATGCAACTATGTGAACATTTAAAATGCGAACCGCCTACGGTAACAAATATGGTTAAAACGCTGGAGCTAAATGGGTTCATATACCGTAAACGTGATGAACAAGATGCAAGAGTTATGCGAATTTATCTAACAGACAAAGGCAAAGAATTAGAGAAACCGGTTGATTTCAAATGGAAACAGCAGCAAGAAAAATTACTCCATTCAATCTTACCGGAAGAACGCTTAATCTTAAGGGAACTTATGAAACGAATGGAGAGAAACTTGTTCTAAGTTTTCTCTATGTAAATGTTTAGTAGGCTAAATGATTATTTAGCAGCCTAAATATTAAACTTCTATATCGTTCATTTACTATTTAACAAAGTTTATACTCAATTCCGGGGATATGAGTATCATGCTCGACAATTTAGTAAGGAAATCAAAAGAAAAACTGTCCTTGATGGGAAATCACCAGCAAATTATTTAGCAAGCTAAGTATCATTTTGTTTTTCACCGTTGTATTGAAATATGGTTGGAATTAAAATGCTTCAGGCTCTTTTGGTTATTTGAAGCTTATTTAAAATTAAGGAGAAGAGATATATGAAAAGAAAAGAGATGCAACTAGCACTACAAATGGTTTCAGGATACGGAGCCGAATTCAGCGCTTGGAGAATGCCTGGCACCGACCCAGCAGCTTACACAAATATGGATAGTTATGTGGAGCGGGCTAAATTAGCTGAAAAAGGAAAATTTCAAATGATTTTCATTGCGGATACTCCTGCATTATCCAACGACTTAGGTCCCCAGACTCCAATGTTCCCTATGGACCCTATGTTAGCACTAATGGCTGTAGCCAGAGAAACGAAACATATTGGGCTTGTTGCTACCTTCTCAACGACATTCAATTATCCATATAACATAGCACGTCAGTTCAAAGCACTGGATGTTATAAGTCGTGGGCGTGTAGGGTGGAATGCGGTCACTACATCTGATCCATTAGCTGCAGCAAATTTTGGTGCTCAGATTGTCAGTCGCAAAGAACGCTATGAAATGGCTCATGAATCCATTCAAATTGTCCAAACATTATGGGGAAGTTGGGAAGAAGACGCTTGGACGTTAGATGTAGAAGGCGGAAAATTTGCCGACATGGATAAAATTCAGCCTATAAATCTTCAAGGGCAGTATTATGCGTCTCGTGGTCCTTTGCCAATCCCTCCTTCTAAGCAAGGTCATCCAGTTATTTTCCAGGCAGGTGGAGGGGAATTAGGTTTGGAATTGGCCGGGAGATACGCTTTTGGTGTTTATGCAAATCCTTATGATATTGAATCTGCTCGTGAACATAGGCAAGCGGTTCGACAAAGTGCTGCCCGTTTTGGCAGAAATCCTGATGACATTAAGATGTATGCAGGTTTTATGTTTTCCATCAGTTCAACTGAAGAAGAAGCTTTAGAACGGCGAAGACAGCTTATGAGTTTTAATCCTGAGGAGATTCCAGGCAGGGTAAGATACCTTGGTTCCATGGTTGGCTTACCACTATCGGTGCACTCGGTAGATATTGATCAACCTTTATCAGCTGACATGTTGAAACAGGCATATGCCAACCCTATGGATCCACGATCCCACATAGCTTTACAGAAGCTGAAACAAGGGCTATCCATTCGAGATGTTCTTGCCCATGGGGTCATTAACTATCATCCAGTAGTGGCAGGCACCCCCGTACAAGTTGCTGACTTCTTGGAAGAATGGTTTTTGGCCGGTGCATGTGACGGTTTCTCGGTTGTTCCGGATATAGCCTATGATGGAGTGGCTGATTTTGTGGAACGGGTTGTCCCAATTTTGCAGGACCGCGGTTTGTTCCACAATGAGTATGAAGGAAAAACACTGCGTGAGAATATGGGGGTTCCTTATCAATACGGAAGACTGAAATATTAATATAATTAATAGAGGAGAGGATTCAAATGAATAATACCCTTGAATTGCTTCAAAATCATACGTCCGTTCGTTCTTTTACCAATCAACCACTGACAGAGGAACAACGGGATGTAATATTTAAGGCAGCTAATCAAACTTCGTCCTTCAGCCTTTTACAGGTCGTTTCTATCATTAGAATTACTGATCCAGATCTTCGCAAAAAGGTGACACAATTATCTGCCAATCAACCTTATATTGGAGAAGTTGCTGAGTTTTGGATTTTTTGTGCTGATTTTAACCGAAACCACCAGATTGCTCCTAAGGTAGATCTTGACTATATGGAATACCTTTTAATTGGATCATTTGATGCTGGGCTAATGGCTCAAAATGCTTTAACGGCAGCTGAATCATTGGGACTAGGTGGTGTATATATCGGTGGAGTAAGGCTTAATATTACAGAATTAACAGAGGTACTGAATTTACCAAAGTATGTGGTTCCTTTAGTTGGTCTATGCATAGGCCATCCTGCTGGAGAAAAACCTGGACTAAAACCACGCTTGCCTCAATCGATGATCATGTTTGATAATCAGTACCAGCCATTCGATGAAGGAAAATTAGCAACTTATGACCAACAGATGCGTGAATATTACCAAAATCGTCCTGTTAAAGCGCCTTTCACAGTGAAGAAAGTAAAGGGATGGAAAGATCATATTGAGGATCATCTTGAAAGAAGCAAACTACCCTTCATGCTTGAGTATTTAAACAAACAAGGGTTTGCTAAAAAATAAACCGTTATTAATTAAATTGATTTACAAGGAGACATAGAAATGAAGAAGCAATACAATACGCGTGCCATCTTGGTATCGCTGCTTATCTGCGGTTTTGTGGGCATGTTTAGCGAGACCGCTCTAAATATAGCAATGACTAATTTAATGGAAGTGTTCCAAATTTCAGCCGCATCCGCACAATGGTTAACAACCGGTTTCTTGCTGACTCTTGGCATTTTAATGCCGATGAGCGGGCTGCTGCTGCAGAGGTTTACAACGAGACAGCTGTTCACAGGTTCGCTCGTAAGCTTAATTCTAGGTACACTAATTGCGGCGCTCGCGTTCAATTTTGAAATGTTGATGTTCGCTCGAGTTTTACAGGCGGCAGGCATGGGATTATTGCTGCCGCTCATGTTCAATACTATTCTTGTCATATACCCGCCGGAAAAGCGGGGGGCGGCGATGGGCTTCGTTGGACTTGTTATCATGTTTGCGCCAGCAACCGGCCCGACCATAGGCGGTCTATTAATAGAGTATTTAACATGGCATTATATCTTCTGGATTTCGCTGCCGTTCCTGCTTATTGGGTTGTTGATAGGGCTGAAGTATTTGGAAAATGTCACCGATGTCACAAAGCCCCGGATAGATCTGCTGTCTGTCGCATTGTCAACGATCGGCTTTGGAGGAATTGTCTTCGGCTTCAGTAAGGCAGGCGAAGGATCTGAAGGCTGGAGCAGTGCAGTCGTGGTTACTTCAATCGTCGTTGGGCTCATCGCGCTAGTGCTGTTCATACTGCGGCAGAACGTTATGCGCGATCCAATGATGAATCTGAGCGTTTTCAAATACCCAATGTACGTCGTTGGGCTGCTTCTGGTACTGTCGTGTATGTTAATCATTATGTCGAGCATGATTATCCTGCCGATGTTTCTGCAGACGGGTACAGGACTGTCGGTGTTCACTACTGGACTCATGCTTTTGCCGGGCAGCGCGCTGAACGGTATCCTCTCCCCGCGTATGGGGAGCTTGTTCGATAAATATGGGCCGAAATGGCTCGTTATTCCCGGACTCGTAATCGTTGCAGTCATGTTATGGTTCTTTACTACCCTATCTCCTGCTTCTTCAGTGGCCTTTATCGTGGCTTTGCATATCGGGCTCATGGTTGGGGTAGGCATGATATGGATGCCTGCTCAAACGAATGGGCTAAATCAATTGCCGCCGGAGTTATACCCGCACGGCACGGCAGTCATGAACACACTGCAGCAGGTCGTGGGTGCAATTGGAACAGCGGTCGCAATCAGTATCCTTACGGGTGGTATGGAGAAATACTTGCACGGCTCCTCCGCTCCGGCCAAACAGGCCGAAATTGCAAACGCGATGACGGCTGGATCACAAAGCGTGTTCTTGTTCACGATGATCATAGCACTGATTGGCATGGTCGTAGCGTTCTTCATCCGCCGCGTCGTAGTCAGCCGCGAAGCGGTGCATCCGACACATTGATGTTTTGTCAGCGAATCTGTCTATATCTATTAAGAATGTTTACACTAAATGGATGGGGAAATTGGGTGTCGGTTGAGCTGGTATCAACCGGATATGCCCATTGTGAATAATTATCTTAAACAAACGGGGGCATTGATCCAAGAAGGATCAATGCTCTTTTTTGTTTAGCTATAGGGGCATTCCTGTAATAAAAGAAATAGCAAAAGGCAAGTTTGTGAAGGAATATACTTAAACTAACGGGGCAGGTTAGTGTAATAAAAAATTTTCAAACGAAACCAAAACAAAAACCTTTAAATGGTAAAATTGAAAATAAATTCAATTTTATCGTTAAGGAGGATTTAATTTGAAGAAAATTTTTACTGTATTATTTCTAATGATGGTTTTAACAGCTTGTGGTTCTAACAGCACTAACAAGGATTTTAATTCGGATATCACTAATTTGGAAACCACTAAAAAAGATACTAATTCGGAGGAAATGACTGAGCATAATTATCAATTTACAGGAGAAAGCGAACATTGGGAAGCTGTATATTTTTATGAAGGAACTGAATTATGGGGAGAGAAAAACGAACAAACCACTCATTCCAGCAAAGATAGCTATGAACTTGTATTAAAATATAAGGGGGCTTTGAAAGAGTTATCTTCCATGAAAAACCTGGAATATACTTATGAAACAGCCACTTCAAGCGGAACTAAAACTGAGGCATACAAAGAACCACCTAGTGAAAAAGTATTTACAATTAGAGGTGGATCAGAAAATGGAGCAATAATAGGTGAAGGCGAAGTTATAAAAGTAAATGTAAAATGGGCTGGTTCTGAAGAGTCATTTCAATTGCATAATAAGGCTAAGTGATTTTGTTGAACTAACGGGTGCATTTTTTCCAGGAGCTGTTCAGCAGCTCCTTTTGGTTATGCAACAAACGAGTTGTTTGATTGAGTGCCGGCTCATGTTATAATGAATAACTTACGGAAATTACTATTTTTGAACGGATGCCTAGAAAAGCCTCCGCATAGCGATAAAATATGGAGGTGTAAGAGAATGAATAAACAATGGACGATTGGTCAAATTAAAGAATTTGTTGAGAAGAATTCGGAAAGTAAGTTGCTGACGACGGAATATCACGGTTTTTCTCAAAAGTTACTATTTAAATGTACATGTGGAAGCAACTTTGAAAAGACATTTAAGAAATTTAAAAATAATAACCAACGTAAATGTGATGTGTGCCAACCGCCTAAAGCGACACGATAACGTTTACAAAGAAACGAAGTGCTGAATTTCTATTAAAGAGAAGTTGGCACTTTTTCTTATGGCACTAACAAGGCAGGCTGGCTGAAAAGGGACGAATTACCAGTACAAAAGTTTTGATATTTTGAGATAATCAATAAGCAAGAAGTCTTTAATAGAGTGGGTTTGTTTAGAAAAGTTTGGGTGGTAAACTTTTCATCGGGAATGTATTACTGGGGGCTGCCAAACGGAATATGTATTGCAGCCTATATAGGGCATGACACAGATAAAATTATAAAAAAATGATAGGTTCCATAAAATACATAGTTAAATAATTTTCTTATTGAACTAAAGGTCGGTTTAGTAGAAGATGGAGTCGCGACGAGAGCTCTTTTTTCCCGTAAAAGAACAGGCATGTTATAGTATAGGAGAACCGGATTTTATATGATCTGTGGTAATCTTAATCATCAAAGGAGTTTATTCATAATGCATGTGCTACAAAAAACACAAAAAATAGTTCGCTATCAGAATCAACAGGGCAATATACATTACGGTATTGTTGAGGATGACATGATATTACAACTGTCTAGCAGTTTTGCTGAACTTGTCAACAAGGAAATAAAGTATGACGGGGTCGAGCTGAAATATAGTGACGTGAAAATCTTGGAACCTGTAAAACCTTCGAAAGTGGTTAATTTCGGCTGGACATATGCAGGTCATGCGAAGGAAACGGGTGGAGAGGCAAACCTTGTTGAACCATTCCTATTTTTAAAGCCATTATCTTCGCTTATTGCAGACAAGGAGAATATTATCCTTCCTCCAAACGAGCTATCCAATCAAGTGGAACTTGAAGGGGAAGTGGCCCTTGTCATTGGAAAGCGCGGAAAAAACATTAAAGAAGAAGATGCGCTTGATTATGTATTCGGCTGCACGATATTTAATGACGTGACAGCAAGAGATCTTACAAAAAAAGATCCACAATTTACGCGGGGCAAAGGATTTGATACATTCGGACCTTTGGGACCATGCATCGTTACCGGGGTAGATCCTACAAACTTAAGGATTGTGACCACTTTAAACGGCCGCGTCGTCCAAGACGGAAATACCAATGAAATGTCTCTGAGCATTCCATTTTTAATCAGCTGGCTTTCACAGGTAATGACACTGGAGCCCGGTGATATTTTGGCCACGGGCTCACCATCTGGCAGCTGCATGATCAAGTCGGGTGATGAAGTCGTTGTTGAAGTCGAGAATATCGGTCGGTTATGTAATGGTGTCCAGTAGGATTTGCTGGAATTCTTAATACATTAAAAAAAATCAGAGCTGCCTTTAAGGCAGCTTTTTTCTTGTGCATGTATGTAGTTTGGGGTGTGATTGAAACGAATAACAGGCTATTAGAAATATATATGTTGGATGGGATGATACTGACGACTGGTATTTTGGAAATTCGAAAAGTCCATTATTTCGATGAAGAGCCAAGTAATCCTTCATGTTAGCGGAATGCTTGACCCTTCAGTTTCGTTTACCTGCAAGATTTTTTTGGAAAAGCAAGAAGTCAAGAGATTGTACTTATTTAGCATTACGCGGAGGCTTATTAGTTGGATAAATTGCTTTTTCCAAGTCTTCTGCTGCAATCACTGGGTCTATTGTATTGCTTTTAGCCTTTCCCTTCTGACTATTGCCTTTATCACGCTTTTGGCTCATCCCTAGAACCTCCCTCCATGTAAGCTTCATTTGTTAAGATGGACTATTAGATGGCTACTTATTCACCAAACGAGTGAAGGGATTCGTTTTGATTTGAAAACATCCATATAGCAATTTTACAGAAAGCCCTTTTCCTGTTGAAGTCTACTATGGCAATCTGTCTTAAAGTTGCCAATTCCGATTACTATGGCCTATTGGTGCTTTAAGGCAATTAAAAATAAAAACAGACGGTACAGCGGGAATCTTAGAGATTTTTACTGTACCGTCTATAAAATATCTTCAAGTTTTTTGTTGTATATTAGAATTTTTTGGGGGATACGTCTGTATATAGAATCCATCTGTTTCTGACCATTCTCCATATAGGATATCCTCAATTTTTTTATAATTCCTCTTCTGGAGCCCATCCAAAAGCCATTCTTTTGATTTTTTCACGGATTGGAGTTCTTCCTCTTTTATTTGGCCTTCTTCAATTACTAAGATAGAAGGGGCTTCATCCCTAGGATTGAGGTCAAGCATATCTGGTGTGACGCTTCCTGCCTTAGAATGAAGCTTTACACTGATGTCCCCGCCAGGCTCAAGATATAAATCTCGCACTTCCCGGAGAGTGAACACCCCCTGTTTCCGCAGCATGGTTCGAACCTGTTCAATTTCCAGGTGATTTTTTTTCATTTGTTTTATATCCAATTCGCCATTACGAATAATCAAAGAAGGATGTCCTTTGAACAATTTTTTCATGCGATCACTTTTTTGGGCGCAAATCTCAATGATATAAACGGAAATCCCCCAAAGGCAAATGGCAAATAGAATCTGCCAGATCGACACTTTTTCATCGTAAATGCCTTCTTCCAGAATGCCGCCTAATACTAAAGCGTAAATAAAATCAAAAGGGGTCACTTGTGACATTTCTTTTTTTCCAAGAAGTCTTGTCACTGCCAGGAGTCCAGCCAGCCCAATCACCAGCTTCGTTGCTATTTCCAGATAAATCATTTTATCACCTCATCTTTTTTTCTCTTTCTCCCTTTTAACAATCATTTAAACCAAATTGCACCTGGTATTTATATCACACGGCAGAGTACCGTTTTCTGCAATTCTATTAAATAAGAATACCCAACATCAGAGGCGGTATTGTCCTATTAAATAAAAGAAGACGGTACAGCGAGAATCTATAGAGATTTTCACCGTACCGCCTATTTTAAATGAACTTAAAGTTGTTAATGTGCCTATTCATTACCAATCATTTTTCAAAACAATTTTTCCCATCGCCTTGCCTGACTCCATGTATTCATGGGCTTTTGAGACTTCATCAAACGTAAACATGTTTGAATCCACAAGCGGGCGCAGCTTACCTTCCTCAACCACTTTGGCAACCTTCTTCAAAATCTCTCCATATTGCTTATGCATGTCCTTATTTAATATCTTCAACAACATAAAGGTAACATGGAGGGAAAGTCCCTTCGAATGCACTGGGGAGAGGTCATGAGTCGAACGGGCAGCAATGGCTGCCACCGTTCCATGTACCGCAGCCGCCTCAAAAGAGCGATCAAGGTTTTCTCCGCCTACCGTGTCAAACACAACGTCAAACCCTTTTCCGTCTGTATATTTTTGTACATAGTCATGAACGCTCTCTTCTCGATAATTGATCGTTACATCTGCCCCAAGGCGCGTGCCAATCTCCAGCTTCTCTTGCGAAGAGGCAGTTGTATAGACTGTAGCGCCTTTCCATTTGGCCAGCTGAATGGCAATGTGGCCTACGCCGCCGGTTGCTGCATGGATCAGTATATCTTGACCAGGGACTAGATGTGCCCGATTGAATAATGCTTCCCAAGCGGTAATGGCAACCAGTGGTAAAGCAGCGGCTTCTTCCATCGTCAAATTCTTCGGCTTGTGAGCAAGTAAATCAGCATTTGCAAGCATGAACTCTGCAAGTGCACCGCCAGTCCCTTTAAAACCACCTGCGCATCCAAACACTTCATCGCCAACTTTAAACTCAGTCACTCCTTCTCCCACTGCAGATACCAAACCTGAGACATCACCATGTAAAACGGCTGGAAACTTGGGGGCAACGGCTGGAACTGCACCAGCACGGACTTTCGTATCAATAGGATTTACACTTGAAGCCTTGACTTGAATAAGGACATGTCCAGGTTTTAATTCGGGTTTTGAAACCTCTTC
Source organism: Peribacillus sp. YIM B13477 (assembly GCF_042787955.1). NCBI lineage: Bacteria > Bacillati > Bacillota > Bacilli > Caryophanales > Bacillaceae > Peribacillus > Peribacillus sp. YIM B13477. The sequence goes on from NZ_JBHZPD010000004.1 coordinate 325,043, forward strand.
AAGCTGAAATACGGATGGATCGCCAAAAGATTGAATGATTTGTGCTTTCACTTTAGTCACTCCTATTTATTTTTATGGGGAATTTCTCATTGCCTATGCCTGTTAAGGATTGCAGGGAATAAGGTGAAATGTAAGAATATTTAGTCTTTGCTTGTAAAATCAATGATACTTTATCTACTATAAAATTAAAAGTTACGCACATTTTTTAAAGGTAATTTAAGAGAAGTTTCTTAAATCATTAAAATATAATATGATTAAGGGCTATCAAGGTATTGGCGAAGTTTCAGTAATATGTGGAATTGTAATTTTATCGTATGAAAAGTTAATGAACTAACGGGGTATGTTAATTATTGAATGAATTCGTGAAAAAGGCCTTAATGATCAAAGGGGGAGAAGGATGGAAATTCGTTCAGTGAAAGGGTCAGATTACTATGCCATATCGCCGCTAATCAATGAATGGTGGGGAGGAAGGCAAATGTCTGATATGCTACCGAAATTATTCTTTGATCATTTTACAAATACAAGTTTCATAGCCGAAAAGGAAGGGAACATAGTCGGTTTCCTAATAGGGATTCTATCTCAATCTCAGCCTGATGAGGCATATATTCACTTTGTCGGAGTGCATCCTGAATACAGAAAAAATGATATCGGCAGACAGTTATATAATCAATTTTTCCATGTCGTTTATCAAAATGGCCGCAATGTTGTCCGTTGTGTAACGTCTCCGGTCAACAAATCTTCAATCGCCTATCATACCAAGATGGGATTTGAAATGGAAGAGGGAGATACATTCATTGATGGTGTTTCAGTCCACTCTGACTATGACGGACATAATCAAGATAGAGTTTTATTCGTGAAACAGTTATCAATGAACTAAGGTCGACCAGTAAAAATCCGGTCGCCCTTTTCTTATAGAACCCACTAAGGCAGGACTGGACTGTCAGCTAAAGCGGGTTTTATTCATTGCTAATGCTGCCTGGAATAGCATATTTCTCTTTAGAACCTCATAATTATCTAATCTGCTCATTGTATGCCCTTCATGATTGACTGGTTTTTGTGATTTTCTTCTTCCTAGGCAGCTCTTTATGGTCCTATAGGGACAGGATAGTTCAACAAGGATAAGATATAATTTGGATTAATATACATAATTTTAAGAAAAATAGAAAGGAAGCATGAATGTGACAGAAATGATACCACTGACATCGGAGAATTTGGAGCTATGCATCGAACTCTACATGAACGTTTTTAATCGTGAACCATGGAATGAAAGATGGACCTATGAAACGGCTAAAGAGAGACTTTCCGACGTATTGCATACACCTAAATTTCTTGGGTTTTTATTTCATATTGATCATAAACCAGTTGGTTTCATTGCTGGAAATAGTAAAGTGTCTGATCAAGGTTTAACGTATTATTTGGCAGAACTTTGTGTGAATAATCAAATGCAAGGCAAAGGGCATGGCTCAAAAATGCTTCGAGCTTTAGAAGCTGAATTGCAGAAGAGAGAGATTAAAAGTCTGTATCTATTAACGGCCAATGACGGGCTTGCAGAAGCATTTTATCTGAAGAATGATTATGTTGTAAACGAAGATAGGGTGGTCATGAAGAAAAATTTTTTTGAAAAATAGTCAAGGGATGTGATGGAACATTGTCGAAATCTGTAAAGTTGTATCAATTAAGCCGAAAAGTACATAAATGGACTGGATTGATTTTATCCATCTTTTTCATGTTCATTGCAGTAACGGGCCTCGTGCTTGTTTATATGATACCCCTCGGAGTGGCTGATGAGTTAAGGACGGGGAAAGAGGCAAGTCCAGATCAAGCGATACCTATGGAGAAGGTCGTATCCATTGCTGTGTCTCAGGATCTACCAGGTGCGGATTCGGTTGAAGATATTTTTAGAATCGAATATAGGCCAAGTGCAAATGTGTACCAGGTTCGCTTTAATAACGGTCAAGGTGTTCAAATGGATGTGAGTACGGGAAAAGTGTTATCCACAAATCCAGATTACTCGACGTTCCTGATTACTTTGCATGATGGAACCTTCTTTGGTGATTGGTATAGATACAGTATCCTCACAATGACGGGTTTATCCTTAATCCTGCTCTCGTTTTCCGGGTATTACATGTTCGGGTATCCTCTCTATAAGCGTTTAATGGCGAATAAAAGGAAATCTTAATATGAGGTGGTAATGTGGCTATAAAAGGGTTGAATCACTTTTTAATTTCAGTTTCTGATTTAGACAGTTCCATAGAATTTTATCAAAAGGTTTTTGATGCGAAATTATTAGTTAAGGGCCGAACCACAGCCTATTTTGATTTGAATGGAATGTGGATTGCCCTGAATGAAGAAAAAGATATTCCCCGTAATGAAATAAGCCAATCATACACACATATCGCCTTTTCCATAGAAGAAGCCGACTTCATGAACATGTACGAGAAACTGATCGGATTGAATGTAAACATCCTGTCAGGACGTCCAAGAGATGAAAAAGATAAGAAGTCCATTTATTTCACTGATCCAGATGGTCATAAGTTTGAGTTTCATACAGGGACTTTACAAAATAGAATAGATTACTACAAACAAGAAAAAGCCCATATGGAGTTTTTCGACTGATAAGTAAGCCATCTTCAAATGAAAAGGGGAATGTTCATGAAAACTATTGGCCTTATTGGCGGCATGAGCTGGGAGTCATCGTTGGAATATTATCGAATCATCAATGAAGAGGTAAAAGCTAAATTAGGAGGATTGCATTCAGCCAAGTGCATTTTATATAGCGTGGACTTTGAGGAAATCGAACGCTGCCAAGCTGAAGGGGATTGGGAAAGCTCCGGCAAATTATTAGGCGATGCAGCTCTGTCTTTGGAAAAGGCAGGTGCCGAAATGATTCTAATTTGTACAAATACGATGCATAAAGTGATTGGATATATAGAAGAAAAAGTCAGCTTACCGATTTTGCACATTGCTGATTCAACGGCAAAACAAATTCAAAAGTCCAAAATCAGTACTGTTGGTTTACTTGGCACTAAATATACGATGGAGCAAGACTTTTATAAAACACGAATTGAGGCTAATGGTATCAAGGTCCTGATACCAAGCGAAGAGGATAGAAAAGTAATCAATAAAGTGATTTATGAAGAATTATGTTTAGGGGAAATTCAACAATCATCAAGGGAATATTACAAAAAGGTCATCAAGGGGTTAGTTGATGATGGAGCGGAAGGAATAATACTAGGCTGCACGGAAATTGGATTACTAGTAAAACCCGAGGATTCCAAAGTGCCATTATTCGATACAGCTGTCATACATGCCATCGAATCTGTTAATATGGCATTGGAAAAATGAAGTGATCACATTGTGCTTTAAAAAGGAAGGTTGCTGCGGCGGCCTTTTTTTGAGTAAAAGATAAAGGGAATGTATAAACATAGAAAAAACTACTGCTCCCGTACAGTAGTTTTTTTGTTGCGTAACAAGACATTAAAGTACTTTACGTAACTTGAGTTAGGTTAAAGTAAACATTCTGTAAACCCTTATAAATTAATATAAAGATTTTTTCCATCTATAAGATGTTTTGTTTTTTTATAAGTTACCTTCCTATATGAATAAAGGCAGCTTTCAGTTTCTTGCTGAAAGCTGCCTTGTTAATATTTCAATTTCACTATATAGGGATATATCTACATTAGGCTAACTATCATAGCTCTTTGCTTGGACTTTTCCGAGACCAAACAACTACAGGAATAAGTACTAGTGACAGAATGGCTCCAGAAAGTGATAATGCTGCAAAACTAGAATGAGCGACTACCATTCCTGATATCCCCCCACCAGCTGCTCCTGACAGTGCAAATAGTACATCGACTGATCCTTGTGTTTTTGCACGTACAGATGGGTGTGTTGAATCTATAATGAGAGCAGTCCCGCTTATTAAACCAAAGTTCCAGCCCAAACCTAGCAGTACTAACGCCAGGGTAAGCAGTGGCATTGAACCTACGGGTGCAAAAGCTGCCACGAATCCTGAGGCTAGGAGTGTAGCACCAGAAGCAACAGCCATAGTAATACGGCCAAGCTTATCTACCAGTATACCTGTCAATGGTGAAGGAAGATACATGGCTGCTATATGGAAACCTATAACTAATCCTACTTCTCCCAAACCATGACCATGATGTCCCATATGAATTGGTGTCATTGTCATAATGGCTGCCATGACAAATTGAGTCAAAATCATAATTAAAGCCCCTACAACAACACCCTTTTTGTTTATGGTAGCATTCTTTAAGTTTGTCCCTGTTTGTACGCTATCGCCTTTTTTCTTAGCATTCGCAATAGCTGTAGACACAACCAAAGGGTCTGGACGAAGTAAAATTAAGATAAATAATCCGGCAATAATAAAAGCGGCTGCTGACAAGATAAAGGGGCCAGCCAAGGTTGGAACACCAATTGAATCAGCAAAATCCCCCATTCTATTGACCAAGTTAGGACCAACAACGGCACCCAAGGTAGTGGAAACCATGGCCATGCTTGCAGCAGTTGCCCTTTGTTTATCTGTTGCAAGGTCTGTCCCTGCATATCGCGCTTGTAGATTAGACGCTGTACCAGCTCCATAAATAAAAAGAGAAATAAATAAAAGTGGGATACTGCTGGTTAAGGCTGCAATTATAACACCAATGGCACCTAACCCACCTGCAAGGAAACCACCTGCAAGTCCTGCTCTGCGGCCAAAACGTTGCGAAGACCGGCCAATAAGCAGGGCAGCTCCTGCAGAACCTAAAGTAAATAGGGCAGTTGGAATTCCTGCCGCATTTTCAGTCCCTAGCATGTCTTGTGCAAGAAGCGCTCCTACTGTTATACCGGCTCCAAGTCCTGCTCCCCCAAAGATTTGTGAAAGAATCAAAATTCTTAATGTTTTTTTATAAAGCTGTATTTGTCTTTCTGGTGAATCAATATATTCTTGCAACCATATAGGCTGGTGTGTTGAGGCATTTGTATCTTTTGCTGACATTGTCATGAACTTTACCTCCTAACGAAATATCCTTGTAGCTTTTCATGTTTGGATGTCATCCTTGGAACATTTCATATCGTCATTAGAAGAAGCTCATAATTAAATTTCGATAATTATGAGCTTCTTTTATTTCTTATTTTTAAATAGGAACGTGACACTATTTGTCGGTGTTCATATTAAAATTTGTAGGATTCACCATCTTCTGGTACTAACATATTACTTGAGAATCCTTTTTCTTTACTAAAGTTTTTTAATTCTTCTCTAGATAGTGTCCAATGGTTAACAGCTTCCATATGAACAGAAATAATCTTAGCATTAGGAGCCGCCTTGTGTACTTCATAGATGTCTTCTTTTCCCATAATGAGAGAACCATATTCTATCAATTGATTATCTCCGCCATTGACAACAATAATATCTGGTTTATGGGTATCCAATTCTTCCTGTACACCTTCATACCAGACTGTATCACCAGCTACGTACAATGTTTTTTCACTTGGATGTTTAAAGACAACGCCACATACTTCCCCCATACTCTTTAATAGCTCTTCTCCTCTTCCATGCTCGCCTCTTGTTTTAACTAATTGGATGCCATCAAAGACAGTGTCCTTTGTTAATACCTCTACATTGTGGAACCCGGTATTTTGGACTTCCTTTGCATCTTCTTCATTTTGAACGAACATTTTAATATCTTTTGGTAATAGTCTTTGCGCTGCTTCGTCAAAATGGTCTAAATGTAAATGAGTCACAATGACTGCATCAACTCCACTAATAATATCGTCAGCAGAGGTTGGTAAACTCACTGAAGGATTGTTTTGATCTTGCCTAATCGTACCAGGGAAAGACGGGTACGCACCTTTCTCTGCTAACATAGGATCAATTAAAAACTTTTTATTTGCATATTCTACAACTATCGTTGCATTTCGAATTTGTGTAATCTTCATCTTTACAACTCCCTTTCTTTTCATGTGTTCACTAACAGTGTTAAGTGTATAATATGAGCAGGATTCAAATACACAGATAAATTAAAGTGTTTTAGGCGTTTGACTTTATTTTTGAAAGGAGTTGCCGTTCAGATGGATCAAACAGATAAGCGAATTATAGAGGAGTTATGTAGCAATAGCCGGATTACGATGAAAGAATTAGGGGAGAGAGTACACTTAACAGGACCGGCAGCCGCAGCTAGAGTGGAGAAATTAGAGGACAATGGGGTTATTGAGGGTTATAGCATTAAAGTGAATCAAGCGAAATTAGGGTGCTTTACGTATGCCTTTATCAATATCTATATAGAAGGTACACATCATCAACCTTATCTCTCATTTATCCAAACAAAAGAGGGGTATGTCATCAATAATTATAAAATCAGTGGAGATAGCTGTTATCTTTTGGAGTGCAGGTTCCCAAGTAATGAAGCGTTAAATCAATTTTTATTAGAGTTAAACAAGTATGCAAACTATAAATTATCGATCGTTATAAGTAAATAGGGCATGAATAAACATGGATATTTGTGAATAGTCACATTTAAACTATAGGGTGCTTGAATCGTTTTCTTATTCACAAGTTAGTATATGAAGAACTGTACTTAAACTAATGGGTGGTTTAGCTGAAGATCGGAGCTTTCTTTAAGGCAGCTTTTTCTTGAGGAACTCACGGGGCAGGTTAGATTAGGTACATTTCTTCGCAAAAAAGGCTGCCAATTGGCGGCCTTTTGAAAATACGGTTCTTAGCAGTATCATACATTCGCATTAAAATGAAAAACTACCCTGTTTGTGTCCACCGTTTATTCGTACTGTGACACAATCGTTATGTATTTCTCGGGTTTGTGTCTACCCTCAAATGCGCCTTGTTTCTGGAATAATTTTTTAAATGTAGCAAATTCTATTCATAACGATTTGTTGGGGCCCCTTAGCAACAATTCTGGTGACACGTGACAATTGGAATACTTGGCGTGTTTTAAATCCTAAAAAATCAAACCATACTATCTTAAGAGGAGAATTTACTTAAATGAATTTCCCTGAAATACATACAAACTTTTGGGACGCCGTGATAGCAATACCTGTTATAATGCTCCTAACTCAAATAATTAAAGTTTACTTTAATGTACCAAAAAAATTGTACCTTCCATAGCACTGGCACTTGGCCTGATGATTTCCATTTTCATTAGTCTAGGCACAGCTTAGTAACAGGTATCTTTATGGGTTGGTTTTATGGTTATGCTGCGATTGGAAATTATGCTGCCCTAAAAACGACCATAATAGCTTATAGAAATAAAGAATAAGACTACTTTCCCACAATAAGCTGTTTGAATAAAATGTCTTAAACTTAAATAAATGTCCATTTTCAGGCCATCCTTTTAAAGGATGGTTTTTAGCTTTGAAAATTGTTGCACAGTTTATGTCAACTCCGTGAAAAGTTTTATGGAACTATCAGGGCAGAACAACCGGAATGGTAAATATGGTAAAATAATGTAATGGGTGGTGACGATATTGAAAAAGTATCTTGTGTTTTTAATTAGTTTCGTAATGATATATATGGTATTTCAAATAGGATCAGGTTTGATTCTTACTGCTTCTTATACTCCCGATTTTTCTTCGATAGAGAGTAATTTAAGTCAAGAAGTAGTGTTTGGTAAGACTTCAATTCCATTACTGGTAACATTGCTAACTGCTACATTAGCTTATTTTCTTTCTCAAAAGAAATTTAGAATCTCAAAAAATTAAATAAATAACGGGTGCGTTAGCTGAAGATCGGAGCTGTCTTTAAGGCAGCTTTTTCTTATGGAACTAAAGGGGCAGGTTAGTGGTAGTAGAAGGTAATCAGGTGTTAATTAGAGAAAAAGGTAGTAATAAATATAAAATTAAATACTTGAGGAGAAAAGGATGGCTCATAATGGGATAGTTTTAGTAGTTAGTGTATCAATATTCAGAGATGATGAAGTCTTAATAATAAGAGAAAATAAACCAACTGCTATTGATAAGTGGAACTTTCCAAGTGGACGCATTGAATATGGTGAAGACATTCTCTATTCAGCTCGTAGGGAGGTAAAAGAGGAAACAGGCTTTGATGTAAAACTTAATGGTACAACGGGTGTATATAATTTTATCAGTAGTACAAACAATCAAGTTATTCTATTTCATTTTACTGGTGAGGTTAATGGTGGTTCATTAAATCTTGAAGAAGATGAAATTTTAGACAGTAGATGGATTAAGGTGAATGACCTTGTGAAATTTGATAATGAAGAACTACGTGAACCCAGGGTACTAAAGCAAATAATAGATAACTTATTAAAAGAGAAGGTACATTCAATTAGTATTTATAATGAACATCTAAGTAAATAATTCATATTAAGCTAACAGTCCTTTACTTCATTACCAAGAGCTGATCATCAGCTCCTTTTCTTATGGCACTAACGGGGCAGGTTAGTTGGATTATAATGATATATTACTAAAATGGAGGAGATTATTGAACCAAACTAGAAAAGAGTAAACAACCAAGCATTTGTTAAAAAAGGTTTGATGAGGAAATTAAGTTATATTATTGAAAAATTATTCTTAGTTAGCTATAAAACAAAAAAGCTAACAAGGATGTTAGCTAAACTCTGCTACTTGTTAGATTGAAAAAAGAACAGTTTAATTTCTTCTCCACTCGCACTTGTTCCAATTTATCCGTTGTCTTTCTTACTATCTTTAGAATTTTTTTTGAATATCTTATGTTCTTTTAGGTCTTGTATTTCTTTTCTTAATTCTGAAATTTCAAATTCGATATTCACAAGTTTTATTGATAAAGAAGCCAGTATTATATTTTCTTGTTTAATGTCTGAAATTACATTATCGATTTTCTCTAATTTTTGATATAACGAAACCAGCTCTGTATTTTCTTGTTTTTCAGGAACTTTCGTTACAGGTGACGTAGAGCTTTGTTTGTTTTTACTAATCCCCGTAACAGTATTCATAAGCGTATCATTTTTTAGAAGAGTTGTGGCCAGCTGCATAATAGAATTTAAATCCATAGAATTTTCATTTTTTAATGAATTGCTGGTAAGATTCTTAATAGTACCCTTATCAATATTATTATTCGAATTCTTTAAATTATTTTCATTAATTTGTTCATCCATAATTTAATCGCCTTTCTTTAAATGTAAATTCTGAAATTTTCTAACAATATATGTCGTTCAGCCCAAAGTGTTGTGTATTAATATCTTCATTGAAGGGATATTTCTCATCCATAACTAAACAATTATTATTCGTTTTTATAGAAAAAAAACCTGGGAGAGCATTTTTTATGATCTCCCAGTGTTCTCCTCATCCATTAGAAACTCCTAAAAAGATAAGCGTAAGTTTTTGCTGCGGGCCATATTACTAAGGGCAATCAGCTGTAGCAATAGCGTCTCTAGCGGCTATAATTGGTGCAGGATCGAAGCCAAATAGTTGAGCAACAATGACAGCAAGAGTTAAAAGAAGGAACAAAACTAGTCTTCCTAATTCACAAAGAAGATTTTCAAGAATACCACCATCTTGTAAGATAGAAATTGCCATTTATCTTTCCCCCTTTCTAATTAAGATTTTCTATAAGGGGCCCCTTACATACTACATACTATGTAATAAAAACGGACAAGCTTAAACTTATATCACAATAATAAAAAAAGGGCTGCATTTTTTTTATTAAATAAAATTAAAATGAATTACAATATTGACATTGCCCGAGGTTATGCCTTGAGAATTATTGGTGAAGCACAAGGATGTCTTTCAGGCAGCTTATTCTAATTATCCAAAGGATAGCGATTGCTGAATGAAGTAGTCGTTTTTTACTAACGGGGCAAGTTGCAGTTGAAGAAGAGGATATAATCATTCCTCTTTTTGTTGTCAGTCAAATGTAAGTATTTTTTAACAGAGTCATCTTGCAATAATCTCTTCTCTCGTAACGGGTGCGTTTCTACAACAAGTGGAAACGCATTTTCTTATTGCATTAACGGGCAAATAAAGCTTGAGTTGAGAAATAAGGATTATTAAGGCGACCCTTCATTTATTATGAAAGGAAAGATTGTGAAAAAATGTACTTAAACTATAGGGTGCTTTAGTTCAATAACAGGGGTTGCTTCGGCAGCCTTTTTGTTAGGGCACTAACGGGGCAGGTTAGTTTAACAAGGTTAATTCATAATATGTATAGAATATGTAGAGTGTAGGTTCATTTGAAGATAATGAGGTGGCTATCATAAAGAAAATTCTTAGTTTATTGTTTTTGTTTGTATTGTTTATTGGTGTAGTTGCTTGTAACAAAGATGTGATCAAAGAAAACAGTGAAGAAAAACCCCTAAAAGAGGAAAATGTGGTCAAAGTAGAAGAGGCAGAAATACTATTTAATAACTATAGTAAAGAACTATATACTATTAAAGATCCATCCAATCCCCCAACTTTTGATGAAATCGCAGAAAAGATTAAATTATATTTAACAGAAGAACAATATAATGCTGAAATCGCTAACCGGAAATTTCAAATACCGGAATTGGTATCCAAACAAATTAATAAAAGTATAGAAGTACAAGATGTGAAACTTGAAGAACAAAGAAAAAATGCTGATGGCAAAATAGATTACTTATATACAACAACATTTAAAGTTTATGACGAGAATTCATCTAAAATTTATGAAAAAGAAGGAGAATTAACCATATCCACTACAAATAATGAATTAAAAATCGATCGTGATTGGAGTAGAGGGGTGAAAATTGACGGTTTAGATGGTGGCCTATAAGAGCTTATAAATGAAGAGTCATATTCATTAAAGTAAGGAATGGAAAATATATTTCATAATGGTTGTTGCAGCAACTTTTCTATATAAACTCCACAACAATGAAATGTGAAAATTCGGAACTAAGTATTTCGTATTCCTGAGGAAGGTGAAACGCAGTTGGTGTAATGCTGTTTTATACCTAAATGACTCTTTAACACAGAAAAGGTTTTACTCTCGATTATGTTATAATTTCGATTGAAGAATTTCGATTTATACTATGACTATTAGATTGGTTGTTGAAGATGAAAAGGAAAAAAAACAAGAAAAACGAATCAAATATAATTAATATGACATTTGGAAAGAATTCTTATGTTAAGGATGATGAAACAGATTTTATATTTGCGTGGTTACATCCTATTATTTCGTGTAGGTTATGTATCAAGTATTTTATAAAATGGATGACGTCTGTGGATTCTTCTTTAGCACCTAATGTTCACCGTTACTACATTTTATTCTTTACATTGATATTGAGGTCATTTTTGTGGATTTATATTGGAATGGGAATTGGAGTAATCTCAAATGATGAGTCAGATGGTATGAGGTTAGTGACAGAGATTCCAATGGCTTTCGGGATGTCATTTTTATGTATATTTGGACTGTTGTTGGTTTTACGGATTGTCATTTCTTTCTTTGAACTGATCAGACTATTTAAAAAAGATAACTTAATTTTGTATGGTTTGGGAGTTACCGTTGTATATGGATTTATTGGCATGGTTATGTTGGGGAGTGCAATGAGGTAGTTTTATACATGTCATTCTTCAGGTTACGGGTGCGTTTGCTGGAGATCGGAGCTGTCTTTAAGGCAGCTTTTTCTTATGGAACGATCGGAGCAGAATATTGTATAGGAGTAATTTCCATTTTTCATACAAACAACAAGGTGTTAAATGGTATGATTGGAAAAGAATTTAATTTTTAGGGGGTAATATATTTTTGAAAATGGTTAGAACTATTTTAGCGATAGTGGTTATTGTTCTATCAGGTTATAGTCTAATAACTCAAACCTTTGAGTTAATGCCCTATTATATGTTTATCCTTGGGGCATTTATTTTGGTGTCAGGATTTGTCGAACTTCAAAAAGACAGAAAAGGATTTTGGGGATATATGAATATTGTTATCTCTTTATTTATTTTCATTTTTTACATACCGTATTTCTTATAGAACTAACAGGGGCGTTAGCTGGAGATCGGAGCTGTCTTTAAGGCAGCTTTTTCTTATGGAACCATAGGGGCAGGATAGTTCCTTGATCATCATGAGCTTAGAGCATGATTTTCACCTTATTTCTAAGACAACTGATAAACATCAGTTCTATAAAAACAAAAAGATCTCTAATCTAAACTTTTAGAGATTTTTTTTTACGCAAAAACACAACTTTTATTTAGTTAGTACGTCTAAGTATTGAAAATTTAAGAAAAGGAGGGGTGGAGACTTGTCGGAGTACAGAAAATTAGAAATTGCAGATTGGTATGACCAACATAGTAAATCCATTTTAAGCTTTATTTTATTGATGGTTAAGGATTATCAACAAGCAGAGGATTTGACCCACGATACCTTTGTAAAAGCGTACTTATATCATAATTCATTTAAACAGCATTCCAGTGAAAGAACATGGCTATTCAGTATCGCTCATAACTTAACGGTTGATTTTTTAAGAAAACGGAAACCCAGCAGGTTATTTAAAGAAGTGTTTCTTTTGCAAAAGGACAATACCTCATTACCTGAAGAAATGATTCGAATAAAAGAGGAATCATCTGAACTATATAAAGCGTTAGGGGAAATCAAAGATACATATCGAAAGGTGATCGTTTTAAGAAAAATCAAAGGTTTTTCGATTGAAGATACAGCAATGATATTGAGTTGGTCTGAGAGTAAAGTTAAATCAACTCTTTTTAGAGCTATTCCAGCATTAAAAAAACAACTAATAAAGGAGGGGTATTTGGATGAAAAAACAATATGAAGATACTGATTTAGATATCTCCTTAAAGAAGTTAAATGTCGATCTACTGTGGAAAACCAAACAAAAACAAGAACTGAAAAAACGAATCATTTCTGATATTGAAAAGTTGGAGTCCCAAGAGAGAAATAAGAATCCTATCCTATCAACTAGTATCAAAAAAGTAAGTCTGATCAGGATAATAACATACTCTGGAATCGCGTTGATCATATTATTGAGTTTATTTATTGGCTCAGCTTTTATCTCTCCAGCAATGGCAGAGGTTGTATCAAAAGTCTCTTTCATAAATCAAATTGTGCAAAGCTTGAAGGAAACGGATGACAGGAAAGGAAAGCTAGATGCTTTATATGACGAGATATCTAAAAAGTTAAACGAGAATAAGGAGTATGAAGGAAAAGTAGAAGTTGGAATGTCATGGCTTTTTTCCTCAGAGCCTCCTTCATTCACTGTTTGGGTAGGGGATGAAGATTTTAAACAAGAACATGAGGATGAAATTAAAGATATTATTTTTAAATGTGCTAAGTCTTATAAAATTGATGGAGTTGAGGTTGTACTAGAAGTACGGGATAATGTTGAACCAAGTGAAAAAAATAAAGAATTAGAGAAACTTACAGATGAAATACTTACAATAACGCAAGAGGTTGTAGAAGAAAAGGGTTATACCATTTTAGCTAGTGGAGTATCTACGAACCCCAAAAAGGTTACTGTTAAAGTGGGGATTGAAGGAACAGAGCAATATTATAATAAAGTGAAGAGTCAAATAGAAAAACATGTACATGATGTAATATATGCAAAAAAGCATGAGAAGTTTAAAGTTGAAGTCAAAAGAGAAAGTGAAGACGAAATTAAGGGTCAGAGTTGGCAGCCTATTTTTACAGCAGTCATGGAAGAAACACATAAAAAGTTTAAAGAAACAAATGGTTTTGCCTACTCCTTTCATCCAAAACCTCTTGAAATCATTTTAAAGACTTCATTATCCAAAGGAGAGGAGACTGAAGAGCAAGCTGAAAGAATTGAAGAGTATGCAAGACAGGTAGTTGAAGTAAAAAGGAAGGAATTATCCGTTGAAGCAATACCATATAAAGTCATTATACGTGATAAAGATCAAAAGAAATTGTATGAGGAATTGCACAATTAAAATATATTGCTTCTTCGATTAACAGGTACTTTACTTCTCTATGGAGCTGGAAACAGCTTCTTTTCTTATGCAACTGATATGAACGAAACTGTCAACCCACCATCCAAATGTTTTTAAATGGTGTTTCATTCAGAAGGCAGCTTTTTCTTATGGGAGATCGGGACAGGTTAGTTGAAGAACATCATTTCTAAAAAATCCACTATTTTTTAATATAGTGGTGACTAATGATTTGCGTTTGAAATAAAAATGAGGAGGAATACAATGAAACGAATGTCATTCGAACAACCAACCGACCATTATGTTTTTATATGACTCCTCTACGCCCCTTAATAAAGAAAGAAGCAAAGCCTCCATACGGATTAGAAAAAGGGTATGATTTTATAGATATTAAAGTACAAGAAGAATTTCGTGGTAAGGAAATAAAAAGAGTTTATTATGGTACGCCAAAAGATAAAATTTTGATTTGGGAAAAGGGAATGGAATTGCCAAAGGCAAGTGAAGAAGTAGAGAAATACTTTGGATTTGAATAGAACTGAACTTGACTTTTGTTATTCAACTAAAGGTGCGTTAGCTTAAGATCGGGACTGTCTTTAAGGCAGTTTTTTTCTTTATGCAACTATCGGGACAGGATAGTTCAACAAGCATAGTGTCTTCGGACTGTTCGGATTATTTCCAAAAAAGTTTCTTAACGGTAAAATTAGTTAGAGGTGATTTTGTTGATTAGTAATAAAAGTTTTAAATTTAATTTTATAGTTTCTTTAACTTTTCTCATTTTATGTTTTATTTTTATAAATATCTTTACCAATATAGTACCTACCATTATTCTTTTTGGTTACTTCTTTCTGTACTACCTCATTAGTGGCCTTTATCGTTTATCCCAACATAAGAAACAAAGCAAATCGAACTCATATAATTAATTTTCATACCGTCTCATTTGCGTCACAGTTTGTGTCAACTCTTCAATAAGTCTTTTGGAACTAACGAGTGCTTTACTGCAATAAGGGAGTTGCTTTTGGCAGCTCTCTTTCTTATGGAAGGGGCAGGTTAGTTGGATTGCCAGCCAAAGAATAGGAGTGGTTTGAATTTATGGCAATAACAAAGAAAAGATTCTTCATTATTTGTATAGTGGGTATCATAATCAAGTATCTTGCAAGCTCTGGTCTGCAATACTTCAGGGGACAAACGATAAATTGGTTAGGGAATGTAGCATACGCATTCTATTTCGTAGCATTTCTTTCACTTTTACTTTGGTTATTTGGAGATTCTGGTAAGAAAATGCTGATCATTAATACGATTGGCTCAGGCTGTTGAGAAACCCTCGACAGCCTTTAATGAACTAACGGGGCAGTTTAGTTGCAAAAGGATAATGGATTTTTGTGGTAAAATTAATAGGAAAAGGATAATAAGGGGGATGACAATGGAAGGGTTGGAAATATACGATTTTTTAAGATTAGTTTTTATAACCTTTATAATTAGTTTAATTGTTATTAGCATTATTTTATTGGTTCAAAAGAAACGGAGCAACCTCGTTAATGGATTCACAGTTAGTATTACTTTAATAATTTCAATAATTGTTTCTGGTATTAATCTTATTATTATAGGATACATAGCTGATGAGTTAAATTTAGGAGGAGATGTTATTTCCTCATATTTGTTTCTTATAATTTTAGGGTTAAGCATATTTAATTTGTTTCTTTACTTTAAAAATAAAAACAGTATTATTAGTGATTAATAAATAAATAAATAAATTTTGTTCTTAAAGGAGTTGTTAGGGCAACTCCTTTAACGTCGTGAGTTAGCTGAAGATCGGAGCTGTCTTAAGGCAGTTTTTCTTCTTTAACTAACAGGTGTTATTGTTTAATGGGAAATCTACTACTCTAGTATAATAGTTCTTTTTTTGTCTATACTGTCTATTATTATGGTATATATTGGAAATAAACAGGTTTGACCTTAACTGATGTATGGGGTTTATAAAAGGCAGATAAGCAAATCCAATTTATCGAGAATAACGGGATAGTATATCCATCAGTTCTTGCTTGGCTGTTTCTACACTTTCTTTTTGGAAATGTTTGTATTGCACTCGGATCTTGGATTCATCCATTCCTGCTGCACTTTCCAAAAACCCAGAAAGTCCTCTTGCTTTTCTATCCACTTCGATGAATAAATCTACGGATTGAGCGTCCGCGACGAATCCGATTTCAACCTCATCAAGGCTTCTTTGGAATGGACCGCCCTTTGGCTTGTATTCGAATTCCTGAAAGACACCCGTTTTGCTACGTTTGAAGGGTACATTTTTCACTTTGTTCAAGTAAAACCCTAATGATTCGATTGCTTTTAGGAAGCTACTGACTGTTTCATTTTCAAATACGTTTATATAATCGTTATCTTTAGGGTCCAATGCGAACGTCACATCCATTTCCGTCTTCATCCACACAGACACGTCCCCTACCGTGATTGGCGTTTCGTACGGAAGTTGCAAGGAAAACGGAATCACCTTTTCTTCGCCTTTTTCAATGACGAATGCATCCGAAACCTTTATTTTGTAAAGGGTAACATCATCTAAATACTTACGGTCATCCTGTTCCCTCAAAACCTGTGTCATCACATGGATGTACAGCCCATTGATTTCCTGTTGGGTGTTTCCGCCAAGGACAAACACGTTCCCTTTTACCGTTTCTCCTTGTTTGTATGAATCTTTTTCTAATTTTGTATCCACTTTCGCCGCACCGATTCCGATGCTTGCTTTCATTTTATCAAAAAATGACATGTACATAATTCCCCCTTTGTAAGTCTATAAATAGCATAGCATAATAGGTTAATGGGCGCCTCTAGAAGGGGTTCGAAGTTTAATGGGCCATGAAAAAGTGAGACCACAAAAATTTATGCATATCCAACACACGTATAGGCGTTTGTATTAGAGTTCATCCGCATGACTTAAGTGGCTATCTTAAAGCTTGGAAAGAATGGAGAGTGTATCTTCCTTCTATTTAAATTTATAATGGTAAAATGTCAAAAAGACTATGATGCAAAATCATAAGATTGGACACCAGAAGATCGTCATTACTGGCGATCTTTTTTCTTTTTATTTATTTGAAAGCGCACTGTAACCAAATTAATAGTAATAATATTTTATGAATTAGAAAAAGATAGGGTAAGGGAAGGAGGGATTGCGAATGTCAGTGAAAAAGTGGGTAACGGGATTGGTCGTTATGCTTGCAACGGTTGTAGTTGTGACATCTCTAGGATCATTCGGCGTATCTGCCGCATCCCGGGTTGTAGCTCAGCCTGCGGTGAAATCGATTGAGGTCGAGTTGAACGATGATTTCTTTAATCCGGAAGCCATCACTATTCCGAATGGAACAGCCACAACGTTGATTTTGAAAAACAAAGGTAAGAAAGAGCACACCTTCACAGTGGAAAAGCTCGGAATAGACGCAGAGGTTCAGGCAGGTAAAGAAAAAACCATTACCGTGCAACCGAAACAGCCGGGTACATATGAACTGATATGCCGGTACCATTTCCAGGAAGGAATGGTTGGGAAAGTGATCGTCGAATAAAAGGCAGGGCCTAATAAGGCCTTGTTTTTTTATTAGGCAAAGGAAAATCCTTTTTCATTTCAGGATATGGATGTTGGATCATTAATAATGGTTCCACCTCTAATGAATGGCAAATATAATGTAGGGTAACGTATAAACCATTTAGAATGAGGTGGAAATGTGTATTTTTTTAAACCTATTTCTGATGAGGTTCGTTTATCTCAAATCCTATTCAATAAACATAATAGAACGATGAAGCTCATTTTAGTGTCCATTTTTGCTTGCATTGCTGCCATTCTACAGGCTGCTCCAGGCTTTTTACCAGGTATCGGATACTTTATAAGTCCCCTAGCCACTGCACCTATTCTGTTAGGTTCCATGTTTTCCATACCATTTGGAGTGGTGACCTACCTTTTGACAATTATGTTGTTATTCATCCTACAGCCAACTGAACTCATTGTATTTCCTTTTACAACTGGATTATTGGGTCTTGGCATAGGGACATCTTTTTCTTTTTTAAGGAAGAGATTAAGTGTTATTGCTGTTGGTGCCATTCTTTTAATGTCAGGAATTATGAGTCTACTATTTATTTTTCACTTTCCGGTTTTAGGTCCAGCCGTGCCTGTTTCCTTTTCAATTCTGATAACTGGCTTTTTATTAGCTTTCATTTATAGCTGGTTTTGGGTTGAAGTTGCTTTGATCATTTATAAAAGATTAAAAACGATTATAGTTTAGTGAGTCACCATCACTCGTTTTTAATTTCAATTTATTCATGATTAAGTAGAATTTTATAGTTAGGGTTCAACGATTTCAAAAATCGTACCTTGGTTAAAATCAGTCACTTTCATAGAGCCATAAACCCCTAAATATAGTCTGGTTTGATCCAGGTTCGTTCCCAAATTAACATAATAAGCTGATTGAGACCCAAAATCATAATCGGTTTGTATCATACTAAAATCATTTTGTTGACCATTTGGTCTTATGGTGGTATAAGCTAAAGCCCCTCTTACCTTAGGTTGAGTTTCTTTCCGGGCAAGATCGGTAAACACAACGCTTCCTGTCAAAGCAGGGATTCTTTCCCCCATATAGGCTTGCACTCCTGTAATTGCAGTTCCACTAAACTTATCGGGTCTGGTATCTTCATGAAAATAACTAGTCAAAGGCTGAAGACGGTTCCCTGAAAGCGCAGCTGCTTCATTGTAATAAGCAGTTATTTTTTCATTCAAATCCGGATTTTCCGTGCACTTTCTTATAATCGAAGCAGGAAAAGCACCTTCCCAACCTCGCCAGCCAAAGTTAATAAATCCTTCTTTGTCAGGTTCGGAATTCATGGAATAAGCTTGAATAAGCTGAGTAACCGGTATTGGTTTATACTGAACGAATGAATAAATCGACTCGACCAAACGCTGTCCGACATTTCCCGCATACTTAATATACTGATTATAAAATCTTTGAAATGAAATGCCTGGTATATTGCGCACCCCTTTGGCCATTACCATGAGCGTTTCCTGAATGGGTGTGGGAAGTTCATTAAAACGTGTGACAATGGGGGGGTTATTGATGTATAGATTCTTGCCTACATCCATTTCGATTATTTTACCGGCGATTTCGAGATCATCCTGGCTTAAGTTAAATGGATCATAGCCTGATCCGCCATCTCCGGTTGTTAAAACAAGTTTTCCTGTTTCAGGTGAAAAGTTTAAACTATTGAACCCATTATGATTTTTAAATGGCCGTCTTAAGTTAAGTAATGTCCGTCGTTTTTGAGGTTGACCATTCGATTGTAAAATCCATTCTTCAATTGTATCAATATGATCATATTTAGTTTCTCTATCCATCCACCTTAGGTTTAACGTTTTGGGATCACACGGGTCAGGCTTAAAAGATTCAGAAAGAGCACCTGGACCTTGTGTTCCTGCCACTGAATAATGAAGGTAAAACAGGCCGTTATAATAAAATTCGGGATGAAACGCTAGCCCCAGCAATCCCCGTTCATCATATCCGCCACCAGAAACACCTAGTTTTAGAATTCGCGGGCGAATATCTAAAAAAGTCCTTATCTCTCCGTTTCCTATGTAAAAGATCTCTCCTACCTGGGTTGCAATAAATAATCTTTCAATGGAGTCACCCGGAAGTATAGTCGTTTTCAAAACAGTAGGTAAATTTATCTTACTTACAATGGGCCGTAAACCAACCTTCACTTTTATCAACTGATTTTGCCCCCCTTCTTATTGTTTTCTTTAATAAGAATATGATTAGAACTGTCCATTAGTACCAAATTAGGCAGGGGGAATCTGATAAGGCAATGCACTAATTTCGCACGAGCGTAAGTAATCTAAAGGGGTGCGTTACTTAACGGGACTGTTTAAGATGAAAAACTAAAACCAATACTTAAATTGTCTGTAAGTATTGGAAATCCCGATCAGGAATAGGTGCTATTGACAAGCAACCATACAGTTGCTTATACTTGTTGACATGCAACCACAGAGTTGCTTATAATCGATGTATGTGGGATAAAGACGCTATATTCAAAGCACTCGGCGATTCGACTCGGCGGCTGATATTGGACGAACTATCTGAACGCAACGAGCTGACGTTGTATGAACTTACGGTACGTCTCATTACAAAGCACGACCTTGCCATTTCGCGACAGGCAATCGCTAAACATCTAGCTGCATTGGAAGATGCAGGACTCGTAAAATCAAAACGAAAGGGAAAATATCGAGTACTAATGTTCAACAACGAACCACTTAAAAACTTGCTGAAAGGATGGATAGAGTAATTTTATAAAATCGGAACAGGCTACTGAAGAATGTGTGGTTTTTTCGGATTGGAGCCAAATTGTTTGCAGAGTACCAGAGTGGTAAATATTAAAGGAGGAAAAAGATTATGAAAATCATTGTTACCAGTTTATTCGTACAAGACCAAGACAAGGCACTGGAATTTTATTCAGAAAAGCTGGGATTTGTAAAAAAGCATGACGTTCCCATGGGGAAATTCAGGTGGATTACGCTTGTTTCTTCCGATGCTCTTGACGGTACCGAGCTTTTACTCGAACCGAATGAGCATCCTGCCGCAAAGGAATATCAAAAGAAGATAGTAGCCGAAGGCATCCCAGCAACAATGTTTGGCGTTGCAGATATTCATAATGAGTACAAACGACTATTGGAAAACGGCGTGAAGTTTACGATGGAGCCGACAAAAATGGGCGAAAGCACAATAGCTGTCTTCGATGATACATGCGGCAACCTTATTCAGATAGTGCAGCAGTAACTTTATGTGAAATAGAGGTAAATTGGCCATCTTAAAACCCTGTCCTAATCTTAAAACCCTGTCCTAATCTTAGGACAGGGTTTTATATTTTTGGAGTGTAAAAATGACAATGTTGCCATTCTCCAATAGAAATGTAACATTAAAAAAAGTTCATAAATCGAAAAAATAACCCCGAAAGATCGGGGTTATTTTTTATTTACCTGACGTCCACTTTTTTTTGAACTCTGTGAACTTGTGTTTCCAATTTGAAATTCATTTCCTAGTTCAACATCATTTCTTTTATCCTGCTTCTCAATTTGCTTTCTCGTTTGATCCTTGTTTTGCATCCCTTGTTTAGACAATACGTATCCATCTCGCTTTCGATATTATTGTTTTTAATATGCGCAAGTATAAGGAAAATACGTATTATTATTTAAAAAATAATTCTTTTAGTAACTTATTAATAGTTCTTATTATATTGGAAATTTTTTCTTTCTTCTTCGGTGTCTTACTTCAATAGGGGAAGGGAGTTGCAGCGAATATATCTGCTAAACGGCAGTTTCTTTTATCAAAAAAGAAGAAATTAGTTTAAGTCTGTTAATTATTGTAGTTAAACGAACGGGTGCTTTAGCGCCATAGAGGGCAGCCAATTTGCGGCCAGTAAGAACGCTTTTTAAAAAAGGGCTGAGCCTTATGAGTGATCTGATTGAGTTTGGTAAATCGTTAAACAAAAACCTCCAATTATAGCAAATTAAGTAGAGGCTAGCGCGACGACCAAAAAAGGATTAATCTCCCATGAGTGCTACCTATAAAGGGCGCGACAGTCGGTGGTACACCGTGGTCGTCGGAGTCAGACTAACGGATGGGCTCAAAGGCACCATAGTTCAACGATCTCTTCCCCAGCCGTTAAACATTATTGACCCCGAACCCATTTTCATTCTCTGTGGTGCAGCACCGGTTTTGCGCTGCATGGATGGCTAACGGAGCAGGATCGTTAAAGAAAGTAATCTCTGTAAGTTGATTTTAGTCTGGGAATATTTAATAATGTTGGGGTACAAATTCTTTTAAAAAAGGATGACTGTCATGAAAAAAGCAGAGGAAATAGCCTCCTAAATCAAGTAAAACACATTAGGAGGCGTTGTATATGAAATTCAATATAATTGATCATCAAAATTGGGTTCGAAAAGAGTACTTTGAACACTATTTACAACAACAAACAACATTCAGTATAACGAATGAAATGAATATTACTGTTCTAATGGAAAACTTAAAGAAGAAAAATTATAAGTTATATCCCGCGTTTATTTTCATGGTTACAAAAATAGTTAATTCCCATCGAGAATTTAGAACCAGCTTTAACCAAGAAGGGAATTTAGGTTATTGGTCAGAAATTTTGCCTTCTTATACAATTTTCGATAAGAAGACATACACATTTTCTAGCATCTGGTCACCAAATGCAAGTAGGTTTTCTGAATTCCATTCCCAGTATGAAAAAGATGTAGAAGAATACAATGGTACGGGTAGTTTATTTCCAAAGACCCCTATACCAGATAATCATATTCCGATATCCATGATCCCTTGGAGTTCTTTTACAGCATTTAATTTAAATATTAATAATGGTGGCGATTTTCTCTTACCCATTATAACCGGGGGGAAATATTCACAAATAAAAGATGAATGGTTCTTGCCTGTTTCGTTGCAAATTCATCATGCAGTTTGTGATGGTTATCATGCAAGTGTTTTTATGAATGACTTCCAAAGGTTTGCTGATGAAAGTGCAGACTGGCTCTAGTTGTTCATTGGGAAAATACAAAAGGGAACTGTGAAAATCGAGTTTGTCTACATTTTTTTGTTTGTACAAATTTGGACGTTGATTGGAACGTAGGGCACTCGCTTTCCGCGGGCGGTTCGCCCTCGGCGCACTTGCGCCTGTGGGGTCTCCCTTGGACTCGCTATTCCCGCAGGAGTCTCGCACACCCGCTCCAATCAACTATGTTTAAAAATTTGGATGGAACTCCTTTTGCCTAAAGTATTGGGAACTGTGAAAGCAGTTCCTTTTTTTTATAGAATTAAAGGTTTGTGTACCGTTAGCTCAATAAGTAGATGTTTTTGGTGGTATTATATGGATATAAGAATGACTTACATAATTTAAAGGGAGATGATTTAATGTCATTTAATATTTTGATACCAATTATTATAATGGGTCTCATAATTCTTTGCGGATTTGGAATTTTCAAGATTGCCAAAATCATAAAAAGGTGAGGCTAGCCGGCAGCCATTACTTATGAAAATAAAGGGCAGGATAATTCCATAACACAAATTGGAAAATGTATATTTACTTGGACTAGAATTTGTAATTAAGCGATAAAACAAAAAATCCCTGCAATTAAGCAGGGGATGAATTTTAACTGGTGAGTTGTGTTAATTAGAATATGGCCTTACGCATTTTATGTGTTTCCGTTTTTTATATTTCGGGAAAATAGCCTTTTTTGTTATGGATATATTTTTCCCAATTACTGTTTGGGTTACAGATTCTGATCAAGAACCTTTCCTTGTACTATTAATATTTCAGAAATATAGGCTACTTCCTTATATTTTCTAATGCTCTATATGCATTTGCTTCTCCTGAGCCAAATAAAGCATCTTGTCCTTTCTTTCCATAGTCAAGAGTTGTTTGCTTAATGCGTGCTGTTACTTGGGCTGGTTTATACTCCGGATGAGCTGCCTTAATAACTCCTGCAATTCCAGCTACTTGAGGAGTGGCCATGGAAGTACCAGCATTAAACTCATATGAAGTACCTAAATAGGTAGGCCAAGTACTAAGGATTAAGTTACTTGGATCAGCCGCCGCAGGGTCATTGGTTTCTGCATACTCAGGCCCGAAATCCCCTCCGGGAGCTGCCACGTCAATGGCACCGTTTCCATAATTAGAGTAGAAAGCAAGCTGTTGAGTTGACCATTTTGTGGAGGCAGACACATTAATGACTCCTGGCAGCTGTGCCGGTACCACGGTTGCAGGCCCTTTCACGCTCATACCATATGGTTCATACAATTTATTTAAAAATTCGTTAACTTCCTTCTTGTCATCTAGATTTAAACTCTCATTACCACTGCCGGCCACTACAGTTACTCCATTCTTTACTGCATATTGAATGGCTCTCTTCCAAAGTAACGTTTCAGCGATTGATTTATAACTTTCTCCCTCAATTGTCATTTTGTTATTATTATAGAAACGTAGAGACATATTAATAACATCTACCTTGTCATTTGTTGCTGCAATGATTCCATCTATAATCCAAGTTGGTAATCCAAGGGCTTGCTCTGAGTATAATGCGCGATAGGATCTGATTCCTAAATCCGGTCCTACACCCTTTACTTTACCATTTGCTCCAATGATCCCGGCAACGTGAGTGCCATGTCCATTGCGATCTTTAATATCAGTGGGATCACCTGTTTCAGATTCATCCATTCCAGCAGGAACAAGGTTACGTCCGCCTAAATTATTATTCTTTAAGTCAGGATGAGACTCATCAATTCCGGTATCAATCACTCCCACCACTGCTTTATGAGTAATGCTTCCATCTTTATTTTTATATCCGCCTGTTTCTAAATCATATGATTTCCCGTCGTTGGTCACCCTTTGTATATCCCATTGGGAGTCCCAATAACTCTCAGAATTTTGCTGGCTGATGATACTGGATCCATAGTTATAAGGGCTGACTGCTGTTTTGTCTAAGGTTAGGGGAAGTTCTCTGTTAGCAGCTTCTATTGAAGAATGAGCTTTTAGGTTTTTAAGAAATGAAGGCTCGTCAGATTGAGCTTCTATTCCTCCAACTTCGGGAAGGACTTTGGTTACTTTACCACCGGCTTTCCGTATTACCTCTTGGTAATTCTCTGGTAATCCACCTTTAAAAGCTATTGCGTACGAGTCATCCATCTCCTGATTTTGACTCTTAGCTTGGGCAGGAACATCACCAACGGAAAGTATCCCTGCTCCTACAGCAATCGAAAGTACCGTATGTAGAATTCTCTTTTTCATATGTCTCCTCCTATATAATGGAAAATATTAACCGTATACTATCTTAATATACAACAACTTAAATTCCAAGTTTTTCTAATGAATCTATTATTGAAATTGGCAGCTCTTTTTATTTATGAAATGATCCGGGCAGTCAGTTGAAGAAGGGAAAGGTTTTTTGTCTAGAATATGTCTTGTGGGAACTGTGAAAGGTGTAAAAAACCTGTGTCGCCAAAAGGTTTGTATATTAATGCAATTCCAGTATCAATCAATCTATGAGGAGGGTTCAAATGGATAAGAGAGTTCAATTTGACTTTGAAATCAAGTTTACTAATGGCGGTGGGCCTGAATTAAGTTCAACTTTTCTTCCTCGCTCGCTGTTTGGACAACGCTGACCATCCTCTCATAAAGCTACTCACAGGAACTAAAAGGACGAAACTCCCCTGCCCTTTTGGGCTACCCAAGGATAGTGTTCAAATATGTCCTTTAACTTTTCCACAAACTCAGACAATGGAATTTCATTTAATGCATTCAAAGTTGCATGTATCATAACCCCTTTATCTTTTTTTCATTAAACATGTGCTTCGTTAGCTTCCTCATGCTGGAGGGGTGCTGGAGCTAGAACAGTACGGAAATTAAAAAAGAGGTTCATAAAGATAGCAGTTAGGCTTCCGGTAATCACTCCATCGCTAACGATGATTCGAAGGGATGGAGGCAATTGACTAAATAACTCAGGTACGACGGTTGATCCTAGTCCTAACGAAATTGAGCAAGCAATAATAAGTGCATTATGTTGATTGGTGTAATCTACTGAACCTAGCATTTTAATTCCTGAAGACACGACCATACCAAACAACACAACCGTAGCACCACCAAGTACGGGGGCAGGAATAATGGTAGCAAGGGCCGCAATTTTAGGAATTAAACCAAGAAATACTAGGATACTACCTGCTGCAACCACAACGTTCGTTGATTTGTTTTGAGATAGTTGAACCAACCCTATATTTTGCGCAAAGGTGTTGTAGGGAAAGGCATTAAAGATCCCTCCTAAGGTGATAGCCAAGCCTTCTGCTCGATATCCTCGAGTGAGATCATCTTGTGTAACAGGACGATCACAAATTTCCCCTAAGGCAAAAAATACACCTGTTGATTCAACTACAATGACTAATCCTACAATTAACATCGTCAGTGTTGCACCGATCTCGAAGGATGGGGCACCGAAATAGAACGGTTGAGGAATACGGAACCATGAAGCTTCTAAAACCTCATGGAAATCTACTTTCCCCATCATCGCTGCTAGTGCTGTACCTGCGACAATCCCTAAGAGCACGGAAAGGGAGCGGACATACCCTTTAAAGAAACGATTGATAATAAGAATAATAGCGATGACACCCATGGACAATATCAAGTTATCTAAGCTACCGAAGTCCGGATTCCCTGTTCCGCCTGCCATATTTCTAACTCCCGATGGAATTAACGATAGTCCAATGATCACGACGACAGTTCCCGTGACAACAAGTGGAAAGAACTTTACGAGTTTTCCAAGATAGCGAGCAAATAAAAAAATGAAGAGTCCAGCTACTATAATGGATCCGTAAATGGCAGGAATACCATATTGTGACCCGATAGCGATCATCGGCGACAGGGCAACAAAAGAAGCACCCAATACAACGGGTAGACCAATTCCAAAATATTTGTTTTTCCACGCTTGCAGTAAGGTAGCGATACCGCAGGTCAATAAGTCAATGGCGACCAAGTAAGCCAATTGCTCCGGAGTAAGGTTTAATGCCCTCCCAACAAGCAATGGAACAAGAATCGCCCCAGCATACATCGCCATGACGTGCTGGAATCCTAACGAGAATACTTTTGAATTCACCTTTATTCCCCCTTAATTTGTTTTATAAAAAAAGCCGCAGAAATAGAAGGGGTCTCCTCCTATATCTACGGCTCCTAAACCACGTATAACGAAATTTAAGCTCCTGAATCCTTGAAACAAGTCCGTGAAGAAAAAATGATAAATCAAAATTTCTCCAATAATAAGTTTGGTTAGATACCAAGTGATTGTTCTAGGTAAATCACCGTACAAGCATGATCACTTGTAGAATCGTAATCCTTAAATATGGTGTTGACCTTCACTCCAAATCGCTTCTCAATGTTTTCTTTTAATCGAAGTTTATATTCCTTGGCTAAAGCCCCGTCGACGGATAAGGTCAGCTCAGAATACCTTTCACTTAATACGGAGATTAAAGGGGAGCGCTTCGTCTGCGCAAAAATGACAATGCGATTATCCTGGATATCAATTGTTTGCTTACTAACTCCCGCACTATAAATTTCTTGGTTGATGTCATTATATAACTGCGACAGCTGTTTTTTAAAAGAAGAATTCACCCATACTCACCTGCTGCTTCTAGTTCTTGAATTAATCATATAAATATTATTGCCCTTTGTCACTACTAATGTAAGGAAATCTAACATATTATTTTACATTTGCTTACCAGTCCGTAGCAGCTCCATCCGTCCAAGAATCAACACCTCCCGAAAAAAGAAGCCATGGTCTTCGATAAGAATGGCATTGACCAGAACTATCCCAAAGAGCGCATCATTATAGGATAAAAAAAGGAACTGCTGCAAATGTTGTTGTCTATTTCTTGATCGAAGAAAATTCAAGTTGAGGGGCATCGTACCCAATTATGTACATTGCTTTTATTTTTCGCTAAAATAAAGGGTATAATGAATGCGTATATAGTTTATTGATGATAAAAGATAATGAGGTAGAAAAAAATGATTGCAAAAACAGAAGATGATTTTAATGGTTTGAAGGAAATTGGCAAAATTATTGCCTCCATTAGAGATGAATTGGTACAAAGAACAATTCCGGGCATAACGACCAAAGAACTTGATGATATAGCCGGGGAACGTTTAGAACAAGCGGGTGCAGTTTCAGCTCCAAAAGGTGAATATGATTTTCCTGGCTATACTTGCATCAGCCTAAATGATGAAGTGGCGCATGGCATTCCTGGTGATCGGGTTATTCGTGAAGGGGATATAGTAAATATAGATGTATCCGCTTCAAAGAACGGTTATTTCGCAGATACAGGGATCTCATTTGTAGTAGGCGAAGGGGAAGAAGTATTAACGAAATTATGCGACGTCGCCAAAAAGGCATTTGAAGCGGGTCTTAAGAAAGCAAAACCCGGTTCCAAAAAAAGCAGAATCGGAAAAGCGGTGTTCGAAACAGCGAGACAGCATGGGTTCACGGTTATCAAAAACCTTACAGGACATGGTGTTGGACGTAGAATACACGAAGCACCTGACCATATTTGTAATTATTATGATCCATGGGATAATGAAATATTAAAGGAAGGGATGGTTATCGCATTCGAACCATTCATCTCAACCCTTGAAGAAGAAGTATTCCAAAAAGAAGACGGTTGGACCTATGCTACTGAAAAAAGCTTTGTAGCTCAAGTGGAACATACGATTATCCTTACTAAAAATGGACCGATCATTGTCACGCTTTAATTCAAGCATAGTCGGAAAAGGCGCGTATTCATATAAGTTGTTCGCCTGAAGTAACATAATTCGTAACAGTTTTAAAAAATGTTTCTCGCATCTAAAGGAGTTGCTTTTGCAGCTCCTTTTCTTATGCAACTATAGGGGCAGGTTAAGCAAGTTTCTTCAAACTGTTTCTCTAACAGATAATTTATTCACCTTGTAATCGTTACTCCATATAATGAAAGTAGATAGGACAACTCTCTCCTGTCCTATTTATTCCCATCCGGTTCATTTGAAGTAACTATTCTTAGCGGCGAATAGTTACTTTTTTTAGTTGCAAAGAATCTTCACCAAACAAGTCAATTAGCTGATTTCTCTACCCGTTTTTTTATTAAGGATCATCCACTCCACTATGACAAAGTTGAGAACGAGCCCTGCCCAAATGTTCACATTCAAAACTTTCTCGATCATCTTATCTCTTCCTTCTGAAAGCATAAATCCATTAATGGTGTACCAATATGTGTAACCAGTATAGAATATTGTGTTGTCGAAGTAATATCTATACGGCTGTTAGCAGGATTTAAAGTTAGATAGGGGATCATGAAAGGAATCATAATCCCAACCGGAACTATAACTAAAATCCACTTGCATCATACCTTTTTTAACTCCTTTATATGTTTGTACGTGACAAGCAGAATTTTAGGTGGTTTTAGAGTCATTCGATAATTTTTTCCCTAATGGTGTCAGAATGCCATCAATCGTGGAGGAGTTCTTTTCACGCAAATAATTTTCCAGTTCAGCTTCATCCTTTTTCATGTTGGATCGATTCAATGTTTCACGTTCATTGGAGTAGGTCATGAAGGGGACACTATATCCGCAAGAGGTTTGGACTTTATGAATTTTGGCTAAAATGATTTGTCTTGCACCGGGCATCATTTCAAAATGACCTATCATCCGATCCCATTCTTCTGTTTCAGGCAGAATCACCTTGCCTGAACCATATAAGCGCAAGATCATCGGCGGACCTTCAAATGCACAAAACATAAAGGTGATCCGGGCATTTTCATTAATATGTCCGCTCGTTTCGTTACCACTCCCGGTTAGATCCAAATACGCAATTTCGGTGGATGATAGGATGCGAAGGGTATCATACCCTTTTGGAGAAAGGTTTACATGCCCCGCCGCATCCAAAGGTGCCGTTGCAATAAAAAACAAATGCTGTTTCTTTATGAAGTTTTGATGCTCAGCCAACATTTCCGGAAAATACTTTGCCATCATTATTCCCTCCAAAGAAATCCATTTTAAAATATAAGTTCTCTATTAATGAGTGGATTACCTTTTTCAGCTATACTGCCCTGATGAAAAAAGCGATAGCTGCATACAGCGCTCATTTTCCCTTTAAGAATCCGGCTGACCTTTATGATCGATATTAACTTTAGATTACAAGGGTGATTAAGAATTTGAGATTTTCCAGTATTGTACTATGATAAATTTATATTGTTCAAATTTGGAAGGGTATGGGAGAGTGACCGTACTCTTACAGAATCATTTAAGGAGTGGTAGAATGGCACGTGTTTTATTTATTAATGCTGGATCAGAAGGACATATCAATCCAACTATTGGAGTTGTGCAGGAGCTTATTTCGCGTGGAGAAGAGGTAGTGTACTTTACGATAGAAGCTTTTCGGGAACGTATTGAGAAGACGGGAGCTACTGTACGAACAATTGACGGTGAAAAATTTATAGAAGCTTTTCTCTCAGGGGGAAGAAATTATTTACTCGAAAGAATCAACGGTCTTTTACATACGGTAGATATCGTCATACCTAGCGTGCTTGAACAGATCAAAGGAGAGCATTTCGATTACATCATCCATGACTCCATGTTTGGCTGTGGACGTATGCTTGCCCAAATCCTTAAGCTTCCCGCAATCAATTCTTGTACTTCTTTTGCGCAGACAAAAGCAACATTCGATAAAATGCTGGAACAGCTTTCTAAAGAAATCCCTCCAGAAATAGGTAAACCCATACACGATGAATTTCAAAGACTGACGGCAATGGTGAAGGAAAAATATGATGTGGAGATCCATTCTGCTTACGAAGTTTTTTGTAATCCTGCACCACTTTCAATCGTTTATACAACTAGGGAGTTTCAACCTTTTAAAGAAGCATTCGACCAAACTTACAAATTTGTAGGTCCGTCCATCTCTTCACGAATAAAGCAGGATAACTTTGACCTTGCTGATATCAAAGGAAAAAATCCCCTTTACATTTCGCTTGGGACAGTTTTTAACCGGTCTCTTGATTTTTATAAGCTTTGTTTTGAAGCATTTGGAAAAAGCGATCACACGGTTGTCATGTCGGTCGGTCAACAAACCCCGCTAATTGAATTAGGAGAGATTCCCCAAAACTTCATTGTTAAAAAATACGTTCCACAAACGGAAGTGCTAAAATACACTAAATTATTTATCACACATGGCGGAATGAATAGTACCAATGAGGGTCTCTACTATGGAGTTCCGCTAATTGTCATCCCGCAAAGCGCGGATCAGCCGATGATTGCAGGGCAAGTTGCCAATATCGGAGCCGGTATTACATTACAAATGCAAAGCTTGACTGCAAATCAACT
Source organism: Peribacillus sp. YIM B13477 (assembly GCF_042787955.1). Taxonomy (NCBI): domain Bacteria; kingdom Bacillati; phylum Bacillota; class Bacilli; order Caryophanales; family Bacillaceae; genus Peribacillus; species Peribacillus sp. YIM B13477. The sequence continues at coordinate 355,838 of NZ_JBHZPD010000004.1, forward strand.
GCGTGAGGCCGCAGATCATGTGTTAAACGACCCAACCTTCCATAAAACTGTTTCAAAATTAAAAGAATCCTTTCAAAAATCGGGTGGATATCACCAAGCTGTTGATGAGATTTTTGAATTTAAAAGACAATACGATATTTAAAAATGAATGATCGGTGGCATTTTCTTAGTGGCAATTCTTTTTTTATTGTAAATGAAGGAATGAATCAAATTGTATTTTTGAAAGATGTAAAAGTGGTCTGCTATTTATATGGTTAACCTGAGAATAATGGATATGGTATATTTTTTGAATCTGAGAATGCCGGCTATATGCTTAATATTAAGTATGATTTAAAATTTCGAATAGACAGAAACGACAGTGTCGTTATAGGCAAGGGTTTAATTGAGGGGTGCTGCGGCAGACTTTTTTTGTTGAGGTAAAGGGTCATTAATATTAAAAAAGATCAACCAGCGATTTTTACTGGTTGATCTTTGAAAAGAAGATGTAAACGGATACATTTTTAAAAATAATCATGATGTAGCTATTTCATGGTCATCTTTCTCTATCGCTAGTTTAGTCTTTTCCATTGGTTCAATGATCGTAAAGAGGAGGATAAAGGTCATTAAAGAGCTGACTGATAAAAACATGAATACCATATTCCAATTAAATGAATCTAAGATCAAACCTACTACGAATGGAGCAAATGCACCGCCTAACGATCCTCCAGTATTAACAATTGAAGCGGCAAGGGGCAACTTTTCTTTGGATGTAATCCCCATAGGATATGCTAAAAACGCTGAATATCCCAAATTCAACAAAATACCCGTAATAAGAAGAACGATACTTAAAAACATTGGGTTATTTGGGGCGTACAACAATGCATACATGCTGAAAATTGTCGATGCTGCAGTCACTATCATAAGAGGTTTTCGACGTTTGTTAAAGATGTTATCCGAAACCCAACCGCCTATTAGATTACCTAACATGGCCCCTATCCACGGAGAGGAGGCAACAAATCCCATTTCCATAATGGAATACTTTTTGACGTTAACCAAATATGTAGGTATCCATGTCATAATGGCATAAACAATACCGACCATGAAAAAGTACCCCAACGTACATCCCCATATATTCCATGAAAGAAAAACCTTCCTATTTGTATCAAGGAAATCTACTTTCTTGGTACGAATAATTTTGTCTACCCATTTCATCGAATATTTTTTCTTATTTCCTTTGATTTTCTCATCGATGGTCGAAGGCTTTTCTGATTTGATATAATCTATTTCCTCTTTTGAGCAATGTGGACTTTCTTCCGGATTATCCTTTACTAGCCAGAGCCAAAATAAAGCGAAGATAAAGCCCGGAATGGCAAATATATAGAAAACTTCACGCCAGCCGAAAGTATAAATGATGTAAGCACACAGCGGAGGAACTATGGCAGGAGCGAACTTGATTGCTGACATATAAATTCCTGTCGCAGTTCCCTTTTCCTTTCCAGGGAACCATCGGTTAATCGTGGAAATAATTCCGACTGGAAGTGGTCCCTCTGCAACACCTAGTAATATTCTGCCAATTTTAAGTTGAAGGGCAGAACTAGCCGTTCCGATAAATAATGTTGCAGCCGAAGTAACAATCATAGAGAAGGTGAATATTTTTCGTGTCCCAAACTTACTATAGATGAACCCAGCTGGAATCTGGATAATTGCATATCCGATGTAAAAAAGACTAGCCATTGCACCAATATCAGTGTTACTCAATTCAAATTCTTTTTGAAAATATGGAATGACTACACTGATATTTGCCCTGTCTGCACCAGCGATCATATAAGTTAGAAAAATTAATAACATGACTACCCAACGAAATCGAGTCTTTTTTTGTAATGAATTCTGCATTATTTTTCTTCCCCTCCTCATAAATAATTTGTCACAGTAACGATTTCCTTCTTTTTTGATTTAAATTGTAAGTAAGTATAGTGTCTAAAGGAATGGAGAACTCCAGTCTAATTTCCAAACATCATTATAAATGTCTGGAAAATTCCAGAGTAATCCACAGAAGAGGGTTCCCGTCGTATCTACCTTTATAACAACGCACAACTTAACGAGTTACCGTGAGAATATGCTAAGTTACAAGAACTTTAACATACACCATAGTTAGTCTCGATTACCTGTAATCAATTCTTTTACTTTGGATGATCTATTTTTAATTTCACAGCCCCGGTCTTGAAGACTTTTATCAACCCAAGTTCGATCCCACGTCATATTCATGATATCATCCATTTCCTGGTGTTCCCTGAGCAACTTAGCTTTCGATTTTTCTATTAACTCATCCGTATCTTGCGGGTTAATGACCACAATGCCATCATCATCGCCAACTACAATGTCTCCAGGATGAACCACTATTCCGCCACAAGAAATAGGAACATTAATTTCTCCAGGTCCGTCTTTATATGGACCCCGTGGATTGACACCTGCTGCGTAGATTGGGATATCCATCTTTCTTAAGGCTCCAACATCACGAATGGCACCATCGATTATAAACCCGCCTAATCCTCTTTTTTGAGCCCACAATACCATTAGTTCGCCCATGATTGCATTTGTTAAATCCCCCTGAGCATCAACAACTAATATATCGCCGGGTTGAGCAAGATCCAGTGCTTTATGAAGCATGAGGTTGTCACCGGGACGTGTTTTAATTGTAAAAGCTGGCCCAAGTAATGGCTTATCATTAATTGGACGAATTTTAGGATTCATGCAAAACATACGGTTCATATTATCAGCAATTACAGATACGGGTAACCCTTTAAACTCGTTTACTGCTTCTTTAGTTGGACGATTAATGTTTGAATACACACGCATTCCAATATTAGACATGATGTAGGTCCTCTTTCCTATTTTTACATTCGATTTTTAGAGTTAAACAGATGCTGAAGTCAATGTCACTAAATTATCAGGCATGTTCCCATCTTCTACTTTACTTATATTTTCAAAGGATAAGCGCAGTACAGTTTCCAACACATCCCTAGTCCCCCCTGCAATATGAGGAGTAGCAAGTATATTATCAAGTTTTAATAATGGATTATCTGAATTTATGGGTTCAGATGACCAGGTATCAATGGCTGCGCCAAGTAAACGATTACATTTTAATGCTTCGGCGAGTGATTTTTCATCAATGATATTACCTCGGGCTACATTAACTAAAATTGCTGAAGACTTCATAAGTTTCAATTCCTTTTCACCAATCAAGTTTCTTGTGGCTGGTATTAAAGGAATATGGAGGCTTATAATATCCGACTGTGATAATAAATCATTAAAAGTTACATAAGTTAATCCTAATTTTTTCTCCTCTTCCATTGATAATCTATTCACATCATAATAAACAACGTTAGTTCCAAAAGCCTTTGACAATGCTGCAACTTTTTTTCCTATGTTTCCTATACCGATTATCCCATGGGTTTTACCGTTCACTTCGAACATTGATGGGCGGTATTCCCACATTTTCCATTCACCACTTTTTGTTACTCGATCTAAGAAATGAAGTTTTCTGTACAGGCTTATAATCATGCCGATGGTCAATTCCACAACACTGTTTGAATTTGCTCCTGGTGTACTGGCAACATGGATTCCCAACTCACTAGCAGCATTCAAATCAATATTATCAACACCACTTCCGGTTTTTTGAATCAATTTAACATTGGGTGCTTTTTCTAATAACTCTCTAGTAATAGGATAAGATGCTGTAATTAAATAGTTTGCTTCATGTAATGCTTGTTCTTTTTTTACATCATCCAAATCAATCCAGTATTTAACCTCCATATCCAAACTTTTGAATGTATTTATTATTTCATGTGTTGCTGTGAATACTTTTTCAAAATAAATAACTTTACAACTCAAGGTACATTCCTCCAATTCAATTAGACAAAATAATTAATTAACTTTATATTAAATATAGAAAATGAGATTGTAAAACGAATTAATTAGCTATTTAATAACATAAATATTGCTATTTGGAGGCGGAATAATGGATTTTCCCATCCAAATGTAAAAGTTAAAAAGTGCTTTACATCACCTATGGTTGTTCTTCAAACTTCAGATATAAGTTGTTATAGTTCGGAAAAGCTTCATCCTAAAGAATTAGATTCTGATTACGAACTATTCATGCCTTGGGGAGTTGAATATCAATCTTGGCATTCTTATTGGTGGGATCCATTATCGATTTCACGAATAAAACTAGACAGTACTCATTTGCTTCTACATCTTCTTCAAGATCCATTACAGTGGGCTATTGTTCCTAAATGGATAGCTGATGAAGCAATTAAACGTGGAAGTTACAAAATTTATGAACTTACAGATTCACCCCCGGATTATACAGTTTATGAACTTACTCATATAAAACAAACAACGCTTAAGCAAAAGGCTATAGAAATTATTGATCACTACTTTCAGGAAGAATTCTATTAAACGTTCCTATCACTACTTGTGGTGGTGTCTACAAATCTTAAAGGTGCTTTACTTCAAGTAGGAAGGTTGCTGTGTCAGCCTTTTTTTGTTGAGCTACGGGGGCAATTTAGCTGCAAAGCGGTGTCCTATAAAGGTATTGTCTTTTTTACATAGAATATTTTAATAGAATAGCATGTAAATGAATGGGGGACATATATGGAAATTTGTTTAATTGGTGGCGGAAATCACACGAATAATGAATTAGGTGAAGTGTTCCTGGAACTTTCAAAAATGATTAAACCTGAAGCTAAGATTTTAATAATCCCTTTTGCAACGGACAATTCCAGGTATGAAAGTTGGATGGCAAGTATTACACAAGCCTTTTCAATCATGGAGGATGTAAGTATTGAATTATTAAATGAAGACCTTTCAGGCAAAGAAATGAAAAAGTCTATAATGGAACATGATATTCTTTATTTTATAGGTGGAAGGCCAGAAAGGTTAATCCATGTAATTGAAGAAAAAGGACTTACCGCAATTATCAAAAACTTTCAAGGTTTAATCATTGGATATAGTGCGGGTTCATTAGCTTTCGGCCATGATTGCATAATCACAAAAGATAAAGACTATCCAGAAACGATAGTGATTAAGGGTTTAGGATTAGTGGGGTTTAGCGTTGAGGTCCATTACGAGGATAATATAGATGGAGAATTATTTCCCCTATCAAATGAACGAAAGATATATGCAATACCAAATGGAAGTGCAGTTTTCTCCAAGAACGGGGAACTATATAAAGGTTTAAATGATATCTATTCCTTTCATTATATGAAAAAGGAAATTGTGAATTCCAAAGTCTTATAAAACTGGCAGGCGCTTTATCCTAATTGGAGCAAGGTCGCAGGAAGCTAAGGATAGTGAAAAGGAGACTGCAATGAAAGTAAATTTAATGATCTTCATTACATCAATAAAAGAACAAGAAAAGAATAGGTTAGTGATGAAAACATTTGAATCTGATATTCGTCCTGTTACAGGGGATATAATCGATGTTTCCCGGGTTCGATCCACGATTTCATAATGGATATGAGGTCGTAAAGGTTACCATAAATTATGCTTCGAATGAATGTTCGGTATCCCTGCACCCGCTTGCAATCGAAATCGAGGAAATCAGGATGGAAACTTATTTGGAGAAACTGGAAGCACACGGTTGGCGTGCTGTCTCAAAAGAGGAATTGAAAAGTATATAAAAATGATATAAGGAGTATGAAAATGGAAAAATACTCGACAACCACTTTAAAGATGAGTAGAAATTTTGATGTAATGCCTGAAAGGGTATTTGAGGCATGGTTGAGCCCTGGGATGATGAGAAAATGGTTTTTTACATTGGAGGGGACAAATAAAGTGACACAAAATGATCCTCAAGTGGGAGGAGCTTGGGAGATTATTGATCATCGCGATGGAAAAGATTATCGGGCGATAGGGGAGTACCTTGAAATGGACCGTCCCAATAAATTAGTGTTCACTTTTAAAATGCCGCAATTCAGTGAAGCGGCAGATACAATTACAGTTGAGCTGAAAGAACTTCAAAAGGGCTGTGAAATGACATTTTCACAAAACATCACCGTTCCTCATGAAGAAAATTGGACACAATCCGATATCGAAAAAGCTCTCGAAGAGTATCACGATGGATCTGAACATGGCTGGAATTTAATGTTTATGGGACTGAAAGAATTGGTTGAAACTGGACAAGTCAGCTATAAAGGCTAATAGTCGTTGGCCGCAGTTTTTAGACAAAAGGGAATCGGAATCGCATCCCGAACCCTGAAGGTTGGAATGGATTGAAGAAATCAGCTGGAACGCAGCAGGAGGAATTCTTTTGGCGGCCATTGTGTTCAACCAAGGACAAGCAGTCACTATACCGACATCCATTACATATTTATCTGCTTTGTTCTATTTAACTATATTCGCTTCCTTTGGAGCTTGGCTATTTTACCTCAAGCTTGTAGAAAAGATAGGTGGGGGCGAAAAGTGGATACATGGTTGCCCTTTTTCCGGCAATTGGAGGTATAGCTTCAGTGATGATTGGTTAATCAGATTCAACCATTTTCTTGGGAGCTGGCTGTCTTTTCAGTTGTTTAGGTGCGGCGATTGCATTAGGTTTTGGCATGAATATTGGTAAAAGTAATTTGAAAGAAAAATGTAATTCGATTTACAGAGAGGGATGGGACAATGGAAAGTAAATGGCCAACTGAAATGAAAGTAGCGCAGATCCGGGTTGCACGTCCTACTGATCAACTAAAAAAGGTAGTAAACTTCTATTGTGAAGGATTAGGATTGAAAAAAATCGGTTCTTTTGAAGGGCACGAGGGATATGACGGCATCATGATCGGGCTTCCGGATTCCAGCTATCATCTGGAGTTTACTCAACATAAAGATGGCAGTCCTTGTCCTGCCCCATCAAAAGATAATCTGCTTGTCTTTTATATTCCTGAACGTAAAACCATTGAGGAAATCACGAATAGGTTGAAAGGTATGGGCTATGAACCGGTTTCTCCGGAGAATCCATATTGGGAAAAATCAGGTGTTACCATTGAAGATCCGGATGGTTGGAGAATTGTATTGATGAATTCGCCCGGCATAGGAAATTAAATTTCACAAAGGAAACGACCGAAAAGCACCATGCTTTTCGGTCGTTTTGGAGTTATGAGGACATCGTGATCCCGCCATTGATGTGAATGCACTGTCCTGTTATATAAGCACCTTCATCAGAGGCTAGCAGCACATAGGCGCCCGCATGATCTGCCGGCTGCCCAGGCCGGCCAAGCGGTGCCTCGTTGCCGAATTCGGCAACGGATTGTTCGTCGAACGTCGCCGGGATCAGCGGAGTCCAAGCATTCAGCTTTTTTTGGTGCCATTCTATGGGGAAAGCGTGAAACTCACGAGTAAAACGCTGAAATTCACGAGTAAATCGGCTAAACTCACGAGTAAAAGCGTGAAACTCACGAGTAAATGGCTAAAATTCACGAGTAAACGCCGATTCGACAAATAAAAGCGTGAAAAATTCAAGAGTATATGCCCCAATATACGAATAATAGCCCCAAACTCACTGGAAATGCTCCAAAACTGGTCAATTGGCTGTATAAAGGTGTAAAGGAGATTGAAGAAGGCAATGATTTTCCTTTCGTAAGCAGTTATTGGTTTTGGCGGGTTTTGTTTATCGTAATCAGTTTATTCATCATTTTTACGACTGTAAATTCATTCTTTCGCTGAAAAACCCAAATTTTTGTAATGATTTATTTAGCCTTGGACATACTTAATGAAGATATCAATAACTAACATTTAATTAAGGAGGAAACCCAATGGCTAACGAAAATATCCAAAAGAAAATGGAACATATTTGGCAGGATACATGTGGATCATGGGAAAATTGTACGGAAGCCACAATTCAGTCATTTTTGGCAAAATCTGAAGAAAGCAATATTGACCCGCAATATTGCATGAGCTGGGTGGAACAACATAAAGCCCAAATACCTGAATGGGATGCCGTTTCAAAAGTATCGCTCGACTGGGTTAATCAACATACCTCAACGGGTTCACCCATTTCAATCAAGGATGATTATTAAAAAGATATATTCTTTCTGCTTATGACTGGTTCGAACTCTACTATGGTTAAGAGGTGAAGATAGTTGTCAAATCATGAGGAACAAAACGGTCAAACAAATCGTCGGGATCCAGATTACAGAGTTAATGAGTGGGATGAAATGAATGGTGAAGATAAATTTGTACAATCAGCCATCCAAGAGGAATTCAATAATCCGGTAATCGAAGAAACAATCTTGAAGTTCAATAAAATAGCGAATGAAGAAGAAAAGGAAACTTGATTTTGGACGCCCCTATAGGGCGTTTTTTTTTTGAGAAGGCTCTTTTCGTAAAGGTTGTTGTTTTTAAAACGAAACTATCTAAGGTTGATTGGAGCGGAAGTGCGAGACTCCTGCGGGAGCGGCGGGACAGGTGAGACCCCACAGGCGTTTACGCCGAGGGGGCTCACCGCCCGCCCCGCGGAAAGCGAGCATCTGGAGGGGAAATCAACCACACCTCACTACTTGGTAAATAGCAACAGAGTATGTGAAAACAGCCTTTGAGAAAGACGAAGGAGCCGTTAATAAATGATTATGCAAAAGAACATATCTTTACTTTTTAGATTTATAAAATACAAATAAAGGGAAATGGCATCTTAGTATCGTATAAAGCATAGTATAAATCGTTTTCATTAATAAAGTTGGCAATGGGAGTGAAGATCATGGAAGCAGCGGTAGAACGAATTTTTTCTAATGAATTGGTGAAATTGGCTGGGGATTTTTTTCAAGTGAATGCTGGGAATCCGGTTAAACTTGGAGATGCAGAGAACTACGTTTTTGAGGTTTACAGGGATGGGACGCCATATATCTTAAGAATGACCCATCAATCACATCGTACAAGAGATCAAGTGCTTGCGGAGTTAAAGTGGATTGAGCATTTACAGAATAATGGGAGTGAGATTCCTAAAGTTCTCTTTTCGATAGAAAAGAATTTAGTTGAAATTGTAAAGGGCTCGGATGGTACGGAATTTTATTGTTGCCTGTTTGAAAAAGCTCCTGGTGTTAGGATGAAAGTCACTGATGAAAATTTCGATGGACCTTTATTTTTTGAATGGGGAAGAACCATTGGCCAAATGCATAAACAAACAAAAAGTTATAAGCCTGAAGCGAAATATAAACGGCTGGATTGGTTCGAAGAGGAATTATTGAATGTCCAGCTCTATCAATCCGATGTACCGGAGCAAGTGATCCGCCAACAAGAAATAATCAACAAGCATTTAAATGCCCTTTCCGTTCATCAAGATAATTTTGGCTTGATTCATTCTGACATACATAACGGCAATTTCCACTATCATGAGGGGCGGATTCATGTTTTTGACTTTGATGACTGTTCATATCACTGGTTTGCCAGCGATTTGGCGATCCCTCTGTACTATCTGATGTGGAGTTTGGAACGTGAAGGGATAAAAGGGCTCGATGAATATGCTGCCAAGTTCATGAGAGAATTCATAAAAGGGTATGAGACGGAAAATATCCTGGCACCTGTGGAATACGAAACGATTCCTCTATTTTTAAAGCTAAGGGATTTAACGTTATATAACTTTTTTCATAAAAAGTATGATTTGAAGAATGCGGATCGTTCATTATCCAACACCGTTCAAAAAATCGAACAAAGAATCATGGAAGGCCGGACTATTGTTCACTTCGATCCGAGCATGGTTCATTAAGGGGGATTGGAATGCCAGGAATGAAAAATAATCGGCTTGCATATATGATCCGGACTGGTGTATTGGAAGATGCGGAAGCGGTTTTGGATGTACAGAATTCCGTTATTTCCGAAGGCGAGTATTTTATTGCCGTATCGGAGGAGTTCAATAAAACACCTGAACAGCAACGAGATTGGCTACGAAGGTTATTGGAAAATGAACGGGAAACCATCATCGTGGCTGAAATGAATGAAGAAGTGGTTGGATGGATAGCCTTTCAATCGGAAACTAGGAAGAGAATGTTCCACAAGGGTTCATTTGGGGTGATGATCAGAAAAAATTTCAGAGGGATGGGAATCGGAAAAGAGCTTATTGAGGCGTTATTGGATTGGGCAGAAGCCAATCCGTTGATTGAAAAGGTGAGTTTGGGAGTTTTTTCAACGAATCATCGGGCAATATCATTGTATAAACGGTTGGGGTTTGTTGAAGAAGGCCGTAAAATCAAAGAATTCAAGATGAGCGAAAGTGAATACGTTGATGACATTATCATGTACAAATTGGTTTAAACAGACCGAAAGAGCATGAATGGATTCATTACATGCTCTTTGCGGTTTGGGTATGTATCTATTTTTATAGTAAATCGATATTTATGTCATGCATTATCGAATGACTCTTACCTTCACTTGCTTTCTTCCCCACGTTAGAGCATCCGCTTCTTTTGCGATGAATACATCGATTCTGTTTCCTTTGATCGCACCGCCCGTGTCTGCAGCAATGGCTTGTCCGTAGCCTTCGACTTCCACGATGGAGCCTAGCGGAATCACGTTAGGATCGACTGCTATCAGTTTGGCATCATCATATTTTTCTAAATCGACACCCATTCTTGTAGTGCCTGAACATCCTTCGCAGCTTGCTGTATAAGCCGTACTTGTAACCGTCAATTCTTTAACTGCTGAGCTTGCTGAACTGGCTCTTTCTTCTAATTTACTGAAGGTCCGTGCACCGGCTATACCGTCAGCGGATAATCCCTTTTGCTTTTGAAAGTTCATGACTGCTTGTTTTGTACCTGTTCCATAAATGCCATCGACCGTTGATGAGTAAACATCCCAGGCTTTCAATAGCCTTTGCAGTTCAGCTACAGGTCTTCCCATATCCCCGCTTTTCAGTGTCTGTATTTTCTGATTCGTTTGTGTTCCTGATATTCCATCGACTTTCAGCCCTGATTTTTCCTGAAACTTCTTTACGGATTCCTTTGTAATCGGTCCGTAGTAGCCTGTTGCTTCATGATAGGGAAAAACCCCTTTTGTCAGTAATAATTCTTGTAATTCTTTAACATCACTATTACTCATTCCAAATGAAAGTGTGCGATCCAAAGCAGCGGCTTCGCCTTTAGTTGGCATGCAAACTCCTAGAATGAATACAGAAGCCGTTAGGATCGTTAATAAAATTTTCTTCATGTTTATCCTCCTCGTTGTTTCCTGCAATTAAACCATTCGTTAAACTATCACTCTTTTAGGCGCAGTTAAGGAAAAACACCGCGAAGGCACTAAGTAATTGTTAAAACATGTAACATAAAGAAAAGAAATGAGGCGGACATCGGGTTACCATATCCTTATCAATTGTCGAATTATGGGAAATAATCAAGTTTCATATGAAACTAACGGAACCGTTTGGTTGAACAGGGGCATTCATTCATGTACGTTTAAGTTAATAGAATTTCTATTGTAAGGTTAAAGGAGGGAATCATATGATTAAGGCCGTTATTTTCGACTTTGATGGCTTAATTTTAGACACGGAAACGGTTTGGTATGAGGCCTATAGAGACGATGGCTTTTTATGAATCTGATTTGCCTCTCGAACATTTTGTTACATGTATCGGAACCGATAATACTGAACTAAATCAGTACTTCAAAGATCAGCTGGGGGAAAGGTGTAATATTGAAGAAATTGAATCCAGAGCAAAAAGCCTCCATGAAGTAAAGATGAAAACAGCACAGGCACGTGAAGGTGTGAAGGATTATCTAGAAGAAGCAAAAAGAAATGGATATACAATCGCCCTCGCTTCAAGCTCGACAAAAGAATGGGTCACCCATCATTTGGGGGAACTCGGACTGTTACACTATTTTGAAGTTATGATCACAGGGGATGATGTTGATAAAGTTAAACCAGCGCCCGATTTGTATGTAAAGGCAATTGAAGTCCTAGGCATTCAGCCTGCAGAAGCCGTAGCATTTGAAGATTCGTTAAATGGGCTTCAAGCGGCCCTGACTGCTGGGTTGAAGTGTGTAATCGTACCAAATCCCGTGACGGACGCTTTAGCTTTTGAAAATCATCATTTACGCCTCCGATCCATGGCGGATAAGAGCTTGTCTGACGTTATCAAGCATATTGAGCAATAACAGTTCAACGGCAATTATAGTAAGATGAGAGAATGAAACCGCGCCGAAGATGGCAGAGTCTTCGGTTTTTCCAGTTATAATGAATGTTATATTTTGGTGTGGGGGATGAGTTTATGGGATTGCAAACGAATGACGAAGGAGTCCGCCTGCGGGAGGTCAAGGAGAGTGATCTTCCTATCTTTTTCGAGCAGCAATTGGATCCTGCCGCAAACTATATGGCTGCTTTCACATCTAAGGATCCATCAGACAAGGCGGCTTTTTTGACACATTGGAAGAACATCTTATCGAACCGGGATATTCAAAAAATGACCATACTCTGCAACGGGTGTGTGGCAGGCAGCATTCTCAAGTTTGAACAGTTTGGTAACCCGGAAGTGAGTTATTGGATCGGGAAGCAATTTTGGGGTAAAGGGATCGCTACATGTGCATTGCTCCGTTTTTTGCCGAACATAAAAGTCCGCCCTCTTTATGCCCGAGCAGCCAAGGATAACCTTGCATCGATCCGGGTGCTGGAAAAATGCGGATTTGAAAGATTCGATGAGGACAAAGGGTATTCCCATGCAAGAAGCAAAGAGGTTGAAGAATTCATTTTGAAACTTGAAAATTAAGAGAATAATAACAATATCGTTAAGCCTATGAGGAAACGGGTGACAGACAATGGGATATAAGATTTTTTCCATCATTTTTATTTTATGCGGTCTTTTTGTAATGTGGTTCGCCCTATTTGGCAAAAAGAAAGAAATCAAAGAGTTCGGCTCCGGAGTACCCACAAATTTCATCGATGTAATTGTAATGATGATATATAAGCTTTTACCTTCCATTATTAGAAAAATCCTTCTATTTGCAATGGGTCTGGCCATTTCTATCGGATTTACCTATATATTGTTTAAATTATAGTAAATTTTCCTTATCAAATAAAATAATCCTGAAACTTTATTCTTACGGAATCGTATAAAATGGTAACGATATATAGGAGTTGTTGCTATTTCGAAGAAAAAAAGTGAAGGCAGTGTTTAGGATAATGGGGGCGGGTAGTTAACGCCGGCGGAGGCATTGGTTCAATATACCCAATTAGAAGAATATCAGTATAGTAATAATATGCATAATATGGTAATGTTGAATTTGTGTGATTTTGGAAATTCATAAAAAAGGAAGGTATTATATGTCTGAAGCGGTTCTTAAGGTTCAATCCTTAACTAAAAAAATTGGAAAAGCAACCATCGTAGACAATGTTAGCTTTGAAATAAAAAGCAATGAAATATTTGGTTTACTTGGTCCGAATGGTGCTGGGAAGACTACGATCATCCGTATGATCACAGGTCTCATCAATCGTACGGGCGGTACGGTCATGATCAATGGCAGTGACCTCGATCATGATTTCGAAGGTGCGATGCATGAATTGGGGGCCATTGTTGAAAATCCGGAGTTCTATAAGTATATGACAGGCAGAAAGAATATCCTGCATTATGCCCGGATGTCATCCAATGACATATCCAATGAGAGAATAGAAGAGGTCATTAAGCTTGTCAAACTGGATCATGCCATCGATAAGAAGGTTAAAACCTATTCATTGGGAATGCGCCAGCGCCTTGGCGTGGCACAGGCCATTTTACATAAACCGTCGTTATTGATTTTTGATGAACCGACGAACGGCTTGGATCCGCAAGGGATTCGCGAGTTTCGTGATTATTTGAAAGTACTGGCAAGTGAAGGCGTCGGGATATTGATTTCATCACATTTACTATCGGAAATGCAATTGATGTGTGATAGTTTTGCCGTTATCGAAAAGGGAAAACTGATCCATACGAAAGAACATATTGTTGATGAAAAAACCGAAACGATCAATGAAGTGTCATTCACCGTCAGTGATGGGAAGCTAGCTAAAAAAATCCTTCAAGAACAGTTTGCGGATATTACGATCCTAAAAAATGGAGCGAAGAAAATCTCCGTATCGGCCACCAAAGAACAAACGGCCCATATAAACAGGAGTTTTAATGCAAATGATCTGGATGTCTTTGAAATTGGCATAACCAGAAAATCGCTGGAAGATAAATTCTTCGAAATCACTGAGCAGGAAATGAGGGAGTCTGTATGATGTCCTTAGTAAAAAATGAATGGATGAAAATCTTTTCAAAAGTATCAACTTATATATTCATCGCTTTTCTATTATTGGCAGCATTAGGGGCTGCGGTCATCGATTATAAACTAAGTCCTGACGAAACGAATAAAGATTGGAAGCAAGAGTTAAACGCCGATATCCAAGAACAGGAAAAGGCTTTGGAAGCTAAGGAAATCAGTGAAGAAGAAAAAGCCGCCATCATGGAAGACATTACTTACAACAAGCAACTGTTGGCTGATAATATAAACCCTGACTTAAACACGAATTGGACCTATATGGCTGAATGGACTACAACATTAACATCATTTGTCACTTTATTCGTCGTTATTGTTTGCAGCTCGCTCGTTTCCTCGGAATTTTCCGATGGTACCATTAAACAACTATTGATCAGGCCTTATAAACGTTGGAAGATCCTGCTTTCCAAATATATTTCATCCTTGTTATTTGCAGCGTTACTACTTGCGAGCCTGCTTATATTCAGTTATCTAATCGGAATCATATTCTTTGGCAATGGTTCGTATTCAGACAAAATCATGGATCCTGCATCTTTCGAATTCAGTCCGGTGGTAGTCGGCGAATATTTCGTGGACATGATCGTTTACTGGATACCAGGATTCCTAGTCATCACGACCATCGCTTTCATGCTAAGCACATTATTTAAAAACCAAGCACTTGCAGTAGGTATATCCATTTTCATCCTATTTGCCTCTTCGACATTAAATATGGTCATTCAATCATTCATCGGAAAATACGAGTGGTTAAAATTCGTCCTATTCCCCCATCTCGATTTAAGGGGCTATATTTCCGGAACGATAGACATGTTCGATGGAGCTACACTTGGATTCTCGATGGGTGTACTGGGAATCTATTATCTTATCTTTTTAGCGCTAACTTTCTTCTTCTTCCAGAAAAAGGATATCACTAATTAAATAGAGCTAAAAACCGAAATCAGTGGCTGATTTCGGTTTTTCTTATGCAACAGGAATGTTGCTGCTTAGAATCTGGCATAAATTGAAACCTTTATCCAAAATTATCCGTATAAGATAATATGAGGATATTCAGTTGGCTTTAGGGGTGTAAAATGAATGAAAACAAGGTTCTATTAATTGGACTTATAGGATTTTCTTTATTTCCAATGGGCATGATGATATCACAATGGACAGTTGCTGGCGTAGTGATTGTAATGGGGATCAGTTCCTACCAGTTTGCTAGTCAGTAGCTCCATGTACATATGAACAATACACTGGTTAATTGCGGACTTAGCGGAAATAATCTGATAGAGATGGAGCAGATTTAAAGATGGGGAAAATGCATTATAAACGAAAGTTAGTCATTGTGTTTACAATTATTGGAATAGTGTTAGGGTTCTATGTGTACTCGGCATTCTCTCAAAAATTGACAAAATCAACAGATTTGTCTGATGAATCTATCGGAGGATTTAAAGTGTTGGATAACATATCGAGTCCGGAATTCATTAGGGAATATGGAGAACCCATCGATCAAGATAATAATAAGGCTTATGATTATTATTATTGGAAGGGCGGGTTGAAAACGGCCTCTATCAATACAGACGAGGATAAAGGAAAAATCATGCGGTTGATCATTTCAAGTACGGACGACGACCAATTTGAAAACTCCCTTCAAACAAGCAAAGGCATTAAATTAGGAAGTAAGAAAGCGGACGTACTTTCGAAGTACGGAGATCATTATTATAAAAGTTATGAACAGGGAGCCGATATTATCGGATACATTGACCATAAACGAAATATTACCTTGGAATTCTGGTGTGTACCAGGAGGAAGGGTCGCAGAAATACGATTGGATGATGCAGATGTCATTTAATGATTTTTCACCAGCGTCCCCGATTATCGATTTTGGCCGTTTAAGTAAATAAGTAAGCGATGCGATAAAATAATATGTTCATAAAAAATTTCATCTATCATTACATCATTTATCCGATCACTTTTGTTGGGGTATATGCATTATTTGCTATTTTTAAGCTTGATGATACCCCCGTTCCTATAAGAGATGCTATGCATATGATTTTAATCTATTATTTTGCAATTAGTGTGTATAATGCTTTGCCTACCATTAAGTCTAACCGTAATAAAAAAGGCAGCCAATAAAACAGTACTCATTGGAATTTACATATTTTTGCATGAATTCCGAAACCATTTATCCAGGTTATCCGTATATGTCATTATGAACGGTGCCGGGAAGCTCCGGTATTTATGAGCTTTTATCATTTTAATAAATTTGGGAGATGAAGGATCATGAGCGAAAAGGGTTGTATGAAATGCGGAAGCAATGATGCTGCCAAGAAGGATGTAGCCATGACAGGAACAGGCTTGTCAAAAATGTTCGATGTCCAGAATAATCAATTTACGGTTGTTTATTGCAAGCAGTGCGGTTATTCGGAGTTTTATAATAGGCAATCATCTGCAGGCAGTAATCTGCTGGATCTATTCTTGGGATGATGATTGGCACGACAAGAATCCCCTTTTTCATGAAAAGGGGATTCTTGTTTTTTCATACTGCCCCTTACCCGATGAAGTGATCTTGAACGACTTTTGTAAATTCCTTGGCGACGGGTGAAAGGTGTTTAGCTGATTTCATGACCAATCCGATCTCCCGGGAAAGTTCCGGGTTCAAGGGCAGGCTTTTGAGGCGTTCGGGTTTTTCCGGTAAGGCCAGGTCTGGCATAATCGTGATGCCTAATTTTCCCGTTACCATTGAGAGCACGGTTTGATTGTCTTTAATGTCGTATGAAATGTTTGGTTTTATCTTGGCTTCCAGGAATCTATCTTCTATGAGTGTTTCACAGCCAGATCTCAGCATGATGAATGGTTGATCAACGAAGTCTTCCAGGTTCAATGAGGTTTTCCCTGAAAGCGGATGGCCTTCGTATACGACAGCTGATAGAGGATCTATTAGCAGAGGGATGAATTCCACGTTCTTCACTGGTTTTGCTGCAAAGCCGATGTCCACTGTTCCTTCTTCGATCCATGTTAAGATTTCCTCATATCCACCTTCATGAATCAGCAAATCGATATTAGGGTATTTTTCTTTAAAGATGGAGAATAGCTTTGGTATGAATCTGGCAGTGAAGCTTGGAAAACTGCCAATCGTTATTTTACCGATTTCCATTCCATTCACAGCTGCAATCTTTTGTTCGATAAGTGCAAGGTTGGCAGCAATAGCCCGCATATGTGGAATGACTTGTTCTCCCGCAGTCGTGAGTGTTATTCCTTTTCGGTCACGCTTCAGTAAAGTCACACCAAGTTCTGTTTCAAGTGCTGTAATGTTATGGCTCACGCCTGATTGAGTCAGTCCGATCCGGTCTCCCGCTTTCGTAAAACTTCCGTGTTCAACAACATGTAAAAAGACTTCCAATTGAAAAAAATTCAAATGCCTCACACCCTTCTTCTATGAATTATACATGAGAAACTCTAATCCAAGTAATGAAAAACATTCATTTTACTTATGATGTGGTCGAGAATACAATAAAATTACAAATTAAAATACGAATGGGTGATGGAAAATGTTGAAACGGAAATACGGGGAAATTTTTTCACCGTACACGCTTTCTAATGGAACGTTTCTTAAAAACAGGATTGTAGTTGCGCCGATGACCACTTATTCAGGTCAAGAGGATGGCCTGGTTTCTGACGAGGAATTAGCCTACTATAAAAGAAGGGCGGATGGACCTGCCATGTTCATTACTGCCGCTGCCGCCATTTCCCCTGTTGCGACAAGCTTTCCCCGGCAAATGAAAGTATATGATGAACAAAGCATCGCTGGACTCACTGAGCTTTCAAAAACCATCAAATCCAAAGGTGCAAAAGCCATTCTCCAGCTTCATCATGGCGGAAGCGAGAGCCTTCCAAGCTGTACAGGCGGAGAAAAAATGGTTAGTCCGAGCGGAATCATTGCAAGCGTTTATAAAGGAATGGGCGAAGAGTACATTCCAAGGTCAATGAGCCACACTGAGATTCTATCCACTATTCAAGACTTTGGAAGAGCCACCCGCCATGCCATTCGTTCAGGATTCGACGGTGTGGAAATCCATGGAGCGAATGGCTATCTCCTGCAGCAGTTTTTCTCACCCCACTCCAACAGACGGAGAGATCACTGGGGAGGGAGTCTGGAGAATAGAATGCATTTTCCACTTGCCGTCATCGCGGAGGTGAAGCGGATCCGTGATCTATATGCAGACAAGGAATTCGTTATTGGGTATCGCTTCTCCCCCGAAGAACCGGAAGAAGGCGGATTGAAAATGGATGATACAGCTGCATGGGTAGATGAATTGGCAACTCAGGGGCTTTCTTATTTACATCTTTCTGTTAAAAATGTCTGGTCCATGCCTAGAAGCGGATTGAACAGGGGATTGACAAGGACCGAAATTCTCCGCGATGTCATCGCTGGCAGGACCAGTTTCATATCACTTGGATCGATCCATACTCCAGAGGAAGCAAATGCTGTGCTTGAGAAAAATATACCGCTTTTCGCATTAGGAAGGGAATTGCTGATGGAACCGGACTGGGTCGCCAAAATAATGGAAGGCAGGGAAGACGAGATCATGACGACCTTGCCGCGCGATAGCAGGTGTACATTAAGTATTCCGGAACAAATGTGGGCGAATATCATTACTCGTGACGGCATGCCCGAGAAATGATAGTATAAATGTAAAAAATGGAAATTTCATGAGGGGAAATTAAATGAATAAAATAGCACTTCTTCAACTGTCTCTAGCCATGACAATCTTCGGTTCTGTCGGTTTCTTTTCGGAACTATCAGGACTTCCTGCATTGGAATTGGTTTTTGTTCGCTGCATTTGTGCTGCCGTATTCTTATGTGCAGCCTGGATGATTACCGGACATTTCAAGAACGAAATATGGAATGGCAGGGAGGTAATGCTCATCATTTTCTGCGCGGTGGCCAACTTGTTGAACTGGATATTCCTCTTTAAATCTTTTGAGCTGATATCGGTGACAATTGCCATTTCGCTTTATCATTTAGCGCCGATCCTTGTACTCATTATAGGGAGCCTCATTTTTAGGGAGAAAATGAATGTATTCTCCATCTTGGCCATTTCCCTTTGCTTCATTGGCACATTACTCATTATGGGAACAGATGGATTTCGATCATCATCTCCTGAATGGGAGGGCATCATGTATGGGATCATTGCTGCCTTTTTCTATGCGGCAACCATGCTTTTAGGAAAGAGCATTACAAAGACCAGTGTATATGCGACCACATTTCTGCAAATGTTCATTGGATTTCTATTACTGATTCCTTTTGTCGATTATTCCGTATATACAACGTTAAAATCTTCCGAATGGTTTTATACGGTGCTTACCGGCATCATCCATACAGGCGTCGTTTATTTGCTGTTTTTTAATAGTATTCGCCATTTGCCTACAAATGTAGTGTCTTTCATGATTTTTGTCGATCCGGCAGTTGCCATCCTTTTGGATATTCTGCTTTCAGGATTTAAACCGGACGGGATTCAAATTCTTGGTATTTCCTTGATATTTATTGGGGTGGTCTATTCACTTAAAACGACTGGACCGACTGAAAATGATGTCATGCAGAAAAGGCCGCACACAATGTGAGGCCTTTTTCCTTTATGCATGTACCTATTGATTAAAATGATAGACATCCCAAATGTCAGGGGTTTCTGATCCAATGTACCAAGCAGCTGCACCGCCTAGATGATTTTGTTTAACCAGGTCGATACGGAGCTTCATCGATTTTTTATCTTCTATCCAAATTTGATGCTTTTTCCCTTTGGAAGTGTACACCACGTAATTTTGTTGCGTCTGTTTATCCCATACCTTTTTAAGTTTTTGAGTTGAAATGATTTTGTTGACCTCAGCCATGGTACGGTCATGACTTTTCACTTTTTTGGTCGACAAATCGGTTTCCCATTCTCTCGTATAAAATGGTACAGCCAATATGATCTTATGAGCAGGTACTTCTTTCATTAAAAGCTTGGTTCCTTCTTTGATCCAAGGTAACGAGGAAACGGACCCGGCTACCGGACTCCCTCCCCAATGCTCGTCATAACCCATTATGATTATATAGTCCGCTATTTTGCCAAGTGCTTTCCTATCTAGGCTTTTTGACCAATAAGGGTCTTCATTTTCTCGGGTGACATCCACAGACACTATAATTCCATGCGGTTTTAGTGCCTTTTTCAGTTCGCCTATGAAAAGTACAAAGTCCTTCTTATTTTTTGGATCGATGTTTTCAAAATCTACATTTATTCCATCACTTTTCGTTTTAACAAGTGAATCGCGTAAAGCTGAAACTAATTTCTGGCGTTTTTTTGTATTGCCTAGTACAGAACTAGTTAATACAGGGTCAAATTTATTCCCGATAAGCTGCCAAACTTGTTTTCCTTGTTTATGGGCAGTTTGGATGTATTTTGTATCTACAGAAACGGAAACGTAATTACCGGTATCCGTCAGCGTATAAGAACGGGGAGATACTACATTCAAATTGGGGTGTTTAAGTTGCTGGGTATAGTTTTCTTTCGATCCATTATGCTTCCAGCCCATGACGATACGGTTTTGCGCCTTATTTTGAAGCTGGGATTTCTTTATCCAGCCCTTTTTTCCGCCAAGCAATTGAACCTGGTAGTAATAATCCGGAACCTTCAATTTTTGGCCCACTTTAAGGGTAACCGTGCGTAAGTTATTTAATTTCGTCAAATCATTTGTGGTTACCTTGTATTTATTAGAGATCTTCCACAATGTATCGCCTGATACAACCTTATGGATCTTATATTTCTGGGGAATCTTCAGGTTTTGGCCAACAGTTATTTCGGAAGAGGTTAATTTATTTACTTTTTGCAGCTCACTTACTGAAACACCATATTGATTTGCTATTTTCCATAGTGTGTTTCCAGACTTCACTTTATGAATGATGGGCCCCGCGGAATCCCCAACGGAAGAAGAAATGATGGGAAACTCTTCGCCCTTCTTTAAGGTCTTTAATAGAGTGGAACCTAATTTAGGAGAACTAAAAACTTTTGTATTGTCCACTTTAACAAAACCTATGGATTGGGTTTTACCTGATGAATGACCACTGGTTGGAAAGAGACACATACAAAGAAGGCTTAACATAATAAAACATCCAAAGAATTTTTTCACAATGATTTTATTCCCCTTTGTAAAATTTAACTTTACTAGTTTACTATGGAGAATAGCCATATAAATAGAGGTACATTGTGGAAAGGCATTTCTAACCATCGTGTGGGACGAATTAATCCGTAAGACGGGCAATTGATTTGTAAGTAGAAGGGGAGGGTTTATATGTCAAATTTTGCATTACAGTTTTATGATTACAACATATGGGCAAATAATCAGATTTTCAACCGTTTAAAAGAGCTTCCAAAGGATGTTTACCATCAAGAAGTTCAAAGTGTGTTTTCATCAATATCGAGTGTGATGGCCCATGTGTATCTTTCCGATCTGGGGTGGGCGGAGGTTTTTTCCGGTAAAAGCATGAAACATGCATTAGAGCTGGCTGAACAACGGAAGGAACAACTGGAGTCAAAGGAATTGGAGGAAATGGAGGCCATGTTTTTTGAGTTGTCCGAGCGGTACAAATCGCTGCTTGGCCAAAAAGAAAATTTACATAAACCTCTTATAATTGAGAATCCAGCTGGCGGACAAATGAAAACAAGTGCAGCTGAATTGGTACCGCATGTCGTGAATCATGGAACCTATCATCGCGGCAATATCACGGCCATGTTGCGCCAAATGGGTTATGCCTCAACTTCGACGGATTATGGGCTGCATTTATTTTTAAAAGGAGAGTAACTGGCCTTCCTCACCTGGATATCGGATGTTTTCGAAAGAAATTGTTTAGTTTTACTTATGACTTGAATGTTTCCATAAGAAAAACACCCCCTGACAAATCAGGGGGTGCTTTTTCTTCGGTTTATTTTAGTTTATGTCTAACGCACTCTTGATGCTTTCTAATGTAGCGCCTTTAACCTTCTTTTTCACTGACGGCGGGTTTTTCACTGTCGGGTTTTGTATCAAGTAATTCTTTTCAACAAATGCAAAATCCTTCGCATTGACATCTCCGTCGTAGTTGATATCCGCCTCACGCTTATTTGTTCCCCAGTAGTTTTGGATGTACAATGCATCAAGTACATCGATTACATCATCTTTATTCACATCTCCCGCAATTGCCGGATTGTATGGAAGTAGTAAATTTTGATGGATTACTTTTCCATCCTCGTGGAATCCGATTGTAAATTGTTTGTTTACCGTAAAATGACCAGGTACATTAAACTCCAGTTGGAACGGTTCATCTGTTAATGGTAGATTTGGTATGCGGTATGAGAGCGCTAGCTCCTGACCGATTGTTCCTTTGTAAATTTCCCCATCTGATCCAGTTGCTTTTACTTTAATCCCCATAGTTGAGTAAGGTAAAGACTTTGGTTGTTGGTTAGGAGTTCCATAATAGATCATTAACGCCTCTGCATTTAGTCCACCACGCGCTTGTGAATGCGTCGGGATCATATATAGAGCTGGATTTCCATTATAGGCCTGTTTTGTTTCGCCATTCACATCTGTATACGAAACATTATCCAACGTGTTCGCAAAGAAAGCAGGATATGCACTATATTCGTTTTTCATTGTAACCGCTACATCGGCTAAGGAGAGATTACCAGATAATCCAGATGCTCCATCCTTCAATGTTACTGTAATTGTTGCTTCTTTCTTAGTAGGTGTGACGTCTATTTCATCAACCTTAACACTAACTTGGTCAGTCACACTTGCATGCGGTTTGACATTGATTGACGCAATATCACTATAATAATCTAGCTTAAACACAGCTTGTTTTACATTACTTACCTTGTTTAGGCTTAATACCGAGTGTACTGTCTCTCCCATATTTCCCGCTCGTTTTTCAGGCTGCAGGAAGCCATAAGGTTGATCATCCCTAACGAAGTATATTTCTCTTCCTTCTTTAAAAGTTTTATTCGAAGCCACATCCATTCCAAAGAATGCAAGGAGCATGGGTCTAGTTTGGTTGACTGGTATAGTTGCCGTAAACGTCCCATCAGCTTTGACAGGCACTGATTTTACGGTACCCCCGAATTGGTCTTGATAATACACTCTGTTGCTTCCTTGTGTGTATGGCAGACCAGCCGCTTTCATTTCTTCTGTTTCTTTATCATAGATGGAACCTGTAACATTCACTGTGCTTGTTCCAGGTTTATACTCAACCACATCAGATGATAAATCGAGTGTCATTTTCGGTGCTGAGTTATCCATATAAACAGCTGCATCTTTTGCGAATGTTTTGCCAGAATCATTTGTCCCAACAAATTTCAGTTTATAATACCCTGGCTTAGCAAGTTCTTGATCATAAGCAATTGGCTGCTCCGAATTTCCTGTCAATGGATAGTAATATCCGTCAAATACATGTGAAATACTAAAATCCGTATTATCATTCATGAAGAGACCGTCTAATGTCCCAACAAACCCAATGTCTTCATTTGTTTTTCCGTCAACAAGAACGACGTCAACGGTTCGCATATGGGATTTTAAATTTAGATATGCATTCGTATAGACTAGCTGACCAGCGTAAGCAGAATCAAATGGTCTTGTAAATGCTTGTGGACTAAGTGATAAAGAGTTGATTCCTTCTTCGACTGTACGAATCGCAAAAGGTACTTGGAAGGTTTCTTCCGGATTCTTTTGATTGGAATACGTTACATAGCCTTCATATGTTCCGATTGCAGCTGTTTTAGGTACGGAAATCGACACTACGGTTTTCTTTTTCGCATTTGCGTTTACTTTGAGCGTTTTATCCGTCTCAATCATGACACCGTTGGAATCCGCATCTTTTGAACCGCGGTGATCCGTTTGAAACGAAACAGTGACATTAAATGTTTTTGCTTGTTTGCTATTGTTGTAGACAGTAAGTGAACGGTGATCACTCACATTCGTTCCGCCTGGTGCAACAGTTCCAAAGGCTAGTGCGCCCGTGTAATCTTTGACTGTTTTAAGCTCACCTTTTTTGTTCAATCCACCCTCTGTTTCGTCAATCACCTCGATGCGAGTTTGAGAATGAATCGCTTCATATGGATCTACTTGGCCCGCACCTACTTCATATACGCTGTAATTGCCATTCAATGGGTCCGCTGTGTTCATCAGCGTTTCCTTCACTTGAGCAGGTGTTAGATCCGGATTAGCTTGTAATAAGAGCGCCGCAACTCCAGCAACATTTGGCGTTGCCATGGACGTACCCGATAAGTTTTCGTATGCATATTGATAGTTTCCGATTTGATCAGCACCGTGCATATACGATGGAACAGTCGAGAAGACCGCTACACCTGGTGCCGTAACTTCTGGTTTAATATCATACGTGATACGTGCTGGACCACGCGAACTGAAGTCAGCCAGTTTATTTCCTTCAGAAACCGTTTGGGTTATTTCATCAAACGAAAAAGTTTCCGAGCCGGACGTTAGTTTTTGCCTTAGGTCGCTTCCTTGTTCATTCGATACAGAAAATGTTGGGATGAAGCCATACCCTTCACCTAGATATGACGGAATATATCCTTCTCCTGCCACATTATTGACGAGTAACACTGCTTTTGCCCCATTTTTGCCAGCTTCCTTCACTTTTTCATCGAGCCCAATTGTTCCTCGATTCACTAAAACAACTTTTCCGTTCACATCTTTTCCGTTATAGCTTGTTGCATCACCAATCCCAGGTATGAAAACAATCGGAAGAGTTTGTCCTTTTAATGTGTTGATTTTGTCGTCAAACCCTTTTGCTAAAAGTTTTAAGTCAGCTGGTACATCTGATCCTGTGTGCAAAGACCCTTTTGCCATGGCGATGGTCTTCGCTGTATCATTTGCCCCGACTGTAATTGCTAATGAAGCTGCACCCGGTGCGCCGAGTGTATACATTTTTTCTCCGGAATTCCCAGCTGCGACAATGGCAGTCACACCAGAAAGTACCGCGTTATTCACAGCAATACTCTCGATATCCGTTGGGTCGTTATAGTTAGAGCCAAGTGATAAATTGATGACATCCATTCCATCCGAAACGGCTTTATCAATTCCGCCTAATACAGCTTCCGTTGAACCAGATCCCCATGGTCCTAAAACACGATAAGCATAAACTTCGGCATCTGGTGCAACACCTGTCACCGCATAATCGGTATTGTTCTTCCCGCGTCCAGCAATAATGCCCGCTACATGCGTACCGTGTTCGGTATAATAGGCAGAACCGTCAACGAACTCACCACGTCCGGATTTTTTCCAATCTTCGTAAGTAGTTTCCATTGGATCCGCATCGTTGTCGACGAAGTCCCACCCTTTAACTGAACTAGGATTGCTTGTTTTCGGGTCGACACCTTTTTGTGTTCGGTATCCTTTATACGCATCCGTTAAATCTGGATGGTTATAATCAATCCCGGTATCGATGACACCTACTTTAATTCCTTTACCAGTCAACCCCTCATTATGTAATTTGCTCACTCCTGGAAATGTTTCGCTTGCTTCGCTTTTTGTTTCATCCGTTCCGTCCGGGTTTGCAGGTGGTTCTATTTTGATTTGATGGTTACTCCAAACCGATTGAACAGCATCCGATTGTAACAATGATTTAACCTTATCGGCCGGAAGTTCCATCGCTACACCGTTTATGGTGCTTTTATACGTTCGTTTAATCTTGACGGCATCTTTCTTCTTTTTTAGATCTTCTTTGTAGATGGTTTTTAAATCATTTTGGAATGTTTCATGTGCTTCATCCGCTTTTTGTTTTGCGTCAGTAAGCGAAAGGTCATGGCCATTGACCGCTTCTTCGACAACGGCCACCTTAGCAGGCTTGTCCTTGAATTCGACAATGACTGAAACCTTGTCTGGACTTTTTAAATCCACGTCTGGTGAAAGTTGCAAACCACTTTTATTACTTACATTCAATTTTTCTAAGGCTTGACGTTGGGCGGGTGTTAATTCTGCCAACATTTGTTCGATTGTTTCCGTGGATTTTGCTTGGGCATTTGAATGGGATGGAATTGTCAGTATGGCACTAAATAACAGTCCACTACTCAATGTGACAATCGCAGCCCCTTTGATGAATCGTTTCATCCATTTCCCCTTCTTTCGCTATAATTAGTTCTTCTTCATTATACGAAGGGTTGATGCCATTTTAATTTGGCAAAAAGGAATCAATGTTGAATTTATTTTATAATCAAAATATTCGGACATTAAAAAAGGCCCTCCTAAGGGGCTTTTGATGAAATTATTCATTTATTGACAAAAGTTGAAGGTATTTCGCCTCCAACTCTGGCGTTAAAAACATTCGATAATGCCAGATTTTAAGAAGACATTGTGTAAACTTTTCATGGATCCGGCTGTTTTTTACCATCTTCGCTACCTTGATGAATTCTAGTAATCCTTCACTGTAACGTCCATTTTCACATTGAAAGAACGCATGTGCATAACAATAATCCACGTATAATTGTTGTTTGAAAAAATTAGAGCTGCTTGCCATTTCCGCGATTTCTTCCGTGAACTCTTTAATGACGTTTTCCGCTTCGTTCAATCGTCCTTGTTTCACCAATGTTTCGAGAATGCGTGGGATGCCTGCATACACATCTTCACGATCACGAAGCCATTCCAAATATTCATCTACGTACGCTAATTCACCTAAATCAATCAACGCGACCAACCGATTACCAACCGCAAGCTCCGCATAGTAATCATTGATTTTTTCGTAGCGCCTTATTAATTCGAGTATCTCTTCAATTGAGCCGCCTTTTCTCGTTAATGCAAAACATTGATACATGAGCGCCCGTCCTTGATGATCCTCATTCTGCGTTATCTCTTCCAATCGTTTGGCATAATGAAGGACGTCATCCCATTGTTTGATCAGATAAGATGTTGCGGTAATCCATAATATGGTCAGTTCTTGAAATTCTTCTGGCATATAGCCGAGATATTCTAACGCACGAATCATCGCGATCTGGCCATTTTCGGTTAGTCGGATCATGTAAAATATCCGATAATGACTAATGGCAACTTCCTCGGATAAACGTTCCGGCATATGGTTTATGACGGTTTCATACAAGGCTAATGCTTCGTTTTCATGGCCCGCCAAAAAAAGCTGTTCGGCAACGAGAAAAACATTTTGTATATTTTTAGTCCGGATATTTTTTGATGCTTCTTCCAATATCACGTCCAATAGATCATTCATTTCTTTTTTGTAGCCATTCACGGCACACCGGTATAGAAAGGCTACACTTCTTCGTTTATCAAGATGCCCCTTTTCATTGAAACAAAATGGGATATACTTCGCATAAAATGTTCCGCGCGGGAGTCCGAATGCTTCTGTTATGAGATCTAAAGATTGCAGTGATAGTGGCTTTTTGTTGTTAAAGATTCGACTGATGTCACTATAATGGATGCCCGACCGTTCGGATAATTTCTTTTTACTCCATTTCCTTTCATCTAGGAGTGTCGTGATAACATGCAATAGCATTCCATCCATCTTTTCACCTCTGTTATCCCAAGTTATAGTTCAATTCTACTTGGGAACAAGACTCATCACAATTGTTAAATAGTCATGATCTGAAACAAAAAACAGAAGGAGGTCAATTTCCATATTCACGGCGAGGAGATTTGGCAGACAGTCGGCGGAAAGGAGCTGGTTTTCATTCATGTGCAGGCTGGAAATGACTTGTACATGACATTTGTCATCTTCTAGTCATGACACCTGGTACTAATAAAATCAGGGTGGTTTCTTTATACTATGGATAACGACAAATAAAAGGAAGTGCAATTGAAATATGACCTTGCAAAATACGAAATCCTTGAGAAAACAAATTGCTCCTTTTGAACAATCAACGACAAAGCAAAGTATATGGCAGATCATCAATACCCTTGGGCCGTTCATCATTTTATGGTACCTAGCATATATAAGTCTTTCCGTTTCTTATTGGCTAGCTTTAATCCCAGCTGTGTTTGCTGCAGGATTCTTGACGAGAATATTCATCATTTTTCATGATTGTACGCATCATTCATTTTTCAAAGACCGCCGTGCGAATAGAATAGTCGGTACGATCATGGGTGTTTTGACTTTATTCCCGTTTGATCAATGGGGACATGAGCATTCTGTGCATCACGCAACAAGCGGTAATTTGGATAAGCGGGGTACAGGAGATATTTGGACCCTTACGGTAGATGAGTATTTGGCTGCACCGTTTAAACTTCGTTTTGCTTATCGTTTTTATCGTAATCCATTGGTCATGTTTGGTTTGGGACCGATTTATGTTTTCCTTCTTAAAAATAGATTTAACCGTAAAGGTGCTAGAAAGAAGGAAAAAAATAATACGTATTTGACGAATGTATTAATCGTCGTTTTTGCGGCATTGCTTTGCCTGGCAGTAGGCTGGCAGTCGTTCCTTCTGGTACAAGGTTCCATTTTCATGATTTCTGGTTCAATCGGCATTTGGCTGTTTTACGTCCAGCACACATTCGAGGACTCTTATTTTGAAGAAAATGAAGAGTGGGAATATGTATTGGCAGCAGTGGAGGGAAGTTCTTTTTATAAGCTTCCAAAACTGATGCAGTTCCTTACTGGTAATATCGGTTACCATCATGTTCATCATTTAAGTCCAAGGGTGCCTAACTATAAATTGGAAATGGCGCATAATAATACGCAGCCTTTAGAGAACGTTCCGACGATTACTCTTGCAACAAGCTTGCGCTCACTCCGTTTCCGTTTATGGGATGAGGAATCCAAGAATTTCGTCGGTTTCAAGGACATAAAGTATTTAACGAAAAAAAGTGTTCCCACTCAAGTGAAATCTGAACTGTAACGTTCATGTATCATTCCAGACTCCCTTAATAATCCTCGGATTTGGGGAGTCTTTGCTTCATATAAGGAACTCGATAAAGGAGAGAACTTAAAATGATTCGAATTGTCATTGCAGAGAATCAGCAAATGCTGTTAGAGGCAATAAGTTCTCTACTCAATCTTGAAGAAGATATAGAAATTGTCGGGCAAGCCAGTAATGGAGAAGAAGCGATGGCTCTTGTAAACCAATTACAGCCTGATGTGTGTATCATGGATATGGAGATGCCTGTAATGAGCGGACTTGAGGCAGCAGAAGCATTAAGGTCATTTGAATGTAAAGTGGTCATTTTAACGACATTTCGAAGGACTGGTTATTTTCAACTCGCATTAAAGGCTGATGTAAGTGGTTATTTATTGAAGGATAACCCGGGTGAAGAGTTAGCCTGCTCGATTCGCAGCATAATGGATGGCAAGCGAATATACTCCCCAGAGCTTATTGATGGGCCTTCCAGCCATAATGGCCGGGAAATGGGAGTGTTAGGGCTGTTAGCCGATGGTCCATCCAATATTGAGCCGTCCAATCAAAGCGGCACAATTGGGACAGTAAGGAAGTATTTTTCGAACATCAAGGACAAAATGAAGTTACCGGCTGGTTAGGATTTGTTTCTTAAATTCTGTTGACACGTTTTTTTAAATTGTGTACGATGGATTAAATTATAATATTGAAAATTCTGTGATGAAGAGAGTAGTTCATTTTGAAATGGAAAGCGAGTTAGGGATGGTGGGAGCCTAATGCAGGTCGGATGAATGAAGCGCACTTTGGAGAAATTTCTTGAACCGTTCAGTAGGGAATATCGGGGAGTCACCTCGTTAACAATGGAAAGTGGCCGCAATTTGTGGCAACTAGAGTGGTACCACGGGAATTCATGCTCTCGTCTCTTATTTAGAGGCGGGGGCTTTTTTGTTTAGGAGGGGAAAATGTCGATGAATAAACCAATTGCAGAATTGATTTCAACTGCTTTGAACAATGAAATGCCAGCAAGTGAAATAGAAAAATTAATGGAAAAGCCGAAAATGATGGAGTTAGGTGATGTCGCCTTTCCGTGCTTTACTCTTGCGAAAAAATTCAAAAAATCGCCTCAGGTGATTGCGTCGGAAATAGCCCAACAATTAAACAGTACGTTGATTCAAGAAGTGAACGTAGTGGGAGGTTATCTGAATATCTTCGTCAATCAACAGATGGTGACGGAAAACGTGCTGCAAACGATATTAAGGGAAAAGGATCAGTATGGTTCGATGCAGACTGGAAAGGGAAATGTCGTGATTGATTATTCCTCCCCGAATATTGCCAAGCCTTTTTCCATGGGGCACTTACGCTCTACGGTCATAGGGAATGCACTGGCCAACATTGCCGAAAAAAATGGCTACAATGCCGTGCGTATCAATCATTTAGGAGATTGGGGCACGCAATTCGGTAAGTTGATTGTCGCGTATAAGCTGTGGGGGGACAAAGAGGCAATCGAAGCTTCGCCGATTGAGGAATTATTGAAAATCTATGTGAAGTTCCATGAAAGAGCAGAAACCGATGAATCATTGAATGAACAAGCACGCGCAAGCTTCAAGTCGCTTGAAGACGGGGACGAGGAAGCACTGGCATTGTGGAAATGGTTCAGGGATGCGTCTTTAAAAGAATTCGAGACGATTTATGATTTATTGGGCATCCGTTTTGATTCCTATGCCGGCGAAGCATTTTACAATGATAAAATGGATGCGGTTGTCGGGGAACTAAAAGAAAAAGGCCTGCTTGCCCTATCCGAAGGTGCCTATGTCGTGCAATTGGAAGACATGCCGCCGTGTTTGATTACGAAAACCGATGGTGCGACACTTTATGCCACACGTGATTTAGCTGCAGCCATGTATCGTAAAAAACAGTATGAGGCAAAGAAAACATTTTATGTGGTCGGAAATGAACAATCCCTGCACTTTAAACAACTCTTTAACGTCATTGAAAAAATGGGGTATGAGTGGTCAAAAGACTTACAGCACGTAGCATTTGGCATGATGCTAAAAGACGGTAAGAAAATGTCGACCCGTAAAGGGAAAGTCGTGCTGCTTGCGGATGTATTGGCAGAGGCGATCGAAACTGCGAAGCGCAATATTGAAGAAAAAAATCAAGCGCTTGAACAGAAAGAACTGGTTGCAAGACAGGTTGGTGTCGGAGCGGTAATCTTTAATGATTTAAAAAATAACCGCATGAACGATATTGATTTTTCATTAGAGCAAATGATGAATTTTGAGGGAGAAACGGGCCCATATGTACAGTACACATATGCGCGAATTTCCTCCTTGCTTGAAAAAGGTGATTTTAAAGAGCAGGCCATCCAATATGACGCTTTAGGCGAATATGCGTGGCCAGTCATCCAGCTGCTGGAGCAATATCCGATCATTGTCCAAAAATCATTTGAACAAGCCGATCCATCACAAATCGCCAAATTCAGCTTGCATGTATCGCGTGCATTCAATAAGTATTATGCACATTCGAAAATCCTGGTTGAAGATGAATGGAAACAGATGAAGCTCTCATTCGCTTTTTCCGTTGCGATCGTATTGAAGGATGCGCTAAGTTTATTGGGAATTTCAACGCCGAATAAAATGTAAGATGAAAAAGCAATAAGAGTGAAATATGGCGGGACCCCTTCAGCGGGTGCCCGCCTTTTTTGATATGAAAAATGCCCTTACTCCCAAACGGGAATAAAGGGCATGCACCGTGAACATGTCACGGTGATAATGAATTAATAAGCCAGGCTGAATAGGGCTTTGATGTGTGATAGGTAACGAACATTACTTGCTTCTTTCATCAATGTAGC
>NZ_JBHZPD010000029.1:0-1332 GCF_042787955.1 Peribacillus sp. YIM B13477
ATCTTTTGATGAGAGTGTTTCCTGGAAACATAGATGTTTGTTCTACTATCCAATCATGATTAAGATGGTCAAAGCATCCTAAAAAATCTCCCTCAAATACCCACTTTTTCTTACTATTCGTGTTAAGCTTATTAAAAAGATTACTTATAGCATCGTGTGTGCTTCGTTTAGGACGAAAACCGTAAGAAGTTGGTTCAAACTTGACCTCCCATTGTGGTTCGAGTGCGTTTTTTACTATGTTTTGATACACTCGATCTCGTATCGTGGGGATACCGAGAGGTCTCATCTTTCCATTTTTCTTCGGGATAAACGTTCGTTTTGCTGGCTTTGGACGATGTCGAAAGACATTACATTTAACTATTTGTTTATAAAGTTTGATACGTTCGCTTGGTTTTGAAGCCGTATAGCCATCTACACCAGGTGTTCGCTTACCGTTATTTTGTTGTGTTACTCTGCGAATGGAAAGCAGTAGATTTGCTTTACTCCGTAGGAGTAAACGTTGAAGTTTCCTTACTTTTCTTTGTTGATTTTTCTGTTCGGCACGATAAATTCTTTGTCGTAACTTCCCTACATATTTTTGTATAATACTCCAATCAATAGAGTACCAATCTTTATGCGAGACGTGCGCCGACGCTCGTAGAGAGGTATTCATAACAGCACGCTCCTTTTCGTTAGAAGATAGCCACAAATTTATTTTCGTGTTGAAGACCCATGAGAAGTGGGCGCTCTTTCGAGCCTGTCATTGTCAATAGAGACGACAGTATCCGTCCAGTTATACAGTGTTTCTGCTTTCCTGTCCCTTTTCAGGGTAACGGCTTTCGCTTTTTTCTCATATCCCATACCCTCTGCCACATCGTTTGACTTTACAGTCATCCTACTGCTTATGCAGATGACATAGGGCTTACCAAGTTCCACTTCCTACAGATGCGATAGGGGTAGGTAGGTTCTTTACTCCGGGCAAGATGCGGGACGCATCAGAGCAGCATTATGATTCTACTTTTCCTCTTGCCAAGACCCAAGCAAAGCTGTGCATTATCTTGAGCTAACCCTTACGAAGCTTACAAACCTTCACTTTCGTTTACCATACCTATCTTCTCCTAGCAGTATTCTGGACCATGCATTTGTCCTCTGTTTCCACATTTCCTCATGCAACCGACAGACTCGTTACCAAGAATGCCGTTTCGGATGGAGATCATCTTTGCGTCTAGATAAGTAGCGTTAGCTACACTGTAAGAAAGCGACTTCTTGTCGCACCATAAAACAGCTTATCGGCACTGAAAAAAATCTTCGTTTAAAAGATCTTTTTAACTGCTCATTCAAGTGCTTTTCCTA
>NZ_JBHZPD010000005.1:0-379118 GCF_042787955.1 Peribacillus sp. YIM B13477
ATACGCAAATTTAGTATAACATGAAACATTTTAAGTGTTTATTGAAAAATGTTGACAAACTATTGGCTGGTTTAGTTTAAGTACAGCCCTTCACAATCTTTCTAACCTGCCCCGTTTGTTCCGTAAGAAAAAGGTTGCAACCTCCCAAATTAAGGGTAAAGCACCTTATTGTAGTACAAGTACAGAAATTATTTATTACCTTTTCTGCATCTTTAACTTTCGTTCATCAATATGTATAGAAAAAGAAAGTACAAGTATTGCTAATGTCACAACTATAAATAACCAAGTTAATTCTATATCTGTGAAATAATCAACCGTGAGTATAATGAAATTTAAAAAATTGAGAATTAAGAATAAATTATTCTTTTTATTAGGTATCTTTTTTTCAAAAAATAATCCCATTACATTTTTCAACTTATTTGACATTAAGTTCCCCCTATGAAACTTCAAACTGAACTTAATAAACTATACCATATTTCAAACGGGTCTTCTTCAACTAAACTGCCCCGATAGTTCCATAAAGAAAAAGCTGCCTGAAAGACAGCTCCGATCTATAGCTACGCACCCGTTAGTTCATTAGGAAAGCGATTATTATTAAAGAAACACGTCCAATTATGGAAGATTTATCAAATCATATAGGTTATGGTATTTCAAATCACTGTTTATTTTTCAGACATTTTCATTATCTCATGTGCAACAACCACTTCAGTTCCAGAAAGTCCCACGGAACAAAACAATGTAACATCACTGATTGAAGTTCTACCCGGTGTTTTTCCAGTTATAATGTCCGAAAGCTGTACAATATTCTGTTCATAAGGAGTATTGGCTAAGAAGTGAGGTGTTGAATAGGCACGTAACTGTTCAAGGGAATCTGTAGTAATTACGGAACTTTTACCAGCTACTTCTATGGGCAACTCATGACCATTCATCGATTTTGGTCCAACAGTATTGATATGTACACCCGGTTTTAACCAATCCGCATCTATCACTGGTGAACGACTATTTGTAGCACAGATGATGATATCTGCCTTCTCCACACACTTTTTGGGTGAATCCATAGAAATTACATCCATATCAAGTTTTTCAGACATTTCTTCGGCAAACTTCTTTCGATTATTATCATTGCGACTGTAAACCATAACCCTTTTAATATCACGAATAGCTATAGCTGCTTCTAACTGAGTGCGAGCTTGTATACCTGTTCCAATTATCGCTAGCTGTTCAGCATCTGACCGAGACATGACATTAATGGCAGCTCCCCCAATTGCGCCCGTGCGAAGGGCACCAAGTAAATTGCCAATAATAACGCCTTTGAATACACCTGTCACGGAATCAAACACAGATACCAGTTGTTCGTGACCCGAATGATCGTTTGAATAGGTATCGTAAACTCGAAAGCCTATAACTTTTTCAGTCTCCGTTGCGGCGCCAGCAGTGAAAACTAAGCTTCCATTCTCAGTCTCCAATTGAAATCGAGGTGGTGAAACAAGGGTTGCGTTTGCTTGTTCACGAAAAACACGCTCAATTGCTTCAATGACGGGTTTCATTCTAGTCAATCTCAAAACGTCAGAATCCGTTAGAACTTGATATGACATGTCTTATATGCCCACCTTTCATTAGAAACATAGACTAAAAATTTATGTTCCGTAATTTTTTACAGTTTTTAACTCCATTAACTAATCTTACCTTCCTGCTAGTTTAACATAAATCAGCCTTTCCTTTACTCAACAATCTGGCCCAATTGTTGAATAAAGATTAATCAGCATTCTTCAACTAAGGTAATAATCATTGGTTTAAATAGGTAAATTTAAATTTTCAACCAATGAGGCATTAAATTCAGGAGAATGTTCAATACAAAAAGTATAATTATCCCTAGTTAAAAATAGTTTCTTAGAGTCTAAAAAAGAGTTATCAATTTTTTTGGATAGGTCATTAATAAACTTTCTATTGGGTGTGCCGAATGTCACCACCATCTTTGCTGGTAATGCCTTCATAGCAATAGGGATCCAAGGTCTTTGTTTTGAAACAACTATTGCATGTGCTGTTCCACTTATTACAAAGTTAAACATATCTTGATCTTTTTCCGTTTTCATTCCCAAGTCACTTTTCAACCAATCTCGAAAATTCGGGACCGACTCCACAGGAAATCCAACCTCTCTTAAATACATTGTTTTTAACATACCGGATGTGTTTATTTCATCCTCATTTACATAATCATGTGCAATAATTTCGAGTAGATGACCATCTCCATCACGAAAATATAGATTTTTTCTCCCATTCGTTTCGTCGATAAACTGACCATGTTCTTGTCTTAAAATCAATAATCCAGATTGTTGTACAAAAGATGCTACTTCTTCAAATTGAGAATATGGAACTTGAAAAGCAAAGTGCGCTGGTGGAATGGGTTCATACGCTTCTTTAAAACTTAATGTCGTAAATGGCGTAAGTTGAAACCGAATAAAGTCTTTAGATTCAGATATAATTGGGAGCTGCAGCCGGTTAGCGTAGCATTGTTTTACACCTTCTATAGATACTGTTATTAATTCTAAATCTGAGAAATGAGTAATCAAATTCTTTCCCCCTATTAATAATTGCTGCATATAGTCTAGTTCTCTACACTTGCTATTTTTTATATTCTGCCCGTGAGTACCATAAGAAAAAGGATAGCCTCAGCATCCCTTGTTAAACTCAAGTATCCGTTACTTGAAGCAGAATCAGTTGTGAGCAGTATTTCGTCTATACCAATCCTCTAATGACATGTCTCCAAAGTATTCCTCAAAGTCCAATCTTAAAGGAGCAATCAATTCAAGAGCATTTCCGTCTGGGTCATCAAAATAAATAGCTGCGTGAGCTTGTGGATTGTTATCAAGAACTAAAGGTTGTTGTTCTTCAGTTAAGTCAAAGGTTGTACGAATTTCGATTCCTTTACTATTTAACCAATCTTTTGCTGATGTTATGTCCTCTATATCTATTTGTAAAGCTACATGTCGTATTGAAGGATGGTACGGAATTTCTACATGGTTTGTTTCCCAAAGACCAAGCCAACTTTTACCTTTCTCAATCCAGAAGAAAGCTAATCTATCATTTTGATATGCAATTTCTAAATCTAACTTTTTATAAAATTTTATTGAGTTTTCAAGATTACTTACAGGTAAATGTGCCTCGTAAAGACCCTTTATCATTTCTCGTCCCACCTCGTTATGGTATCTATAAATTCCTTATATTTACTGTATCATACTAATATTTGGATTCTCTAGATATAAGCCTGAATCAAGCTACACTTATAAAAATCGTAGTTTTTGAGTTAAATCATAATTTTGTTGAACTAACCTGCCCCTTTAGTTCCATAAGAAAAAGCTGCCTTAAAGACAGCTCCGATCTTGAGCTAACGCACCCGTTAGCTCAAGTACTTTCTTCTCAACAGTCTCGAACTGTGCATTAAAATTCTGAACTGACTATTCTATTTCCACATTTGTTGCATCGAATTGATACAATGTTTTCGCCGATTCCGTCACCATTAACAACTGCTATATCCCCAGATTCTTTTGAAAAATAATTTTCTAATTCTCCAAGACATCCGCATTCTGAACAAGTAATAGTAAAACTAATTTTCTCCTTCTTTGCGTCTGAAATCCCTGTTATGATTGCACTTAAAGCTGATGTAACAAACGATTTCATCACTTTACCCCTCCGTCGCTTTTTGCTTCAAATACACGCATTATTCGTTTTTCTTCTTCAACTAAACTGCCCCGTTAGTGCCATAAGAAATAGGCTGCCTCACCCAACCTTCCTTTAGTAGAATAAGTGCAGCCAGATATTTCTGGTTGAACCCATTAATTCACCGTCGGTCCACCATTTGGCGAATAATTCAGCATATCTCCACCCAAAAACGGAACCGATTACAAATAAGCAGTATAATCTATAATCCTACTGAGTTAATAATTCCATAATATACTAGATCTTCAAATCGATTTTCTTTCCTCACATGGTCAATTAATATCCCTTCTTTTTTCAAGCCTAATTTTTGCATCACTCTTCCTGAAGCTGGATTTGAATTAAAGTAACGAGCAAATACTTTATGGTATTGCTTTTCTTCAAATGCAAAATGTAATATAGCTTGCGCTGCCTCTGTAGCATATCCATTTCCCCAAAATTTTTCACCAATCCAATAGGCTATTTCACCATTATTAAACTTTTGGTTGTTAGATAACGCTATAGCTCCATATAATTCTCCACTTTCCTTATCTGTTATAGCAAATTCATATGATATATTAGCATTAAAATTATCAAGATGATGCTCAATCCATGATAAAGCATCCTCTATAGAGTATGGATAAGGTAGGTACAATGTATTTTTATAAATATTATAATTATTACAAAGTTTAGTAACAGCTACTGCATCAGATTTTTGAAACAGTCTTAGTACTAGCCTTTTAGAGGTAATTGTTTTATTTAGATTATCAAATATCATAAGAAATCCTCCTTAATTTTGGATACTTATTCTTGTATACATTTACTATAATTATCCAAAATTTCTTATTCAACTAAACTGCCCCGATAGTTTAAGTACTATCATTCACAATCTCAATAGAGTAGAACCTATTGAGACACATTCAAAGTACCTCTAAATTAGGCTATATAATGTCTCATAAGACTTGTATCAAAATGCTTATCGTTGTAAATGCGCATTTTCCTGACTCTACCCCAGGGAGAACAAACAAACATGGCGGGTGTCAATGGTAAATGTCTGACCGAAGGGAATTTAAGGAATTGATACCTTATCTCTCCAAGAAACTTACTCAAATTCATTGGGTTTGACGGTCTTCCAAACCGAATGGAATGGCACGTCCCGAGCGAGCCCCCAAGGATTGGGGGTTCGATGTTGTTATATTTTGGTCTTGAATATTAATTTTCAATCATTTTAAATGAAAACGACCCATTTAAACGTACCGCCACGGCGTTCTAATATTATTAGTAAGGGCTTATGTATTTAATGTGTTAAAACACAGTACAACGCAATTATGGGCGTTTAAGGAGGGGATATCATGTTTGGCAACTATTTGTGGAAACTTCGATTATTATTGTTTATTCCAATTGTGCTGTATGCAATATATACATTTTCAGCGATTGAAAAATATGAGGATTATCCAAGTTATTATTTTTTGATATTGGCAGTCTATACGATTATTTGCTCTATCATCCTGCATAAAATGGAAAAGAAGGAAAAGAAATGAGCGAGATCATGCTCAAAAGAAAAAAACCCTCATTTCTGGGGGCTATAAATTATCTTTAATATTTGATTAGGAGGTCGAGGGTTAACACCGATATTCGGTGCTTTTTCTTACGACTAAGAGATCAGTAAATTATTTTACTTTAATGACTCCACATATGAATGAACCATTTCTGGGGTAACTAATTTACGAGTAGGTATTAGCCTTTGGTTTGCAAGAACATTGATTTGCATAGTGATTTGATTAATATGGTCTGTTGTAAAATCCTTTTCAGCCTTACATAATTCTATAGCTTCTTGAATATAATCTTCACGTTGTTGGTCTAATAGGGAAAATTCAGTAAAAAGTTGATTTTGTTTTTGAGCATGTAACGTAAGGGCTTTATGTACACTCATTGTCCTTCACTCCTATAATTTTTTCTAATAGCTACTTCTATATTAACATCATCATTTTTTTAGCAATAGCAAAAACTATAAAAGATAAATCCAAAAGGTAGTTGATTCACGCATCGGATGTGATTATAAAAGAGGTCTGGAATACTAGGCCTTTTTTTGTTTGTTATCATCTCCTGGCATTGACTAACCTAAAAATGGTCTATTGAGGTTATCAAGTTTAAACAAATTCATCTATTAGTAATGCTGTACTTTAAGCGTGCTTAATTAAGAGGATAGTCTAAAAGATTCATTTTGCTTAGAAGTTTGTATTTCTACCCAAATACTTTCATTAGATTTAGAAGGATAGTAAAAACCTTTTTGATATTCTAAACCCTCTATAAAATCCTCTAGGATTTCAAATGTTTTCAAACTCTCTATAACTTGTTCTTCTTTCCAATCCTCAATAATATCCTCAAAATTCTCATAAAAAAATGAATGATTTCTATTGTCATCCCCTATATTTACACACCAATAATCAGAAACACTCTCACCTTTCACGTTAAAATTTATAACTCTCTGAAACTGTACAGACATTTGATTACTCATTTAGAAACCCTCCTTTACTCGTATGAATAACTAACTAATCGGAAATTATTTTATGTAGCAACAACCTTCAGTCGAAAATGAATATTCAATAATTGTCTCAATAATACAAGGTTTACCAAAAGTTAGGGAGGGTTAAAAAAATAACCCTCCCCTAATAAAAACCGATATGTTACAATTTACGTTTGGATTTTAGATTAACGCTATACTTACCTTTCTGTTACCATGTAGGGGTAGCGTCAGGAAAATGCGGATATACAACGTTAAGGGGTACAACCGACAATTTTAAATCAAAAAATCGATTTCCTGTACAATAAGAAAAAGGCTGCCGAAGCAACCCCTGTTAAAGAATCGCGCCCGATTGCTGAACAAGGGGTACCGCCAGCAAAACGCGGATTTACAACGTTAAGGCTATTCCAGTATTAAATTTTAATTTTGTAAAGTATTGCTCAAGTTCTTCAGTATTAGATTTTGAACTCCAATTATCTTCAATTAAAAAAGCCTTAATTAAGTCACATACAATATTCTCAAGTGAATAAAGTTGATCATAATTTATATTACTACTACCATGATGTACTACCTTAGACCTTGCCGTATATAACTTCTTCATATCACTAAAAAGTGATATCCTTCCCTCTATATCAGTTTTTAAAATGAATGCGACCCGTTCAGATAAAGTAAGTGTAATTGGATCAACAGAATTCGTCTGTACTAAACTCTCTACTGCTAACATTAACTTTAGAAAACGAGAAGGTGCTTCAAGTTCCAGGCGAGATTGTCCAAACCATTCCAGCGCTCTTATTACCTTAGTTTCAATTTCGTTTTCACTAAAATTCAACCTCTTATGTAAGAGTTCTCCAAAATCTTCTAGTCCACAATCAAATAAGTCTTTAATTGTATCTTCATCAATATCATAACTTAAATTTTCCCCTTCAATTAGTCTTGAACTAAAAAGACCTTTATCTCCTTTTTCCATAGCATGAATATATACTCCATGCCCCTGTGCTTCAATTCCAAGTAAGTTAATATTTAGCTCTTCCTCATTCCAAGTTTGACAGTCTACATATCTAATAAAATTAATAAATATTTGTGCAATATCTGCACCGATCTCCATTGCCTTTTCAAAATCACAAGCATTGACTTCTAGTTCAAGTAAAC
This sequence comes from Peribacillus sp. YIM B13477, assembly GCF_042787955.1. Taxonomy (NCBI): domain Bacteria; kingdom Bacillati; phylum Bacillota; class Bacilli; order Caryophanales; family Bacillaceae; genus Peribacillus; species Peribacillus sp. YIM B13477. The sequence continues at coordinate 7,367 of NZ_JBHZPD010000005.1, forward strand.
ATATATCTGCCTCATCATATTTTTTATATGGAGCAACTGCTTGTGGTTCAACAACCTTAATATAATCATAAATTGGTATTGTTATACTATTGAGACGTAACCCTTTAATTGGAACATATACTGTAAATTTTTTTAATTGAGATAGCATTTGTTTCAAATCATCAATTAAGATATTAATATCTCGGCTTTCTCCCTCTTTATTTAGGATTTTTTCTATAAACGTATTTATTTTATGTAAGAATAAGCTATAAGTAACTGTTCTTTTTATCTCTTCGCTCTCATAAACCAACTTTAGAATAGCTTGATAATCACTGTCATCTAACAGATATTCAGGTAAGTAACACTTAAAATTCCTCCTATAAATACCTGTAGTAGATTGCTTCAGGTCTTTTTTTACGATATTAACTAAAAGTTGTTTCAGCGTACTAAATTTCATTCAATCACTCCTTTTTATTTACTCTTTTCAATATACTGGAAATCTTTACAATGAACAGTCTTTAAATAAATTCTGCTTAATAAATATCCAGTTTTCTTTGAAGGTGTTGTTCAATTATCTGGCCCTTTAATCGAATAACATGCTAAAGTTTTTAAACAGATGTAAGGTTTTTTTCATGTTGTAGCTACTGTCAAAAAGCATACTTTATGACACATAGAATGATAGCTCTAATCTGTATGTCAAAAGGTGAATTATCTTATTTTGACATATGTAATTTCTTTAAAGTACTTTTTGAAATAACTTTTCTGAATGAACTTAATCCTTAGCGTGGTTTTTTCGCGTTTTGCTGGTGGTACCCCAACATGAAAAAATTCTACATTATCACATCAGGATTTTTGGTTAAACTCGAATATGAACTACTTAATCTATCTTCAGCAAGATATAATATTAGGTAGAAAGTTAAGAAAATGAGGTAGCAATAGATGAATATCTTTTTGGATTCAAACGCATTTTACAAAGATCCATTCCTTATAAAAGGGAAAAATCGAATACTCCTAAGTTTAGCAAAACATGATGATGTTAAAATATATATAAATGATACAGTATATGAGGAAATTTTAAGAGCACATAAAAACCTCCTAGAAAAAGAAATTAATATTATAAGTGAGTCATTTGCTAAAATTAGTACATTTTTAGAAATGGCAAAGCAAAAAGTTGAAGTTGATGTAGACTTGGCCTTGGTATTACAGGATTTCTCCTCAAGGTTCGATGAAATACAAGATGCTGAACAAATGGAGATCATTCTGTATGATAGTGATGTATTAAAATATATTGTAGAGATTGATATGTATGAAAAAGCTCCATTTATAAAGAAAACAGAAATGAAAAATAATAAAGATCAAAAAAGAACGATAACTAAAAAAGAAATAAGAGATGCTATTATTTGGTATTCTTATCAAATCTACATTAAAAAAAACAAATTAGATGATTGCTATTTTATTTCTAACAATACTAGAGAATTTGGGGATGATGAAGCGAAAAAAAGCCCAGGAGAGCAGCCTTATAATTTGCACCCGGAAATCAGTAATAATAATCTGATTGCTTACAAAACTGTCCATGATTTTCTTGTACATAATGATGAAAGGGTAAAGAATTTATTTTATGAATTACATTCAATTAAATTGTCTGAAGAGTTGTTTGATAAACTTTATGAAGAATTAAATAAAGGGTTAGCGCAAGAGTTAGTTACCAAATTATTCACTGAAAAAATTATTTCTGAAACTCATCAGTATCTGTCAGAATTTCAACCCGATGATATACATGATGATTATTTTATGGGTGGATATGTTTCCCCATCTATGTACGGGCAGGTGAATAATATCCAATTAGTCGAAGTTGATATATATGGAGGAAACATCACTGTTGCAGTTAATCTTGAAGTGGAGATGGATGTAGAGGTTTACTTGTATAATCCAACCCATGATGACAGAAGTGATAAATTCCAATATGCAGCGACTGATACAATGGAAGTTCAAGAAAGTGTTATATTCCTTATTCCTATTAATGTAGATAAAGAATTAGACGAGGATACATTCTCTTTAAAAGAATATATTAAAGGAACTGAAATCGGCAATCTAAATGTTGAAATAATTGCTACAAAAAACATTGATCATACAGATATGTTCCGTGATTATGAATATGAATAACTAAAAAAGTCGAATTCCTGTACGTGAACTGCACCCCAATTGTTAGACACAACTAACAATTGGAGGTGCAGTTTTTTTATGGCGAGATTTTCTTCAGAAGAAAAAATACAGGCAGTAAGACAATATATAGATGGTAATGAGGGAGGAAAAACTATTGCTAAATCTACTGGTGTTCATCCGAGTTTGCTCCATCAGTGGATTAAACAATTTGAACTTTTTGGTGTTGATGCTTTTGAAAAACGCTATACACCCTACCCCGCACAGTTTAAACTAGATGTACTCAATTATATGAACGAACACGGGACGTCTATCAGGGAAACAGCGGCGATTTTTAATATTCCATCTTATGAAACACTTCGAAAATGGAAAATTGCTTATGAAACAGGAGGATTTGATGCCCTACAATCAAAGAAAAAGGGGCGTCCATCCATGAAAAATAAAAATAATAAGACATCAAATTCTCAAGTGCCCGATGAAGGATCAATAGAGGCTTTACAGGCGGAGAATGAACGTTTACGTATGGAGAATGCCTATTTAAAAAAGTTGAATGCCTTAGTTCAAAACAAGGAAAAATCACCAAACAAGACAAAGCACAAGTAGTCTATGAATTAAGGAATGCATTCTCGGTGAAAGCACTTATACAGCTCGCAGACATTCCGCGTAGCACGTATTACTATTGGGTGAAAAACTTCGGTCGTCCTGATCCAGATGCAGAACTGAAAGGATTGATTAAATCTGTTTTCGATGAACATGAAGGTCGGTTTGGTTACCGACGTATTCGTGATGAACTTAGAAATCGCGGACACAAAGTAAACCACAAAAAGGTACAACGTATCATGAAAGAACTAGGGCTAAAATGTCTTGTCCGTATGAAAAAATATCGCTCTTACAAAGGAACTGTGGGCAAGATTGCACTAAATATTTTAGATTGCAATTTCAAAGCTGAAAAACCAAATGAGAAATGGGTTACGGATATTACAGAGTTTAAATTATTTGGAGAAAAGCTATATGTATCGCCGATATTGGACTTATTTAATGGAGAAATCATTACGTATACAATCGGTTCAAGACCAACCTACTCACTCATTTCAACGATGTTAGATCAAGCTTTTGAACGCTTAACAGACGACGATACTCTCCTTATTCATTCAGATCAAGGCTGGCATTATCAAATGAAACAATTCCGTGATGCCCTTAGGGAACGTGGCATTACACAAAGTATGTCTCGCAAAGGGAATTGTTACGATAACGCTGTTATGGAAAATTTCTTTGGTATCATGAAATCGGAACTTCTTTATCTAAAAGAATTTGAAAGTGTGGAACACTTTAAACAAGAACTAGCAAAATATATAGAATACTATAATCACAAACGAATCAAGGCAAAATTAAAAGGCATGAGCCCGGTACAATACCGAGCTCATGCCCAACAGGCTGCCTAACGATATAACCTGTCTAACTTTAGGGGGTCAATTCAACGCTAAGGAAACGACTTTTTAATTTGGCTTGTTAAGCTAAAGCACCCGTTAGTTAATTAAGAAAAGGCCTGGAAAGAAAGGAATTAGCCATTTCCTGATAACATAACTAAGTCATACAAGTAATTAACAACTTTACCCATTCTCCAGGCTATTATTGCTGAACTAATTGCAATTACAGCTAAACTCACAACTTTTATTAACTCTAATTTGCCTTTATCCACCTATATCTCTCCTCAACCTGTACTATTTATGAGTATATATTCTTCAACGATAATAAATAATCCTTGTGCAACTAACCTGCCCCGTTAGTTCCACAAGAAAAAGGTTGCCGCAGCAACCCTTTATTAAACTAACTAACCTGTTGGAGGAAGAACTTTAATTACTTATTACTTTCAAGTAATGAATAGACATAGGTATCGTGTGCTTCACCATTTTGATGCATATATTTCTTCAAAACTCCCTCTTTTTGAAAACCAATTTTAGTTAGTAAATTATTAGATGCTTCATTGTCAATAAATACAACAGCACCTATACGAGTTAAATCCATAACATCAAAGCCATATGAAAGAACTTTAGATATTGCTTCTGAAGTATATCCTTTTCTCCACTGATCTGGATGGATTTCATATCCTATTTCTGCTCTTTTATGTTTAGGCAACCAAGCATTAAAGCCAATTGTTCCAATTATACCTTTGGTCTCTTTTCTTTCAATCCCCCAACGTATGCCTCTTTTTTCATCGTAGTTTTTTGAAAAGAAATCAACGAACTTCTCTGCCTGTTCTATACTCTGTAATGTTTCTTGTCCATAATAACGTGTTGCATTGTGGTTAGAAAAACAAGCAAAAATACCTTCTGCATCCTCTTTTGTTATTTCTCTTAGTAATAGTCTTTCTGTCTCTAATATTGGAAACATTAATAACTCTCCCTTGGTAGTCTCTCTTATGTATCTTATTACATATAATACCATATATTTTATTAGGTTCCTTAATGAACTAAACTGCCCCGATAGTGCCATAAAAAAAGGCTGCCTCTGCAACCTTCCTTAAAGAACTAACGCACCCGTAGTTCCATAAGGATTTAAGTTTTTATGAAACCCTTTCAACTTAGAGAAAATATCCATGCTGCTATTACTAATATAAAAAGAATTATAGCAACAATCATCATTTCTAAATTAGTCTCTTTATTGTTTGTTTCTTTTCTCATTTTCTTTCTATACTCATGCTGAATTTTATATGTATCTCTTTTATTTTTCTTGCGTCTATCCATATTTGCACCCACCTATTTGTTCCCTTTATTCGGACGGTGTTAAAAATAAGTATTAATGAACTAACGCAACTTTTAGTTCAACAAGAACATTCACAAAGCCCCTCAAAGGCTGATTCAGTAGGGGATTAACATAAATAGAGGAAGTAAAATTATAAGTTTTATTAAACTCTCCAAAATTGTGAACAAATTTAAGCGAACGTTAAGTTCTTGATAATCACCATGATAGATAATATTAAACAGATCATTGCAGGAATAATCATTACAATAGATTGATGCGCTCGAAAAATATGAGCATGTAGGGCTCCTATCATGATAAGTACAAACAATACACCTGATCCAATACCCAAGTATCTATTCCAGATACCCCCAATCATTCCTATTGCTCCAATAAGTTCAATAAATCCAATTACAGACATGAACCATAATGGATATTGATAATGCTGCCAATGTTCAACCTGAAACGGGATACGTAAAAGTTTTATGAAACCTCCGACTAAAATAAAAACTGCTAAAATTACTTGCATAACAATAGCAATCATCTAACCTCACTCCTTTTAAAGATCTATTTAAGGGTATTCTCTATTAACGATTGTATGGATATATATGTATATAATGATTCTATCATTATTAGTATCAAGAGCAGAAGGAAAGGATTAATTTTGCTTTCTTATTTAACTAAATTGCCCCGTTAGTGCCATAAGAAAAAGGCTGCCTCAGCAACCTTCCTTATTGAAGTAAGCACTCGTTAATTTAAGAAGAACATCATTAATCAATTAAAGGGTTCTTTTCAATTTTCTTTTCTTATTTAAATCTGTAATTAATATTAAAACTCAGATTATCAGGCTTATTCCAAGTATAATTGCACCTACCATACTTACTCCCATTCCTGCAAATCCCCCAATTAACATCAATCCAATAAGATGCGTTATGATACCTAAATTTACAAGAATTAATGGAGAAATATATATCTTTCTCTTGTTCTTGATTACCCAAAACAAACCCCAAATACTTAGTAATGAAATAGCAATAGGAAAATAGATAAATAGAACTGAAATAAACAGGGCTACCCCTCCCATCATTTGTTATTTTCACCTTATTATATGCCTGATTCACACTCACCTTACATATTTTAACATGAAATTACATTTCTTTATTGAACTAACCTGCCCCTTTAGTGCCATAAGAAAAAGAGCTGCTGATCAGCTCCTAATAATAAAAAAGTAAAGCACCCGTTAGTTGATTAACTTGGAAATCCATAAACGGTCTGATGTATTAAATAAACCTAAAACACTCAAAGCAACTTTCTCAAAATCTTCTTCTGTTTTTGCATTCTCAAAATCAAACCATATCCCATCTTCGTCTTCCGATTCTGCTCCTAACCTTAAACGTTTGTTTATATGATGGGCAGTAACTTTGTTAGGAGGGATTTGTTCACCCCAATACATTGTTACACCTTCTGTTGGGCAAGTCGCCAATTCAACAATAAATGAACCACCCCATCTGTTGAATTGGAAAGTAATTAAATCTATGTTATTTTCATTTTTTCTTCTAAAGTGAGGTAATGAGCCTTTAAATTCTAGTTTTCTTAAAACTGGTATCACAACTTTTTTCAAGGCATTATCCATCATTTTTCTTTCATTCGAAGCCATTTTTTCTTTCTCCTTCCTTTTGTTGTTCAACTAACCTGCCCCGTTAGTGCCATAAAGAAAAAACTGCTGCCTTAAAGGCAGCTCTGATCTTCAGCTAAAGCACCTGTTACTGTTAATTAAGAAAATTATTTTTTAGGGCTTGTGCATTATCTTTATCTAACTCTCCATAACTTTCGTTTTCATTATTGCTAATAATTGTTGCTGTACCTGAACTTTCATTAAACCAAATTTCATATTCATAAAGTCTTTCAGGTTTATTTTCATCAAAAGTATAAAACAAAGTAGCTTCTACGTCTGGGTTTCTAGCCATTTTAACCACTTTATCATCCCATTTGATTTGTTCAAATGCCTGCCTTAGCAGCTCTATTGATTCTCTATCTGTTATCATTACGACATCTTCGTATTTTCCTTCTGTATCAATTTTTTGAACATCTATTCTTGATAATTGTCCTTTTTCTTCCCCAATACATCCGACCAATAACACCATAAAGACAAAAAGAGAAGTAAAATTTATTATTTTTTTCATCATACACCTCCATAAATTTAGACGTTTACATTACAAAATAGTTCCAGCTTATCTTCAACTATCCTGCCCTGTTAGCTCCATAAGAAAAAGAGCTGCCAAAGCAACTCCCTTATTGAAGTAATGCACCTTCTTCAACTCTTGCATCTTTTAGTTGAACAAGAAATTCAATCTTTTTTCTTTATGTAGAAGAAAAAAATCATAATTAATAACCAAAAACTCCATACCTCAAAAACACCCGATGAAGACCACATTTCACTTATCCCCGGAGTATTAAAAGTAATATACGTAAGAATAAATGAAACTACAACCAACAATATTTTTAATTTCACTTTGCACCTACCCCAAAAGTATGCTTTTAATATATTACATTTTATAGTATCCGATCCAATTTTTACTAAAATCAACAAAATAATTTTATGGAACTAACCTGCCCCGATAGTTCCATAAGAAATAGCTGCCTTAAAGACAGCTCCGATCTCCAGCTAACGCACCCGTTACTTTAATTACAATCCTACTTCATTAGTCAAATTAAAAATGCCTAGCTCCTTATTGAAGCAAAGCATCTTAGCTCCTTAAGTGAGAATTTTATTTTAATACCTTTCAATAGTTATTAAATCATCAGAAGGTGTTAGATGTTTCTTTTCCTCTATTGTGAAATCAGCACCCTGCCTATCTACTTCAATATATTGAACAACCTTATCATCGTTCAAGAAAACTAATAGATATATATCGTCTCTCCAGTCGATATCACTTGGGTCATTAAAATTTACACCTAATTGTTCTTCTATTCCTTCTTGGGTACTATAAGGTGTAAATATGAATGCCTTTTCCCAATCGAAAGTCGTCAATGAGTTAATTCTTATCTCACTATTATTTTTATCTTCTACAATCGAAAAAATAGACTTTTCTAAACCTGTATTGTGTGGAACATTACTACATCCTGCTAAAAATAGTATAAGGAGGATGTAAAAAATTACTTGCTTCAAAAAAATTACTCCTTTCCCTTATCACGTTTGTTTGTATTTAAAGTTTCACTTTCGTTCTTAGTTCTTGAGCTAACCTGCCCCGTTTGTTTAATAACTAATTAAATAATTTGAATGAACTAAACCCCATAACATAACCTCCACCAATACCAATCACCATACCAAAAAGATTCCATTGTGAAATGTAAATACCGAACATAAATAACAATAACCCCAATAATCCCAATAGCCCCATTTTTTTATTCACTAAATTGTCTCCCATTTCCTCGCATATTCTTTCATGCACTACCTATCTCCAAATTATAACAGTTTATTAATGAACTAACCTGCCCCGATAGTTCCATAAGAAAAGAGCTGCCTTAAAGACAGCTCCGATCTTCAGCTAACGCACCCGTTAGCCATCCATGAAGCACAAAAATCAGCGCTTCACCACAGAGAATGAAAATTGGTCTCTATGTCGATAATGTTTTAATGGCTGGCGAAGAAGGTCGTTGAACTATGGTGCCTTTGAGCCCATCCGTTAGTCTGACTCCGACGGCCACGGTGTACCACCGACTGTCGCGCCCTTTATGGGTAGCACTCATGGGAGATTAATCCTTTTTAGGTCGTCGCGCTAGCCTCTACTTAATTTGCTATAATTGGAGGTTTTTGTTTAACGATTAACAAAACTCAATCAGATCACTCATAAGGCTCAGCCTTTTTTTAAAAAGCGTTTTTACTGGGTCTATTTTGTTGTGATTATTTCTGGATTTTGAGCTTTTTTAATTTTCATGGGAGTTGAGAAAGGTACTTACTGTATAACTTTAATTATCATAGTTAGAAACATAATAAACAATAAAACTATATGTATCCATACCATACATTTTACGATTAATCCCGCCCAGACTTTTTTTCGTAAACCATAGTGAAGGACAATAGAAAAAACTAAGAGACTGACTATTCCACGAAGGATACTACCATCTACAAAGAATAAAACTACATTTATCAATACGGATATAATAAATAAAATGACATATACCTTATATACCTTTTCTTTTCTTTGTACCTCGTGTTGGAATTGATACATTACTTTTCACCTCGTGTTACTCATATTCTTGATTAATTGATTATACCTTTTTTCACTAACCTGCCCCGATAGTTGCATAAAGAAAAAGCTGCCTTTTAAAGACAGCTCCGATCCTAAGCTAAAGCACCCGTTTGTTTGCAATGAAAGTGTTTACTCTTTAATCCACTCTAACAATTCCATACGGTTACCAAAAGGGTCGGAAATATAGAACCTTTTAGCTCCTGGAAGTTTATCGTCTTCAATAACATCAATCCCGTTTGTTACCAGATGTTTTTTTAATTCCTCTATATTTTCTATTTCAAAAGCAGGATGTGCCTTTTTGGCTGGATAAAATGGTTCTTCAATTCCTATATGTATTTGATAATTTCCAAATTCAAACCAAACCCCGCCACGTTTCTTTAATTCTTCAGGTTTTTCAACTTCGTCAAAACCTAAAATATTCTTAAAAAACTTTCTTGCAGTTTCCTCACTACCTTTAGGAGCAGCGAGCTGAATATGGTCAATTGATTTAAAAATAAAGGGCATTTATATCCTTCTCCTTTGACTTCAAATGGATATTACTTTTGCTATTTCCAATTTTACGCCAATTGGAATGATAAGGAAATTTTAAAGTTATTATTTATAACCATAAGTCTTCCTTATGGTTATAAATTTTTTTCTTCTTCAACTAACCTGCCCCGATAGTTCCATAAGAAAAAGCTGCCTTAAAGACAGCTCCGATCTTCAGCTAACGCACCCGTTAGTTTAAGTAGAAACCCTCACAATCTCTTATGTGTATCATAAAAAAGGATGGAACCAATGCGATTCCATCCTAAAATCTTTATTGTTTGTGTTGCTTTTCCTCTTGTTGTTTGTGTTTCTTTTCCTCTTGTTGTTTGTGTTTCTTTTCCTCTTGTTGTTTATGCTTCTCTTCCTTTTGTTTGTGTTGCTTTTCCTCTTGTTTATGTTTTTTACCCTCTTTATTTCCACCAATATCCAATGATTTTTCTTTATTATTTTTTGTAACTGGTGGAGCTTCTTCAGGATTTGCACCTTTAATGAACAGTTCATTATTCACCCGGTATACATCACTAGGCTGCTGGAAGCTACTTTGGTCTGTTCCAAACGCTTCCAGCATGGCCTTAAACATTTGGTGCGAGATTTTAGTTGAATTTCCATCCATATAATTTCCTGGACCATTTTTAGTATATCCAGTCCAAACCGCCATAGTGTATTGCGGTGTATAACCAGCGAACCAACTATCATTTACCGCACCGGTTGGATATCCATATTGTGCTCTGGTTTTACTGTCAAAATTGGTTGTGCCAGTTTTTCCAGCCACATCTAGTCCAAGGACATTTGCTGTTTTTCCTGTACCAGATTTTACGACTGTCCGTAACATATCCGTCACCAAATAAGCTGTGTAATCATGCATAGCACGTTTTGGCTTTGGAGTTAAATTAACAACTCTGCCATCAGGATAGACAACTTTACGAACAAAATGTGGTGTATTGTATTCACCATTATTTCCAAAAGCACTATATGCTCCTGTCAACTCTAATGGATTAACCGTATTACTTCCAATCGCATATGATTCGTACACCTTATTATTATTAAAAGTAATACCCAGATTTTCTGCAAAATTTTGTGCTTTATCCATCCCTACATCTTGAAGGGTAAGAAGTGCTGGAATATTGTATGACCATTGAAGTGCTGTTCTAATCGACATCATTCCGTGATATTGATGATCCCAGTTAGAAATAGACTGACCATTTGAGTAGGTTATCTCATGATCATTAATTTGGTGTGCTGTAGACCATTTTGAATTTTCAATAGCCGGACCATAATCAAAGACTGGCTTGAAAGTAGATCCTGGTTGACGTTTAATATCAACCGCAAAGTTGTTGCCTCGGAAGGAAGCTTTATATTGGTTTCGACCGCTTCCAATAGCTCGAATTTCTCCTGTTTTTGTATCTGAAAATACGAAGGCTCCTTGAAAATTGTCATTTGGATAAGAAATAATCGTATCGGTGTTCATTATTTTGTCCGCATAGGTCTGAGCTTTTGGATCTAGCGTCGTATAAATAGATAATCCATCCGAACTGATATCTACATTTTTCAGCTTTCTTTCAACTTCTTTTACAACAGCGTCCAAAAACGCCTCGTACGGCATTCCTTGCTGTTTCGTTTTTGGAACAAGTCCTGCTGTAACTGAAACCTTCTTTGCATCCTCCAATTGCTTTTTCGTAATATACCCTTGTTTATACATAGCTTCTAAAACAATATTACGACGATTTGTTGCAGCTTTCACATGTTCTGGTTCAGTGGGATCGTAATTACTTGGACTCTGTGGGAGCCCCGCCAACATAGCGGCCTCCGGAAGCGTTAATTTATTTAGATGATCGGCATCGATTCCGTAGTAATTTTTGGCGGCAGCTGCTACACCATATGTCCCGTCTCCAAGGTATATCTTATTTAAATACATCATTAAGATTTGATGTTTGGAATACTTTTGCTCAAGCTGATAGGCCAAGCTCCATTCCTGTACCTTCCGCTTTATTGTTTTCTGAGGTGACAAAAAGGAGTTTTTAATGACCTGCTGTGTAATGGTACTTCCGCCTTGAGATCCGAAATCCCCTATTAGGTTCTTGGAGATTGCTCTCGCAGTTCCTTTTATATCAATGCCATTGTGTTCATAAAAATGTACATCCTCCGTGGCAATGAAAGCATGTTCCAACATTTTTGGAACTTGAGAATACTCAATTTTTGTCCGCTTTTCTTTACCATATTCGTAAAGGAAATTCCCGTTTTTATCGTATAATTTGGTAGAAAGCGGATCGACTAGTTTTGAAGAATCTATTTTAGGTGCATCCTTAATCATTGCTGCAACCGTAACTGCCCCTATTCCAATTGAAACAACACCTAACAGTAAAAACCAAAGTAAAACTTTATTCAAGAAAGACCTTCTTTTAGGGGAATTTTTATCTTTTTTTTGATCTTGTTTTGTTTTTTCCACTTGTTTTCGTTCCTGACGAGAACGATACGTTTCTGACATTAATCTTCTCTCCCATATTCAAGTTATTCAACAAAATTTAAGAAAACTATGCAAAGAAATAACCTTTTATTTACTCAATAGCAATTGATGGTCAGTATGGTATTTATAACAATGCATTTCATGCAAAACCTGTATATAACGAATTAAGGAAGAATTTATCCTATACTCTCCTTGGTCGGTTTTCGCAATAAAGTAATCACTTCGTACTATCTCATCTTATGCATCTTGTAGAACGTATTCCTTCTTTACATCTGGCCCTTTTAATATTTTTTCTCGTTTAATATCATTATCCAAGGTATAACAAACAGTGACATATAGTGAACAAATAAAAAAGACAACGTACCACGCTGCCTCTTTTTGTATGGGTTAAAGAAAACGAAGAATTATTTAAACTTATCTAGTGAAATTATTCTATGTTTTAATTCTGAATTCATATCTAAAACACCTATCACAAATTGATTATCTTCCGTCAATGTTATGTATCTGAAATACTCATCATCAGAAATCAACAAATCGGTGTCATTCGTCATTTTTTCTATTTTGGCAAATACATCTTCTGTGTACTCAAGGTGAAAAAAGTTATCCAATCCCTTGCTTGAGCTACCTACCCAGGTATACAGAAAATCTTTCAGTGTGATTTGTTCAAGCATCGATAATTGTTTCTTGAATTTTAACTTATCTACTGTTACGTTTATCATCTTTCAACACTCCTTAACGAGGATTAATTATATACAATGAAGTCTCCTCCAACAATGCTATTTGTATAACAATCCGTTTACAGTTTAGTTACTCTAGGGTATCGCCATCAAGCTAAGAAAAAGGATTATCCCCAAAACGAAAAAATATGCTATTCTTTGTAAATGCTGCTGAAAAGAAATTCCCTATCAATTTATAAATTTTAGAGAATAGGCATTTATATAAATTAGGAGGAAGAAGCCGTTGAAGACTAGTATCATCATTATCGATGACCATCAGCTTTTCCGTGAAGGCGTTAAGCGTATATTAGATTTTGAATCATCCTTTGATGTTGTTGCCGAAGGCGATGACGGAAGCAAGGCTATGGATCTTGTTAGCACACACAAACCAGATGTCGTTATCCTGGATATCAACATGCAGAATATGAACGGTATCGAAGCAATTAAAATGCTTGTAAACCGTTACCCTGAAACGAAAGTCATCATTTTATCGATTCATGATGATGAAAACTATGTACAGCATGCATTGAAAACAGGAGCACAAGGTTATCTGTTGAAAGAAATGGACGCAGATGCGTTAATTGATGCTGTTCGTGTAGTCGCAGATGGTGGCTCATACCTTCATCCGAAGGTGACACATAATCTAGTCAAGGAATATCGCCGTTTAGCTACTGATCGTGATTCAGTGCATGCTGTAGAGATCAGAAGACCGCTTCACCTATTGACTCGACGCGAGTGTGAAGTTCTTCAAATTTTAGCATATGGAAAAAGCAACCGTGTCATCGGCGAAACTTTATATATCAGTGAAAAAACAGTAAAAAACCATGTGACGAACATTCTTCAAAAAATGGAAGTAAACGACCGTACACAAGCTGTTGTTCTAGCTATTAAAAACGGATGGGTAGAAGTGAAATAATTTCAACTTATGTTAAGTCCGGCTCTTCAGTTTTTGCAATGCGTGCTGAAGAGGCGGGCTTTTCTCACGAAATGATCCTTAGAAACAAGAACTAGCAAAATATATAGAATACTATAAAAACAAACGAATCAAGGCAAATTAAAAGGCATGGCCCGGTACAATACCGAGCTCATGCCCAACGGGCTGCCTAACGAAATAACCTGTCTAACTTTATGGGGTCAGTTCAACGTTAAGGAATCGACTTTTTTTACTTTTTCTTAAGGAACTAACGCACCCGTTAGTTCATTAAGAAAATCGATACTTATTAAAGAATCGCGCCCTTTAATGGAATAACTTGATACCGTTACTTTTATAAAATTCCTTCATTTAATCTCTTTAATTCCTCATCGATTCTTTCTAAATCAATCCTTTTAAAAAGTGGTTTAATTCCTTTAAGAGACATAGAAGATATTTCAATTTCCTCCCATCTTAGTTCATTTAAACCTAACATTTCTTTAACATTCTTACTTGAAAAAGGAAGAAAAGGATTAAGAATTTGTGCAAGATTTGAAATGATATAGATACAATTTGCCATTGTATTATCACATAAGGATTTTTCTTCATTAATTTGAATCCATGGCTTCTGCTCATCAAAATATTTATTTGCATATCGAACAAATTCAAAGATTTTCTCTAAAGATTTTTTAAAATGAGCATTCATAATTAGTGAGTCAACTTCTTCATAAAGCTGACCAATTTTAGCTTTAATTTCTAAATTAATCTTACCTTCTGGTGTTTTACCATCATAAGACTTTTCGATAAACTTTAACGTGCGATTGACAAAATTACCATATGCACCTAGTAATTCGCTGTTATGACTATATACAAATTCACGCCATGAAAAATCAGTATCTCGATTTTCAGGTGCATTGATTGTTAAAAAATATCGAATTGAGTCAGCATCATATCTCTCTAAAATATATGGAACCCAGACTGCCCAATTTTGACTCGTCGATAGCTTACGCTTTTCCAGTGTTAAATACTCATTCGAAATTATATGTGTTGGTAAAGCAGGATTATTGATGCCCATTAGAATAGAAGGCCAAATGACCGTATGGAATGGAATATTATCCTTCCCATGAATATAATAAGAAGTGGTTTCTCTATTCCACCAATCTTCTATATTTTCATTATTTTGCTTCGCCCATTCTATACTTGCAGTTAAATAACCTGCCACTGCTTCAATCCATACATAAATTTTCTTACCTTCAAAACCTGATATAGGAACTTCAACACCGTTTGGCAAATCACGCGTAACAGCTCGGTCGGGTACACTCTCTTTTAAATATCTAGTTGTTAAAGAAATCGCATTTTCACGCCATCTATTTTCCTGCTGCGCCTTCCCCACAAATGTTTCTAATTGTTTCTGGAATTGACTAAACGAGAAATAAAAATGCTCCGTTTCTTTAATGGTGGGCTGGTTCCCACAAATCTTACAACGCTTATCGATTATATCAAGTGGATCTAAAATGGCAGAACAATTATCACATTGGTCTCTCCTTGCTTTCTCGCCGCAATTCGGACAAATCCCTTCTACAAAACGATCTGGTAAAAATTGATGATCCGTTTCACAATAAGCCTGCTCAATCGTCTTTTTGTAAAGATAGCCATTTTCAAGCAATTTTAAAAATATGGTCTGTACTGACTTGTGATGATGTTTGGCATCTGTACGAGTGTACAAATCGTAGGAGAACCCTAGCTTTTGAAAACACTCTACAAATTCTTCGTGATAAAGGTTTGCAATTGCTTCAGTTGTCGTATTTTCTTGATTTGCTCGTATCGATATTGGTGTTCCATTACAGTCACTTCCTGAAACATAAAGCACTTTTTCTCCTTTCTGTCTGTAATAACTTGCTAAAATATCTCCTGGTAATAAGGCTGCTACATGCCCTAAATGCAGTGAACCATTAGCATATGGCCATGCTCCTCCAATAAAAATGGTCATATTTCTTCCTCCTTAAATTAAAAAAACCTCGCCCATAGACAATTTGCTTGCCTAAGGACGAGGTATATCTCGTGTTACCACCTTAATTCACTAATAATTCACATTATCAGCCTCAATAAGTACGGAGAGAATGAATCACTCTTATACTTTGACATTTATAACGAGTGCCAAATCTCGTCAAGGTCTAATTCATCAACTGAAAGTCGACTTTGCTGCTCAAAGGCCATTTTCAATCAACTATTTTCTGCTTCTTTTCAGCTACCAAAGCTCTCTGTAAGAAAATAATGGTTGACTTACTTTCCTCATCATCGCGTTTAACAAATGTATTTTCCTAATTATTACACAAAAAATGGAAATTTAAAAGTTTTTAAAGGTAGTTATTAAAAATGGTTCTTCAACTATATGGCCCAATTGTTAAACAAAGATCAAACAGCATTCTTGAACTAAACTGCCCCGTTAGTGCCATAAGAAAAAAGTTGCCGCAGCAACCCTTGTTAATGAACTAAAGCACCTGCTACTATAAGCAAAGAGCTAGCACAGCAACTTTCTTTATTGAAATAAAGATGTTTTGAATATAGCATAGTATTTTAATAAATAGGTAATCAGCGTGTATTATCAATTCGTTCATTAATTATTCCTCGTAATTCATCTACCCTATCCATCATCTTTTGAGTGGCTTGTATTAAAAAGGAATCAAAAGCGATAAACCCATCCTGTGCATTAGTAGCTCGTTCATCTTTAATTTCAAATGCTTGTTGGGTAAAATCTTGTACATAATCATTTAAAACATCTTCTGTCATATAAATCACATTTTCTTGCATTAGGTCATCTATATACCCAACTTCATCAAACTCTAGAAACTCAATGACTTCTGGATCTATCTCATATTCGCAAATTAACTCCTGAAGATTCGCTAACTCCTCGATTAGTTCTTCTTCCTCATCCGTTAATTCTCTATTAGACGAGTTACTTTCAATTTCTCGAATCAACCCCGATACAGTACTTTCTAATTCTTCTTGAAAGTGTTCAAATGATTCAACAATCTTTGTATCTATATAAATATTAGCACCTTTATAATATTCGCCCTGTTCTATCCCATGGAATTCCCATAAGCCCCAAATACTTTCCCTGAGGATAGTTCTGATTTCTTCTAGCTCCCGTGCGAGAAAAATCAAGGGAAGCATATCATAAGCATAGTATGATTCCGCATTACTCTCAATTTCTTCATCAATGATATCCTTTATTTGAAGAATGGCTTGTTCGTCTTCGATAATCACACCAGCTTCAAAATTATTGGCTGATTCCGACGAATAATTTGCTGAACCAATATACGCAATATTATTGGTCATGATAATTTTTGCATGATTGTTAAACACAAAATGACTTTTAAATTTCTCATTGAATTTTTCGGGATCTAATTTTGCTACATAGATATTTATTAGTGTTCTTGCATTTCTTGATGCCCATTCCTGCGTATATTCGTTAAATCTACTAGGTATATTCGTAAACACCTTAATTTCGGTATCTTCTGGGGTATCTTTTAGTTCCTCCAGCAATGTTTCAATCCATTTTGAGATATTGTATGTGACAATATATATAAATTCTGCCGTAGCAAAATCCTCCAAAACGTCACCATAACCAAGTTCGTCTTTCGTCATAATAAATTTTGCTCGTGTAAATTCTACTTCTCTTCGCAAATAAAACACCATCCAATCTTATCAACTCAAATGAACGAGTTATCTATAGGTT
Organism: Peribacillus sp. YIM B13477; assembly: GCF_042787955.1. Taxonomy (NCBI): domain Bacteria; kingdom Bacillati; phylum Bacillota; class Bacilli; order Caryophanales; family Bacillaceae; genus Peribacillus; species Peribacillus sp. YIM B13477. The sequence continues at coordinate 24,852 of NZ_JBHZPD010000005.1, forward strand.
AATTATAGCTATATAGAAAAAACAAACAATAACTCCACTTTAAGGGGTAGCGTCAGGAAAATGCGGATATACAACGTTAAGGGGTACCACCAACAATTTTAAATCAAAAAATCGATTTCTAGAAAGCTACAAAACAAGCATGTGCATTCTAGAAATTCATTTTATGTATTTACAAATCACAGAGTCTAAAGAAAGAGACTTTGTTACCAGAGATTGAGCATTTTTCTAGACTCCTTCTATGACTTGCTATCTCACCTTCACTATAGTAACTCACATACCAGCGTGTATTTTCATGACACAGATTTGTTGTTATCTGTTGAATATATGGTAAATCAACATCCGACAAGCTATGTCCCATAATAATAATCTCATTATATTTATCAGGTGAGTTAAAAAAAGACTCATTCTTTGCAATCGCAAAAGCTGTTGACTTGTGTGTAGTTGCATAATACTGCCTAATTGAATCATACGCTTCGTCAGTCCTTACATCACCATAATCCAATCCAAATTACTCTCTGGCTTCCCTACAGCATGACCAAGAAAGATTTCAGAACGTTCATGAACAACACTATTGTGTATATGAAGAACCTTCTCATCATCAATTCCATACAAGCTTTGTAAAGTTGGTGTATAGTTGAAATTCAAGTAATGAGAATCCTTAACCTCAACAAAACATTTAGCAATACCTTCACTCATTTTAGTTGGCAAATCAATACTGCATATCCATTTAACAAATTGCGATAATAAGCCATAGCTCATATACCAAGTATCTTGTTCGATAATGTACTGAAATTCATGATGATACCTGTCACTCCAATTGTCATCTGCATACGAGACAAGACTGTCAGAGTAATAATCAAACATTAGTTGAACATCGATATTAGCCAGATTTGCTTCAAAATCCGACCATAAATCCTCTTGGAACATATTGAACATCTCCATCGTCCTTAATATCTCTGTCTCAGTTTCCAAGAGGTAATCCCTAAAATTCCAGTAACTTGTTTTCATTCCATGATGAAGATCAAAACCATTTCCAATAATAAAAAGTCTTTTCATAATCTCACCTACTTTTCACGTGTTAGTTCTCAAAACAATAGCTATCGCAGTTCAAACGCACTCTTGAACTATCCTGCCCCTTTAGCTGCATAAGAAAAAGCAATCCTCCTTCATGAAGAATCGCACCTGTTAGCTTAATAATTATTTTTCTTTATTCATTGATCCTTGGACCATTTTCAAAAATACTTTCATTAGTAATCGTACTTAAAATATTATTAAAAGGGTAAATCGTCTTCCTCCTGTTCTTCGATAATTGTCACTGGTTTCACTAAAAATTTTTTCAGTGGTTTTAGTTGACTTTGTATAGAATTGTACGGAAGGACTCTTTCGATCACTATATCCTTTGCTCTTTTGAAGTTGAACAAACATAAGTTAAATCCATCTCCACGAGTACTGTTATAAATAATACCATTGTAATTATTCGCCATTAGACATTGGGCTATAAAATTTGGAAATATATACTCGTAAGATAGTTTAAGTCCTTGATTGAAAGAAGGCATTGAATTAAATATTTCAATGTCTAAATCCCTGACATCCCATACTCTCATGTCCTCTAATAACAAAAATTCCGCAAAATCTATCGAATTACCCTCACTATATATAAAGCCAAGTTCATTACATACAACCTCAATGCTGCTTGCCATATAAAGGGAAGATATACCTGGGGGGTTATAACGCCCCTGTGATGGGATTCCTTCCGGTGGGTTCCACAATTCCCCTCGAATATAGTTTGCTATACGCTCATTATTATTTCTTTTTCTTCCACGCAGAAACCTACTTCCAGCTTGTAATGTTACTAAATTAGGTATATCTCCTTTTTTTATTTGTAAGAAAATCTTCTGACCTAATTCATGATTCATCCCTAGCATTGGATTTTTCAGAAGATATTGCATAAAACCTTGTCCTTCTCGTTCAGTTGTTCCACTAAAGGTATTAATAACAATTTCAACCTCATCAGAATACCAGTTCTCTACTTCTCCAGCAGTAACATAAGGATCGTAACTATCTAATTGATTTCCACAATTAGAACAGCAGATATTTGTATAAATTTCACTTGAAATATCAGCTGGAAATCCATAACCTTCCACTAATTCATAAACAGTTTTTAAATCCGAAGAGTCTTCGTGCTTTTGAGTATATAGGATAATGTTTTCATTACATAGTTGGCATTCGCCAATCTCTGTTTCACTAATTCTTTTAGCTATTAACTCACCAATTGAACAGGTAAAAAATTCAACGTCCTCTATTACGTATGTACCGAGCATGATATCATTACCGCATTCTGAGCATTCATCGAGACCATTATATTCATAACCTCTCACCGTTTCAGGAACATCGTATATCTGCCATTCTTCAAGTGCTTCAAAAACCATTCTGTATTCCTTACAATTACTACAGAAAATTTGTTCACAATCATCCATTGTTAAGGACACCTCTGTTAAATTAGTAATTCAATTTATTCTTTATTTTCAATGATACTCTATCCTTCCTAAATTTTAACTATCTTTAATTAGATATTAACATTTTTCAAACTGAAATATATTTCTTATGGAACTAACCTGCCCCGTTAGTTCCATAAGAAAAAGGCTGCCTCAGCAACCTTCCTTATTGAAGTAAAGCACCTGTTAGTTTAACAACTAAACTTAATTTTTTTTCTCTTTTACGAAATAGAAACCTGTCCCATTTTCTTGTGGAACAAACCCTTGTTGAGCCGAACTATTTTCTACTATATTTTGCTCTTCTGCTGTTATAACTGTGGTAACATCTACATCTTTTCCTTCAGCTACCATACCTTCTCTACGATCTTGTTCCTCTCTAGTAACAAGTTTATATGTATCTGTTTGTTTTGAGGAAACTTTTGCAGATGCTTCTGTCTTTTGCAAGTCTTTCGCAAAACCGATTGATACTGCTAAAACTCCTGCAAAACCAAGGGTTAAAACTAATTTCCCTTTCATATAAAAACCTCCCAATAATTTCTATGTTCCAATAACATATTTTACCACAACTAAAACTATGTTACTTTTAAATTTATTTCTTCAACTATACTGCCCTGTTAGTTCCATAAAAAAAAGCTGCCTTAAAGAAAGCTCCGATCTTCAGCTAACGCACCCGTTAGTTGATTAAGCAGAGTTATTATTTTTCTTCTACATTACACAAATCTTCTGCTATCTGCTTTATTCTTTTAAATCCAATTCCTTCTCTTTGCTCTAAGGATAATGGGTGTTCTGTTGGTTCTAATTCTATAGAAGGACGTAAACCTATTGGACGGGTATGAACCATTGTTTTTAAGTTTAGTGTTTCAGGATAACAAGGAATAGAAGTTTGCAGCCAACCAAACATTGGTTTCAAATCCTTTTCTCTGCCTTCAACTTCCCAAAACTCCATCATTTTATCAAAATTCGTTTCACTTAATGAAACCCAAACATCCCAAACAAAAGGATCTTCCCCATCCATTACTGGAAGTTCAATACATCCACGAATAAAGAAATATTCATCATCAATAATACACACATCTTCATTCATCTCTATTCGTTTTTCTTGTTCTTCGAATGGTACTTCCTCATAGTAATCAGGAACAGGACTTCCATAACTCAAGGGAAGTTCATCGTGATAATTTCCACAACATTTACATTGATAACCTACTTTATAATTGCTCATTTTACATCCCCCATATATAAAACAATTGCCTTATCTTATCTCAATATTAACCCAAAAAGACAATACTGAGTTTGATAATTTATCCTGGTCACGTTAGTCGAATAACATAAAACTCTTATGCAACTAACCTGCCCCGTTAGTGCCATAAGAAAAGAGCTGCCTTAAAGACAGCTCCGATCTTCAGCTAAAGCACCTGTTAGTTCATTAAGATTTCTTTGTTACCCTTTTCTAATTTTTAGCATAGAGTTAGCATTTGCCTGAAATTCATATGGTACTTTAACTTCTTCGACTGTACATCCGTTATCAGCGAGATAACTTATTAATTTATCTAAATGTTCATAGCGTTTTCCTTCCAAATCAACTATAGGGAAAATACGAATTTCCTCTTTAGTAACTCTCAATAACTCATTTAGCGTTTCTATATGAAATTGGTAATCTAATCGGTCAGCATACATAAATAGAAAATGTGCAGAAAGAAGAATATCAAATTCTCCATCCTTAAACGGTAAAGAAGGCAAAGTAACGGGAACGTATCGGTCACTCGATTCCCTCATATCCTTAACACAATCTTTTAAAGCATTCAAACGATGTTTTCTAAGACCTTCTATATCTTCGAAATAAGTCCAAATATAATTACTTTTTGCTTTTTGCATATGCTCCATAGCGTGTTCAATATCCTGAAGACCTTTATTTTTTAGGTCTTCACCCGAATGATAATACGCAATATCACAAGCTGTTACACCTAAACCTGATTTGTTACCAACAGCAGTAAAAGAACAAGCCCCTGCTGGACAATCCAGTATTTTTTTTCCCTTTAGTTCTTCTACCGAAAGAGAAAACATATCCAGATACTCTTCAAAGGTTCTCCCAATAAAAATAATTCTTTCTAAATCTAACTTTGTACTCTGCTCAACTCTACTCAACTAAACTCACCTCTTATAATAAGAATTAAATTTATATTATCACAATTCATTGGAAAAATTGACCTTTTTACTTTTCCTTATACAACTAACCTGCCCCGTTAGTGCCATAAGAAAAAGCTGCCTTAAAGACAGCTACTCATATATATTAGTTTGAAATAGTTGGTACAAGTTTTAAAAATTTACGATAACAGAAAATAGTTAAAGTTAATAGTACTAAACTCCATAGATAAAAATATGTTCCATACTGGTTCCATCTTGCGGTTGTTGTAATACCGTCAGCGATTTTTAACCCTAAAAAATTCAACTGCATATTCCCGTCTATTCTACTAGTAGATAAACCGTAACCTTCCCCTGCCATCATAATAAATAATAAGCCTAAACACCCTGCGAGCCCTAAAAACAACCATCCTACTTTGTTTTTGTTCAAGTTACCCCCTCCTAAAAATGTTGGTAACAATAACATTCTACAAATATTGGTAAAAACCTTGTTGAACTAACCTGCCCCTTTAGTTGCATAAAGAAAGAGCTGCCTTAAAGACAGCTCCGATCTTCGGCTAACGCACTCGTTAGTTGAAGAAGAATTAAAGTTTTTTGTATTTAATTCAAGAAAGATTCATTGTCATTAATATTCGAGACTCGTTTGTCACAAAGCCGTTTTTTCTGAAAAACAACTCCGGCTTACCTTTGCCTCTCTCGGTTGATAAATATGCGGCATCAACTTTTCTCTGTTTAAGGATATTCCCTAAATATTTTAGTAAACTCGAACCAACCCCGTTTTGTTGGATATTATTTAGAACGCAGATTTCATTTATGTAAAAGTTCTTGCTATCAGCCCATTGCTCTTCATTTCCGACTAAAAAGCCAATCATTTGATTATTAGAATTAAAATAACCTATTCCTATATAGCCAGGGGTCTTACTTATATCTAACAATCGTTTGTAAGATGTTTGAAAAATCCAAGGTTCGTTCCAAGGATGGGAGCTAAAAACATTGGTGAAAATCTTTGATACTTCTTCTAAATCTTTTTCTGACAATACACGAATTGTATTCTGCATTAATAATTCCTCCTTCCAATCAACCCTATCACAAATTTTTGTTTAATATACTAACCATACTAACTAATGAACTAACTGCCCCGATAGTTCCATACGAAAAAGCTGCCTTAAAGACAGCTCCGATCTTCAGCTAAAGCACCCGTTAGTGAAATAACTATAAACTCTCAGGTAAATGATGTTTATACATTTCCAATGCATCATTATGTTCTTCTAACACAGCTATCGTTTTAGGATGTGGCTTTGCATAGATAACTGGATAGTCCTTTTCATCCAATTCCTCATGAGTGGGAAATGCTAATTTTTCTTCATCAATTGAAAATTGGGCATCAATACCCTTTTTATTTCCACGAGCATCTAATCTTATCCATTTATTAAGTGATTTTAAAAAAACAGCATTTAAAGCGTGAATACAATACCCCTTTTCTGGTGTATCAAACAACATCAATCTTTGATAGCAGAAACCTGTTGGTATTCCTTGCGATCGTAATAAGGATGCTAATAGATTGGATTTTGCATAGCAAATTCCCTCTTTATAGGCTAATACATCTGATGCATTACAAGTAACACGTTTCCCTTTAATATCCCAAGAGTGAGATATTTCGTCACGAACAAATTCAAAAGCTACTTTTGCTTTTTCAATTTCTGTTTGAGAAGGGTTGAAAAGGTCAGCCACCTTTGCTCCAATTATAGGATTAGAATAATTAACTTCACTCAATTCAAGTAGATAATTATCCAATTTTTCAGACTCACAAATCAAATTCATTAAATTCAACCTCCCTTATTATATGTGTAAAAATGTATGTTTTGGTATTATTATACAATAAGAAGAGCTGAATTTATAGGTGTATTGTTAAACCAACCTGCCCCTTTAGTTTAAGTACATTCTTTCACAATCTCAATAGTGTAGAGCCTTTTTAGACACAATCCAATCACCCACAAAATAGAGTTTATAATGGGGTACGAGATATTCGTATGGTACTTTATCCTGTACGAAGAACTTCCAACTATTACTTTTGCATCATGTTATTGTATAATTTAGGTATTACATAAAATGAGGTGGACTTTCATGGAAACTATCAAAAAAGAATTAGTCGATGGCTGGAAACTTATAGCACATTCAGATTTTACAGTGTACTCTAATGACAAAAGCTATGTAGTACTTCATGAAGAAGAAATGGTTCTAAAATTTTCAGTAAACGACGATATCCTTAAAGTGGATAACACTAGCTGGGATACTAAAATTGAAGTAAGCTTGGATAAAACGCTTACCATCACTACTGATCCAACTTATGACGAAGATGAAGATTGAAAAGTAAGGCATCCATTACGGGTGCTTTCTTTTTATCTAAAGCACAACAGGGTAAGATGGGGTGAAACCTTAGAAACTCTATGTTTCTTGAATTTAAAACTTGTGTAAATGGTGTGCAAAATATCCCTTCTATGGTTGGTTTATACAGCACTTCCCCAGAATAAAAAAAATGCACAAAAAAGACGATTAGCTATTGCTAGTCGCCTCTTTCACTTTAGCGTAAATTGTAGAACGTGGAACACCTGTCATTTTAGCTATATCATTAACGCTTAAACCGTTAGACTCTCCTTCCTCATACAACTTTAAAGCCTTCTTAACGTCCTTCTCGTCCTTTCCTTTACGTCCCATATGCTTACCCTGTGCCTTTGCCCTTTCACGTCCCTCTGCTGTTCTATCCTTAATTAAATCACGTTCAAACTCAGCAATAGCACCCAGCATATTAAACATTAACTTTCCATTTGGAGTAGCGTCAGGAAAATGCGGATTTACAACGCTAAGGAAATGTCACCTATTAAAAAAGCCGATTTCCATCTCAAGGAATCGACTTTTTTAGTTATTCTTATGTAGATTTGGAATAAAGTTTGATCATTTCTGTAATTCTTCCTTCATTAAAGCGCCCGTTTGTGGCATAAGGTTTATTGAATCAAGATATTTCCTACGTATTGCGCACTACCTGCTGAACTTTTAAATTCAACTTCTAACACATAATTTCCTTTGTCAGATGGAAATCTAAACTCCCTTGAATCATTCATTTTAATTTCAATTTTTTCTTCACTATTTAATAAAACAGCTGTTATCTCTGGATCTGTCCAAATATCTCCACCATTTTTTTTATTCTCTTTAAAATCTAAAGTGGCTTCTTGGTTTGCAGACACTTTTATTTCATCCTGAGTTAATCCGAATTCCTGAACATCTTCTATTTTTTCTTGTACATCCTCACTTTCTGTATCCCAACTGATATTCGCTTCTGTTAATTGTATATCTATGGACTCAATGTATAAATGAGCAGTTGGGACACCCACATCATAATCTTCTCCAATACACCCTGTTAGTGTTAAAACAAAAAGTAATCCTGTAAATAATTTTAAGTATAATTTCAATACTACACCCCTTTGATAAAATTGCAGTTTTTGTTATTTTTTCCATAATAATCCCCTTTGGACAAATCATATCCAAAGGGGTAAAGCTTCGCAACTTTTTTATAAACATCGCGACTTTATTTCAAATCAACATCTTAATGAACTAAGCACCCGTTAGTTCATTAAGAAAACAAATAGTTGATAAGGTGTGAAATTAAATTCAAATAAAGTGTTAACTTTTTTCTAACTTGTACGTCTTATTTACGGGAGGACAGCGATGAACAATTCGAAAAAAATTCAAGAATTAAATGCCGAACTTAATATTGTTTATCGTTATCTACGTAAATTAGGAGTCTCACATGAAGATGCTGAAGATATTGTTCAAGAATCAGCCTATCGATTTCTTCTTTACTACGATTCAATAGATATATCTAAGACCCGGAGTTGGTTAATACGTGTAGCTTTAAATTTTCACTATGACCAATACAGAAAGTTTAAACGAGAGGAACTCGATTTAAACCAAGAACAAATAGCTTTGCTATCTAAAGATTTACCAGAAGAAATAATATTACAGAAAGAACAGCGTTCAGAAGTTCAAAAAGTGTTATTAAAATTAAAGCCACAATACAGAGAGATGATTCTATTAAAGTATCAGTGGGATCTAAAATATGAAGAGATATCCAAGTTACTTGAAATGAGTATTGGGATGGTAAAGACCAACCTATTTAGAGCGAGGAAACAATTTGTCAAAAATTATAGGAGGAATAACAATGAGTGAAAAAAACACTACTGATGAGATTGATTTTACTAGTAAATCTTCTTTTCAAAATGTAATGAATAAGGCGAAAAGAAAGCAAACTGTTAAATATTTCATAATAACAACAATAACAACAATATTTTTGTTAGCAGTAATTTATATAGGGAGCCAACAGATACTTGAAAAACGTAGATCTGATGATGATTCAGGAAATTATAGTCTAATTCATGGAGCAAATACTCATCAAGGAAGTGCAAGTCCTTCCGATTCAAATCTTTTTAGTTATACTCAGGAAATAACATATGAGAAGCAAATTGGGGATAGAGTCATATTGTGGGATACAGATAGTGTAACAACACCGTTATTTGGAAAAAGAAGGATTAATGAAAATGGTAGTGAAACAAAAATATTTAGTGAAAGAGAAAAAAGGTACGTGAATTTTAATCAGCTTAATGGAGAGAGAGAAATTGAATTTTACTTCCCGCAACTTACATATCCCTATCTTCCAAATGAGATAACTGCTGCGACAGAATTAGGTAATAATAAGATAGTAGAAGTAGCTCTATCATTTAAAAAGCCTCTAACCCTTCATGAAGCATCAAAGATCCTTGGAACAGATAATGTTAATTGGTTGTGGGTAGACACATCTACTGATGCTCAAGTGAAGGAGTATAAAAAGGAAGCACTTATGAAAGAAAACGAAAGACATGCTATTACACAAGGTGGAGGATATGCATATGGTTTTGAAGTACTGGATTCGGATTTTGAAATAGGAGGACAATACTTTCTAAATATCATTAAAACGCTTAGTCTGGAGGATGGAAACTATCAAAACAAGGTAAAGAAATTAGCTAACAGTATTAATGATGAGTCTTCACCAAAAGTTAGCGATATTCGTATTAGTGGAGCCGTAGTTACAGGGACACCAAAAGAGTTAGAAAGGTTTAATAATATTGATATTATTAGAGCCTCTCTTATTGGGGCTACTGTTGATATTTATTAATTACACACTTTTAACTAAGAAAACTTTAGTTGAGGAAACATATTAAAGGATCTTCCAATGGAAGATCCTTTTTCATTATCGATAAAATCGATCTCCTATGTAAACTCGCATAGTATTTTTGTTCAACGCCTCCGTTTTGGCGCTCCTTGTTGAACTATCCTGCCCCTTTAGTTCATTAAGGAATAGGCATTTTTTCAAGCAGCAGAGGATCTTCTAATCAGAGATCCTTCGATTCTATGTTTATTGTGATTTATTAATTGATTTCTTTTCGTATCGTTTTGAAAAGTATAGAGTAAGGATAATACCTAATAAAACGATCCCTATACAGATATAAAGTGGAAAACCCCAACGTATGTAAGCAACTGTTGATGCTCCTAATACCGTGATCCATTCAAAAACTAAAAATGGTTTTATGTATTTATTCAATTAACTAACCTCCCCTTCCTTTATCCATATATTGTTAATTCATATTAACATACCTGGAGTTAATAAAATCTAAAAAAAATGCCTTATAAAACTAACCTGCCCCGATAGTTTATTAAATACAAAATAAAAAGGACCACTGGTCCCTTAAAAATACTTTCTATACAAGTCTCTTCGCATTGCACCACTTAGATATGCATAAATTTTTGTGGTTTCACTTTTTTCATGGCCCATTAAATTTTGAATCACTTCCAAAGGCGCTCCATTATTCAATAATTTTGTGGCGTAACTATGTCTAAGCTGATGAGGATGAATGCTCTTTTTAATGTCCGTTCTCTTTGCTATCAGTTTTATAACGTTTCTCGCTTGAGAAATACTCATTCGATGGGGGGCGCGTGTTGTCACAAAGAGTGCTTCCTCATGATCTTTTCGCTCACTTAAATATCGCTTCAACCATATTTCACAACGAGTATTAAAATATACTTCTCGTTCTTTATTTCCTTTTCCTAATACGATTGCTGATTGATTAGAAAAATTGATTGATGTCCTATCTAGCGTTATTGCTTCACCAATTCTACATCCTGTTGAGTACATAAACTCAAATAAAGCATTTTCGAATGTTGTATGACAAGCTTCCCGCAAATGTTCAATTTCCTCTTCAGACAAGTATTTTGGAACCCTTAATTCTACTTTTGGTTCCTTTATTTTTGAAGCAGGATTTCCATTAATTAAATTTTCATCCTGAGCCCATCTAAATAAAGATTTAATAAATCGAATTCTGTGCCCCAGACTGGATGGCTTAAGCTTTTCAGCTGCTTTTCCCAGATAAACTTTTAGAGAATTAGTTGAAAGTTCTTGAATAGATATATTTCCAAAACTATTCACTAACAAGTTAAATTGGACGTTATAGGCCTTTAATGTTTGTGAAGAATAACCTTGGATTTGCTTATCTGCCTTATATAAACTCCATACCTCAGTTAAGATCATACCTGTTTCTCTCCCATCTATACCCTATTAATAGACAGTATAGACAAAAGAAGAACTATTATACTAGATTAGTAGATTTTTTTATTAAACAATAACACCTGTTAGTTAAAGAAGAAAAAGCTGCCATAAGACAGCACCGATCTTCATCTAACGCACCCTTTAATGGAATAACATGACTGACGTTTTTAAAAAACTTTATTATGTTTTAAACGACTTTTTTGTAAATTAAAAAACTTTATTTTCACTTAACGTCTGAAATAACTCAAATGGATTTCATAGCGAACATATATGTCGGTGAAAAGTGTGTCTGCAGATAGAAAAATAATAATTTTGACCACGATGATATGGGCGAAATATAAAATAACCTGCAAGGCACAAGCACTAATTAATTTCGACCAACTAATTTTATACCTATAACCGTTAAGTAATCGGAGGAGTCGAACGGATCATCGGATTTGTGTAATAGCATTGGCGATATGAACAACGTAATTCACCTCGTCTATAAGTTTAACTTGGCGCAGGGAGAGCGAACTAAGTAGATTATTGGAAAAACCCCGACCTAGTGGCCGAGGTTAGCTAATTATGCGCGATATTTCAGTAAATTGCTCCTTTGTGCACTGAATAAGGGTTTTGTACTCCTCGCCTTCTTCGTCGAATAAATAAAGGTAAGCGTTTGAAGTTTCTTTTTTCATTGCTCGGACTGCTATATCAGTGATTGCACCGACTGAACCTACAAGAGCAGTACTTAGAATCGAGCTGTTTGTAGATTTCCCGACGTTTCGACTTTCACCATGTTCCCACTCAATCCTGGAAAGTTTGAAGTGTTTTTGTCCAAATGCAGTTGTAACCTTGACCTCACCTGGCTGCCCCCACCTCATTATAGTCATTCTGTTAACGCTTTCATTACCTTCGACACCATCAGTTAATACGTGACCGCCTGCCAATACGCTGACTTGAATCCGAGGTTTAATAACCTGTCTCCAAAATCCCATAAAAGCACCGTCCCTCTTAATTTTGTCATATAATTATATATACACATCCGCCTACGAAAGGGTTCATTTTTCCATAGGCTTCCGCATTTATTTCGTTAATCGTTATATATCTTCGTGTTTCTTCGGAAAGAATGAACCCGTGATCTGTCCGAAGTTCATCACAAGCGCTCCGATAATAAGGTTCCGCGTCTGCTCATCGCCGTAAAACACAAATAAGGCCGCCGACAAAACGATCAGCAGTCCGAAGGAAAAGAGATACTGGAATTTAATCCGCTTGATAATCGTCATCATCAGAACATCACCGCCCAAGTCTTCGCGCCAACTATTCCGTCAGCCGAAAGCTTCTTACGTTTCTGATACACTTTGACCGCTGCCGGCGTCGCTTTACCGTAGATACCGTCAGGCTTAACGCCGACCGCGAATCACTTTGGGGGGCAGTATAATAATTTAATTGTTGCTTGCTATATTGCCATATAATTATTATTTTTTAATTGTTTTAACAATGCAGCTCGGCTGCTTGAACCGTACACGCCATCGACTTCTCTCGGAAGATATACACTCTGAAATCTTCTCTTAGCATCAGTAGTATGTAGTCCCCAATGCGAATCAATTTCTCCGACGGCTTGCTTAGTAACTCCAGATTTTACTGGTACGTCCTTAAATACAGGTCGACCATTTTGTAAATCCTTTACTGTTAATCCACCTGTCATTTCAAAATGCGGTGGATAGCAGAAACCTTTCCAATCTCCACCCCCTGCGAAGCAAGTGAATTGTTTACCGTTTTTCATTTTATTTTTAATTTGATATTGATTACTGCATCAGTTTGAAATATAACTTTTCCGTTCTTCGCTATTTCATTTTCGATTAACCATTTTTTATGTGACCGTAACTTGAGTAGCTCAAGTTACAAAGAAATCATACCGACATATTCATACTTGGTTTTATTCCCCAATCCGTGTTCACTCATATCGAAGATAGTTTCTGCTTCAATACTCGGAATGTATACAGACTTGTCTACCTTAACATTTTTACCATTAAATCATTCTCCCTTAATGTCCAATACTCAATTAGTCTCTAGCCTTCTGTCATACGGATTATATCATGCATGGAATGATTCACGGTTAACACTCCCTTAGTTAATAAAAAAGCGTGAGCATTGTGCCCAGACTCCTATACAGAAATCATTTTTGGTATGTTGGTTTCTTAATTGCTATCAAAAGCCAAAAGACCATGATTATTGGAATAAAAAATAAATTTAAATTAATTCTTTTATCAACGATAATTGAAAAAACATCGTTGATAATTAAACAAACTAAGCTTAATAAAATGCATAAAAGCAAAGAATGTAACGATAATTTCAGCATTTTTATTCTCGCAAAGTCAGGTATGTCAAACAATGTGTTTCCCCCTTAGTTTCGGATATTTTACCAGTATCCTAGTGCTTTACAAGCCTTTTTAACTTTAGGCTTCTTTTTACCCCATTTGTGGCAAGCGGAATAAGCTCCTGATTTATACAAGTCTTGAACTATTAAAGTAGCAACAGTCATCCCAACAACAGCCCCAAATACAAGTTTTAAAGCCTACTTCGTCTATTTGAATAAAATCGTCTTGTTTAAGTATTTTCCTTCTCTAATAATTCTTTTGCGTTTTAATTTCTCTTTAATTATCCGAATAAATCCCAATAAATTCCTGTTTGAGATTGTTAACTTCGCCAGTAGGGCATTATTCATCAAATCTTTACATGATTAGTACATTTATTAAACTTATCTATTTTATAATTAAATCACAATTTAATAATTCACATCATATGGAGGATACAATCATGGAAATAAATGAAAGGCAACCATTTGAGTCTTTTTTATCTCCTCGTCAACTTACTGAGCTAAAAATCTTATCTATTAAAACAAACATAGCTTTCCATGAATTATTAGCAATGCCATCAATAATCTCACTTCTAGAGAAACTGAACAATACTACCGAACTAAATAATGAGCTTAATAATAAAGAAATGATATTAAGAAATAAAGTTTTCATTAATAAAAATAAAGAAGTATTAAAAAAGACACAAAAAGCACTCGACCAATTAGGTTAAGTGCCTTTTCTATGTATTACATTCTAAAAAAGAATAAGACATCACTTGGTTAAAGTGGATGTCTAGTTTTTCTTATGTTTTCCGTCTCTTTCATTACATAATAAAAAGCCGCCCTTTTGGGACGATTGGATTTTGTAAATAATAAAATTTAAGACTTAATGGTTCCAAAACACTTTTTATTTAATTTTCTCAATCGGTATATTTAACACATTCCATAAAATTAAAATCCATACTATAGATACCCCCCAAGCTAATAAGGGTTTTTTATAATGTATTCGAAGTATTGAAAACATAGCGATATTAAACAACACAGACCACCAAATATTCCAACCATTGTAATGGTTTATCAAGTCTAAATACTTAAGGTTAATTAATTCGATTAACGAATACAGAAAAACCCAAAAGGCAATCCAAAATAACTGTTTCCGTTTCGATTGAGGGAAACGACCAAGGTATATCATAATTGTTGAAGGATACGCCAAAAACATAATAATCAGCGAAATAATTAGGTCATTTCTCAGGATGTGTACACCAAAAAATATTTCTTGGTAAGCCCACAGTTGATGGTTATAGAGTAAACAACTATATAGAAGATCACCGATAATAAAGAATAAGATGGTCGGATAATAATCCCTCCATCTCCTCCAATTGCCCCATTTAATCCCTGCTAATAAAAAAGAACAGTAAATACAAAATGCATTTTATTCTCCAATGTTTTTTACTACAAATTATTCCCATCCTGTTAGAAAGGTATGCAAAAAAGCACTCAAGTTATGAGCGCTTCCTATGGTAATTATTAATGAATATCTCTCTTTTTGAACCTTCCTCCACGTACTTCCGCGATATTTGCCATTGCTAAGAAAGATGAAGGGTCGATTTCTTCAACAATTGTAGTTAACTTGGATTCTTCAAGTCTGGTAATTACACAGAAAATAACCTTCTTGTCTTCTCCAGTAAAAGCACCCTCACCATGTAAGTATGTCACACCTCGTCCTAAGCGGCTATTGATTGCATCACCCATCTCTTTTGCTTCATCGCTAATTATCCACACTGACTTTGTTTCTTCCATTCCAGTAATAACAATGTCAATGGCTTTAGCAGCTATTACATAAGCTAAGATTGAATACATAGCCCTATCCCATGTGTAAACGAATCCGGCAGAACCAAGTATAAATAGATTGATGAACATAACAATTTCGCCAACAGAAAAAGGCACTTTTTTACTTATTACAATCGAAAGTATTTCTGTACCATCAAGAGCACCACCGTTACGAATTACTATTCCCACACCTATACCTAAAAAAATACCGCCAAAAATTGTAGCAAGAAGGATATCTTCAGTGAAGGGCGGGATAGGATGAAAATATGTCGCAAAAATGGAAAGCATTATAATCCCATATACAGTAGATATAGCAAAAGTTTTTCCAAACTGTTTATATCCCAGAAATACAAATGGTAGGTTCAAAAGGAATAGAAAGATTCCCAGTTTTATTCCGGTAATGTGAGAAAGCATAATGGAAATGCCTGTAATGCCTCCATCAATTACATGATTGGGAATTAAAAAGATTTCCAATCCAGTGGCCATTAGCAAAGCACCAATTGTAATAAGAATGATCCGTTGGATAATTATCAAACGAGGTAACTTTCTATGCTGCTTTTTTAGTGCTTCCGTCAGAAAAATCACACCTTTTATTATTCATTTATTACTATTATACTCTAATATTAAATCAGGAAAAATAACTTTGAATAATAGAATTCCTAATCTACCGCATAGTTTCTTCCGACTGTTTGTTACATCGCTCTCCAAGCTGTCCATGTGGTCATGTCTGAAACGGTATGCCTTAACATAATTGAACCTGTAGAACCGTGGTAAGGGAATGCTATTTGTAGAGCTGAAGCAGCTCCCGATTGGAAGTGCAGGACTCCCCAAGAGTTTGCAATAGATGGTGCATTCAATGCAGTACCCGCACACCAATAAAAGTTCGATTTAGTTATAGTGTAGTATGTTTTATGATAGAAGCTGACACAATAGAGTTCGAAAAAGGAGTTTCGCCGATTTTTCTCATTTATAATTAATCAAAAAAGACAGTGAGTTAATCTTTGCTTACTGTCTTTTAATGTATAACTAAACGATAAGTTATTCAGATGTTCCTTCTTCCCTTGTTCCCATTGCTAATTCTCCTTTGTAGAAAAGGAACAACCCTAAAAAAGACAATAAGAAACAACTTTATTGCATTTTTAAAAAAACTTACAATTATTCCTGTACCATCATTCTGAGCTATCACTTGGAATTTTCTAAAATTAATCTGGAATAATTCAATCATCTACTTCTTACTTCCTTTGCGAAAGGTTCTATCGAGAAATGTTTTCTTTTTCTCAGGAGGCACAGGAAGAAAGAAACGATTCTTACTTGTTACATCAAGATAAGGCGTTAATATGTCAGTCTTCTCCTCTACAGAAGTTGCGGTATTTAACTGTTCTTCAATTTTTGCAAAATGTTTTGCTGTTGAGCCTTTTGACTTAAAGACAAAACGCCCATCCGGGAATTTTTGTGATTCTGCTGTTTCTTTTTCAGAATATGCATGGACAGACGGACGTGCCCAAAAAACATTTTTCCGCACCACACGTGCAGGACTTCCTGCAGCTGATACATTTGATGGGAGCGATTTTGTCACAAGTGACTTTGCACCTAAAATTGAACCTGTACCAACTTCTACTCCTTTAAGAATCATGACGTCCTGCCCAATCCAAATGTGGTCACCTAAGTACACACTTTTTGTTGGGTTAATCCGTTTTCGAGTTGTTCCATCGTAGATCAAATGTGGATCTGCCAAACGAACGACTACACCACTTGAAAACATATTATCATCACCGATGAACAGATTCTTTTGCTCAGAGAGAATAAATCTCGCTGCTCCATTAAATGAATAGTTGCGACCTAGGAAAAATGTATTGTCATTCCAAACATTGACTCTTATCGTTGCATTGCGTTTGGATTTCCCAATGATCATGAGCGAGTTGTTGCCATTAAAACTTAGCGTCGCATCTTTAAATTCCGCTCCACGTTCAATAATTAACCGATTTCCTTCACCAAACAATTTGATTTTACTATTCACAAACGAAATCTCATCTTCGGTATTTCCTATAAAGAGTATTTCATTATCCGTTTCTGGTTTCTGTAATATATTTGAAATGATTTCCATACTATTCGTACCCTCTTTTTCAAAGTGTTGAAAACGTGTTCATTATACATCATTTTTTACTCAACACAAAGACTGCCTAAGAAACCTGAGGAGATGTAAAGCTGAAGCCTTCGGATTTACTATTGATTATCACTATTTTGCGGAATGGAAATAATATCTTAGTTTTATATTGACTAAACGTTCATTCAATAATAAAATAAATCTGAAAATTCAGTGATAAAAAAGGAGGGGTTGCATTGGATTTACATTTCGAGGTTAATGGCAAGGGTCTTCCTGTTGTTCTTATCCATGGTGGCGGGGTTGATTTGAGGCAATGGACATTTTTAGCATCTCTTTTAACTAAAAATTACCAAGTGATCGCTTTTGATGGCCGTGGTGCCGGTAAATCACCATCCCCCATAAAACATGCAAACTATGTAGAGGATGTATTGGCACTAATGGATTACCTGGAACTTAATCAGGCAACGATTATAGGTCATTCCTTGGGCGGACAGATTGCCACTGATTTCGCCCTTAATTATCCAGAAAGGGTATCGAAACTTGTATTAATTGCTCCTTCTTTAACTGGTTTTCCCTATTCAAAGGAGTTTGAACAATATCATAACAAGATATTGGAAAGTGCCCCCAATATAGATAAAATGTTAGAGCTTGCCCTTCATTCACCAACATACCAAGTTGTTGTCGATAGTCCGCACAAAGATCTCACTGTTCAAATGCTCAGGCATCATTTCGGGCGCATGCTTAAGTGGCCCGCTGGTTTCTGCATGATATGGCCGCGGCCGCCGGCAATGGAACGATTAGAAGAATTGAACACCGAAACTTTATTTTTTATCGGCAAAAAGGACTTGGCAGATAATTTCCGGGTTGCCGATTGTTTCCGAAAGGTTCCAAACATCCGTTTCATCGAAATAGAGGATGCCGATCATATGCTGCCCCTCACCCATTCTGAAGTTTTATATCAAGAATTCACTGCTTTTATGGAGGATTGAAGATAAAATGCCACGTACATCCGAAGAGAATGACCGTATTCGCCAAGCATCCAAAGAAAAAATTCGCGCTGCAGCCATGGAGTTATTTATAAAGCAAGGCTATTACGCTACTTCCATAAGCGATATAGCCAAGCAGGCGGGCATTTCGAAAGGGTTACTCTATAACTATTATAAAGGAAAAGAAGAACTGCTTTCTGAAATGGTCGAGGACAGAATCAAGGAGGTGGCGGAAGTCATGGAAGAAGCTTTCACCTTAAATACACCTCGTGAACAGCTTGAACATATAATCAATGGTGCCATTGATAATATCCACCAAAAACCAGAAGTCCATCGGTTCTATCTACACCTTCAAACTCAGCCAGAATCAGATGAAGAGTTGATAAAATACAGTCATCTCATAATAGAAGAAAATGCTAGACAATTTGAGTTTCAATGTAAAATATTTGAAAGTATGGGTGAAACGGAACCAAGGAAACGATCGTTATATTTTTCATCTGTGCTACAAGGAATTATGTTGATGATATCCACCTATCAACAGGGATTTCCGATAGAAGAAATAAAGAATCAGATTATAAGCGAGTTTTGTAACTAATCTTGAATGAAGGTTTAAAAAGAAACTTCCATAATCGGGTGCTTAAGGAAAATTCATTGGAGCTATCTCCATTTCCGGGCCTTTCTTTCGCTGGCATGAGGAATCGATGGCACAACATATCTCTTTATTGTTAAAAACTGCTGAAAGTATTTCAAATTCCCTATATTAAATTATTTCAAAATATCACAGAAAAAAATCTCTTCAGAAACCTAACTGAAGAGATTTTTTTCATGACGACCAGCTTGAACCAAAGCGATGAATGTCCCTGTCCATCTATTCTACTAACAGAATACCGTCGGCAATCGGGCGTTCACCTGCTGCATCAGATGGTCTTGTGACTCGGTCATCCCCAACTGTCATGGTCGTCGATCCGCCGCCGTCAAGATTGATGGCATCGGCTGCCCCTAATGACTTCATGACTTTCGCACTTTCTTCAAAATTAGCCCCCACGCTCCATCCGGGTGCGCGTCCATCAATGGTGACCAATAATAGATTGCCATTCTCTTTGATTCCTGCAAGCGTTCTTGGATTACGTCGTTCCCCAAAACGATAATAAAAGCCTGGATCTTCTTCCCAGTGAAAGCCTTCCTCTACGGCATTAATGGAAATTTCTCCGTTTTCCAATAATCGAGGACCCCCATTAATCATACTTGTAGTTTGGTCTAATTTTAATTGTTTTCCATCTCTGATGATTTTACTTTTCACTTGAATCTTCATTCCTTGTCGGGCATGGTCACGAAGCCACTCTGCCGCCTCACCCGTTCCTGCAAGAACAGAACCACCGCTTGGAATGTCTCCCCCACGCTTGTTACGGATTTCCGCCACTACCCCGGCATGATTTACTACCACTTCCATCCCGTCGCCCGATTCTGTCTTTTCTCCAAATACGGACGTATATTGGATAAGTTCACTTCCATCTTTACAAGTAAAATCATGTTTTGCCCGTTCTGTTGTCGTATCTCCTCCAACACCGCCACAATTGCGGATTAATCCTGGCTTCCGATTCAATCCATCCACTTCCCTAACCGCCCCATCAGATGAAGTAGCCTGAATTGACGTGGACACAGATGCAATGTTTGCCTTCCCTTCAGCAGAAGATAAAATCAGAGCTGAACGGCCATTTATAGCTTCACTGACAAGTTGACCTTTGCTTGCGAATATACCGGCAAGATCGCCTGGTGTTCCATCCTTCTCTCCCATAACAAAGTATCCTGCATTAACTCCTGCAATGGCATCATTTCTATCAGCGATTTGGGTCAATGTTTCTTTTCCTGTCACTGCATCATTTGCTAATTCAGGCACCACATGCCCATGAAATCGATCCTGATCCACTTCAAGGACGTTCACTACCCATGGCCCTGTTGTTTTCTCTCCGTCTTCACCCGTATACACAGTCCGAAGTCCCGAATATCCCTTTTCAGATAACTTGTTTTTCATTTCGGCTGCATCTGCTTCCAGCTGATATTGACCGATGCGAACAATGTACCCAAGCGGTCCCTTTTTCCGGTCATCCTCGGCCCGATCCGATTCTTTTATGATATGAGCATTTTTGAAACCGTCTTTCTTTAAACTTCCCAACAATTCCTTTGCCTGCTTTTGTGTTTCTACAAATGCCACATCCACTGTGTAAAAGTCTTTAGAAGATGTTTCACCACGATTGATTTTGGTATACTTCACTCCTGGTGCTAGATTCATGGAAGTTCTTTTCTCCTGCAAATTTGGGGTTCCAAGTGGAAGCAAATGATTTTTCGTTTGCACTTGTGATTGAACATTCAATTTTGCTTGAACTGGAGTTTCGGGAATGGCATTTACAAACATCACAGATGCCAGACTAATAGAGGCGATAGGCAAAATTGGGTTTTTCCATATTTTTTTCATTTTTTTCCTCCAATAAAGTTATGTCTTCCTTTAACTTTATTGGAGGAATGTGATGGAAAATTAAAAAAACTATTATATTTCAGTCAATTTTAAGTGAACAAAAATGAGCATAAATACTCGATAAATATTACAATTCAGATTTGTGAATGGATAAATTTGAGTATTTTGTCTTTGTTTACAGTTAATCAAAGGTTTTGCTGGATAATCGTGAATATTATAAGATATGTGTGGGGTTATCTCCTAGGAGGTGAAATTTATGGAAACAGTAAAAAAGAACTCGTTGTTAATACCAACCATCTTGTCGGTTATCAATGTCATCTGCCTTGCTTCATTCCTTATTGGACTTAGTGTTATGAACCACCCAATTTCAGGAATTTTAACTGATCTTGGCTTGTTATGCCCACTGATCGCAATTTCATCATTCTTCTATTTAGTGATTAAAGTCAAAAAGCATTCCGCATTAAAGTACTTTCATTTCGTAAATGCGGTTACATTTCTTGTCCCCATATGTATTCTTACGTTTCTTATACTTCGATTCTTAAACGATTGGGATATTTACTTTTAAAATGACTGCTATATTTTCATTTATACAAAAAAAGCCCTCATGGGGCTTTTTTGCTAAGCTAATTTTAAGCATAATAATTCTATTACATTTCTAATATCATCCAAATAGTTTTGCAAAGGTATTTTCACCGGCGATGCCGTCTGCAGATAATCCATTGGCCCTTTGAAATGACTTCACAGCTATTTCCGTTCCGCTTCCAAAGATACCATCCATGCCATGTGGATTATGTCCTTCCAAATAAAGTGCAGCTTGAAGGATATAGGTGATATTCCCTTCCGCCCCTTCCCTAACATTAGGTGAAGCCGCTTTTGTTTGGGGTCCCCATATTCCATCAACATTGATCTTTGCACCATATTGTTTATTCAATTCGGTTTGAAAACCCTTGATCAGCGCTTTTTTAGTATTGGGACCATAATATCCATCAACATCTATTTTTGTTCTATATCTGCTATTTAATGTCCTCTGAATGGACTTGATAGTTTGGTTGCCGCTGTCCTTTGCTGGTGTATCTTTTACAATGACTTCGGATTCGACTTGTGTAGGTGGTGGAGTGGTTCCATTCACTTTTGATATCAGTTTAGGCTTTGTTCCCGCATTTAACTGAGAATACGTCAGTCCGCCCGTCATATCCAAGTGCGGATAATCTTTAAAGCTTGACCAATCCCCGCCCCATGCAAAGCCCAAGGATTTACCAATAGCCGCTGCACGTCTCCATTTTGCATCAACTGTCCATATGCCATTCTTTCCATCATCGCTGACTATGACATAATCAATGGCTAGTCCATAGTTATGGTAAGATTGACCTGGCATCGCGTTGGTCACTCTCGGCTTCGATAAATCACTATAGTTTTTACCATCGTATATATAACCTAGGCGACCTTGACCATATAGCTTTGCTTGCTCTTCCATAGACCGATAACCTGCGCTGATTTGCACGAAAATGCCTTCTTGGTATGCCCGTTTAACCATTTCCAAAGCTGATTCTTTTACGACTGGATGAATTCCGCTGCCCATATTCTTTTCTGAACGATCCAATAAAGTTTCTAATTTAACTGTCAATTCAATCACCTCCTAATATGTTATGGTGCTAATTAGGAAATGCTTGTACCCCTACCTCGACGTTACAAAAAAACCGCCCTTTTTATGTGGATCTAGTAAGCTTTCATCGTTCTTAAATAAAAAAAGCACAACCCCTAATGGAATTGTGCTTTTTTATATTGGCTGTTTTCGCATACTTTGTTGCTATTTTCGAAGTAGTGCAGTGTGGTTGATTTCCCCTCCAGGTGCTCGCTTTCCGCGGGGCGGGCGGTGAGCCTCCTCGGCGTAGGCCTGTGGGGTCTCGCCTGTCCCGCTGCTCCCGCAGGAGTCTCGCACTTCCGCTCCAATCAACCTAAAATAGTTTCGTTTTAAAAACAACAATCTTTACGAAAAGGGCCTTTATATTATAGTGGCTTATTCTGATCTTCCTTATCTTTCCAATGACTTTTATCAATTCATCCAGCTTTTCATTTCTTTCCTGATCTAATCTTGTCTTTACATTGATGAATTTTATGATCTTAATAATGAAATAAACACTTAAAACAATAAGTCCCAAATAAAACAAAATCGGTATGATTGCAAAAAGCCCTATTAAACTGCTAGCTTCGTCCATGAATAATCCCTCCCAAATGTAAAATATAGTATTATTATACAGGAAAAACAAAGAAGGCGTCCGATAACGATTTATTATTTCAATAATTATGTTGCGAAAAAAAACTGAAGCTAGTTATTAATAGCTCCAATTAGGGATCAGATAGGGGTAAAACAATATTCAAGGCTTTGGTTCAGAAAAAGGAAGAAATTTAAGTTACCCATAATAAAAACCCCTATTTTTTCTATTAAAATATAACCATATATTTCTTAGCGATCTAATCAAAAAATCCCTCGTATTTCTTTTATACATGACCCCTTTTTATAATAAGGCTTTCCATATTATCAAGGAACGTTGTCGGCCATTTCCAGGTATAAGAGGTTCCTGTATACGAAAGACCGAGAGTTTCCAAAGTCTTGAACCCCCAACAAGTGTATACCACTCTCCTCATTCCTGTTCAAGCTCAGACAATTTTCAGCTAAAGTGTAATTCTTTAATTCGAATAAGGTTAGTGTTACCATATAGTAAGTATATCTTCTAAATGAAGGAGCCAATCATGAATTCCAATATTTTATTGCGTAATAATGTAAAGATTAGAGGAAGAGGTACACGACCAATGATATTTGCACCAGGTTTTGGTTGTGATCAAAATGTCTGGCAATCAGTTGTAAAAGATTTCGAAGATGAATACCATATTATTCTATTTGACTATGTTGGGTCAGGTAATTCAGATATACAGGCATATAATGTGGAAAGATACAGTACTCTTGATGGGTATGCACAAGACGTACTTGATGTTTGTTCCGCATTAGACCTAAGAGATGCTATATTTGTTGGACACTCTGTTGGATGTGTGATTGGCATGCTGGCATCCATTAAACATCCTGAATATTTTTCTAAACTTGTCCTGGTTGGTCCTTCCCCTTGCTACCTGAATCTCCCTAATGATTATTACGGGGGATTCGAGAAAGAACAACTTTTAGGATTGATTGATATGATGGACAAAAATTACATAGGCTGGGCAACCGCTTTTGCGGGAACGGTCATGAGTAATCCAGATCGCCCAGAGCTTAAACGGGATTTAGAGAATCGTTTTTGTTCTACTGATCCCATTATCGCACGACAATTTGCGGAGGTTACCTTTTTTGCAGACAACCGTAAAGACTTAGCAAAAGTAAAAGTACCATCACTCATTTTGCAATGTTCCAAAGATGTTATTGCTCCGTCAGCAGTAGGTGAATATATTCATAAGCATCTTCCCGATAGTACATTGAAAATGATGAAAGCAACTGGACACTGTCCACATATGAGTCATCCTGAAGAGACGATATTCTTAATTCGACAGTTTTTGGATGGATTCCGACAAACGATTTATAGATAGAGATGGGTGTGAATTTTTGTGAATGAACAACTAAATGAGGCACCCTGCGGATATTTAACTTTATCAGAAGAAGATGCTATTTTATCCGTTAATCAAACCTTACTTAAATTATTGGGGTATAATCTCGATCAATTGCAAGGGCAGCCTATTAATTATATCCTTTCGGCTTCAGCTATACTCTTTCATCAGCTTTATCTGGTTCCTCTGATTAAGTTAGAAAATCAGATTGAGGAAATATATATATCCTTAAAGTCTGTAGATGATGAAGAAATACCTGTGTTACTCAACGCTGTTCAAAGAGAACGAGATGGGAGAACCATTATTGAGTGTGTGGTGATTCCAATGCGAAAAAGAAACGAATTAGAAAATGAGCTTCTTAAAGCGAAAAAAGAGGCAGAGACCGCACTAAATGCTAGGAATAAGGCTTATGCTGATTTAGAAATCGCTCATGAAACGATGAAAATGCAAAAGAATAAGCTGATTGAATTGAACGAAAAAAATGAAAAATACAAAGTAGATACAGAAAGAGAGCTGGGTCTTGCCAAAAAAATCCAAGAGACACTATTACCAGTTCCTATTATTAATGAACATCTTGAAATTCAAGCGTATTATAAAGGCTCCAATCAATTATCGGGTGATATATATGGTTTTTACCAAATTGACGCCAAACGGTATGGCCTTATCCTACTTGATGTGATGGGGCACGGGCTTTCTTCTGCCCTAATAACCATGTCACTACACTCCATATTTGAAAGATTAATTTTAAAAGGTTCAGAAGTGAAAACGGTGATGAAGGAATTAGATGACCATCTCCATTCTTTATTCAAAAACACAAGTAAATCTTCTCATTACTGCACAGCCGTCTACCTTTTAATCGATACTGATAAGAGAGAAATTAATTATATCAATGCAGGCCATCCATCCGTTCTTTTACAGGAAATAAACGGAAAACAATATGAGTTGCGCTCTAATCGGCCACCACTCGGGATGTTTGAAGATATAATTTTTAAAACAAATACCGTTACATACAATAAGGAAAGTATGCTGTGCCTTTATACAGATGGAGTTGAAGAACCTATAGGTCCAGACCGTTTATGCTCATTGTTAAAGACCTTTTCCGCTGCCCCTTTATCTGCACTTAAGGAGGAAGTTATACAATCGCTTAGATATGAAGAGGACACTCTCCAACGTAAAGATGACCAATGTCTTATTTTAGTTAAACTAAAATAAAACATTGGGGTTGTGCTATCTGCTACATAACTAATCCAAGTTACTGTTCAATTTCTTGGGAGTTCGTATAATGAAAACTATGTTCGAAACGCTTCTATTTAGGGATAAACTTTAGTTCAATGAACTTTTATTTTCTATATCCCAAGCTTAAAAACACTCTGCCATAATGGTTGAGTGTTTTTTCACCTTTATATATTTCAGCTCAATTCCACTAATATATATCACGCATGTCCAAATAAAAAAGGCAGCCACTGGGCCTGCCTCTGTTGAACAACTTATGTCCAGTCATTCATTTAGTGATTAATGAAAACGGCGCTTGTTTTTTTTGCATTTGCACTTACATTTACAACGCTTTCCAGGAAACCATACTGTACTTGGGTCATTGTTCTCAAAACATTTTTCTTCATAACAACAATTTATCTCCATCCTAACACCCTCCTTACTATTGTATATGCATGGACTGATGGAAGGTGTGGACAAGTTGCTAAAAGTTTAGACTGAATGCAAATCAATTCATCATGATTCTGGACAATTTCCAATGTATGTGGAAGCAAACTGAAACCTCCCCCAGTTTTATGGCTAGGAATAACAATTTTCGCATCATTATTTTCGTTCAAATATATATGACTTCTCAACGATTAAACCATAATATAGTTATGTAAACAAATATTCTTCAAAATTTTAAAAAGAGCCCATCAGAAGACCTCAATATCAAGTATTTAACGACGCATGTGGAAAATGTTGAAATGAACCGAGCTATTTTATTCCTCTTCTTAGGATGCGGCTCCCGGTTGAATGTGCTATCCACCTTTAACTACTAGACTTGGTTTACGAAGAAAAACAACAGATTAGCAGGGGGGACGGTTTAGTTCACGGAGTTTAGCAATCTGGCGAAAGTTATTGACAATGATTATCATTCCTATTAATATATTGATGTAGTCATTGAAAATGAATATCATTATTAATTAGACTTTTTTTGGTATATTTTAACCTACACTATAATCAGTAAGGAGAAAATCAAATGAAAAAGCTATTCCTACCCTTCCTGCTCTTGTTCGTACTTATCCTTAGTGCCTGTGGGAACAACGAAAAAGCGAACGAAAATAATGATTCCAAGACAAAATCAGAAACAATTACATATCAATCAGAAACTGGTCCTGTTGAGATTCCTAAAAACCCAAAAAGAATAATTGCTCTCTCCAATGGACCTAATGTATTGGCTTTGGAAGGTAATATTGTTGGAATAGATCAATGGACTAATATGAATCCCCTTTTTCAAGATAGACTAAAGGGAGTGGAAGTCGTTTCAGAAGATGACCTGGAGAAAATCATTGAACTGGAACCGGACCTAATCATAGCCGGATCCGAGATGAAAAATATCGGAAAGCTTAATGAAATTGCTCCGACTGTTGTATTCACTTGGGGGAAATTAGATTATTTATCACAGCAAATAGAAATCGGAAAACTTCTAAACAAAGAAAAGGAAGCAAAAGAATGGGTTAAAGATTTCGAAACTCGTGCAGAAACAGCAGGAAAAGCGATACGTGCAAAAATTGGTGAAGATGCAACCGTTTCTGTTATTGAAAATGATGCTAAAGAGTTTTATGTATTTGGAAATAATTATGCTCGCGGAACAGAAATATTGTATCAAGCAATGGACTTGAAAATGCCTGAAAAAGTAAAAGAAAAGGCAATTAAATCCGGCATTTATGTCCTCTCCTCTGAAGTGCTTCCTGAATATACTGGAGATTATATTATCTTTAGTAAAAACCCGGATGTGGTTAATTCATTTGTGGAGACCGAAACATGGAAAAATATACCTGCAGTTAAGAACGATCGCATATTTGAAATAAATAGTAAAGCATCCACTTACAGTGATCCAATCACTCTAGAGCATCTTCTGGAATTTTTCGAAAAATCATTTCTTAACAAATAGTATGCAAAGAAGGAATTCTTTAAATGAGAATTCCTTCTTTAATGTGTTTTATTCTTGTATCTTCGAAAAAACAAAAAGCACTTTTGCCTAAAAGGCAATCAAGTGCTAAATATAAATTCTAGCTGATCTTCATATCAACAATGTAAAGACCTTTGCGTTGAGGTCTTACAAAAAATTCTATTTTGATTTCACAGCTTCTTTTATTTGTTTCACGACATTATTAAGCCACATTCACATTATAGGAGTTAATCCAATAGCGGGAAAATAAATTTCAGCATTAGTTTGAATATAGTTTTCCTTTTCCTGCTTTGTTCTATTACTAGTTAAAAATTCGTCACAATACCTTATTGTAAAAAGCAAACATTCTTTATTAGCTTCGTTTATAAACTCATCCAATGCTTGTTCAGGCGAACTAATATCCTGGTGGAATGTTCCCCCTAAAAAATCTCTTAACTCTTCAAAGTAATCATAATCTTCGTCCATTTAAATTCCTCACTTCATTGTTTTCCTGGATGCCTGTTAGAATAATATTACCATTTGAATTCTTTTTAAGTACAATTATTGTCTAGTTAAATTTAAACTCACTTGGTCTAGCTGATTGCGCCTCAAAAATGAATTTAACTTTAATAGTTACTTTTCTTTATCCTCAACTAAAGCCTTCTTTCATGGACTTTCAGCTTCGGGTAGCTTGCAACTCGTTAACTGGATGCCTCCGTTATTTGATTGCATTACTTTTAATTTTAGATAAACAACCACTTTATGTGATTACTTAACCTTAAAGCAATTAAAGCAAAAAGCCTCGAAAGGCAAAAGCCAATCAAGGTCTTATTTACAATTCCTATGTTTCATTTCTTCGTACCATATATCAAATATATCATCAGGCAATAATCCGTCATAATTAGAATATCTAAATCATTTTTGTATTGTCCTTTTAACCTGTTATGTTTTAGTATTATAATGTAATTTTATTTCAGTAGGCATTTCTTTATTATACTCTTCACACTTTTTATGGTTTTGACTAACCTTATTAAGATCACTTTGTGATTGGTAGACTAGTAAATATCGCTATTTCCAAATTTATTTTTCAATTGTCTTGAAGCCCTATTACAATCCATTCATCTACAATATCCCAGAAATCCACATTATACTCAGGCTTATCATTAGTAAACCATAATGTCGCTAAGTCATCGATACAGTTTTTTAAATCTATGGCAACATATCCTCCCATGCCATTTTCAAAAAAACCATATGTTGATGCCATATTAATTCCTAATGGTTCATCTAATTCTTCAAGTATTCCCCATTCGTAATCCTCAAAATGAGTAATGCGGTCTACTGGTACAAGCCCCATAGCTCTACTTGGCAGATAATAAAACCCATTGTGTAACTTTTCATAAAATCCCTTAATAGATACTGGAACATTAGACCAATTTTGTTGCATTTCTGAAATATTAATTGAATTGGTCGGAATACCACCTTCATAATAAAGAATTTCGTCATTTTCACTCATTACGCTATATAATACTGCATATTGTCCATTATCTACAATTAGTTCAATTTCTAATAAATTCTCTTTCAAGTATGATATAGTATTACTCAATTCTTTTTCACATACATTATTCCATAAAGCTATTAGTTTATCTTTCTTTCTAGTTTTATCTGTTTCTTTAAATATCTCAATCCATTTTTCAGGCATATTTTCCTTTTCAATATTGAGTAAGTCTTTGTTAGATACAAACTCGATGCTTTTTCTGTATTGTTTTAAAAAAGATAATTTATCCACCCGAAATCACTCCTTTTTATTTACCCTATTAAATTCATCTATCATCTTTTGTATCTCAATTTCTAGTTCTTTTTCTTTTAATATCATTTTTTCCCTAAATTCAGGATTCAAATTCAGGATTCACCGGAATTTTTTCCTTTTTATGGATGTACCAATCTGCAAATGACTTTGAACCTTTAGATGTATTAGCGGCTTCACTAAGACCTATAAAATTCTCTACAAGTTAATGAATCAAAACCTTCCATACGAGCTATTTTCTCTAGGGAAACAATATGGTCTGCATGCAGTTTTTTATCAATTATTTTTCCAGGTAAAGCAAAATCCTCAGTTCCTAAAATATCATCTATATTTTTGTTAACTTCTCTTTGTATTTTAGAAGACGGCGATGCTCTTCTTAATTTAGAATATGTCTCATTGGGAATTTTCCTTTCGCCGTATCTTGGGCCTTGCGTAATGTTATTACCCGTACCCTTAGAAATACTCTCCCCTGAAACACCCTCTACTTTACTATCCTTCACCGTGAATTTCTGATAGGCTTCTTTAATTGTCTGCTTTTCCATTACAATTTGGGGAAGGCTTGGTCCTCCTGCGAGGGATACTTGTTCCACACTTATACGTTTAGGAATTTCTTTTTTACCGATTTCTTCTCCTATATTTTTTAACGTGGTTTTTCCTGATCTCGCGATGTCTGTTATTGTAGCTTGAACCTTCTGAACCTGCTTTTGCGCAAATTCCTTGCTGTAAGGGACGAACTTTGTACCACTCGCTAATTTTTTCCTATGCCACCTTGCCTGAAGTAATTCTATATGATTTTAAGTCCTCACGGCCTATTATCTGAGAACCGATAGATGATACATATTCTATTTCAACAATGAAAAGACCTTAACTTTTGCGTTAAGGTCATAAAAAGAACAAGCTTTACTTATCCTCCATTATTCTTTCTTGAGGTATTCTTCTAAAATCCTCTTATCATATTCAGATTCGGGTAAAAGGCCTAAACGAGTATATTCCCAAATAACCCTTCTTTCGTGATCATCTGCATTGGATAAATCCTCATAATCATAGTCAACCTTAAATTTACCGGTACTTTCTAAAGTAAAAGTTAAATTGGTCCATTGTTCTTGATTATTATTTTTAAATTCATCTGATAATAATTTTAATTCATCTAATAATTGATACCATAATTTATCATATTCTTCTTCGTTTAAACTATATATTTCGGGTATATCATGACTATAAATAGGCAATTCACTATTAGGATTATAATAAAAAAAGAAAGCCATACCGGTACCGTCAGCAATTTCACCGTACATTAATACCTTTGACCATTCCTCTGGTATAGTTTCATTAATAGTTTGGGCTATTTTTTGATAAATACTATTAAGTTTAATATCATTCATACTTACTCACCTCCTGCTCAATTTTCAAATGTCCATATCTCCAATATTCCTAACTGGTAGGGGAGGATTTTAGTTTCTTTGTTACTATGTCTGTCTTATCCTTGGAGTGTTACTTGGGGATTTAATATTTCTTTTCTACTTTCTCATATAACCAGTTTCTAGTATATAGGATTCTTTTTTCACCAAATTAAAAGAGCTTATCGAAAAAAACGATAAGCCCCTGAGTTTTATGCTTTTTGACTTAACCCCAAAAAAGACCCTGAATTCATTTACTTTTGATAGTCACTTGTAATCATCAACCATCTTTTCAACTTCATTGACTCTTATTCGATTGGTCCCATGAATTGAGTAATTAGATAAATATGCTCAATAAGTTTCACCTTTTTCAAGTTTTCCACATTCTCAGTTCCACCTAATCCAAGGAGAGGGGTATAACCAAAGCATTCATCAAAATCTGGTTCTCCATATTTATCAACTGCTTCAGGATAAGGATTCCAATCTAAAATTTCTTGGTAAAATGATTCATCTTCTAAATCAGGAAAGAAATATTTGAAACCGGACGATATCCCTTTAATTTCACCCTTTCTAAAATTAAGTAAAATTAAATATTTATTATCTTCCCAAACAACAAGATCCCCCATTGATGTAGTAAACAATACTAGAGCATCCTCGTTTCTTACATATACATCCTTTAATAGTTCCTTATATTTTTCTGGGTTAACAATATTTAAATACCCGTTTAAAATACTACCAAAACCATATTTATTCCACACTTCTAATACTTGTTCAGGTATGTAACCATTGAAATTATTAATAGTTTCTGCTTGTGCTTTTTCAAATAATTTAAAGTTATCAAAAATGTTAGTTGACATTTTTATAATCACCTCTATTTCATTGTATTAATTTCACATTTAAGTATATTGATTTTTTATCCACTTCCGTCATACTAGCT
Source organism: Peribacillus sp. YIM B13477 (assembly GCF_042787955.1). Lineage (NCBI taxonomy): Bacteria > Bacillati > Bacillota > Bacilli > Caryophanales > Bacillaceae > Peribacillus > Peribacillus sp. YIM B13477. The sequence goes on from NZ_JBHZPD010000005.1 coordinate 56,725, forward strand.
GCAATAGTTTTTATTTGTTCATCTATAACATCAATTCTATATCTCCATTGCGAACCAAGGGATGAATTAACCCTTTTATCTCCCATTCCACCAATATCAAGTGGATTGCCACCCGCAATTTGATCTGGATTATGTAAAGCAGCCTGTTCATTTATCCATACTGTAGCCTGCTTTTCTGATTCTTTTCTAGATAAGCCTGTCTCCCTTAACTCATCAACTTTATCTAAATAAGCTTTTACTCTTGCAGCCTTTTGAGCTGCATTCCCTTCTAAAGCTCTTCCTTCTTCTATATATCTTTCTCTATTCTTTAAATACTCATCAATAGTTAAACCATTCAACCCTTTTTCTTGGTCTTTTAACTGTCTTGCGAATTCTTCTGCATTGTGTTTAGGATTTTGCTTGAACTTGACTTCTATTTCTGAGATTCTTTGGACATGGTACAAAACACCCATGCCCTTTCCACCATCACTCTTCACCGCAAACTTCTGCACGATATCCTTAATCGTCGTTTTATCAAATGTGACATGTTTATAGTTGTTTCCATACGCCGTCGCTAATTCTTCGACCCTAATCCGGAGAGGTACTTCCACCTTGCCGATTTCCCTGCCGAAGGCTTGAACCTTCTGAACCTGCTTTTGCGCAAATTCCTTGCTGTAAGGGATGAATTTTGTACCACTCGCTACTTTATCTGCGACTTTAGCCGCACCTGCCACACCGCCGATTCCGAGTGCCATCAACAGCCCGTTCTGGCGCTGTTCCTCGGTTAGCTGGTTGCCGAACATGTCTTTGCCTGTGGCCGCTTCACCGAGGCCGTTGGCTGCGAGGAGTCCGTATATCCCGTATTCGGTTTTTTGGAGGAGGCTAAAGCCTTTTGTCGTTTTATAGGCATCGAGCGCGTGGTCCGCTGCGTTGAGCCCTTTCGCCGTTTTGTATAGGGCGCTGCCGCCTTTGATGGCCCGTCCGGCCCAGCCGACGACGGGGATGAATCCAGCGGCGGCCATGGCGCCGGCGGCGATTCGTTCGGCATCGGACAGCTTGCGGCCCGTTACTGGATCGACTCCGGTCGAGGCCCTGATAGAATCATAATATCCCGTGAATTCCCCTGTAAAGGTTTTTGTCGTATCCCAGGCTTTTTCGTACCATGGGCGGTTTTCGAGTTCTTCCATTTCCTGTTCGATTTTCCGGGCTTCGGCTTGCTGCTTTTTGAAGGTTTGATAGTCTTTCATCTGACCGGCGACTTCATCCTTCACTTGATAGACGTCACTGCTCTTGAATGCCGATTGATCGAACGTCATCGGCGATACATTGCCGTCCTGTTTGGTGGCATCAAGCAAGGCACGGAAGAGCCCAACTGCCACGTTTTCCTGCCCGACGGACACATCATATTCCTCGACCAATTGCCGGTCGATATTCTCGACCTTTGTCACGGTGTCATCCAGCCTGTGCCCGGCCAGTGTGATTTTTTCATTAAAGTCCTTTTGATCGAACATATCAAGTGGCAAAATATCGTCAATGCTGTTCAGGATTTTTTGGAGATCATTCGCTTGTTCATCGACAAGCGATTTCGCTTGGTTGATGCCGTTAGACACTTCGCCATCTAAAAAGGGAACCTCGACCACCGTATTTCCCGAGAGGTCCGCCTCTTCCAGACTGCCCGGTATGCCTTCCAAAAAACTGATTTGGGTCGTGAATAATTCCATCCAGGCGTCCGCCACCTCGATTTGCGCTTCATAGAAGCTTTTGATGGCGGTAGCACCGGCTCCCTGAAACTCGTTATCAAGGCCGACAATGCCCTGAAATTCCTTTTTCAGGGCTGCGACTTCCTTCTTTAGATCTTCATATTGCTTGGCACGCGACTTGGTTGCGGCCGTCAATGTCTCGGCTTCATATATTTTCATCTCACAGGATACCCATGTGAAGACGTATGAGAGATGGCTTCATCCTGTTCTTTTAATAAGTCAATGTTGGCACGGGTATCTTCCACATTTTTCTGGACGATTTTGATATATTGCTCGAAAACCTTCTCCAAGTTCGTTTCCCGGTCGAGCCATTTCGAAGTGAATTCCAATTTATTGTTGCCAAGCTCGCCTGCCGGCAAATTTCCAAGCGTGACTGTACCAAGTGCCGTCTTCACCTGATCGACTTGCTTCGTTACGGCAGGATGATTCAGTTTGATTGTCGTCATTAAAACAACCGCCTTTTTAAATCGGATATTTTACTTTCCAGCTGCTCAAATGCCTCTTCACCTTTGCTCAAAAGGGAGTCGGCTTCTTGGGCTATATTCCCCGCTATGCTAAGAAGCGTATTCTCGGCATTCAGCTTTGTAATCATCGCCTCGATTTTCCATTGGTAATCATCATAATCGTCATGAATGATACTAAACATCACATTATAGGCATCATGACGGGCATCCTGAAAGTGATCCGAACGGTTCCCTGTCCAGCTGCCACCAAGCTCAGGCTCTTTTATTTTCCTAATCTCGTTAAGACACATGCTTTGTTCTTTTATAATATCGTTTTTTGCATTTTCTAATCGTTCAATTTTCACATTTAAATCAGCTTTTTTACTGGAGATAGCAGAGTGTATATTACTCAAAATATCTGCATATACCATGAAACTCACCTCAGAAACAGTATAATCCTACACTAAATGTCATATTTTCCTATTTAATATTATAAGGATTATAGTCCGAGAGTTAAATAGGGAGAAATATGCTATTTTGTCAGTTGAAAGAGAAGATTGGCATAAAAAAGTTCCTACATACCATATTCTTTATACCCGGCATTTTACCAATTTTAAACAAGTTAACAGAATATCATTTTATTAGATTCTCTATAAGTATTTTCGGCACTTCATTCAAATTGTCCTTGACTGTATCTATGCAGCAGGTCATGCCGAACAAATTCCCTGCAAGAGGAAGATAAATGTGACCGCTCGGGATGTATCAAATCGCCAAAAGGCAAATCACCGACAAATTTAACTTCACCTTCAAAATCCTGTCCGGATTCAGCATCAAAACCGATGACCTTCACAAAGCATGTTTTGTGTCCGGTTTTCATAAAATCAATTACCGTTAACACATGATTATGTACATCATTCATTCTTTTTCCTCCAACCATGAAAGCATTAAGTAAAGATAAGATCACACTAATATTTTTTACTAACCTTATAAAAAAAGAAACCGATCAAAACAATCATGGCTAAGATCGCTAAAGGCATTATAATATTGGAAATCAGGTACACCTACTTTCAATGAAATCTCTTATTTTTTATTTTTCTATGTATTTTGTTGATCTATTTCACCATTTATTAACTATAACCTGTTTAACTGACGATGCATGTCTGACTTCTCATTCATTTACTTATGCTTTTTACTATGATTTCACATTACCTCCATCGAAGGTCAGTCTGGCAACCCCGAGGACCTCTCCTCTTTTATATAGATTTATAACCTGCTATAATCTAAGGATTGGAGGTGTAAAAAAATGAAAGAAATCATCCAGATATTAGCTGAAATCGTCAATAATCTTCACGATTTCATCTTATTCTTTGTGAGTGACACATTAAATTCAAATGCAACGGACAAAGATTTGCATTTTTGGATAATGGGAATCATCGGTATCATCATATTTTTGTTCGTGTTATTTTTATCCAATTTAATTTCCCGGATGCGTTTTGGTATAACGATACTATCTTTCCTTTATACCTTTACAGTCATGGTTGTTTTAGTATTTGCCATTGAAATACAGCAAGCCCTTACCAGCAGGGGGAATATGGAGTTTCAAGATGCGGCGGTAGGCCTTTGGGGGTTCATCGTATTTTTCATGGTATTTGCTGTACTATCATCCCTATTCCTATTGGTGAAGAATTTTTTCAAGCAATCAAAATAAAGGAAACGATAGGTCACCTTGCTTAAAACATTCCTAATGCCTTTCAATGACTGGAAATTCGGATTTTGTATTGGCGGAATGATAAATTCTCTGCAGCATCATCTTATTAAATCGAAAGCAAGGTTACAGAGAAGCAAATATGATTCGGGGAATTACTTCGATTCATTTTCATTGAATAAATCAATGCTGAACAGATTAAATGAATCGTCGTCAGTAATACGTTCCTGATCATTTCCTGTTATATCAGGACTATTTTCCCTGCGGCGGCGATTTACTTCCCTTAATTCCGCTTCCAGAAATTCCGCTTGTTCGTGGGAAAGCTTGATCGTGATTTCATTATTTTGATCATCTGCAGCTTTCAAGAGGACATAGCTATCCGCAGCATTACGTAAAGTCACATTGCTTACTGTTAAGTTCATGTTCGCTAGTTCATATCTTGCCTTCATAATGTAAAAAGAACCTCCATCGGAAAATACCGGATAAAATAAAGTATATTAAATATACTCTACTTCAAGATATTTAAATATACAAATTCTTTGTTTGGAAAAGCCTTGAAACCTAAAGAAAGCTACCTCCTTAAAGATTTCCGACAATAAATGAAAAATTGGTGTGCCACATCATCATTAAAGATTCGTTCTTGAATAAGGGTACAGAAGGGGTTCTTCCCTTGAAACTCCAGAAGTTCTGGAACCAATTTAGCAATTGAATGCGAATTCGTCCCTTTCTTAAAAAAATACTTGAATGAATTCATATTGACTATAAACATTGGAACCCTCCATTAGTGGAAAGGTTCCATTTTTTTTATAATTCTTTCTCGATCGCCCTAGTAATATGGTGTGGACCCATACCTTTATTTGAAGTAATGACGGTTCTCAATCGCTTTGCCGGATATACCGCAGAATTGAAACTTACCCCCGGGTCATACCCCATAAGGTGGTATTTGAAAATCGCGTCATTTTTTTTACGGATCCATATACCATAGCCATAGTATTCCCCTTCATCTTCTGTAGCAATATGGGTTTCCAATAAGAGATTGGTATATTCTTGATTCAGTAGCAGATTGGAAAATAACCCCTCCCAAAACCTGAACATATCTGATGTGGTAATATACGCCCCTCCATCCGCACTGCCTTTGATGGGAAGGGAATAAACGTTGGTTCTCCATGCTCCATTTTCTTCGTCTATGTACCCTAATGCAGTATTTTTAGGTAGCTGATCCATGGAAAAATAACCGGAATTTTTCATTTCACAAGGCAGAAAGATGTTCTTGTCGATGTATTCGGTAAATTCAAGTCCGGTTAGTTCCTCAACAATCAATCCTAATAAAATATAGCCTGAATTATTGTAATGAAATCTTTCCCCCGGTTGAAACATCATCACCTCACCTTGAAACATTGGCAGGAAATCTTTTAATCCTTTTACATGGTACATCGGATTATTCTGCCATAGCTCCTCAAAATCATCCATCACTTCTTCATCAAAGTAATCAGGAATACCCGAAGTGTGTGTTAAGAGGTGATGTATGGTCACATTTTGATTGAAATTAGGAAACACGATCCGAACACAGTCTTTAAGCTTAGAATCGAACCTAAGTTTTCCTTTTTGTACTAACTGGCAAATGGCTATCGCGGTAAACAGTTTACAACCGGAAGCAATACCGAACCTTGTTTCAGTCGTATTCATGATTTCATCCGCTCGATTGGAATAGCCATGTGCTGAGCTATGGATCAGATCATCTCCTGCTTTCACACTGATTACACCTGAGAATTCAATTTCCTAGCTCGTTGCTTCAATATTCTTGGATATATCCATATGTAGAGTCCCCCTTGCCGGTAAAATTTTCATTACTGATGTGTTGGCCAAGGAGCTTGTTAGGTTTTGCAAAAAAACCCGCATCTTATGTGATGCGGGATAATGTATCTTAGATTTCACTCGTTATTTCCACCAAGTATCATAAACATTAATGGCTTCATTGCGTTTATGTTCGGTTTTAGTATACCATCCTTCGATGATATCAGCTGCTTCCGTTCTGATTTCCTTGCCTTCTAGGTAATCATCGATTTCATCATAGCTAACGCCTAAAGCCACTTCATCAGGAAGTAACGGTTTGTCATCTTCTAAATCGGCCGTTGGTATTTTCGTATAAAGGCGCTCAGGAGCACCGACGAATTTCAGGATTTCTTTTCCTTGCCTTTTATTTAAGCGGTATAAAGGAATGATATCCGCTGCACCGTCACCATGTTTCGTAAAGAAACCTGTGATCGCTTCAGCTGCATGGTCCGTACCAAGCACAACGCCTTTATACAGCCCGGCTAAATCATATTGCACCTTCATTCGCTCTCGTGCTTTGACATTACCCCTTAAGAAATTCGATAGCTTTTCAGAAACTGCTTCTTCCACAGCTTTGACAGATGCATCCACCGCTTCCTTGATGTTGACTGTAACCGATTGGCTTGGCTTAATGAATTTTAAAGCCAGCTGCCTATCATCTTCATCTGCCTGTACTCCATATGGCAAGCTTACAGCAACAAACTTATAGTCGCTGCCATTCGTTTCTTCATTTAATTCATTGACAGCGGTTTGGGCAATATAGCCCGCCAGTGTTGAATCTTGGCCTCCGGAAATTCCAAGTACAAAGCTTTTCAGAAACGTATTTTTCTTCATATACCCTTTTAATAGATCAACACTTTTCCTGAATTCGATTTCAGGATCGATCGTTGGCTGGACAAGTAATTTTTTTACGATTTCTTTTTGTAATGGACGCATTGGCATTTCCCCGCTTTCTAATAAAATAGATTGGTCATTTCGTTAGCATTCTTTCAACTTTGGCTTTAACTTCATCTATATTCCTCATTTTATTATCCCAACAATCCTGGCTTAGATCTACCGGATATTCTTCAGGATTAAGTGCACGAAGGTACTCCGGCCATAATACTTGGAGATTTTTTTGCGTGAAGGCCTTGATTTCATCTATGGTCGGCAATTCATAAATCAAACTTCCATCCTTGAAAATATCCACATGCAGATCAACCGCATCGAAATCCGTGACGAATTTACTTAGGAATGTATGGACAGGATGAAACATTTTTAATTTTTCCTGTTCCTGCGGCTTCTCATATTCCATCGCCAAATAATCACCTTCAGCATGATGGTTCACTTTATTGATGATTCGATATACTCGTTTTAAGCCAGGTGTCGTAACCTTTTCAGGGTTAGAAGAAATTTTGATGGTATCTCTCATATTCCCATCTTCGCCCTCTATTGAAACCATTTTATAAACAGCACCTAGCGCTGGCTGGTCATAAGCCGTAATCAATTTGGTTCCGATGCCCCAAATGTCAATTCTTGCTCCTTGTTGTTTCAGATTGATGATTGTATATTCATCAAGGTCATTGGAAGCGACAATCTTCGCATCATGGAATCCTGCAGCATCAAGCATACGTCTTGCTTCTTTTGATAAGTAAGCTAAATCACCACTGTCAAGACGGACGCCAATGAAATTGATTTTATCACCCAATTCCTTGGCAACACGGATTGCATTCGGGATGCCAGAACGCAATGTATCATACGTATCAACCAAGAATACACAGTCTTTATGGGAAACGGCATATTTATGAAAAGCCGTATATTCATCTTTATAAGCTTGAATCATGGAATGTGCATGCGTCCCTGAAACCGGAATGCCGAACAACTTTCCAGCACGTACATTACTAGTGGAATCAAAGCCAGCAATATAGGCCGCTCTCGCTCCCCAAATTGCGGCATCCATTTCTTGCGCCCGCCTTGAACCGAATTCCAGGGCAGATTCTTCACCGATGACCTGCTTTATGCGTGATGCCTTTGTTGCCACAAGTGTGTGATAATTCACAATGTTAAGCAACGCAGTTTCTATGAGTTGAGCCTCACCAAGCGGTGCTTCAACACGTAATATCGGTTCATTGCCGAAGACGAGCTCCCCCTCTTTCATGCAGCGGATCTCTCCCGTGAAACGGATGTTCTTCAAATATTTCAAAAATTCTTCATCATAGTGCAGATCATTTTTTAAATAGTCGATATCACTTTCCGAGAAGGAAAAGTTTTGAAGGTAATGGACAATTTTTTCAAGTCCTGCAAAGATCGCATATCCGCTATTAAATGGAAGCTTTCTGAAAAATATCTCGAAAACTGCCTTGCGGTTATGTGTTTTGTCCTGCCAATAAGTTTGGGCCATATTGATTTGGTATAGGTCAGTGTGTAATGCGTAACTGTCATCGTTGTATTTTTTTTCCATGGATAGTTCCTCCCAAAAGAGAAGCATTCGCTTCCCTTCTATTCTGTTGCTTGAATCGATATTATAGAATGGTTGCTCCAAGAGATCCTTTAAAATGTCCAAGCGCCCAATGGTGACCGGCATCATTGAACGAGGCCACTGCATGTTCATATACAAAAATTTTATAGCCTAAATTATAAGCGTCGATTGCCGTATGCAAAATGCAAATATCTGTACAAACTCCGACTAAATATACATCGGTAATGTGACGTTCCCGCAGGCGGATATCAAGGTCCGTTCCTGCAAAGGCCGAATAACGTGTTTTATCTATATAATGAACATTCTTTTGATTTTTATTTGTTTCATATTCCTCTTTTAACGCCCCGTATAGGTCTCTACCCATTGTACCGCTAATATTATGCGGTGGAAACAAATTCGATTCGGGATGTAAGCGGTCTCCTTCTTCATGTAAATCAATAGCGAATACCGTATATTCGCCTTGTTTGATAAATTCCTTGGTTATACTGACAAGTTCCTTCTCGATATCCTGACCTGGCTTCCCGCAGGTCAATGAACCCCCGTCTGCCACGAAGTCATACGTATAATCTATATTGATCAATGCCTTTTTTCCCATTTCACCAATTCCCCCTTAATAGTAAATAGAGTCCATGACAACCTCTGCATTAAACCGGTAAAGCTGTGAAGGCCGATACGAATTACGTTTCGTTTTCTTTTGCATTCCCTTTTCATCCAATACTTTCTCCAAAAACGGAAGCTTCGGGGCCTTTGCATAAAAAAGGGAGTCTGCACTGATTTTTGCATCATCTCTGGCTGTCAGCAAAACCCGTTGCAGTTCAGAAAGTGTAAATTCATCCGGCAGGAATTTTTGGGCTATCGTCGTTTGCACCATTTCTTTTTTCAATACATTCATCGCATCGTTAATAATTGTATAATGATCAAATGCAAGATCTAATTGTAAGGCTTCCTGGATCGTGAACAATTCAACCTCAGCTGCGTCATCATTCGCTTTTCTTTGATGAAGAAACTCTTCCTGGACAATTGCATAAAAAGCATTGGATATGATCCATCCCCTGGGATCGCGCCCTGGGCGGTCATAAACCCCGAAATGCTTGACATGGAATCCAGCTACGCCCGTTTCTTCTTTCAATTCTCGTTTGGCTGCTTCATAGGCAGTCTCGGAAGCATTGACAAAGCCTCCGGGTAAAGCCCATTTATCTCCTTCAACATTGGGGCTTCCTTCCTTATCTTTTGAGGCACGTTTGATCAATAATAGCTTCAAAAACATTTCAGGAGGGGCTTTCTCTGCCGTTTTCTTTGTAGTAATAGTAAAAATTGCAATATCTGCTGTGTATCCATCTGGAGTAATATATTTCTTTTTTTCCTGCTGAGCCATGGCAACTCTCACTTTCTTTCACTAAGTATGGAATTAAGTAATTAGTAAATCTTTAATTACTAATTATAGTACTCTTCCTTGTGTGATTTAGCAACTCTAAATCAGAAAAATTTTCTAATTATTTAAATAACCTTTCATTTTATTCCATGAAAAAAAAACCCGGTCATGATGAACCGGGCTTTTTTATTGAATACTTTATACGGGATAGACCCCATGCTTACGATCGGTAAATGTCAATTGCTTACTGCTATACGCTTCAAAGCGCGCGCTCAATTCATCACGCAGGTCATTCGGCTGGATGATGCCATCAACGATCATTTCAGAGGCTAAGCGGTAAATATCGATATCTTCATTATATTCATTGCGCTTCTGTTCGATGAATTTAGGGCGGTCTTCTGGTTCCATCGCATTGATTTTATTGGCATAGACTGCATTGACCGCAGCTTCAGCTCCCATGACCGCTATCAATGCCGTCGGTAAGGCAAGAACGCAGTCCGGTTCAAAAGCGGGACCGGCCATCGCGTATAGTCCGGCACCATAAGCTTTACGGACGATGACAGAAATCTTGGGAACAGTGGCTTCACTCATGGCCGAGATCATTTTCGCACCATGGCGAATGATTCCTGCCCGTTCGACCTTCGTCCCAATCATGAATCCTGGAATATCCACCAGGAATAACAACGGTATATGGAAAGCATCACATAAGTTGATGAACTTGGCAGCCTTATCAGCTGAATCATGGAACAGGACGCCGCCCTTGACTCGCGGCTGATTGGCTATGATCCCTATCGTTTGTCCATTTAGCCTTGCAAGCCCGGTGATTAATTCAGGGGCAAATAGCTTCTTGATTTCACAAAATGATTGCCTGTCTATGACCCTATCGATCAGGTCGTACATATTGAAGGCTGCATTCTGATTTTTAGGAATCAGTTCTTCCAAAGTTTTTTCGAAATCCGCAGGCAGCTCAGGTTTTACGCTTTTAGGTCTTTCTTGATAATTTCCTGGAAAATAGCTTAAGTACCTGCGCGCAAACGCGATCGATTCTTCTTCCGACTTGACAAGTACATCGCCGCATCCTGAAACGGAACAATGCATTTTCGCCCCGCCCATTTCCTCTTCGCTCACCTTTTCGCCAATGACCATTTCTGCCATTCTCGGTGAACCTAAATACATGGATGCATTGCCATCAACCATTACGACAATATCACAAAAAGCTGGAATATATGCCCCGCCGGCGGCAGACGGACCGAACAATAGACAAATTTGCGGGACTTTTCCTGATAGCTTCACTTGGTTGTAAAAGATGCGGCCAGCTCCGCGGCGGCCCGGAAACATTTCTACTTGATCCGTAATTCGTGCCCCGGCAGAATCGACTAAATAAAGAAGGGGCAGCTGTAACTTTTCGGCTGTTTCCTGAATGCGAATGATTTTCTCGACGGTCCTTGCTCCCCAGGATCCAGCTTTCACAGTCGAATCATTGGCCATGACACAGACCCTTTGACCATTGATTTTTCCGATGCCCGTAACCACACCATCAGCAGGCAGACCAACACTTGCACAATTGGCAAAGAAAGCATCCTCTATTTCTACCCCTTCATCGAAAAGCAGCTCTAGACGTTCACGTACGAAAAGCTTTCCTTTTTCAGCGTTTTTTTGATGATACTTTTCTAAACCGCCTTTTTTAATCGTTTCAACCGTTTCGGTTAGTTTATCCGTCGTTACCATCCCTGTTCCTCCTTCAATAGAAATCATTGGCCCCTATATACCGGTTTGCGTTTTTCCTTGAATGCTGACAGACCCTCCAGTCGGTCAAGGGTTTTTAAAGTTGTCTGATAGCAGTCATTTTCAATTCGCAATCCTGTTTTCAAGTCGGTCTCAGCCCCTTGATTGATCGCCGCTTTTGCAGCCCTGAGTGCTAATGGGGCATTGACCGCAATCTCCTTAGCCAAATTTTTCGCTTCCTCAAGTAAATGTTGGGGTGAATATACATGACTGATGATTTTCAAGGCATGTGCCGTTTTTGCATCCAATCTCCTTGCCGTAAAAATCAGTTCTTTCGCTGTCGGCATTCCGACTATCCGGGGCAGTCGCTGTGTACCGCCTGCACCAGGGATGATGCCTAATGACGTTTCAGTCAGCCCCACCTTTGCAATTTCCGATGCGATGCGTATGTCACAAGCGAGTGCCAATTCCAGCCCACCGCCAAAAGCCGAACCGTTGATCGCAGCGATGACCGGTACTGGAAGGTTTTCTACAGCCGTAATCGTGTCTCCGATCAACTTGACTGTCTCCTTGACTTTATCATCATTCATACCCGCTCTTTCCTTAAGATCCGCACCTGCACAAAACGCCTTTTCACCTGCTCCTGTTATAATGACTGTTCGTAAATTGGAATCTCTCTTCAATTCATCCAGCCCTTCGACTAAGCAATGAAGCAATTCTGTGGATAAAGCATTAGCAGCATCCGGCCGATTCAAGGTCACGAGGGCAATTCCCTTTTCTTCATACCTTATATCAACTAATGAAGTCATACATTCACCTCGATTTCACTTATTGTGCGTTATTTACAGCCATCTGATGGCTGGGCAATGGTTTTTCCAAAAAGCTTTGCACCATGGCCGCAGCCTTCAATAGCTTTTCGGGATTGATTCCTGTGTGAATCCCCATTTTATGTAGCATATGAACCAGGTCATCCGTAGCCACATTTCCGCTCGCTCCTGGTGCATACGGGCATCCCCCTAAACCTCCGAGCGAAGAGTCGAAAGTGTCAATACCATAATTCAGTGATTCAAGGATATTCGCGAGTGCCATTCCCCTTGTATCATGAAAATGGAGGGCAATTTGGCTCATATCATATCTTTTTACAGCCTGTTCAAGGAACAGTGCAACCTGTCTTGGAGACGCGACCCCAATGGTATCACCCAACGAGACTTCATTGATGCCATATTCAAAAAGTTGATCACAAACACGGAAAACCTGATCAGTCGAAACCTCCCCTTCATACGGACAGCCGAAAACGGTTGAAACATAGCCCCTGACCGTTTTCCCGCTATTTGCTGCTGTCCTGATGACATCCTTCAATATTGGAAAGGTATCGGAAATCGACTTATTGATATTTTTAAGATTATGCGTTTCACTGGATGACATGAACACGGAAATATCATCGATATTGGCGTCAAGGGCCGACTCCAGTCCCCTTTGATTCGGTACAAGGGCCCCATAAGTGATACCAGGCTTGCGCTTTATTCCCTTAGCCACCAGGACGGCATCACTCAATTGGGGAATCCACTTTGGGTGTACGAATGAAGTCACTTCTATATAAGATAATCCTGTATCAGAGAGCTGATCGATCCACTCCATTTTGCTTTGTGCAGGTATTATGACCTTTTCATTTTGCAGCCCGTCACGGGGTCCAACTTCCTTAATTGTCACTTTTTCAGGCCAATTCATCATACCCCTCCGTCCCTTTATTCAATGACGGCCAAAACGTCGCCTTCATTTACGAAATCCCCTTCATTCACTTTTAGTTCTTTAATGGTGCCAGCTTCCTCGGCTGCAATGGGGATTTCCATTTTCATCGATTCCAAGATAATGATATCCTGTCCGTCGGTTACACTTTGCCCCTCATTTGCTACGATTTTCCAAACGCTTCCTGCCATGCTTGCCTTTAATTCTGCCATTTTATTTTCCTCCCGAACATTGTGTTTTAAGTTATACAGTCAATTTTTGAATATATTTCGCAATGAAATCCGTAGTCGTATCTCCTTGGGAAAAAGCTTCATGAGAAATTATTTCCATCAGCAAAGGAAGGTTTGTTTTAATTCCTTCTATTTTATAGCTTGCCAGCGCTTCGCTTAATCTCTCAATCGCTTTATCCCTTGAGTCGCCGCTCACCACCAATTTGGCGATCATCGGATCATAGAAGTGGGATACGACCGATGTTCCATGAACGGCCAATTCATGACGGATCCCTTCACCTTCCGGAAGCTTCATGGTGGTGATCCTCCCCGGTGCTGGATAAAAGGTTTTCGGATCTTCAGCATAAATGCGCACTTCAATGGAATGTCCGTCCTGTTTAATCTCACTTTGGGTGAAATCCAATTTGCTGCCCGATGCAATTTTAATTTGCTGTTCGACTAAGTCCAGTCCCGTAATTTCTTCAGTGACAGGATGCTCTACCTGAAGGCGTGTATTCATTTCCAGGAAATAAAAGTTTTTATCTGCATCAACTAAAAATTCGAGGGTGCCCGCATTGCTATAACCGATGGATTTTACCGCTTTCACTGCAGCCATACCCATCCTGTTTCTTGTTTCTTCGTCAAGGAAGGAAGATGGAGCCTCTTCCACGACCTTCTGGTGGCGCCTTTGAACGGAGCATTCCCTTTCCCATAAGTAAACAGCATTCCCAAGGGAATCCGCCAATACCTGAATTTCGATATGGCGAGGCTTCTCAATCAATTTTTCTATGAACATATCTCCATTGCCAAAAAATAATTGGGCACGTTTTTGATTCCCTTCGAAGGCTTTGATTAGTTCATCTTCATTAGCAACGGCCTGCATGCCGATTCCCCCGCCGCCTGCTGCTGCTTTTAACATGACTGGATAGCCAATCTTTTCGGCAACGGCTGCCGCTTCTGCACTATCAATTAACGGACGTGAAAATCCAGGCACCAATGGAAGTCCGGCTTGCTCCATCTTTTTCCTCGCCTCGACTTTATTGCCCATTTGCTGGATGATCTCTGGTTTGGGACCAATGAATATCAAGCCGGCTTCTTCGCAGGAACGTGCGAAATCTGCATTTTCACTAAGAAAACCATATCCAGGATGAATGGCCTCCGCTCCGGTTTCCTTTGCTATTTCCAAAATCTTATTGACGTTTAAATAGCTTTCCTGTACTCTCGGACCACCCAATAAATATGCCTCATCCGCCAATCCCACAAAAGGCGAATCCGAATCTGCTTCCGAATGGACAGCGACAGTAAGTATTCCCAGCCTCTTGCATGTACGAATAATGCGTGATGCTATTTCTCCCCTGTTTGCGATAAGAATTTTTCGAATCATTCGATATCCTCCTTATTTAGTGCGTTCCGTTAGTAGGTCAAGAGTTTGTTGCCGAAGCTTATACTTTTGGATTTTTCCGGATGCAGTCATTGGATAAGCATCGGTAAATTGAATGTAACGCGGAATTTTATGAAACGATATTTTTCCTTTGCAATACTCTATCAATTCTTTCTCCGTAAGGGTTTCTCCTGCTTTCAAAATGATCCATGCAGCTACCTCTTCCCCATACTTCTGATCTGGAACGCCGAGTACCTGGACATCGACAATTGCAGGGTGTTGATAGAGGAATTCTTCAATCTCACGGGGATAAATATTTTCCCCTCCGCGAATGATCATATCTTTCAGCCGGCCAGTAATCTTGCAATAACCCCTCTCATCCATCACCGCCAAATCTCCCGTATGAAGCCAGCCTTCCTTGTCAATCGCCTGCTCAGTGGCTTCCGGGTTATTATAATAACCCTTCATTACATGGTATCCCCTCGAACAGAGTTCCCCCTGCATGCCCCGCGGGACTTCCTCCCCTGTAGCCGGATCGACAATTTTCACTTCCACTTTCGGCAAAGCCCTTCCCACTGAAGAAACACGAAGTTCGATCGGATCGTCCGTTCTTGTCATCGTAATTCCTGGAGAAGATTCCGTTTGACCATAAGTAATCGTGATTTCCGTGATGCCCATCTTATTCACCACGCTTTTCATGACTTCAATCGGACATGTCGAGCCTGCCATGATACCAGTCCGTAACGAGCTTAAATCATACTGGTCAAAGTCATCGAGATTAAGTTCAGCAATGAACATCGTCGGTACACCATGGAGCCCAGTACATTTTTCGGCTTCAACTGTCTGAAGGACAACGCGTGGATTAAATTCCACAATCGGCACCATTGTTGCCCCAACTGAAACAGATGCCATCGTACCAAGGGAACAGCCGAAACAATGAAAAAACGGAACCGGGATGCATAGCCGGTCGGCTTCGGTCAGCTTCATGCACTCTGCGACATTCAATCCGTTATTGACCAAGTTGGAATGCGTCAGCATCACTCCTTTTGGAAATCCTGTCGTCCCTGATGTATATTGCATGTTAATCACATCACCTGGAGCCAATTCCTCCATCCTCAAGTCGAGCGATTCCTCCGAAACGGATTCGCCTCCGCTAATGACTTCATCCCATGAAAACGTTCCGGGATAACGTTTTTCACCTAAAACGATGATATTTTTTAATTTTGGCAGTTTCTCAGATTGTAATTTTCCTGGTTCTGCATTTTTCAATTCAGGTACGATTTCGTACAGCGTATCTATATATGAATGATCCTTATATTGTTCCATCAGGATGATCGTTGTCGAATCGGATTGCTTAAGCAGGTATTCCAGTTCACTTGTGCGGTAATTAGTATTGACCGTCACCAGCACCCCGCCCATTTTCGCGGTGGAAAATTGGGATATAAGCCATTCCGGTTTATTGGATGCCCAAATGGCGATATGTTCCCCTTTTTTAATATCCAGTGACATGAACCCCCTGGCAGCCTTTCGGCAAATCTTTTCAAATTCGCGATAAGAATGGCGCAAGCCTAGTTCATGGTACACAACCGCTTCATTACCACCGTATTGTTCAGCTGTCCTTTCAAGCAATTTCCCGATCGTAACATCTAGCAAATCAGACATCAAACTCCTCCTAATCAAATAAAGGTAAGAATGAACGCTTTTTGCTGTATAGATAACATCTGCTTTTCACCCAAATGAACCCCAAGCATCCAGTTCATTTTACGTTCCGTAAAGATTAACAGCCTAATTGCCTGGCGATAACGAGTCTTTGAATTTCGGATGTGCCTTCACCAATTTCCAATAACTTAGCATCTCTTAAATAGCGTTCCACTTCATATTCACGCATGTAACCAGAGCCGCCGTGTATTTGAATCGCTTGATTGCTGGCGCGGAACGAGGTCTCACTAGCAAAGAGCT
The DNA here is from genome assembly GCF_042787955.1 of Peribacillus sp. YIM B13477. NCBI lineage: Bacteria > Bacillati > Bacillota > Bacilli > Caryophanales > Bacillaceae > Peribacillus > Peribacillus sp. YIM B13477. The sequence goes on from NZ_JBHZPD010000005.1 coordinate 73,295, forward strand.
TGGCGTATGCCGCTTCCTTTGCAAAAGGTTTTTTATTGTCTTTTAACCATGCAGCCTTATATACCATATTCCTCGCCAATTCGATCTCCATCGCCATGTCTGCAAGCTTGAATTGAATGGCCTGGAAATTTGATATGGTTTTACCGAATTGGATGCGCTCTTTTGAAAAAGCTAAAGCTCTGTCAAAGGCAGCCTGAGCGATACCGACGGCCAAAGCTGCAATGGAAATCCGTCCTCCATCAAGCGTGAATAGGAATTGTTTGAACCCTTTGTCCGGATCTCCCAATAAATTTTCCTTTGGCACCCGAACATTATCCAAAATGATTTCACAAGTATTGGAAGCCCGGACTCCCATTTTTTCATAATTGCTATTGATCGTCAGCCCTTGGGTATCGGTTGGCACGATGAATGCCGAGATGATGTTTTTGCCCTTTGAATCTTTTCCCGATACAGCAGTGACAGTAACCGTTCTTGAATAGCTGGCATTTGTTATCCATGTTTTTTCGCCATTAATCACATATTCATCACCATCCAACACGGCAGTCGTTCTCGTACCGCCAGCATCGGAACCAGCATTAGGCTCTGTCAACCCGAAAGCTGCCAGGGTTTCACCGGTCGTGATTGGAACCAGATATTTTTGCTTCTGTTCTTCGGTTCCAAAATAATAAATTGGACTTGCCCCGAGCGAAACGGCTGCGGCATAACTTAAGCCGGTTCCCCCGCACGCCTTGCCAATCTCTTCAACGGCAATGGCATACGAAATCGTATCTCCGCCCGAACCGCCATATTCTTCAGGAAACGGAATTCCAAGCAACCCGAGTTTCCCCATTTTTTTGAATACATCCTCCGCAAACATGGACTTTGCGTCCAACTCTATCGCAATCGGTTTAATTTCCTTTTCAGCAAATTCCCTTACCATTTCCTTAATCATCTGCTGTTCTTTTGTAAGTGAAAAATCCATATGTTCATTCCCCTTTCTAATGAGACCGACTAGTTGGTCTGTACAAATCAAGTTGATTATTCAATCCACAACGACTTGGTTCTTCAGTAAAAATGGCTGGGTGATTTCCGCTTCTTTTTGTTTATCTATCAATAAGGCATTCAGAATTAAATCCACGTAAATATCACCGATTTCGTCGATCGTTTTTCCGCCGTCCCTTTTGTACCATTTGTAGGACCAGTTCACCATGCCCAGAATTGACATTCCGGTAATTTCCACTGGCAATTCGCTGCGGAATACTCCCTTGTCAATACCTTCTTTGATAACGGAAAAAATGATTTCTTTATACGTTTGACGCTTTTTTTTGATTGCTTCAACATAAGGTGGTTTTAAGTAAATGCTTTCTTGATAGAAAACTGAGATGTGTGGTTTATAGAGGTCAAAAACTTTAACAAATGATTGAATGATCTTTTGCATTTTTTCTGTTGGATGGGTACTTTCTGAAATGGCTTCCTGTGCTTTTATTAAAACATATGAAATAAAGTAATCATGGATGACAAATAAGAGTTCATCTTTGGAAGAGAAATGGTGATAAAAACCACCTTTGCTAGTTCCGCATGCCTTAACGATTTCGTTGACGGAGACACCATGAAAACCATGCTGATCGAAGAGCGTCAACGATGTTTCAATTATTTTTTCTTTTAACTCCGTAAGACTGCACCCCCTTTGTATCCGCTTACATTCCATCCAGAATTAAGAGCTTGATTATGTATAAACTGGATTTATTTAGATTTTACCAAATAATTAAAAATTGTCAATTTTTAATTATCAACAAAAAACAGCCCTCAAAACCAAGAGCTGTCAATCCACTTTATTTAAGAAGCAGTCGATACCATGTCATTTACTACCCTTGACCGGTTTAACTTGGGCTTTTACAAGCTGCCATCCATTATTATATTTCCATACTGATTTGATCTCCAATATCGGATCACGCTCATCGGACCCTTTTACATTTTGGATTCCGATAAGCGCTTTTCCTTTTCCAAAAACAGTCTTGAAATCCAGTGAAGAGTATGGATCAACCAAAAGCTCTGTCGGTTCATTTAGTTTTCCATTTTGATAAATGCCCAATTTATCATAAGCTTGTTTTCTGGAACTGACATCCATCACCACAGGTTTTTGACCTTCAATAATGATTTCCGCTTTGTATCCGTCAAGAAATTGTGCCATTACAGGAACGGATGGCGGTACTTCCAGCTCCTTCACTTTTCCACCCTTGAATGTATAGGCGTAACTGGATATCAATCGCTCTCTACCATCCATCAAAACCGTAACCAATACATCCTGGACCCCATCATCATTCAAGTCGGCAACCTTTAGATCTGGATTATACCCAGCTTCAAGCGGGACGTCGATTGTACGGCGATTGCTTTCCACACTTAACTCAATTTTTTTCAGAAACTTACTACCTTCCTCATAAGGCAGTCCCTGAACCTGGATGATGTCTATTTTCTGGTCACCTGTTACATCTCTTTTAGTTGATATATATGTGCCATCCACCTGAAAATTTTTATCATGCGCTTCAACCGCTTGATAGCTCAAAAATAGTGAGATGACTAAAACCGCATATTTTAGCAGATCTAACTTTTTCATAGTGATAACCTCTCTTTTCAAAGATGAACTAATTTGACATTTGTCGCCGTTTGAACTTTCGACGCTGATCTTTCATGAAGATGGACCAGAAATAATAGAACCCTGGGACTAATATCGCAAAGCCCACGATATACGTGGCAAACACGGCCCGGAATGAGGTTGGATCGGTAAATCCTGATAGAATCGTGACATTTGGATAGATGATATAAGGTAAATGAGCGATACCATAAACATAACTGCCGATTAAATACTGTATGATAATCGCAATGACAGCGAGGCGTGGCATCCCTTTAACCTCCTGCTTAGAAAAATAGGGTAGGTACAGTGCTATCCCGCTAATGATGAAAAAAATGAGCGAGATGAATAACAATGCAGAGTTTTTCATCATTTCTTGGTAAATCCAATTCGCTTCGTTTCTTAACGTGAGCATGACCAACAGAGCCATGACCAACATAAGCGGTCCCGTTATCATCGCATCCCTGCGATATATTTTGTATGCTTTCATTTCGTCGGCCTGTTTTGAGTAATCGGACAGGAGCAAAGAAGATAAAAAAAGCGTGCTCATAATTCCGAATCCCACAAATGCATACTCATTCGGACTCGTGAAAAGTTTAGATAAATTCAATTCTTCATTTCCTCTAACGCCTTCGACAAATCCAAGATGAGTGATTGGCAATACGCTGATTAATAGCCCCGGTATGATCAATCCCGTCAATCCTGAGATATACGTTAACGCTTTTTCATATTTGTCAACGCTATGCGAGAAAACCAAGAAAGCACTCCTAATACATAGCAGAACCAATATCAGGCTCGCGGGAACGATTAAGGCTACCCCAATCGGGAATACCGCACCTGGGAATAAACTGTAAATCGCAATGACAAGACCAACCACAAAAGTATTCGTCACTTCCCAAGTTGGTGATAAATAGCTATTCGCTATCTTGGTAGCATTCGTCTCTTCCTTTTTAATGTAAGTCATTGCCCAGAAGCCCGCGCCAAAATCCATAGAGGCCATGATGGCATAAAGAAAAATAAAGCCCCAGACCAGTGTTATTGCAAGAAGAGCATCACTCATTCGCCTTCCCCCCTTTTATGAATTCGAATCGAAAAGTCTTACACCTTTCTGTTCGGCTTTATATATATCATCCATTACGGAATGACGTTTGAAATAATACAAAAGTGTAAACACGACAGAAACGCATAAAATGATATATACAATAATGAACATCGTGAATAAGAATCCAAGGTTTTCGTACGAAGTGACTGAATCCTCAGTTGTCAGCATCCTGTATATCGTCCATGGCTGTCTGCCGGTACAGGCAAAAATCCAACCGCATTCTATCGAAATCACCGAAAGCGGCCCTGACGCAACAAACAACCAAAGAATCCATTTCGGATATGTCTCCTTTTTCAGCCATTTATTCCATACCAATGCAAACAGTGCCAACGCGATTAAGCCTGAACCAATCATGACCATGGCGTTGAATAAGATATGGACATAAAGCGGTGGCCAATACTCTTCCGGAAAATCGTTCAAACCGGTCACAACCGTATCGAAGCTATTACCAGATAGAAAGCTTAATAACCATGGAAATTCAATCCCATACTTCACTTCCTGAGCTTCCCTATCGGTATAACCGAACAAGGTAAGTCCGGCATGGTCCTGTGTTTCAAACAACCCTTCTGCCGCTGCCAGTTTTTCCGGCTGTTCCCTATATAAATGCTGCGTAGTCGCATGACCGTTCAATGCCGTCAAAAACGAAAAAACCAAGCCTAAGACAATACTGAGCCTCAGTGCTTTTTGGTGAAAATTAAATTCAGCAGTGCCATATTTATTTTTCAGCATCTTATAGGCTGCGACGGACGCCACGACAAAAGCGCCTGTAGTATAAGCAGTCAGAGCCGTATGTCCTGCCGTCACCAAGAAACTTGGGTTAAAAAATGCCGCCCAAGGATCGACATCGACGATTTCCCCATTTTCAAACCGGAACCCAGCAGGTGTCCCTTCAAAAGCATGGACATTCGAAATCAAAACAGCCGAAGCCAATGCTCCGAATGCAACAAAGTATAAACTCACGATTCGGGCCCATGGCTTGATTTTTTCAGCAGCATACACATAGATTGACATGAACAGCGCTTCAACCATGAATGCATAAATCTCGATTTGGAATGGAAGCGCCATGACACGTCCTATCACTTCCATGAACCCAGGCCATAATAGTGACAGCTGCACACCCGCAATCGTACCAGTCGGAATCCCGACCCCAAGTAATACCCCTAATGTTTTGGTCCAGCGTTTAGCCATGACGACATACTGTAAATCCTTAGTCCTTTGATACATCAATTCCGCTGCCAACATCATCATCGGCAACCCGACGCCGATCGTTGCAAATATGATATGTACAGCCATATTCGTCCCGAACATCGCGCGGGCCATTTGTATATGATCCATACTGTCTTCCTTTCTACCCTTTGTCTCTTGGTAGTATCTCCTCTGTAAAGGAAAATATTTATTAATATTCCACAAACTAATTTTTCATAGGTTTTGCAGAAGCTCGGTATTTACTTAATGATGTTTAAAGTTCATTGTTTAATAAATATTCTATCGAGGTTATTTTTGATATATATATTTTTTAAAGTGGATTTTTCCAATGCCCTAATAAAATATCGCTAAGCACTTGGATGACAAATTATTAAAGAATCTTCATAAATGGTGACCCAATCGGAATAAGATAGCTTAAATCCCATATAGAAAGTGTAACAAGAGAGGAGAAAAACATTTTGTCCTTTTCCAAAGATCCGCTATCACCTGAACAAATGCTGGCTGTGATCAGAAATGGCCTGGGGCCGACCCCAATCCCCAAAAAAATCATTATCATTGGTGCCGGCATGTCTGGGTTGGTTGCAGCATCCCTTTTAAAACAAGCGGGGCACGATGTTACGATATTGGAAGCAACCGGGAGGGTCGGAGGGCGTGTTTTGACGATACGGGAGCCGTTTTCTGAGGGTTCCTACCTTGAAGCCGGTGCCATGCGCATTCCGAATTATCATTACTTAGTTGCTGAATACATCAAGAAGTATGGTTTACGAGTCAACACTTTTGTGAATACGACTCCTAATGATCCCATTTATGCCAATGGAATCAAGACGACTGCTGCGATATATCAACGGAACCCGGATATACTGAGGTATCCTGTAGCTCCCCATGAAAGAGGTAAAACAGCTGAAGAATTACTCAACATGGCAATTAAGCCTGTGACTGACTTCATCATTCAAAACCCACGTAGAAATTGGGAAATTGTCATTAAAGAGTTTGATAAATACTCCATGAGCTTCTTTTTGCAGTATAATCCAGTCGGAATCAGTCTATCTACAGGAGCGATTGAAAGTATCAAAGTCCTAATGGGTTTAGAAGGATTCCCGGAACTTTCTTTTCCGGCCATACTTCGGGAGCTTATGCCGCTCTTTAATCCAGACGTGAATTTTTTTGCAATCGAAGGTGGAAACGACCGGCTTCCTTATGCTTTTCTACCGGAATTGAAGGATAATTTAAACTTCAGATATGAAGTGACAAAGATCGTTCAACATGATAATCAGGTCACCATCCATTCCAAACATACTCAAAGTCAAAACCCCTTAACGGTTACCGGTGACCTTGCCATCGTGACGATCCCTCTTCAATTACTGCAATTTATAGATATTGAACCCCGGAATTCCTTTTCCCATAATAAGTGGAAGGCAATAAGGGAACTCCATTATGCCGCTTCCACAAAAATCGGACTTCAGTTCACGCATAGGTTTTGGGAAAAGGAAGGAATCTTCGGCGGTAAATTGACGACCGATTTACCAATTAGATTTTCTTATTACCCCAGCCAAACGGGCAACCAGCGTGAATCGGGTCTCATCTTAGCAAGTTATACATGGGAAGATGACGCCACTTTATGGGATATCCTTCCAGAAAATGATCGTATACAACACGCATTGAAAAATTTGGCAGTGATCCATGGAAAACAAGTATATGATCATTTTTTATCAGGAGCTTCTTATAGCTGGACATTGAATCAGTATTCCTACGGCGCTTTCTCCATGTTTAAGCCTGGTCAGGAAACGGACTTGTTTCCATACATCCCAACTCCTGAAGGAAGGGTCCACTTCGCTGGGGAGCATACATCAACCGTACCAGCATGGATTGAAGGAGCCATTCAATCCGGAATCAGGGTTGCACATGAAGTGACGAATCTGCCTAGAACTTTCGGTGGGCCTTGACTGGTCCTTTTCTTTGACTATTAATAACGATAACTTAAGTGCATTGGACAAAAAAACCTTCCATTCGGAAGGTTCTTCTTATGATCATTCACTTTATCCCTCCTTTTGAACCAAAGTCTACGATCCTTATGTCCACTTCATAATTTATATCAGCTTTACTGAAAACTTCGTCCCATTTCTGCTTATTTTTCTCCCAAAACTTTGGATGCTGATTTTGCACATAACGATACAATCCTGCTACCCCTGTTTTATAATCATGCTGTAATTTGTATACGATTTTCTTGACATCCTTTTTCACTTCATCCTCGGCAATACGCTCAACATCTTTTAAATAGCCTTCCTTAAATGAGTTTTCCTTACCATACCAATCTTCCGAAAGTCTTGCTGTGTACCCGACCTTTATATTGATCGTCAAATGATCACCGTTCAATTCCGTCGTGATTTTCCTCCTTTTCCTATCGATTACTTCAACACTTAAAGGCTCACCGTGTTGGACCGCTTCGATTATTCCGCCCTTTACCTCTCCATTCAGCCAATTTAATGCAGCTATATCCTCATCATTCATGACCCCGACCAACTTTGAATTGTTGATCACCCCTGCCCCCTCCAAAATTAATTTCCCACCCCTAATATCAACGGCCTGAATGGCAAAGCTTCCATCTGACTGCAAATTTGAGGATGCTTTGCCCAGTGTTAAAGGCGGAAGTATTTTATTCGTTCTGTGCTCATTATCTTTCAATTCATAGATTACATTCGAAGGAATCTCCCCTTCTACGGATCGTCCCAAAATTTCTTTCGTCGGTCTCTTCGTTAAATAAACATGGCAGCTTCTCCTTGTATTGTTATCGCGTATCGACTGATTAATGATGGCTTCCATCGGGAATTTCCTTAATACATCTTCATTAATGAGGATGACACGCTGGTGATTGGTTAATACCGTATTGGTTATGAGTAAAGAATCCCTTATTGCTTCATGCAGCGTTTTAGCACTGACCGTAACATTCTTATATTTTAGTTGGGCCTGATTATCCTGAACACTATTTCCTGGAGGAACCAGAATTTGCTGTGTTAACATGATTTCGTCTTTCTTTTTGCTTTTATCGATTCCCATTCCCACCACAAGGGATAATTCTTCAATATTTTGACTGTCCCAACAGCCAGCAAGTAAAGGAATAAGCAAGAACAACCATAATCTTTTCATACGCTTCTTCTACTCCTTTTCACTTGAACGATTGCGTATGTAATAATGGGCAATCCAAATAATACAAAGGGAAATATATATCCCAGCAAATCGCTCATTTTAAACAACTCGATTGTATTTTCAGGAATTTTGGCCAGAAAAAAAACGACAGGAACCAAAACAATGAGGTTCGTTGTATATGAATTGTTAAAAATTTTCGTCAGTCCTTCTGCTGCGAAGTAATAGTAAATCGCATGTGTTAAAAAAAACTGAAGAATCCAGGTGATTAAGAGAAATAGCTCCATACGCTCTAAAAATATCCCTGTTACTTCATAGGACTGAATAAAAGAAATGGTTGGCCAAGTAACTGCTTTGACTTCCGGGACAGTCAGTGTAGCCACTACCAATACATATGTAATCACATATAAAATCAGCGGTATGAAAAAACCGATTAAAACGCCACTTTTTACTTTGTTTTGATTTTTAACGACACCAAATAAAAAGATGAAAAGTTCAATTCCAAAAAAAGACAAAGTTCCGGAGCCCATTCCTTTTATGACGGGGAGAAATCCTTTCGCAAGAACAGGCTGCAGGTTTTTTATCTCGACTACCCTGAGACTGAACAAATAAATGAGCAAGACGATGACTATTGTCAAAGGAAGAAAGAAGACACAAGCCTTTGCTATGGCTTTAATTTTGCCTGTCAAAAGGTGCACACTCGCTAAAATCATGGTAAGTATCACAATCTCAACCGGGGTTTCCTCCAACAAATAAAACCAGACCATTTCACTCATCGCAAGAACTTCAAAGCTGGCCACGCCTATAAAGTATACCACCACGACCAACCCAATAAGTTTGGAGAGCCACTTTCCATATGCCTCCTCCATGTATGTGTAATAGTTAGCGACCTTATGTTTTTTTAACAGAACAACCAATAAGCATATCAAAAGGGCAATAGCGATCCCATTAAAAATCAAGACGATCCATCCATCGGTCGAATTGATTTTTTCCGTTATCGTCCTTGGAAGCGTCAGCATTCCAATTCCTAGCATGCTACATGAAATGATCGCTGCCAATTCGCCACTAAGAATTTTGCCGTCGGATTGGCTCAAAAGAATCCCCCCCCTTTTTCCGCTTCGGTAACCGTAGGAACGCATCCTTCCAGGTCTTTTTACCGATAAAATCCATTGGTTGAAAATAAGGTTCTTTGAAGCTGGTCAATTTTGACAAATGGCTGATAACGATGATAAAGAATAGTGTGGTTCCGTATAAACCTAAAACGGCGGCAAAAATCATCGCCCCGAACCTTAATGCCCTGAACGCCAGTCCAAAGCTATATTGTGGTACCGTAAAAGAGGTAATCGTCGTGATCGAAACGATTATGACCATCAGGGAACTTACAATATTGGCTTGAACTGCTGCTTGGCCAATAATGACTCCGCCAACCAATCCAACCGTTTGACCAATGGGCGATGGGAGCCGAATCCCTGCTTCGCGAAGCAGTTCAATCGTTACTTCCATGATGATAGCTTCAACAAACGGCGGAAATGGCACGTTCTCCCTTGTACCCGCGATCGTCATCGCTAATTCCGATGGCAGCAATCCAGGGTTGAACGAAACCAGGGATATATATATCCCTGATAGAAAAACGGTAACAAATAAAGATAAATAGCGGAGGACACGTAAAAAAGATCCTGCAACCCACCTTTCATAATAATCATCCGGTGACTGAAGCAGCATCGTGATTGTCGTTGGTGCCATCAATGCAAATGGCGAGCCGTCAACCATGATGACCACCCTTCCCTCCTGCAATGCAGCCAATACTTTATCCGGACGCTCCGTATTCTGGATCTGCGGGAAAGGGGTAAACGATGTATCTTCAATTAATTCCTCAAGCATCCCCGAGTCTTGGAGATCGGTAGCTTTCACTTCATTTATCCGTTTATTCACTTCTTTTAGCAAAGAATCGCTAGCTTTTCCTTCATAATAGATTAATGCAACTTCCCGTTTTTCCATTGTCCCCAACTTCTGTTGTTTGACGATAAGGTTGGGATGGTTTGAATATTGCCTTATCAAGCCGATATTTTCCTGAAGACTTTCGATAAAACCAAGCTTCGGTCCCCTGACAACCCTCTCTGTCGAAGGTTCACCCAGTGTACGGATTTTTTCCTTTTCCAGATTCAAGACATAACCATTTACTATTCCATCTATAAATAAAAGCGTTTTCCCGTCAAAAATATACTCCTTGGCTTTTTCATATGTTTCAACATCCTGTTCCCTGACTGAACAGATTTTGGAAATGACCAGCTGTTCGATCGAAACCGGTTTTCTGGTTTCAACCTGGGCAGATGATAAATCCAGGACTATATCATTGAATGCAGGGTAATCCATCGTTCCATTAACAAATACAAATAATCCCAAAACTTCATAACCAGGAATGATTATCTGTTTAAAAACTACATCATCCTGCATATCCAATTCAGATTTCAATGCTTCCTGCTTTTGATCCAATTTAATATGCAAGGGTTTACTTTTCATGGTGAACTCCTTTGAATAAATAGGTTTTTATATTCTCAGTTTCCTCTATTTACATTTTTTTTATGCGAACAGGAAATGAAGGCAGCTTTTACACCAATTTATTTAATGAATTTCCTTTCTGAAGCGAGCGACATTAGCATCCAAAATGGTTAATTTGTAATTAAATTGCAAATGCTAGGATTATAAGCTTTAGTGCAGAGGTGACAACATTGTTTAACCGCAGAACGTTCAAAAAAAAGCCAAATCAACCAAACGAAAAAAATGAAGAATTAAATAACGTTTCGGAAGTAAGGGACCTATTCAATACCCTATCTTCATCCAATGATTTCATTAACCATCAAGGAACATATAATGGCGTAGGCTATTGGGTCTCTTTTTATCGCTCGTTGATCGATGCACAGGTACTTCATGAAAGTGTTCTTTCGGTCATACCGACTCTGGAAACGATAAATTTGGAGCAAATAAAAGAAAACGTTCCTATTGAGAATACACTTATCACCAGTACCAAGGTTGTAATTGAAGACAGGATCATGAGAGGCGAAATTGCACTTCGTTTAGATGGAAATCTTGATGAATGCCTATTAATCAATGTTGCGGCCCAACAGGGGAGACAAGTTGAGAAACCTGAACTTGAATTTGGCATCATAAGTGCTCAAGAAGCATTTGTCGAGGATCTTGATATCAATCTGAATTTAGTCAGAAAAAGGCTTCCTGTCCCTGGATTGCAAGTAAGTGAAAAGACTGTGGGATCTCTGTCTAAAACGAAAGTGGCCGTTTTATCGATAGAAGGGATCGTTGATCAGGAAAATGTTGATAATGTTATACAAAGGATCAATGACGTAGAGTTTGATGAAATATTGGACGGGTCCTATCTCGCGCAAATGCTATATGATAATTCAAATACCTTGTTTCCCCTTTTTCTAAATACGGAAAGGCCTGATCGCATCGCAAGTGCATTGGCTGAAGGCAAGGTAGCCTTGTTAATCGATAGGTCGTCCTCTGCACTTATTACTCCAACCATTTTGTTGGAATACTTCATCACCATGGAAGATTATAATATGCCGTGGATTCCGGCATCTGCTTTCCGTTTATTAAGGATATTCGCGGTCGCTTTTTCGATTTTTGCCACTCCCATTTATGTAGCCGTGCTGACCTATCATTATGAACTGATTCCTAAAGATCTTTTGGAAACGATCGTCACGTCCAGGAACTTAATACCTTTTCAGCCATTGATCGAAGCATTATTCCTGGAGATTTCCATTGAGTTATTACGGGAAGCGGCTGCCAGGCTGCCAACAAAGGTAGGTCAGACATTAGGTATCGTCGGCGGTATCGTTATCGGTCAAGCAGCCGTTGTTGCTGGTTTGACCAGTAATATCTTATTGATCATCGTTGCCCTCTCGGCATTGGCATCATTTGTTACTCCCATTTATAAAATGGGTAATGCCATTCGGCTGCTGCGGTTCCCCTTCTTAATCGGGGCCCAAATTTGGGGGCTACTGGGCATTACCATAGCAGCCGTGTTTTTGATGACCCACCTTATCAAATTAACTTCTATGGGACACCCGTACCTCGAACCGATATACCCATTTCGCATGCAAGATTGGAAAGACAGCTTTGTTCGGCTTCCTTTTAATCTTTTCAAATCGCGGCCTGTAAATTTACGTCCAGATGATATAGCCAGACAGCCACAGCCCAAAAAAGCAAGAATCAAAAAAAATGATTTTAATGAATGATCTAAATGAGGGTCCCATATGAACCAAGCTGGTGTTAATGAAAAATATAAAGTCTCACCGTTCTATGTGTTTTTTTTAGTGCATTCCATGCAAACGGGAGTAGGCGTTTTAAGTTTTCAAAGGCTTCTAGCGAAGTCGGCAGGAACGGATGGCTGGATTTCGATACTCCTAGCGGGCCTGATCGTTCATATATTGATTTGGGTCATATATAAAATCTTCAGTATCGTTCCTGGTGATATCATTTCTGCCAATAATCAAGCATTCGGAAAAAGGATCGGGAATTTCTTCAGTCTATTATTCATTCTTTACTTTTTGATCCTTGGGATGGATATCATGATCAGCTATATTAATGTCATACATGTATGGATGTTTGAAGAGGTAGCTTCGTGGGCTTTTACGGTGATTTTCCTGATTCTGATTTATTACATAAATACGGGAGGATTCCGTACAATTACAGGTGTTGCCTTTTTAAGCGTCATTTTGACATACTGGCTTTTATTTGTCCTATTCTATGCCATGAAATACTCTGATTTCACCAATTTGCTCCCTTTATTTCACCACACTCTATTGGATATATTGAAAGGAACCAGAAGTACTTCATTATCGATGCTTGGTTTTGAAATGATCCTGATGTTTTACCCGTTCATCAAAGACGCTAAAACTTCACAAAAATATGCACATGGAGGGGCCTTGACAACAACCTTACTAACCGTATTCATTTATTTGGTTTCAGTGGTTTTTTATTCACAAAAACAGTTGGAACTGACTATATGGCCGACACTGACCTTGACCAGCATTGTTGAATTGCCCTTTATTCAGCGATTTGAATATATAGATGTTTCTTGGTATGCGATCGTTATCATTCCCAATATGACAATCGCCTTATGGGCAGCGAGCAGGGGTTTCAAGCGTTTATTCAATGTTCAGCAAAAGTATCCACTATGGGGGATGTCCATTATTATTCTGCTCACCAATATATTTGTTTTTGATATCGATTCCCTCTATATATTGAATAAAATAATCGATCCATACGGTGTGCTCTTCATTGCTTTATACTTGCCTCTTCTTTTAGTCATCATCTATATAAAGAAAATGAGGAAACGTAAATGAAAAAATTATTTCTTATTATCTTGACTTTCCCCCTTCTTTGCAGCTGTGCCCAGCCTAGGGTGGTTGACGAAGTCAATATGTCCCAAGCCATTGGCTACGATATACTCAAGAATGATAATGTCGAAGGAACATTCGTCATCCCTATCTTCGAACAGGACAAGATGGGTAAATATCAAATCTTAACTGGAACATCGACGACGACGAGTGATGTCCAGGCTGTCGTTTCCAAAAAAGCGGATAAGCCGGTGTTGCTTGGACAGACCCGCATCTTTTTATTTAGCGAGAAAATTGTACGTGAAATCGGAATGACAGAACTGACCGATTATCTTTACCGTGAGCCTCAACTTGGAAACAGGGTCATTTTGGCCATTGTTGAAGGAAAGGCCAAGGATGTCATAAATACGAAACCACCAAATACGAATGTGAATATTGGAATCTTTTTATCAGATTTAATCACTCATCAAAATGAAACAGGGAACGGACCGGATACAAACCTTCATCTCTTTTTAGGCAACTCTCTGGAAGATGGCGGCGATTCGTATCTTCCTTTACTTAAATTAAACAATAATGAAGTTGCGGTTTCTGGAGTGGCCTTGTTTCATGAAAATAAAATGGTCAGTAAAGTCCCCACGGATGATATGTTCATCTTCAAAACATTAGTTCAACATCATAGGCGGGGAATATACAAATTCAAATTAAAAGACAAGCAAGAAAGCGATATCGTAGTGGAAAGTATCCGAAGCGGTTCAAGTTATGAGGTATCCGGCTCAGAGAGAAATCCCTCGATCACGATCAAGATCAAAATTAAAGGACAAATCAAGGAATCCATGCGCAGTGAAAACCTTACCAATAGAAAGATGATAAAAAAAATTGAAAAGGAAATGGAAGCTGATATAACCAAGCAAGCAAACCGACTTATGAAAGATTTTCAGAAAAAATCCCTTGATCCGATTGGGCTGAAGGAAAAATATCACGCCAAAAATAAAAAATTGACCTATGAACATTGGAAAAAGATTTATCCGACAATGGACATTAATATAGAAACCAAAGTTAACATCATCCAAACCGGAGTCTCAGAATGATGAATTGTCGATAGCCCATTTAGAAATCTTCATCTGATCGGAAAAAAACTACTTTCATATTTAATTGCTGGTGAACAGCCCATTTATTTAACTGCATGGCTGGCAGATGATTTTGAAACAGCAAGACTTGTGGTTAGCCGGAAAAATGAAACTGATTATCTACCTATCGTCGTTATATTAATAACAGGAGCTGAATATATGAATACACCTATGAAATCGCTCATCGCTTTCTCAGTATTAAGTATATATTTAATCGCAGGATACTCATTTGCTTCCGCAGGTAACGAACAAGATGAATTGAAATCGGATAAAGTGACCTTTTTTGGGTCCCCAACTTCTGCGATTTCCAGTTCAGTTGCTGTGCCTCAAAGTTATAACCGGTTATTGTTTAGCGGAACAGTAGCTCCTCTTTTAAACAAGGATGGAAAAACCACTTATGAGAGATATGGCAATACAGAAAAGCAGGCAATCGGAATCTTAGAGAAATTAAAAGCAGATTTGAAAACAAAAGGACTTTCCCTCGCTGATGTAACCTATCTGCGTGTGTATGTCGCGCCAGATCCAAACAAGGGAAATACACCAGACTATCAAGGTTGGTTCGATGCTTACGCTCTTTTCTTTAATACAAAGGAAAATCCAGTGAAAACAGCCCGTTCCACTGTAGGGGTGCAAAGTCTGGTTTCTCCGGATTATCTCATTGAGATTGAAGCAGAAGTAGCCTATAAAAATAACAGCAAGGCAAATAAATAGACGATAGATGAGTATGGTCATGATTCAACATATCGATGTTCCAGCCACTCTGGAAAGCCTTTGAATACCAAAAGAGACAGGAAATTATTCCTGTCTCACAGACTGTACAATTCGAACGTTGATTGGAACGTAGGGCACTCGCTTTCCTCAAGCGGGTCCGCCCTCGGCGCCCTTGCGCCTGCGGGGTTTCCCCTGGACTCGCTTTTCCAGCAGGAGTCCCGTACCTCCCGTTCCATCAACTTTGTTTTAAAATACAGATAGAACCCCTTTTGTCTACAAACTGAGACAGGAAACTTTCCTGTCTCTCATTTGTTTTAATCAATCATGAAAATTCGTTCCATCCGTCACTTCTTTCACAATCCCTGCATTGATGACGAAGTCGCCGAAATGCTCTCCTTGCTGACGTTCTTTTGCATAACGGGAAAGAAGTACACGCAACTCTCTTAATATTTCTTCTTCACCGATGTTTTCACGGTACATTTTACTTAATCGGCTTCCGTCGAATGCAGCACCGAGATACATATTATATTTTCCAGGTGCCTTACCGATAAAACCAATTTCACCGAGTGCATGCCGGGCACAGCCATTCGGGCAACCAGTCATGCGTATCGTGATTTCTTCATTCCTCAAGCCGTTTTCATCAACGATGGCCTCGATTTTATCAATCAGAACCGGCAAATAACGCTCTGCTTCGGCCATTGCCAACCCGCATGTCGGAAGCGCCACGCATGCAATCGAGCTGCGTCTGAGCGCCGAATGATGTGCACCATCCGTCAAACCGTATGTTTCAAGCAATTCTATGATTTTTTCCTTTTCCTGGCTTGACACATCTGCAATGATCAGGTTTTGATTGGCAGTCAATCGGAAATCACCCGTATGGATCTTTGCGATTTCGCGCAAACCGGTCATCAGCTTGTAATCATTGATATCGGCAATTCGGCCACCCTCGACAAATAGTGTAAAATGCCATTTACCCTGCATGCCTTTTACCCATCCATAGCGGTCGCCATTATTATCAAAATGGTAAGTTCTCGCTTCCCCTAGCTTCCATCCTAGACGATTTTCCAGTTCAGCTTTTACCGGTTCGAGCCCAAGCCTGTCGACCGTATACTTGAACCGGGCATTTTTCCGTACGGACCGGTTTCCGTAATCACGCTGAATCGTAATGATTTTTTCAGCCACATCCAGTATTTTGTCTGGCTGGCAAAAACCGATTACCTTGGCTAGTTGAGGGTATGTCGCCTTGTCACCGTGGGTCATTCCCATACCGCCGCCGATCGCCACATTAAAACCAACAAGTTTTTCATTTTCAACAATTGCTATGAAGCCAAGATCCTGGGAGTAGACATCAATGTCATTGGATGGCGGGACCGCAATGCCTATTTTAAACTTCCTAGGCAAATAAAGCTTTCCGTACATTGGTTCGACTTCCTCCAATTCCGGAGTAGCGACAACTTTTTCTTCATCCAGCCAGATTTCATGGTACGCCCTTGTACGCGGCAATAGATAATCACTCAATTTTTTCGACCATTCATATACTTCGGAATGGATTTCGGATTGAAATGGAATCGAATTGCACATTACGTTTCGGTTTACATCTCCGCATGCAGCGATTGTATCCAACATGGAAGCATGGATTTCCTGAATGGTTTTTTTCATATTCCATTTTAAAATACCATGCATTTGAAACGTCTGCCTTGTTGTCAATTTCAAGGTTCCGTTACCGTATTTCTGGGCAAGGTCATCCATAACAAGCCATTGAGAAGGCTGTGCAACCCCGCCGGCCATGCGGACACGCAACATAAATTGATAGGCAGGCTCCAGTTTTTGTTTTTGACGCTCATTACGCAGATCCCGATCGTCCTGCAAATAGCTGCCGTGATGTTTCATCAGTCGATTGTCATCATCCGGAATACCGGCGCTAATCCGATCCTGCATCACTTTTCCAAGTGTACCTCGCAAATAATCGCTTCTTTCTTTAATTTGCTCAACATCACTGGGCGGGCCTGCTGGTGCTTTCAATAGTGGGTTCACCATGTTGTAATCTCCTTTTCTTCCAAATTTCAATACACATCACGTTGATAGCGTTTATTCTGTTGCATATCTTCAAGATAGGCTTGCGCATCAGCATGGCTCATATTGCCTTCTTTTTCAATGATCTCAATAAGCGTATTATGGACATCATGGGCCATGTTTTTCTCGTCACCGCAAATGTATACAGCTGCCCCTTTTTGAAGCCATTCGTATAATTCCCCGCTTTGCTCGCGCATCCGGTCTTGAACATACACTTTTTCATCCGTATCGCGGGAAAAGGCCACATCCATTTTCGTAAGTACACCTGTTTTCAACCACTTTTGCCATTCAGTTTGATAAAGGAAATCCGTCACGAAATGCTGATCTCCGAAAAAGAGCCACGTTTTCCCTTTCGCTTCCGATTCTTCGCGATCCTGGATAAAGGATCTAAACGGGGCAATGCCCGTTCCCGGTCCAACCATGATAATTGGCGTATCTGGGTTCTTTGGCTGCTTAAAGTTTTGGTTATGCTGAATATAAATGGGCAGCAAGTCCCCTGGCTGTAATCTGTCCGCACATAAAATCGAGCAGACCCCTTTTCTTTCCCGGCCATGACTTTCATACCTGACAGCTCCGATTGTCAAATGCACTTCATCCGGATAGGCGGACAAACTACTCGCAATCGAATATAGACGGGCTGGCATTTTCCGAAGTATCGATACAAACTCTTGCGCCGATTCACCCCATGAACCAAAATCACGGATAAAATCAAGCAAATCACGGCCTTCTCGATATTCTTTTAACTTTTCTTCATTACCAGGCTTTAAAAGCTCCTTTAAATCCTCATTACCAGAAAGCTGTGCCGCTTGTTCAATGAGCGATTTGGTCAATACCGTTATTTCAAAGTCGGAGATAAGCGATTCCCTAAGCTGACGACTTTCCCCCTGCTTATTGACCTTCACGGTTTCTTCAGGATCCCAATCCAGTTCCATAAGAAGCATATCCACTAAATCCGAATCGTTTTTCGGATAAATGCCAAGGCTGTCACCAGGTTCGAATGTAAGGCCTGAGCCCTCAAGAGATAACTCAAGATGATGAGTTTCTTTATTGGAGCCACGTCCGTTCAAATTTATGTTTTCCAACACTTCCGCTTTAAACGGATTTGTTCTCGAATAAGAAGTTTGTTCACCTACAGAAGCTTTTGCTTCGGGAACTGCAGCAGCAGAACTGACTTGCCCTTCACTTAAACTGGAAATGACGCCTTCCAGCCATTCGGAAGCAGGCTCATCATAATCAAGGTCACAGTCCATTCGCGGAAATAATCGTGTCCCCCCAAGTTCCTCCAAGCGTTTATCGAATTGTTTTCCCGTTTCACAGAAAAACTCATATGAGCTGTCCCCAAGCGCCAATACCGAATAGCGGAGACCCTCAAGGCTTGGTGCCCTCCTACCATGAAGATACTCATGGAAAGACAATGTATTATCCGGCGGATCACCTTCTCCATGCGTGCTAACGGCAATCAGAAGATTTTCGATTTTCTTCAAATTGTTGACTTTAAAGTCACTCATGGATGAAATTGTAACCTGAAAGCCATTACCCTCAAGCTTACTCGCCGCATTTTCCGCCAGCCCTTGAGCATTGCCCGTCTGTGAACCATACAGGATGGTCACTTCTTTTGATATTGTCTTCCCGCCGCTTTGAGCTTCCAATACCGGGGCGTCGGCTGAACTTGTGTTCGAAACTGACAAAGATGCAGTCAGATAACCGCTCAACCAAATTTTTTGTGTTTCGGTCAAGCTTGGCAGCAGGCTGTTAAGGAGCTCTGCTTGCTCTTGATTAAAGGGACTGTTACTTACCTGAAGTTGCACGATTTCCACCTCACAAAGGGATATTAACTTATCTTAGTTGATTATTATGTATAACGAGTGGGTTTAAATATTTTATTTCGATCCATAAATCAATTAACTCGTTTACTCCTATAGACCAAGTCGGTTTTAACTGCAAAAAAATAAAAAATACAGTTATATAGGTTCATAGCACGCAACAAAGGAAAATAGCTTTCCCAGCCTATACTCTTCCTAAAATAAGTTTCTCATTAAAACTTTACTGGAAGGTACATCATTAGTAAAATATATATAATTTATTATAACTATTAAGAATATTAATAATAAGGAGAAATTTCTATGTACTATGATGCTCTAAAAACATTTGTGACCCTTGTGGAAGTCAAGAACTTTACAAAAACAGCAGAAATTCTTCTTATGTCGCAACCAAGTGTTAGTTTGCATATTAAAAAATTAGAAGAAGAGTTCCAAACCAAATTATTCCTCCGTTCTCCCAAATTTTTAAAAGTCACCTTAACGGGAGAAATTCTTTACGACCGGGCCAAGCAAATGATCACAATCTATGAACAGACCAGACAAGACATACAGGAACACGATAAGTCCATCAAGGGCGAATTAAAAATAGGTGCGAGTTTTACAATAGGAGAGTATATCCTTCCCTCTTTACTCATCGACCTTCAAGAGGAATATCCTGAACTTGAACTTCAAGTGATAATTGGGAACACGGAAGAAATCGTTCAAGCCGTTCGGCTATACAAAGTGGATATTGGTTTAATCGAGGGTCAAACTAATGAAAAAGAACTTTCTGTTCACCCATTCATGCAAGATGAGCTATTCATTGTATCTTCTAACAATCATGAACTTGCTAATAAAGACGTTGTGGAGATTACTGATTTACATGACCAAGCATGGGTAACGAGGGAAGTTGGATCTGGTACACGAGAATACCTGAACCATGTCATACGTTCAAATGGTTTGAAAATTAAATCGATACTCACGATAAGCAGCAATCAAGGAATTAAAGAAACACTTATAAAAAACGGCTCAGGGCTGGCCCTGCTTTCCCGAAGTGTCATCGAAAGAGATGTACAAAATAAAATCATTTCTATCATTCAGGTAAAAGATGAATCCTTTAACAGGACACTTTCTTACGTCTATTCCCCAATTATGAAAGATAAAAAAAATGTTAAGACTTTTATAACTGAATTAAACAAAAAGTGGCCCATGAAAACAAAGCCGATAGGATGATGATTGCAAAGAAAGCTATTCCAAAGATGGAGTTACAGACACATGGTGTTTGAACTTATTTGTAATTTTATTAAACAACATAAGCCTGATGAACGGGAATATCGGCTTTATTATATCTTATGCACATTAACTTATAAACAATTGGGTATACGAATGAATAGAGGATTGTATAGATAAAAAATAATATGGGAGCGGGTTTTATGGATATTGAGATTAAAGAAGCAGCGATTGAACAACTATTAAAAGTGAATTATAAAGAGAATGAAGGGGTTCGTATCGAAGCCATTTATGTTGGGAGCTGTTCAATTTATGTGGAACATGAATTGAAAATTGATAATAAGAACGAAGATGATGAGAGATTCATAATTGCTGGAGTCCCCATATTAATTTCAAGTGAGTCTAAAAAGCATCTTCCGGATAAAGTCTTCCTCAATTACAGTGACGGACTTGGATACAAATTATATTCAGACGATGAAACATTGAGGTATAATCTCCAATTGAAGAGAGTGAATTAAAAAAATGAACATAGTAAAAAGCCCATGTGTTTCAGTTGGGCTTTTTTTCTTGTTATACTCAGAGAATATTTTATCGGCATGATAACTAGAGGGATTTTATTTCCCATAGGATAGCACTGCACTAACTGCTCCATTACCAGGAAAATGCTTTAATAAGTACTTTTATCTATTCTATTAATTGTTTCAATGTTATTTTACAAATTAATAATGACCGAAAGTTTAAAGAATGATTGTTATTATTCTTCCACTCTTCTGGACTCGAGGTGCCGCTCCAGCTTCCTTTTTACCCGCTGAAGTGCATTATCGATCGTCTTTTTTTGAACATTCAGTTCCTTTGATATTTCTAAATAAGTTTTTCCTTCCAGGTACAAGTCCACAACACTGCTTTCCAACTCACTAAGGACTTCGGTTAAAATTAACTCAATATCACAAATTTCTTCTGATTTTATTAAGATCGTGACTGGGTCATTTTGTCTCTGTTCAGGGATTAGATCAATTAGACCCTGTTCCGACTCCCCTTGATGGATAGGCATATACAATGAAACATAATTATTTAAGGGAGAATGCTTTTGACGAATCGCCGCTTTAACGGCCGTTATGATTTGTCTTGTAATGCACAGTTCCGCAAATGATCTGAAAGACGCCTTTTTGCAATTTTTATAGTCTCGAATGGCCTTATATAGCCCAATCATCCCTTCCTGAAAGACGTCTTCCTTATCTCCACCCGTTAAAAAATACTTCAATGCATTTGATTGAACGACACATCTGTATTTATTGATTAAAAAGTCCAGTGCATCCTCATCACCATTATGGATTTTCCCTACCAACATTGCATCTTCCATATGAGTATAGTTTTCCATACGTTTCTTCTCGATGATTACACTCATTTATTTTCCTCCACTCACTTAATTGAGCCCCGATATAAAGAATTCATTATTACTTCAATGTATTAAAGTGCATTCAATATTATAATATCTCAGAAATGACGATAATGATATTCGCAAATAACGACATTTTTCAACAAAATCCAGATATTTATAACTAGAAACTTTCAGTCAGCTTTAATTGATTTGGTAAAGATTTTTTCATTATAGTCGTTTTGTTTAACTCCTGATCATTGACGGATATAGTTGTGCCGGTGGTTGTGGTAATTATGGCGGGGGTTCAGCATATGGCGGCTTACAAATAGCATGCTTATAATAATAATCTTAAAGAACTATTCTGCACTAATGATTTAATAGAGAGGAAAAGACCGAATCTCCCCTACCTTCATTAGCTTTAGATGGAAAAATAAGGGTTGCATTTAAAACATCATCTCTAATAAATTAGCTGATTTCATTTAAACCCTTCTTTCGCAAAATAAAAAAGCACCCTTCAAAGGATGCTAAAACATATTATTAACTCAGTCATAAAATGGAGTAGTGGATTTAATTATTCGCCAATGTCCCCGTATCTAGAAGGTCCTGACTGAAGTATACATAAGTCCTTAAAGCGGTGGATTTTCCACACCTAAATGAATCCAATCTTCTTTTGGCGGTCCATAAACCCCAGAAGGTTTAATTCCTGCTTGACGCATCAGAACCGTAACTTGTCCGCGATGATGAACAATATGCTTGATTAGCCCCATAAGGATGGAAGCATTTGTTTCCTGTCTTCCGAACGCTTCTTGTATTTGTCCCAGGGATTCGTCTGTCCATTGTTGTTCAATAATTTTGGCTGCATGAGAACTTACATTTTTAAAAGTGATGGCAATTTCCCGGGCTGAAGATGGAACGTTTTCCGAACTTTCTATCCGGTCTATCTTTAACCCGAAATGAGCTAGATAATCTGGAATACTCGTGGTGAAATGCCACACAATTCTTCCTAAAGTGCGACCTTCAGGATAAACTTGTTGTTCTAAGGATTCATCAGTCAAACCATCCAAGACATTTTGAGTGAGTATAGCTTCTTTATTCCATTCTTTAATAAAATCTGAAATTGAAATATACATATAATACCTCCCCTATTTCGATTGATAATTACATAAAATACATTATAAAACATATGTTCCCTCATTACAAATTCCTCATTAAACATGCAATAAATAATATCCATTCTAATTAGAAAACCATTGCATTTGCTTTGTACTGGACGCCTGGAAGTTTCGGTTACAAGTTTTCAAGAAAAACTGTTGAACCTCTTCTGCATTTTGATCCTTTAAGTCCAAAAAAGTATACTCATTTCAAGAGCTGAAATGGTTAACCCTGATTAAATCGAATACTGGACGTGTAAGTTTGTGACTGCAATTTTATGAATGCGGTGCTCTACAAATATTCCTGCCACTAGCTATACACAACAGGAATCGCTACTTTATAATAGGGGGAAATCATGTTATTAATATATATAAATTCAGTATTGGTTAGGAGAAAAGCCATGCAAAATAAGCTTAGTATAGGAGAAATGGCGAAGTTGCGAGGTGTAACCGTAGATACGTTGCGCCATTACGATAAAATTGGATTGCTAAAGCCTTTTCATATTGACCCCGAAACTGGCTATCGTTATTACTCCATTTCCCAGTATGAGGTTCTCGGAACGATCAAAGAGTTAAGGAGCATCGGGTTTTCCTTAGAAGAAATCAAGCAGTTTCTTACGGATCGCAATGTCAAAAAGTCGGTTCAATCACTTCAAAAATCAATGGCTAATATACAGGAAGAAATTAAGAAATTGCAAGGTATCCATAATATTTTGATGACACGATTATACAATATTGAACATTTCACAAACAGTTACAGGAATTCGGATATCGTGATAAAGCAATTTGAAGAACGGGAATACATCCAGCTAGACAGATCGGTAGCTTGGACGGATACAGAAAATCTTTATTTTGGATATTTGGAGCTCGAAAACAAGATTGGTGGGATCATCCCTGCTTTGGCCAGCAATAAATTTGGAGATTTCATCAAGAAAGAGTATTTTGATGAAATTCGTCAATCATCTGACTTTTCCGCTAATCTAAGTGACTATCAATCTCAATCATTCATTCTTGTTCAGGGTGAGGAGTCAGAGCAACCTACCAAAAAAATTGAAAAAGGGCTATTTTTATGTTCCTATTATGGAGGACTTACAAGCGAGAAAATGCTAACCCAGCTAAAAAAGCTACTCCATCATTGTGATACTCATGACTATATTATTACCGGTGACGCCTTTCGAATTATGCAGGTTGACGTTTCTCTGACCGATCAATATGATGAAGCTTATTATGAAATACAAATTCCGATTCAAGAAAAAGTAATAAGTGAACAGCCTTCGAAATGAAAGCATTATCATTTCGAAGGCTGTTTTTTTGTATCCCAACTGTTTACTCTCGTGTTAGACGAGACTTTATAATGGATTTATACATAATGAATGGAGTGATGCATTCCTAAATGAAAACAGCAAACCATTATTTTGAAAAATCATTTTGTTCTAAGGAGTGATACCTTTTATTAAAAAGTGTGACTTCAAAAAAGACAAGGCCATTACGATGTTGTTCCTTGCATTATGCTACTCTTCTTAACTAACTCCTCGAATATACGGAATTTTAAATTAAATAACCCGAATAATCCGCTTATTCACGATGTGCACATTAATGAATGTGTACGATCGTTAGTAAAAAAATTCACAAGGAGGATTGATTAATGGAAAATACGAATTCACCAACTCTTAAACGTACTCTTACTTTGAAGTATGTCGTCTTTTTCGGATTGGCTTTCATGGCTCCAAAAACGTTTTTCTCAACTTATGGGGTTGCTGTAGACAGCACCAGCGGGATGATGCCAACGGCTTATGCCATTGCTTTAGTTGTCATGTTATTTACAGCTTATAGCTATGCCCAATTAGTGAAAGCGTTCCCAAAAGCAGGAGCAGCATATACGTTTACGCAAAAATCTATAAGTCCACATATAGGGTTTATCGTGGGTTGGACAATCACCATTGATTATATATTTAGCCCGATGATCAGCGCCCTAATCGTCGGAATTTCATTGAAAGCTTATTTTCCATCCATTCCGATGTATGTTTGGATCATTTTATTTATTGTGATTATTACTGCTGTCAACATCCTTGGCATTAAATTAGCAGCGAAAATTAATACGTATATGCTTTTCTTGCAATTTTTATTGTTTGCACTATTTTTTATTATTTCCATTAAAGGTCTTCTTGAAGGAAAAGGATCAGGGACATTATTTTCCACCGTTCCCTTTTATGATCCTGAAATTAGCGCACCGGCTCTCCTATCTGTTATCCCAATTCTTTGTTTTAGCTTTTTAGGCTTTGATGCAGTAACTACTCTGTCAGAGGAGACGAAGGATCCTACGAGAACGTTGCCAAAAGCGATCTATTTCATAACGATGATTGGCGGATTTTTATTTATCACAAGTTCTTATTTTGCACAACTAATTTTTCCGGAGTTCCATTCTTTCACTAACCCTGAATCCGCCTATTTAGAGATCGCGATGTATATCGGCGGAAACATTTTTGTGAGCTTCTTTGTGGCAGTGGGGCTAACCTCCACCACAGCTTCAGCCGTGGCATCGGGACACTAGCGCCTCTCGTATTTTGTATGCGATGGGAAGGGAAAATGTATTGCCGAAAAAAATCTTCGGCTATCTATCACCGAAATACCGGACACCTGTGTTCAATATTTTACTCATTGGCGGGATTGCATTAAGCGCCCTTTTCTTAAATCTAACAACAGCTGTATCTCTTATTAGTTTTGGTGCGTTATTTGCCTTTTTCTTTGTGAATCTTTCGGTTGTTTCTTACTATTTTTTCCAAAAGAAACAGAGCTCTTTTAAAGGAACGATTCAATATTTGATTATCCCGCTTACTGGTGCAGCACTAATTGGATTGTTTTTCATAAATCTAGATAAACATTCACTAATACTAGGTGGAACTTGGCTTCTTATCGGATTTATTTATCTATTAAACTTAACGAAAATGTTTAGGCAGCCGCCTCCTGAGCTTGCCTTTGAGGAAGCTTGATAATAGAGCTATAAAAGAAGGGAATGATTGATGATGAGTCAACAAGTAGCTGACGTAATTATATCAAGTAATACTGTATTTACAGGTCTTTCCGACCAACCTGAACCTGCCTCCATTGCAATTAAGGACAACAAAATTGTTGCGATTGGTACTGAGGAAGAAATTAAACACTGCGCAGGTGAGCACACGAAAAGCTATCAGTTTAAAGACCAATTAATTATGCCGGGATTCCATGATTTCCACCTTCATATCATGCAAGGTGCCGTTGCCCTCAATAGTGTCAATCTGTTCGCCGCTCGCTCAGAAGATGAAGCGCTGGAAATGATTGGTGAATTCGCCGAATCAATACCGGAAAATCAATGGGTAATCGGATTTACTTGGGATGCAGGTTATTGGGATACACAACAATTACCGACTCGCCATTCATTGGATCATATTCTTCCTGACCGTCCGGCACTCATGTTTCACGCTGAAGGCCATTATGCATGGGTGAATACGAAAGCTTTGGAGATTGCTAATATTACTCGTCATTCGGAAAATCCTTTCTATGGCATTATAGGAAAAGATGAAAATGGCGAACCCAATGGTATTTTATATGAAAAAGCAATGGATGCGGTTATCCGCCATGCCTTTAATTTTTCAAATTCACAAAAAAATGAAATCTTCTCCAATTTCTTGGCACACGCAGCAAGCTTAGGGGTGACTTCTGTCAATGACTTACATGGTTTAAAAACAATAGAATCACTAGATGTTTTCAAAGAATTCGAAGACAACGGTAAATTAACAACGCGGATTCATTTATGGCCTGCATTAAATGGCGATCTTGGGCACTCCAAACAATTGCGAGAGACATATCAATCGGATAAACTCCGTGTGTCGGGACTGAAACAATTTATCGATGGTGTCATTACCGCCCGTACAGCTTATTTACTTGAGCCTTATGCGGATCAACCAGAAACACGCGGTGAGACGTCTTTCCCTCCTGAAACGATCAAAAAATGGGTCGTTGCTGCAGATAAAGAGGGCTTCAGCATTCGTTTTCATGCGATTGGAGATGGAGCAATCCGTCTTGCCTTAGATGCCTATGAGGAAGCGCAAAAGACAAATGGTAAACGAGATTCACGACATTCCGTCGAACACATTGAAGTTATTCATCCAGATGATATTCATCGTTTTAGTGAGCTGGGTGTTACGGCCTCAATGCAGCCAGATCACTTAGCGATGTCTGAAAGAGGTGTTTACACCGAACAAGTTGGTGCTGAACGAGAAAAGTATGTCTTCTCGATTAATACTTTGCTAAAAACCGGTGCGAAACTGGCTTTTGGAACGGACTTCCCAATTGATATTTTGAATCCGCTCCTCCAAATTTATCGTGCGGTAACGAGAATCGACAGCAGCGGAAAAACGGTATGGCATCCACATGAGTGCATCACACTTGCCGAAGCATTGAAAGCCTATACCAGTGGCCCAGCCTACGGTACATTTAGAGAGCAGGAATTAGGGACATTGGAAGCAGGTAAACTTGCTGATATTATCGTCTTGGAACGAAATCTCTTTGAAGTGCTTGTGGAAGAAATACCAGATATAAAGGTACTGTTAACAATGGTTGACGGTCAAGTAGTTTATGATTATGCCGGTTCTTTAGTAAGATAAGTAAACGATTCGGAAAAAGATGATCAAACAGCGGATGTACATCTTTGTCATCAAACGTTTACTTAATATGCAACTTATTATTTTTAGAAATTCAATACGAAAATAGACCATTCTATGGAAAATAAAAACTATAGAAAAGTTGGGCATGGAGATCGGTCTGCTTTGCAGAATCAGTATGGTATTGGAATAAAGAATGACTATGATGCAGCCATTTAAATAGGGGGACTGATATATGAATAATTCAAACTCACCAACTCTTAAACGTTCACTTCCATTAAAATATGTTGTGTTTTTTGGTTTGGCTTTTATGGCCCCAACTACTTTGTTTTAAACATATGGAGTTGCTGTTCATAGCACGAACGGGATGATCACTACTGCTTATATCGTTGCCTTTATCGTTATGCTATTTACAGCCTACAGCTATGCGCAAATGGTCAAAGCCTTTCCAAATGCGGGTGCAGCCTATACGTTTACGCAAAAATCCCTAAGTCCTCACATTGGTTTTCTCGTAGGTTGGACCATTATTCTGGATTATATGTTCAGTCCAATGATCAGTGCTCTATTGTTAGGAATTGCAATGAAAGCCTATTTCCCTATAATTCCTATGTACGTCTGGATTATTCTTTTTATCGTCACGGTTACGATTATAAATATTCTCGGTATTAAGGTAGCGGCTAAGCTTAATATGGGGCTTCTATTCTTGCAATTCGGAACACTTGCGTTGTTCATCATTTTTTCAATAAAGGGGCTTTTAAATGGTCAAGGTGCAGGAACGCTCTTTTCGATCCTCCCGTTTATTGATTCAAATATAAATATGCCGGGCTTCATGTCCATAATCCCTATTTTATGCTTTTCCTTTTTAGGGTTTGATGCAGTAACAACTCTTTCTGAAGAAACGAAAAACCCGCGAAAATCCATACCTAGGGCCATTTATCTTGTAACAATCATTGGTGGATTATATTATTTTATCGGTTCGTACTTTTTACAGCTTGTCTGGCCTGACTACCAATCATTTAAAGCCCCGGAAGCAGCCTATATGGAAATTGCAATGTATATCGGGGGTAACTTTTTGATAAGTTATATGCTTGCTGAAGGAATCATGTCAAGTTTTTCATCAGCTATTGCGTCAGGGACAAGTGCTTCACGTATTTTATTTGCAATGGGACGTGAACGTGTACTTCCTGCCAAAATATTTGGATATCTTTCTCCTAAATATCGTACACCTGTCTTCAACATATTAATTATAGGAGGCGTTGCTCTAAGCGCACTTTTCTTAAGCCTTACAACTGCCGTATCTCTTATAAATTTTGGTGCATTATTCGCTTTTACTTTCGTTAATCTTTCGGTTATCGCTCACTATTATTTCCGAAAAAAGCAGCGTTCCTTAATGGGGACCATTCGGTACCTTATCATTCCGTTAATTGGTGCTTCTCTTACAGGTTTCTTTTGGATAAAGTTAGACATCTATTCGTTAATACTGGGAGGAACTTGGTTTGCGATCGGATTTGTGTACCTTCTTAACCTTACAAAAATGTTTAGACAGCCGCCTCCTGAGCTTGCCATTGAACAAGCTTAATAATAGAAGCTATTCTATAGAATTGAAAGGAATGATAGATAATGAATCAACAACTAGCTGATGTAATTATTTCAAGTAATGCTGTATTTACAGGACTTTCTGATCAACCGGAGCCCGCCTCAATTGCGATTAAGGACAATAAAATCATTGCGGTTGGTTCTGAAGAGGAGGTTAAACCTTATTCAGGCGAGAATACCAAAATCCATCAATTTGATGACCAATTAATTCTACCGGGTTTTCATGATTTCCATCTTCACATGATGGATGGGGCTGTTTCGATGAATAGTGCCAATTTATTCCCAGCCCGTTCAGAAGAAGAAGCGTTGGAAATGATTCGTGAATTTGCCGAATCGCACCCGCAAGATCCTTGGATAATCGGCGCTTCATGGGATGCAGGATATTGGGATACGCAGCAATTACCGAATCGGTCTTCATTGGACCGCATTCTCCCCGACCGTCCGGTGCTTATGTTTCACGCCGAAGGTCATTACGCATGGGTAAATTCAAAGGCACTTGAAATCGCTAATATTACCCGTCATACGGAAAACCCTTCGTATGGAATGATTGGAAAAGACGAAAATGGGGAACCTAATGGTCTTTTATACGAAAAAGCAATGGACGCGGTTATCCTCCATGCCTATGATTTTACAAAAGAACAAAAGAGAGAACTTTTCACGAATTTCCTCACTCATGCGGCTGGTTTAGGAGTAACATCCGTCCACGACTTATTCGCAATAGAAGCATTGGAAATGCTTAATGATTATGATGTTTTCAAAGAATTTGAAGACAATGGAGATTTAACTGCCCGTATTCATTTATGGCCAGCTTTAAATGGCAATCTTGAACGTGTCAAAAAATTACGAGATACGTATCAATCGGACAAACTTCGTGTGTCAGGACTTAAACAATTTATCGATGGCGTCATTACAGCCCGTACCGCTTATTTACTTGAACCTTATGCTGATCAACCGAATACACGAGGTGAATCATCGTTCCCTCCTGAAACAATCAAAAGATGGGTCGTTGATGCTGATAAAGAAGGCTTCAGCATTCGTTTTCATGCAATTGGCGACGGAGCGATTCGCCTTGCTTTAGATGCCTATGAGGAAGCGCAAAAGACAAACGGTAAACGAGATTCGCGTCATTCTGTTGAACACATTGAAGTGATCCACCCTGATGATATTCATCGTTTCAAAGAGCTAGGAGTGACCGCTTCAATGCAGCCGGATCACTTTGCGATGTCTGAAAGAGGTGTTTATACCAAGCGGATTGGTACAGAACGAGAAAAGTATGTTTTCTCGATTAATACACTGCAAGAAGCCGGAGCGAAATTGGCATTCGGAACGGACTTCCCAATCGATACCCTTGATCCACTTCTTCAAATCTATCGGGCAGTAACGAGAATCGACAGCAGCGGAAAAACGGTATGGCATCCACATGAGCGCATCACACTTGCCGAAGCATTGAAAGCTTATACAGCCGGATCAGCTTATGGTTCCTTTAGGGAGAAGGAATTGGGAACATTAGAAGTAGGAAAACTTGCTGATATCGTAGTATTAGAACGAAATCTCTTTGAAATACCAGAAGAAGAAATTCCCAATACAAAGGTAATTCTAACGATCGTGGATGGTAAAGTTGTTTTTGAACATACGAAGTCTTTAATCGAAAAGTAACATTAAAGGAGGATTCTACAACTGTAGAATCCTCTCAGACTGTAGACAAACTCAAAATCGAGTTTGTCCTTTTTTATGGCTTGTGTACAATTTGGACGTTGATTGGAACGTTGGGCACTCGCTTTCCGCGGGCGGTCCGCCCTCGGCTTTCGCCTGTGGGGCGCACTTTTCCCCCAGGAGTCTCGTACACCCGCTCCAATCAACTTTGACTTACCTTTTAGATAGAACACTTTTCCCTAGAGTCATTTTTTGTTTTAGGCTGTTTTCACATACTTTGTTGCTATTTTACCAGGTAGTGAGTTGTGGTTGATTTCCCCTCCAGATGCTCGCTTTCCGCGGGGCGGGCGGTGAGCCTCCTCGGCATAAACGCCTGTGAGATCTCACCTGTCCCGCTGCTCCCGCAGGAGTCTCGCACTTCCGCTCCAATCAACCTTAAATAGTTTCATTTTAAAAACATCAATCTTTACGAAAAGAGCCTTATTTTAAAATAGATCTATTAAAAACTTGGGGTGATGAGGATGCTTCCGAAACATCATTCTATTCAACGAGATCAACTTGAAATGATTACTTTAGACCAACCAACTGGTGCAGGCGAACCAGTTGGTTCGTAAAATCTCAATTAAAGAGAGACGTATTTGCGTATAGCGATGAAGCACCGCCAGAGTGAACAAATAGAATGTTATCCTCCGGCTTAAAGGTGCCTTTTTGTATTAAATCGATGAGTCCCGCTGCCGCTTTCCCCGTATATACCGGATCCAGCAGTATCCCTTCCGTTCTTGCCATTAGCTTGACTGCTTCCACCATTTCAGGTGTAGGCAAAGCATAACCCGGGCCGACATACTCATCAAAACACGTAACAGCCTCACGAGGAAGTGAATTCGGAATGCCGATATGTGTTAAAGTTTCCTTAACAAGCTGAAAAACTTTCTCTTCTTGTTCAGCTTTCCCTTTGCTTACGTTTATTCCAATTACCGATACTCCACTGTGATTTCCATGAAATCCTGCCACCAAACCAGCATGCATTCCTCCACTGCCGCTTACACAAATAACTGCTTTCAAATCAATTCCTTGCTCAAAGGACTGGGCCAAGATCTCCTGAGCACATGCAACGTATCCCGTCGCACCAATGACATTGGATCCCCCAACCGGGATGATGTAAGGTTGATGTCCTTTCTCTGTCACCTCTTTAGCCACTTTTTGCATTTCTTGCATTAAGTCAGCTCCATTAGGCACTACTTTGATTTGTTCAGCGCCTAATAAATGGTAGAGAAAATAGTTACCGTTAAAATCCGGTTCAGAATTTGAAAGGCCCTCTTCCAACACAAGTATGCATTTCATTTTCTCTTTAACCGCAGCAGCTAGTGTCAAGCGGCAATGATTTGATTGAATGCCTCCACATGTAATCAATGTATCCGCGCCTTTGTCCAATGCATCGGCAACAAGGAATTCCAGTTTCCTTGTTTTATTTCCGCCTGCCGTCAGACCAAGCATATCGTCTCGTTTAACGTAAATGGATGGGCCCCCAAGAACTTCAGACAAATGATCCAGCCTCTCAACTGGTGTATATGTCGGTGTATATCGTTTCCTGGGAAATTGTGCTAAGTTCATTAATAACTCCTCCTGCTTCCTCTATGTATATTAAAAGCAAAGAAAATATCAATCTGATATTCTCTTTCGTTTAAAATAAGCTTCGAATTCAATCATAGCATCTTTATGTAATCGAGCAACATGAATCTCCCTTCTAGCATGGTTATCGTAAAAAAGAATTTTCATATACATCATTCGTCAGGGCAAAATGATATCAAAACCTACTATTAGTGCTTCCGCTTATTCTATGACCACCTTTTTTCCCAAAAAGTAACAGGCAGTTTCCCAGTTACAGCATATATAAGGGCTACCTGGAATTTTTCATCTTGCCAATAAGGTCCGATTGCCTTGTGAGCGTCTTTAGTAGTAATAGTGTCATCCATCCCATTGAATTGTATTAATAAAAAGTATGAAGCATTGAAATGGACTTCACTCATTTTTAAAATAAATATACTTGTATATAATTGGATTTTAGAAAGGTGCACCATGGAAACCAATCATTATCTATATATATTCAGATTAAATAGAACATTATTATTCTAAGCCCTTAAGGGAAGCTATATTTTTGTTATTAAAAATGCAATCATCGAAGCGTATTATTGCCCGGAGACCGTTTAACGGAAGATGATATCGCCCAGCAATTCAATTGTAGCCGTACACCGGTTTGTAAAGCTTTTGGGAAATTGGAATAGGAAAATTTGCTACAGGTTAAACCTGTCCATAGGGATGGTCATATCCAATGTGGATATTGAACTTTAGCAGCAAGAATTGGAAATCAGTAATGCTCGAAAACCATTCTATACAAAAAGCTTGTGAAGGAATTACGGAAGAGGAGTTAAAAAACTGGTATGGGCAACAGATAAACTGCAACAAGAAATAAATAAAAATGACCGAATAGCGGCAAGTCGTACAAACATCGAATTTCACCACTTATTATATTCCAACTCGAGAAATAACTTTCTCCAAAAAACTACAGATTCATCATGGTTTCTTTTCGAATCCTTTTTATCGGCCTGTAATGAGGAATTACATTGGTGGATAAATCTTGGTATGAGGAACGAAACAACGAGCACTTACAGTTAATCCAGGCATTCGTGACAAAATTGTAGAAAAAGCAATAAAGGTCAATACGATCCATATTGATGTTAAATTTTTCACTTTTATTCGAACCGTACAAGGCCATGGTTGAAGTCCCCTTCCCGACCATTGCCTTGTATGCTTTTTACGGTTACGCTTCTAGGTAGTTATTCAGCTGATTAGGTGGGAAAATGGCTAGGTTTTCGATTGAATGACCCCTGGGGTTCTTATTCCTAATTATGTAAGCTCCAATTGCCCGGACAATCATCCATACACCTTTTGATGATCAATGGTTACTTGTTTACTCATCGTAACGTTCCAGCAATTCAATAATCACTTTAAAGGTCGCTTTTGTATCCATATAGGCATACCGGCCTTTTCCGTTAAAAAAGTTTCCTGTCTGTATGACCGGATAGCCCATTTCTTCCAGCATCTTCATTTTAGCCTCCATGTCTTTAACGACAAAAGAGATATGGTGAACACCCTCACCATATGTTTCTAGATGATCTTTCCACGTACTGGGTGATTCGCCCGGCTCGATCAATTCAATTTGAATTAACGGAGTATTGATGAACATATATTTTGATTTGCCTTCAGTGGGCTTCCCTTTGTAAATCACGTTTGTAATATCGGATGAACCAGAATGGATGATGGGAGGTTTTTCAACACCCAACAACTTACTATATGCATCTGCAGCCGCATCAAGGTCTTTGACAACAAACGCAAGCTGTTCCACTTTGTTAGTCCCTAGTAGCGGCTGAATGCTGTCATCTTCCGGTCTTTCCCATGCCGTTACTCTTGGCTCCGCACTTTCAAGCAGTTCAACTAACGTTTTGTGATCATCTAGTGTATCCACATATACATATCGGCCGTCACTTGAAGTGAAATCACCCGTTTGCAAAGCTGGGTAACCATTTTTCTCCATGATTGGCAGCCTCTTTTGGATAGAGTCCACATCAAAAGCTATATGGTGGATCCCTTCACCTACTTCATCCAGGAACTCACGCATCGTTCCTGGATTTTTATCGGGTTCTATTAGTTCAAATTGGACGGTCGGTGTATTCAGGAAAGCCAGTTTGGATTGCGATTCCGTTGGTACACCTCTAAAAGTGACTTTCGAAACAGAACTGTCACCAGTTAGAAATGGTTCTGCCTTCTTAATGCCCAGCAGTCTTGTGAAAGCTAGATTAGCAGCTTCAATATCTTTTACAACAAATGCGAGTTGATTAATATTCCTATTGCCCAATAGTGATTCAGCCATACTAATAAACCTACTTCCCATAGTTTATTTTAATATGAACTCAACCCAGTCCGCGAACGGACAATCCGCCATCACTGGAGATGACTTCACCTGTAATAGCACGCGCTGCGTCTGATGCCAATAGGACATATGCAGCTACATGATCTTCGGGCAGCTGTGCAAGCTGAAGAGGGTTTCTTTTTTTTATGCTATTTGCCTTCGTTTCATTATCCACCATTTTAACGAATGGACGTAGGGGAGGAATGACCGATAATGCGGTCAGAGTGCCACCAGGCGCTACAGCATTCACCCTGATGTTAGGAGCGAGTTCAAAGGCAAGTTGGCGCATCAGCCCTATTTGGGCATGCTTGCTTGCTGTGTACCAAACCCCGCCGCCATCCGGATAAAAACTGGCACCGGATACGGTGAAAATAATATTTCCATTCGATTTTTGCAGTTCTTCAAGAGCGGCTTTAGCACCGAAGAATGATCCTTTAACGTTAATATCAATCAGAAAATCATATGCATCGGAAAGTGCATCGGGAGTTACGTCGGCAAATTTAGCAAATCCATCAAAGACTCCTGCATTGGCAACGAAAACATCCAGCTTTCCAAATTGCTCGACAGTGGCCTGAACAGCCCTTTCATTGTCTTCATATTTGCTTACATCGCCTTGGTTAATGAGAATCTCTTCACCAAATTCCGCTTTCATTTTCTTTAGCGTTGCTATCGAGCGGCCGATGATGCTGACTTTTGCCCCTTCTTGTATGAAACGTCTAGTGACAGCCTCCCCGATACCTGAATTGCCACCGGTAATCAGCACTACTTTATCCTTTAACGCCATTGCCATTGTAACCAGCCTCCTCTTTTTAACCAAGTCAATATTATACGAAGATAGCAAGATTTCTGGTATTTATCGTTGATTGATCAACAATGAATATTCGTTTGGAAAGTTTCCATTTACCTTCTTCGAAAATAAATTCATCATTTCGTTCCCCCGAAATCAGATCATGCTGAATATCCGTGCTGCGGCTGCGATAGATGAGCAGGTAGCTCTTGACGACTGCCTTTTCACCTTCAACATAGTCTTTAACGCGTACATTTGAGACAAAACGCCGTGTTCTTGATGGCGGTATTTCCGCCCATGCATAATCCGTTTTCAAACGATCCACTCGCAGTTTCAGCAACTCAATATCATCATTAAATGTAAACATTTCCGTTGAATAATCCGGGCGTTCCACCCCTTCTTTATTAACACGTACAGGCATTTGATAGCGTAAGCTCGAGTGCATTAAATCGAACCAATCATCAAATTCAATATCATCCAGTAATTGAGCTTCATCATACAGCCATTGTTCAAATTGACATTTGAGCAACATTTTCTCCACATTCATTTCCGTTCCTCCTCCCGTTTATCATTTCGTCATCAATTCAAGCCAGTACTTGTAAAAATTCCTTTGGCTCGCTTCAGTGAATTTATCATCGTAAGCAACACCAGGACCTATAAAATCAACTGGTTCACGATGAAGACCCATTGTATAATTGTAGGTTAGGTTCTTTAGGAAAGGCATTGGTCCTTGGGCTGCTTCAGTGATATCAGTAAAAACTTCCGTATCATCCTGTTCGAAAATACCGGATGGGCTAAAGGTCAAGATAAATGAATCTCTTGATCTATCTTTCCAATCTTGGGAGGCGTTCTTTTCCACGAGCATCCAAGCAATCACTTCCATTTTATTGTGACCGATTGGCCGCCACATCCTTATTGAAGTGTTGGAGATGAATTGGTCTTTGATTTTTGTATGGGATATTAAAAATGATAAGTTAGGGAAGACATTCCCAATCATATTCTTTAAGTTTGATAACACTCCATATTGTTCTTCAGACAAATTAGTTTTAAATTCATCTTTCAATTCTTCCGGGAAAGCGAAGTCAGGATTAGGAGTCCCTAAGTTTAGTCCATGCCCGTTATCCGTATGGATTTGAAAACCGCGCTTTGAATAGGTAGCATTGGGCACCATGCCCAGTTTGGCAATGGATCCGTGTGTGACCATCGTGTGATAGGAATCACCAACAAAGTTATCGGAACCAACTTTCCAGTTTGAATTAACAACGAATCTTTGCGGAACTCCGATTACTTCCATTTCTGCTCGTCCTACAAGGATATCCAAATACCATTTAATGTCTCCAAGAAACTCTTCAAGCGGCTCTGCATCTTCATTCCAGGTTCCAAATAAAAGACCTTTATAGGATTCAAGCTTTACTTTGTGAAGGCCCATTTCCGAACGGTCAAGGTTACCCCCATATATATCCTTTTGTAATGGCACTCCTACGAGTTCACCAGTGTTTTTAAAATTAAACCCATGGTAGGGGCAAGTAAATAATGACTTGTTCCCTTTATCTGCACGGCATAATTTCATTCCGCGATGGGTGCACATATTATAAAACGCCCTGATTTCCCCTTCAGCATCACGAGTAATGATGAGCGAGTAGCCAGCAAGTTCACGGGTCATGAAGTCTCCTTTGTTCGGTACTTCAGAATCATGGCCGATAAAAACCCATGTTTTCAAAAACACTTTTTCATGTTCTATATCATAAACCTTTGGGTCTCCAAGGAGGTATGCAGGTATAACGCCTTCCTCTGGTTTAACCGTTTCGTTCAAATAGTCAACAACTTGCTGTTTCGACATTTCTTCTAAGGATTTTTCAGTTTTAAGCATACTTTTTCTCTCCCTTCCAAGCTTTACATCATTATGCATTACCCGATCTGAACGCTTTTTTCCTTGTTTTGCAGAGTCGCCAAAACGCTTAATGCCGCTAGATAACTCGTTTTCGGATTATTTGGCATCGGATCATTTTCCACTTCCAGTTTCAGTTTCCCGAACGAACCTGACGCTTCTATCAGGTGATTGTTTTTTAACACATTTGGATCGGCAATGATTTTCACTTTCGTCTTTTCTGATCCAAGACCAGCCATAGACAGCACAATCGCAACATTGATGTTTCTCGGAAACTGCTTGATCGCTTCTGCAGCAGTTCCTTCAAATAATACCGTTTCTTCTGTAACTGAAGACCCTGCCGGCAATGCGTTTGGCGGTTTTCTTGTGGTGATGCAAACAGATTCAAGGCCATTCACCGCTTTTGCCGATTTAAGTACATCTAGACCTCCAATAGCACCAGACGGAAGGAGAATATTCACGTTATTCAATTTACAAATCTGGTTTGATTGTTCTTCAAAGGCGGAATTCGCCATCACGCCAATGCTGCTTAGCAAGAGATCCTTCCCGCTTTTAAGCACTTTCAATGCATACTCTTCAGCTGCTTCTATCGTTGCAGCCTCTATGACTAAATCTATATCGGATTTAAGAAGTTCGTCGACATCACGATATGGCTGTGTCTTGAATTCTTCAGCTAATTGTGCCGAAACTTCTTCACGGCGGGCATAAATCGCAACGATTCTTCCACCTGGAAGAAGCCCGTCGTTATTAATGGCCTGTAGCAGAAATTTTCCGATATTACCGCACCCGATTAAACCTAACTTCATGTAGTTTCATCCTTCCTCAATCAGCAAACCCGTATGAGTCCGCAAAGAATTCCAACCCGCAATGTCTTGTTTCCCGCGAAACACCGCTTTCTTTTAAGCCAGGGAAGTCCAGGGCCAAGTCACTGAAAACGGTATGATTATTATGGAATACCGCACCAGCTTCAAGGCGATCTGCCATTTCGACAGCGATATCTTCATTCTCGGTCCAAACAGATGCACGCAGCGCAAACTCACTATCATTCGCTAATTTTACAGCTTCATCGATATCATTGAAAGGTAAAATTGGAATGATCGGTCCGAATTGTTCCACTCGAACCAATTCGCTCTGCTGATCGACGCCAGTAATAATGGAAGGAAGCATATAATAACCTTTATCCCAAGTTTCCGGATTCAGCTGGATGCCGGTTGTGATTATATTTCCCCCTGACTTAGCGGTGCGTTCGATCAAGCCATTCACAAAGTCATATTGTGCTTTATTATTCAATGGACCCATGGTTACATCAGGCTGAATTCCATCACCGATCACCATCCGGCTGAACTCTTTGGTCAGCTTCTCCACAACTTCATCATATCGTGATTCTTGGACGTACACTCTTTTTACAGCAGAACAAACCTGACCCGCCGCTCGTAAAATCCCCATCCTCAAACGTTTGATAGCCGCTTCATCCATATTGGCATCTTCCAAAATGATGGCAGGATCATTGCCGCCAAGTTCCATATATACTTTTTGCAGATTTCCAGCTGATTTCTGCATGATATCTTTCCCGGTTTCCGTACTTCCGACAAAAGCCAATGTCCTTACGCGTGAATCGGAACATAATGTGTCGCCGATTGCTTTTCCTGATCCTGAGACTATATTGATGACTCCTGGAGGAAAATGTTCAGCAACTACTTTTAAACAGGTCATGATCGTTAAAGGACAATTCGTTGCAGGTTTTACGACAACGGCATTGCCTGCCAAAACAGCAGGTATGACCCTTTTAAATGTTAATATCATCGGAGAATTCCACGGTGTGATTATTGCCGTGACACCTCTTGCCCTTCTTCGGATTTGGACTTTTTGTTTTCCTGGAAGCACTTCAGGCTTCCACCAATCAAGTAACTCTGCTGCACAGCCCTTCATTACTTCAACACAGCGCAGTAAATCCTTTTTAGCTTCAACAAGTGTTTTGCCATTCTCACGTACAAACACGGTAACATTTTCCTCGATAACTTTTGATAGTTCTTCTGCCGCAGTGTTCATCCTGTTTGCCCGTTCCCCGATATCAGAGCGAGACCACGTTTCAAAAGCATTTTCTGCCGCTTCAATAGCACCATTCACGATTTCTTCAGAGCATTTTGCCACCTGGCCAACTACTTCCGATGTATTTGCCGGATTTACAACATCGACTTTTTCCGGTAATTCTATCCATTCTCCATTAACTAGATATTTTCCTGAAACAAATGGGTATGTCGAAATCATTCTCAATCCTCCTTATAGTTTTTTGGGCTTGAATGCTTCCGCAGCTCCCGGTGGTCCGCCAAATGGTTTGGCCATTGGCCCCACAGCTTCCATATCAACGACGATCATTGAAGGTTTACGTCTTTCCTTAGCCTTTTTCAGTTCGGATATGAACTCATCTCCAGAACCAATACGCACTGCATCAAAATGCATGGACTCAGCCAGTTTCACAAAATCAGGGCTCAATAAGTCCACAGCTACCTGCCGACCATATGCCGCTGTTTGAATATTGCGAAGAACTCCATAGCCTGAGTCATCGAACAATACGATGATAACTGGTAAGTTTTCTTCGGCTGCCGTAACCATTTCCCCGACGTTCACCATAAACCCACCATCTCCAGCCATAAGAACGACGGTTTTATCTTGACATCCCATTTGGACACCGATTGCCGTTGGAAGACCTTGACCGATTCCGCCGCCTGATGCATGAATCGATGTTCTCGGTTCATAGATTTCAAATAAACGGCTACCCCAAACATTTGCCTGTACGGTCACATCACGAACTAGAATGGTATCATCTGGTAATATCTCCCTCATGCCATCTACAAATTGCTCATACGGTCCAAGCGTTTCCCTGAGTTGAGCGCGCACTTCATTTCTAAGTGAAAGAACTTCTTGTAAATAAGATGGCTCTGCATGAACTGAATGTTCTTCAAGCTTTTGAATGATGGCGGCAAGCATATCTTTTGCATCGCCAACCAAACCTAACGTGGCTTTATAGTTCCGGTTAATGGCCTGCCAATCCGCATCGATCGCTATATGTTCTTGTGGCACCGGCACTTTCCAGTTGGATGTTTCATTCCCCCTAAACCTTACACCTACGCTGATCAATAAATCTGCATTTCTTAAAAACTCTTTTGTAGTTTCATATGCCGCAAAATGTCCGATGCATTGTTCATGGTTTTCTGGAATCGATCCTTTTCCTGACTGACTGGTTATAACCGCTGCACCAAGGATTTCCGCCAATTTTTGCAGCTCTTGCGAAGCATTGGCACTGATTACCCCACCACCGGCCCATATGACAGGACGGCTTGCGCTTACCATTTTTTGAACGGCTAGTTCAGGAATAATTGGCATTGAATTTGTTTCTGAGGGCGAAGTTCGTAGCCCTTCGAGTGAAAGATCTTCTATGATCACCGATTGATAGTCAATTGGAATTTCCAATGTAACCGGACCCGTTGGTGCAGTTAAAGCTTCTTGGATTGCCTTCCTTACTACTGCTGCGGTTTGGTCAGGGTTTCTAAGCCTCACTGCATTTTTACATGCTCCGCTCATCATTGAAAGCTGGTCTTTACACTCATGTATGTATCCTTTGCCTGTACCAAGATAAGAAGAAGCCACCTCACCTGTTAGATGAAGAAGGGGGACACCAGCTGCCCAAGCTTCCACTAGAGAACCAGCTGCATTTCCTGCCCCTGTTCCAGTACTGGTAATCACTACACCCAATTTCCCGGTGGCGCGTGCATATCCATCAGCCATATTTACAGCACCGCTCTCACCGCGTGAACAAATGAGTTTGATGCTCCCTTCCCTAAGAATTGCATCATAGATGGGCATATTGTGAATGCTGACAATCCCGAAAGCAGCTTCCACACCTGCTTGAACAAGCTCCTTTACGATGGAATCGGCGGTCGTAAACTCTATTTCTTCTTGTATTTTCATCGCATTATCCTACCTTTTTCAGTAATATATTTATAGTGCCTTTCCGATCGCTCCTGCCGTCTCAATCGTCGAACCCGCTACATAACTTGCTTTGTCTGAAGCAAGGAAAACAATGACACTGGCCACTTCTTCCGCTTCCCCTACGCGGCCGAGAGGGATATTCCGTTTTTTCGCTAGGTCCCCGTAATACTCTTCAGGGTCCATATCAGGCGCATTTTTCAACCTTCTTCGCTCCCATTGATCGGTCCGGATCAATCCAAGACTTACTGAATTCACCAATATATTGTCAAAGGCCAATTCCTGGGACAAGGTTTTGCTTAAATTAAGGAGGCCAGCCCTTGCTGCTGCTGTCGCTACCATATGACGTTCAGGTTCTTTGGCAAGCGTTGCATTAATATTAATGATCCGTCCTCCTCCCCTTTTCACTAAATGAGGATGCGAAGCACGAACGGCATATATGATGGCAAAGAACTT
This sequence comes from Peribacillus sp. YIM B13477, assembly GCF_042787955.1. Lineage (NCBI taxonomy): Bacteria > Bacillati > Bacillota > Bacilli > Caryophanales > Bacillaceae > Peribacillus > Peribacillus sp. YIM B13477. The sequence continues at coordinate 115,155 of NZ_JBHZPD010000005.1, forward strand.
TAACTGAATCTGTTCTTCCCACTGCTCATCCGTTATGTCAAAAAAGTGACCCATCACGCTTTGACCGGCTGCATTCACCAAAATATCGATTCCGCCAAACCTCTCAGCGGTACCATTAATGAAAGAATCCACATCCGATTTTGAGGTGACATCACACGTTGATGCAAAAATATCTTCCTTTTCACCAAATGAGAGCAATTGACTTTGTGCACTTTCCATACGCTCAGCACTTCTGCCGCAAATAGCCACTTTCGCTCCTTCAGCTAAAAACATTTCTGCTGTTTTTAATCCCACGCCCGACGTGCCGCCCATAATGACAGCCACTTTTCCTTGCAATCCTAAATCCACTCTCTTCACTCCTTTTCAAAGCCATTTTCCTCAAATGCTGTCCTTTAATCAACAAGATGCTAACTAGCGCAAGAATCATGGGAGGAAATCAAACTCCTCCTCATTTTTTCGCCATGAATGAACCACTTATATGAGAATCAACCCAGCCTGGATCGGGATCTCCTCCCATTGCTTTGCGCGCTTCAGGTTTCGGCGGTCCTGCAATCCCCCACTGATCCATTAAATGCGGAACCCGTTTCCATACACGTGCTCTCCACTCAGATTCATCTTCGATCGTTTCCAGATAACATGTATACTCCATTACAAAACCGCCTGGGTCTTGAAAATAACAGAAAATATTGTCCCCCGGCCCATGACGTCCAGGTCCCCAAAGTTCTGACAAGCCCGCTTTTCGGACATTGCTTATTCCTCGCATCAATTCATCCACGGAATCGACTTCGTATGCGATATGATTGACTGACGCATGCTCATCTTGATTGAAGGCGATGGAGTGATGCTTTCTGTTGCACCGGAGGAATGACATTTGATGCTCACTCCAATCAGTGACTTTAAAACCAAGTACATCCGTATAAAACTCAACGATCATATCTAAGTTCTTCGTGTTCATTACAACATGATTCAATTTCACTGGATCAACATTTTTCTTGCTCCAAATAGACGTTTGCACTTCCACCCAAGCCGAAAGCTCGATCACGCGGTTTTCTGGATCAATAAACCGCAGGCCATAACCGGCACCTGCTTCATCCAAATATCCAGGCGGTTCAATAATTCGAACGCCCTTCGATTGTAATATCCCTGCTGCACGGTCCACCGCATTTTTATCGACCATGCCAAAAGCTATATGGTGCAATCCTCGTTTTTCTCCCTTGTGAAGGCTAAGAATATGATGTTCCGGTCCAGCCCCCCGGAAATAAACCGTATTCTCCTCTTCCGGAACATCCACCCTATCCAGACCCCAAACCTTTTCATAAAACTCTGCTTGATCGTCGAAATTCGGAGTAATCATGCTTATATGCCGTAAATGAGTAATCCCAAGCATTTTTTATACCTCCCATAATTTAGATTGCCCTTTTGATCATTCGCATTGGCCATATTTAACAATCTAATCGAAAAGGGCGCCTCATTAATTTTCATAATGCAGGTGCCCTTTCGGCTAAATGATCAATCTTTAATGATGGCTTCTCTTTCTTTAGAGCGTTGTTTACGTAGTTCTTCCAGTTCACTGCCTTCAGGGTATGTCGGTAAGTTAGGCTTCACTGCCCCAAGCATCACTAGCATGCGCGCCTCTACATCCCCGTCATTCCTAATTCCCCGATAAACCCCCGGCGGGCTGCTTATGCAGTCTCTCGCACTTAATTTAATTTCATGCACTTCACTGTAGCTGTCCTCTTGAATTAATGCCGTGACTTCACCCTCAAGAATGAAAAACACTTCTTCAACATCGTCATGAAGATGCAAAGGACCGATACATCCCGGAGGAAGCACCATCGTACTTAAAGTGAAATGTTCACCTGCAATTACATTCGTATCGTTATTGGCAGTGGCACCACGTCCGATATATCTCATCTGTGCGCGTCTATAAGCGGGATCAATTTCTTCTTGGAACTTCAAGACATTCCAATCAAGAGTACGGTCTTTCAATCGGGCAACATATTTTTTTTCAAAATCCTTCACTGAGAAAGTTTCTTTTGTCATTTTAAAATTCCTCCCTTTTTTGTTGTTTCTAAACCGAATTATGTTTCATAAGCAAAACATTGTTTTGTCTATGAATTAAGTCTAAAATGAAAACGCTTCATTGTCAATGAGTTTTTAGAATATTTAAAACTATTTTTATAATCCGAACGTTCATCACTATGGGATAAACTTGTAACGATTTGCTTTTCTTAACACAAAAAAGTGTGGATTTCCCTAATGGGAGATCCACACTTTCGAAAGAGACTATTCACTTATTAATCGATTTTAAATCGTTCAGACATCTTCGTGTTGATAAGGCTTAACCCCGCTGTATCCCATATAAACGGATAACTGACGAGAAACTTCCAACAGTTTCGGCAAGGCAATTTTATCGATGAAATCCTCTTGATAAGCAGACTCTGTTGCTACGACATTCAAGGCAGCCAATACTTTCCCAGTCCTATCAAAAATCGGGGCGGCAACCGAACGGATGCCAGGGTGGAATTCCCCGCTTGTCATCGAATAACCATTTTGCCGAATCGAATCCAGCTGTTTTTGAAATTCACCAGGCGCGGTGAGAGTTTTGTCTGTATAAGGAGTAAGGTTCGATATTTTGAACATTTGCATGAGCAATTCTTTCGGTTGATATGCCAAAAGTAATTTTCCATTGGCCAAAGCATGTGCCGGCAGCCGCAAGCCTATGTTCACATTGACAGCGGATACACCTCTGATCGGGGCACTTCCAACATAAACAACTTCCTGTCCATCCAAAATGGACAGATGGCAGGAGGCTCCGATTTCATCACGCAAGGTCTCCATATAAGGTTGGACAATTTCCTGGAATTTCAAGCTATTCAAATAGCTGAACCCCAATTCAAGAACTTTAGGAGTTAAACTATAACGTTTGGTATGTTCATCCTGAGACAAGTAACCAATATTTTGTAATGTGAATAATAAACGATATGGTACTGTTCTGCTTACTCCCAGTTGTTTTGCTATTTCTGAAAGAGACAAGCTCGGCTGCACTTCATTAAAGAGATTAATGATTTCCAAGCCCCTAACCAATGAATTAGCACTATATTTCTCTTTCTCTTTTTCTTCGCTTGCCATTCAAGTATTCCCCCCGTTGTGAATAAATCTCATTTTCCCTGACTATAACCCGTTCAGTAAAGCTTTCTTCATACCTAGAAAGAAGAACTTGCAACATATATATCCATTTTTTTCTGATTGTTCTTTTGGTGAATGTTTATGATGCATACTTCAATGGTTGCCTATTTTCTTTTGCTTCCTTAACTAGAAAGGTACTTTGGCGCAAGTAGCGCGCACCGGCCTTTACTTTGCAAGTTCTTCCAATCATATTTCGATGGATTGTAATCAATTCAGAAGTTTCCGTTTACTTTCTTTCATGCTAACAACAGCTGGTCTATGAGTCATATCAGATATACTCAATGCTTTCAGCGCTTCCGGAAAACGGCTAGTAAAAGCCGGGAACTTTTAACCTAGCTGGTGTCTTCGAGCGCTATTCATTATCCCTATTCCTGTTAAAGAATCAGTACCGCAAATTGGCAACCATTACTACCTTACAATCCTTAACTCTTCATGTATAAATAGAATAGTGTTTATGTGTCAATTAAAGCATATTTACATATATAAAACTATTTGGAAGGCCTAGCATAATTGACGTTTCAATAGAAAAGCTCGTTGTTATATGACCAAATATAACCAATTACAGCAGTAAAAACAAATAAAGAATTTTCATACATCGATATTCTCTGTCAAATCGCGAAATTTTCCGTATTAAGCATTTCATATACAAAACAATATAAATGAATTATAGATTTTCCTGATTTTAAATTCAATATCAACAAGTCAGAATCTTTAATAATTTGTAAATAATTTGTTTTTTGGACACAAAGAATCAGTATTACTTCCATTTAAAGTCCTGGTTGATAGAGCTCCCATCTACTCAATAGGATGAAACAAAGTTCGATTTATAACCGAAAGCGCTTATAATCTAAAAATATAAAATAGTCAAAATATTAAATTGACAATCAAATTATTTTAATTTATCGTTAAGAAAGTAAAACTTTGTTTTCCTTACAAAACACTTCTGTTTCTTTTTTCTATCAAAATTTTAAAGAAAGGCGGGAAAAATCAAAACGAACCAGTACCTTTCTAAAGGGATAACTTTAAAACACTTATTCTCAAATGTAAGCGTTTTAAGGAATGTTAAAAAGCGATAGGGAGATGGTATTATGTTAAATGGGCAAAAAAGATGGTTGTATATTGCCGTACCAATTTTTTTCTTTTGGTTTTTCGGACAAATTGATAAGGTTGGCATTTCCATCATTCAAACAGATCCAGAATTCTTGCATGCACTCGGTATGACAGGTGCTGACAAAAATGCAAAGATCGGTCTTCTATCTTTTGTATTCACCATTGCTTATGGAGTTTCAAATCTTTTTTGGGGCTTCATCATTGATAAATTAGGTGCCCGAAAAACAGCCATCGCCGGTTTATTCGTTTGGACAATCACGATGATTATGTCAGGACTGGCAAATTCATATGAAATATTTTTAATTAGCAGGATCATTCTTGGTTTTGGTGAAGGGATGATGATTCCGGTTTCCGGAAAGCTCATTTCTAACTGGTTTAATAAACGCGAACTGGGGAGGGCCCAGGCATCTTGGCTTACCGGAAACTATTTAGGACCGGCAATGGGAGCCGTTGTTTTGGTGCTTGTGATATCTTTACTTCACTGGCAAGCAGCTTTCTTTATGCTTGCAGCTTTCAACTTATTTATAAATATCCCGATGTTCATCTTAATGACGAGGAATACACCAGAAGAACACCCCCGTATAAGTAAAGATGAATTGGCATTCATTCGCCAAACGGATGATGAAATAAAAGAAACCGCCCATTCAGAGAATAAGAAAAGTTTCGCCCAAGATTATCGTTTCTGGATCGTTTGGTTCGGCATGCTCGTATGCTCCTTCTTATTTTTCGGAATCAGCATTTGGCTTCCTACATATCTCATTGAAGCAAAAGGATTCGAAAAGGAAGGAATGTCGAGCATTACTTCACTTTCCTGGCTATTCGCTTTAGGATTTGTCTTGGCATGCGGTTTTCTGGCTGACAAAACCAGACGTCCAAGTTTGATGGCCACGATTCTATTTTCATTGACGGCTGTCTTTTTGACTGTAGCAGTCTTCATCCCCAACCCTATTTTGGCCGGACTATGTATGGGATTGGCAATGGGATGTCAAGGCGGTGTGTTCCACCTAAGCAATATGCTCATGGTAAAATACTCAACACCTGAAACGGCAGGACGAGCCGCAGGTCTAATTGGATTCACGAATATCATGGGCGGCTTTTCGAGCTATATCATGGGATGGCTTCGTGACTTGTCTGGCGGGGACTTCAGTTCATCGATCGCCATGCTGATTTTTACAGCCCTCTTAGGCTTGGCAGCTTATTTATTCTCCATTAAGAGAGAATCCGCTGAACTGCGCTTATCACCTATACATGTACAAAAGATACAAGCATGAAGTCCTTGTAAAATCAGTTTTATACCTCCAACCCTTGAATTATCAGGGGTTTTTCTTGTGCCGACTTAAAAGTAAGTCGAAATAACATCGCTAATTTTTTGGATTTTCCGATAAAATTTCCCACCGGTTACCCCGAATCACTCCTTTATTTGTATTAATATGTCGATAGTTAAAATATTCAAAAAATGATATTTTTTTGAATGCCCATGTTATATTATTTATGGAAAAAAATACTTGTCAAGTAAGGTGAGTGTGTGAATATAGAAGTTTTAATTCTCCATTATATTCAGGAAAAACGTCAAAAGCCTAACCATGCCAATGATTTATTGGACTATATTCAGAATGAATATGTAAACGGGAAGCTGTCAATCTTGCAATATAGAAGTCTCTGTCAGGACTTATATCTTCGAGGAGCCAAACAAACGTCTCCTGGATGAAGCTACACCCTTGTCACTAGACTAACTACTACCGATTGTGGATGAATTTTGTTTCTGTTTTATTCCGCAACGACCAATCCATAAAAAATACAGCCGGTCATTCCCCCCAGTTTGTTCATAAATAAATAAAAACCTCCGTGATCTGTCACCCCAAGACAGTTCACGGAGGTAAATGTTACAAATCAGACATTGCAGAATTTCATTTTAATTAAATGAATATATCGAAAATTAAAACCAAACCGAATGCAACGAAGGAAAGTAATGTTTCCATCACTGTCCAAGTTTTGAAAGTTTCTTTAACGGTTAGTCCCATGTATTCTTTTACTAACCAGAAACCGGCGTCATTAACATGGGAGAACATGAGTGAGCCTGCTCCCGTGGCAATTACGAGCAATTCTAGATTAACACCCGTCATATTGGCAACGACCGGTGAAACGATCCCTGCTGCCGTGGTCAAAGCGACGGTTGCAGAACCTGTGGCAATCCGAATCAATCCGGCCACAAGGAATGCAAGAACGATCGGTGATAAAGAAATTTCTTCAGACATGGAAGCGATTGCAGTTCCTACGCCACTATCAATTAAAATTTGCTTGAACCCTCCGCCAGCACCGATAATTAGAATTATGGATGCTAATGGCAATAAGCATTCTTCCGTCAACTTTTTAATTAGTGATTTGTCCATTCCCTGTCTGTAGCCCAAGAAATAGTAAGCTGCAAAACAGGAGATTAATAGGGCGATCACTGGACTTCCGATAAACAATAAGAATTTTTCAATCGAACCCGCTAGCGGCAGATAAGGCGCCACTACAGTTAAAACCATCAACAATACTGGCAAAAGGATGATGAAGAACGATACTCCAGTGCCGGGTAATCCACTTGACTTTGTTTCGACACGGATCAATTCCGGTTCTCCAACAGGAATAACCCGCTTATGAATCCATTTTGCGAATAGCGGTCCCGCAATTACAGCCGTTGGGAATGCGATGATCAATGAGTACAGAAGTACCTGACCCATGTTAGCATTATAAATTCCAATAGCTGTCATGGCTCCAGGATGCGGAGGCACCAGCCCATGTACGATCGATAAACCAGCAAGTACTGGAATGCCAATTAACAAGATGTTCACTTTGGTTGATTTACGAATGGAAATGACCAAAGGAAGCAATATTACTAAACCAACCTCGAAAAATACCGGAATGCCGATGATGAAACCAGATAAAAGCATGGCCCATGGCAGGTTTTTCACACCGAATTTATTAATGAAAAAGTCAGCAACCTGCATTCCAGCTCCAGAGTCGGACATCATCTTTCCCAGGATGGTCCCTAAGGCCAATATTCCAATAAGGTGCCCAAGGACCGCTCCGACACCCGTTTCATAAGCTCCAACGATCTTGTCCATTGGCAATCCGGAAAAAATCGCTAAAAATAAACTGGCAACAGTCAGGCTGATGAACGCATGCCATTTCCACAATGATACCCCCAAAATGACGATTACGATTGCTATCAGCGTGATTCCTAATAAATATAGTTCCATATATTCTCCCCATTCCCAAGAAATCGCTTACATTCAAACCAATACAATAAATGGGATTATTGTACCGGCTCGTTATATGTCACAATGTAGTTCTGTTTAGCCGTGTTGTAATATCCTTCACTGTATTCCGTAACATTTCCGTCCCCATCACTGGAAATCCTAATCCTCTTTAGTACTGGACTATTCTTTTCGATTTTCAGTGTTTCGCAAATGTGATCCGGAGCGATAGCAACGGCAAACTCATCTCTGAATGTTTCAAGTTTGACGTTTTGCTCTTCCAAAAAGCGGTACAAAGAATTGATTTGGACCGCTTTTATCTCTTCTAGGTTTAAATCAAGTGAAATATAATGTGTAAAGTAAATATAAGGTTCATTGTCCAATAAATATATCCGTTCGATACTTATGCAACGGGCACCAAATAAAGAATGCAGCTTAGAGTCTGAAGAAAGGTCAATCTGACTTATGTTTAACACCTTTTTTAAAATGGAGTGCCCTTCCTCCACCAACAGCTCTGTGAAACGTTTCCCTTTGGAAAGTTTGACAATCGAACCATTAGCTATGACTCTAGTGCCTTTGCCGCTTTTCTTTTCAACATACCCCTCTTGCACGAGTTCTTTGATTGCATTACGGACAGTAACCTTACTTACGTTAAATTCTTCTTCCAAAAGAGGCTCGGAGGGAATGTTTGTGTCGATGGCATAAACCCCATGTAAAATACGATCCTTTAATATTTCTTTTATCTGTAAATACATCGGTCCATTTTTCCTGTTCACATTCATTCCTAATCTCCTGCCTTATCTTTTAATATCTTCCATTTTACCTTCCATTGCCGAGAGTATCTCCTTTTCTGTTGCCAAAGGAGTATCTCCAACGACAGTACATGCCAGCATTCCTGATACAGCAGCAAATCGCACTGTCTTTTCAGGGGAATATCCTAGCAATTCGCCATGTAAGATTCCGCTGGTGTAAGCATCGCCTGAACCTATTCTATCATATACGGAAAATGATAGGATATCGGAAAAGTAAAATGTTTCTTCTTTGTATATATACCCCCTCAACGTATGGCTATTATCACTGTTGATCGAACGATGTGTCCCCGCTATCGATTGAATTTTGAATCGCTTGGCCACTTCAGGTATCAACTCAACAAGCTGTTCTTCCCTTGTGGAGCCTTCTGACTTCATTCCTAAAATATAAAGGGCGTCTTTTTCATTCATCATGACGATATCAGCCAAAGAAAGCATTTCTTCATAATGAGGCTTTGCGTCAGCGTAACCACCCTCCCATAAGGAAGGTCGGTAATTGCAGTCGAAACAGACTGTACCGCCCTTTTCTTTGACTTTTCTTGCCAGCACCTTCATGCTTTCCCGTACATTTTCCGCCATTGCAAGCGTGATTCCGCAAAAATGGATGATATCCGTCTTTTCCGAAATCATATCCATATCATAATCGGATAAGGTGGCTGTATTAAAACTGCTTTCCAGTCGATTGGAATATGTGACACGGCTCGCCCGCTGTCCAAATCCATTTTCCAAAAAGTACATCCCCATGTATTTGCCGCCTCTAAAGATGTAGTTCCTGCCGATTCCTAAGCCCTGCAAAGCTGAAATTGCTGAATCACCAAGGGGGTTATCCGGTAACATTGTCACCAGATACCCATCATGTCCAAGTTTTGTCATCGCAGAAGCCACATTTACTCCCGTGCCTGAAAAGGAGTATTGCAGCGTGTTAGCCTGTGATAGCAATTCATGCCCTGGTACCTGCAAACGCATCATTACTTCCCCGAATGCCACAATTCTTTTAGGCATATTTTTCAACCAATTTTTTCGTCATGGCCAATAATTTCCGTACATCCTCCCCATTCGTTTTACCAGTCGCTTCATCAATGATGGAAGAATATACGTGGGGAATGACTTTAGGCACTTTTGCTTCTAATGCAATTTCTAATATAGTCTCGAAATTATTTAAGTCGATTCCACCTGTTGGTTCCAAAGCAAATCCCTCTTCACCACAAGCTTTTGCTACAGCACGATATTCATCTTCATGCTTCAGCCCTTTCATAGGGAAATATTTCAAAGCATTTCCTCCCATATCGCGAACGAGCGCAATGGCAGCTTTGATTGGCACAATGGCAGTTTCACTTGCGCCTGCACTTACTGGACCAGTGGAGATATTCACATAACCGACTTTCCCAGTTGGAGAAACAAGTGAATTTATCCAGCTATCCTTCTCGCCTAAATTGGCCCTCGTAGCACCAACAGCCGGAAAAACCTGGTTAATATGACTGCCTGGATAGTATTTTGCTATTTCTGCGACAACTGCAGCCTGTCTATTATCGCCTGCGCCCAATCCAATTGAAACAGCCTCATCAATGGCTTTCCCGTATTCTTTCATTGCTGTAACACCAGCTTCGACAGTTGGATAATCCTTTGAGAGTACACCAACCAAAACATGTCCTTCAGCTGCTTCAAAGACTTCCACTGCATTTTCCACACTATTTGCAAGTACATTTAAGGCTACACGATCATTCAATAACCGTTTGTTTATGTTTGTCATCCTTGTTTTCCTCCTAATATGGTTCTTAATCGTGATTCAATGACATTTATATCATCACCTTGCAATGGACGCGGATCTATATCGAAAAAGCCTTGCCGTATCCCATAATCCCGTGTATAAATGGCGATATCCCCATTTTTGAGCTGCTCGTTCACTTCTTTCGCAGTCGTTTCCGTTATCAAAGGATTTATGGAAATACGTGCTCTATATATGGCACGTCCGGCTTCATCCTGAACTATCGTTACTTTTACGCCCTCAATCGAGTCAAGTGATGTGAGAACTTGTAAACTAGCTTTTTCTTTTTCGCTATTATCCGTCTTGACAAAATACTCATCCAATGCCTGAAGCAAACCAAAGGTCGTTTCCTTTCCAACCTTCATGCTCCTTCCTATACAGTGCAATTGAACCTTTACCCATTCGATATATTTTTTTCTGCCAGCAACGATACCGGATGTGGGTCCTTCAATGGCTTTTGAACCACTATAAATCGCCAGGTCGGAGAATTGTATATATTTTTCCAAATCTTCTTCCGCTGCTGCATCGACAATCAGAGGGATATTATTCGTTTTGGCCACTTCCCATGCCTCTTCGACCGATATCATATTTTTCTGGACAGCATGATGCGATTTCACATATAAAATAGCGGAAGTATTTTCATTTATGGCCTCCGCAATATGTTCTGCTTTCCCTTCATTTGCATATCCAACTTCAACCAATTTTCCGCCGCCAAGATAAATCATGGTTTCAACCGGTGCACCATATTGAACGTTATGGCCTTTCAGCATGATGATTTCATTCTTTTGAATACGATCTTGATGAAGCCTTTCGCTTTTCCTTCTGTTTCCTTCAGTAACGATTGCCGCTACTGAAAGCGCAATTCCGCTTGATGCTGAGTTTACGACCACAGCTGCTTCAGAATGAAGCAAATTCGCTATATGCTGGCCTGACTTATCGACTAAATCAGAAATTTCAACATAATTTTGCCCACCTTTTTTCATCGCGTCCATCACTGTGTCAGTTGGGGCAGAGACTCCCAATATGCTCATTCTTCCGCTTGCATTGATGACTCTTTTCAAACCGTATTTAGCATTCAATGAATTCTCCATTTATAACCACTCCTTTTACAACAACTCTTTTTTCTGCCATCCTTTTTTCGCCTTCGGAATCCAATAAAAGGGCCGGCTCATTCTCGATCGAGAATAAAGTCAGGTTCGCAATATCCCCAGCTGAAATCCTTCCAAGCTCTGGTTTATTCAACCAAGCTGCTGCATTGACCGTAACCGCATCTATTACTTCTTTTAATGGATAACCGAGGTACAAAAATTTTGTAAGCACATTTGCCATATTAAAAACTGGCCCATTCTCTCTGTTTTTCCGATATATATCCGTACTGATCGTATTGAAGCCGATTCCCTGCTTTTTAGCCATTTCTGCAGTTTTAAAAGAAAAGCTTGCCGTTCCATGACCTACATCCAAATGTACACCACGTTCAATCGCCTTAATCAACTCAGGCAGCGGCTCTTCTCTTTCATCAAATAAATTATTCGCTTTACCATTTAGAAAATGAGTAATAATGTCCTTTTCCTCAAGTAATTGAAGGACTTCCTTAATATCAGGCGGCCCTGAACCGATATGAACCATTAATGGTAAACCCGTTTCAGCCGAGAACTTCCTAGCGATTTTTAATGGCTCGACACCATTTGGACCAACTACACTTTTACTTATTCTCGCTTTAAGTCCAACGACAAAATCCCCGTACTTGGAAATTGCCTTCATTAATTCTCCTTCGTCCAGCCATGAAATATCCGATAACTCATCAACCCTTTCCAATCCAATCCGCGAAATATTCAGAAAGGCGAAAACATTCGTTTTGGAATTTTCACAACTTCTAACCAGATCGGTTATCCTATCTGCCCCCGTGCTTCCCGCATCTATGACCGTTGTTACACCAGTTTTATATCCAATCTCATCAACCTCATCACCATAAGGATCAAATTCCGGGAAAGCATGTACATGCATATCAATCCAACCGCTCGAAACAAAAACTTTTTGATCATAATCTATTATCTTATCTCCTGTTGCAGTTCCGGGTCGTGCAATTTCCTTAATCATCCCATTTTCCAGGATGATATCCGCTGCTTTTCCCTCTACCATTTTTACATTCTTCAGAACTAACGTATCTGTCATTTCCCTCATCCTTTTCGGTACATCCTATCGATTGAAAGTACTTTGTATACGGTTACACTGAATTGTATAAGAATTCATTAATTTCTCTTTACAAAAATAGATTATCATATTTTGTCGAACTAATCAATATAACGTTATAATGTTTGATTTAAATTTACAGAATTTTTATAAGATCAAGGCTATTTTTTCTTTGTGCTTCTTAGTTTCTTCATATAATATAATCTCATTAGGTTTTTTAAAATTTTTCATGCTACCCATGAAAAAAAAAAGGCGGGAAGAAAAACAATCTGTTTTTCTCCCCGCCTTTTTTTTTACGAATTCACAAAATCCATTGATGAAAGTTTCTACTCTAATTATCCCGGAAATAATGCTTTTATTAAAAAACTTACTCTAAATCAGAATAAAGACTAATGGGTTTAAAGGGTTTGAACGGTTCCTCCAAGACACTCGCTATAGAACCCCTTTTGTCTCCAAACTGAATAATTAGATCCTTTTTTTCTTTTTATTCAACCATATAATTAATCCAATTATCGCTATAAATAAAATTAATAGGTCTATATTGTACATAGAAAATAAACTTCGATCAGCTATTATTATTGAGGACATCCTGATTATAAAACCTAGACATATAGAAATAAGTACAATTATTATTGTTGTAAAACTTTTTTCCTTAGTTTCCATATTTATCTTGACCTCCTACATATAGTTATATAGTATGAAATTATACCAAATTTTCAAAAAATATAAGGTAGTGTATTAAAAATGAAGAAAAAGTCCTTATTTTCAATACTAATAATCAGTTTATTAGTATTCTCACATGTCCCCAATACATTGGCCGAAGAGAAAAATGAAACAATACTTTCATCAACAGTCAACCCCATTGTGGAAGTCAAATTAATTAGTGATGATGTTATACAAATACAACCAACAGCAAGCATCATTGAAATGAGCAAACCTATTGCTCATCCGGCTAAACTAACAAATACCCAATTAGCAAAGATGGTAAAGGCTCATCAAAAGGGAACAACATGGTTAAGCATCGTAAGTACTCTTGTGTTTGCGGGTGGCCCAACCGCACCAGCAGGAGTAGCTACTGCACTGGCATCAGCACTTGCTGGCAGTCCTAATAGTTTAATAGCAGCATATTATTCCGGAAAACACGCTTATCATGTATCTGTCTATGCTAGTGGTAAAAAACCAAGTTTATCTAAAATAACGTATATATATTACACTAAGTCAAATCTTTCATTTACAAGCCCTCGTTAATTAATCCTTCCTGCTCCTAATATTACAGTGGAAATGTTGCTTTCCATAATATAAAAACCAAGAATGCTTATTTAAAAGCATTCTTGGTCTTGTTAATTGCCATACTTCATTTGATTTTCCTTTTTACGACATTCACTTAATATATATCCCGTTCCTATGAAAGCAGTTAATTTACCTTTTTCGACCCTTTCCAATGGATTTCCCTCAATCGGTATTTTTGTAGTTTACCTGTTGCCGTTTTCGGTAAAGACTCTACGAATTCAACTTTTGTCGGTGCTTTAAAGTGAGCCATTTTTGAGCGGCAAAAGGTAATGATTTCATTTTCTGTCACTTTTGCATCGGGCTGCAGCACAATGATTGCCTTAGGCGTTTCTCCCCATTTATCGTCTGGAATGGCAATGACCGCAGCCTCCAAAACATCTGGATGTTTATACAATACCCCTTCTACCTCTGTTGAAGAAATATTTTCCCCGCCGGAAATGATTAAATCCTTAGCCCTGTCCTGTATCTCAATATATCCATCAGGATGGGTAACTGCCAGATCCCCGGTATGAAACCAGCCACCCCTAATTGCTTCGGCCGTCTTTTCCGGATCCTTATAATATCCTTCCATTACAACATTGCCGCGAGTAATGATTTCCCCCAGTTCCTTTCCATCCCAAGCGACTTCTTTCCCTTCTTTATTGACTACCATCGTTTCCCCATTAAAAACCAATTCAATACCTTGTCTTGCCTTTATTATTGCTTGTTCGTCCGCAGATTTGGCTTCAAACTCATCCTTCCACTCGTTATATAGGATGAATGGGGAAGTTTCTGTTAATCCATATACGTGGATCATATTCAAACCAAGGATTTCTTGTGCCTTTTGTATAAGCGCTGCTGCTGGAGGAGCACCTGCTGTTGCCATCCTTGGACGCACTATGATATTTGTTTCTTTTGCTTTAGGGTCATTTACCAGCATATTGACGACAGTAGGCGCTCCACATAACAATGTAATATTATGCCGGGCGAATAATTTGAGGATAATAGGGGGATCGACTTTCCTTAAACATACATGGGTCCCGCCAGTAGCCGTTACCGACCATACCCCTCCCCAGCCATTAGCATGAAACATTGGCAATGTATGTAAGTATACATCGTCATGCTTCACCCCTAGGTGATAAATGAAATTAGCGGCGTTCATGTAATTCCCGCGATGAGTTAGCATGACCCCTTTTGGTTTTGAAGTCGTTCCACTCGTGTAATTTATAGTCAAAAGTTGATTTTCATCGATTTTAACCTCCGGCAGTCCATCATCATTTGAATGCAAAATGAAATTCTCATAATCTATTCCAGGTAAAGTGGTTTCATATCCTTCAACAGGCACGATGATGATCTTTTCCAAGGAAAGTTTAGTAATGATCTTTTCGATCGGAGCGGTGAATTCTTCATCGACTATCAACATTTTTGAATCGCTATGCTTGATGATATATTCCAAATCCTCTGCAGCAAGCCTATAATTCAAAGGAACCATTATCGCTCCCATTTGACAAATGCCATAAAAACATTCCAGCATATAATGCGTATTTGGCAACATAACTGCAATATGGTCACCTTTTTCAATTCCCGAAGAATACAAAGCTTTGGAAAGTTGATCTGTTCGCTGCCCGAATTCCTTATATGTAAACTTTTTCTCTTCATCGATGACTGCCACTTTATGAGGATAATATTTTACGGCCCTGCGCTTCCAATCAATTGGAGTTAATGGGGAAAACATTTTTACCATCTCCTTCTTTCCAGATTCACTCTATACAGCACCCTGCTTGGTTCGTCATGATGGATTCTGAGAAAAAACTTCGTATCCTTTTAATACATATTCATTTTCCAGCCGTCATATCTTCTTTAATGGATTTCCATTTAAAGATCTTTGAATGGCCTATCCGCTTTGAAATGAAAAATCCAAATATTTTTAATTATTCTGATAATTAATCTCCTAAAAACAGTGAAATTCACTGCTTTAATAATATAGTTCTTCTTTCTATTATAATGGAAACTATACACGTCAGGAAGATTATATTTTATTATCTATGCATGCCGACAGATGTTCGGTAAGTTTCCCAACGATTTGTTTGAGTCGTTCCGTTTCCTCTTCATTTAGTACACCATAAAAGTCACGAAAGGTTTTGGTAAAACACTTATTGATGGAATGATAGGTACTCCATCCACTTTCGGTGGATTGGATAAAAACGACCCGCCGATCATCCTCACTGTGTACCCTCTCAATCAACTTCTTCCGTTCAAGCCGATCAATTAGTGCAGTTCCTGCT
This sequence comes from Peribacillus sp. YIM B13477, assembly GCF_042787955.1. Classification (NCBI taxonomy): domain Bacteria; kingdom Bacillati; phylum Bacillota; class Bacilli; order Caryophanales; family Bacillaceae; genus Peribacillus; species Peribacillus sp. YIM B13477. Next base: position 131,011 of record NZ_JBHZPD010000005.1, read on the forward strand.
GCAGGTTTAATCTTCAAATGATTCGAAACATCTTTAACCGCTATGGATTCATTCAAGACTATTAATTGCAATGCGCGATACTGTACAGAAGTTAAATCATATTTAACCAGTAACGGTTCCACCAATTCCTGTGATAGGCTGCTTAGTTCCCTGATCTCTAGATGTAAATTATACAATTCACTTGAATGCATGTATGACAATCCTTTCTTATTGACACTATCTATCTAAAACTATAACATAATTAACGTATCAAAAAATTAACCATGCGAATTAAATTGGTTATTGATTTTTAAAGAGAGAGAGAGGCTGTCCATGTCAGCAGAACAACGCAAAAAGATCATTATCCTCATGATCAATATGTTTATCGCAATAGGGAGTTTCGGGATCATCATTCCCATTTTACCAGCATACCTGGCCTCCATTAATCAAGGCGGAACCGCCGCTGGCCTAATGATTGCCATTTTCGCAGGTGCACAACTTATCTTTTCGCCAATTGCCGGAAAATGGACTGACCAATTCGGGCGCAGAAAAATGATTATTTATGGATTGGCCGGTTTGACATTATCCATGTTCATTTTTTATGCAGTCAATTCCATTTGGTTATTATATGCTTCACGTATCATTGGCGGAATCGGGGCAGCTTTGCTTATACCCGCAATTTTTGCTTATGTTGCCGATATCACCACATTTGATCAACGCGCTAAAGGCAATAGTTTAGTATCTGCCGCCATGTCCCTGGGAATTGTAGTCGGTCCAGGAATTGGAGGTTTTTTAGCTGACTTTGGCTTGAAGTTTCCCTTTTTGATTTCTGCGCTGGTATCCCTATCAGCAGTCGTATTTTCGATTTTTGTTTTAAAAGAAAGCGAAACGGCACAGGTTACTCAATCCATGGATGCAAAAACTGAAACGATGCTTCGGAAGATTGCTTTATCCGTGAAAAAGCCCTATTTCATCCCACTCATCATAACTCTTGTAATGAGCTTTGGCTTAATGGCCTATGAATCTGTAATTGGTCTTTATCTTGATAATCAATTCAATTCGACTCCTAAGGACATCGCCGTCATGGTTACAGCCACCGGTATCGTCAGTGTAATAGTTCAATTGTTTGTCGTCGATCGGATCGTACAGCGTTTCGGGGAAGTGAATGTGCTGAATATCTTTATCAGTGTTGCAGCCATCGGTTTCCTCCTATCACTTTTTGCATCAAATTACCTGATTTTCTTTTTGATTTCACTTATCATCTTCCTTTCCACTTCCATCTTACGTCCAGTTCTTAACACACTGATTTCCAAGATGGCAGGGAATGAGCAAGGTTTTGCAATGGGTATGAATAATGCGTATATGAGCATCGGAAATGTCCTTGGACCAACACTTGCGGGAATGATGTATGATGTCCACATTACCTATCCGTTCATGTTGGGTCTTATCCTCTTATTCATTACATTAATGATTACTATGGCTTGGCAAAAGCGATCACTTCATGCAAAAGCATTATCTTAGAGCTTAAATGGCATTTCAAAATTTATTCCTTACCGAACCCCCCGAGTAGCATCCGCTATCCGGGGGTTTTCATTATGATTTTTTTATTTTTTTCTTCTTTTAATTGAAATCCTCCAAAACAGTTTAATAACGAGTAACACTTCAATCTCTTGAGAACTAGCCCCAATTTCATACGGAAACTTCTCATATTTTTGCGTAACACTCGAATTCACGAGTATTTGCTTCAAACTCACGAGTAAATGCGTCAATTTCACGAGTATTTGCTCCAAATTCACGAGTAAATGGCTCTAATTCACGAGTAACGCTTCCAACTCATGCGCATCCTCTACAATTTACAAGTATTTGCTCCATTCTTTCCTAAAGTTGAAGCTTTTATTTCACCAAAATAAAAAGCGACCTTATTTTTAGAATAAGGCCGCTTATCATTCAGTTTTCTCATTTCATATTGTTATAAAGGGAAATTAATTTCATTTAATATAAATGGCTTTCTTTCCTTTACTGCTTTCAAAAGCCGCATCAATGATTTTAATGACCGCTAACCCCTCTTGGGCAGTGACTGGAGCTTTTTTCCCGCTCAATATACTATCGGCAACTGCCTGGTAATACGTTAAATAAGAACCATGCAGTGTTTCAATGGTTTCATGTATCTCATTTGCTCCTTCAACCGTAACCAGCTTACCATAGAATTCGGGATCATCTGCACCCCAAGAGTCATCCACTGGTTTTTTCCCCTCACTTAAATCAGCCTCTTGGCGATCAAGACCGTATTTGATAAATGATCCTTTACTTCCATGCACCTGATACCGCGGTCCATTATACGGAACGATTGAGCCCGAATGCAAGATAACCCTCAGCTTTTCATATCCTAATATCACATGGAAATAATCATCCGTTTCTGCATTTTCTTTTTGGGAAAATACATCTGCTGAAACGAATTGCGGCAATCCAAACAAATGAAGTGCTTGATCGATGAGATGTGATCCTAGATCATAAAGCATGCCTGATCCCGGGCCCGGTTTTTCCCTCCATCTATCCCTGACCACAGGCCGGTATCGATCATAATGGACTTGGTATGTATTGATTTCCCCAAGCACTCCATCATCCATAAGTTTTTTCACGGTCAAAAAGTCATTATCCCATCTCCGGTTATGATAGACGCTTAATAGCAGATTCTTTTCCTCGGCAATCTTGATGAGCTCCTTCGCCTCCCAAGCTTCCACAACCATCGGCTTTTCGAGGATGACATGCTTCCCGGCTAACAAGCTTTGCTTGGCCATTTCATAATGCAAACCACTCGGTGTCGTAATAACAGCCAAATCAATGGACGGGTCTTCAAGAATTTCCTCTAAGCTGCCTACCACTTCCACATCTTTCAAATCTTTTTGGACTTTTTCCTTATTGGAGCTCACAACTTTCACTATTTGAAACTGCTCTAAAACACTTAGTAATGGCGCGTGGAAAGTAGCTCCTGACAATCCGTACCCAACTATGCCCACTTTAATTTTTCTCATTTTCAATCCCACTCGCTTTCTTGTTCCTCTTAAACAAACATTTTATTATATTTCATTGTCCGGGTATGTATCTCTCAAAAACTTGACAGATTGATCAATCAATTCTTTCAATACATTAATATTGATATCTGCCACTTTATTGATGTAAACACACGCTTTTCCGGAAGTGTGTTTTCCAAATACCTGTAACAATTCTTCTCTTTTTTTGTCCCCTGGAGCAAAGTATAAACTGATTTTTGCTTTTCGAGGTGAAAAACCTACCAGTGGGGCATCGCCTTCGTGACCTGATTCATATTTATAATGATAGGTTCCGAACCCAATTATGCTAGGCCCCCACATCTTTGCCTCATAACCTGTCGTTTCGGTAAAAACATTCAACAATTCGTAGGCATCTTCACGTTTTTTCGAATTATCGACGTTTTCGATGAACTCAATGACACTACTGTCCGTCTCTTTGGTTTTTTGTTTATACATGACCGGAACCTCCCTTATATTAAAAGGCAGAAAAAATTCATAAGATATCGCTTGCTCAGTATCTTAATACCCTATACAATCGTGTTTTTAGGTTGTTGTATGTATACAGCCCTCATCACCGATGTATCAATGATTGGCGGACGAGCTCCTTTACTATTTCTCTAAGCTTCATGGCAAATCCTTCATTCAATACCCTTATATATTATAGAACATTGATTCGTTTTATTCTATTTTAAGAGCAGAGTTTATTAAGTAAATCTTTCGCGCTTAAAAAATCAGTACTTTACCATAATAATCTCTACGATCAGAAATTATTATTCTGATCGTAGATTTTTTCATTAAAAGGCAAACTGCGTTTAACCAGATCTATTGCCGCCTGATCTTTTCTATTTCATCAGCTATGAATTGTACCTGTGTCCCTACGATGACTTGAATGCTTTGGGGACCCACAATATTGATTCCGGCAACCCCTGCTGATTTGATTTTATTCTGATCGACAGCTCCCATATTTTCCACTTCAACCCTTAAACGGGTAACACAGTTATCTACAGATGTTACGTTAGCGTCTCCGCCTAATCCCTCATAAATAGCGGAAGCCATACCAAAGAATTTACTCTCATTATTCCCGCCTTGACCGCTGTCTGCTTCCGCAATCGCTCCTCCGCCATCAAGCTCATCTTCTGTATCATCTTCTCTGCCGGGAGTCATTAAATTGAACCTAGTTATCAAGAATCGGAATAAGAAATAGTAGATGACTGCAAAAGCCAGTCCTTGAAGAAGCAGCATATAAGGTTCATTTGCCATTGGCAATCTTGAGCTTAAAACAAAGTCAATGAATCCTGCACTAAAACCGAACCCTGCTGTCCATTGGAAAGTTGCAGCAATAGCCAACGATATTCCTGTCAATAAGGCATGCACAACGAATAGGGCTGGTGCAACAAACATGAAAGCAAATTCCAAAGGTTCAGTAACGCCTGTGAAAAATGAAGCGAAGCCGGCTGCGAGCATTAATGAGGCCACTTGTTTTTTCTTCCGTGATTTTGCCGAATGGTACATGGCAAGAGCCGCTGCCGGCAAACCGAACATCATGACGGGAAAGAAGCCGGCTTGATACATGCCTGTGGTTCCTTTTATTCCCGTTCCAGACCAGAATTTACCGATATCGTTAAGACCTATTACATCGAACCAGAATACGGAGTTTAACGCATGATGTAAACCTGTTGGTATCAAAAGCCGATTGAAGAACCCATAGAGTCCTGCTCCAGCGGCACCTAATTCACTTATTCCTTCCCCAAATACAACTAACCAGGAGTAGATGAGTGGCCATACGAAGAATAATATTAGGGAAACCAGTAACATGGCAACCGCAGTAAGGATCGGGACAAGGCGTTTACCGCTAAAGAAAGCGAATGCATCCGGGAGTTCTACCTTACTGAACCGATTAAACATAGCTGCCGCTATAAGACCCGAGAGGATTCCGACAAATGCATTTTCTATTTTCTCAAATGCTGGATTTACATCTTTTGCATCAATTCCTTGCAGCATCGCCACCGTGTCCGTGGAAAGCAATGTCGTTACGACTAGATAGGCTACCAGCCCGCTCAAAGCGGCAGCTCCATCTTTTCCTTTCGACATCCCCAACGCCACTCCAACGGCAAACAAGATTGCCATATTGTCAATGATCGAAGAACCTGCTTTGATTAAAAAAGCTGCTAACGGACTTCCTGCTCCCCATCCTGCTGGATCTATCCAGTAACCGATCCCCATTAAAATGGCGGCTGCCGGCAATACGGCTACTGGCAGCATCAAGGAACGCCCTATTTTTTGAAGATATTTTTTCATTCCGCTTTCCTCCTGACAATTACTGATTTAGGGCAAACCCCATATTCTATTAGACAACGGTTCCTTCCATTTTAGAACTTCATTTCATTTATAAATTTGACTATATTCAGGAATAAAGTCTTAGCGATTTACTCCGCCTTCGAAAACCCATAAAAAAAGAAAAGTCCAACGCGGACTTTTCTCAGACTGTAGACAAACTCGATGAAAATCGAGTTTGTCTATTTTTATGTCTTGTACAATTTGGACGTTGATTGGAACGTAGGGCACTCGCTCCAATCAACTTTGTCTTACCTTTTAGATAGAACACTCTTGCCTTGAGTCATTTTTGTTTTAAAATAGAAGTATTAGAACCTGAGGTGATGAGGATGCTTTCTAAACATGATTCTATTCAGCGAGATCAACTTGAAATGATTACTTTAGATCAACTGGTGCCACCGAACCATTTGGTTCGTAAAATGGAGGCTGCCATTAATTTAAAGAAGATACCAATTGGACATGGCTAGGTCCAAAAATGGCTAACATAGTGGGCTCGTAGAGCCAAATCTCTTAACTTTAGGCGAAATTCAGAGGGAATTTCAAAAGGGGTTCAGAATTTTTTAATTCCGAACCCCTTTTGTCTACAAACTGAGAAAAGTCCAACCCGGACTTTTCTTTTTTCACTTATTTATAGAGCAAGTAATTTTTGCGAACCTTTTTAAAAGCATCCTGCTTTACTTGATATTCTTTCAAGATTTCATTTACTGTTGTCCCTTCTTTAATTCTAGACATTATCCAGCCATTGCCAATCAATAAATTGAAATTGTTGGCTGCAAGGAATTCGAAATCACCGGGATATAAATCCTGAATGGTCTTGATGATGTGAAGTCCTGTAGGTACAGCCTTGAACTCTTCTCTATCCGTTATATAAATTTCCACTCCGTGGCTAAGTTTACCTGCATGTTTTGAAAATGTAGGTGTAAAGGACGCTGCCCTGAATTTTACACCGGGTAACCTTATTGCATTTAACTTCCCGGCAAGCTCATCACCGTTTATATAAGGAGCACCTATCAACTCGAATGGTTTGGTCGTTCCTCTGCCTTCCGAGACATTCGTTCCCTCGATCAAGCCTGTAGCCGGATATGCGAAAGTAGTGGAAACTGTCGGCATATTCGGTGACGGCAAGACAAAAGGGAGACCAGTATCGTCATAATCCATATCTCGCTTCCAGCCTTTCATCTTGATGACCTTGAGATCTGCTCCAATTTTAAATTCCTTATTGAACAAAGTCGCGAGTTCCCCAACCGTCATCCCATGCTTAAGCGGGATTGGATACAAACCAACAAACGATGAGAATTCAGGTTCAAGGACCGGCCCATCTACCGTCTCCCCGCCTTGTGGGTTCGGCCGGTCCAGCACGATAAAGGGAATATCATTTTCTTTGGCTGCTTCCATTGCATAAGCCATCGTATAGATATAAGTGTAAAAGCGTGTTCCGACATCCTGGATATCAAAAACAAGGACCTCAACATCCTTTAACATTTCAGGCGTCGGTTTTTTCGTTTTGCCATATAAACTATAAACGGGCAATCCTGTTTTTTCATCAATATAATATTCAACGCTTGCACCAGCTTGCGCATCTCCACGCACTCCATGTTCAGGACCAAATAAAGCCGTTAAATTAATATCCGGATCATCATGAAGGAGATCGACGATGCTGGTTAATTTAGAGTCGATGCCAGTTGGATTCGTAATCAAGCCGACTTTCTTTCCGCTTAAAACGTTCTTTTCTTCTTTTAAAAGAACTTCAATACCGGGACTGACCTTTTGTTTTTTCTTCTCTTTAATAGCTGTTACACTTTTTGAGGAAACGATGCCGAAAGATAGCATGCAAATGGCAAATAGGATTATCATTTTTTTCAAATTGCTTCTCTCCTTATTTTTTAATGGGTCTTCCAGATTTAATATCTAATCCATATCCATATTCATAAAGGCTTTCAGAGGGCTTTGTTACTGAAGGTATATCGACCGGCAACGTGCCTTTAGGTCTTGATTCTCCAAAAATGGTCGAGATGCCTGCCGGGATATTCGGCTGTCTATAACGCCCATTCGAATACCCTTTAAACCCGTAAACAGCAAGAACCGCCTTCGCTTCTTCAAAGTTTGCAACATCATAAGGGTTTCTTAAACTCATTAAAACAAATTCTTTGTCTTTTTTCTTTGCATGATTCATGACCGCTCTAGGGAAGGCTGTTGCCCACTTCGACGAATCTTGAATGCTGTCATCTATCACTCCATCATTGACAGCCGGATCGTTTTTGACAATATAGGAACCAGTTATGACAAAATCCGATTCATCAATGAGTCTGGCCACTTGATCTGTAAATGACTTTCCTGAAAAACTCATACCCGTTATTTGGACTTTCTTTATTTTCTTTTTATCAGCTAATTCGCTGATGCTCCTGGACATGGATTCAACTTGGTCATCGAAAGGAGCAAGAATTAAAACTTTATCATTTTTCTTAGGTTTGAAAGGCAATGTTTTGTGTTCATTTTTCAATAGAGTGATGGCATCTTCCGCCATTTTCCTTTCATTTTTTAAATGATCTTCATTCCCGACCACTTGAAGCGCGGTTTCGATTTTTTTTTCTATCGGAGTATCTTCCGGGTTTAATATCCCTCTTTTCACTTTTAGATCAAGTATCCTCGTTACAGATTGATTGACTTGATTTAGAGGAATTTCCCCGCTTGCCACTGCCGCCTTCACTGCATTGAATACAGAGGTTATATTCTTTTCCATTTGAAGCGAATTTACCTGTGCCGGCATCAAAGCAATATCAACACCAGATTTCAGGGCAAGGACCACAGCTTCTTCCTGTCCGAAGTTGTCCGCGATGGCTTTCATATTCAAAGCATCTGTAACCACAACACCGTCAAATCCCATTTCTTCACGTAATAGACCCGTGATGACCTTTTGTGACAGTGTTGCAGGAACCATAATTTCTTGACCGTCTTTTTTACTGATATAGGTAGTGTCATCGAATGCAGGAAATTGAACATGTGCAGTCATCATCATATCAACTCCAGCATCGATGGCTCTTTGGAAAGGAAGCAGCTCGATGGAGCGCAATCGCTCTTTATCATGAGAAACAAGGGGAAGACCATAATGACTGTCGACTGCTGTATCTCCATGGCCTGGGAAATGCTTGGCCGTCGCTATCATGTTCTGATTTTGCAATCCTTTTATCATCTGAATGCCAAGCTTTGATACAAGGTCCGGATCGGAACTGAAGGAACGAACGCCAATAACAGGATTTCCGGGATTATTATTGACATCGACAGACGGGCCGAAATTGACATTTATGCCAAGTGCCGACAGTTCATTGCCAATAATTTCTCCGGATTGATAAGCGTAACTCTCTTTTCTGGCTGCACCAAGTGCCATATTACCAGGAAGGTTCGTTCCAGTTTGAAGACGAGTTACGATTCCTCCTTCCTGATCAATCGTTATGAACAGCGGAAGGTCCGGGCTTGCCATCTGCAAACCATCGGTGAGCCGAACCGTTTGTTCGGTATCGACTACATTCTCAGCAAACAGAATCACACCGCCCAGATTATATGTTTTGATGATGCTTGCAACTTCCGAGTTCATTTCAATAAACCCGGTTGCCTTTGTTTCTCCTTGTTTTTGCCAATTACGAAAATCCGGCATGAGCATTTGACCGACTTTTTCATCGATTGTCATGTTTTCTACGATTTCCTGAATATCTGAAACCGTTTTCTCATTCTCGTATCCCTTTGCTGTCGCATTCCCTCCCATAATGGATAAAACCAAACATAATGCGATTCCAGCTGGGGCACATATCCTTTTTATCATTCAGGCTTCCTCCCTTGTATTCTTTTTAGTTCTGTTAGCAACAATTCCAAACCACTGCCGTGAAGGGGTAAAAATGAATGGAAATGAACTATATAGATCCTATAAAGAAATCAAGGCAGCATCGGGAATCCCAGCAGCTGCCTCTTTAAAAAGCCTTCATGAAACGTATCCATTTATCCCTGGATCCTTTGAGTCCAATAGTTTACTCAATTATAAGTTTTATCGTTTGACCAGGCTTTAGAAGGGACAGCAAGGGAATATCTTCTTCCATAACCCTTCCTATAACGTTAACTCGGTGGTCTGCCCCTAGGTCTCTTTTGCAAATTTGAACCTCTCCCCGATACCTTCCATAAGCATCATTGTCCATCGTTATGGATCCAAGGCTTCGTGCAGCTGTATTACTCGGCTCAACATTTGCGGTGACCCGGGTATTCTGCAGCCGGAAAACATCTTGAGAAACATCTGGCCTCAATTTATACTGTCCGCTTTGCAAAAGTCGGGATTCCACTCTAATAGTTAGAATGTTCAGATCCTTATATGCAGTTAGATTCTCAAGCAGATTTTCCTCCGTTCCTTGATCTCCAACGTAAACTCCTTCCACATGCTGGATCAGCTCAATTCCAGCGGCGTAAGGATTCATCAACCTGTGTTTTTCAAGCGTTGGAAGACCCTCATGAAGAGGACCGCGTTTACTTCCTGCACCCGGGATGAAAGCAAAGATCGGTATGCCGTATTTCTTGAACATTCTATTCTGTTCATGAAAGAACTCTTCTTCAAGGCCCGATTCAGGCCTAGGATAAAAGTTGTGCCAAGCTATCAGACTTTCCGGTTCCACACCGCCCCCAAGCACGGCTAAAAGTTCATCTTCATTCAACGTACTTGCATTAAGTGAGAGTGAAAACACCTTAGATAAAGAAATGACCGTTTCTTTATCGAACCCATCATCAAGGCGAATACCTTTAATACCTAATGACCATAAATCCGTAAATTTGTTAATCCCCAAATGATCAAGCGTATTTAGTGAGACATCTGCATGGATTTCCATTCCATAGTCCTCTGCAAGCTTTAAAAGCCTGATCATCCTCTTCACGAGGTCCCCCTTTTCTTCAGGAATATGGAGCGATGTAAATGCTCTCTTCACTCCCAGGTTAGCAGCATGTATAATTTGTGTTTCTGCATGCGGGTCCTGTAGATAAAAAGAAACTCCGATCACTTAAATTCAACCGCCATTTCATCTTTAAATCCGAATAGATACGTAAAAATAAACCCTGCTATATAGGAAATGAACAACCCAGCAAGGAACAGGGCGATTTGGTTTGGATGAACTAGAAAGGTAAGCGGCAGTCCGGACACACCGATGGAAGACGTGGCGATTCCGAATTGAGCTTGGAATGCTCCGCCTACTCCTGCACCTAAACATGCAGTTAAGAAGGGCCGGCCCAATGGCAGGGTCACTCCAAATATAAGGGGTTCACCAATACCTAGCATTCCTGAAGGAAGCCCTCCTCCGATAGCCCTCTTCAAACTTGCTTTCTTCGTTTTCATATAGATGGCAAAGGCCGCTCCCACTTGGCCAGCGCCACCCATCGCCAAAATGGGAAGCAGTGGATCATCACCAATCGAATTTATCAATTCTAGATGGACAGGCGTTAAACCTTGATGTAAACCAGTAATGACGAGAGGGAGAAAGGCCGCCCCAAGCACGAATCCAGCTACAACACCGCCAAAATCCAATACATTCAATAACCCATTCGTAATGGCATCCGATAAAAACCCTCCTACCGGCATAAATACAATGTAAGTGACAATCCCGGTAATGAGTAAAGCGATGGTTGGCGTCAAAATGATATCCAGTGATTGAGGAATGAATTTCCTGACCTGTTTTTCCACCAAGGCTATGAAAATAGCTGCAAAGAGTACTCCTATCAACCCACCGCGGCCAGGGAGCAAATTTTCACCGAACAATGAAATGTCGCCGACGGCCGGGTTTATGACCAAGATACCAGCAAGGGCACCAAGTGCAGGTGATCCGCCGTATTCTTTTGCAGCATTGGTCCCAACCAATATCCCCAAGTAGGCAAACAGACCGGATCCGATAACGGTTAAAATAATGGCTAATTGTGATTCTGCTGCAAGCCAGCCCGCTTGAACGATTGCCTTTGTAATACCGGTAATCAAACCTGATGCCACTAAGGCGGGAATTAAAGGGATGAAAATACTTGCAATCCTGCGTAAAAAAAGTTTAAACGGTTTTGCGTTTTTCCTATCAATCTCTGACTTATTCTTCGAGGCCACTTCTTTTAAGTCCAAATCACCAGAAGCTTCACCCAGAAGCTTTTCAAACTCTGTATGAACCTTGTTCACCACGCCTGGCCCGAGGACTATTTGTATCGTTTCCTCTTCAATGACGCCGAAAACGCCTTCCGTATTTTTTATATCTTCCATTTTTACTTTCGATCGATCGATTGGCAATACCCTCAGTCTGGTCATACAATGTGCAGCATCGGCAACATTAGATGCCCCACCTAATTTCTCCAATAACTCTTCTGCTAAACTGGCGTACTTATCCCCCTTACCCATTCATAAGCCCCCTTTGTCAAATCTCGCAATAATCATTTATATCGATCTGTCATCGATTTAATCGCAGACCTGGTATTATCAATATATTGGACAGTTTCTTCATATTGCTCTGAAGCCATTCCCAAAAACAAAATGTCAATCATATATAATTGCGCCAATCGTGAGGATGTTGCTGCACTTCGAAATAGTGCTTCTTTCGAATAGGATGTAAACAAAGTGGCATCACACAAAGAAGATACCGTTGTTTGGCCATAATGAGTCAGCCCGATTGTCTTGACCCCACGTTCCTTTGCCAGCTTCAATATATTGACAACTTCAGGTGTTTCCCCAGAGAATGAAATGGCAAAAACGATGTCATTCTCATTAGCATTTGCAATCAGGGTTGCAACTAAATGCATATCTGTAAAAGCCGTTGCTCCTTTATTGATGCGAAGTAATTTTTGCTGAGCATCCGCAGCAACTATATTCGAAGCACCGACACCGCAAAAATGGACGGTTTTTGCATTCAGCATCAGCGTTATGGCATGTTTGAGATTATCATGATCGATTATTTCAGATGTGTCCCGGATGGTCTGAATCGAATTACTCGTTGTTTTCTCCACAATCCGGTACAGTGATTCGGAAGGCTCGATATCCCGGTAGCCCTGTTCAACCGTCTTCATCAAATCTCCAGCAATCCTTATTTTCAGATCTTGATATCCTTTTATTCCAAGCGATTTACACAACCTAATAACAGCAGCCCCACTTGTTTGGGCAGACGTACTTAATTCCTGTACAGTGCTGTTCACAACTTCATGAGGATTCTGTAGAATATATTCCGCTAGTTTTTGTTCTGATTGCGGCAGTTTGCTCAACATCGTCTGTATGATGGATAATCCTCCTGTAGCCATTGCTTCCCTCCTAATCTTCATAGATCGAGATGGCTTTTCTGACATCTCCATCCGCTTTTTCCAGTAACTCCAGTGCTTTTTCATAATCTGTTGCCGTTTTTATCATGACAATCGCTGGCTTAACTTGATTATTTGCCTTTTCAAGCGTATTCAAAGCTTGATCATAGTCAGCATTCGTTACTGTTTCTATGATGTTTACTGCACGGTCCTTCAGTTTTTGATTACTGACATTTACATCGACCATCAGATTTTCATAGACTTTGCCCAATCGGATCATGGTTGCCGTTGAAATCATATTGAGTACCATTTTATGTGCGGTTGCCGCTTTCATTCTCGTGGATCCTGTTAACACTTCCGGCCCGACCACCACTTCAATCCCTATATCAGCTTCTTTCGTGATGCTCGCGTTATTATTGCATGATAAAGCGACCGCTTTAGCCCCGACCTTTCTTGCATAACGTAAAGCGCCCTTCACATAAGGAGTGCGCCCGCTTGCAGCAATGCCAATAACCGTATCATTTTCTGTAAGCGCCACGTCAATCAGGTCACTTTCCCCAAAATCTTCTTTATCCTCTGCACCTTCAACAGCCCGAACAAATGCCTTTTCCCCTCCTGCGATTATTCCCAGCACCCTATCAGGCGGAGTGCTGAAAGTCGGGGGACATTCCACGGCATCCAGCACTCCGAGCCTTCCGCTCGTTCCTGCTCCGATGTATATGAGTCTCCCTCCTTTTTTTAACGATTCGCAAGCCCATTCAACTGCCTTTTCAATCTCTGGCAATACCTCCTGAACTGCTGCTGCCACTTTAAAATCTTCTTTATTGATTGCAGAAATGATGTCCATTGTATTAACACTGTCGATATTCATCGTCTTTTCGTTCCGTAATTCAGTCGTTAATGAGCGCAAATGTTCTTCCATAGACTATTAAATCCTCCTATAAACAATCACTTAAATATAATTTCATTTTTTAATAGAAAATGATGAAATTATATTTCATATTATATTCAATGATAGCGTTTTCATTACTCGGAGACAAGATATTTTTGTAAAATTTGTTAACCGGCAATCTCCGTTCTTCAAAACCCCGATACTGGCGGACTTGCATCTATCCCTTTCAGAGTGGCTTAATTTACCCACAGGAGCCTACAATTTTTAGTGTGGATTTTTTCAACAAAAAAAACGTGTACCGTCACCTTATTAGGAACGATACACGCAATCTTGCAAAATGTTAAACTAGTATACTACGCCAGACCCGGTACACCTGCCCTCCTTTACCCAGTTAACGGATAGGGACCACTTTCCCGTTTTCTACTGCACCAACGACAATAGTTGATGCAAATCCTCCATTTTCATCTATCGAGGGAATATCGTATATTTTTTGATCTGGCCCTATATTTGAAAGTCCGTCTTGCATATGTTTACGGATGGCCTTGGCATCATCAACGCTGCCTGCAGATTTCATCGCTTCCACAAACGCATACATCGCGATATAATTCAATCCTACTTCGGAGCTTGGATCTTCCTTATAATTCTTTTGATATTTCTCGACGAATGCAGGCACTGCTTCTTCATCTGAGTCCATCAATGGCAGAACGCCAATCGAGCCTTCCAATGTTTCATATGAACCTGCAATCGGCTTCATCTGATCCAGCTTTGCTTGATCCATGATGATGAAACCGCCTTTAAATCCTAGCTCCCGAGCTTGCTTCGCCACTTTTGCCGTAGGTTCCGAAGCACCACCGATGAATAGCACATCAGGATCTTTTTTCAAGGCATTTGTGACAATCGTAAAGAAATCGGTTTCTTTGGCGAAATCAATCGAAGAATTATAAACGACTTTTCCGCCTTGCTTTTCCCAATGTGGGAGCACGGCTTCCGTCCAGTCTTTACCATATTGCGAAGATGTTGGCAAAGCGGCAATTTTCTTGCCGAAATGTTCCATCGCATATGTTGTAAAAGGCTCGATATACCCCTCGTAATTCGGTGGAATTCGAACAGTTAATGAATTTCCGCTCTTGGTCACTGCCGGTTCACTCGTATATGCACCAATGATGAATTCCTCTTGTTCATTAAAAACCTGAAGTGCCAGCACGCCTCCGCTGTGAGGCGTGAAAATGATCGGCGTATCATATTCCTGAATTAAACGTTTAGCATTCGACCCTGTTTCATTAGGTAAGTATTTATCGTCCAACGATACTAAGTTCAACGTGTATTTCTTACCAGCTACTTCAAAACCACCAGCATCATTAATTTCATTGACGGCCATTTCGACACCATTCAATGTCCGTTTCCCATATAACGCTGCTGCCCCGCTTAAAGGACCGCTAAAACCGATGTTTACGACATTGTCATTTTTTCCTTTACTGCCACTGCTGGACACAGGGCTATCCCCTTTATTGCACCCGGTCAAAACAGTGATGGTTAGCAGGAGAAAGACAAATAATACTTTCAGTTTTTTCATAAAAATCCCCCATTCAATTTATTCAGGCCCCAATATACGCTTTCCTTACTTCATCATTGGCTAATAACTCACTTGCTGTCCCTTGAACGACAATTTCCCCATTTTCAAAAACATATCCTTTATCTGCAATGCTTAGGGCAGCATTCGCGTTTTGTTCAGCAAGCAGGATTGTGATTCCTTCGCGGTTTATTTCTTCAATGACTTGAAACATTTGTTCGACTATGAGTGGAGCGAGTCCCACCGAAGGCTCATCAAGCATCAACAATTTCGGTTTCGACATCAAAGCCCTACCAATTGCGAGCATTTGCTGTTGGCCGCCGCTCAGGCTTCCAGCTTCATCATGATGCTTTTCTTTTAAAATCGGGAATAAGTGATAGACGTATTCCAAGGAATCCTTGATCTCCGCTTTTTTCTTTCGATGCACATAGGCACCCATCCGCAGATTTTCCTGAACGGTCATCTGTGGAAACAGTTTACGTCCTTCGGCACACTGAACGATCCCTTCCCGAACATTCTTATCCGGGGCACGGCCCCCTATCGGCATGCCATGAAAATGGATTTCCCCCTTGGAAAGCTTGCTGATTCCGCTTATGGAACGAAAAGTCGTGCTTTTTCCTGCCCCATTAGCTCCTAGCAAAACAACGATCTCTCCCTCGGCAACTTCGATATTCACATGGTTTATCGCAGTGAAACTTCCATAATTCACGGCGACATCTGTTAAGTTAAGCACTGGCACTCCCTCCCAAATACGCTTTAATGACCGCTTCATTTCCGCGGATTTCCTTAGGTGTGCCCTCGGCAATTTTTTCTCCGTAATTAAGGACCATGATGTGGTCTGCCAAGTTCATGATCATATGCATTTTGTGCTCGATTAAACAAACGGTCAGTCCCGATTGATTCAATTTTTTAATCAGTTCTGTCAAGCCTTCCGTTTCATCCGGGTTGATTCCCGCAGCAGGTTCATCAAGAAAGATGATTTCCGGTTCTGTCGCTAGGGCTAGGGCAATGGCTGTCCGTTTCTTTTCCTCCTGTGAGATGTTCGAGACCATTCTGTCAGCCGATTCCGTTAATCCGACAATATCAAGCACCTCCATAGCCTTATCCCTGCAAGCCGCTTCCTCCCGTTTTAAACGTTTTGTTCTTAGAATGGCATCCACCAAATTGGATTTTGTTCGCAGTCTATGACCGACAATGACATTATCCAACACGGACGATTGATCGAAAAGGCTTGTCGTTTGAAAGGTTCTTGAAATTCCGAGCCCCGCTATTTCATTGGCAGGAAGTTTGGTGATATCAATCCCTTTAAAAAGGACCGTCCCGGAAGTCGGTCGATGAAAGCCACTGATCAAGTTAAAAAAAGTGGATTTCCCTGCACCATTTGGCCCGATTATTGCATTGATTCTACCTTTTTCAATTGAAAAATCCACATTATTGACGGCCGCCAAGCCTCCGAAACGCTTTGTCAAATCCTTAGTTTCGATTAGCAAATTCATCCCTCCTCAGCTTTTATGTGCAATTCGCCCCTAACCCCGGACAGCTCATTATCTTTTCGCTTTCTTTGCCAATCAAAGAAGGCCCCTGCGATTCCGCGCGGATAAAAAATAATGATCACCGTAAGTAATGGTCCGAATATCAACATTCGATATTCTTGAAGGAATTGCAGATTCTGCGACAGGATTACTAATAATAATGTTCCTACCAATGGTCCTGAAAGTGTGCCGATTCCACCAACCAATAAATACATCAATAAATCGAACATGATGGCAGTTGATCCGATATCAGGTCCAATGAAACGAATGAATGAAGCATACAAGGCACCTGCCAAACCTGCGAAGAATGTGGATAGGACAAATGCGGTTAACTTATTCTTCATTGTGGATATACCAATCGTTTGTGCTAGGTCCTCGCTGTTCCTGATGGCCATATACGTTCTGCCGGTCAACGAGCGTATAATTCGATACATGATTAAAATCACTGCAAGCAGGAAAATGAGAACGAGATAATATTGGGATGCTGCAGTATCGAATGTGATCGGCCCTATATTCCCGGGAGCAGGGATCCCGATCAATCCCCTAACCCCCTCTGTAAGTCCCTCCCATTTATCGATCACCAGATATATGATGTAACCCACACATAGGGTATAAATCGCGAAAAAGTGTTCCTTTGTCCTCAGCGCAATCAAACCAATTAAAAACCCAATGGCACATGTGATTAAACATGCACATATAAGTGCCAGCCAAAAGTTCATTCCCGCTTTTACTGTGAGCAACCCAAGAGAATATGCTCCAATCGCAAAAAATCCAGCATGTGCAAGCGAGAGATACCCAGTATAGCCTGATAATAAATTGATTCCATAAACAGCTATCGCCCAGATGAACGAAAGTGTCAGCATATGGAGATAATAATCGTTTTGCGCGATATAGGGGAATGAAAAAGCAAAGATGATAAGAGCGATAATCCCATTTCTTTTCGTTAATATCCTCACACTACCTCTCCCCCTTTGCAAAAAGACCTGTTGGTTTCACCGTTAATATGATGACTAAAAGTATGAATGCAATGATGTCTTTATAATCATTTGAAATATAAGTTGCACCAAGGCTCTCACTGAACCCTAGGATATATCCACCTACGATCGCCCCCGGGATGCTGCCCATCCCACCCAATATGATAATGACGAAGGCTTTTAGGATGACTAAATGCCCCATGCCGGGAAAAACAAGATTAATCGGTGATGCAAGGGATGAAGCGATGGCTGCTAATCCCCCCGATATCATGAAGGTAAGCATCGCGACTTTATTAATGTTGATTCCAACTAATGACGCCCCTTCACGGCTTTGGGACATTGCAATTATCGTCGAACCGGCATAAGTTTTCTTTAGGAAAAGGTAAAGTAAAACCATCACTGCGATAGCTGACACGATGATCAATAATCGCTGAAGTGTGAACGTCAGTCCCAGGATATTGACGACTTGACCATATGGAGAAGTCATAGTATGGAAGTCGGCACCCCAGACAAATTGGGCAAAAGCTTCAAGAAAAAGGAGAATGCCGATGGCTGCAATCTTATCGTGCAACGGAGGTGCCTCCCTTAACAGGCGGAACACGAAACGTTCCAAAAGGACTCCCAACAAACCAACAACGATAATGGATACGAACATGGCCATCCAGTAATTGACCCCATATAATGTCATCATTGACAACGTGATATATCCTCCCAACATATATAGGGCACCGTGTGCAAAGTTCGGAATATGCAAAATTCCATATACTAGCGTCAATCCCAGTGCAACAAGACTATATACGCTGCCAATCGTCAAACCATTAAAAAGCTGCTGGATCAAAATTTCCATTTACTTCCTCCTTGAAAATTAATGAATTTCACTTTGCTGTTCATTCCCTGGCTCACAATCCTGTCCATATTTTAAAAGCACACATCTGTATTAAAAACAATTTCACTTACTCTCCCATAGCATCAACATCTCGGGAAGGGCCAATAAGCTTTAATTCCCTTTATTCTCCGCCTATAGAAATAGCTTAGGTATCTGTTGTTAGCGCTTTCATTTTTTGGGCGTAACGATCGTGCAGACAAGCTGTATTTAGGGAAAGCCCTTGATTCCATTTTCTGTTTAATGACGGTTTATACACGGTAGCCGTCTGGTTTTTTCACCCCTTTCACCTCGCACCTTCCATAGGAGAATCATTTCCGCAGGATAATTTCCAGATTAATAATGCAAGTGCCGTGCCAAACATTAAATCACCTTCAATAAGGCTATTAACCAGTCTGTAAATTCATTATTGAATTGTAAAATCTCAAAAGTATCGGTTCCATACGGGATGTCCTTCATTCACTATTGACTGAAAAAATCATTTCTGAATCAATAAAAAAAATTCAAAAGGAAAGGAACCAAAAAATCCCGTTTATAACTTCCATCATTCATACATTAGCAGGTATAAGAACCAATAATTTTTCTAAGGTAATAAAGCCCTCATCCCCCAAAAAAGCGTAAATATAATTAGGAATTCAGTCATAAAGACAGCACCTCCAATTTGGATAATATCCAAAATTGGAGGTGCTGTTCATACATACCTATTATTTCCATGACCTTTAATCGATATTTTTTAAGTTTCCTCACAATTGTTGCCTGAGGAATCAAGCGCTTCTCCGATTTCATGGTAATTTGGTAGGTTTAAGCCGTCGTCAAGATTTCCTTATCAGCTTTTACCACAGAGATCAGCTATTAAATTATTGTTAATCCTCTAATCTCTTACCGATCGAATGGAATACGCATTCATAAGTCTAAGAACCGTTACCTTGCAGTTGTACTTAACACACGATTTAATGTTACCTCACTTTTTAGAAGTTAGATCATCCTTAGGAATTTTTCTACACTTCTCTGTTTTTTTCATTTTCACGCTTACAATTCATGGTTTTTAACGCTTTTCTATATTCTTCATCCTTCATAGTCAATCCCTTGATGTTTAAATCTTCCTGCGTCGTATCCTGGAAACATTGAAGGGCTTGGCGGTAGGCCTGATCGTTCATGTGCTTAACCTGCCCAGCGGAAGCAGTTAGAGTCTCCTCTTGAACCAATTCAGATTTGTCAGGTGAATGGATGGCTTCCTTACCAATTTCGTTTATAACCGTTTCACGTGCCACCTCTTCTTTTGAAGTTGACCAGAAATTAATCTTGAACAATCCCCCAATAACAGCCATAGCCAATCCTATACAAGCAATAATGGTCACCATCTGACCAACCCCTTACTGTACATGTGTTAGAGTTTGTGTGACTTCCGCTACACGTTTTCCTAAAGCTCTTCCTAACTCTTGGGCTTGCTTAGGGAGCAAATCTGTACTATCAACAGGACAGGACACCCCTACCCCGTAATAAGATCCATATAAAGCATTTTCTGGAACATTACCAGGTAAGCCCACGATAATCATCCCTTGGTGAAGCATTGGTGTAATGAGGTTAAGCATCGTTGCTTCTAATCCTCCATGGACGGTAGCAGTCGTACAAAATACAGCACCAATTTTATTTATCAGCTTACCTTCTGCCCATAAGAACCCTAATTTATCAATCCAAGCTTTTAATCCAGAGCTAATCGTCCCGAAATGTCCAGGACATCCCCATACAATCGCATCCATTTCTGATAGCTTATATACATCTGCCTGATCCACATGATCTATATGCACTTCTGCACCATACACTTCTTGAGCCCCTTCCGCTATTGAATATGCCAGTGCCTTTGTATGTTCACCCTCACTATCATAGACTACATAGATTTTCATAAAATTCCCCACTCCTCTTGGTTGCATTGATGCGAACTTTCATCTACAACGAGATTTTAACTTTAGCATTCATACCAGGAAGTACTTTGGCAGATGGATTCATAATTGAGATTTTAACAGAAACTTTTTGAGTGACCTTTGTGAAATTGCCCGTATTCGACTCTGGTAAAGACGAAAATACAGATTTAGTAGCATAACCGATTTCTTCAACTTTTCCTTCGAAAGTTACATCGGTATCGCCATCTACGTTTATATCCACTGAATCGCCTTTTTCAATATCCTTTAAATCTGTTTCCTTGATGTTAGCTGTAATGTATAAATGGTTGAGGTCTGCAGCTTGGGCTAGCACTTGGCCACCTTGTACTAGCTGGTCATTTCCGGCTCCATTTTTAATAATCGTTCCCTCCATGGTAGACTTTATGGAAACGTCTTGACCTTCTTCTTCAATTATTCCTACTGCCTTTCCTTTTGTAACAGCTTTACCTTCTTTAATATCCCAATCTTTGAGCATACCAGAAGCTGGTGCTACAATTTGAACCATGTCTGCAGATACCTTCGCATCATCAGTTTTAACAAAGTTCTCATTTTGATAATAAAAGTATGCACCGCCTGCTAGCAAAGCAATTACAACAAGAACACCCAAAATATTGGCTATTATTAAACGACCTTTACTCATACGTATTTCCCCTTTTTATTCGTTTTTTCCAATGGTGCTGGAAGTAAAATGTGCTGCTCTTTCTGCACTAGCGACCTTCCTTTGCCCGTTACAGCCTTTCCGATGGAAGCTAACAACATGATTATGCCTAATACTAGGAGAATGGTAAATAAATCATGGTAAGCTCCTAGAAGCGCACCTTTTTGACTATTCGCAACCATTGAATAATAAGCCATGCTTTTTGCCTCTGTCAGTGTATGTCCATTATTGATATAATTGCGGACCAATCCGGCCATCTCTGAGTTAGTTTCGGGGTTCAATAGTGATATTTCCCCTCGAACATCTTCATAGTGAATCGCATGCATTCGATAAGCAAACCATCCTATTACTGGTCCAGCAATTGAACCAAATAAATTTCTCATAGAATGCAGGGATGACGACCTTAGTACTGCCTTGTGAATGTCACCTGCCAGTGCTGTTCCCAATGCCCCTGATAATAGCACCATGCTTACGCCTACGCCAATACAAGCCATTTGAACATTTATTGCCGTTAAAGAAACCTCGGTTCCCATTGATCTCCATTGAATGCTGATCATTATTATGATGATGGAACCTACCATTCCCAGCCTGCCTGCACCCCATTTGTCATATAGCAGAGTACAGACGATACCCGACGCCAAGAATCCAACAAAAAACCACAAATAAAAATAAGTAAGGTATATGAATGGGGGATCAAGAATGTTACGCAAAAAACCATTTGCTCCTGCAATCGCGACGATAAGAGCAATATGAGCAGTTAAAGCCATAATTGTTCCCGAAACTGTTTTTGCTGACCACAATGATCGGATTGGAATAAAGGAATCCACAGCATTAAAATCAACCGCTATGAACAATAGCGCCAATAGAAGAGCAATCACAAAAAATGGCCAAACTTGATTTGATGTAAAGCCGTGTTCTTGTAAGTTATACAGCGGGAAAATCAAGTCCATTATTAATAAAGTGAATAAGAAAATTCCTTTCATGTTATGTTTCGTCGTTCCTGAGTTTAACTCTGGCTTCGTTTTGGATAAGATTCTGAATCCGATTACAAGGCATATGAGGGATGAAAGAATATTTAACAAGAATATCCATCTCCACTCTGAAATACTTAAAGATAAGGATCCAACAAATGCACCTACCGCGCTGCAACCAAATAAACCACCTATCGCAAACAATATAAACAGATTCCGCACCTTGTTTGGGTAAGACCTTAAACTATGCGGTAGGATTGTCAGAAACAATACACCTGCCCCTAAACCTTGGAGTGATCTGCCAATGGTGAGCGGAATGATTCCCCAGCATAGAATATTGATGATCGTTCCACCAAGGAATATGAAAATGAAAGTAAGATAAATTTTTCTTGTTCCATATTTCATGGGAAGGATACGTCCAAATGGGAGACCTAGCGAAAAAGCCAAATTTGAGCAAATGGATGGAAGTAACATAACGTGTGTACTTAAGTTAAGTCCATTTTGAATAACCATTTGATTCAAGATGTAGGAAAGACTTGTAAAGTATTGAGGCCCAAATGAAAATAACGTTAATATAGACATGAGCACATATTCCGGCAAGAGGGGTTTCTTTATCTCGCCACTCACTACATTATTTTGTGAATTCATATAATTCCCCCTTTCTTTCTAAGCTAATTTTGAATGTCAAATTCCATTCCTTAATATTTTCAAAAGAAAAAAGTCTTCACCATCCATTCATATTAAGCAGATAAACATGCAACATACCCAAACTTGCTATTTGCAATTTGTATTATACAACATATATAAAATATAGCAATAAAAATATTACCCAAACAAACCCATAACACGGAAAAATGAAAAAGCCTAATTCAAATAAGAACATTTGAATTAGGCTTTTTCATGAAAAGGTACATTAAAATATGTATAAGCAATACTGTTTCTGCTTATCAAAATTCGGATTATCTTTGTTTCCAGTTCTTAATATCCTGATTCAAACGTGTTAAATTCCTCTGAAGAACGTTTAAATCTTCCTCTGACCAGTCTTTAAGAATATCGGATAATCTTTCTTGACGAGACTTCTGAGCATTATGTAATATTTCTTGCCCTTCTTTCGTCATGACAATTAAGCTGATTCGTCCGTTTTTCGGATCTGGATAACGGCGAATGAATTCCTTTGACTCCATAGCGGCAACCTGGCGACTTGCGGTAGACACATTCAGTCTCAATTGGTCTGACAATTCATTAATGCCTAGTGGCCCATGCTTATCCAATTCACTTAGCAATAAAAACTCGGATCGATCTAGGTTGCCTATTTGTCTACTAGGGGATGTTGTTAGACGTACAAGCAGGGCTATGTCATATTCAATTAACTTGAGTGAGTCCAAATTCTATATCTCCCTTCTAGTGATTTACTTGAAAAATAATTAGGCTGAACTGTGTAGCTGGTTCTTTATATATATTTTCCAATTAAAATGATCCACTACCCTTGTATGTGTATAAAAACAATATACATGATTTTCAATGGCTTACCAAGTTTTAAAGCTTTAATAAACCCATTTAAATCAATATATTGAATAGGATTTAATCAGATATCTTATTGATAAATTCCCCTGTTTGCCTCTGACATTCTGAAGGTTCGAGCGAAAATCAGCGTTGATAAATTAATTCTGTAACTTCTCATATTCTTCCTCCCCTGTATAAATCGGCTTTTCCTCTTATTCATCGGAACTTTAAATGAATTTGTTGATCGAGCAGACTGGTTTCCCAGTAAGACCGTCCTCTAGCCAAAGATGTTTACATCTGGTGAATCTAGGTTGGACACCGCTGCTCCATTCTATTTTATCTTATCGTCTTTGGTTCACATTCAATTTTTCGCCACTCGTATAATCAGTCAAAAAAACTGTACCTCCCATTTTTCTAACATTGGGAGGTACAGTTCAAACTCATCTATTCTTTTCCACTGACCTTTAATCGATATTTTTTAAGTTTCCTCACGATTGTTGCCTGACTGGATTCCAGGGCTTCTGCTATTTCATATGTAGTTTGGTAGGTTTGAGCCGCTTTCGTCAAAATTTCCTTTTCGGCTCTTTCCACCGCTTCTTTTAAAGTTAAGGTAGCATTGAGGTTCGGTTGATTCCGATTTTCCGGCTGATATTCTTCCGGAAGGTCGTTAATCGATAATATTCGATTATCCGTCAGCACGACGAGCCTTTCCACAATATTAATCAATTCACGGACATTTCCTGGCCAATCATGTTGATAAAAATATTCCTTCAACCGCGAATCTATTTCTTTTGAGAATTTATATTGTTCGTTTGCTTTTGTTAAAAACAAGTCAGTCAATGCCAAGATATCCTCTCTTCTTTCCCTTAGAGGAGGAATCGTAATCGGAATGACATTCAACCTATAAAAGAGGTCTTCACGAAAATCACCCGTTTTGACCATTTCCGAAAGATTTCGGTTCGTGGCTGCTATTATGCGAACATCGATTTTCTTTGGTTTTGTACCTCCGATTCTTTGAATCTCCCTTTCCTGAAGGGCCCGGAGCAGCTTCACCTGAAGTTGCAGGGGAAGCTCACCGACTTCATCAAGGAATAGGATACCACTCTCTGCAAGCTCAAACATCCCTGGTTTTCCTTTTTGATTGGCTCCGGTAAATGCCCCTCCTTCATATCCAAAGAGCTCGGATTCCAATAAATCAGCGGGAATTGCCCCGCAATTTATTTTGATGAAATCTCCTTTTTTAGACCGGATGCTCCGATTATAGATATTGCGGGCAAGGACATCCTTTCCAACACCCGTTTCTCCCAGTATGAGTACTGTCGCATCAATATCCGATATTCTTTCTGCTATCTCATAAATCATTTTCATTTTATCACTGACGAATACGACTCCATCTTTGCTCGTTATCTTCCGCAGTTTCTCAATTTCCTGCTTATATTGATTATTCAGTTCATTAGCTTTCGTCAACTCATGCATCAGTTCATTTAAATCAGATAAATCCCTTATATTCGTAACGACTTGCTCTATTTCCCCTTCTGCATTAAAAACGGGACTCCCTGTTATCAATGTTTCCTTTCCCGCAAAATTATCCTGTACGACTGATACCGTTCGTCTCAGCTTCACTACCTTATGAGTCACCGACGCATTCAGTATGCCGCGTTTAATCAATTGGTCCACAGATTTGCCGATATAGTACTCTTTTGGTATGCCTGTGATCCGTTCAATTGCCGAATTGGTATAAAGCGTGATTCCATCTTGATCGGTGATGTATATTCCATCATAGGAATTTTCGATTATTGCATCGAGTGCGCGATTTAATTTATCCGTCTCATGAGCATCAATCAATAAATCATCCAAAAATTCCGTTTCCCTGCCTATATAAAGAATATTGTCAGCATCCATTTGTTTCATTAATAAAAATAAATACCGTTTATCATGCAGCCTTGCAGCTGCAAGCCTTTTATTATCGAGAAATTGCCACTCATCGAAGTGTTCGGTTAATGTATTATTACCATCATGGCTTAACAATTGATTAAAATAGTTTCCCCAATCCTTAATCCGATTTGCAGAATCCACGACTAGTGCAGGAAAGGTCCACTCTTTGAGCAAATTAAGCTGAGAATCCTGTTTCACTTGATTCATTACTATTCACCGCCGCAAAAAGAATTCTTTTTAAGTACAATTCTGGATAATTTTCGAAACTCCTTTAAAATTGTCGAATTTCGCTCCTAAAAAAAGTAGTGATGAAATAATTTTCATCACTACTTTACCTCAGTAAGTCTTAAAAATAACCTCTCCACTGATCGCTTCCTTACCTGACTGGTTAGTGGCCGCTACGTTGAAAAAATATCTATTCCCATTTTTTTCTTTTAGATCCGCTTGAAGAGTTATGACATCATTCAAGAAAACCATGCCCTTGAAACGAATCCTGTATTCTTCGATAAATCCAATTTCATAAAGATTACTGAATAGCTTTGCGAGGTTTCCCATCGTCCACATCCCATGAGCGATGATACCTGGAAGACCAGCATTTTTTGCTTCCTCATCAATGGTATGAATGGGATTGAAATCACCTGATGCGCCGGCATATTTAATGAGGTCCAGTCGCGTTACAGGTGCAAGCTCGATGGAATGTAACGAGTCACCAATATGAAGTTCGGTTAATGTCGTCACTTACTCATCACCATCCTTCTGATCGTTTCATTTAAAATGACAAGCTGTTCAGCAGTGAAGACAATTTCCCCATTTGCATCCTTCCCATAATTTATAAAGGCTAGAAATCCCATTTCCCCTTGTTTCCCTTTTTTTTCATAATAGTCTTTCACTTCCGTATAACAGGTGATTTCTTCCCCTACCTTAAGCGGCCTGTTATAGCGATAAACCTGCTCACCATGAATCAAGCCTTTATTCGGGAGATTTAAGCTTTCAATCATCCCAAAATCAAAGACCCTTGGGAAAGTTGGTGGAGCGATATTCGTACCGTACCTTGATTGCCTGCCTGTTTCTTCATCAATGAAAATCGGGTGGGGATCACCAATCGATAATGCGAATTTTTTAACGGCTCCCCGTTCAACTATATTTTTAACGGGGTTGGATCGTTTTCCAATACTTTCGTTGAACATAACATCCCGCCTTTTCCCTTAATTTTTCGGACCGCCCGCAACATATAAAACCTGCCCGCTAATGAATGAGGATGCCTCATCGGCAAAGAATGCAACAGCATGAGCAATATCACTTGGCAAACCGCTTCTGGCAACTGGAATACTGTTTGCCCTATCCTGGATGAATTGTTCAAAACTCACTCCCACCCGCCTAGCTGTTTCTTTCGTCATTTCGGTTTCGATAAAGCCTGGTGCGACCGAATTAGCCGTTATCCCATATTTGCCAAGTTCAATCGCCAGTGTTTTTGTTAACCCCTGAAGCCCAGCTTTTGCGGCTGAATAATTAGCCTGCCCGCGGTTCCCAAGGGCCGAAGTGGATGATATATTGATGATTCTTCCGTACTTATTTGCAACCATATGCTTCTGGGCGGCACGTACTGCATTGAAAGTACCTTTTAAATGCACATCCATTACCGTCTGCCAATCAGAATCGGTCATTTTAAAAAGTAAATTATCCCGGATGACCCCAGCATTATTCACGAGAATATCAAGGGATCCGAATGTGTCGGCTATTTCTTTTATCGATGCTTCCACCTCTTCTGGATTGACCACGTTGGCCACTTTGGAAAAAATGGTATAACCCTTGTCCCTTAATTCATTTCCTGTTGCTGTCAAAACCTCTTCGTTGATATCGATAATCGCCACGTTTGCGCCTTCACTGGCAAATAGTTCGACGATCGCCCGGCCAATCCCCCTGCTTCCACCTGTAACTAAAGCCGTTTTCCCTGAAAATCTCCCTGACATAATCGTTTCCTCCTAATCTATTATAAGAATTGTCCTAATTTAACATGACCCTTAATCAAATTTCGGGAAATGATCATACGCTGTATTTCATCCGTACCATCATAAATCCTCCAAAGCCTTGCCTCGCGGTACCAGCGTTCGATGGGAAGCTCCTTCGTATATCCCATGCCACCATGTATCTGCAATACACGATCCACGACACGATTCCCCATATTGGCTCCATAGAGTTTAGCCATTGAAGCTAAATGGCGGTTGTCTTCTCCATTATCAAGTGTAAAAGCCGCATTCAATACAAGCCATCTAGCAGCTTCAATTTCTACGGCCGAATCAGCTATCTGCCATTGAATGGCCTGGCGCTCAGCGATCGGTTTACCGAAAGTTACTCGTTCTTTAGCGTATTCTATTGCCATTTGCAGCAATCTTTCTGCAGAACCGACAGCACGTGCGCCCACGATCCATCTTGCAAACCCAATCCATTCCAAGCCTAGTTTATAACCGCCATGCACTTCCCCCAAGATGTTTTCTTCGGGTACCCTGACATTATCAAAAACTAAACCGGCCGGTCCCCATTCTCCCATCGTATTGATATATTCTGATCTCCAGCCCATATCACGGTCTACAATGAAACAGGTTACCCCTTCCGTCCCGGTTGCTTGATGACGTTCTTTGTCAGTTACGGCAATGACCATGACGAAATCGGCATCATTTCCTCCAGTAATGAATGTTTTTTCTCCGTTAAGCACCCATTCATTTCCTTCTTTTACTGCCGTCATTTTAATATTTCGCGTATCGGACCCTGCCCCCGGCTCCGTCATGGCAAAACAGGACTTTTTCTCACCATTAATAGTAGGGATCAGATATTTCTGTTTCTGTTCTTCATTTGCATAATAAAGGATGTTATCAGCCGAACCTCCAAAGCTGAATGGTACAAACGTTTTTGACACTTCCATCAAGACAATTGCCATCATGAGCTGACCTAGGTCTGCCCCGCCATATTCCTCCGGGGTATTGATGCCCCAAAACCCGGCTTTTTTTGCTTTTTCCTGTAAATCTTTCAATGTCCCCTCTGGTAAACTAGGTTTCCCTGCCATTTCATTGCGAAGCACTTCATTTTCCAATGGAATCAATTCATTTTCCACGAACTTGCGTATTGTTTTTTGCACCATTTTTTGTTCATCAGATAGTCGTAAATCCATATTAACCCCTCCGCTTTCCAAGACTAGTTTTGATATTTTCTCTTTAATTGCCCGGTAATGATATTTTTTTGGATTTCGGACGTGCCTTCATATATTCTGGTGATTCGGGCATCCCGATAGAAACGTTCAACTGGATAATCCTTCATGTATCCCATCCCGCCATGAATCTGTACGGCCTTATCAGCGACACGATTATATACTTCCGAACCATACAACTTAAGCATGGCCGCTTCTTTAATGATTTTTTCTTTCTGATCGACCATCCATGCGACCCTGTATGTGAATGAGCGAAGTGCTTCTATTTCCATTGCCATCTCGGCAATCATATGGGACACGGCTTGATGATCAATGATCGGGACATTGAATTGTTCACGTTCTGTGGCATATTTGGTAGAAAGATCGAGCAGGTATTGACAGGACCCCAAATTACGGGCAGCAAGGCCTGCCCGGCCATTTGCAAGGATTTTCAAGGCATTTACATACCTTGTCCGACGTCCCCCAGTACATTTTCAGCAGGAACCTCGCAATCTTCAAAAAACAATTCGGCCGAATGTGAGCCTCGAAGACCCATCTTCCTTTCCAGGCTACCAACTCTAAAACCCGGAAAATCCTTTTCTACTATGAATGAGGTGATCCCTTTGGCCCCTTTATCTTTGTCCGTAACGGCCATAACTGTAAAAATATCTGCTACATCTGCATTCGTTATATAATGCTTGGTACCATTTAAAATATATTTATCGCCATTTTTGACTGCCGTCATTTTGAGATTCGTAGCATGGGACCCCGCTGCAGGCTCAGTTAAAGCAAAAGCGCCAATTCTATTACCGCTTGCCATATCTGGTAGGTATTTTTCCTTTTGCATTTCATTGCCCATTTCGACTATCCCTACCGTCCCTATACCGGTGTGGGCACCAATCAGAGTGGTATATCCATTATGTGTTTTGCCGATTTCCTCATATAAAGCACATTTTCCCACCATCCCGATTCCGAGTCCGCCATACCTTTCCGGGATACTAAGTCCGAATAGCCCGATTTCCTTCGATAAATTTATGATGGATTCCGGGATATGATCTTCATCCTCTATCTGCATGGAAAATGGATCAATTTGTTCTTCGATAAACTGGCGTATATTTTCTTTAAGTAGCAGGATGTCTTCATCTAAGCGAAAGTCCATTTGCATTCCCCTTTATCTGCGAATTGATTGTTAACGCTTTCATATCTAGTTAGAATGAGCGATATGTTTTTCTTGAAGCTTGCGTTTTAAAATTTTACCTACCGCCGTCTTCGGAAGTTCACTTTCAAATGTGATTGCTTTTGGGACCTTGAAGGCAGCGAGCTGCTTTCGGCAATAATCCTTCAATTCGTTTTCAGTTATTCTTTCACTTGGTTTTAGAACTACCGCTGCATGTACCGTTTCACCGCGATATTGATCGGGAACGCCAAAGACGGCAGCTTCCAGAACCTTAGGGTGGCTGTATAGTATATCTTCAATTTCAATTGGATAAATATTGAATCCGCCTGCGATGATCATCTCTTTCTTCCGTCCCACAATGTAAAAGAAGCCATCTTCATCCATCTTGGCCATATCACCGGTATGCAGCCATCCGTTTTGAATCGTCTTCTTCGTCTCTTCAGGCATGCCCCAATAACCTTTCATTACCTGTGGACCCTTTATGACCAATTCACCTGGTGTATCAACCAAGAGGGCTGGCTCTCCTGTAATGCTGTCAATTATGGCGGCATCCGTATTTTGTATCGGAATCCCGATACTTCCTGGTTTTTGCAGGCCGCTGACTGGATTCCGGTGCGTGACTGGTGACGCCTCGGACAGTCCATAGCCCTCAGCAATCTTTGTTCCACTAAGTTCGCTGAACCTTGACAATACATGCAATGGCAATGGTGACGAACCCGAAACGCAAGATGTCAATGTATCCAAATCAAATGGATGGGACTGGTAATATTGTAATAAAGCAATATACATCGTCGGTACCCCTGGAAAAATAGTCGGTTTAAGATTAGTGATAATATCGACGATCTCCGTTACCTCAAATCGGGATACAAGAATTAATTCCCCGCCATTATAAAACGTCAGGTTCATCCCTGAAGTCATGCCGTAAACATGAAATAATGGGGAAACGCCCAGCACCCTTTCCTTCCCCTTTTGAGTATTGATTCTTGAAGTTGCTGCACTTTGCAGCGTATTGGCTACGATATTACGATGGGTTAGCATCGCGCCTTTAGAACGCCCTGTCGTTCCTCCAGTATATTGGAGGACGGCGACATCTCTAGCAGGTTCGATCTCCACAGTGAAATCCGCCTCTGTTACAGATAGCAGTTTTATTGTCATTTCACATTTGCCCTTTTCCAGAGACACGCTCAACACCTTTTCAACATCGGTTTCAGCTATGACGGCTTCAACTATGGGCAATAAATCGTCGAGTACAATGATGTGCCTTGCACCTGAATCTTTCAGGACATGCATTAATTCGTTCGCCTTATACATTGGATTGATTTGGACAACAATGGCTCCATTCAAAAGAGTTCCAAAAAAACCAATTGGATATTGGGGACAATTAGGAAGCATGATAGCCACACGATCTCCCTTTCCAATCCCTTCATCAGCAAGCAAGCGGGCACATTTTTTCACTAACTTCCCCAACTCTGAATATGTATACCTTTTCTCCATGAACGTTATCGCTGTATTATCCGAATACTGTTCGACTGATTGAAAAAATAGTTCTGTCAATGAAATTTCAGGAATATCAATCTCTATTGGATTTCCGGACGGGATATGCTTTATCCAAGGTCTATCCATTGGTCCTCCCCTTTCTTCATTCAAAAATAAAGAAGTCATACTAACAATATGCAAGGAGTGTGCCAAAAATAAATCGTTTTGATACGTTGATTCAGTTAATGCTAAAATTCAAAATTGAATTATTTGCTGCGTTCTTAATAATTTTAGGTTCATAATACTAGGATTTAAATTTGACTCAATAAGTCATTTTTGAATTAAGAAATTGCTTTCGTATAAAGACCCAACTGTAGTGCTGGCCTGTGGATATACTGATCATTTTCAGGAAAATAAAACGGGATGCTGATCAAGGTCAGCATCCCGTTCAAAAAAAATGATTCACTGCTCCATGGCGGTGTCATCTTCCAATGATATTTTCCATAATTCTTTCGCTTTTCCACTAACCGTTTCATCAAAAACAAATGATCCATTCGTATATCGATCATGATTTTTTAATGAAGCGGCATGAATCGTTTCAATGGTTCCCTTTTCGGAAAGAATGAATAGACTGTCGGTTTTGTTAATGATATCGAAACCAATGACCCTATGAGGATTCGATTTCAATTCCCTCAAGACCACGACACCGCGTTTTGCCCGGCTCGTTTTTTCAAACTCGGTTAATTTCATTTTCTTTATGGCCCCGCGCTGTGTAACGATAAAGATCGATTCTTTACTATCCTTGGCCAAAACCTTTCCGCCAATGACATAGTCATTTTCTTTCAAGTTAATCCCTTTGACTCCTGCTGCCCGGACACCGACAACACTTACTTCTTCTTCATCAAACCATAAACCATAGCCATTATGAGTGACTAGGAAAAGGTCAGCCTGTCCATTCGTATGATGGACATCGACCAGTTCATCATCACCTTTTAAATTGACACCAACCAGCGGTTTTGAATGACGCTGAGCTTTATAGGAAGCTAATTCTGTCTTTTTCACCATACCATTTTTCGTGATGAAAACTAAGAATTCCGGCATGGTAAAATCTTTGATTGGAATCGCTTTTATGATTTGCTCTTCCCTGTCGATTGGAATGATGTTCGCGATATGCTGACCGGTTTCCTTCCAGCGAATATCAGGCAGCTGATGAACTGGACAATAGAGGTAGTTCCCTTTGGATGTGAACAGCAACAGGACATCTGTTGTATTCATCTCCAGCCTCTGGAGCAGGCGATCGGAATCCTTCATGCCAAAATCAAGCCCTCCTGACGCTGCATAAGATCGTAACGATGTCCGTTTGACATAGCCTTCTTTCGTCACGGTAACCATTACGTCTTCACTCGCAATCAAGACTTCAAGATTTATTTTGATTTCTTCAATTTCTTTTTCGATTTTGGAACGCCGTCCGTCATCAAAGCCCTTTTTAATGAATCGAAGCTCTTTTTTAATTACTTGAAGAAGAACCTTTTCACTGCCAAGAATCTTTGTCAATTCTTCAATTTTGTCCTTCAATTCCGCTGCCTCTGCTTCAAGCGCTGTAATATCCGTATTTGTCAGCCTATATAACTGCAAGGAGACAATGGCTTCAGCTTGCGCTTCTGTAAAAGCAAATTTAGCTATGAGGTTATCTTTAGCGTTCCGTTTGTCTTTAGATGCCCGGATGACAGCGATGACTTCATCTAATATGGATAAAGCTTTCACTAATCCATCGACGATATGTGCCCTGTCATGTGCCTTTTGCAGCTCATAACGTGAACGGTTCACGATTACCTCTTTACGGTGTTCTATATAAGCATCGAGCATTTTAGGCAGGCTCATCAATGTTGGCCGCTTTTTATAAATAGCAACCATATTGAAATTGTAGGCAATTTGGAGATCGGAATTTTTATATAAATAATGCAGGACTCCATTTGCATCTGCTTCTTTTTTCAGTTCGATGACAATGCGCAGTCCTGTACGATCGGTCTCATCCCTTACTTCGGCGATACCTTCCACTTTCCGGTCTAGACGGAATTCATCCATTTTCTTGACAAGGTTTGCTTTATTGACTTCATATGGGATTTCAGTGATGACGATTTGCTGTTTGCCGCCCCGAATCGTTTCCACTTCCGCCAACCCGCGAATGATTATTTTCCCTTTACCTGTTTCATAGGCCTTACGAATGCCCTCAATTCCTTGAATGATACCGCCAGTAGGAAAATCCGGCCCCTTAATGACAGTCATTAAATCAGCGACTGTCGCTTCCGGCTTATCGATTCGCATAATGGCAGCATCAATGACTTCACCTAGTTGATGTGGCGGGATTTCAGTGGCATAGCCGGCTGAAATTCCCGTAGAGCCGTTTACAAGCAGGTTAGGGAACATTGCCGGCAATACAATGGGCTCTTCTGAAGTATCATCAAAGTTCGGTACAAAATCGACCGTCCTTTTTTCAATATCCCTAAGCATTTCGGAGGCAATCGATGAAAGCCTCGCTTCCGTATACCGCATCGCAGCAGGCGGATCACCATCAATGCTACCGTTGTTTCCGTGCATTTGGACCATGACCTTCCGCAGCTTCCAGTCTTGGCTCATCCGAACCATTGCCTCATAAACGGATGAATCTCCGTGAGGGTGATAGTTACCGATTACATTACCGACCGTTTTTGCGGATTTCCTGAATCCTTTTTCCTGAGTATTTCCTTCGACATGCATCGCATACAATATCCTGCGCTGCACCGGTTTTAAGCCGTCCCTTGCATCAGGAAGTGCCCGATCTTGGATAATATATTTACTATAACGGCCGAAGCGGTCACCAATTACCTCTTCAAGCGGCAAATCTCGAAACGTTTCTTCAAATACCATCGTTAATGACCTCCTCTTCAATCGACATATTTTCATTATCTAAAATATTCGATTCCTCTTCGAGACCAAAAGCGACATTGGCTTCAATCCACTTACGACGCGGTTCAACCTTATCTCCCATCAAAGTTGTCACACGTCTTTCTGCACGTGCTCCATCATCGATCTTCACACGTATCAATGTCCTTGTTTCCGGGTTCATGGTGGTATCCCATAATTGATCGGCATTCATCTCACCCAGCCCTTTATAGCGCTGAATCATATAGCCTTTCCCCACCTTGTCTATCGCTCCCTGGAGCTCCTCATCGCTCCAAGCATATTCAATGACTTCTTTCTTCCCTGTCCCTTTGCTCACTTTATATAAAGGGGGTAAGGCAATGTACACCTTTCCTGACTCTATTAACGGTTTCATATATCGGTAAAAGAAAGTCAGCAGCAGCACTTGGATATGGGCCCCATCCGTATCGGCATCAGTCATGATGATCACTTTATCATAGTTAGTGTCCGGCGTATTGAACTCAGCCCCGACACCTCCGCCGATGGCATGGATGATCGTATTTATTTCCTCGTTTTTAAAAATATCCGCCAGTTTTGCCTTTTCCGTATTGATAACTTTACCCCGCAAAGGTAGAACTGCTTGGAAACGGCGATCCCGCCCTTGTTTAGCGGATCCCCCAGCAGAGTCACCTTCTACAAGATACAATTCATTTCGTTCGGGATTTTTCGATTGGGCCGGTGTTAATTTCCCGGAAAGGATGGCATCGGATTTTTTCCGTTTCTTCCCGCTTCTTGCGTCTTCACGGGCTTTGCGTGCCGCTTCCCTTGCCTGGAACGCTTTAATCGCTTTTTTAACCAATAGGGTACTTGTGGTCGGATCTTCTTCAAAAAAGTAGGCTAGATGCTCTGATACGATGGAATCGACTGCAGAACGGGCTTCGCTGGTTCCAAGTTTGCTTTTGGTTTGTCCTTCGAATTGAAGAAGTTCTTCAGGGATGCGCACTGAAATGATTGAAGACAAGCCTTCACGTATATCGGTACCTTCGAGGTTTTTATCTTTTTCCTTTAATAGCCCCATTTTCCTGGCATAATCATTGAATGCCCGTGTCATGGCCGTTTTTGCACCAATCTCATGGGTGCCTCCGTCTTTTGTACGAACGTTATTCACGAAGCTTAGAATATTTTCTGAATAACCATCGTTGAATTGAAAGGCAAGTTCGACTTCGATCCCATTTTGTTCCCCTTCTAAGCTGACTACACTATGGAGTGTCTCTTTCTCTTCATTTAAATAATCGACAAACGCTTCAATTCCATTTTCATAGTGAAAAATTTCATTATGGTCGTTACGCTCATCCGTCAATTCTATCTTCATGCCTTTTAAAAGAAAAGCTGATTCGCGAAGGCGCTCACAAAGGATCTCATAATTAAAAGTCGTCACCGAAAATATTTTAGGATCGGGCTTGAAGTGGATTTTGGTCCCAGCTTGATTTGTTTTGCCGATTTTCTCCAGTGTGGTTTCTGGCTTTCCGCCATTGAAAAAACGTTGTTCGTATATGAACCCGTCCCTCTTGATTGTCACGACAAGCCATTCAGACAACGCGTTAACGACCGAAGCACCGACTCCATGAAGGCCTCCACTCGTTTTATATCCGCCTTGTCCAAATTTACCTCCAGCATGAAGAATCGTTAAAATGACCTCAGGCGTCGGTTTACCTAATTTATGCATGCCAATAGGCATTCCACGCCCTTTATCGGACACACTTACACTGTTATCTTTATGTATTTTCACACTAATTTGGTCTCCATATCCAGCTAAAGCCTCATCTACGGAGTTATCTACAATCTCGTACACTAAATGATGAAGTCCGCGTGCATCAGTACTGCCGATATACATACCGGGACGTTTTCTGACCGCTTCGAGTCCTTCCAGTACCTGAATTGCATCATCATTGTACTCGATTGTTTTTACTTTCTTTGCCACAGAAATTCCCCTTTCCTTACTAAACACAATTTCCGGGCCAAATCATACTGCAATGAAATGACTCACTAGCTTAACAAATCCATTAATACGTTATTATCATTATAACAAGTATAATACTTTCACGAACAAAGAACAAGTGTTCTATTTTTTTGTCCTTTTTATTAGCGTTAGCACATTTGTATGGAACAAAACGTATCATAGCTACCATTCTAATTGTAGCGGTAAATTTTCATTTGGCAAATATACTTTTATTATTTTAATCAAATTAAGCTTTAATGGCTTAATTTTGCCCGACCGCTCAATGCCCGCTATGGCTGCCTTTTAGTTTTTCTCCAGAAATAAAGCGATACCTAAAAAAAGAGCGGAAGTTCCGCTCTTCATTTTACTTAGTAAGGGCGTGTTCGACTTTTATACATCGATTCATGATGACAGTATGTCCTTTTTCTTTCAAAAAATTATAGGCTTCTTCATTTTCCACTCCTAGCTGCGCCCAAAAGATATCTGCATCGATTTCTGCAAATTCCTTGGCTATCTCCGGAAGGAACTCTGAACGGCGGAAAACATTGACGATTTCGATGTGCCCTTCAATATCTTTCAGTGCCTTAACTGCCTTTACACCCAGCACTTCGGATACAGAAGGGTTTACAGGAATGATTTCATATCCGCTATCCTGCATGGCCTTCGATACCATATAAGAAGTGCGCTCAGGGTTATCAGATAAACCAACGACAGCGATGCGCTTCGATTTTTTCAACATCTTTCCCATTTCTTCCCTGCTTGGATTTTCTATCATTCTTTTCAATCCCCTTTATAATAAAATGTAATATTTGATTAAAGAGTATTCCTAACAAAGGTATTTTACAGAGAAAAGCTGTTTATTACCATTATTAAGAAAAATCATTATACAAGAAAGAATAAGTTTCGAAAAGGCATGACTCACTTAACTTTCTTATGTTCATACAGACTACCACGTATTGTAACAATTTATACAAGGAGGCATCGTTCATTTTATATTTACGAAAATAAGGAAGTCTAAACCTTTTACCGTTCATGAACTTAACGTATATCAAAAGATGTAGGTCCATCAAGGAAAATTCATTTTTTTAGTGGATTTTTTTTGGACAGCCGTACCATTTTGTCACGAAAATGTTACAATAAGAGAAGCTTAACAGGTATTTCAGGCTGTTTTTAGCTATTTCTACACGTTTATTTTTGAAAAAGGGAACAATCTTCCTTAAACGTGATAAAAAAAGAAGATTTTTCTTAAAGAAAGGGTAATAGAATGCTTACATTTATCACTATACTGGCTGCCTACCTGATCGGTTCGATTCCGTCCGGTTTAATAATCGGTAAAACATTTTACAAAATCGACATCCGGGAGCATGGCAGTAAAAATCTAGGCGGGACAAATACCTTCAGGACACTTGGTTTCAAGGCAGGACTAACCGTTACTACCATGGATATTCTTAAGGGTACCCTAGCAACTCTTCTGCCGGTTCTGCTTGGCCTGGGAATGAATCCATTGCTAGCCGGAGTATTTGCGGTCATCGGTCATATGTTTCCCATTTTCGCAAACTTTCGGGGCGGTAAAGCTGTTGCAACTTCTGCTGGAGTCATTCTTGCATATGAACCATTGTTTTTCGTTTTTGCCGTTTTCATATTCTTCATATCCTTATATATATCCAAATATGTCTCGCTTTCTTCCATGATTGCTTGTCTACTTGCTCTCATCTACAGTTTAGTGTTTCATACTGGTGATTTGCCGCTCATTATTGTAATCGGTATAATAACGATCTTCATTTTTTACCGGCATCGTGCAAACATCAAGCGGATTATCGATAAAACTGAACCTAAAGTAAAATGGTTATAAGAACATGTGCATTACCATGTGAAGATAGGCCCGTACATGGGCCTATTTTACTTTCTACAATTCATTTGCCGTGTTATTCAGGATACTGGCATGCCTCGAAACCTTTTCAGTAGCGCTACCGATTTCCTGGATGATTGACACTAATCCCTGAATTGTCATTTCCTATTCTGCAATCCATTATATTCCCTTTGATGACTCCGATAATTTCTTTGAAGGAATTTTCCGTTAATCCAGATTCCTTCTCACCTGCTTGAATCACTTCTTTGACACTTAGGGCAGAACCAACAACATCTTTCATGTATTCATTTGATGATTGTACGATTGCATCTATTTCAGCTATCGACTTTTAGTCTGTTCAGCAAGTTTCCTGACCTCATTCGAAACAACCGCAAATCCATTACCATGTTCAGCTGCCCGCCTCGATTGCTGAGTTCAATAATAGTAAATTTGTCTGGTCGGCCATTCCCTGTACAAGCTTAACAAACTCGGTGATGCTTAAGAAATATTGGTTTAATAAAACGATCTTTTCACAACATTTTTCATGAAATTAACAAGGTTTTGTATCTTTTCCGTTAAGATCTTCTGCCCCCTCTTCAGCCATTGTTTTTGAATGAAGTTCAGTGCGCGTTGCGATCTGCATTTTGACAAATTGCCCGTTTTCTATCAATTGCTTAACAAAAGCATCCGTTTCTTCACTTAAATACAAGACTTCTTCACTAACTAACGTTTTTCTCAATCTTCCCACTGTGCTGTGCACCGTTATAATCCCTTTCAATTCAGGAACCTGCAGAATTTTGATAAAAGGCATCAACAACTTCCTCGACCTGGGGTTCGATTGCCTCTCTAAAATATTGATCAGCTTTAAATCGTATTCCGTTATATCGATGATATTAACCTGAAGTTTCACCTGTTCACTGCTTACATCCAATATGCCATCTGTTTCATTTGCTTTTTGAAACCAGTTTGCTTTTATTGGCTTCACTTTTATGAAAATCCCCATATCCCACTCCCCCTGATTTTGTAAATCACGACAAAGCTAATCCATTATATCCAACAAAAAAATGTGATTCTTTATACCTGTTTAATTGAAGGTAAGTCAGATCACCCTCAAAAAAATGATTCATTAAGACTATCTATATTTCACTCCGGACTCCACACGATTCTTTTGTAAAGGCCAAAGGACCTAGGTAATTTCTACATTAACTTCAAGTCGATAAAATCGTTTGGAATTCGTTTAGTGGAGAAAGAGTCAAGTAAGGATTGAATAATTGTTGAACAGGGGCTACACTGGAACTAGTTATTACATATCGATAGGAGAAAGTGCCATGAAACCATTGCAAATATCACCGGAAACTGCATTAAAGTTATCCAAGTCACTAAACTTGCCTTTAGAGCAAATCATGCATATGCCTACACCAGTCTTGCTGAGAAAGCTTGCCGAGGCTGAAGAAAAAGAAAAAGGCAATACAAAATAGCTGCAGGAATCTGCAGCTATTTTTGTGTGTGCTCATATGGGTACGAAACGATCTTACGGGCAATACCATTTCCGGATTTCCTTTTACAAGCCCCGACTTTATGAGGAAATAATTAGATGGATTTCGTTTTATCCTAACAATATATAATTTCAGAGTCTTGCTTAACTCATAAATATATCAGTATTCCGAATATTCCCCCGCCACTTTGTTAGATGGCTAAGGAATCAAAAAGGCGGTTTTCAATTGAAAGTCAATTCTTTTGCCATATCATTCAGAGGCTTCTTTTTGACTGATATTAATTGTTCATTTTCATAGGTGCATGCAAATTCTTGTGGTGGTTCATCCTGTAATATATCTTTCAGGTAATACTTTATGTTGGACACAACTTCACTTGCCTCCATAACCCATTGAAATGGCTTCCAGGCAAGTTCCCCTTCATCACAGGCAGATAGCCCTCCCCCTGCATCTTCAGCTCTGTAAACATACATTCCACCTGTTTCATTCCATGTCACGATTCCTCTAAAGCTCATCCCCCTAACTTTCAATCCAGTTTCTTCAAGAATTTCGCGTTCCATCGATTCATCGATGGTTTCACCTTTTTCTATTTTCCCGCCTATGCCATTCCATTTATGCCGATTGGGATCCTTTTGGCGAAATAGCATCAACACTTCGACTTCGTTGGATCTTTTTCGAGTTATGAAACAAATATTATATATAATATCCATTGTTATTTCCTTTCTTAAACGCACATTATTCGCATCTACCGCATAATTACTTTATACTTAAATAACGAACCTCTAGGAAGGAGAATGAGTATGAAACTGACCATTTCCGATCAAGCAGCTAAGTGGTATATTGATGAACTGGGGCTTCAAGAAGGCTCTCATTTGCGCTTTTATGTAAGATATGACGGGCATAGTACCGTCCAAAGCGGCTTTTCATTAGGTATCATGCAAGAAGAACCGGAAAATGCAGCGGCCGCAACGACTATGAACGAGATTAATTTTTATGTAGAAGAAAAAGATTTATGGTACTTTGATGGCCACGATTTACTTATTACTTTTAATGAAAAACTGACTGAACCAGAATTTCAATATGAAAAGAGTGCCTGACAATAAAGCAGCGGTGTAAACTGCTGTTTTTTCTTGTTCAATCGAGCAGGCGCTCTTCAATATCTTCCGCCCTAAGAATTTCCGCTTGTTTATCCCCTAAAAGATCAAAATGAGAATAGCCATCCTTCCTGTGATGAATCCACTCTTTTTTTAGCCCGTATTGCTTACCCCACTCCGCTAAACTCCTTAAATCCTTGCATCCGACTTTTGTTACCGTCTTGCAACCGGGAAATCGGTCATCCAGCCAATAATGAGTTAAAAAAGCTATTTGGCCTTGATCGATTTTCTGCTTCCAGGCTACGATGTCTACCCGTTTAATCCCAAAAGCCATTTTTGATCACCTCAATAATTGTAATTAAACCAATTCATCCTGCTTTTTATTTTTCTCATAGGCCTCATGCCATTCAGGGTACATGCGTTTAATGGATATTGGGCGGAAGCTCTCCTTTTTAACGCAAACGTGGGAAGAATGACCTGTAGCCGCCACTTCATTTTTCCCATTAACGATCTCATACCCATAAACGACGCGTAAACCGTCATATTTTTCAATCCAGGTTTTAATTTTCACCTTATCACCATATCTAACAGGGGTTTTATACGAAGCTTGAATATCCATAACAGGTGAGAGGATGCCATCCGCTTCCATATCAGCATAATAAAACCCTAAATCATTTATCAATTTTGTCCTGCCTAGTTCCATCCAAATTAAATAATTCGCATGGTAAACAACACCCATTTGATCGGTCTCTGCATACCGCACTTCAATTTCGTTTTCTGCTATGAACATTTTGTTTCCCCACTTTCATTTCTCTGGCAATAAACATTTTACCATAACAATTGTGCAAATTTCATTTAAGCTGTCTTTATAGACTGTGTTCCTTCATTGAACCTAAAATGAAAGGGGAGAAAGATTTCTCATCTCTTTCTCCCCTTTACCTAGTTGTTTACATATTATCGTTACTATAACCGCTTTCCCGTGCTTCCTGCTCATCTTGCATTTCTTCCTTCATTCCATCAATGCTCTTTCTTCTTCGTTCATTTTTATCCTGAATTGCCTGCTTTTCTTCCCCTGAAGAAAATGATAACGTTTCATTTGCAGCGATTATGTTTTCTTCCGTATTTTCTATTGCATCTTGAATTTTTTCAACATTATCCAAACGATTATCCGGATTGTGCTTATTTGTGCCCATTATTTTCACCTCATGTTATTTATTTACATAATATTATTACGATTACTTTATAACCTTGTCCCTTGATTACTCGCCTTTAGTTTGAATGACCTGAGCATGTTTGCCTGATTTGTCCTGCATTTTCTTACCGTTATTCCCGCCCGCTGCTATTGGCTGTGTTCCTTGATGGCTCGGTCTAAAGTGTTTGGAATCTTTTTTTGGATTACCCATTCTATCGCCTCCTTCTCTTATCATGGATAAAAAAGAGGAAATTCATGAATGCCAGTTTTTGAAATAGTTATGAAAAAAGAGCCAGCACCTTGAATGGACCTTCATGGCACTGACTCTTTTTAAGCAAAGACTATTCAGCCTTTTGCATATGTTTTTTTTCAAGACGTTCTTCAAGTCTTTCCATTTGTTTAACGTCCATCAATATTTCCCTTTTATTTTCTTTAATTAATTCTTCAAATGTCCTTTTTCTTTTTTTCATGCTTTTCACCTACTTATTTTTAATATACAATTCAGCATTGCCAAATTAACGTAAAATTATGACTATATGGTTTCCATCCCTTTAATTGTCATAATTATCAGATTTTTAACCTGATAAAAATTCCATATCTCCGCTCTCTATACTTTAACCCTTTTTTCATAAACTTTAACTATTATTTTTTAAATTTTTTGATTTTTCTATTAAAATTTGACAACTTTGTTAACATACAATAAAAACGGAACCTCATAAGGTTCCGTCTTGTAATAAAAAACGTTCCTTTTTTTCAGAAATCGTCTGTCGCCTAGTAACATGCCGGGTTTTGGGCAGAAGTGTGTCGCAAATCACTTCAAACTTCATAAGATTACCCTACTGCATACTATTTATATTTCGTTCCATATCTTTTAATGTCATGGCCGAAATTACCTTATTCCTGATAATGCCTTTTTTGTCGATGAAGTAAGTTGTCGGTATGCTAAGAATTTTGTAGCGCTCATTCACTGGATTTTTTGCACTTTGACTATCCAGCGGTATGGTAAAAGTAATTCCATTATCCTCCACAAATGCTTGTACATCATTTTCAGGGTCAATATTGACTGCAAGTACGACGACATCATCACCCGCTTGTTGTGTGTATTTCTCCATATCCGGCATTTCCTTCTTGCAAGGCGGGCACCACGTTGCCCAAAAATTGAGCATTACCTTTTTGCCCTCATAATCCGATAATTCAACTTGTTTACCATCCAAAGTTTTCAGGGAGAAGTTCGGTGCTTTAGCTCCAATTTTCAATCCGCCCAAAGCATCTTTTTCGTCATTTCCCTTCGATTCATTATCCATCGCCTGCACGATCGCTACAGTAATAAGTGATAGTAA
The DNA here is from genome assembly GCF_042787955.1 of Peribacillus sp. YIM B13477. Lineage (NCBI taxonomy): Bacteria > Bacillati > Bacillota > Bacilli > Caryophanales > Bacillaceae > Peribacillus > Peribacillus sp. YIM B13477. The sequence continues at coordinate 174,218 of NZ_JBHZPD010000005.1, forward strand.
GGCCACCGAAGCAATAATTTTTTTAAGCATACTCGTCCTCCTAGTCCCATTACAATAAAAATATTAGTCCATTTCCAGAATTAGAACAACTTCCCTATTCCATCTTAACAATAAAAGGGTATGCGGAAAAGTGCAATTCCTATAAATCATATCATGATATCTCATTGTTTCATAAACCTGACACAAAAAAAGCGGTAAACCTATAATAGGTTTACCGCTTCCTAAAAGCTGAAATTAGCCTTTTAATTTATTACGTAATACCATTTGAAGGATACCACCGTGACGGTAGTAGTCGATTTCGATTTCGGAATCGAAACGAACAAGTACATCAAATTCTTTTACGTTTCCAGCTTCATCAGTAGCTGTAACTTTTACGATATCACGCGGTTTAACCGTTTCGTCGATTTTAACTGCGATGGCTTCTTTACCAGTCAATCCAAGCGTTTCAGCGTTTTCGCCTTCTTTGAATTGAAGTGGAAGAACACCCATTAATGCAAGGTTAGAACGGTGAATACGTTCAAAGCTTTCAGCGATGACTGTTTTGATGCCAAGAAGGTTAGTACCTTTCGCAGCCCAGTCACGAGAGCTTCCCATACCATAGTCTTTACCAGCGATTACTGCAAGACCTGTTCCATCAGCTTTGTATTTCATACAAGCATCATAGATAGCCATTACATCGCCTGTTGGCCAGTAAGTAGTGTAACCACCTTCTGTACCTGGAGCAACTTGGTTACGGATACGGATGTTTGCGAATGTTCCTCGCATCATCGCTTCATGGTTACCACGACGAGAACCGTAAGAGTTAAAGTCACGCGGTTTCACACCGTTTTCACGAAGATAGATACCAGCTGGTGTATCTTTACCGATTGCACCTGCAGGGGAAATGTGGTCAGTTGTTACTGAGTCACCGAATTTACCAACTACACGCAAGCCGGAAAGTGGGTTAACTGAACCCGGTTCTGGTGATAATCCTTCAAAGAATGGAGGATTTTGAATGTAAGTCGATTTAGAATCGAATGCATAAATCGCTTCGTTGCTTGTTTGGATTTCATTCCAACGTTTGTTATCGTTGAATACTGTTTCGTATTCTTTACGGAATAATTCCGGTGTAACTGTCGCTTTAACAGCAGCGTTAACTTCTTCTTGTGATGGCCAGATATCAGCAAGATATACATCGTTACCATCTTTGTCTTTACCAAGAGAATCATTGTTAAGATCGAAGTCCACAGTTCCAGCAAGGGCATAAGCTACAACCAAAGTAGGTGAAGCAAGATAGTTTGCTTTCACTAGTGGGTGAATACGACCTTCAAAGTTACGGTTACCAGAAAGTACTGAAGTTACTAGTAGATCAGCTTCAGCAACAGCTGCTTCGATTTCGTCAGCCAATGGACCTGAGTTACCGATACATGTTGTACAGCCGTAACCAACTACGTTGAATCCTAATTGATCAAGGTATGGTTGAAGGCCTGCATCACGAAGGTAACCAGTAACAACTTTAGAACCTGGTGCCAATGATGTTTTTACATAATCCGGAACAGTCAAGCCTTTTTCAACTGCTTTTTTAGCAATAAGACCCGCCCCAAGCATTACGTACGGGTTAGAAGTGTTCGTACAGCTCGTGATTGCTGCAATTGCAATCGCACCTGTTTTCATTACCGTTTCTTTGCCATCGGCAAATTTAACAGTTACTTCTTTATCCAATTCAGAATTATCCATGCCAAAACCTTGGTTGCCCATAGGTGCATTGATCGCGTCATGGAAAGATTTTTTCATTTGAGAAAGTGGAATCAAATCTTGCGGGCGTTTAGGGCCTGAAAGGTTTGGTTCAATTGCTGAAAGGTCGATTTCCACAACATCATTGTATGCTGGATCTTCGTTTTCAGGAGAGTAGAACAAACCATTTTCTTTGCAGTATGATTCAACCACTTTAATTTGTTTTTCATCACGGCCTGTTAAGCGCATGTAATCGATCGCTTCTGCATCAACAGGGAAGAAACCAACTGTAGCACCGTATTCAGGAGCCATGTTAGCGATTGTTGCACGGTCAGCAAGTGGAAGGTATCCTACTCCTGGGCCGTAGAACTCAACGAATTTACCAACTACGCCGTGTGCACGAAGAACTTGCGTTACTTTCAATGCAAGGTCAGTAGCTGTTGTACCTTTAGGAAGTTGGCCAGTCAGTTTAACACCAACGACTTTTGGAACTGGGAAGTAAGAAGGCTGTCCAAGCATGCCTGCTTCTGCTTCGATACCGCCGACACCCCAACCAAGAACACCAATACCGTTGATCATTGTAGTATGTGAATCTGTACCAAAAACAGAATCAGGGAATACTTCGAAGTCACCGTTTGGAGTTTCAACAGCATGAACCACGTTCGCAAGGTACTCTAGGTTAACTTGGTGAACGATACCAGTTGCCGGTGGAACTGCACGATAGTTGTTGAATGATTTTTGAGCCCAGCTAAGGAACTGGTAACGCTCTGCATTACGTTCGAATTCAAGATCCATATTGGCATCTAGGGAATCCATTGTACCTGCTTTATCAACTTGTACAGAGTGGTCAATTACAAGGTCAACCGGGATTTCCGGGTTGATTTTGTCAGGATCTCCACCAAGTGCCGCGAAAGCATTACGTAAAGAAGCTAAATCAACAACAACTGGAACACCAGTGAAATCTTGTAGGATTACACGTGAAGGCTTGAACGGAACATCTATATCTTGTTGCTCGCTTGTTCCCCATTTAGCAAGGTTCGCAACGTGTTCTTTTGTGATTACTCTTCCGTCTACTTGGCGAAGGACCGCTTCAAGTAATACTTTAATGGAATATGGAAGGCGTGATACTTGGCCATCCCCTGCTTTTTCAATAGCGTCTAGGCTGTAGTAGTTGTAGCGTTGCCCATCAATTTCAAAGGACTTACGCGCTTGGTATACGTCATTTTTCGTCATGAATATTACCCCCTATTAAACTGTCAGAACGTATTCTGCACATGAAAGTAAAACCTGGTTCACTGAAACCATGTTTACTATAAATATAAGTAAAAAAGTTAGTTTGTCGAATTTTCTCTCTCTTCTCCCACCCTAACTCTTCCTTCAACTTAATACTAATATAGAAATGAGTATAAGTAAATAACAAGAAAGTTATTGTTTTTGATAAGTTTCTCTTATCGAAAAAAATCCCCCACATATTAAAGTGCATTTAAGAAGCTGCATTTTCTTGAAAATACCCCAATTTGCGGCCTGATAAATTATTCCAGCAAAACATATTGACACTTCATACATAATCATTCGACATTATCGCATTCTATGGGTGGAGGTGTCGAAATGACAAAACAAAAGGCAAATCATGTTATACCAGGTATGAATGCAGCAAAAGCGCAAGGTAATGGGGCCGGATACAATGATGAACTGGGAAATGAACCGCCATTATCGGAAATGCAAAGGCAGAACAATAAAAAAAGAAAGAAAAACCAATGATTCCCATTATTTCTAGGCTTTAAATAGGATAGGCTTTTTGAAATGGCAGATGTCCTGCATTTTTCAAAAAGCCTATTCCTTTCTAAAATCGATTAACGCACAAGTAAAACGCGCAAAACTTACGAGTAAAGCGCTCATGACACCTGTAACTCAATAGTCCTCAGAATTGACCTCATTGACGATTGCCTGGATATCCTGTTCGAATTTTTTCAATTGTTCTTTCTGATGTTCGGAAGCGGTGACTAAAGCAGATTGTATTTGTTGATAGGCCTCGTTCACTTCCTGCTTCACATGTTTCAATTCCGTTCCGTAATTCGGTGCGTTTTTCTCAATGGATGAGTATACATCAAATACTTGTTGATAACTTTGCTGGGCTTCTTGAAAAGACCTTCGCTTATCTTGTTTATCCTGCATTTGGATTCAGCTCCTTAAATATGGTGTCCATCCATAGCATGTACGAGGTTTGCAAATATATGTATGTGAATAAAATTTCACGGACTGATTATCTTAAGAGATAGGAGGGATCGAACATGAACAAAAACGATGGTAAAGATATGCGAAAAAATGCTCCTAAAGGAAATAACCCAGGTCAACCAGCACCATTAAGCGGTTCTCATAAGGTGAAAAACAGGCAGCACTCCCGTCAGAAGCATAATAGCAGTCATGATATGTAAGCTGTTCAAATAATCGTTCCATAACAAAGCGGTGCCGCCCCAAAAAGGCAGACACCGCTTTCGTTTTTATATTGTTGAAGCAAATAAGTCACATTGGAAAATGTTCGATACCTTCCTATTATAAGGGCATCTTTTTTTTGGCGTTTAAACGCGAATTGCAAGTCGGTGCCATTCCACTTCAGCCAAAATAACGATGATATAACGTTTTTGCTTCTGCAATATCTTTTGTTCCATGAATCAACGCCCGCCCGTCTTTAAAAACGACCAACCGATGGGTTCCGATGGTAAATGAAAGTAAATAAGGATTCCTGTCGATCTTACCACCTTGTGCGATAAGATTATTTTCAAGTTCCACTAAGTCTCTTTCAACCTTCATTGCCGGCCGGATTTGGACAGAATCCCTTCCGCATAAAACGGCGGTCTTTGTTCGATTTGAATAAGAAAGGTGGGGATACGTTCGATTTGGCCCACATGACAAACAAGTATCCTTTTTTAATTTCGCTACATTTATAGATGAATGTTCATTTTTCCAAAGATCAAATGAAACGATTTTGTTTCTCAGCGATTCGTGATCTTCGACAAGGATTTTTAAAGCTTCCGCCATTTGATGGGCAACGACCGTTTGAACGGCAGGGCTGATGATTCCCGCCGTATCACAAGTCAGTCCTCCAATCGGTACCGTTTCCAGCAAACAATTCAAACACGGAGTCTCCTCTGGGATCACCGTGTAACTTATCCCATAACTCCCTACACAGGCACCGTAAATCCAGGGGATTTTATATTTTTGTGCAGTATCGTTAATAAGCATCCTTGTATCGAAATTATCAGTGGCATCCAATATCAAATCCACGCCTTCAATAAGCTTCGCCAATTCATCAACCGAAACATCCGCCACATGTGATTTTACGATTGCATCCGAATTTAGCGCATTCAGGCGATTCTTCGCTGCCACTGCTTTCGGTATTCTTTTTTGTGCATCCTCTTCACAATAAAGCTGTTGTCTTTGAAGGTTGCTCCACTCTACATAATCCCTGTCAACAATCGTGAGTTTCCCAATTCCGGCTCGTACAAGGCCTTCCGCAGATCCCGTACCGAGAGCACCCGCTCCAATCACCAAAACGTGTTTTTTGCGAATTTTCATTTGCCCTTCTTCCCCAATAGGACCAAAAAGTTCTTGACGTGAATAACGCTCATTCATCCAATGCTCAATCCTTCAACTGGGCTGCTTGCAATCGCGTAATCATTTTTTTCGATTCTTCCTGCTTCATACCCCAATCGCCCTGCCTCAATGGCAAGTTTCATTGCTCTCGCCATTTTGACTGGATCTTTCGCCCCGGAAACAGCAGTGTTAAGTAATACGCCATCCGCCCCTAATTCCATGGCGATTGCTGCATCAGAGGGTGTTCCGATCCCTGCATCAACAATTACCGGCACCTCTGATTGTTCCATGATGAACCGTAAGTTCAGTGGGTTTATAATGCCTTGACCAGAGCCAATTGGTGAAGCTCCGGGCATGATTGCATGGCACCCCACTTCTTCCAGGCGTTTAGCGAGCAAGACATCATCCGAAGTATAAGGTAATACGGTGAATCCCAGTTTCACTAATTCTTCAGCAGCTTTCAATGTTTCAATCGGGTCAGGCAGCAGTGTTTTTTGACAGCCAATGACTTCAACCTTAATCATGTCACACAAGCCAGATGCTTTTGCAAGCTGGGCAATGCGCACTGCTTCTTTGGCTGTTTTAGCTCCTGCCGTATTGGGAAGGAGTGTGTATTTCTTCAAATCAAGCTTTTCCAAAAAATTGGGCTGACTGGCTTCAAAAATGTTCATTCTCCGGACCGCGAACGTTAATATTTCCGTCTCCGAAACCTCCACAGATTGTTTTTGAACATCGAAATTCGGATATTTCCCAGTACCTAATAATAATCTTGAAGAAAATTCATATGAACCAATCTTTAACATTTCATCCGCCTCCTACAAAATGTACAATCTCTACCTTGTCTCCATTTGACAAAAGTGTTTCACTTAGACTTTCTTTTGCTAATATTTCATCATTCAATTCAACGATCACTACTTTTTGATGTAGATTAAAGTGTTGTAAAAGCCCTGTAACTGTTGATTCTTCAGCAGGAATCCGTATTTTTTCCCCGTTAATAATCAATTCCAATTCATCCACCTCCATCATGAAAAAAGGGGCTGTATCGAACGGTCCAATCGAAAAGGGGACCATTCGGGATTTGCCTTCCTTTCCAAAATATCCGCTATAAGTACACCTGTAATTGGAGAAAGCAAGATGCCATTCCTATAGTGCCCCGTTGCAATGAAAAGTCCTTTGCATGCCGGATGTTCACCAAAGTACGGTAAGCCGTCCCCAGTTTGGGGGCGTATACCTGCCCATGTCTTTTCCAATTCGGTTCCTTTAATCGCCGGAAGCAATTGTGTTGCTCTTTCTATTAACGTAGAAATCCCCTCAAGACTTACCTTTTGATCGAAAGTGTTCGCTTTAACCGTTGCCCCGACAATGATTCTTCCGCCAACTTTGGGCACAAGATAGCAGCCATGTGAGAAAATTGTCTTTTCAAGCAATGGACGATCGGTCAGGACGGAAAAGCACTCTCCCTTTACTGGATAACTGTCGAGTATGATCCCTGATTTTTCTAGGAGGAAAGCACTCCAAGCGCCACCTGCCACGATGACATTTTCACTTGAAAATCTACCTATGTCCGTGACAACTCCCGTTACACATCCGTTTTCCGTAACCAAATCGGAGACATGAACAAATTCCTTTATATCCACACCAAGGGCAGCTGCAGATTCAGTAAAAGCGAGCGACAGTCTCGTGGCTGAAACTTGTCCATCATTCGGAATGAACATGGCTCCTTTAATCTCATCCGATAAAAGCGGTTCCGTTTTCCTTATTTCGGCAGTCGATAGCCATTCAGCCTCAAATCCGGCATTTTGCTGGACTCTGATCATGTTCTTCAACTCGGCTACTTGATCACTCGATAGCGCCACCTTAAACATGCCCTTGTTCACTAATTCGATGTCTATTCCACTTATGTCTTTTAATTCTTCCGCCAGTGCAGGAAACATCGCCCTGCTTCGACTTGCCAATGTAAAAAGGGGATTATCAGGATCTAACTCGGATTGTGCTCCTAACATCCCAGCTGCAGCACTGGATGCTTTACTGGCAAGTCTGTCTTTTTCCAATAAAAGAACCTTTTTTCCTCGCTTGGCTAATTGAAAGGCAATGGATCCACCTATTACTCCTCCCCCAACAATGATTGCATCATATATGGAATTCATATTATGTCTCCTTTCCCAAAGACTTCGCATATTCTTTAACGGCTTCAATCGGATTTTCAGCTTCAAGCACACCTGACATGACCGCAATTCCGTGTGCCCCCGCATCCAGCACGTCTTGGCAATTGAAAGGAGTTATTCCTCCTATCGCAATTATCGGAAGATCGACATTTCTTGTGATTGCATGAAGCTCCTCAACTCCCCTAGGAGGAAGGCCAATTTTTGAAGCCGTTTCAAAAACATGTCCATAAATCGCGTAATCGGCCCCTTTGCTGAATGCGGCTTTCGCTTCATCCATGGAATGGATCGAACAGCCAACATTCATCCCTGGAAAAGCTCCTTTTACGACTTCTGCATCTAAACTATGAAAAGCCAATTGCACACCAAATACTTTGTGTACCCAGGCTACATCCACCCGGTCATTAATGATGATCTTAGAAAGCGGAATCTTATTATCATGTAATAGCCTCACTGCTCGATAGAGTTCCGAAGCACTCCTATGCTTTTCCCTTAGATAAAAGAAATCAACATGTTCCTGAATGTTTGAAGCGATTTCCACAAACTTTTCAATTGGCTGTTTCCCAGTGGAAATTATATGCAATTCATGTGCATTCATACTAGAACCCCCAACTAGTAAAGTTACAATCTCATAAAAATCAAATAGATACTAACGGGAATTGAATCGATAGGTAAAAGCCGGCCAACAGCAGGATGATAAAATACAGAATGAAACCATGGTCCATTTTTGAAAAACCAAATTCATAATAGTATGTTCGATCCCGAGTGTCTGTAAATCGCTTTGCCTCCATCGCCACCGCGATTCGGTGAGCACGTCTGATGCTTCCGGATAACAATGGGATGGAATAGGCTTTCATTTTAAAATAGACCGACCTTATCCCTTTTCCTCTTTCGAAACCGCGTACCTTCATCGCGTTTCGTATCGTTTGGAACTCCTCCATCATGATGGGAATCAGCCTTAATGCCGCCATGAAACTATAGGCATATTTCGGTTTAAGCTTAACTTGCTGCATTAACGAATAAAACAAGTTCACTGGTCTCGTCGTTAAGGAAAAAGTTAAACCAAGCGCCGCAAAGAATAAAGCTCGAAAGCCTACCAGTAATCCCCTCATGAAACTTTCTTCCGTAATCGATATGAGGCCCCACTCAAACCAAAGCGTCTCACCTTGCCCGAATAATATCATTGCAGAAGAGGTGGATATAAAAATGAAACAAAAGGGAATCGACAAAAGCAGGATGCGTTTTATCGAATGCCCGGTAAAAAACAAAAATAATATCAATACTCCAATGGTGATGTTCATCATATAATTCAGGTCATGAATGAATAACGCCACGATGCATAATACAATCAGTACACCAAGTTTAAGGCTTGGATTAATTCCATGGAGCCATGTTTCTGCGTTTGAAACATTCATCTACATGACACTCCTTTTAACTTTGGTCTCGACAAATCCGGCTTGCGCGATGTTTTTATCACTTATTACGTTTCCGCCCTTAACCGTCCAGATCCTGGTTGCAAAGTTTTTTGAAATATGTTCGTCATGAGTTACCATGATCACGGTTATTCCGCGCCTTCGATATTCCTCGAACCATTCCAATAATGCAAAGGTATTTTTCGAATCTTGGCCAAATGTCGGCTCATCCAGGAGAATTATTTTTTTGTCGATTACGATTGATGCTGCTACGCTTAAGCGACGCTTTTGACCCATTGATAATTGAAACGGATGTTTATCCCGATGTGCCTCAAGGCGGAACACTTTAAGCAATGAGCGGACTCTCTCATCTATTTCTTGTTGCGGCCTTTTATCAATACGCAATGAATAAGCAATCTCTTCATATACAGTATTTGCAACGAACTGAAACTCGGGATTTTGAAAGACAAACGTCATATGATCCGTTGGATTTTTCACCATTTTAATGGGGTTCCCCAATAATTCATACGTACCTTTCGTTTTTATGAACTGCATCAATGCATGCAAAAGTGTACTCTTGCCCGCGCCATTTTCTCCCCTGATCACAATCCATTCTCCTGAATGGACCTTCAGCTCTTCAACCTTGATTTTTTCCTCTTTATTCCGAAAACCGCTAAATCCTTGCACATCCAAAAGGGGTAAACAATCTGTAAATTGGTGTTCCCTAGTGGGTGCATACTTCTGTATATATTCATCCCAAACACCAGGGAACCAAATTCCATGTTCTCTCATTTCATTTTTATATAGGGAAAGAATGGTGTCTCTTGGACCATCAGCTATGATTTGACCGTCATCGTTTAAAAGCACGATTCGTTCGATGAATTCTAAAACATGGTCAATTTTATGTTCGACGATAATAACCGTTTTGTCTTTTCCGACTTCCTTCAACAAGTCCCAGATTTCTTTCGTTCCTTCCGGATCAAGCATGGCCGTCGGTTCATCTAAAAATAGCACTTCTGGTTCAAGGGCCAATACTGAAGCGATTGCCAGACGCTGTTTCATCCCGCCTGATAATGTTTCTATACTTGTATGCCCTAGGTTCAATCCTACATTACGGATTTGATTTTCAATTTTCTCTTTCATTTCTTCTTTAGGGACGGAAAGATTCTCAAGGACAAAGGCAATTTCCTCATCGGCAAATGGCATGCAAAACTGGCTATCAGGGTCTTGAAAAACATACCCCCATGAAGAAGGGCATTTCAATTTTTCCGCTTTCATCGGTACTTCGATGGAATTCGGAATCAATCCGCTTAACACTTGCAACAGAGTGGACTTACCACATCCTGATGGTCCCAACAATAGCACTTTTTCTCCTTGATCAAACGTTAATGATAGGTCCTTGAATATCAAAGATTCATCACCGGGATATTTCATTCTTAACTTTTCAACAGAAACGATTGGTTCCATGGCCCTCAACCTCTACTTTTGATCCAGTTCTGCATAATCTTTATTGGAAACCGGACGCACAAGATTTGTTACTCCTGTTGCTTCCAGGACTTTAACTAGATAATAAGCGGTCACACCTGCAAAGAATATGGAACCCACAAACCTCGTTATCATGAATAACGATAGATTCCAAGTTGAAAGCGCACCTATTTCCCCGTATGCAAAATCCATGATAACTGATGCCAGGCAGGAAGCTATCGCAGCTAAAACGGCCACCTGCATATTGAATTTTTTATATTTAAAAGTCATGAACACCAGTTCCGCGAACAAACCTTGGACCACCCCATATAACAGTACGGTCAGCCCCCATGGTGAACCAAGGAAGAACTCCCCGGAAGCTGCAGCTATCTCCGCCAAAAGTGCCACACCCGGTTTCCGTAAAATTAAGAAGGCGACGGGGCCAGCTATAAACCACATTCCATAAATAAGTTGATCCAGATGTAATCCTAACGGTTTAACGGAATAATAAATCGAACCCCAAAGGATATAAACGATTCCAAATGCTACCGCAATCACGATCGTGACCAATATGTCCGTTAATTTCAATCCTTTTTTCATTATTTCATTCTCCTTTTATACTTCTAATGTTTCCTTATGAACGGGCCATGTCTCTAAACGATAAGCCATTTCCCAAAATGAGTATTCATATTGGCTGCTGAGAATAAAATGCTCTTTCATTCTCGCCTTATCTTCTTCAGTTACTTTTTCAGCAATCTCATCCAGCCTCGCAATTTGTTCTTCCACCAAAGTGCGGAACCACTCTCCTCCGTAAGCCGCTATCCACTCTTGATAAATCGGCTCTTCGGGCATGCACTCTTGCAGCTTTTCACCTATCTCATAATACAGCCAGTAACACGGCAAGATAGCTGCAATAACATCTCCTAAATGTCCCGAATAAGCCGCACGATACATATGGGAAGTATAAGCATAGGCAGTCGGGGCAGGCTTGAAATTTTCCCGTTCTTCTTTTGTGATCCCTAATCTCTCGGAAAAATTCTCATGAAGCTTCAACTCCGCTTCATATGTTCCTTGTGCATGGCCGGCAAGCCTGCTTGTTGTATGTAAATCTGTAGCTTTGACTGCCCCTAAGGCTTGAACTCTAGCAAAATGAGATAAATAATAGGCATCTTGCATGACATAGAAACGGAAACACTCCAATGGCAATGTGCCATCTCCTATTCCTGCAACGAACGGATGATTAAAACTAGCTTCCCAAATGTGATCAACTTCCTTACGGATTTCCTCTGAAAACTTCATGTCCATTACCTCCAAATTGTATTTTTTCAATGAACGTTTCGGAAAAAACACTTATCACCCCTTTTTTTGCAAACAAAAAACCACTTTCTTAAACGTAAAGAAAGTGGTTGTACTTGAAATAATACAGAAATGTATAGTTCCAGACCCCACTTCCCTACGCTGGTATAAACCAGATCAGGTTCTAAGGGTCTTAAAGTCATACTTCAATCTCAGCTTTTGTGGGTAAAAAATCAACTTTTACCTATAAAGCACCCCTAGTGGTACAAATTGTATATTAAATTCATTTGCCTTTATATTAACACGATAAATCCAATTGTCAAACGTATTAGAAAAGTTTTCTTGATTTAGGGTTACTAAACTTTCAATCTTCCATATCCTCATTTCCCGTAGCCTTCAAAGAATTTGATCAAAGAGAGCTCAGTTAGTAGTTTACTCGTGAGTTTTACCGGTTTACTCGTGAATTCTGCTGTTTTACTCGTGAGTTTTACCGGTTTACTCGTGAATTTTGCCGGTTTACTCGTGAATTCAGCTGGTTTACTCGTGAATTCAGCTGTATCAGGTAAGAAGATAGGCTTGACTTCAAAGGCTATGCAGGAGGTTCTGGGAGTGGATGAACCGGATTATGGACATTTACTTGATACGATGAATATAGAAAATGACGGCTGCATTTCGAGTTTACGGTTAATCCAGCCAAAAGTGGAGGCAGAAGTAGCTTTCATATTAAGGAAAGATTTACATGTCCCCAATATTACGGTTGATGATGTAATCGAGGCCACTGATTATGTGGTTGCTTCGATCGAAGTGGTTGATAGCGAATAATTTATTTTTAATTGTGAACTATCAAAAGATCTCCCCGAAGAAATGACTTTCATTACCGCATTATCAAAATCAGTGTTAAACTATCCATGTTCATTCATATTTCCAGCTTAATTAATAACGGCCTTTTTTTGTTCTTGACTTGAATAGATGAAAGTGGTGAGGAAAGTTTCAATTTTGCGTTCCTTTAGAAAGTTCTACCAGTTAATTGTGGATATTCCTTTAAAAAAGAGTGTGGTTTTGAATTACCGCTACGAGGTAAAAGCTGTAATCGGAACAGGAAGCTACGGTATTGTTTATCGTTGCAATGATTTGAAAAAGAATGAAAATATAGTGATCAAACAGCTCCGGAAAAGTAAACGCCGCAGCAAAAAAGAGCTGAAACAGTTTGAAAATGAAATTTCCATATTACGAATGTTAAACCACAGAAATATCCCTAAATTTCACGAGAAATTTTCGCAGGATGGAAATGTTTATTTTGTGATGGATTTCATAGAAGGGAATAATTTAGAAGACCATATTTTCTCGAATCAATTAACGTTCAATGAGAAAGAGTCTCTATATTTTCTATATAAGCTGGTCGATTTAGTATGTTATCTACATGAGCATGACATTTTCCATCAAGATTTACGTATACCGAATATTTTACTTAAGAACCATCAGCCCATTTTGATAGACTTTGGTTTGTCCAAGATAATAAATTCGGACAACCTCGCTAAAGAATCCATTTTGCAGCTGAAAAGGCAGGATTTCTACGACTTGGGGGAAATACTTCTATATGTACTTTATACGACGTACGCTTCCAAAAGTAAAAAAGCACTTCCTTGGACAGAAGAGCTTTCTTTAGAAAAAGAAACTGTGCATATACTGAAAAGGTTATTAAGCATCCAAGAACCTTATTCAGATATTAAAGATATCTCAATGGACCTGCAGGCTGTATTGAAGTCAAAGAATTGGAATTAGCTGCTGCTGCCCCGCCCTTTTCTCTTGTAGCGGTCACTTCCACTCATGGGATACCTTTTGTACCCCCGGCTGCTGCTGCTGCTGCCTCGGCGATAATGCCCATGTCTTCGCTCACTGCTGCCTTGGGAAAGCTGTTTGATTTTTTTCATTATTTTCTTCAACATTTCTTTCACCTCTTTTATTTTGGTTTTAAAGCCTGTTATTCATTTAGCCTAACATAGTCACAGTATAAACCTTATTAATAAGTACTATAATTTTTTTTCATTTGTGTTACAGTCCATTACTGCTGCATGGATTCAGCTTTTTTCATTGTTGGTCATGGGAACGCCCTAATCCCTTCCATTTATGAAACGCCAAATGGCTCTTACAACATACGAGTAGAGACAAAGTCGATTTATTATCTTTTCCATTTCTGAGTTACATTCGGTATATATTATCTGTTTTTCGAATCAGTCAGTAAACAAAAAACCTGGCGCATATTTCATCGCCAGGTTTTTTTCTTCGTTCACCTTTTATTTTACAGCTTCTTTTAATTCCTTACCTGCTTTAAAAGCAGGTACTTTACTAGCTGCAATTTGTATTTCTTCGCCAGTTTGCGGGTTTCTTCCTGTACGGGCAGCACGGTCACGCACTTCAAATGTACCAAAACCAACTAGTTGGATTTTTTCATCTTTAGCAAGTGTAGCCGTGATTGTTTCAAACAATGCATCCACTACTTTTTTTGCTTCGTCTTTTGTCAGTTCAGCTTGTGCTGCAACACTGCTCACTAATTCTGTTTTATTCATATGAACACCTCATCCTTTTATTTTGCATAAAATATGTAGAGAAGACAACATAACATATCTTGTATGCCTCTGTCACTTATTATGGCTAAATAAAAGGAATTGCAGCTCAAAATTGATCTTTCTTGCAGATAAAAGGGACTTGATCAACATACTAGGCACGATCTGACTCTTGTTCAACTTTCTGCAGTTTCGAGCTGCAACCATTGATAGATAGTATCCATATCAATATTTTCTTCCAGATGGGAAGCCAAGAGGTTATACGCTTCCTCCCTGCGCTCCGAGTCGCTTTGAACGTTTTCCTTCACTTCATCCAACCCCTTGTTCCGTCGAATTTGGTTAACCAGTAATCTAGTGAACAAGCGATTATGGAATATTCCATGGAGATATGTTCCCATAACTTGGTTGTCATTGGAAATGGCCCCATCCTCTCTTCCATCCTTCAATAATAGAAAGGGCCTTACTTGTGACTTCAATGTCGTTCTGCCTAAATGTATTTCGAAACCGTTAAGATTCATTTGACTTTCCATTATCCCAGCAGAAAGGACACCTTCCATTTGTACCGTCTTCTTTTCTGCTTGAAAGACGGTTTCCACCGGAAGAAGCGAAAGCCCTTCTGCGTTCTCACCATCACCCTCGATAGCATCAGGATCGAAAAGTTCAGTCCCTAGCATTTGAAAACCGCCGCATATGCCGAAGATTTTCGTTCCTTGTTTCCGCCGTTCATCGATGGCCCGATCAAATCCCATACGTTTCAACCACTCTAAGTCTTCCATCGTGTTTTTTGTACCCGGCAAAATTAGCAGATCGGGATTACCTAACTCATGGACACTGCCAACAAGTCGGACACCTACTCCGGGTTCATCGAAAAAAGGATCCACATCTGTAAAATTGGAGATCCGCGGAAATCTCAGGACGGCTACATCGATCGGAAACTCAGCCTTTTTAGGTTTTTTAAAACGTAAGGAAGAGAGGGCAAGTGAATCTTCCGCTTCAATATTCACGTCTAGATAAGGCAGCACCCCGAGGACCGGAATCCCGGTTTCCTTTTCCACCCATTCAATGCCATCGTCCAACAATTCACGCATGCCACGAAATTTATTGATGATGATCCCCTTTACACTATCTCGTTCTTCTTGATCCAATAAGGCAAGTGTCCCGATAATGGACGCAAATACTCCACCACGATCAATATCGGCCACTAAAATGACAGCCGCATCCGTGAGTTTAGCCATTCGCATATTTGCAATATCCCGGTCCTTAAGGTTAATTTCAGCAGGACTTCCTGCCCCTTCGAGTACTATGATGTCATATTCATCTTGTAGTTTTTCCACCGATTTACGGATGATGGGCATGGCTTCCTGGACAAATTGGGACCGATAGCTTTTTGCATTCATATCAAGAAAATGTTTTCCGTGAACGATCACTTCCGAAACCATATCCTGCTTTGGTTTCAGTAAAATCGGATTCATATCAGTCGTTGCCGTTATCCGTGCCGCTTCCGCCTGCACTCCCTGAGCCCGTCCGATTTCACCGCCATCCAAGGTTACATAAGAATTCAATGCCATGTTTTGTGATTTGAAAGGGACGACACGTAATCCTTTATTGGAAAATACCCGGCAAAACGCCGTACAAATCAAACTTTTCCCTACATCGGATGACGTCCCTTGTATCATGATGGATCGTGCCTTCATTACGCTCACCCCCTAAAACTCTAACCCTTTTACAGCACCGATACCCTCGTCATAATAATGCTTGGTCGCCTCAATCGATGAAACCAAATCCGCCATTTCCATAAGCTCTGGCTTGGCGTCCCTGCCGGTAATGACTATATGCATATGGGCGGGACGATTTCGTATTGCATCGATGACTTCAGCCAATGGCAAGACATCATCAATCGGGAATTTGGAAATGGCTAA
The DNA here is from genome assembly GCF_042787955.1 of Peribacillus sp. YIM B13477. Taxonomy (NCBI): domain Bacteria; kingdom Bacillati; phylum Bacillota; class Bacilli; order Caryophanales; family Bacillaceae; genus Peribacillus; species Peribacillus sp. YIM B13477. The sequence goes on from NZ_JBHZPD010000005.1 coordinate 190,342, forward strand.
AGCATTGTTCAGCTCATCCAAAACAAGTAAATCAATGCCCGGATCAGCAAGGGCCAGTTTCGCCTTTTCCCAAGCTAACGCCAATGCATTGCGATGCTCTTCCGGGGTTTTGGTCCATGTGAAACCAATACCTAGCTGTTCCATTTTAACTCCTAATTTTCCCAATGCCAATGCTTCCCCATATGTACGCTCTGGAGATTTTATGAACTGAAGGTATTTGACATTCATTCCTCTGCCGATTGCCCTTAAAGTCACCCCTAATGAGGCAGTCGTCTTCCCTTTCCCGTTTCCCGTATAAATAAGCATTAATCCTCTGCGTGCCACTCACTCACCTACCCTCATAGCCAAACTGTTTTTTCTATGTATGAAGTCCTTTTAGTAGCAGGAACCGGTTGATCTCCTTTAGGGTATCCGACAAAAATGGTGCCGATCACTTTTTTGTTATCCGGTGAACCGATAAATTCGTGCAGGCGTTCATCCCTGACAAGACCCACTCCTCTAGTGCGCCACACGAATCCAAGACCTAGCTCTTTTGCGGCAAGCCACATCGAATGGACAGCGCAACAAGACGCGAATACATTGTCTTCGGATGAATCTGGATCATCCGGCAAAATATCAGAAGTCACGACAATGATGAGCGGTGTCGTCTTAACAACTTCCAGTGAACTTTCAATCAATTTTGGTTTGGTAGGGAAGCGCTCATGCAGATACCTTTCTGCCAATCTTTCATACCGGTGCTTCGCTTCTCCCTTGATTACATAAAAACTCCAAGGTTCACGCAATCGGTCGTTAGGGGCATAAGTAGCCGCTTCCAATAACTGCCTGATTTTTTGATCTTCCACTTCTTTTTCTTCGTAATTCCTTATCGCCCGGCGTTCCTTCAATTCTTGAATGATGGACATTCCAATTCATTCCCTTCCATATTGGACTTTGATTCAATCACTCTTTCAAACCATTGGATTTTTTCTCTTAATTGGACGACATCCCCTACTAGAAAGATTGACGGATTTTGAATTTCTTCTTTTACAGCCTTCGAAGAAATCGAACTCAAAGTACCGGTGATTGTCCTTTGTTTATCTGTCGTGCCCCATTCGATGACGGCCACTGGCGTTTTACCATCCCTGCCATGCTCCATCAATTTTTCACAGATGAACGGCATATTACCAATTCCCATATAAAAGGCAATGGTATCGATGCCTTGAGCCAACGCCTGCCAATTCAGGTTATCCTGCCCCTTGTAATCACGGCCATGGCCTGTCACAATGGCATAACTTGAGGCATGTTCACGGTGGGTTACCGGGATGCCCGCATAAGCCGGTGCTGCGATTCCTGCTGTGATTCCTGGGACGATATCATATTCAATCCCGTTAGCAGCCAGTATCTCCGCTTCCTCACCGCCACGCCCGAAGACAAATGGATCTCCACCCTTCAGACGGGTGACGTTTTTCCCCTGTAAGGCTTTCTCCACTAAAAGTTCATGTATTTCATTTTGAATGAGATGATGTTTCCCTGGTGATTTCCCGCAATACACCAGTTCTGCATCTTCTTTTGCATAGTTTAATAGTTCTGGATTGACAAGCCTGTCATATGCAATGACATCCGCCTTTTGAATACATTCCAGTCCATATACCGTAATCAATTTCGGATCTCCGGGACCCGCACCGACCAGATGAACTTTTCCCGGTTTCATGCTCGCGCCTCCTCTTAAGCTTCAAAAAATACCTTTTACTAGTTGATAGTTTCATGGGCAGATCTGTTTTTTTGTTTTAAGCAAGCATCGATCCAGTTCTTTGCAAGTGTTGGATTGGAAGCAAAATGAAAGTGGGTATACCCAGCAACAAGGTTGTCCAATACACACCCCTCTTGTTTCGAACCGAATCTGCCTTTGGCTTCATAAGCATGTGTAAGATCAGCATCCGCTTCAAATGTCGAGTAGTGGAATTCATGACCTTTTGCCTGCTCCATTTCGTTGATCAAAAAATTGCCTGGAGTTCCTGTTATTTCACGATACCCAAGTGCTGCAAGCTTTTTCTGCATTTTAATCCTGCCCGGTATCATTCCGGCCATCTGATGCGTTTCTCCGGAAGTCGTTTCAATCGATTTGCTCAAAAACATGAAACCGCCACATTCCGCAAGAGTCGGCATCCCCTTTTCTATGGTGCTTCTGATGGATTTGATAGCATCCACGTTACCGGAAAGTTCAGCTGCAAATTCCTCAGGAAACCCCCCTCCAAGGTATAAACCATCAGCATCCAATGGTACTTCATCCCCGTTTAATGGAGAAAAATACTTGATGTTCGCCCCATATGCTTCAAGCAGCTCAAGGTTTTCCTGATAATAAAAATTGAAGGCTGCATCTTTTGCGACGGCAATGCACACTTCACTTTCATTTTTGGGTTGAAAAATATTTGAGTTTCCACTGGTAACGGGATTTGTCTTGGACAAACGGTACAACTGATCGATATCAATCGTTTCCATGACCAATTGTGCAAGCTTATCGAAAAACGGATTTAGTTCCCCGCGTTCAATCGCAGGAATTAAACCTAAATGACGGCTTGGAATATCAATATCCAATTCCCGCTTCATATATCCCAGCACCGGTACATCGCATTCTTGCTCAATTGCTGATTTGACGATTTTGTAATGGCCTACACTTCCCACTTGATTGGCAATGACCCCAATGATGTTAGGACCCGTCGAAAAGTCCTGAAATCCCTTTACGATGGCAGCTGCACTCCGAGCCATGCTGGCACAATTGACTACCAACAGGACAGGGCTTTGCGTGATGATGCTGATTTCGGCCGTCGATCCTGTATTGGCTAACGGACTTTTGCCATCGAAGAAGCCCATGACCCCTTCGATGATCGATATATCAGCTCCGGTACCTGCTTTGTTAAGAATTTCCCGGACAGTGTCATGTTCGAACATCCAACTGTCAAGATTGCGTGAAAACCTTCCTGTAACTGCAGTATGATAAGTAGGATCAATATAGTCAGGACCACATTTGAACCCTTGAACGGTATAGCCTTTCTTCTGGAGGGCTGCCATGATTCCGATGGTCAATGTCGTTTTTCCGACCCCGCTTCCGGTACCCGCAATTACCAGTCTTCTATCATTCATATTTCTTCTCCCTCCTTAAAAAGGAATGACCCCAACTGAAATGGTTACGTTCCCCGATTTTTTCTTAACAAGCTCCAATTGTTCAGCATTGGTATAAATCCTCACAGCCGGTTCACTCACACCATATGCACCCGTGTATTTAAATACTGTATCCGATGGCGCCTCGATTTTGGCTTGATTAAGCTCTTCGGGTTCATAATGCACGAATTCCCAGCCATATTTTTCAACTACTTCAATCAAGCCGATTTCGTCTTTCTTTAAGGAAATTGTACAAATCGCTTTAACGCTTTTTATTGAAAATGATAATTCGGCTAGTGTTTCTGTAATCACCTGCTCAATTTCAGCAGCCGCCGTTCCCCTATTGCACCCGATACCGAGAGCGATGACCTTTGGACGATATACGATTCCATTTTCAAGGATCCTCTTTTCCGACTGCTTAAGCATGCGGTGAGTCACAACCAGAGCAGCTTGCGGCTTTGCTTGAAGCGCTTCTTCAATGGATGGGTATACGATAATTCGTTCAGGTAAAGCCGTATCATAATGCCACCAGTTCCGTTCACCTGATTCCTGTACAACGGCAACATGCTCTTCATTTACAACGGACGCACTTACTGGCGTCAATTTTTCTGCTGAATCCCAAATCCAGCCGAAGCGCTGGCCGAATAAGTCGACAGGAATCGTTTTTTGTACATCCGAAGCCGTCGTGATTATGGCTCTTGCGTCAAGCGCTGCAGCCACTTCCTTTGTCAGTTCATTTGCCCCTCCCAGATGCCCTGAAAGAACACTGATAACATTTTCCCCTTTATCATCAATGACTACGACACCTGGATCCGTTTTCTTATCCTTCAAAATTGGTGCAATCATCCTGACTACTGCCCCGAGAGAAATAATTAGTATGATTCCTTTATATTCATTGAACAAAGCTGGCAATAGCATACGGACACTGCCCGAAAAAAGCTGTATCTGTTTATGCTCTTCGTCCCCTTTTTCAAACTTGCTCATGTAATATAGATCGGAATTCGAAAAAACGGTATGTAATTTTCGTGCCAGCTCGACACCATGCTTTGTAATCGCTACGATCGCATAAGTATGGGACCGTTTAATGGGAGCAAGTTCCGCTTCTTTCAATTCAATGATCATGGTTTAACACCTTTTCTGAAACCGTGGGTAAAACTCGCATCATATAGTTTGGAACGGTATTCATCTTTATCATGGATGTCAGGGTCCAAAGCCCATCCAGCCAAAATCATCGCGTGCTTGCGGATACCGTTTTGACGCATGGCATCATCTAAGTTCACTAATGTGGTACGGACAATTTTTTGGTCCGGCCATGTTGCCCGTTGAATGACTGCGACCGGTGTTTCATCCTTCCAACCTGCTTCCTGAAGTTCTTTAACGATTTTTTTTGTCAAGGTCGCACTCAAGAAAAGGGCAATCGTACAATGATGACTAGCCAAATCACGTAATTTTTCAAATTCAGGAACAGGTGTTCGTCCTTCAGCCCTCGTTAATATGAGTGTCTGGGTTAAATCAGGGATAGTCAGTTCTGCTCCTATTGCTGCTGCTGAGGCGAATACCGAACTCACTCCAGGGATCACCTCATAACCAATACCCTCTTTCTTCAATAGGACAATTTGTTCCATGATTGCACCGTACATGGCAGGATCCCCTGTATGGATTCTGGCAACCATCTTTCCTTCTTTAACACGATCGACCATGATGCCAACAATTTCTTCCAAATGCATTCCAGCCGTTTTTAGCACCTCAGCATCGGGTTTTGCCTTAGCAATCAATTCTTCATTCACTAATGAATCCGTATATAAAATCACATCGGCCGTTTGGAGAATGTTCAATCCTTTTACAGTAATCAAATCCGGATCACCCGGGCCGGCCCCTACAATATATATCTTCATTTTCTCACCACCATCAATGTTAAGTATTCTAGTTCAAGTCCTTCCAATTCACTCACTTTCCAAATCACTTCTTCATCGGAAGTGACTTTGGTTACAACCGAGGCCTTTTCAAGTAAGTCCAAATCTTTTAAAACGGAAATCATTAAATCGATGACCTTTGCCACTTTGATGAACACCACGGCATCATGATCTTCGATCGCCTTCTTCATCGCTTCATAATCATCCCTTGCAGGAACTATCGCAACATGATCATCACCATCAGCCAAAGCGATGCCCAGCCTTGACGCTGATCCATTAAAGGAAGAAATGCCCGGGACCGTCTTGATTTCGACTTCAGGATGCAACTCCTGCATCAATTTCATCATATGTATGAACGTACTATATAAAAGCGGGTCGCCTTCCGTAACGAAAGCTACATCTTTTCCTTCATTTAATTTTTGCCAAACCTTTTCAACCGTTCCATTCCATTCCCGATCCAAGATGGCTTGATCTTTCGTCATCGGAAAAACAAGGCCCAGCATCTCCTTCTCTTCAGGACGAATGTAAACTTCAACAATGCGATGGGCGTAGCTTTTACTCCCTTTTCTTTTTTTTGGATACGCAATGACCGGAGATTCCTGAATCACGCGAAATGCCTTTACTGTAATTAGCTCTGGATCGCCCGGGCCCACGCCAAGGCCATATAATGTACCAAGATTACTCATTCATGTCTTCCTTTCGTTGTGCAGTAATGATATAAACCGGATTAAGAGGTACAAATCTGTTCATTCCCAATATTGGCTTACTTCTGGAGATTTGCGCATTCATGATGGAAGTGTGAAAACCAGCTTCAGCAAATGCCTCATTAGCCCGGTAAAGATTCTCGATCGTCGCAGCATTCAGAACGATCCTGCCGCCAACTTTAAGCCGTTTGCAGCAAGTATTGATCAGCTCTGCCATTTCGCCGCCGGTCCCGCCAATGAAGATTGCATCAGGATCCGGAAAAGTTTCCAATCCCTGCGGGGCTTTTCCATGAATCGCCGTTATATCGGTACGGAATTTACGTTGGTTTTGATAACAGTTTTCTAAATCAGGCTCATTTTTTTCAATTGCGAAGATTTGGCCTTCGGATGCAAGCTTGGCCGCTTCAATTGCCATTGAGCCCGTACACGTCCCAACATCCCAAACTATGCTGTTTTTCCTTAGCTTCAACGCATGCAGACTCAATACTCGAATTTCCTTTTTGGTTATGAGGCCTTTGTCCGGCTTACGCTGCGAAAATTCTTCATCCTCTATCCCCAAGGACCAGCTTGGACCTTCTGATTTTCTTTTCAAAATGACGACATTCAAGGGAGAGAATTCCCGCTCCGTCATTTCATCTAGTTCATACCAGCCAGATTCTTCGGCTTCTCCTTGAAGGTTTTCAGCCACAAATGCCCGGTATTCAGTCATTCCGAATGAAAGGAGATATTTAGCCAGTTGATTAGGACTATTTTCACTGTCTGTAAGTAAGGCTACTTTCGCTTTCCCATCAATTCTTTGGGCCAGCCCTTTCATGCTGCGGCCATGAATGCTGACGAGAAAGGCATCTTGCCAGCTTTCCCCCATTTTTGCGAAAGCAAGCTGAATCGAACTGAAATATGGGTAAACCTCCATGTTGATTTTGCTGGAAAGATAGCCTCCCATTCCATAAAACAGTGGGTCACCGGAAGCTAAGACAACCGTTGGACGAGTTTCATCCTGCAGTTGCTCCACGACCTTTTTCAAGCCGCCCTTTATGACAATCTTCTTGCCAGAATAGTTCGGAAAGAAGGATAAGATCCGTTCACCTCCGACCAGTACTTCACTTTCTTCTATCCATTGGGCATATTGAGGCAGTAAGCTTTCCTGACCGTTATCCCCTATCCCAATTAATTTAATCGATTGACTCAATTCCAACAGCCCTTCCCAGTAATTGTCCTTTCAACGAATAAATCGCCGTTTCCATTTCAATGCCGCCCTTCACCTGGTTAATGGCAGAGTGACAGCAGGATTCACATAGTTTATTAAAAAAGTCAAAGTTATTAATGGCTGACATCATATCCCCGACTTGTGACGCTGTGTTTGCATTCTTGATTTCAAGAACAAGATCATCTTCAGCTCCGACGCTTTGGGCTATTTCCGATAGAAAACCAAAGTCGACCGGGGCACTTTTTGAATGCACCATCATCACACCTTGGGCTACTTTGGAGAATTTTCCCATCATGCCGACCAGTGATACCTTTTTAATTCCCTGCCTCTTACACTGCTTAAGTGAGAAGCCCACAAAATCACCCATTTCAATAAAGGCTTCCTCAGGTAAGTCTGGAAGAAGGCCCATTGCATACTTTTCACTGCGCCCGCCAGTCGTTAAGACTAGATGCTCACACCCACTCGCTTTGGCGACACTGATAGCCTGGACGATACTTGCCATATAGGCGGAACTGGAAAAAGGGACGACAGTGCCCCTTGTTCCCAAAATGGAAATGCCTCCCACAATCCCCAAGCGGCCATTTAATGTCTTTTTCGCTATTTCTTCACCTGCGGGTACGGAGATGACGACTTTCACTCCTCTATTGATCTTAAATTCTTCCAATGTTTGCTGCACAGTGGTTAAAATCATTTTGCGCGGTACAGGATTAATAGCCGCTTCCCCTACAGGAACGGGAAGCCCGGGTTTGGTCACACGACCAACTCCGGTCCCTCCATCCAAGATAATCCCAGGTGCATCGGACCAGCTGACAGTAGAGATAATATGGGCCAGATGTGTGGCATCGGGATCATCTCCGGCATCTTTAACCGTTTCTGCACTAACCGCATTTTCCGATATTTCATATTTCTCAATAGTGAAAGTGGCATCTCGGCCGATGGGCAAGGAAATCGTTGCCTCCTCTAGTGCATCCCCCGTGATCAATGCAGTCAATGCCGCTTTGGTCACGGCTGTCGAACATGCTCCCGTCGTATATCCATGACGCATTTGTGAGGGGTCTTTTTTCACTTTCTTTTCCATGTTTTTTAACTATCAGCTAAAAGGGAAATCGCGTTCAATGCGGCAACAGTGACAGTACTTCCACCTTTTCGACCAATATTCGTAATGAATGGAACTTCTGTGATCTTAGCGAGTTCCTCTTTCGATTCTGCTGCAGAAACAAACCCAACAGGCATTCCAATGATTAAGTCCGGTTTTGCAATCCCTTCTTTAATAAGGCGAATGAGCTCAAGTAAAGCGGTAGGTGCATTGCCAATGGCATAAATGCCCCCTTCATTTTCCTTTACAGCTTTTTGCATCGAAATGATTGCCCTTGTCGTATTCAAACGTTTTGCTTCGACCATCACATCCGGATCTGAAATATAGCAATGAACGTCCCCGCCGTGTTTTTGAAATCTTTTTTTGCCTGTACCGCTCTCGATCATTTGCACATCAGCAATGACATGCCTTCCTTTGCGAATGGCTTCCACACCAGCTTGAATGGCATTTGGATGGATGATGACACTTCTTCCCAATTCAAAATCCGCTGAAGCATGAATGACCCTGCGGACGATCTTCCATTCATCTTCAGAAAAATCATGATTGCCCATTTCTTCAGCAATGATTGAAAAACTATAATCATATATTTTGTCAGGGTCTACCGTTAGCGGTTTAAAATCCGTTTTAAAATCCATCTTGCATTCCTCCTATTTTCCTTTTAATTGATTATTCAACTCGGCAATGACATGTTCAAAACTGGAATGAACATTCTGATAGTCGACATCCGGTCGAGATATCATGATCGTCTCTATTCCACATTCCAACGCGGCTTCCAATTTCTCATCAACCGCACCGACCTTGCCGCTTTCTTTCGTTATCATCAATGTGACCCCATACTGTTCATATAGAGCTTTATTTAATTCTTTGGAAAATGGCCCTTGAATCGCAACGATATTTTTTTGTTCAATGCCCAGCTGCGCACATTTTTCCATATTGTCCATGCGTGGCAGCATTCTCGCTATGACTCTGGTATTCTCGAGCCCCACCAATTCTTTTGCAAACACGGCTAGGGTTTTACTTCCGGTCGTGAGCATGATGACTCCCCGTTTTTCTGCGGCAAGCTTGGCAGCTTCCTCATAATCACGGACAACTATCAATTTATCATTCTGAAACCGTTGACTTTCACGCTCATAACGAATATAAGGAACATTTGCTATCTTTGCTCCGTTAAGGGCGTTTTTGGATGCTTCTTCGGCAAATGGGTGACTTGCATCGACTACAGCCTGAAAACCTTTTGCAGAGATCAAAGATGTCATATCTTCTGCAGATAATCGGCCAATCCGGGTGGATATCCCTGCATCCTGCAAACTCTTGGCAGCCGATTCGGTTACAACAGTTGCCAAAACCTTGTACCCCACATGCTGCATCTCAATCGCTAATTCCCTTGCATCACTTGTACCCGCCAAGAACAAAATCATTTTGATGTCCCCACCGCTTGCCCATCATGATCGTGGTGATGGTCGTGGTCGTGATTGTGATCATGGTGATGATCATGGTCGTGGTCGTGATTGTGATGATGGTGAGCATGTCCATGTACCTCGACATGTTTACGATAGTTTTCCAAATCACGCGCCCCGCTTGATTTGCCTTCACTGGCTTCAATTACTCGTTCTTGCAGAATGTTCTGTAAGGTTGGATGATATCCAAAGTACTTTGCCAATATGAATTCTCGATCATGATATTGCTCTTGATAGCCTTTCAGCATTTCCTCCATTCTTTCCATCAACACCCCAGTGAAGAGGAAATATGGCAGCATCACAATTTTTTTTGCCCCTAATCGGATGCATCGTTCAATACCTTCATCCACGTGTGGGTCCGTTACACCCATGAAGGCTGTTTCGACCCATTTAACGCTTAATTTTTCCCATAATAATCGTGAAATTTTATATATATCACTATTGGCATCAGCATCACTGCCACCTCGGCCAATTAGCAATATCGCTGTCTCAGAATGTTCAGAGGTCGTATCGAATCCCGCTTCCTCAAGACGGTCTGTCAGGATCGTCAATACATCATGGTGGACCCCGATCGTTTGGCCATATGTGAATTTCACTTCTGGATACTTGGTTTTCCCATCCTCTATTTCAGCTGGGATATGTAACTTCGAATGTCCTGCATGCAACAAAATGATCGGTATGACGATAACTTCAGTAGCCCCTCGTTTTACACAATTATCAATTCCTTTGGATATATTCGGTGCCGCAAATTCCAAGAAGCACGTTTCCACTAGGAAACGCCCGTCCATTGCCGGAATCATATTTTCAATAAAATGACGGACTTCTTCATTTCCCGAAGCCAACCGGCTTCCGTGTCCTACGAACAAAACTGCTTTCATTTACTTTCCCCCTCTTGATTAGTCTTCACAAGGCGCAGGCTCTATGTTTATTTTGGGAGCGATGTCCTGATAAGAAAAATTCTGTATCTTTTTCGAACGTTTGAAGTATTTAAAAAGCCGCTCATTTGGATGGGCATTTTGCTTATACTCGCCGACAATGTCCGTGATCAGTTCTACAAGCTGTTCCGGTTCAATGCCTTCCGCTACCGGCTGACCCGGATGGGCTGTTCTTCCAACCGGTTTAGCTCCAAGAAATAAGTCGAACTTCCCTTTTCGGAAGACAATCCCGATATCATCCATCACAGCACTATAACAAGCCATCCCACACCCATTAAAACCGATGTTCAGTTCCTTGGGCATGCTCATTCCGCCAAGCACCCGGTGTATTTCGTCCGCATAAGGAATGGATTCCGCTTTTTCACCATCACAGAAATCACAGGCTTTTAATGTCAGTACATCCCCAATCGGCGACAAAAGAAAGTTAGCTGATTGCAATTTCCCTGTAATGACTTCCGGATCCATTGTCGGGATCTTTAAGACGATTTTATGATTTGGTGTATATTCCATCGTTCCCTTTTCCCCGACAACTTCCGCAAGTGTCATCATTTGTTTGGGAGTGAATTGTTTATTCGCCACACCTGGACTAACGGCAAGTTCAAATACCGACTCCATTTTTTGCTGAACAATCGTCTGAATGGATTGCTTAACGGCTTGACCCTTGACTCTTGACAGAGCCTCCATTGCCATTTCAAAGGAAGCTGGCTTCTTTTCTGGTGCTTTTGTAAGTAATCCAACTCCTCCAGCGGACTCGGTTAAGGCTTCTTGATCTAATGCCCACGGTTCCGCTTCTTTTTGCAGTCGCTGATGCGGCTTCAATGTTTGCTTTTCCGAATTCAGCGTATATTTTCTCTGATAGCCTCTTGGTGTGATGATTTTGTCATCATATAAAAAGGTGGATGAATTACCGATAATGACGGTTGTCAACATTCCAATATCGTGATTCAACATATCCTGCAAATTGGTTATGACAATATCCTGCCTATCGCGATAAGCACTTTTCACCAACCCGACAGGTGTATCCGGCGAGCGGTAGCGAAGGAGAATCTTCTGTGTTTCAACAATTTGCCGGGTCCGCCTGCCGCTGCGCGGATTATAAAGTGCAATGACAAAGTCTGCCATTGCAGCTGCTTCAACCCTTTTAGCGATCAGTTCCCAAGGAGTTAAATGATCACTGAGGCTGATCGTACACGAATCGTGCATGACGGGCGCCCCAAGTAAAGACGCACATGAGTTGATTGCTGAGATGCCAGGAATGACTTCAATGCCCACTCCAGTTTCTTCTTTCCAGCCTTTTTCAATCAATACTTCATAAACCAACCCTGCCATTCCGTAAACTCCGGCATCCCCACTGGAAATCACCGCCACTTTCTTTCCCAGCTCCGCTTGTTTCACTGCTTCCTGTGCACGTGATACCTCTTCAGTCATCCCCGTACTAATGATCGTTTGATCTGTTAGCAGTCCCTGAATGAGTTCAACATAAGTTTTATAACCAATGATGTAGTCACTTTCTTGAAGGGCTTCGACGGCACGTTTGGTAATGTGTTCAAAATTCCCGGGCCCAAACCCCACGACGAATAATTTACCGTTTGTACTCATTAAGACATCTCCTTTTACGCTTTGTTCTTTGAAATACCCGTATGAGCAGGAAAATCCGGATTAGGGGTCATTTCCCCGTCATTGTACTGATAGATCATCTGTGGAACAAACTCACCCTCATCGATATTACTGACGATCTGCCGACCGAAATCAGGCGTTTCCACTCGATACCAGTTTCCTTGGGGATAGGCAATCACAACGCAGGCATCCTTACATCTTCCGTTACAGCGTGTCCTCGTTGTATGGATTTTCAGATCCAGCCCTTTTGAAGCAATTTCATCGCGAATCGCTTGGGTTACTTCTTCCCCGCCCTTTTTCATGCAGCTGCTCCCATTACAAATCAACAGATGCGTATTTGTACCCGTCAAGTTCCAAGTAGTCATCTTCTTCCTCCTGAGTTCAGGGAAAAGGCAAAATAAAAAACCTTAACATAAGAGTCAAGGTTTTAGAAAAACTATATGAATGAGGAGCCAAAGGCAAGCATGCCAAATCCTCCCAAAATCGTCATAGTCCTTCTACCTTTCCCTCCGAAAAGTATCATGCAATTTTAAAAGCAGGTTTCCTGGCTTACGCTTCATTTTACTTTGTCCCTTCCCGGCATAATGCCAGTGGCTATCGACAATTTCATCAGCGATTACAGTAGCGGGGGCTGCATCGGATTTTCACCGATTTCCCTATTATCCCTTGCTTATTCACACAAGGGCACTTTTAAAATGAAATATTTGGTTTTATTATACATTTCCAACTAACTTAATCTATCATATAACAACTTTGTCAAAATTCAATAGTTTATTCCGACTGTTTAGAAAAGTTTAAACGTGTAAAACCAGTTACAATCCTTTCCTCGCAACAAATTTCGGCCTCCAAAAAAAGATAGTGTAGCTGGAATTATTTCTTTATGGTACACTATACGAGAATTTTCTAAATAATTACATAAGTTTCATGGTGTTGAATTTCTCGGAATTCAGCTTAAAAGGGAAGCCGGTGAAAATCCGGAGCGGTCCCGCCACTGTAAAGGGAAGTTCCATTACGTTAACTTTAATCCACTGTCAAATGAGATGGGAAGGATGTAATGGGATGATGAACCAAAGCCAGGAGACCTGCCATGAAGCGTGAAACTGTTTCAGCCTACGAGGATGGGCGTGCGGATCAGGCAAAATGGCCCATGGTTGGTTCATGCTGCAAAATTCCTGTTCATTACGCACTTCTTTCCTTTGAGAGAAGTGCTTTTTAGTTTGGGCGCCGCTTTTCTTCTCAAGATTGATCAGAACAATTAAAAGTGTTGAAAGGAGAAAGAATGAAAAGAACCAATTGGAAAATTATTTATTTTGTCATTTTACTGCTTTTTGTCCCGAAACGGGCATTGGCCATGCATATCATGGAGGGCTTTTTACCCATAGAATGGGCTATATTCTGGTGGGCCGTGACGCTTCCATTTTTAATCTTGGGTTACCGGTCCATTAGGTCCAAAGTAAGGGAAAACCCAGAAACAAAAATGATACTTGGCCTATCGGGCGCATTTGTATTTATATTATCGGCCCTAAAGATTCCTTCCGTTACGGGAAGTTCTTCGCACCCTACCGGAGTTGGTTTAGGTTCCATACTATTCGGACCGTTGGCCATGAGTGTGGTCGGCTCCATCGTTCTGTTATTTCAAGCTGTTTTACTGGCACACGGAGGATTGACGACATTAGGGGCCAATGCATTCTCCATGGCCGTTTGCGGACCCTTCATTGCTTACTTTGTCTTCAAGGGCGCAACTAAATTGGGATGGTCTTTTTCACTTGCCGTATTCTTGGCAGCTGCTTTTGGGGATTTGGGCACCTATGTGGTAACTTCTGTTCAACTTGCTCTTGCTTTCCCTTCCGAGGTAGGAGGATTCATGGCCTCTTTCAGTAAATTTGCAGGAATTTTTGCCCTGACCCAAATTCCCTTGGCCATCAGTGAGGGGTTATTGACAGTCGTCGTAATGAATTTCTTGAAAAAATACAATCTAGGCGAATTGAAATTGCTACGAGTTTTATCTAAGGAGGCCCGTTAAAATGAAAAAAAGTTTACTGCTGCTTTTCCTGGTTGTCATTCTTGCAACCTTACCGTTAATCACCCAACAAGGAACGGAATTTGGCGGTGCCGACGGCGAAGCTGAGGAAGCCATCACTAAGATCCATCCGGAATACAAGCCATGGTTCAACAGTATTTGGGAGCCGCCAGGTGCAGAAACCGAAAGTTTATTATTTGCGCTTCAAGCTGCAATCGGAGCCGGTTTCATTGGATACTTCATTGGTGTGATGAGACAAAGGAATAAGCAAACCAAACAAGAATTGGCCGAAAAATCGAAGCATGTTACTCATTGATAAATATGCCTATTTCAATGGGCTGAAGGATGTACATCCGTTGGAAAAGATGGTTTTTGCACTCTCTCTTTTGCTGTTTTCGTTAACGGTAAGGGATATGGCCGTTTCGCTCATCACTTTTACGGTGATGAGCGCTTTAATCATTTTCGCGGCAAAAATCCCGCTTTCTTATTATCTTAAATTACTTCTATTACCGGGATTTTTTATACTATCAGGAACCATTACCATCCTTTTTTCTTTCACTAGTAAATTCACTTCGATTTCGAATACATGGTGGTCTTGGAAGATCGGGAATTGGCAAATATTCATCAGCGATGACAGCTTTGGTACGGTGGCAAATTTGATCACTGTCGTATTCTGCAGCATCAGCTGTTTATATTTCCTTACCTTAACTACACCCATTACCGTCATCCTATCCGTGCTGCGAAAACTTAAAGTGCCTTCGTTATTGGTCGATTTAATAGAATTGACCTATCGATTCATCTTTATTTTTTTAGATACGGCTTTGGCCATTCACCAATCACAAGCTTCACGGCTGGGGTATGGTTCGTTTAGGAAAGGCATTCGATCTCTCGGATTACTAATTTCATCATTATTTTTAGGAGTATTGCAGCGCTCTGGACAGTTGACGATGGCCATGAACGCAAGAGGCTATCAGGAGAACCTTTCCTATATCGAGGATACTTACACCTATTCCTCACGCAATTGGCTGATCGCGATTGTCATACTAGGAAGCTTAATCCTAATTAATGGATATTTGTAAATTGGAGGCAACCCAACAATGGACGAGCATATTTTTCATATAGAAGGCCTCACCCATCAATTCGCAGATGGAACCTTCGCTTTAAAAGGACTTTCGCTAACGATCCAACAAGGTAAAAAAATTGCATTATTAGGCAATAATGGTGCTGGCAAATCGACTTTATTCCTCCATTTAAATGGTCTATTACAACCTACTGCAGGAAAGATCAGATTTAAGGGCAAGAAAATGAAATATGACCGGAAAGCATTATTATCATTACGAAAGCAAGTCGGTATCGTTTTTCAAGATCCCGACTCTCAGCTCTTTTCCGCTAATGTACAACAGGATATATCGTTTGGACCAATGAATTTAGGATGGGATAGAAATGCAGTCCAGGAGAAAGTAAATTGGGCAATGGCTGAAACGGAAGTAACCGAACTAAAAGATAGACCTACCCATTTTTTGAGCCTTGGGCAAAAAAAACGGGTCGCCATCGCAGGGGTACTTGCCATGGAGCCCGATGTCTGGCTCCTTGACGAGCCTACCGCTGGATTGGATCCTTATTTCTCAAGACAGATCATGAATCTGCTGGACAGTATCCACCACCCTGACAAAACGATAATCCTCTCAACCCATGATGTTAATTTTGCTTACCAATGGGCTGACGAAATCGTGGTCATGAACGATGGTAAGGTCATATACCAAGGGGACCCTGTTTCCGTTTTCCATGATGAAGACGTTTTGCTGCAGGCACATCTGGAGAAACCGTGGGTTTTTGAAATGTTTCAAGCCCTTCTTCAATCAAGGAATCTTGCAGAAAGGGACCTTTTCCCAAGAACGAAGGAAGAATTGCTTCAAAACTTGGAAATAGAAAAAATTTATTAATTAAGATCCCCTAGCTTCCGTTTCATCTTTCCAGAAGCTAGGGGACCCGATATATCTTTAAAATATCAGCGATATTCCTTGTTCAAAAACAAAAACCTCAGTATTACTTTTCTTCCTTTTCTTTTGTAATCTCAATATCTCTTCCGTTTGCATCATCAATGACTGCCTTTATCTCGCCTTCCGCATAAGTATCCGAGACTTGTTCGTGGGTTCGAGCCAGTCCAGAAGATAAAGGATCTTCCCGTTTATAATCGCTGACATCATATATTCTCCCGGCAACTTCTGAAGATTCATTTTTTGATTGCTTCCTATCCATTTGTTTCACTCCTAGTTTTTAAATTATCATTGCAGTATTAAAGACATAAGGTATTTTGTGTAAAAAACGAAGCAATATTCAATAATGATGAAAAAAGGAGGGAAAAGACGAAAAAAGCTTACAAGTAAAATCCCCTTTCAAGGACTTACTTGTAAGCTTAATGAGAACTTAGGCTTCCTTTTTCCCATCCACATTATCGGATGGGTCACCCCAACATTCCACATTCTTCAAGCCTTTAATATTGTTCACATGGAAAACTGGATTTTTCCCACTTTTCTTTTGCTTTTGATAATCCGCCAGTGCAGCAAAAGCAATCTTTCCAAGTAATGCTATGGCGATCAGGTTGATAATGGCCATAAGGGCCATAAGCATGTCAGCCAGTCCCCAAACAAAATCCAGTGAGGCAAGCGAACCGAATATCACCATTCCTACGACTGCAACGCGATAGATGTTTAACCAAACCTTATTTTCATTGATGAAGCCGATGTTCGACTCTCCATAATAATAGTTACCGACAATGGAACTAAAGGCGAATAACAGGACGATAATGGCAAGGAAAATACCTGCCCAAGATCCCAATGCCGTTCCGAGGGCATTTTGGGTAAGGACGATACCGTCCGTTTCCTTCGATGTATAAAGACCGGAAAACAAAATGATGAAGGCTGTCGAGCTGCAAATGATGAGCGTATCGACAAAAACACCTAGAGACTGAATGAGTCCTTGTTTGACGGGATGACTGACATCAGCCGTCGCACCAGCATTTGGTGCACTACCCATCCCGGCTTCATTTGAAAATAGGCCGCGCTTGATTCCCTGCATCATGGCAGCTCCCAGTACTCCGCCAGCCACTTCTTTTATTCCATCGAATGCACTTTCAAAGATCAAAGCAAAAACGCCAGGTAACTCGGTAATGTTCATGATGATGATAATCAACGCCACTATCACATAGGCTCCTGCCATGATCGGAACGATGACTTCAGAGACTTTTGCAACCATTTTGATTCCGCCAAAAATGATGACAGCCGTGACCATAGCCAAGATGAGAGCCGTAACCCACTTTTCAATCCCAAACGATTCGTTGAATGCGCTCGTAATCGTATTGGCTTGTACCGAGTTGAAGGCCAGTCCAAATGTAAGCGAAATCAATACGGCGAAAGTGATGCCCATCCACCGGGCATTCAATGCCTTTTCCATATAATACGCAGGACCTCCGCGAAATGCATCCCCATCCTTGACCTTATAGATTTGAGCAAGTGTACTTTCTATGAATGCGGAAGCAGACCCGATCAGGGCTATTAACCACATCCAGAAGACGGCTCCAGGTCCGCCCGTCGTGATCGCGATGGCAACACCCGCAAGGTTACCCGTTCCTACCCGCGATGCCGTGCTTATGCAAAATGCCTGAAAGGATGTAACACCTTTTTTATCCGCAGCAGCCCCTTCTCCCAAAAGCCTGAACATTTCCCCTACCATTCTGAATTGGACAAACTTCGTGCGGACGGTAAAATAAAGACCCAATCCCACCAGCATGATGATCAATATGGAAGACCATAACACATCATTTGTCTCACTAATAAATTTTTCTAACATCTCCATTAAACCAAACCCCTCTACTTAACTCTAATTATTATTATAAAAACTTATACAACTATAATTTATTTCCCGGTTCATTGGGGAGATAAACAAATAAAACCCATAAAAAAAGGAAATCCCACACTGAATCTCCAATACAATAATATATTATATCCTAACACACAATTTTTTTCATTCATGAATTGGTGGAATCAATCGAAAAATATAATATTTCAGTATTATTTCCTTTTGATCATAATCTTTCTCCTCTCGTCATTTAACATTCACTGCTCCGTAAATTATACTCATATTCCAAAAAAGCCTCACACGTCCTGATACCAGGTTAACGTGCGAGGCTTATTTATTTTGCATTCATCTGCTCTATCTTATTTTTGCTATAAGTCTCAATTTTGCTAGATGGTTAGAATACCTTGTGAAAACATCTTTCTTAATTCTTTTTTATCTATTTTTCCAATCGGCGTTAATGGGAACTTATCAAGAAAATAGGCAATTTTAGGAACCATATATTTAGAGGTCCTTTGTTTGCAGAAATCAATTAATTCCTCACTAGTACAGCTCAATCCTTCATGCAATGCTATCACGACACACACTACTTCTCCCCAATCTGGATGGGGAACGCCAATGCATGCGCTTAATGCAACAGAAGGGTGCTGGTTCACCACTCGCTCCACTTCTGAAGAATATACGTTCATCCCGCCTGTAATGATCATATCTTTCTTCCTATCTACAATATACAGGTAACCGCTTTCATCCCATTTACCAATATCCCCCGTGTAGAACCAGCCATCACGGATGTATTCACGGGTAAGATCCGGTTTTTGATAATATCCAACCATCATGGCTGGGGACTTTACGATGATTTCTCCAAACTCGGTTGGTTTTACATCATTTCCATTCTCATCAATCAGTCGAACTTCGGTAAGAATGCACGGTTTTCCACAGCTTTTCAAAACTTCCGGATTATTATGATAAGCCCATACATGAGCGCTCTTCGATAGTCTTGAAATGACAATATTACATTCTGTCATGCCGTATTGCTGGCGCATGATAGGCCCGAATACTTCAAAAGCTTCTTTTAGGCGCTTCTGTGAAATAGGTGACGCACCGTAGAAGATATTGCGCATGGAGCTCATATCATATTCCATCTTCTTGGTTTGATCAAGAAGCCTGTATAACATGGTCGGTACCATGAATGTCGTCGTAATTTTGTGTTCCTTTATCGCCTGTATGAATGCTGCAGCGTCGAATGAGCCCATCACATAAACATGGACGCCCGAAACAAGGGATCTCCAGAGTAGTGAACCGGCTGAATGCACAATGGGCGTACTTAGCAATACCCGGTCCCGGTCGTCCAGCGGGTCTTCGATAGCTGCAGAAAGTATCGCGGCGCCGAGTCCCTTCTGGGAGTGCATGACGCCTTTGGGTGTACCCGTTGTCCCGCCTGTATAGGACAGAAGGGCAATGTCATCTTCTTCAGCTATTGGCAAGTCTAAATTATTTATTTCACCAGGCCATTTAAACAGTTCAAACTCCTCCGGATAATTACTATTAAAGCCAGGGAGCCCAATGACATGGACATCCTCCTTCTTCATTTCTTCCAAATACTCTAAGAAGGTGTCAAAGTGTGTCTGTGTAGCAATTATGACCACTTCTGGTTTTGCTTCCTTTAAAATGAATTGTATTTCTAGTTTTCCGAGTTTTTCACTTAATGGCACCAAGGTAGCCCCGCATTGCTGGACGGCCAGACCAAACATCACACTTTCCAAACTGTTTGGAATGATGGTCGCTATGCGGACGCCCCTTCCTGCACCTAAACGCAGTAAATAAGAAGTGATAAGTTCTGTTTTCTTCCATAACTCGTCGTAGGTTATCGTTTCTCCGTTTGGCAACAAGGTAATAGCCGGCAGGTCGCCGAATCGTTTCATTCCTTTATTCATCAGTGACTGAAATGTCAACTTATGCAGCATGAATTTTTTCCTCCCCCGAAAAAGTTTTCACCCTTTTAATAGTGCTTTGGCAATTGTATTTTTTTGAATCTCTGAGGTTCCGCTCAGAATCCGATACATCCGGGCACTCCTGTACATTTTTTCTACTGGATGCCCTTTTACCAAGCCTTTGGAGCCAAAGATTTGGATGGCCTTGTCAGCCACACGGCTATTGACCTCTGAAGCAAACAGCTTGGCCATGGACGTACCGGCCCGATCCTCTTTTCCTTGATCAATTTTATCAACCACATCATAAACCATGCATTTTGCTGCATAGATTTCCGTCGCCATATCTGCGAGCATATGCTGAATTGCCTGGAAGTCACCGATGGGCCGGCCATACTGGACTCGCGTTTTGGCATGTTCAATAGATAAATCGAGAAGGTGTTGAGCCATTCCGATAAAGCCGGCGGCATGGGAAGCGCGATTTGTATTTATTCTTTTCAATCCGAGCAGCAACCCTTTTCCTGGTTCCCCGATTATATTGGCGGCAGGCACCCGACATTGATTGAAATTCAATTCTGCATGTATCCGTTCTCCTGATAAGGGAACTTGAATGTCTCCTAGTTCAAACCCTGGATGTTGTGGTGTTTTTTTATCAACTAGGAAAGCAGTGATCCTTTCTTTTTCTCCTTTCCGGGATTCTTTCGCTATGACAATGGCGAAATCAGCATAGGGGGCCGCACTGATAAAATGTTTCTTTCCGCTTAATATATAATCATTTCCGTCTTTAACGGCTGTTGTTTCGATAGCGAATGCATCCGACCCGGCATTTGGTTCTGTAAGGGCAAAGCAGCAACTCACTTCTCCCGTCACAACGGGCATCACATATTTTTCTATTTGCTCCGGTGTAAAACTTTCCAACATCTGACCAATTCTTAGCGGCCCGCCAATCTCCCCTATAACCTGCCCCCATAAAACCGCTCCGGAACGTGCCAATTCTTCCTTGAACATGCATAATCCTTTTAAGCTTACTTCTTGTCCGCCATATTTTTCAGGGAGGTTAATTCCGTAAAAGCCCAATTCCCTGGATCTTTTCCTTGCCCATTTTATGGCTTCCATCGGAATATCCTCTTCAGCGTTCAAGCCATGCTCCTGTTCATATGGAAGCAATTCATTTTGGATGAAATCCTGCAACTTTGTTTGAAGCACCTCTAATTTCTCTTCCTGGGTCGTAACCATATGTTTCCCCTTTCGATTTTTATTTTCGTCTTACTTTTTAAATATTTGAAATGTTATAAAATCAATTTTAAATGTAAATAATATTTAAGTAAAATAAGGATATATGATATAAATATAAAAAATATTGATGTAAATAAAAAAATATTAGTTCCCTATCATCATAGGAAACTAATATTTAAGAGTGGTGTAGAATTCGAGACATTTTATAAACTCCCTGGCAGCTTTTGAAAAGTACTGCTTCTTAGAGCAAACGTAACCGAATTCCATTGTATTATTTTCCATCTCCACCAAAGGAATGGCCACAAGCTCCCCGCTTAGGAAATAGGGGTCGCTGTTAACTCCAATATCATAAGAAAAGGCAATCGCTAATCCCTCAGCGACGGTTTTTTTGATGATCTCTGTATTATTTGTGAAAAACAAAATATTCATCTCACCGTAATGATCAAAAAAACCTTTAATGAACGACTTCATTCTTGGTCCATTGTAAATGACCAAATTTTGGTCCATAAGCTCTCGTGGGGTTATGCTTTTACGGTTAACTAAAGGTGAGTTCTTACTGACCATCACAATCACTTTTGCTTCCATCAAAGGTTGGAATTCCAACTCAATTTCTTTTGGTTTAACCTTTGGGATATTCAATAGCCCGATGTCTATCTTACCATTCCGTACTTCTTCGGTTATCTCTTGTCCCCCTTTTTCTTCAATGACAATTTTCACCTTGGGATACTTCTTCTTAAATAAGGCCAAGGATTTAGGCAAAACCGTTAGAAATAAACCTTGTGTTGATGAAAGGCGCAACTCTTTTTCCATCGTATCTGAATGTATTTGGGCACTGTCTCTTATTTCTTCCAATTTGCTTAATACTTCAAGAGCTTTCTGGATGATTTCCTTTCCGTCTTCTGTAGGTATGGTTCCTAACCTTGACCTCTTGAAGATTTTTATACCTAATTCCTTCTCCAAACTCGTAATGGCCATACTGATTCCAGATTGAGAGATATGGAGGCTTTCTGAAGCCGTGGAAATCGAGTTAACCTCGGCTACCTTAATGATATATTCCAATTGTTCAATATTCATGGTTTATTCTCCTTCTAGCCTATTACTACTATCATACCTCGAACAGAAAGCCCTTTCAATTTTAGAGAAGTGGAATCAGAATACCCCAAGCTTTATCCTCAAAAGCAGAATCCAGTTTTATACAATGGTAGATGTTTTTTCGTATTCTTTAGCGGGTTGTGCCTGATTATTTTTAATAGATACGGCAACAATCGTTCCCAATAACGCTATTATCACCAAAAACAGGAAAGCGGCATTATAGGAGCCATTAAACAGACTGATAATCAAACCGAGGGCTAAAGGAGAAACAGCACCTGCAATTTGACCGGCGAAAGTTACGAGTCCGGAGGCAGAGCCCGTTAGTTCCTTTGGTGAGTATTTTATGATGATCGTATATAGAACGGTTCCAAAGAAAGACAGTGCTACGGAGTTGAGGGTGAGATATGTGATGATAAGTCCTATAGACGTGGCGTTAGACATTAAAAAAAGAAAAATTGCCGATAATAAAGCGCCTGCAGCGGCAAGATACTTCTCCCGGTTAGCCATATGTTTATCCAGAAGCCACCCGCTTACATTAAACATCAAGAAACCAAAAATATAAGGGATTGCCAATAAACCTCCGGCGGCTATTAAATCCACTCCTTTTTCTTTAACCAAATATATAGGCATCCAAGTGATCAGACCATAGTTGATAATATTTGATATAAACTTGAATGTTATGAGTTTCCAAATATTCTCGATTTTAAATAACAGTTTCAGAGCAACCTTTTTTTGTTTCGGTTTGTCTTTTTTAACCTCTTGATTTCCTTGAGGCTTGAGAATGAACCAAATTCCGAAAGAAGCCAATATCCCTAGAATTCCGGAAATGGTAAACATGCCCCGCCAACCGAATGCCACCACCATTGAAGCAGCAAGTGCAGTACCTAATATCCCGCCAATATTTTGGGCAGATAGGAAAAACGAATTTGCCCGGCCCCGTTCTTCTTCCGGGAAGTTATCTCTTATAGTGGACATACTGGCAGGATAGAAAGGCCCTTCACCTAACCCGAACAGAAAACGAATGAATAATAAAGACATGAATGACCAAGCAAACCCAGTCATTACAGTGAACAAGGACCAACTAAACAAAGAAACAGTAACCATGACCCTGGCGCCATACTTATCGGTCATCCATCCACCAAGCGGTTGCATGAGTGAGTAGCTAACAAAAAATATACTAATTAAAATACCTGTCTGGGACGTATTGAGATGAAACTCATCTGCAATAGGGATAATTCCGACATTTATGGCAACGCGATCAAAAAAACTTAAGATCATTCCAACAAATAAAAGGCCGCTAATCATTATTTTTCGTTTCTTACTTCCATATAACTGCATTCCCCATCACTCCATTTTTTCATATTTTCACAAAACCTCGGTCGCACAGGAAGCGCTTACAATCCCCTTCGAATTACAAAACTTGAAATTTTCTTTTGACGGTTATTGACTTTTGTTCTGTAACTATTAGGAGCGTTTTATAAAAAATTAAAAACGAAACAGGATGCCTTCAGGATTAATTAATACATTCAAACCCACGAGACTGCTAAGTAGACTCGTGGGTAACCGATCCATCCTTGTTTCAGAATATGAAGTGTTTGATTATCACGGAGTTACGATATTAACCTTAGGTTGGAATTGATCCAGCAAAGTCAGGAAATCTTCAAACTGTTTTATATCACCGGAAATGGCAACTTTACCGGCTGCTTCCATTTTGGATAAATCTTCACGTCCCAGAGCAATCTGATAGAAGGTTATTCTATCTAATGTTAATGCTGCATCAGGGTTGGACGCCATTTTCCCTTTTTTGAAGTTCAATACAGAATTATTCAAATCGATCGTGTAATTGGTTTTCGAATCTGTAAATGTCAAATTGAAAGTCATATTTTTATTTTCCGCTTTCATTCCGTTTAATTTAATGGACAAGAATTTCAGGAAATCATCCATTGGCATATTGAGCAGCGTATCGAGATTCATCATTCCGCCACTTCCCTTTGAGTCTGCCACACCATTCCTTAACTCGTCTGCGCCGGTAAGATAGAAATTACGCCACACAGAAGATTCAGCTGTGTATCCTAATTGCTCATAAGCTTTAGCCAGTAAATTTTTTGCTTCTGTATTTTTGGGGTTGGCCATGACGACATGCTTTAAGACTTGAGCCACCCAGCGATATTCCCCTCTTTGATAATCAAGTTTTGCCTGTTTAATGACCTTCTTTTCCCCACCCATATACTGTACATATTTAGCGCCCGATTCCTCTTGTGGTAATGGATCCAAGTCGGATGGATTACCGTTGAAATATCCTAAATAAAAGTTGTACACCGCCTTAACGTTATGTTTCAATGTTCCGTAATACCCCCGATTGGCCCAGACTTTATCCAACTTTTCAGGAAGCTTTAACTTTTCCGCGATTTCGTCAGGTGTGAGACCTAAATTAGCTAATCGTATAGTTTGGTCATGAATATATTTGTACAAATCACGCTGACTCTCCAATTGCTCCAAAACATCGTCCCTTCCCCATATGGGCCATGTATGGGCTGTAACCATAGCATCTATATCCTCGTTTCCAAACAGATCAACTGTTTCATCAAGTGCTTTCACCCATTTTAGGGTATCTCTGGTTTTAGCTCCCCTTAATGTATAAATATTATGTAACGTGTGTCCGGTGTTTTCCGCTACCACTAAAGTTTTGTAATCATTGATATAATAATGCATTTCAGATGGAGCTTCCGAATCCGGTGTCAATAAAAATTTAAATGTAATTCCGTCTATTTCCACCGTTTGAATATCATCCTTCACTTCCATTGTTGGAGGTAAATAGCTAAAAGTTCCGTTACTTAGTCCTGGGCCAATACCAGAAGTAACAAATCCCCTTTCACTTGCGGGCAAGAGATTTCCAAACATATAACCTGCACGGCGAGACATTATATTGCCTAAAAGAATGTTTTCACTTAGCGCTTCATCGTTAAAACCTGCCGGGACAATAATCGGCACTTTAGCTGGATTTTCAGCATATTGAGCAATGCCTTTCATACCACCAAAGTGATCCGCATGACTATGACTAATGACAATTGCACTTACTGGGGATTTATGCCGATGTTCAAAATAAAGCTCCATGGCTGCTTTGGCCGTTTCAATAGTAGAAAGTGTATCCAAAACTATTAATCCTGTTTTTCCTTCCACAATGGTAAGCACTGATAAATCCTGGCCCCGAACTTGATAAACGCCATCCACCACTTTAAATAAGCCTGTTATATTTTGTAACTGAGCCTGCCTCCACAAGCTTGGGTTTACAGTAAAGCTTGCCGGCTGATCTTCTTTGATGAATGAATATCGATTACTATCCCATACCACGTCACCTTTTGAATTTTTAATAGGATTCATATTCAAAGGCGCTATAAATCCTTTATGTGCATTCTTGAAATCTTCCTTGTCTGTAAAATTCAATTGTTCATAAAAAGCCTTATTTGCTGAGATTGTTGCATCTGTTGCCGGTATCGGCTTATCTGAAGCAGCATTTGTAACAGAAGAACCTGCCAGTAAAACAAAAACAATGGGAACGGTTACAATTCCTTTAATAAAAGATATTTTGGACATTTCATACCCCTTTCAAAGTAGATATCTTGTATCTATTCCGAATGTCGAAGTCGTTTTTTTGGATTTTTTTGAATAATATGAATTTATTTTATAATTAATTTGCCATTAAGTATATTTCCTATTTCTAATAGTAACTTCAATTTCATTTATATAAAGGCAATGTTAAATTCTAATATTGATATTTGACCATAAGAAAACCGCCTTGGTGAAAAGGCGGTTCAGACTGTAGACAAACTTGATGAAAATCGAGTTTGTCTACAGTTTTTTTTGGCTTGTACAAATTTGGACGTTGATTGGAACGTAGGGCACTCGCTTTCCGCGGGGGGTCCGGGAGCCTCCTCGGCGCACTTGCGCCTGTGGGGTCTCCCTTTAACTCGCTATTCCCGCAGGAGTCTCGTACCTTCCGTTCCAATCAACTATGTTTAAAATTTTAGATGGAACTCCTTTTGCCTACAGCCTTTTTTGTTTTAAAATAGAACTATTAAAACTTAAGGTGATGAGGATGCTTTCGAAACAAGATTCTATTCAGCGAGATCAACTTGAAATGATTACTTTAGATCAACTGGTGCCTGCGAATCATTTAGTTCGTAAAATTGAGGCTTCCATTCAAAGTCCTACATATCCGTTAATCATTCATTTTTCGACATTATATCTGGGGCATTTTTTAATGGCTTTTGAAGCGCGTCCACAATGGCTGCGATGATACTTGTTGCTAAAATACCCATTAGACATAATGATGTAGGACCCGCTGCATCATCACTACCTGTGACTTTAGCAAGCACCCTTAAGCTTACTATTCCTAAGAAAATGAGGAAAATGACTGTAAAAGCACTTTTCTTTATAATCTTCAAAGATTTAAGGGATAATTCAGAGAAAGCATTGTTCTTTTCGATGTAGGTTAATAGTTTATATGCTTGATACAACGCAACAGAAAACGCAATACAGAATCCGTATGCACATACTAAAAAGGGGATTAGGAAGTAAGCCGTATCTGGATGTACCC
This sequence comes from Peribacillus sp. YIM B13477, assembly GCF_042787955.1. Taxonomy (NCBI): domain Bacteria; kingdom Bacillati; phylum Bacillota; class Bacilli; order Caryophanales; family Bacillaceae; genus Peribacillus; species Peribacillus sp. YIM B13477. The sequence goes on from NZ_JBHZPD010000005.1 coordinate 217,137, forward strand.
TTGCATCTCTAACGGCTATCTCAGGCAACCAGATACACAAAGCAAGCACTGCAATTCCAGCCAGAAAAATAATTACCTTTAAGAAAGTGGTTGAACCTCGTTTAACATGCATTTAAAACACCTCACCTATTTAATGACAACTTGATTTTAGCATATTATTTATCGTATAACAGTAAATTTATATTGTTTTTATTTATATTATTATTGTTATTGAAATATCTTTTTAATTTTAACAAAAATAAAAAGCACTTCTCATTACAAAGAAATGCTCTTACTTTAAAATGTTAAATTTACAACTTGTTCAACAAAACTGCCCGTTTAGATTTATGTGGTCTTCTGGTGCACTGAAGAGGCGTGTTTGTGAGATCGTTGAAGGTTTGATGGCAGGCTTTACAGCGGTAACGCTGCTGTTTCACCTTTCCAGCACATGTTTTAATAACGTATTTACCAAATCGCACAACAAAATGGCTATCGCAATGTGGACAGACAAGAATAGCTTTATGCTTTTGTACCTGGATTTCATCAATTGCACGAATAGGAGCCGACATCGGTTTCGTTCGAGACTGCAAGCAATATACAAGTTGCTGTTTCATTTAATGCATTGGCGAGCTTCTTTATTTCCTTTAACTCCACGCTATACCATCTCCGAACCATCATTATATCTTTTATTATGCCCATTAATCCCTTTGTTTGTCTAACCGAAGACTGAACAACAAAAGACAAAATGCCCCTCCCGATAGAGAAGAGCTTTTATAATCAATGCAGTATATTCAATTTACCATGACTTTTGCTTGCTGCCGGGGCTACGCCGTTAACCACGAAACTGAAAACGCTGCCAATTGTAAGTGTGAACAAAGGCAGCGTCCCATCCTTATTGAAGAAAATCAACAAATTTAGACACTCCTATTTTATTAAAACGCTTGTTTTTCCTGACTAGCCATAAATTTCTTGCCATATTTATTCTGTATATATCCACTTCCCGCAAAAAGCCTTGCTCCAATTCTCTGGCCACTGTCAACCTTGGCAAAATGCTGATTCCAAGTCCAGCTTCAACCGCACTTTTTATCGCTTGTGTACTGCCAATCTCCATGTAGCTTTCAATTTTTTCTAAAATCCCATGCTCCCTTAGCATATTTTCTACGATAAGCCGTGTTCCGGAAATGGATTCACGCCAAATCATCCTTTCATTTCCCAATTCCTCTAGCTGTATTTCTTTTCTGTCTTTCCATGGGTGGTCGGATGGACATACCAATATCAATTCGTCTTCAGCGAACTTGTCTACAATAAAATCGGTGTTTTCTACAAGTCCTTCCACCAAGGCCAAATCAATGACATCGTTTGAAAGATCCTCCAAAACCCGGGGCGTATTTTTTATCGTCAATGTCACTTTTATTTCTGGCTGTTGTTTTTTGAATCTCCCAAGCAAGCTAGGCAACAAATACTCGCCGATAGTCAAGGAAGCCCCTACTATGAGATTTGCATTGTATTTCCCCGTCGATTGCTGAATCACTTCTTTTGAATGGTTGAAGTCATTTACTATGGCTTTAGCAAAAGGGTATAACAGCTTTCCTGCTTCTGTAACTCTCAGCCTTCCTTCCTCACGGTCGAATAACAAAGTATTATAATAATTTTCCAGTTGATGGATCTGCCGTGTTACAGCGGGCTGAGATAAGAAACTTAACCTCGCTGCCTGGCTTATACTTCCTTCATCCACCACTAAACAAAACATTTTCAGATTTTCCAATTTCAAGGAAACGACCTCCATGTTTTTAGATAGTTTATTAAAATGATAGCATCTTTATGTAAATGGTGAAATGAAAATAGGGAAATAGATTCTAAGGCTATTCAATTATTGGCGGCATTCTTTATAAAACGGATGAATCTTCTGGGTATAACGTTTTGTTATACCCGATGATTTTGTTGCAATTTACCCAGCCCTTTTTCTTTGATATGTTAATGATAAGAATTAAACAAAGCATGCAAAGGAAGTGACCGATGTCAATGAAAGGACAATGGAAAACTCTATTCCAATTATTTTGGACCTTTTTTAAAATAGCACCTGTCACATTCGGAGGCGGGTTTGCGATGATCCCTTTAATCGAAAATGAAGTGGTGGAAAAGAGAAAGTGGATGAAAAGCGAAGAAGTTACGGATGTTTTTGCTTTATCTCAGTCCGTACCGGGAGCTGTCGCCATTAACTCCGCCACCTTTATCGGCCATCGAATTGCCGGAATGAAGGGGGCAATGGCAGCCATGATCGGTGTTTCATTACCTACCTTTTTAATTGTTCTGCTCCTGGGCATTGTGTATTTTTTCATTCAGGATAATCCGAAGATAGAATCTGCTTTCATATCGATCAGAGCTTCCATAGTAGCCATCATCGCCTATGCGGCTATCAAGATAGGAAAAACGGCAGTTGTAGACAAATCAACTTTCTGTATTTTAATAGCAGGAATTCCCGTCCTCTTATTTCTTCACCCTGTGATGGTTATAATAGCAGGAGCTCTAGCGGGTATTGTGACCATCTCCATTAAGAGAAAATTAGGTTACGATGTCAAGATGGACAAAAAAGATAGGAAAACAGAAGAAAATGATTTCGAACCTTTCATGGGTGCTGGCATATAGGTAAATCAAAAAAGGATCTAACTAATTTTTAAGAAAGCATGTGATGGAATGATGGAATTGTGGGAGTTGTTTAGCACCTTCTTTATTATCGGCTTTGTATCTTTCGGAGGCGGATACGCCATGATTCCCGTAATAGAATCGGAAGTCTCACAGCATGGATGGATGACAACGCAGGAATTCACCGATATAATCGCCATTTCCGGGATGTCCCCAGGACCTGTCACCGCCAATAGTGCCATTCTCGTTGGCTATTCGACTGCTGGGTTAGCAGGAGCCATATCATCTGCTCTAGGAATCTTGCTTCCTGCCATTATATTCGTAACCGTTATAGCCACATTTTTCAGCAAATTGAATCATTATCCAGTTGTTCAATCCATGTTTTATGGATTAAGACCGATTGTCACTAGTTTGATCATCTTTGCAGCGATCAGTTTAGCACTTTCCAATCATATGATAGCCGTGAACTTTTCATGGCATACGATAAGCTTACTACTCGTTTTTGGTTTATCGTTATTTGCCTTAATGAAATTACGCTGGCATCCAGCCTATGTAATTATTCTTTCTGGTTTAGTTGGTGTTGTCCTCTATTCATGACAGGTGTCGCACACAAAACCATCATTAATTTGGACAGGAATTAAGCAGAAAAATTGAAGAATGATTGATACTGTATAAGTGCGAGAAAGCTATATTAAGTTTATGTATTTACCAACAAAAAACACCCTGAATCCAATGATTCAGGGTGTTCAGACTGTAGACAAACTCAATGAAATTTAAGGGGTTTGTACAATTTGAACATTGATTTCCCCTCCAGGCACTCGCTTTCCGCGGGCGGTCCGCCCTCGGCGCGTTTACGCCTGCGGGGTCTCCCCTGGACTCGCTTTTCCCGCAGGAGTCTCGTACACCCGCTCCAATCAACTTTGTTTTAACTTTTAGTTCTTCGATCCATCATTTCCCGGCTGAAACCGTGGAAAACCAATCAGGATGGCAATGACGCCACAAAGTCCAATCAGGATTGGGTAATATGAATACGGCAAGATGCTTAACGGAGAAATCTTTGCTACCCCTGCTGCAACAAGCAGTTGTGCTCCATATGGGATCAACCCTTGGATACAACATGCAAAAATGTCAAGGACGCTCGCCGATTTCCGCGGATCAATCCCATACTTTTCAGCAATATTTTTGGCAAGTGGCCCGGCAATGATAATCGAAATCGTGTTATTTGCCGTTGAAAGGTTCGTTAAACCAACAAGCCCCGCAATGCTGAATTCCGCCCCTTTTTTCGATTTGCTATTTCGTGTCACTAGGTGGAGTAGATAATCGATGCCACCATTATGTTTGATTACGGCTACCATACCTGCAATTAAAATGGCAAGGAAGGAGATTTCATACATTCCTGCCATTCCTTCTCCGACTTTTTGAATGACACCCAACGGTTGATAACTACCATCAGTCAAGCCGATGATTCCGGCAAATACGATTCCGATGGAAAGGACCAAGAACACATTGACTCCTGCCAATGCAGTGACCAATACGCAAAGATACGGAAGAATCTTCACCCAATCATAAGACTGTTGGGAAATGTCAGCTTGTTCACCCATCGTTAAAATTCCTAGGATGGCACAAGTGATGATGGCTGCAGGTAAAACGATGAAAAAATTCACTTTAAACTTATCCTTCATTTTCGTTCCCTGAGTTCGGACTGCAGCAATTGTCGTATCTGAAATGAATGAAAGGTTATCCCCAAACATCGCACCACCAATAACGGCCGCCATTGAAAGGGCAAGCGAAATATCTGTTTGCTCACTAATCCCTACCCCGATAGGTGCCAGGGCAACAATCGTTCCCATGCTTGTCCCCATGGATAGTGAAATGAAACAAGCGATGATGAAAATTCCTATCATTAATAGATTTTGCGGGAAAAGCGCCAAGGCAAGATTCACAGTTGATTCAACCGCCCCCATGCCATTCGCAACTTTCGAAAAAGCGCCGGCCAAAAGGAAGATGATAACCATTAACATGATATTAGCGTCACCGGCACCTTTACAGAAGATATCAACTTTTTGATTGAATGTCTCTTTCCGATTCATCGCCAATGCAGCTGCCGATGCAATTGAAATCGCTACAATCACCGGAAATGAATAAAAATCTTTAGTGATGATTCCGGACCCAATAAATAAAATTAAAAATACGACAAATGGGATCAATGCCCATGGATTCCCTTTATTGTTTGCACTCATGATGTACACCTCTTTTTATTTTTCCCGCGACATGTGTCACAGCTCTTATTCTATTAACAGTTTTCGCAAATAACCCCAATTTGAACCTACCTGATTTTCCAGTCATGGAGCTGTAGCAAAAAACTGGCATAAAAAAGACCCCTTCTTTTTAACAACAAGAAGAGGTCTTTTAATTTATAAAAAACACCCTCCTTATCTTTCAGGCGAAAATCAGCCTGCTGGATTTGGCACAGCACTCCATTTAAGTCCGCTGCCGAGACATCTTCGGGCCAGTCCCTCCGTCTCTCTTGATAAGAAGATTACATTATATAATTATTTTAAAATTACGATGCCTTCCAGAAAAGTGCCACGCTGAAAACTTGCCTGAGTTCGTGACATCAAAAGTCGTTTTGAAAAGCAAATATAACAGTACAGCATTTTGTCTATTTTCGCAAGGGTTAATTTTAAAGTGTTTCACATGCACTCCTTACTGTTTATAAAGAGAACTAAGTTGATTGGAGCGGGTGTGCGAGACTTCTGCGGGAAAAGCGAGTTCCTGGAGACAACGTTCAAATTGTACAAACCAAAAAAAAATGCAGACAAACTCGATTTTCATCGAGTTGTCTACATTCTGAGAGGTCTAATTACCTCAGCAAATTTGTTGGATTAGGTTAGGTGAATTATTTTTAGTCGAGTTCACATCTGTCGATACTTCAAATGCTTCCATCTGTTCCGAATCGAATGACTTTAAATACTGTTGCAAATATGCAGTATCATTAATGGAAGGATTTAACCAATCTTTTTCATCTTCTGATTTTAGGATGACAGGCATGCGATCATGAATGCTGGTCATTAGCTCATTAGGCACAGTTGTTATAACGGAGCACGAATAGATGCTGATGCCTTCAGGAGATTTCCAGGATTCCCAGAGACCGGCCATTCCAAATGGAGCATGATTCTTCAGTTTTATACGCATCGGTATTTTTCTTTCTGGTGTCTTCTTCCATTCATAAAAAGAGTCAGCGATTATCAAGCATCTCTTCTTCTTATACGCATTCCTGAAGCTTGCTTTCTCAGCAATGGTTTCCGCTCTGGCATTGATCATTTTGTAGCCCGCTTTTTCGTCTTTTGCCCAGAAAGGAATGAGTCCCCACCGAAGATATCCAAGCCGATTCCTTACCCCGTCATTAATGACGGCGAGCACGGATTGGGAGGGAGCAATATTGTAGCTGAATTGGTATTCCTCATCAAATGACCCTTGAATATTAAACCGTTCTTTTATTTCTTCTATGTCAGTGAAAAGAGTGAAACGTCCACACATAATATCGCCACCGTATTAAGATTTATTACAGTGTATCAAATGGAATGGGCAGGCACAAATCAGCGTTCTAAAATCCTGATATCAGTAAATGGTTGATTAAATAATTCGCTGGAAATCAAAAGAGTGCCAAGGACTTCTCTTTCATCTTCAGCTTTAATGATTTCCGACAAAATTAAGGTACTGCCATTCCTGACCGTTACTTTATATTCATTCATGGAATCCCTCCTCAAAAGGCTAGATGGTTGTTATTATAAACCAAAAACCCACAAGTATCAGTATTGAACTTAGCAGAGGCATGGAAAATCCACATGCCTTTATACTTTAAATGGTTAGTTGAACGAAGCAATGCCAAGGACCATGAATCCTTGTGAAGGAGGCGCAAAAAACTGTCCATGAATGATTCATGGACAGTCTGGGCGCTTTAAAGGTTTTTCGCTTCAATACTCAAGATAACATTAAGGAAAGCCCCAACAGTCGATACGAAAAGAAACGCTCTTTCTGAAAAGATCGAATTGGAGTTGCCGCCATCCCATGTCCATTATTTAAAATGAAGCAAAACCTCATTTATTAAATGCCCCGCCAATGTAACGGTCTTATTATTTTCGTCCAATGAAGGGTTCACTTCGGAGATATCAAATGAGAGGATCTTTTCATTCGATACGATATGCCTAATAATGGCACGGACCAATTTTGGATCCAGTCCAAACGGCGATGGTGCACTTACCCCAGGTGCGTAGGCTGAATCAATAACATCCGTACATAATGTAAGCATGATATAGTCATTTTCCTTAGCGAATTCATTTATCCTCCGCTTCGTTTCATCCATTTCGTATAATGACAAATCTTCTTCCAATATGTAGTCGACCTTACTCCTCTCTGCAGTTTCAAAAAGTGCCTTCGTATTCCCCTGCTTCTGAATTCCGACACATAAATAGCCACAACTTTGATCTTCGTCCAAAATCTGCTTAAACATCGTGCCAGATGAAGTTTCTTTTTCATAAGGTCTCATATCAAAGTGAGCGTCAATATTAATAATCCCTAGTCTAGCTTTTGGTCCAATGGATTTCCTAATCCCAAGATAATGGCCATACAGGGTTTCGTGACCTCCCCCAAGTATGATAGGAATCGCTTTACTCTCCAAAATCCGGGCAACAGCTGATCCCAGTTGAGATTGGGCGGCTTCCATCTCTGTACTTTCACATATTACATCGCCAGCATCCACCAGCTCGGTTTGGGAAGGTAAATGACAAGGTAATTTTGCCAACGATTGCCTAATATGATCAGGACCCTCGGCAGCACCAACCCTGCCTTTATTCCTTCTGACGCCTTCATCACATTTAAAGCCAATCAGTCCAAAAGTTCGTGATGCATTGGAAGAGGTGGCTAATTCCGAAATGGGTGCCAAGCGCACTCTTTGGTGGTATCTGAAGCTGTCCAGGTCAGTTTGGGAATCAATTCTTCCATTCCAATATTTTAAAGTCGGGTGAGTATACATAATTTCTCCTTTATTTTAAAAATTCCGAAATATCTTTCTTAAAAATTATAAAGGAGATAATGTATAATTACCAATACAAAAATTTAATATTTCTATAGAAGCTATAGCCGCTTTCAGCGTACATTTATGATATTGACAGATATATCTGTTGGAGAATATCTTCCTCGTATCCGTTTGACATTGCTGCTCAAGCCAGTAGATTTAGCAAGAGAATATCGACTTTGCCTATAAATAAAATCCACAAAAGCCCAATTTCTCGGTGTTGTAAGCGAGAAATTGGGCTTTGGCATCATATAAAAGCGACCTTTAACAGAAGGCCCGACCTCAAGTTGATCTTATTAAACTTTAGTATCATTTAATTACTGCCCCCTTATATGACCTAGTGACAGGGGGCTTAGCTTTGCCAAAAACCGCAAAGCATCATGATTTCAATGATTCTCCTAATTCGAATGCTCTTCTTTATGATTGAAATGTAAAGAATTATAGTATTTCTATATAACCTTCTGTTCCATTTACTCGAATACGTTGCCCATCTTTTATCAGCTTGGTGGCATTTACCACACCGACAACGGCAGGTAAGCCATATTCTCGTGCGATGACTGCTCCATGGGTCATCAGCCCGCCAACTTCGGTGACGAGTCCTTTTATGGATACAAATAATGGTGTCCAGCTAGGATCGGTGAAGGTTGTAACCAGTATATCTCCATCTTCTAGATCTGCATCTTCCATGTTTAAGATGACGCGTGCTCTGCCCTCTATCATTCCGGAAGAAACCGGTAGACCTACAATAGCTTCGGCCATGAGATTGTCTCGTTTATACCCCCCTACAATGATTTCACCATCAGACGTGATAACACGTGGTGGAGTAAGTTTTTCATATAATCTGTACTCGTCTTTTCGTTTGCTGATCATCTGGTAATCTAGTTTATTTGTGCGTACGACTTCATGAAGTTCTTCAAAAGTGAGATAATATATATCTTCTTTTTCATGAATAACGTTGGCTTGTACGAGTTGTTCGGCTTCCTTGAGTAAAGCCTGCTTATAAACGAAGTAGCGGTTAACCATGCCGTATTTTGGATATTCCCGATAACCGATGAAATTCCGGATTAGACTGATCATTCGTTTTGTTTCTTTGGCTTTTTGTTCACCATCCGGTAATTGCTTCAATCGATCTAATATCTCTAGTTCTTTTTTCAAAGCTTCCTGTCGCCCTTGCTCAAATTTCAGATTGCTAGCATTAGGCTCAAAGTTTTTGATATTACTAAGTATCACGGGGACAAGTGCAGTTGGTTTTTCGCTCCAACGAGTTTTAGTAATATCGATTTCTCCAGCACATCGCATTCCGTATTTGCCGAGATAATCATAGATAGCATCCTGAGTTTCCTGACCACCATCAAACTTAACTAGTTCATCCATAAAATTATCATCTTTTACTTGTTGTAAATAATCAATTACTTTTGGATAAGGACGTATCACATCTGCAACATCCATTAGGGCCAGACCCATTTCTGAAGTTATATTGTTTGGTACAGATTGAGAAAGCGTGTCGGCTGCGTTTTTTTCACCTAACCACTTATTCATTTTTTCATTGATCCATAATGATGCATCTATAGCAGCCATAAACACAGCTGAACTTTGTGGGTCAAATAAAATCTTCTTTAATATCTGGATATCTTCCAGAATGAAATCAAATAACTCCGAACCTGATTTCGTTTGGATGTTTTGTTTTAATTCTTCTATCGATGTTTGACTACGTTTAATCAAATCAGAAACGATTGTCGGGTCGTTTTCAATTTGTGCCCTAGAATCCGCAGACGGCACACTTTTATTGCTTTTACCGGAACTCTGTTCTTGCTTATCATTTGGTACAGATTTTATGAAATCCCCTCGCTCTATTATGTTAATGAGTGCGTCTTTCATGAGCGGGTCGTGTTGTCCCATGGCCTCTACTAACATTTTTCTGCTTTCAGGTGAAGCCACCATATGTGTGACATCAACAAACAACCTTCCGCCAGCTATACGCATGGGTGCAGGAGTCGTTAACAGCCAAAAAGATAATCCCAATGGTTTCATGGCGTCAGTCATCATTTGTTGATGACCGACAGATACATAAACGTGATTCTCTTGATCATTCGCTTCTGGGATGGGGTATAAAGTAGTGATTGGACGGCTCTGGACAATATAAAATGTATCATCAACCAAACACCATTCGATATCTTGCGGACAGCCAAAATGCGCTTCAAGCCTTCTGCCGATCCTTTCAAGCCCCAACACTTGCTCATCTGACAGGGTCGATAAAACCTGCTGCCCCGGTTCAATTTCCTTTTCCATCGTTCCGCCTTCTTTTCGTGCATATATAGCCAACTTTTTGGCAGAAATCTTCTTCTCCACAATCCTACCTTCTTGCACTTTATAATTGTCCGCAGACACTAAGCCAGAGACAAGTGCCTCACCCAGCCCAAAGCTAGCATCGATCGAAAGCACCTTGCGGTTTGAGGAAACTGGATCAGCTGTAAATAGTATTCCGGAAGCCTGTGGAAAAATCATCCTTTGAATAACAACAGACAGATAAACCTTGCGATGGTCAAATCCGTTTTGCATTCGGTAAATCACAGCACGATCAGTAAATAGTGAAGCCCAGCACTTACTAATATGTTGTAAAATTGCATCTTTTCCTTTGATGTTTAGATAAGTATCCTGTTGACCTGCAAAGGAGGCAAATGGAAGATCTTCGGCTGTAGCGCTAGAACGAACAGCATATGCATGCTCGAAGCCAAAAGTTAAGAGACATCGGTCGATATCTTCTTCGATCCCCTTGTCGATCTCGATTCCCTCAATCAGATCACGAATCTTCCTGCTAATTTCACTTATTCTTTTTCGTTCGTCCACTTTTTGTACTGCAAGCTGATCGAGTAATTGATGAAGCTCATCATTTTCCCCAATGACTCTTTTAAATGCCTCAGTAGTAACACAAAATCCTTCTGGTACAAGAATTCCATCAATCCTCGAGCATTCGCCCAAATTCACCCCTTTGCCACCGACCACCATTTGTTTCGTTTTATCGATCTCCCGAAAATCCAGTACATATGGTTTCATTTATTCCCCTCCCATTGAATCATATGGCAAAAATTGTTCATGTGATCAACCAATCACGCTGTCCAGTCGTTCTTGGTCCAAGCGAAGTTCCATGTTCATACCAAACACTCCTTTTAAAAAAGGGATTGACTGAAAAGGATTTTATGTTGTATAATTATAATAGGGTATAATTTATACAAAATATAAAATTGGCGTATCTATATAAATCTATCACAGTTTCTCATATTTTTCAATGTATTTCCATGACCACAATTGTAGTAAATGCAAAGTCAGAAAACCCCATTTTACAAGGCAACTCACTCAAATGATATTCAATCATTTAGTGCAGCGTCAGAGGAAATACGGATTTACAACCTTAATAAACTCCAATAGTAAAAAGCCCGATTTCTTAGTATTAAGAAATCGGGCTTTTTTAGATACTCCATTAAAGCGTCCGAGCATTAATGATTATTTTTAAAATTTTAACCTTCCCAAATAATTGTACTTAAACGACTTTACAAAGAAGGATGTCTTCTGGATTTAGATTCAAGAATGGTTTTAATTGACAGTAAACATCCATGAAACACCAAATTTATCCTTCAATGAACCGTGAAGTTTTGCAAAGAATGTTTCATGAAGATCCATATGTATAGATCCCTCTTCTTTTAATATGTTCCATGCCTTTCTAGCTTGTTCCTCCGAGTTAAGCTCCACACTTACAACCACTTTGTCACTATCATTCAATTCACGGTTTGAATCAGAACCCATTATAATTCCATCTTCTGTTAATCTTAATTGTGAGTAAAGAACAAGGTCTTTATCACTCTCTTCAACAGGAAAGTCTGGGCTTGATGGGATTTCACTATATTTTTGCATAGCAATAAGTTCCCCGCCAAATGCCTCGATATACAGTTTGAAAGCCTCTTCACATTCTCTGTTAAACATTAAATATGGTTTAATCATTTTCATTCTCCTTTGAATCAAGATTGGATTCCTTAATAATAACCGGTACCAAGATTATTATCGTTACAAGCATACACGAACATTAGTTCTGTTTTCAAATAAAAACTTCTGATCGTTCTTTTATAATAAAACTTAAACCTATATCATTATGAACAAAGATAGCATTGTTATATTCTCGACGTACAGCATGGTAAACGCCGAGCATGGAGGTAAAACAATACTTACGGTGATTGGGGCACCTGTATCCCCAACCGAGGGGGAAATGAAAACTTACGAGGAGTCGCAGGAAATGGTTCAGGAGGGCTTTTCAGGAACCTTCGTTCAACTGGCTGACTACCTCTCTACTATTTCATATGACTAAAAAACAACCCCAGACCTCTCTTTACATAGAGAATTCCGGGGTTGTCAAATTTAGGTTCATTTAGTATTCAAGTTCCCGAGCAGACTTAGAAAGGCAATCAATTCGTGACACTGCCATCTTCGTCCGGATCTTCAATATCCGCCGGATCTTTTTCCAATAGTGCCTCTTTGTCTTTTTCGTTCCATTTTGTTTTATACCCTAATGATTTCGCTACTCCTAACACAGGTAGATACGATTTTTTATCTGGTTTAAATGTTTCTAAATCCCCTGTTTGGATTACACCCAAACCTAGTAGCAATTTATCTGATTGGATATAGGGTTTTTCATCAATCAGTTTCATTTGATCAGCTGTATAAGGATAAACGGCTCCATTCACTTTTAAGGTAAACGGTCCCTTTTTTTCTTCTTTTATTTCTTTCGGCTTTTTCGATTTATGGGAAACATCATACACACCTTGAACAGTTCCTTCTCTCGTATTATCGGCTCCTCCATACATTTTTCCCTTTTCATAATCATAAATAACTGCTTGCACATTTCCGATATGTTGCGGTTTTTCTTCATAAACATGGCCTTTAGCCATTAACTCAAGCCTTGTATTTTGTTCAATTCCCGGTTCCCATCTTACTGTCGGATAACCAGCAGAATAAATACGTGGCGCATATATGGCATCTTGAATGAGCATTTTATGATCAAGCACGTTCATGATCGTTTCAGATACCGATGCGATTATCGTCGCTCCTCCTGGTGAACCAATGGCCATGAAGGGATTTCCATCTTTTAATACGAAGGTCGGGGACATACTGCTTCTTGGTCTTTTTCCTGGTTCCACCTGGTTAACTCCACCCGGTGTGGCATCAAAATCCGTCATTTCATTATTTAGCATGAACCCATAATCCGGTACCATGATACCAGATCCGAATACTTGCTCGATTGTAGTCGTATAAGCAACCATATTTCCCCACTTATCCATTACAGAAAAGTGAGTCGTTTGTCCGATTGGGGTTTTCTCTTCTTTTACCATCTTCATTGCAGTGGGTTCTTTGCCCTCATACTTCCATGGATCACCTGCTTTGACATCAGCTGTTGATCTATTTGGATTGATGAGTTTTCTTCTTTCTTTAATATAATCTTCATCTAATAGTCCTTCTGTTGGTACATCATAAAAATCTTCATCCGCCATATAGGCAGCGCGATCGGCAAAAGCAAGATGCATGGCTTCCGTGAGATAATGAAGATACTCAGGTGAGTTGGCCCCCATCTTTTGCACATCGTATCCTTCCATAAGCTCCAGGATTTGCAGAACAGTCAAACTGCCTGAGCTTGGTGAAGCTGCCCCTACCACTTCAAAACCCCTATATTCCGATTTAATCGGCTCTCTTTCCTTCACTTCATAGTTTTCCAAATCCTCAGTTGTCATCGTTCCTTCACGCTTTTGAACTTCCTTGGTAAGTGCTTCCCCGATTTCACCTTTATAAAAAACGTCAGAACCTTGTTTTTTTATTAACTTAAGAGTCTTTGCCAGATCTGGCTGAACGAGGGTGTCTCCTTCTTCCAACGGCTTTCCGTCTGGTACAAAAACTTTTGCAGCCGATTGGTTATTTTTAAGCTTTGTTACATTTTCATCGATATATTGTGCTGTTGCCCAATTGACTTTTACCCCTTCTTCAGCTTGTTTAATGGCCGGGCCTATGACTTGTGATAATTTCAATGTTCCATATTTCTCAAGAGAAGTCTCCACCCCCATAAGAGTCCCAGGAACTGCAACCGCTTTCCCGGATGTATGCCGCTTACTAAAAGGAATAGGTTTTCCCTTTTCATCTAAAAAAAGTTTAGGCGTAACATTTTGAGGTGCCATTTCGCGATTTTCGATCATCGTTATTTTATTTTCCTTTTTATTATAAATCATGATAAAACCACCGCCGCCGATTCCAGACATCATTGGTTCAACCACATTTAACGATAATTGAATGGCTGCCGCTGCATCGACTGCATTTCCGCCTTGTTTTAGTATCTCTATACCCGCTTCAGCTGCTAACGGATGAGAAACTGATACGATTCCATTTGTAAAACCCTTTCCCATTGACCCATCCACTCCAGGAACACTTGCAAAAGCCGGTGTGATCATACAAAAGAAACTGAAAGTAACTAAAATAAAACTTTTTAAAAATTTCATGAATTAGTCTCCTTTCAAAATAAAACAAATTGGGTTTTATCATAAGGCAAGTGGATATACGAGCAGAATTCTCTTGTAGGAATATGCTGGTTGTCTCGATAAAAAACAGTAAGCACATTCCCATTTTCGTTGCATTCTCAATGATGCTTCACTTCAAAAAATCACCCCCCCGAATGGTTAAGCTCTACCCTTTACTTCCGGATTGATATTCGCAGGGTCAACTTTTCTCAATACTTTGGTTATTTTCCAAGATCTTGGAGCTGTCGTGATTGTCATTTTTCCAAAGATATTGTAAAGCCAGCAACACGATAAAAGCGGATATCCCAATGATGTCCGATACCGTTTCAGGGTAGATCAATAGTAAACCTACGATTACGGCGAGGACTCTTTCTAACCAGTTCATTCCCCTCATCCAGTAACCTATGACACCCGCCCCAATTGCAATCATACCTGCCATTGCAGTAAGTACTACCCACGCAACCTCCATCCATGTTGTATCGATCATTAGCATTTGCGGGGAGAGAACAAAAATATATGGAATGATGAATGCAGCGATGGCAAGTTTCGATGACTCAATCCCCGTTTTTATAGGCTCGCCTCCCGCTACCCCTGCCGCTGCAAATGCCGCTAAAGCCACTGGAGGAGTTATATCTGCTATAATGCCAAAATAGAAAACGAATAAATGTGCAGATAAATCGGGAACACCAAGCAAAATTATCGCAGGCGCTGCAATCGTCGAGGTTATTACATAATTGGCAGTCGTAGGTGAACCCATACCTAATATAAGTGCCGCTACCATAGTTAGCATCAGTGTTGGAATCAAATATCCACCAGATAAATCAATCAAGCCATTAGCCAGCTTAAGTCCTAGCCCAGTTTTCGTGACGATACCGACAATAATGCCCGCTGCTGCTGTTGCAGCGGCCACTGCAAGAGCTGTTCGGGCTCCATCCACCAATGCATAGATGATATCGATGAATTTCATGCGGACATCCTTGTTTATGAAACCTACAAGAACCGAGATGGCAATGGAATATAGCGCTGCATGTGTAACCGTGATATTCATCATGAGCAATAAAATAATGGCAAGGATCGGTATTAGTAAATAAAGCTTGCCGAACACTTCCTTTTTACTTGGCATCTCTTCTTGCGTTAACCCTCGCAGTCCAAGTCGTTTCGCTTCAAAGTGGGTCATGATCCAAATTCCTGAAAAATAAAGGATAGCTGGAATCGCAGCCGCCTTTGCTATATCCCAATACGTAATTCCATTCCCAATGAACTCAACCATTAAGAATGCCGCTGCCCCCATTACCGGAGGCATCAATTGCCCGCCTGTTGAAGCAGCCGCCTCCACTGCCCCGGCAAATTCCTTCTTATATCCAAGATTTTTCATCATAGGTATCGTAAATGCTCCTGATGTGACAACATTAGCCACAGAGCTTCCGCTAATCGTTCCTTGAAGAGCACTTGAAAAAATCGCAACCTTTGCAGGTCCCCCTATCCTTCTGCCGGCAATGGCGGTAGAGAGATCATTAAAGTATTGACCGACGCCTGTTCGCACCAGAAATGATCCAAACAGTAAAAATAGGAAGATGAATGTCGATGACACCGCTAACGGAGTACCCAAAATGCCCTCTGTCGAGAAGAACATCGTTTGCACCAGACGCTCCAGAGTCAAACCGCGATGAGCAAGGAATCCTGGCATATACTGTCCAAAAATCCCATAGAAAATGAATAATATAGCAATGACCATGATAGGAAGACCAACTGCACGCCTGGTTGCTTCCAAAACCAGCAGAATGGCCATAAAACCGACTGCAAAATCCAATACGCCTAAACGCCCTACATTCATGACGATACCTTCGAAAAATAAGGGCCAATATGCACCTACCCCAATACTAAGGATTGCTAATATGATATCGTACCAGGCAATTTGAAACTTTCCTTTTTCACGCTTCTTCCGGTTTGCTGGAAATAGTAAAAATATTAAGGAGAGTGCAAACCCTAAATGTATCGTCCGTTGGATTTGTGCTGTAAAAACACCAAATATGGCAGTATATAATTGGAATAGCGAAAAAGCTAGGAGTCCAAAAAACGCAATGTGGCCCAAGACACCAGTTAATTTCCTTGTCCCGGCTTCTGGATCATATTTTTCCAATAACTCCTGCTGCTCTGCTTCGGTTAAATATTTGATTTTTTCATTATCAGCCACTAATCTTCACTCCCTTCAACTGTTCCCACAATGAAATTCTTTCCGATGAAATCCTGACCCATGTCCCTGGTTTCATGAAGTCTGCCAATGTGTATGTTTTTTCATCATATATTAATCGATGATTGGCTTTAACTTGTCCCACCCGTAAGTCTATAAATGTGAAAGTGCGTTGCATATTTTTTATGAAGTAGGTACCGTCTTTTACTTCAAACACTTCCTCACCCTCTGCATTGGAAGGCATACCGACTGCAAAATCATCATAGGCAAGTTCGGTTTGTTCGATTTGCTTATCCGATAACCTATATGATTCCAAAACATCTGTGAGGTGGATGGAGTGTGTATATTTAATCTTGAATTCTTTTTCTTTTTTCAAAGGAAAGTATGCGACTAATTCCCCTTGGTCCTCGAAGGAAAAGGCTATTACATGCTTATAAGGAAAAAAGAGTAAAAAAGCGATGAGCAAAGGTATACCAAAAGCCATGAATTTCTTGAATATCATAGGTACCCCTTTCACAAGCAGTGTCCCATTTAGAAAAAAATGAAGCCGATAGGCCACATAAAGCGAGCTACCGACCCAATTGCATTACTTGGAAACACCTTTTTCTTTAAAGTATTTTGCCGCTCCAGGATGCACTTCCATATCCCCTAATCCTTCAAGTGCAGTTTCTGCTGTAAGGAACTTGCCTTTTGCATGTGTGATTTGATCTGTGTTTTCATATACAGCTTTAGTCATTTCATAAACTAAATCTTCATCAAGATCCTTAGTGACCACTAACATCGCTTTAACAGCAACTGTTTTCACCTCGGATTTGATTTTGTACGTACCACTAGGAATTGTATCTTCAGCATAGTATGGGTACTTTTTAACCAATGCTTGAATTTTGTCCTCTGCAATAGGCAGGACCATGATATCATTTTGGACGGACAGCGCCTCGACTGCACCAGTTGGCGTGCCTGCCGTAATGAAAGCTGCGTCAATATTGCCTGCTTGGATTCCTTCGGTCGACTCATCAAACGATAGATTTTGACCTTTAATATCTTTTTCAGACAAACCATGAATCTCCAGGATTTGCATGGCATTGATGTAAGCACCAGAACCCGGAGCACCTACCGATACCTTTTTACCCTTTAAATCCTCGATTGATTTAATTCCGCTTTTTGCTGTCGTTACAACTTGAACCGTTTCAGGATATAGAGAACTGATCGCTTGTATATTGTCTATGGGTTTCCCGTCAAACATTTCTTTTCCTTCCAGTGCGTATGCGGCGATATCCGTTTGCGAAAAGGCGATTTCAGCCTCTCCGACCCTTAACGTTTCCATGTTTTCGGCTGATGCGCCAGATGTCTGAGGTGTTATATTCGCTTTTGTTTTATCGGAAATGATTTTTCCAATTTGTCCTCCAAGCGGATAGTATGTACCTCCCGTTCCACCAGTCAACAGGCTCAAGTTTTGGTTACCGCCGCCTGAGGCACCTTCATTACTGTCTTTACAAGCCGTGATAATACCGGTGACCGTCAAAATCATGACCAATAAAAAGCACTTATGAAATTTTTTCATAAAAATCCCCCCTCATGTTTATTCATCATCTGCAAAAGATGATAATGTTATTATTCTACCGACCGACTCACTTTCCCTTTTTTTACAAAATTAGACACATCACCCATAAGAACTAGTAATACATTAATAAGTTTTATAGAAATTAAATCACCAAGCTTAAATATGTACAAAAACCTATAAAAAACAAGGGAAATCCGCTATTAAATAGTAATATTTTACCGTTTATTACCTATTCTTCCTTTCTTTAAGGATAATATTGACTCTTCCATTTTAGAAATATATTATTGTTATAAACTTATAAGTAGATGTTATAAAATTACAGCTTTTATTTGAGAGGGAATTTTCTTAACCTTGTATTTTCAAATCCAATTGAAGTGGGTGATTGTTTGAATTACCTATCCCTCCGCTATTTCATAGAGGTTTCTAACCATCTTAGTTTCAGTGAGGCTTCCAAAACCCTGCATATATCCCAGCCCGGACTTAGCCAACAGATTTTATCCCTCGAAAAACAATTAGGCTTTAAATTATTGAATCGAACGACAAGAAAAATTACATTGACGGAAGAAGGAGAATACATCTATAAAAAGCTTGCGCCTTCCTTTGAAGATATCGAGAAAACAGTGAATTACATAGTTGAAAACAAAACCATCCCCAAGCCTAAACTGAAGATTGCTACCGTACCCTCTGCAGCTAGTATATATATCCCAAAGTTATTGAAAAAGATTGTGGGGCAATATCCGGAAACAGAGTTTTACGTGCATGAAACAACATCTTCAAGAGCAGTAAAACTCGTAAACCAACAAAATTATCACATCGGTTTCATCCGAACGCCCATTCACAGTGACATCATCGCCAATGAAGGATTAAGCATGATTGAATTCATGAAGTTCCCTTTACAATTAGTCGTCTCCATGGATCATCCACTAGCCCAAAAAGAGGCCATACATTTATACGAAGCAAAAGACGAACCTTTTATCCATTATGATGCCGTTCAAGCGCATTCCCTTCAATTCCTTTTGGAAAAGGCTTGTCTGACGGCTGGATTTTCACCTAAAGAATTATGTAAAGGCTCTGAATTACTGACGATTGCCAATCTAATATCCAATAACTTAGGCGTAGCCCTCATGCCGGAAGATATGGTGAGTTTGTTGGGAAAAAGCCAAGTAAAAGCCTTGAACATCGATAACTTGGAATTAACCAGTTCGATATCGGCAGTATGGAAAAACACGGATGCCTCCATTCTGACTAAGCATATTTTGAAAACGTTAGAAAATGATGATGATTTTAACAATATGTAAGATTCTTGGTTGGGTAATTGCTGCGAAGCGAGGTAATTATAGTAAAATGCATGAAACTTATCGGCGTTAAAAAGCCCCATTTCTCTTATATGACACCGAGAAACGGGGCTAATAATATAGGATCATTTCACCTTTTAAACTTCTTAATGGCGATGGGGCGTTCCCCCTTATATAACTTATGAAAACCTTATCTAAGAACCCTTGTGCTTATTTGATCCGTATTTCCTGTAACTTTTATAAAGCTTAATATAATGAAAAATCGCTATAGGGGCGTTACTTAAACCAATCTAAAAAGTCGAATTCCTAACCGTGGAGGAATTCGACTTTTAATTTTAACAGTATCCATCACTTTTATCTCAGGGACCCAGCCTATGTAATTTAGTCTTCAGAAAAGTCTTGTTGTTAGAAAGAGGTCATCCAAATAATGAAGTACTATGCAGCGGCTGAACTTTCGCCAAAGGATCAATATAGGCTTTGGCATTATTAACTGCCGTAGGACCTTCACCGAATCCGGAAGCAATTAATTTAACCTTTCCATCATACGTACAAATATCCCCGGCTGCGTATATGCCTGAAATATTTGTTTCTTGCTTGGAATTAACGATAATTGCATTTTTATTGATGTTTAGACCCCATTCTTTAATCGCTCCCAGAGAAGAGACAAAGCCGTAATTAATAATTAAATCATCTACGTCAACCACTTCTTTTTGTTGAGTCTTAGTGTGTTCTAAAACTATTTGCGTAATGTGATCTGTTCCTACCAATTCGGAGGGAATATAAGGTGTTTTGACCTCAACAGAGGAATTCACTAACTTTTCTACACTATGCTCATGGGCACGGAATTTATCTCTTCTGTGTATCAATGTTACCTTTTCAGCAATCGGCTCTAACATAAGGGCCCAATCAACAGCAGAATCCCCACCGCCCAGAATCGCCACTTTTCTTCCTTTAAATCGATTCATATCATTCACGAAATAATGCAAATTCTTATCCTCGAACTGCGTTGAATCTTCCAATTCTAGTTTACGAGGCTGAAAGGCTCCATTTCCAGCAGTAATGATCACTGATTTAGAGAAATGAGTATCGAGGTTTGTAGTGATCTTAAATGTTCCGTCTGCTTGCTTTTCCATTTGTTCAACTGCTTCTTCAAGACAAATTGTTGGTTCGAATACTTTCATTTGTTCTATTAAATTTTCTATCAATTCCTGCGCCCTTACTTTTGGAAAACCAGCTATATCATAAATGAATTTTTCGGGATAAAGAGCCGAAAGCTGTCCACCCAGTTGAGGAAGACTTTCGAGGATTTTCACCTTCGCTTGCCTCATTCCGCCATAGAATGCAGTAAACAAGCCAACTGGGCCGCCGCCAATAATAGTTATGTCATAGACCTTCTTTTCTTCTGTCAATGCAATCACTCCTTGTTCTTCTAGGTTGGTTGTTCATACTGAACATGATTTACTGGTTGTAAGGGATAAACTTGTATGTTTCCACAAGTAATTCTTCCTTTTCCTTTGTTTCAGAAATGATGGATAAAAGCAATTGAATATCCACCCTTTCAAAGACAATCTGGATATGTCACCACATTAAAAATCTATAAAGCTACTGGTCACAAACGCACCTGAAATTATTATTCAAATTTATTAGGGTTACCATCAAAGGATGTTTGAGCCACTTTTATAGAATCTGTTGGACATCCTTCTGAAGCATCTATCATATCTTCCTCGAGTTCATCAGGTATAATCGCTGCCCCAACATTATTATCCAATATAACGAACGCAATCCCTTCTTCATCATAATCATAAATATCCGGAGCTGAAGCACCACAAGCTCCGCAAGCAATACACGTTTCTTTATCAACGATTGTGTAATTAGCCATTTTTCCTATTCATTCCTCTCTCTAATCTAGGCCTGGTTTTACTAAAGTATTTGTAGAAGCCTTTTCCTACTCAGTTCCTTTCAAAAATTCCAAAATGCTCGAATTAAACTTCCTTGGATTTTCCTGGTAACACAAATGACCGCCATCTGGAATAATCACTAGCCGGGAGTTTATTAGCTTTTCATGAATGGCTTCTGATTCCTTAATGGGAGTTACAGTATCCAACTCACCACAAATCACAAGAACAGGAACAGCTATATGAGATAACATACTCATTTGATTTAGATGATAAAGTGAATATGCTACCGAACGATATCCTGCGGGTCTTATCTGTGTCATAATCTCTTTGACTCGTGTATGGACATTTTCTGAAGCATGGGGAGATAGCAGTGCTTGTATCCTCTTTTCCGCTATCTCCTTAGTAGAAAGGTTTTCAATTGAAAATAATCGATTTTTCAATTTCGTCTCGTTCTCTTCTGGTGATAGAGCAGCAGCCCCCCTTGTCGAATCTGCTAATATGAGTTTATTAACCTTATTAGGGTACAGGCTACAGTACTCTATCGCAATTGCCGCTCCCATTGAATGGCCGAGAAGATGAATTTTTTCCAGCTTTAGCTGATCTAGCATGCCGTTCAGAATACGTGCGAACTCTTTAAAGTGTCTATATTCTTCTGCTGGATCTGAGCTTTTCCCATAACCCGGAGCATCCCATGCGATTACTGTATAATGCTCCTTTAATTCCTGGATTTGTTCCTTCCATGACTGTGAATTATTGCTCATACCATGTAATAATATTAGAGGTTCTCCATTACCTTCTATTTCATAATGAATGCTTAAATCTTCTACTTTTACGAATGGCATACGATCAGTCCCCTTAGTCTCTAACTCTTAAAGCCCCCAAACTTGATATAACTTTCTTAAATTAGAGAATGATTTACTATTTTTATATTTTGCTTGAAAACCCTATAAAGAAAGTGCTTCCTTTCCCGTCTTACAATTCAGCTAACGTATTCAAATCCTCTCCAGCTTAGCCAAGGCCCCGCACTGACAATCCGCCGTCGCTGGAAATGACTTCACCGGTGATTGCTCGTGATTCGTCAGAAGCTAACAGTACATATGCCGCAACGTGATCTTCCGGCATCTGGGCAAGTTGAAGAATATTCCGTTTTTTAATGCTGCTTGCTTTCGTATCATTATCGACGATTTTCACAAATGGACGCAGCGGTGGAATCACCGTGAGTGCTGTCAATGTACCCCCTGGGGCTACGGCATTTACCCGGATGGAAGGCGATAGTTCGAACGCAAGCTGGCGCATCAATCCAATTTGGGCGTGTTTGCTCGCTGTATACCAAACACCGCCGCCATCTGGATAAAAACTTGCACCGGACACGGTAAAAATAATATTGCCATTCGTTTTTTTCAGTTCTTCAAGAGCAGCTTTAGCTCCGAAAAAAGAGCCTTTTACGTTAATATTGAATAGAAAATCATACGCTTCGGAAAGCGCCTCGGGAGTCACATCGGCAAATTTGGCAAATCCATCGAACACGCCTGCATTCGCAACGAAGACATCTAACTTTCCGAATTGCTCAACAGTAGCTTGGACCGCTTGCTCATTGTCTTCGTATTTGCTTACATCTCCCTGATAAGTAAGGATGTTTTCACCAAATTCTCCTTTCATTTTCGCTAATGTCTCTTTAGAGCGGCCGATAATGCTCACTTTTGCTCCTTCTTGTATAAAACGGCGTGTGACAGCTTCTCCTATTCCAGAAGCTCCCCCTGTAATCAAAACGACTTTATCTTTTAAGGCCATGCCCATTGTCTCCACCCCTTCTGATATCTTTCAAACATAATGAACGGTTATCCAAAGATCGGTTACAGTTCAAATATACGGTCTTGTAGCGAGGACATAACCCCAATAAATGTTTTATATATAAAACTATGTTTTTTTATATAAACAATTCTAAAATGTAATCGCTTCATTGTCAATGTAAGCTGTAAAAAAAACTGAAACCATCGTTCGGGAATATGTGCCTTGTACTATATCAAGCTGTGTCATCCTTATTCCTGTGTACACGTCAATGAGTATTCAAGATTTATTGTGGTTCTCAGTAAGAATCTAGCGTCCCTTCTTACTGAGAGACCCTTTCTAAAAAACGTATGATATTACTTTTTTTGCTCTCTATAAAGTTACTTTGTTTCCTGTTGTATTACTTAGGTGATTTTCGGCAACTTCTTGTTTAATCATAAACAAGTACGCGACAAACCCCAGAGTGGCTGCTACTATCAGCATGGCAATGGAGGGACCAAAATCACCGCCAGACATATCGCGGCTCCACCCCATGATATAGCTTGAAAATCCACCCATAATATTCGTGAATCCCATTAAACCGGCCGCGCGTCCCGCTGTTTCAGGTGTTGAAAATTTGATGATGAAGAAATTGGTTAGATGAAACATTCCTCCCTGAGTTCCCATAGCGAGCCCCATTGAAACCCCGGCCATAATGGGACTAGGTGCTAGGACCGCGATTGTCAAAAATACAGCTGTTAGTATGAAAAGAATCGTCGCAAGCAAGCTCGGGCGTTTCGTTTTGTCCGCCAGAAATCCGCCAGCCAGGACAAATCCTAGCGCGAATAGCCATGATAATGAGGTAATCCCAGTCATTGCATCTCTTTCAAAGCCTTTGGCCTCCACGAGATAGGTAGGAAGCCAAATACTGATTCCAAAGAACAGAAAGGACGACATCAAATTGCCAAACCAGACAATCCAATAACGATAATCCTTTGCAAAGAATTGCTTCAACTGCACATCATGCGCTTCGTCCTTTTGGCGAATATAGGAGATTTCCTCTTTACTCATGCGTGGATGTTCTTCTGGCGTATTACGAGCTAAATACAGGAACATTGGAATATTTATAAACAAGTTAAAGGCGGCGAGAGCAAAGAACGCGGCCTGCCAATGAAATGTTGAAATAATGAGGATGAGCATAACGGTACCCACTGCCGGGCCAAGGTAGTTTCCAGTAATCCAGAATGACTGTGCCCTGCCAAGCTCTCTTTTATTAAACCAATTCGATATGAATTTACCCGATATCGGGATCATCATGCCTTCCCCGATTCCGAGGATGACCCTACTAATTAAAAACATTTCGTATGAAGTGGACAGTCCTCCCATGACCATTGTCGCAGTCCATACCAGTAAACCTAAAACCGCTGTTTTCCGCGCCCCTAACTTGTCGATAATAACACCCCAAAAAATGTTGGAACAGGAGTATGAAATCATGAATATAAAGGAGATCAAGCCAATTTTCGCATTTTTATCCGGGCCAGTCAGACCAAGATCACTTAAAAATCCCGGATCGGTTTGGATAACAGAGATACCTACTTTATCAATCTGACCGAAAAACCAGAAGAAAAAAATAGGAATCGCAATGTACAACCATCTTTTTTGACCTTGTAACATGTTATTTCCCCCTTATAATAGGCTCGTTTGAATGCGCTTTCATGAATTTCGATACAAAATGGCTATCATGCTATCAAACTTCACCAACTCCCCCTTTCAATAGATAGCAGCAACTTTTGTTTCATATAAAAAACATCGTTACCGATATTTAATGTTATATTGAATTTTCTTAATAGTCAATAATATTCCGAATAATATTTTTCAACAGAAAAAATAAGTTTTATATACAAAACTAAATAAGGTATAGTTTCGATGAAAACAACCCGTAACAATTCCTTACCCATCTATCACATAAAACCGGCTAACGTTTCTGCAAATCCTCGTACCTTAGGTAATGCAACTCCATAATTATTTGAAACATCATGATCTGCAGCAATAAAATGTCCATTATGTGACTGAAGCGCTTTTAAGTCTAGTTCCGTTCAAGTGAAGAGTTTTAACCGGGAATAGTTTGAAGATATTCTGTCCTTCACCCCAACTTATGCTGCAGCTTGAGGTGAATAAGGCATACAATTCGTGAACCGCCAACCAACGTTCCTTAGATAGGTAAACTCAAAATTGAAGAATGATTCTTCTTCCGCTCATTCGGTTGTCGTCTTCCTTTTATAACGATTCTTTATAAATATATAAAAATTAACTATTTTTATTATTTATCATTCAATGTTAGCATTTTGTTATAAGTTATTTGAAAGGATGATAGATGAATGACTATCCAATATTCTGAATTCGCAGTATTCGGGCTCGGTCCCATTGGAATTGAAATTCTACGCAGTGCTTATCAAACGAATCCTCAATCTATTATCGGTGTTGTCGATATTGACCCCGATAAGGTAGGGAAGGATATTGGCTTCCTGATCGATGAAAAGGAAACGAACAAGTGTGTAGTTCCCCATATCCAGGAAGTAAATACTGAAGCTGACCACCCTATCGCCCTACATGCAACCGGTTCCAATGCACAACAAGTATGGCCCCAAATCAAAGAGCTGCTAGATCACGGTTTTTCAGTGGTTTCCACCTGTGAACAGCTTTCCTTCCCTTGGCATCGCTACCCTTTACTTTCAAAGGAAATGGATGATTATGCTAAAGCAAAAGGACTTAGTGTCATCGGGACCGGAATCAATCCAGGGTATATCATGGATACTATGGCCATTTCTTTTACAACAGTATTGACCACTGTTAACCAAATTAAGGTCATCCGTAAAGTTGATGTTTCGAAAAGGCGCCTCCCTTTACAAAAAAAGGTCGGAATCGGGATGACCAGAGAAGAGTTTGAATTTTTGGCCCAACGGAATGAAATTGGGCATGTAGGTCTTGAGGAGTCTGTAAGGTTAATCGCTTATGGGCTGAATTGGAAACTTTCAAATGTTATCAATACCATTGAACCAACGATTGCAAGCGAAAATATGACCGTTCCGCTAACTACCTTGAAACGAGGGGATGTTATGGGGCTCCATCAAATTTCCACAGGCAAGACTGTGGACGGAAAGGAAATTTCCTTGGATTTAACGATGTCTGCAGGTATTAAACAGGAAGATGAAATCGTTATTGAGGGGAACGAAACCCAAAGGTTGATTGTTCCAAACGGCATTTTTGGAGATACTGCAACCGCAGCAATGATCATCAATACCGCTAAGCAAATTGATGCACTCCGTAAACCAGGTTTACTTACAATGGCTGACATCGGGGTGCCAAGAAATTTAAATCAATCACACTTTGTGCGTATTTAATGGCTGACTAACAATCTTGCGATAAAGTATTACGATATAGGAAAAGGTGAACCCCTAATAGTTCACCTTTCAGACTGTAGACAAACTCGATGAAAATCGAGTTTGTCTATTTTTATGGCCTTTACAATTTAGACGTTGATTGGAACGTAGGGCACTCGCTTTCCGCGGGCGGTCGGGGAGCCTCCTCGGCTTTCGCCTGCGGGGTCTCCCCTAGACGCGCTTTTCCCGCAGGAGTCTCGTACCTTCCGTTCCAATCAACTTTGTCTTACCTTTTAGATAGAACACTTTTGCCTGGAGTCATTTTTGTTTTAAAATTGAAGTATTAAAACTTGAGGTGATGAGGATGCTTTCTAAACATGATTCTATTCAGCGAGATCAACTTGAAATGATTACTTTAGATTAACTGGTGCCACCGAACCATTTGGTTCGTAAAATGGAGGCTGCCATTGACTTCACTTTCATTTATGACTTGGTGAAAGATATGTACTCAGAGGTAGGACGCCCAAGTATTGATCCAGTTATTTTAGTTAAACTGACTTTCATTCAATATACCTTCGGTATTCGTTCCACGCGGCCGCAGACCGTAACGGTTTTGTATTGGGAACGATTGTAACACCTGGAAATATACATGACAGTCAGATCTTAGAGCCACTAGTTGAACAAGTGATTGAGAAAGTTGGAAAACCTATATATGCAAAACGTAAAGAAACGATTGAGCGTGTATTCGCAGATGCAAAAGAAAAGCATGGTATGCTTTGGACTACTTTAAGGGGACTTAAAAAATTGTCGATGCAGGCGATGCTTACTTTCGCTGCCATTAATTTAAAGAAGATGGCCAATTGGACATGGCGAGGTCCAAAAATGGCCTAACATAGTGGGCTCGTAGAGCCCCAATCTCTTAACTTTAGGCGAAAATTCAAAGGGGATTTCAAAAGGGGTTCAGAATTTTTTAATTCCGAACCCCTTTTGTCTACAAACTGAAAGGTGAACCCCTAATGGTTCACCTTTTCGTTTTGGTTCAGCTGGGCATGCCAACATGACAAAAAACCACCATGAGCGGTGGCTATACTTCCTATATGTAGAATGCAGGAATCGACTATCTTAAATAAGTTATCTTATTTCAGAAAAATATATTCCGAAAATGAAATGATTTTTCTATTTTCATTAATGTGTTCGAGAACCAAGTTTCACGGAAATGGATTTGGCAGCTTTCGTTACTTTGTCAATCAATTCAGGCAAGCGATCTTCCTGAAATCTTGCTTCTATCCCAGCGACACTAATACCGGCTACTATTTCACCTTTACCATTGAGTATCGGTGCACTCACCGCTTTTGTATAATCCTCCAGTTCTGATGAAGTTATCGTGTACCCATTTGATCTCGCTTCATCCATTGCATGACGGAGTTTAGTTTTATCCGTAATCGTTCCCATGGCGATTGGTTTTAATTGGATGTTTTCCAAATAATTTTCACGCTCTTCTTCTGGCAAAAACGCTAGGATGATTCGAGAATCGCCAGCGTACAATGGCGAACGCCTTCCAATGGATGTATAAAGTCGAACAGGCTGCAGGGTGTCCACCTTTTCAATATACATCGCTTCATCCTTATCCCTTACAATTAAATTCACTGCTTCTTCAACATCATCCCTTAGGTCTTTCATGATTGGATAGGCGATTGACCTGATATCCAAACGCTCCCCTACCAGTTGACCAAACTGCAGGAATATCAATCCGAGTGAATAGCGGCCATCGCCGTCCTTTGCCAAAAACCCCATTTCCTCCAAAGATCCCACCATACGGTGTAACGACGTTTTCGGCAAATTGGAAAGTTCCATCATTTCATTAAAGGTCAGTTTTGGATGATTTATGAAAAGGGTTAGGATTTGCATGGATTTCACGACCGTTTTGTTATGTGCCTGCATACAATGTCTCCTTTCATGATACATGTTTTCCTTAACTATCATTCTATTATAAAACATGGAAGAAAGGATGTAATGAAAATAACCGTATTGATTGTTTTTCGAAATGCTCTGTCTGTATTCTCAATTGATTTACCGGCATTTTTTTAAATTTGATCGAATCATTTTATCATCCCGAAGCCCATGGAACGAGTAATAATGTGAAATGCTGAAGCGAGTAGCGGATTAAGTTACTTGATCATTTCGAAAATCCATCCACTACAAAGGCATTTTCAATATTACTTTTGTCCCTTTCCCTTCACGAGAATGAAGGATAAGGTTTCCGCCGCAAACTCTGGCTCTTTCCTCCATACTGAATAATCCTACTCCACGGTTAACTTTTTCTATATCAAAGCCCTTTCCTTTATCTTCTATTTCTACACGAACTTCTTCCTCTATTTCCTGAATCGTCACGGTTGCTTCTTCGGTATAGGCATATTTCCTAATATTTGTTAATGCCTCTTGAATAATACGGTAAATGGTAATTTCCTTGTTTGCATCCAGACGGCAATTCAAATAGCATTCAAAATGGACCTTGATATGATGATGCTCTAAAAATTGCCCTACTAAAGAACGAATGGCAGGGAACAGCCCAAGATCATCAAGTACCGAAGGCCTTAATTCCCAGGATAGATGCCGGAGTGATTCGATAATTTCGGTCGCTTCATCTTGCATTTGATCTAACAGGGGATGATCCATTTCTGTCTGCAGTCTGTTAATCGTTATGAGGTGGCTGTATAAGTTTTGTCCGATATCATCATGAAGCTCTCGGGAAATGCGTTTTCTTTCTTCCTCCTGCACATCAATGATTTTACCGGTCATTTTCTGAATTTCTTCTTCCGCAAGCTTACGCTGGGTCACTTCATAACGAATCGCTAAATATTGATAAGGTTTCTGGAACTCATCAAGAAATGGAACGATTGTCGTATCTACCCAATAATAAGTATTATCCTTGGTCTTATTTTTAATCTCGCCTTTCCATACTTCACCTGATGATATTGTTTTCCAAAGATTGTTGAAAAACTCTTTCGAATGAAATCCCGAGTTAATGATTCGATGATCCTGTCCGATCAGCTCTTCTTTTGAAAACTTTGAAATCCGGCAAAATTGATCATTGACATATTTAATCGTCCCTCTTTGATCGGTTATTGCTACAATCGAGGAAGCATCCAAAGCAAATTGGAAATCGGCCATTTTATTTACGAATTTCCCCAATTCCTCTAAAACTTGTTTATATTCGGTAATTTCCTTGCGAATTGCCAGGTATTTATATGGGTCCCCTTTTTCATTTAAGAAAGGGACAATTGTGGTATCGACCCAATAATGAGTTCCATCCTTCGCTTTATTCTTGATTTCACCCCGCCAAACTCTTCCTGATGAAATTGTCCGCCAAAGCTCTTGCATAAATTCCTTTGAATGATAACCTGAATTAATAATTCGGTGGTCCTTCCCGATAAGCTCTGTCGCTGAATATTTGGATACCTCACAAAATTTCTTATTAAAGTTTATTATCTTGCCCTTTACATCAGTGAATGCAACAATCGTTGATTCATCAAGTGCATAAATTAAATCAACCAGTTCATTGATCGGATAGGATTGCTGCTGGTTAATCCGTGATTGGTCTTTCACTTTATGGACTACAATTAAGTAATAAAGCTCTTTCGCAAGCTGAAAGGAGTTCACCCTGAAAAAAAGCGAAAAAGCATGACCATCCCGGTGGATCCCCAACTGGTGGATAATCTCCCCTCCCCCGCTGTGTTGCAGGTTTGCCCCTGGTATAAGATTCAGAAGCTTTTCCCCGTTCAATTCATGATGTTCATAACCAAAGTGGTCATATACCTGTTGATTCGCAAAAGAGATGACTCCAAATTCATTGACAAGGATTGTCGCATCGCTGGATCCAGGCGTAACCCCTTTTTCCATTTCCAAATGTTTATTCAAGTCCATACATAATCCTCCTTGTTGCCATGTTAAATTAAGCTGTTCAATTCCTTTTCCAGTTTTTTCGCTGCATCAAGGATCTTATGCTGGTCACTTTCAGAAATGGGCTGAACTGTCCGTTTACCTACTAATAATACCCCTTTGGGAACACCTTTAAATTGAATCGGAACCGCGAAGGCGCAACGGAGATTTTCCGCAAGCATGATGGGATAATCTAAAGCTTTGCCGTGGATATTATTGGGGAAACCCTCAATCTTCATCGGCGTCCCCGTTGATATGACCCTGCCTGCAATTCCTTTTCCATATCGAACAGTTATCCTTTTGTACTTATCATTTCTGTTGCCGGCGGCATAATGCCAGCTTATATCAGGACCTTTTCTGTTTTGTAAGGCAAGTCCTACAAAATCACCGTTCATTTCATCTAATACATATTCACACGCTTTTTTAAATGGTTGTTCCTCTTTCGATTTACTGTCCAAGTTAAATTCCATACCCTAATAACCCCTTTTTTAAAGCGAATGCAACAAGTTCATGCCTTGTTTTCATCTTGAGCTTTTCCATTAGGTTTCCTTTATGGCTTTCAACCGTTTTCACGCTTATGACAAGCTGTCCGGCAATTTCTTTATTGGAAAACCCTTTCGCAATCAACGTAAGCACCTCTTTTTCACGGTCAGACAACAGATTGATAGAATCAGCGGTTCCCTGCTTCACACTGCCTAAATATTCTTCCATTACCCTTTTTGTTGCAGATGGATGGAGGTAAGCATTTCCGTTTGATAAAGATCGGATGGCTACCAATAGTTCTTCATGGGGTGCACTTTTTAAAATACAGCCTGAAGCCCCGGCTTGAATGGTTCTGAACAAATATTCATCATCATCATGCATGGTAAGTATCAATATGGCTACCTCGGGCATGAGTTTCTTCAGTTCTGAAGTAGCCGATAAGCCATCTTTTCCATGTGGCATGCTTAAATCCATGACTACCACATTAGGCTGAAGCTCCAGTGCTCGTTGTATTCCTTCATTCCCCTCTGAAGCTTCCCCAATGACTTCCATATCTGGATGATTGTTTAGTAGCATCTTTAAGCCCATTCTTACAACGGCGTGATCATCGCAAAGCAAAATTTTTATCAAAGCAGCTCCCCCTAGCTTTGTTCGTGTTTGTATCGTTATATGAAACAACAAGGGGGATTGCACAATTCGCAAACCCCTTGTTTAGCATTTTAATATAATGGCAGAGAAATCTCTATAGAAGTCCCATGATCTACTTTTGAAAAAATGGTACAATTCCCGCCAATCAAATGCATTCTTTCACACATGGCAGCAAGCCCGCTTAGCTTATTCATGGCGGCTTCAACCTCAAATCCTTTCCCTGAATCTTTTATCATGATTAATAACATGCTTTTTTCCCATTTGAATAGTATACTTGCTTTTGTTGTATCAGCATACCTTGCTATATTCACCAATGCTTCTTGGCAGACCCTGAAAAGTGTAATGCTATCTCTATCAGAGATTTGCGATTCATTTCCCAGATTCTCCATCTCAACCTCAATACCATAGGTTGAGGTGTATATTTTCATGTAGCTTTTAATAGCTGAAATAAGCCCAAAAGTCGTAAGGGTAGGAGGATGCAATTCTACAGCCAAAAGCCTGATTTCTTGAATTGCCTTCTCCAATAGCTGTTTCATATCACCTGCATAAATTCTCATTGCAGGCTGTTCGATTGCCGTTTCAATGAGCTGCATTCCGGAAAAGAGACTGGAAAGGGACTGCCCCACACCTTCATGAAGCTCCATCGCAATTCTTTTAATCTCTTCTTCATGTGTTTGTATGATATAAGAACTGATGTTGTTTTTAAGTGGCTGAGTATTCATTCCCACCCTCCTTTTTCAATTGTCGCTGATTATTGGCCATTCAAAATGCGGCATGCTCCCCCAATTACACTTCCGGCAGAGTGGTGAGAAAGCTGACGTATATCTTTTTTCCCACCTGAAACCTAGCATTAGAACTTCTAGTTCTTGAAAACTCCAATTCAGCCTTCAAATCAATCATTTAATGCGCCAGTTCATTTTATGCTTTTTTCACTCTATGACTTGAAATGTCACTAAACATACCTGCATATTGAACGACATCCCCCGCATCATTCTTTATCGAACTAATGGTCAGCCATTGCAGATATTGCTGTCCATCCTTTCGGCTATTCCAGATTTCACCTTGCCAAAATCCATTTATCTCAATGGATTTCCACAAATCCTCATAAAAAGTTCGAGACTGTTTACCCGACTTAAGTATACTAGGGTTCTTACCAATTACTTCATTTTCCTGATAACCCGTAATACTGCAAAACGACGGGTTTACTGAAATGATCTTACCGGTGGTATCGGTAATTAGAATCCCTTCTATTGTATGATCGATCACTTCTTTGGCAAGCCCCATTTTGCCTTGGAAATACATCCAAACAACTAAAATCAAACTTGCAAGGGCAACTTCCGACAACGCCATGAACCCGATTGCATAATGTCCTGTGATATTGAATAACAAGGATAAAATTAATGGCGGAAAAAAACCTCCCAAACCGCCCATAGCGGAAACGATCCCATTCACAATACCAGCCTGCTTTTGGAAATACATCGGCACCAGTTTAAAAATAACACCATTTCCCATTCCGGCACATAGGGCAATACTCAAACAGCCAATAGTGTACCAGCCAATTGATGGAGCAAAGGATAGGATCATCGCTGAAACTGTATACACTCCAAAAACGAACATGAGCAAAATGAGGGAATGAAAACGATCTGCAAGCCATCCGCCAATTGGTCTCATAAGGGTAGCAAGAACAATAAAGCCTGCTGTCCTTAGACCAGCATCAACCTTATCCAATCCAAAGTTAGCTACAAGAAAATTTGGCAGATAGATAGTAAATGCAACAAAAGAACCGAATGTTATAAAGTAAAATAAACTTAGCAGCCATAGTTTTTCATTTTTGTAGACACTCTTCACTTGTTCTAAAAGCGGTGTTTTTACTTTCAGCTCTTTTTTATCCCCTAACAGAAAGTTACCTGCAATAAAGACCGCCAAGATCACAAGATAAAGCTGTACAGTTGTTGACCAACCAAAATTCTCAGCTACAACGGGTGCTGCAAATGCCGATACTGCCGTGCCCAGGTTTCCTGCACCGTAAATTCCATTTATAAAGCCATGACGTTCCTTTGGATAATACTTAGGTAAAGAGGTTACTCCAACAGAGAATACGGCTCCTCCAATACCAAGGAAAAGTCCTCCAATCAACAAATCGACAAGGGAATCGGCAATGCTGATATAATAAACAGGGAACAATAGTAACATAAAGCTAATCAGAAAAATTTTCCTGGCTCCGAACTGATTGGCGTAAAAGCCAAGGGGGATACGAAGTACAGATCCCAAAATGACAGGAACGGCTGTCACCAGGGCAAGCTGACTCTCCGGTATAGCAATATCTTCTTTAATAAAGGGCATCAGGGAAGAAATTAATACCCATACCATAAATCCGACTATTAAATTTAAAGTCTGTAATGGAAGCTGTATTTTCTTAATCATTCTGATCACTCTCTCTTCTAATTACATATTGTAAACCCGTGTTTGCGTCAAAAGCTGACCACTCATTTTTATTTCGAACCATATTGCATGTCAGGGGAACAGCGAAAAAATTCAGGTGATCAAAATAAATGCGTAGATGGGTCATGTCAGGACAAATCTCCACCTTATCTATCGTTTTAGTAACAAAAGGCGCTTTATCCTGCCCATCATCATCCAAGATTGCCACTCTGGCTTTTTCCGAGACTAATGATTGTAAACCGTCCAAATTAATGTGTCCCACATGTATTGCACCCTCTCTTTGCACTGTATACATTCATTTGAAAACCCTGCAAATAATCCCAGAATGTATCTTCTGCATGATTCTCGATAAATTCAATTGTTTCCACTACAGACTCCCAATTGCTCATTCCCTTTACTTCGGCAACTACAATATCGGCCCCATCTATTGACTTTTCATCTAAATACCAGTTAAGACGGACATCTTTAAAAAGGTCTGAAAGGAGCTTATCGATTTCAGCAGCAAAATTTCCAGTTGCTTCTTTTACAAAACAAAAATCAAAGTATGTTTCACTGTTCATTTGATTCACGCCTTTTCGTTTTTTTATAAGTAAATAACGCTAAGGGAAACACCACTATGTTTAATCCCCCAAATATTAATACATTTATATAATTTTCATAATAAAATTGGTGAACCATAAATTGGGTAAATACAATATTCATCATCAAGAAAGCACAAAGCAACGCGACACCGATGTACTTAAACTTCATAACGCTTCACCCTTACAGCGTATACTGCGCCATTTTCAACTTTCACTTGAATTTCAGGCAGGGGCCTCCTTGGAGGTCCGGCAGTTGGAGCACCTGTTTCAACATCAAATTTCCCATGATGGCAAGGACAGATCATTTCACCTTCTTCTTTCACCCAAAATACCGGGCAACGAAGATGTGTGCATGCATTTTGGTATGCTACGTATTTCGTTTCAGACAATCTGATCAAAATGGCATCATCATGATCCCCTGGAAATTTAAACTCCACTGCGTCACCAATTGGAAGTCCGCTTACATTAGTTATTTTTTTGTGAGGATACTCCTTTTCCCCAAGACCCATCAATTCTTTAGCCGCAATCGCTCCCCAAGGAAGGGATGAAATCGCGAATACTCCTGCAGCTCCCACTAGTGTTTTCATGAACCCTCGTCTGTCGAGCTTTCTTTCATTATCCCGTTCAATATTATGGGTGTAATTATCTTCATTAAAGGGGATTTTATTATTTTTATCCGACGGCATATAAATCCCTCCTAAAATAGCTTTTCAATTCCTTGTAAAATACCAGGCAAATTTACCTTAACGTTCGTTTCACTTTCAAGATAAGGCAGGCTACTCACCCATTTTCCATTATCTAGATTAAATTGTTTTTTTCTATTTCCAATTTCCTCATCGGTGAGCCACTGAAGTGTGTTGGATGGACAAACACTTGCACACATTGGCGGGATACCGTTTTTTGTCCGGTCAATACATAAATCGCATTTATACATTAAGTTTTGCTCTGTATCAAATTTTGGTATTCCATACGGACAAGCGATCGTACAGTTTTGGCAGCCAATACATTTTTCAACTAGAGCTGATAAGACGGCCCCTGTCTCATGTATTTGGATTGCCTGGGCAGGACAACTTCTTGCACAGGCCGGATTCACACAATGGAGGCACATAAGAGGCATCGTCTGCCGATTGACCAGAGGGTTTACATCATAAACGTAGTTCCTGTTCCGCTCTTCATGACCTCCGCATTGTGTACAAGCAGCAAGGCATGACCGGCATCCTATGCAGTTTTCAAGTTCTAAATAGAGCCTCTTTTTCATTTATTGCACCTTCTTTATTTCGACTTTTTCCATTTGAGCCGCACAGACCTTAAACTCCGGCATACGGGATATTGGGTCAAGCGCTGCAATCGTTAATAGGTTGATAGATTGCTCGTGCCCAAAGTGGTATGGAACAAATACAGTGTCCTTACGAATTGCCTCTGTAATTTTCACTTTATAGATTGCCTCGCCTCTCCGGGTGTACAGGCGGACCTTATCCTCATGGTCCATATTGTATTTTTTTGCTGTTTCCGGATGCACTTCGACGTATGGCTCCGGGCACATATCACGCAGAAACTGGATTCTTCTCGTCTGGTTTCCAGATAAGTAGTGGTAAACGACACGACCGGTTGTTAAACGAAGTGGATATTTTTCATCTGGCTCTTCAGCAGGGGGACGGTAAGGAAGCGCACAAATTTTCGCTTTCCCGTCTGCGTGATAGAATTTTTTATCCAGGAACATATGCGGCGTTCCCTTATCATTTTCATCCTTACAAGGCCAAAAAACTCCGTCCTGTTTGTCGATCTTATCCCATGTAGCACCATAATAATCGGCATTTCCACCTTTACTGGCCAGTCTGAATTCATCTGCCACATCTTTTGCCGTTTTCAAATGGGAAAAGTATTTTCCTCTTCCAAGACGTTCTGCAAGTTCTACTTGTATTTGCCAGTCGGGCTTAGATTCACCGATTGGTTCTTGTGCCTTATTTATCTTAATAATTCTTCCTTCAAGGTTAGTAACTGTTCCTTCATCTTCTGACCACGTTACAGATGGCAGGATCACATCCGCAAACTCGGCTGATTCAGAAAGATAGAAATCCGAACACACCATAAAATCAAGATTTTTCATCGAAGTTCTGACGAAATTCAGATTCGGCGCAGATACTGCAGGATTAGAACATAGCAGATACAGTCCGCGAATCGTTTTTTGTTCCATCAACTCAAACATTTCATATGCAGATACACCCGGCTGGGGCATTTCTTCAGGAGTGATATTCCATACTTTACAAACTTCTGCTACATGTTCAGGGTTTGTAATTTTACGGTATCCTGGCAATAAATCGGCTTTCTGGCCATGCTCCCGTCCCCCTTGCCCGTTTCCTTGACCGGTGAATGTCGCTACACCAGACTTTGGCCGTCCGATTTTACCTGTCACAAGCGCCAAGTTTGTATATCCAGATACATTGTCAACTCCCTTATGCTGCTGTTCGATTCCACGTGCGAACATGACAACGGCATTTGGTGATTTCCCATAAATTTCCGCTGCACGAATGATTTTTTTCGATGCCACACCTGTAAGCTCACTCGTATATTCCGGTGTAAATTCTTTTACAAGTTCTTTTGTTTCTTCAAACCCGTTCGTATGATTATTAATGAATTCTTCGTCTGCATAACCGTTTTGAATTAATAGATTTAAGATTCCATTAGCAAGGGCAAGATCCGTTCCCGGTTTCAAGTCAAGATGAACATCTGCTCTTCTCGCAATAGGAGTTTCACGGGGATCTGCCACGATAATGTACCCTCCTCTTTCTTGTACGTTCCAAACACGGAACATAGAAGTTGGATGGCATTCTGCTGTGTTGCTTCCTGCAATAAATAAGCAATCTGTTTCATGAATATCAGTCCAAGGTAATGTTGAACCTCTATCAACTCCAAAAGAACGAAGGAATCCCCCGGCTGCACTCGACATGCAAAATCGGCCATTATAATCAATGTAGCGAGTTCCAAGAGCCACACGTGCAAATTTCCCTGTTAAATAGCATTTTTCATTTGTCATTGATACCCCGCTGAAAACGGATAATGAATCTTTTCCATATTTAACTTGAAGTTCCCTGAACTTATTTGCGATTAAATCATACGCCTCATTCCAGCTTGCTTCACGGAAACCTTCCTTTGTTCCCTTTAATGAAGCATCATCACGAATAAGCGGTTTTAAAATACGATCATCATGATTCGTCTGCTGGTAAGCTGTAACCCCTTTTGGACACATTTTCCCTACGGTTACAGGCCAGTCATAACGGGGTTCAACCCCAATGATTTTATTCGTCGCTACATTTACCCTTAAATTCATTCCGCATTGCATTCCGCAATAAGCACAATGGGTTTTGACCAATGTTTCATTCGGGTGTACCACATTACTTTCTGCTTTAAAAAACTTATCCTTTTGCATCCTGGTTTGCCTCCTTAACTTTTACTTCATGGATGGGGAACCCGGAAAATTGGGCAATCCTGTATTTTCTTCGACAAGGAAGGCACATTTCAGCGAGATGGTGGCCTTCTTTCGCTTGGAATTCTATATCATTCCTGCCGAGTACCTCTATTACATCTTTTGATTGTTCTGTTGAAACAAACTCATTACCGCATACTTTGCATCCTTTCATGGATTGTTCCGCATAATGTTCTCTGTAATTTCTTGCAAATACACTCATTGGGCGGAAAGGTATGTGCGCAAGTTTTCCAAACGGAAGATAAATCAATGTAATGATGACTGACCATTGGTGAATCAGTGACATGGCCGGCTGTCCTGCACCATGCATAAAAATGTTCATGAACGTTAGTGCCAATCCTGTAACGCTGACCAATAACAGCATGAATAATGGAAGGAAGTCATACATGAATTGTTGCTCTGCCCTTGCCTGCATATTTTTCAAACGACGATAAATGGCCATGCATACTCCGGAAATGACCATCACTGCTGTTATGTTCAGTGCGTTATATGATAACTTCGCAATGAGCCCATCAGCTGGCACTGTCATTACTTGGATCCCCATTGCGATGATGTTGTAGTAACCGTTCTCGTCCATTGTGAAGTACATCCATCCAAATACTAGAGGAAAGGTCACGAAGCAGGAAAGAATGCAGCCCCAGCCCATAAGAACGTGCTGAGTCCATCGGTAAATTCCCCTGTTCCAGATGAAATTGTATGTTGCTAAATGTTCAACTGTTGTTTTGGGCGTTGATCTTCTTAAGAGAATTTTGATTCCTTTTTTTATAAAAACCTTTGTTGGCGGCCTTTCCCCCCAAGCGATAAATCTGTAAAAGAACCCCCCAATAAAAATAAACGTCCCCACCATATAGCCATAAAGGTTTAAATCCACGTGTGTAAACATTCTCGTACCTATAAACGATAAGAATACAAGTCCGCAAACTGCTAGAAACATAGACTTTGCAAAATGTGATGCAAAAGCATCATCAATCGATTTTCCTGTTTTTTGATTTACGGCGACTTTTGCCTGCATTATTATTCCTCCTCATTACAAACAATTACCATACCCTTATTGTAAGATCTTGTCTGATTGTTCGATATCGGGGAACTTCCCCATCCTTTTGGAAAAATCCCCTTAACTTTTGAAAATAAACAGAAATTCAGACGTCAGAATGGTGATTAGTCCGTATTTCCTTCACTCTAATTTCATAACTTCTTATTTGGGATTGGGGTAATAATGTAAATAAGTATGTATAAGGATGTTGGGTTTCAAGATTCTTTGGAGAAAAAATGCATGTCAACTTCTCCTCTCTTTCGAATTGCAAACCGGTTTTGGAAGACATTATTGGACATAGTGGAAGAAAGGGACCTTCTTTATCATGAACTTTGTTTAATGAAACAAAAAAGAAAGCACTCTTTAAGAGTACTTTCTCCAGTTTGCAGACAAAAGGTCAACGGTAATCCATATGTGTTTCAGCTTCTTCAATCGTTTTACACATAGAACGAATACCTAAGGTATAATGAATGAAAAATAACAGGATCAATAATTGGGCGTCCTACCTCTGAATGAATACATATCTTTCACCAAGTCTGAAAGTGAAGTCAAGGAAGCCTCCATTTTACCAACCAAATGGTTCGGTGGCACCAGTTGATCTAAAGTAATCATTTCAAGTTGATCTCGCTGAATAGAATCATGATTAGAAAGCATCCTCATCACCTCAAGTTTTAATAAACCTATTTTAAAACAAAAAAGACTCTAGGCAAAAGTGTTCTATCTAAAAGGTAAAACAAAATTGATTGGAGCGGGTGTTCGTGACTCCAGCGGGAAAAGCGTGTCCAGGGAGACCCCGCAGGCGAAAGCCGAGAAGGCTCCCGGACCGCCCGCGGAAAGCGAGCCTTACGTTCCAATCAACGTCAAATTGTACAAGCTATAAAAAAATGTAGACAAACTCGATTTTCATCGAGTTTGTCTACATTCTGAATAAAGCACCCTTTAAGAGTACTTTCTCATCTTTTGCGTTAATTGTAGAAGCATTATATATCCAGCCATTTTTTCAAGGCCAATGAAATTGAAACTTGCAATTCCTTCAATTGCCGTTCTTTTTGAAGGAACAGCCGTTCAGCCTCCTTTAAATTCACCCGTGAGAACTGAATCGATTCCCCTGGTTTAACCTGAGCGATAATTGGTAAATCCGCCGTAATCACCTGAGCTATCTTAGGATATCCGCCCGTTGTTTGGCTATCTGAAAGGAGGATGATCGGATTTCCATCTGGCGGAACCTGAACGGACCCATTTGTAACCGCTTCAGATAATAACTCTCCATTATCCTTTAATTTCAGTGCAGGGCCCGATATTCTATATCCCATGCGGTCGGATTGATTGGAAACTTTAAATAACCTCTCTACAAAACTATCTTTACTTGTATCTGTGAAATATTCATATTGGCTTCCATCGATGAAACGGATGAGAGGTTTTCCTCCTGGCATGAACTCCTTCTCATTGACAAACCACTTTGGGAAGGAAAATGAACCTTTGAACGTTCGATCATCAAGATTCTTCGAAGGTTCATTAAACTCCAAGACATCGCCAGCCTTTAATGCCCTCCCCATATAGCCGCCAATCCCAGCCCTTAGATATGTGCTTTTACTCTCCATAATTTCAGGAATAGCAAAGCCTCCCGCTACAGTTAAGTACGCCCTGCAACCTGATTTACACCCTTCAAATCGAAGAATCGATCCATTTTTCACAAGAATGGGCTTCCACATCGGTACCACCTTATTATCAAGTGTAGGTGATAAATTTCCACCTGTTATTGAAATCAGGCAATTTTTCTCTACTTTAATGGTCGGACCCATTAATGTAATTTCCAAGGCCGCTTCTCCTTCTTCATTGCCAACCAACATATTGGCAATTCGTAAAGAATGTGCATCCATCGCCCCGCTTACAATCACCCCATGTTGCTTGAATCCTTTTCTTCCAAGATCCTGTATACTGGTCAATAATCCCGGTTTGATTACGCGCAGGCTCACTGTATCCCCTCCTTAAGAATCATTTCTTTATATTCTTGATCCGTAATCGGGTGGAACTTCACAATGTCCCCTGCTTGTAATAGACTTGGAGGATTTACATTCGGTAAAAATAGTTTGGTTGGCGTTTGTCCGATCAATTGCCATCCACCAGGCGTTGATATGGGATATACTCCCGTTTGCATACCGGCGATCCCTACTGCCCCTGCCGGAATGGTCATTCGGGGAGAGGAACGCCTAGGTGTCGCGATGTTCTCCGAAAGTCCGCCAAGAAACGGGAAACCCGGTGCGAACCCGATCATATAAGCCAAATATTCACCGGTTGAATGAATATGAATGACTTCATCAGTAGTCAAATCATTATAGCGTGCAACATATTCCAAATCGGGTCCATATTCATACCCATAGCACACGGGGATGGTAACCGTTCGATGTATCAGTTTCTTATCTTCTTTTAAATCCTGTA
Source organism: Peribacillus sp. YIM B13477 (assembly GCF_042787955.1). Lineage (NCBI taxonomy): Bacteria > Bacillati > Bacillota > Bacilli > Caryophanales > Bacillaceae > Peribacillus > Peribacillus sp. YIM B13477. The sequence continues at coordinate 258,525 of NZ_JBHZPD010000005.1, forward strand.
ATTTCATTTCCAAGATGGAACGGACCACTTCAAAGGGAGATATGGTTTCATTACCATTGCTTTTATTTTGTTCCTTATAAATAACCAGTGGATCATAAAAAACCGTCAAATTGGTATAAGCCGGTACACATTCTATAAACCCCGCAAAAGGTTCATCTTCCAGCAAATCCTTTAACAATTTTATTTTTTTGTGAACGCTGTATTCCATTCCATTCCCGAATGTTATCACGATTGCGGAATCGCCTAATGGAGAAAGTGTACATGCAGTTTTTTTCAAAAGCTTTTCCGGCATAGGAATCATCTCTTTCTGTCAGTTATAAAACTCCTAATTTTTCATCACGAATGTCCGTTATGAACATATATCCAGGTGCATGCGTGATCATGATCTCCGGTTTAGTTTCCATAGCAATGGATTGAGGTGTTACACCACATGCCCAAAATACTGGGACTTCCCCTTCACGAATCGTTACTGGATCACCAAAATCCGGATGCTGAATGCTGGAAACACCAATCGCTTCAGGGTCGCCAATATGGATTGGAGCGCCATGAACGGCCGGAAAACGCGATGTCACTTGAGCTGCCCTCACCACATCCTTTTGTGGAATCGGCCTCATGCTAGCCACCATTTTCCCATGAAAAATCCCTGCATCAATACAAGGGATATTGGTTTTATACATTGGTACATTGCATCCCTCTTCAATATGACGAATCGATATATCATTGTTTAAAAGGGCGTGTTCGAATGTAAAGCTGCACCCAATTAAAAATCCAACCATATCCTCTTCCCAGTAGTTTGAGATATCCGTTACTTCTTCCACTAATTCTCCATATTTATATACCCTATATTTCGGAATATCGGTGCGAATATCCCCAGACTTTGCTGCAAATGCGGGAATGGCTGAACCAATTTCCGTAACATCCAGCAATGGACAGGATTTAGGGTTACGCTGACAAAATAATAAGAAATCAAAAGCATGCTCTTTTTTTAAGATGGCTAAGTTCGCTTGTGCATAACCGTTAGCCATGCCAGCAGTCGGCTTTATCAATTCGTTGTTTCGAATCATTGAACGCAACTCAGCCGGGGTAGCTTGAGAAAGGTCGATCATTAGTATTCATCTCCTATTACGAAGTGGAAGAAAGTGACAAACCGGCACGCCATTTCCACCTATTTTTATTGGATTTTCATTCATTGATCATTAAAAAAGTGCTGGCAGTTGTTTCATTAATGTATATACGCCCATCAACGCCATGATGACAACCACGAATACACCGGAAATCGTTAACCATAAAGGATGCTTATAATCACCCACGATATTTTTCTTATATGCGGCAATTAACAATGTTCCAAGAGCAATTGGTAAGATGAGTCCATTAATGGCTCCAACTATAAGCAATACTTTAACCGGTTGGCCAATCAATAGAAAGCAAATGGTCGATACGGCTATAAAGCCAATGATTATCCAGTTTGCCTTCTTATTTATCTTTTCGCTGAAAGTTCTGATAAATGAAACCGAAGTATATGCCGCTCCAACAACAGACGTGATCGCTGCTGCCCACATGACAATACCGAAGATTTTATATCCTATATTACCCGCAGCGAGTTGAAAAACGGATGCTGCAGGGTTATCCGGATTAATTTGTAATCCTTTCGATACAACACCCAGTACTGCCAGAAATAAGGCAACGCGCATGACAGTCGTTATCAAGATCCCCATTACCGAGCTCTTCGTGACCTGAGGTAACGAGTCAACGCCCTTCACGCCTGCATCCAATAGACGATGGCCACCCGCAAAAGTGATGTAGCCGCCAACAGATCCGCCCACTAATGTTACGATGGCAATAATATCGATTTTATCAGGGGCAAAGGTCTTCACTACCGCTTCCCCTACAGGAGGAGAGGTTGTCCATGCAACGTAAATCATCAAACAAATCATGAAAAATCCAGCGATTTGCGTAAAACGGTCCATCGCTTTCCCTGCTTCTTTCACTACAAAAATCAGTACGGCGATGACTGCGCTTATTGCCGCCCCCGTAGTTGGGGATATTCCCGTCATCGCATTCAGACCTAATCCGGCTCCTGCGATATTTCCAATGTTAAATGCCAGCCCGCCCAGGACGATCAGTGCTGCCAGTACATAACCCAGCCCAGGAAGGACCATGTTTGCAATCTCTTGACCCCGTTTTTCGGATACAGCAATAATGCGCCATACATTTGTTTGGGCAAATATATCAAGAATGACCGAAATAAGGATAACGAAACCGAAACTTGCCGCAAGGCTTTGGGTATAAACGGTCGTTTGCATTAAAAAACCTGGTCCTATTGCCGATGTTGCCATTAGGAATGCTGCACCTAACAATAAAGTGCGGTTCGTTTTTGGCTTAGTCAAATTCTTTTTCTGTGCTGTTGTATTTTTGTTTGGCTCCAATGGAATCTGCCCCCTGATTGTTTAGTTTTTTTTCAAGAAAAAGACTTGACTTTTATTTCAGATAATTGCAAAGATTCCCTAACATGCCGTGCAAAGGATAAAGCATGTGCCCCGTCCCCGTGAATACAAATGGTATCTGCTTTTAAAGCCACATCTGAGCCTTGCTGGGACAGTACCTTCCCTTCCTTCACCATGCGAATGACTTGGGCAACGGCAACATCATCGTTTTCAATCAGTGCGTCCTTTTCCAATCGGGAAGTCAATGAACCATCATGTTGGTAGGTGCGATCGGCAAATACTTCACTCCCTGTTTGCAATCCGATAGCCTGTCCGGCGCGTATTAATTCACTGCCCGACAAACCAAATAAGATAAGCTCGGGATTCACTTTATATACCGCTTCGGCAATGGCCATGGATAACTCTTTGTTCTTTGCGGCCATATTGTACAAAGCCCCATGCGGTTTCACATGCTGCATACTTCCGCCTTCGGATTGCAGGAAGCCATTTAATGCCCCAATTTGGTAGACGACAATATCATAAGCTTCCTGTGGTGAAATATTCATATTGCGTCTGCCAAATCCTATTAAATCCTGTAAACCTGGGTGGGCTCCGATTTTGACTTCTTTCCCTAAAGCAAGCTGAACCGTTTTTCTCATGACTGTAGGATCACCAGCGTGGAATCCACAAGCTACATTGACAGATGTTACATAATCTAAAATCTCTTGATCATTCCCCATCCGGTAAGCGCCAAAACTTTCTCCTAAATCACAATTCAAATCAACCGTGTTCATACTACCCACTCCTTTAATAACGGAAATTTTAGTAAACCATAAAATGCAAGTACTTTTTCAATCATTCAAATGCGCATGTTCCGAAATTCGGAACACCAGTTTCATATTTCGGAATATTCTCATTCTAGCATATTTTAATTATTTCGACAATATTTTGTTAGAAAACCTAACATTACAGTTTGATAAAAAAAGCCGTTGTTTCCTTTGAAAGGAAGCAACGGCCATGATTACAGCTTTTAAGTTTGGAATCTATTAATTCAAAATCGGTTAATCGAAAACAATGAAATATCTTCCTTGGTCGTACCGGAGATAATCAAGTCACTCAAAATTTTCCCCATGACACTGCTGAATTTAAAACCGTGTCCAGAGAAACCTGCCGCTATAGCAATATGTGGATAATAAGGATGTTTATCCACTATAAAATGCTCATCAGGGGTCATGGTATAGATGCAAGTTTTCCCATATTTCATTTTTTGATCAGCAGGCATATATTGCCCTAAAAACCTCATCAAATCACCCTCATCCTCAGCCAATTCACCAAAACCCTCGATACAGCCATCAGGATTGATCCGCTGTCCTCCATCATGTCTCCCTATTTTCAATCCAGAACCATTTATACTAGGAAAGCCATAGTATGTACCAACTGAAGTATCAAAAGTAAAAGCCGGAAAATCATTATGATTATATAATTTTTCATTTGCATGAAACCAGGCAAATGTTTTTCTGATGGGTTCCAGCGGGAGATTCAAATCTAACATCGCCAATATTTTCGGTGCCCACGCCCCAACTGCAACCACTAAAGATTCCGAGTGGAATGTCTGTTCATCCGTTTTAACCGTGACCCCGTTACCATGGGCAACTACCTTCTTTACTTCACTGTTTACAATGATGTCGGCACCATGGGATTTCGCAAGTTGTTGATACGCGTTTATGCATTCTTCACTTTTCAACACGCCAGAAGTCGATTCATAGCACCCAATGTAGTCTTCCGGCAATGTTATTCCTGGCCACCTATCATGAATTTCATGGTAATCCAATATGTTCATAGGTAAACCATATTCCTTTGATCCTGCTTTCACTTGTTTAATGAAAGTGGAATTTTGGCTTCCAGCATTCAGGACCCCCGTCGGAAGAAATAATTGTTGACCCGAAATTCTTTCCAATTCCCCCCAAAGCTTTTGTGATTTAAGTGCCAAAGAAACATACTCCCTGCCTTCACCATAAGCATGCCTAATAATTCTTGTTTCCCCGTGATGGCTCCCCTTATTATGAGGAGGGGCAAAGGAATCCAATAATAATACTTTTTGTCCATTTTTTGATAGATAATAACCTGAAGACATTCCCATGGATCCAGCTCCAATTACAATTACATCATAATGCATCTTTCATCCCTCCTCCTTTAAATATGGTCCTTCATTTTAAAAAAAGGAAGCCATTTTACCTTATAATATAAAGTAAAACAGCTTCCACATGGTTTTAGAACTCTATTTCCCCGATCGCCATTTCAACGAGCTTCACTATTTCCCCTTCATGAATTTGCCTATAAATCGCTTCAATGTCAGGATGAAAAAAGCGATCTTCTTCAACCATCGGGACTTCGCTCCGAACTAAATGATATACATCCTCCGTAACCGGTGACGGTTTCAAAGGTAGATGAAAATCCATTGCTTGCGTTGCCGTCATCAGTTCAATGGCTAATATATATTCAAGTTTCTTTGAAATCCGATATGCTTTCCTCGAAGCAAAATAGGCAAAACTTATCACGTCTTCTTGATTTGCACATGTAGGGATATTATCTATTGTAGCTGGATGCGAAAGCACCCTGATTTCATTTAATAGCCCGGCAGCTGTATATTGCGGAATCATGTAGCCGCTATTCAAACCTGGATTAACCACTAAGAAATTAGGTAATTCACTAAGGTGATGGTTTACAAGGCGATCTATTCTGCGTTCTGTTATTTTTGCTAAGTTTGCTAACGCTATGGATATCGCATCCGCATAAATCCCAACAAATGAACCATCAAAATTCCCAGCCATCAGGCCAATTCCATCGTCCTCTTCAGGAAAAATCAGAGGATTGTCACTTACAGAGTTCATTTCATTCTCGATTGATACAGCAGCGTCTTTCAATACTCTTTTTATGGCTCCATGGACTTGTGGAATGCATCGTAAGCTAAGTGCATCTTGTAATCTATGTTCCTTGTATGTATCAATGATTTGGCTGCCTTCAAGAATCCTTGATACATTTCTGGCTGTCTTAGCCTGTTCCTCATGTTTTTTCAATGAGTGGGGACGAGGATCAAATGCTTTTATAGTACCCTTCAGCACTTCTAAGGACATGGCTCCCGTAATGTCAGCGGTTTTCGCCGCCTGAATGCTATTATATAAAGCCAGGACAGCCATCGCGGTGACGGAAGTAGTCCCGCTTGTAAGTGCCAATCCTTCTTTAGCACCTAACGTAACAGGTGCTAATCCCGCTTTCCTTAAAGCTTCCATGCCAGGTATGAGCTCATCTTCATACCATGCTTTCCCTTCACCTATCACCACTAAGGCCATGTGAGCTTCTGGGGAAAGATACCCCACTGACCCATCACCTGGAACAAATGGAATGATATCGTGATTTAATAGTGAAGCAATTAGATTTAATACCTGTAAACGAACTCCTGAATACCCTTGGCCTAAATTCACTAGTATCATCAACTGAATGGCCCTTACGACTTCTTTTTCAAGAGTTTCCCCAACAGAAACGGCATGTGAACGAACAATATTCCGTTGAAGGGTTTCTGCGTCCTTTGGAGAAATCACCTCGGTCATATTACTGCCAAAACCCGTAGTTACACCATAAATCAATCGATTTTCATCTAAAAACTTGTCTATTAAGCTACGTGATTTATTCACCCTATCACAATATGTTTGTGTAAAGGAAACCATCGCCCCATATCTTGCAACCGCAATTACTTCTTCGATTGAGATTTCACCATCACCTAATACAACCTCTTTAATATCCTTCGGTTGTAAACAATCGGCAGTTGTCATCCTTATACATCTCCTCTCCTATGACTTATCAAGAAGGAGAAAAAAGTTTTGGCCCTTCTCATTTATTTACTGGAAGTTATCTTAAGTTATTTTTTCATTTTTTGTAAAGGGAATTTCGGTTCCTTTCGGAGAATTCTCCGTTTCTAGCAATGGGTCACTTGCTTCATGTAATGAAAGATTCTTCGTTTCAGGTGCCCAGGCTATCGATACGATCAAGCCCACCAGCAGAATGGCTGCCATTCCTGCCATTGAGGCACTTAATCCGAATGAACTTAAAGAAACAGGCAGCAGAAATGTTCCAATCGCAGAACCAATCCGACTAATTGCCGTAACCATACCTATTCCCGAGCCACGGATTTCAGTTGGAAAAAGCTCTGCTGGGTATACTAGTGTAAGGTTCGATGCTGCTGACATGAAAAAAGTAAAGATCAAGAAGGCTACCAACATTAAGAATTGAGAACCATTGTGTAAGAAGCTGAGTGAAAACAATGAAACAGTAAGTATCGTGAAGGCCCCGATGGTAAATCCTCTACGAGAAAATTTTGCTAGCAGCCAAAGACCAATAATTGCCCCAACAAGCAAGAATAGATTTAACATGGTATCGGCAAAAAAGTTCTGTTCAAACCCCATTGTACTAAGGATGGAAGGCAGGAAAGTATAAATGGCAAAGTATGGAATAACAAGAGTCAATTTGAATATTCCACCAAAAGCCAACCGCTTACGAAGCCTTTTACTGAAAAGCCCACGAAACCCCAGAGTCTTTTGATTTTCTGTGCCGGTCTCCGTTTCTCCCATTTCAACGTTCGCTCCAAGGTGTTTTTTTACAATTTGGCGAGCTTCTTCGACACGCCCCATGCTGACAAGCCACCTTGGTGATTCAGGCGTTCCTATTCTTAAGATTAAAACCACAATTGCCGGAATGGCTGCGCTGACAAGCATCCAACGCCATGAGTCTGAACCAACCTGGCCCAAGTAATGACCAACAAAGTTTGATGCAACATATCCAAGCGTCCACACTACGTTTATAGACGCGAGGAGCGAGGAGCGATACTTTTTGGGAGAAAACTCGGCAAGCAAAGTCGTACCTACAGCGTAATCCCCTCCAAGTCCAAAACCAATAAGCAACCGTAAAATAAAAAGCTCTTCTGGGCTGCTAACAAAAAATTGTAAAATGGTAGCTACCGTGATGAGTAAAAAGTTTACGAGAAAGATTTTCTGTCGGCCTACACGGTCAGAAAGTCTTCCAAGTATTAAAGATCCCGCAAACAGACCGATTAAAGCAGAGCTGCCGATCAGCCCTGTCCACAATGAATTCATATTCATCTGAGGCCCGAATACTGTCAGGGCCATCGCAATGATCCCTAGAGAATAGCCATCACAAAAGCTGGAACCGAATGTGAGTCCTGCAATTCGAAAATGAAACCTATTAAACGGGGCATCGTCAATCGTGAATTTTTGTTCTTTCAAAGAATCTCCTCCATTTTTTGATTTATCAGATATATTGATTCAAAAAAAACACTAGAACTGTAACACGCCGTGAGTGGCGAAGAAATTGAATGGAACGATTAAGCTTAATACTATAAAAAAATTGAGCAAAGAATATTATGAAATATACTCTTTTTTTAAACTATATCAAATCATTCTACCTTTTAATTTCTATCTAATATATGAAAATATAGTTTAAGATTCAATCAATTGTTTATCATTGAAATAAATGACTTCACTAAGGATTTTACAACCTTCCATTACCTCAAATTTATCCCTTGCTTCCTTTTCTGTGCTAAACTCATACATTTTTATGCCATTTTTCGAATGGATAGTGATTATCCACATAAAATTCCCTCCACATGGAAGATTCATTTCCACGAATTCCTTAAAATACTTTCATTAAATCTCACTGTAAAGTGGTAAAGTGTTTAATGCTGAAAATGCGTAGGATGATAAATTTCATCCTACTTCAGCACCATTACATTTGTTAATACTTCCAAAAGCCCATTCCATCCCCTGAATTTTTCAGCGGATGGAATGGGTAGACATTGATTGAGAATACTGATTTTTAAAGGCTCGTAAGGCTTTTGGTATCAGTCTTCACTTTATCATTCACTACTTGCACACCATTTTTCCATACAGACTTAACATGATTGACCCCAAATAAATATTGCAACTCCTGATAGTTTTCAACATTCCATAAAACGACATCCGCTTGTTTTCCGACTTCAAGGGATCCGACCCTTTCTTGCCTGTTGATTGCACAAGCAGCATTGTATGTCGCCGCCGTAAGAGCTTCTGCAGGGGTAAGCCTCATCGAAATGCATGCCAGATTCATGACAAGCGGCATGGATGTCGTCGGTGAAGATCCAGGATTGCAATCGGTCGAAATGGCAACAGCCACACCTTCATCAACCATTCGTCGTCCAGGGGCCGCTTCTTCCCGTAAATACAAGGCGGTGGCTGGAAGCAAGCAAGCAATCGTACCTGACTTCGCCATGGCGGTAATCCCCTCATCGGAAGCTTTTAACAAATGCTCAGCTGAAATGGCTCCTATCTTCGCAGCTAATTCAGCTCCACCGTATGGCTCAATTTCATCAGCATGAATTTTAGGGATCAAGCCGTATTTTTTCCCCGCCTTTAAAATCCGCTCTGATTGTTCAGGGGTAAAAACCCCCTTTTCACAAAAGACATCATTGAATTCTGCAAGCTTTTCTTCAGAGACGATTGGAAGCATATCATTAATCAGATGATCGACAAATTCATCCTCGCGGCCTTTATAATCCTTTGGAACCGCATGGGCTCCCATAAAAGTAGGAACCAGATCAATCGGATGCTCTTCCTGTAGCTTCTTCATCACCCGCAATTGCTTTAATTCGGTTTCCAAATTCATTCCATAGCCGCTTTTACCTTCTACTGTAGTCACGCCATGGGCGAGAAACGAATCAAGTCGTCGCGTGGTTTGCTCCATCAATTCTTCTTCACTTGCTTCCCTTGTCATGCGGGTGGTAGCATGAATGCCCCCACCTGCGTTCATAATATCCATATATGTTGCGCCTTCAAGTCGCATTTCAAATTCACGTTCCCGACTCCCGCCATATACAACATGCGTATGTGGATCAACAAGCCCTGGTGTCACCAAATGGCCAGTTGCATCAAAGACTTCAGCTTCATGCATTCTATCAGCATAGAGTTTTTCCAATTCCTTGGTTGTCCCGACAGCTTGGATCAACCCTGATTCCATCCATATACTTCCATCCTCTATCAAACCAAGCTCCGACATTGCCTCTTTGGAACGCGGACCTTTCCTTTCAGAGGTAAGGGTAGCAAGTTGAGTGGCATGTTTTATCCAAATTGGCTTTGTCATTTTTTATCAATTCCTTTACCAAGCATCGGGATATTAATACCTCTTTCACGGGCTGTTTCCTCTGCAAGTTCATATCCTGCATCAACATGGCGCACAACGCCCATCCCAGGGTCCGTTGTCAGCACTCGCTCAATCCTGGCTGCTGCTTCTTCGGTTCCGTCTGCCACAATTACCACGCCAGCATGCATGGAGTATCCCATTCCTACGCCGCCACCATGATGTACGGATACCCAGGTTGCACCTCCCACTGCGTTCACCATTGCATTTAAGATCGGCCAGTCAGCCACTACATCCGATCCATCCTTCATGGCTTCCGTTTCACGATTCGGAGAAGCGACAGATCCTGAATCCAAATGGTCACGTCCAATCACGATTGGTGCCTTCAATTCACCGCTTGCAACCATATCATTAAGGATTTTACCAAAACGGGCGCGCTCCCCATAACCAAGCCAGCAAATACGGGAAGGAAGACCTTGGAACTGGATTTTGTCTTGAGCCATTCTAATCCAGTTACATAAATGCTCATTATCAGCGAATTCACGTAAAATGGCTTGGTCTGTTTTATAAATATCTTCTGGATCACCAGATAAAGCGACCCAACGGAATGGACCTTTACCCTCACAGAATTGTGGACGGATATAAGCTGGAACGAAGCCCGGGAAGTCAAAAGCATTCTCTACCCCTTCATCTTTCGCAACTTGACGGATATTGTTGCCATAATCAAACGTCACAGCTCCTTTTTCCATCATTTCAAGCATCGCCCTTACATGTTTGGCCATTGAAGCTTTAGAGAGTTTAATATACTCTTCTGGATTTGCATTCCGTAATTCTGCAGCCTCCACCATTGACAGGCCTGAAGGGGTATATCCATTTAGCGGATCATGGGCCGAAGTTTGATCCGTCAAGACATCAGGAATGAAGTTCCTTGCGATCATTTCCGGAAGAATATCTGAAGCATTCCCAATCAAACCAATCGATAATGCTTCCCCTGCAAGTTTAGCTTCATTCGCTAAACGAATGGCTTCATCCAATGAATCCGTTTTCACATCGGTATAACGAGTCTCAATCCTCCTGTCAATTCTTGTCTCATCTACATCGATCCCGATACAGACTCCACCGTTCATCGTAACTGCCAGCGGCTGTGCCCCTCCCATTCCGCCTAAACCTGCCGTTAGAGTGATGGTGCCTTTTAACGAGTTATTAAAATGTTGTTTTGCAAGCTCGGCAAAGGTCTCGTATGTACCTTGTACGATCCCTTGAGATCCGATATATATCCAGCTGCCTGCTGTCATCTGCCCATACATCATCAATCCCTTTTTATCAAGTTCATGGAATGTTTCCCAGTTCGCGTATGCAGGGACGATATTTGAATTTGCAAGCAGGACACGTGGTGCATCCGAATGCGTTTTAAAAATGGCCACCGGTTTCCCTGATTGGACAAGTAAAGTTTCATCTTCTTCAAGCTCTTTTAGTGATTTGACGATTGCATCAAAGCATTCCCAGTTACGAGCTGCTTTCCCAATCCCTCCGTATACCACCAAATCTTCTGGACGTTCAGCAACTTCAGGATCCAAATTATTCATAAGCATTCTAAGCACTGCTTCTTGTTGCCATCCTTTAGTATGCAATTCTGTTCCAGTATATCGGATAACCTTATTTGTAATCGTGTTCATTTTCATTTCCCCCTTGTTTTTGTTATATATTCATTCTATAAGAAAAATTCAGAATAATTAATTATAGTTTAATGATTATTTTATAATTTATTTTACTTTTTTGTAGTTAACTTTATTATTTTATGAATAATTTCAATAATTACATTGTTATGAAATAAATAAAAAAGGACGATTCATTTATTGAATCGCCCTTTTTCAGACTGTAGACACACTATAACTTTGATTTCCTCTCCAGGCACTCGCTTTCCGCGGGCGGTCCGCCCTCGGCGCCTTTGCGCCTGTGGGGTCTCCCCTGGACTCGCTTTTCCCGCAGGAGTCTCGTACCCTCCGTTCCAATCAACTTGTTTTAACATTTAGATATAACCCTTTTGCCTAAAGTCTTCATTGTTTTAATATAGCATTAATAAAACTTGAAGTGATGAGGATGCTTTCTTAACATGATTCTTTTTAATAAGGTCAACTGGAATTTTTTAATTCGAACCCCTTTTGTCTACAAACTGAAAGGACGATTCATTTATTGAATCGTCCTTTTTCAGACTGTAGACAAACTTTAACTTTGATTTCCTCTCCAGGCACTCCCTTTCCGCGGGCGGTCCGCCCTCGGCGCCTTTGCGCCTGCAGGGTCTCCCTGGACTCGCTTTTCCCGCAGGAGTCTCGAACACCCGCTCCAATCAACTTGTTTTAACATTTAGATATAACCCTTTTGCCTAAAGTCTTCATTGTTTTAATATAGCATTAATAAAACTTGAAGTGATGAGGATGCTTTCTTAACATGATTCTTTTTAATAAGGTCAACTGGAATTTTTTAATCCGAATCCCTTTTGTCTACAAACTGAAAGGACGATTCATTTATTGAATCGTCCTTTTTATAAGCCAGACCGATATGCTGATGGTGTACAACCTTCAAGCAATTTGAATTTGGCATTGAAATAAGTTTGATGTGAATAGCCGGCTAATTGTGAGATTTCCTCTAATGATAAATCCGTTTCCTTTAATAAACGTTTAGCTTCCCTAATTCGAACTTGATGCAGCGTATTTCGAAAAGACTCGCCGGATTCAGCCGCAAAACGACGGCTGAGTGTGCTTTTATTGATACGCAGAGTATCTGCACAACTCGCTAGATTCCACTGGGCGTCCCAATAGTTGGACTCGATCAGCTCCCTTGCTTTTTCGCTAAGTGTGCGTGCCCCTTCCTGTAATTGTCCATGATCCTGCAGAAGCATATGGGTGGTGAACGCATGCAGCTCTTTTACTATTTGATGGATGACAGGTTTATGTACAATTTGCTGAAATACATCATAGTATATTGCTTCCAGGGAAGCATTTTGCAAGTTGTATGATTTCATATGCCTACGAATTTGTGCGAGTACACTTGTAAGGCGGATACGAACGATTTCCGGGTCGGGGTATGGTCGATCAAAAGTAAGGAATTCACGCTCAATCCAGTTCCTGATGGCTTTCGCATCCCGCCTTTCGAGCATTTCTATCCAAAGTCTTTGTTCAAGAGGAGTGAGGAATGGGTCCATCTCTTGAGGCGAAGTCTGTTGACTTTCGGCTAAAATGATATCATATCCATCGAAAAAGATTTGTCTCGTAAATTCACGTGTTTGCTGATACATCCTTTTTAAAGACTCATCTGAAGTTGCCGCCTTTATTATGATGGCAAGGGGCTCATCCATTCTTTCTTTCCAATGGGCAAGGAAGGCCTGATACTCTTCCTTATATATCTCCATTTCCTTTGTTTCCTGGACACATAAAATAAAATCCGATAAAGCGAAGATTTGATTCTTCCCAGTAAAAGAATATCGTTGCAGTTCATCATAAACTAATGGAAGGGTCTTGTTATCAGGTGTCAAGAAAGCGACCATGGTTATTCGGCTTTCATGCTTCCGGTCAGTCAAGAAGAAATCTGGATACCCAATATCCAGAGCATTCTCATCATCCATGGTGTTTGACGAGATATGACTTGGACCATTTCTCAATTGAAAACGTAATTGTTGGATATGTTTTACCAAATCTGCCGAAGAAAAAGGACGGAATAAAACATCTTCAGCACGAAAACGTAAGGCTCGATAAGCGGTTTGAAAGATTCGCTCAGATGAAATCCCTAACCATCGAATTCCCCTTCGCTTTAACGAAACACCCATCGCTTCACTTTCATCCGTCCAAATATCCATATCCAAAATAACGAATTCAGGTTGCTGATTGCGTATGCCCTTTTCGAATTCTTCAATCGTTTTCCATAAGTTCAGTCTAACTCCCGTTAGGTGGGACTCCACGATCCAACGAATTCCTTGAGCCTCAATCTCATCTTTTGCCACCAAATGAATTTCCACATCATCACCTCATTTCTGCTGTTATTCCCCTAATGAATAATATGAAGTCAGCACATGAATAGAAAAGGGATCCCTGATCTTTTCGAAAGCACTTTCATCTCATATCCATTCTAATCCCGCCGAAATCTACAAACAAGTCTTATTAGGCAGAACCTGCGATTTAGATTAAGCTTTGACATGCTCAACTGGTATTTTCACTCCATATATATGTGTGCTTAAATAAAAAAAGAAACATCGTGGAAACGCTGTGATTTCCAATGATGTTTCTTTTTTAATCACTTTTAATCTTCCATACATTTAGAACCTCTATAATCGATTAATATTGACTTCAACTTCTTTACCTATGTTTTCATCTGAAGCATCCGACAATTTTAATGATAATAGGGTGATGACACCTATTATAAGTAATCCAGATAAAATAAACATTCCTTGAGTAAAGGCAACAGTTCCGAGAATCATCGGTCCTACAAAACCGCCTAAAGCCGCAAATGAATTAACTATGGCTATTCCAACTGGGGCAGTGGACTCAGTGAAGAAAAATGTCATATAGGCAAAGAAACATCCACTGAACCCGTATAACCCGAAAGATGTAATCGTTAACATAAGCACCATCATAAAAACACTATTTGAAAAGCCGCACCCGATAAATCCGACAACCGCTATCATAAGGCAAACTAGCAAATGTGTTTTATGTTCATTGGTCCGATCTGAATTCCAGCCTACAAACATAACTGCAGGTATACCGACTAACGATGGAATCATCGCTAACCAGCCTATTTCTAAATTAGTTGTTGCGTTTTCCGATAAAGATTTTATGATGGTTGGCATCCAGAATGACAATCCATAGATGGATGTGTATCCTGCAAAATAAAAAAGAGCCAACTTCCAGATTTTCGAATCTTTCAGCATATCAAGCTTCGTGACTTTATTTATTTTCGAGCTAACTTTTCTTTCCGCTCTCAATTCGCCTTCTAACCAATCACTTTCTTCCTTTGATAACCATTTAGCGTTAGACGGTCTATTAGTTAAATAGAAAACAACAACAATTCCTATAATAATGGCCGGAATGCCTTCAAGAATGAACATCCATCTCCACCCTGCCATACCGAACCAGGAAATATTGTCAAGAATCCATGTCGACACAGGCGCACCAATCAATCCGCCAATCGGTAGGGCTAAGAGCAAAACCGCTGTTGCCCGTCCTCTTTCGCGGGCCCTGAACCAATAAGTTAAATACAAAATTATACCTGGGAAAAAACCAGCTTCAGCAACACCTAATAAAAAACGGAGAATATATAAATGCATCGTTGTTTGGGCAAATCCTGTTAATATTACCACAAGCCCCCACGAAATCATTATACGGGCAATCCATATCCGAGCTCCCACTTTATGCATGATCATGTTGCTAGGGACTTCAAAAAAGAAATAGCCGATGAAGAAAATACCAGAAAGCAATCCAAAAACTTCAGCGGATAAAGCTAATTCTGCATTCATTTGTAAAGCAGCATAGCCTAAATTGACCCTGTCCAAGTAAGCAATGATATAAAGGAGCAAGATAAATGGAAGAATGCGTTTCATCGTCTTACTGATCGTTCGTTTCTCTATTTCACCACTGGAATGATTCAAGATTATTTCCTCCCTTTTCATGCTACTATTTCCCAAAAAAGTTTACCGTACAACTCTTTTCCAGCTTCCCGACACTCTGGTTCATTCCTAGCTCTCAATTTATCCTGAAAACCACCACCCTCTATTTACATATACTGAATCCAACAATATTATAAATACAATCCATATACTCAGGGCTAAAGAGGAATTAGGCTTTCTGTAAGACAGTAACCGATTGTATAGAAATCCTTGAAAAACCTCCTATTTAAACTCAATTAACCTTCTCCATACTTGACCCCGAAGATTTGTAAGCGCTTTCCAAATGCACGAAAACCATTTAAGATAGCGTTGTGATTATTCATGATCTACGTTAGATTAAATAGACCAGCAATCATTTAACTAGACTGTAGTCTGATATTAAACTATATAGGAATATTCTGTCAATTATCATTTGGAGGTTTTTTATGATTGAACCCAGAAAGAAACAACTTAGGGGAGAAAAGACTCGTGAAAAAATTTTACAAATATCTCTAAAGCTATTCAGCGAAAAAGGTTACGATAAAGTTACCGTTGACGAAATCGTGAAAAAAAGCGGCACATCAAAAGGGTCATTTTACCAACACTTTTCAGCGAAATCGGACATTTTTTTAGTGAGATTCATAGAAGTCGATGATTACTATCGCGAAGTCTTCCGTTCGTTCCCAGTCGATATGGTCGCTACCGAGAAATTGTTTATTTTCATTCGCAGATTGATGCGTTTTCTGGAAGTAGAAATGGGCAAAGATTTAATGAAAGTGATTTACAGTTCCGCTTTAGATTCGAAAGAAAATACTTACTTTTTAAATTCAAACCGCTCACTCTTCAAAATCATTCGTTCATTAATTGAAGAGGCGAAAGAACAAAACGACATTGGCACTGACCAATCAGTTAACGAAATTTCACAACTTATCATCCAAAGCCTGATGGGAATCATCTATCATTGGGGATTAAACAACTCAGAACAAAGCTTGGAATCACTATCCATACCGCTAACCAAAACAATCATTAATGGGCTTAAAACCAAGAACTAAAACATAAATCAAAAGATTCATTTCTAAAAATCTGACATTTAATTCAATATTAACCCGAATCTTACTGAATGGTCAGGGAAACTCCATTAATATAAAAGGTTCATACATTTTCTTTATTTCAATTAAGTGTCAAACAAAGTAAACGAGGAGTAGAATTCCAGCTATCATGAAACGATTTTTATTTATCACCCTATATGCACTATTATTTGGATTATCGCTGCAGGCTTTTAATTTCAAGCTTGACCACCCTATTGCCAAAGATATAAGCCGTCTGATGCCAGTTAAAATGAAAGTGATAAAGGCAGAAGATAGTGAAGAAGAAATCAAAAAGGTCGTTTTGGATGCCGAAAAAAACGATGATCCCATTTCCATTGCCGGAATGCAGCATAGCCAAGGAGGGCAGACATTATATCCAAACGGGATTCTGCTCGATATGAAGAACTATGATAAAATACTTGATTTGGATGTAAAAGAAAAACGCATTACGGTCCAAAGCGGTGCAACCTGGGCTGCTCTTCAGGAATACATCAACCCATATGGGCTTGCACTGAAGGTCAGTCAATCTCAAAACATTTTTACCATTGGCGGTTCTTTGAGCGTTAATGTCCATGGCCGGGATATCCGTCATCATGCCTTGATAGAAACCGTGGAATCTTTTAGATTGCTTGACGCAAAAGGACAAATCCTAACAGTGAGCCGCAAAGATAATCCGGAGCTCTTCCATACGGTTATTGGCGGGTATGGATTGTTTGGAGTCATACTCGATGTAACACTCCACCTTACCGATGACGAACTTTATAACATTAAAACTAAATCACTTCATTATGATGAATATACGTCGTACTTTAAAAGAGAAGTTCTTCAAAACAATGATGTTAAAATGCATCTTGCAAGAATATCTGTTGCTCCTGGCTCCTATTTGGATGAAATGTATGTAACGGATTATTATAGGGCAAATGACCAAACAAGGCTATCTGACTACAATACTCTCAAACGGGAAACGATCATTGCCTTGCCTAAATTCTTTCTTGGCCTCTCACGTTTTAATGACTGGGGTAAAAATAGGTTTTGGGAAACTCAAAAAGCCTACACGGCCAATATTGATGACAACTTGGTATCGAGGAATAATGTGATGCGGTCGGATTCAGCATTCATGGATTACAGCAACCCCACCAAAACTGAAGTGCTGCAAGAATACTTCGTTCCGATTGATCAATTTGCTGATTATATCGATGACTTAAGAAGAACCTTATCTGATGAGAAAGATTTTAATTTATTAAATATCACAATTCGTTATGTGGAACATAATGATGAATCACTCATGTCCTATGCCAAGGATGATATGTTCGCTTTAGTGATGCTCATCAATCAAGGGACAGATGACGAAAGCAAGGATAATACAGGAAGGGTCATCCGTAACATGATCGATGTGACGCTTGACCATAACGGCAGCTACTATCTGCCCTATTATGGGTATCCAACCAAGACACAATTATTTGAAGCGTATCCGCGTACTGAGGAATTCTTTCGATTAAAGAAGAAATATGATCCTGATAATCGCTTCATGAATCTTTTCTATGAGGAGTATCATCCATGAATTATAAACGTTTTGTTTTTTACCAAGGCACTGTTGGAATGGCTGCCAGCATGATTTTCCCCTTTTATATATTGCTAATCAAAAATGTAGGCACCAGTTATTCGCAATTCGGGTGGGCATATGGAATATTCTCATTGACTGCAGCGCTTAGCTATCCTTTAATCGGAAAATTTACTGACAAAACAGGTGACAAAGCCTTTCTCCTTATCTATTCATGGGGAATGGCACTTATCCTGCTTGCCTTTCCTCTCGCATATGAAATTTGGCATGTCTATCTCCTGCAAATCATTATGGGAGTACTTGGGGCAGTACAAAGAAACACTGAAAAAACGGTACTGGCAAGATATGTAACGAAGAAAACCGCGGGTGCGGAAATCGGGAAATACCATGTTTGGACATCCGTCGGTGCTGCAGTTGCGGTGATTGCAACTGGATATTTAGTCGACTTTTTAACGATCGGCAGCATCTTTTACATAGCCTCCCTTATGTTTGCCTGGAGTGGATTTATTATAATGAAGATGGAGAAAAATACATCACAATCTAATGCAGAAAAACTAAAAATATAAGCATATATTACTGGTTATAGCCAATAAATCAGTTACCTCTTTTAAAAGAAAAGCATCTGCATTAACCTCAGCAGATGCTTCTTTTACCATATATTCATTTGCTGATCAAAAAACTAAAAATGATTTTACAAAAAATATTAAACCTGCTGCCCATTTTTCAATTTGATAATTATTTTTTCGTCTAAAAAAACTAATGACATCATTATTATAGCCATTCCAATCAATTGATGAATGGACAACGCTTCATGTAAAAAGAAAAACCCTAAAATCATTCCGATGACTGGCACTATATAATTACTATATGAAGTAAATAATGCGCCTTCTTGCCGAATCAGCCTGTTAAATAATGCATAAACAACCCCTGCATGGAAAATGCCTAAAATCGCTAAGTAGATGGATTGAGATCGTGCTATATCCAATTTGAAAGATTGCTCAAACAAAAGGGACATGGGTATGAGCAATGCACTGGCAATCAGTAATACATTTCTCATATGAATGACGGAAGAACCCTCGTTTAATTTCTCCATGAAAATCAATGATAATCCAAAACTCATAGCAGCCAATATCATGAGGATGTTCCCTTGAATACTGTTAGAAAGGTCTTGGATTCCTTGTGTCGGCCAGGAAAGGAAGACAATACCTGCAAATCCGAATAGGATACTTGTAATCTGCGGCCTTGTGCTTTTTCTTTTGAAAAATGCTAATAAAAAAAGGATGGTAAAGATGGGAACCATTCCAATCAGCACCGCTGCGATGCTGCTAGGCACCGATTTCTGGCCTTGTGCAATAAAAACGAATGGGAGTACAACCTCGAAAAAAGCAATGATAATATACCATTTATAATAACCCCTGGGTACTTTTCGCTCTTCTTTTGATAAAAACAAACCAAAGAAGAGTAAACAGATACCGCCGATACATGCTTTGATGGCTGATAATGTAATAACCCCAACATTTTCTATGACTAATGCAATAAAGAAAAATTGAGATCCCCATATACCACTAATCAAGAGTAACAATACATATTTATTCATTACTTTACCTCCCTTTTCAGCAATGGGTCGGCAAAAGTCTTACTATTATGCTTGGATTGAATTCCACCAAAATAATTCGTGCCGATTACCCCAGCAAGAATGATCATTGCACCTATTACATGATAATAATGAACCGATTCATGTAAGAAAATCACCCCTGCCATTATCGTAATCAATGTCGCTAAATTACTAAAAACGCTCATTTTAGATGCTGGTAATATAGATAATGAATAGTTTGATAAAAAAGCAGTAAGCAAAGACGATAATACCCCAAGATATACGATTGAAATGAGGAATGCACTACTTGTGAAGGGTATTAAAAAGCTGCTGATGGAATGGTTAATTATATGGTTAATGACGGCCAAACTATTAAAGGTCACAAAACCAAAGAAAGTCATCACATAAGTTAACGTAAATAGTGAATATTGCTTTGTTACCTTCCTCGCTATCACATTATAAAGAGCGGCAGCAATCGAGGATAATAAGATCAGGATCGTTCCTTTCAAACTGTTAGCCGCATGTTGCAAGTCATTCATGACAAAGATAAAGATAACCCCCATAACAGATAAACAAAGAAAAAATTTCTGAGCTCTACCTGCGTATTCTTTCAAAAATAATGAAGCTGATATTAACGTAAAAATTGGTATGGTCGCTTGGATAATACCCGCTTCTGAAGATGAGGTATAAATGAGACCAAACACTTGAAAAATAAAGAATAAAATTGGATAAAGGAACACCAACGGAAGAATTTTCACAGTATCCTTTGCGCTCATTTTCACTGATGTCCTCCTTAATAGCTTAAAAATTATGGCGATCAACAAAGCCATCGTAAATCGATGTGCCAATGTATCTAGCGGACTAGCTTCCATTAATGATATTTTTGTAAAGATAAATGAAAATCCAATAATAATGGCATATAGTATCGCTGCAAAATAGGCTTTTTTATTTTCTGTCATATTGAGTAATCCTCCTTTTCAACACCCGGCCGGTTGTTAGTATCGTATTAAAAGTTCCAGTACGATACAATACAAATAAGGAGCATCTGTAACGGTACAGTTTTTAGGAGGTATTCATGCTAAAATACGTAGCTTTGTTTAATGAATTTGAATTTCTCATCCAGAATGGACGGCTCAAAGCGGGCTTTAAACTCCCGTCAATTCGTCAATTAAGCGATCAACATCAATGTAGTAAAAGTACAGTCTTGAAAGCCCTGCAAGAATTGGAAAAGAGGCATTTAATCTACGCCGTTCCTAAAAGCGGATATTATGTCGTACAAAAGGAATTTGATGGTAAAAGCGAACCCACAACGGACATCGACTTTGTTACCTCCGCTCCCGCTTGGCATCAATTTCCGTATCATGACTTTCAACATTGCATTAACAAAGCCATCGATACCTATCAGCAAGAATTGTTTATCTATGGCACTCCAAAAGGACTGCCCTCTTTAATTAAAGTGATACAAAAACAATTAGAGCAGTATCAGGTTTTCGCAAAAGAAGAACAGATTTTCATTACTTCTGGCGTGCAGCAAGCACTTTCCTTATTAACGTTAATCCCCTTTCCAAATGAACGTACTCATATACTTGTTGAGCAGCCTAGTTATCATCTATTTGTGGAGCAATTGAAAGCGTACAAGATTTCCGTGCTAGGAATCGAACGAACTGCAGAAGGTATTGATTTAGGGGAGTTAGAACGGATATTTAGTGATCAGGAAATTAAATTCTTTTATACGATGCCACGTTTTCATAATCCGTTAGGGACTTCTTACTCTAAAATGGAAAGAGTGGAGATACTAAAACTTGCAGTGAAGTATGGTGTCTATATTGTAGAAGATGATTATTTAGCAGATTTCGAAGAAAATATGAAGGTAGACCCTATTTTTTCCGAGGATACCCATAACATGGTCATTTATTTAAAAAGCTTCTCAAAAATAATGTTTCCAGGATTACGCATAGGTGTTGCCGTATTGCCTAAACCATTATCGGAGAGCTTCCAACTATATAAAAGAACGTCTGATATTGATAGTTCCATGATTTCACAAGCAGCATTGGAAATCTACATAAAAAGCGGTATGTTTAAACACCATAGAAACCAAGTGCGCCTTTCCTATTCATTGCGTGCAAACTTGCTATATGATGCTCTAGAAAAGCACTCTGCTTCAGGCTTTTATCGCCCATCATCCATATGTATGAACGCTCATATCGTACTGCCTCAACGTTTAAATAGTACTTACCTCATCAATAACTTACAGAATCAACATGTACTGGTAGAGACGATGGGTCAAAATTATATAGATGGCTTTCACCAGGAAAAAATATTAAAACTAAACGTGTCCAATACAAATATACAAAAACTCGAGCAAGGAATAGCTCTTATTTTCAATGAATTGAATAAAAAGGAGAATTATTACTTATAAAACTTTTACATAAGGTATAGTCACTTTCCACACACGGCAATAAACAAAAAATAGTGAAAATATTTTTTCTTATTGTAAAACTGAAAAAATATGGGCAAATGAGCTCAAACAAAAAAGAGCCAATTAGAATTGGCTCTCAACAAAGTTTCTCTTATCGGTCCTCTTTATTTATAAAATTTGATACGATCCTCAAGTGGTTTGAATTCTTTATCACCCGGTTGAGCTGTTGGATTTCCAAATGGCATTTGCGCAATCAATTTCCAATTGCTTGGAACATTCCATTCTTTTTTCACGTCATCATCAATTAGAGGATTATAATGCTGTAAAGTTGCTCCCAATCCTTCTGCTTCAAGTGCCGTCCAAACAACTAATTGATGCATGCCTGATGTTTGTTGTGACCAGATTGGGAAGTTATCGGCATACGTTGCAAATTGTTCTTGAAGTGATTTCACAACAGATTCATCTTCAAAGAATAATATTGACCCATATCCCGCTTTAAAGGAATCCATTTTTTGTTGAGTGCTAGAGAAATCCCCCTCACCAACCGCTTTCCTTAAAGCCTGCGTCGTAATATCCCATAATTTATCATGTGCCGATCCTGTTAAAACAACAAGGCGGGAGGATTGGGAATTAAAAGCCGATGGCGTGTGTTTTACCGCAAATTCAACTATTTCTTTAATTTTCTCATCCGTTACTTGGACTTCTTTATTGATTCCATAATATGAACGTCTCTCTTTAATGGCCGTGTAAAAATCTTTTGTCATGATTCATTCCTCCAGAACATTTTTTCTATTTCAAATGATTATTCCATTTTTTATTTCTACCTATTTTAGTATGGGCATAAACCAATATATCATTCGCAATTATTCTTTAATGAATTCCTTGGTGCTTCTTACTGTATCAATTGGACGGACCAACTTTTCGATTTGATCCCTTTTCGGTTCCAAGAACGGTGGTAAAGATAACTTTTCCCCAAGCGTTTCATACGGCTCATCCCCCATGAATCCAGGACCATCCGTGGCAAACTCGAATAAAATTTGCGGTGCCACTCGTACGTAAAGCGACTCAAAAAAGTGACGATCGACATAACCGGACGTATGAAATTGGAAGCTTTCCATTCGTTTGATCCATTCTTCCAGAACGGAACGGTCTTCAACACGGAAGGCTGTATGGTGAACAGTCCCAAAACCCTGCCGAGCCTGAGGAAGGGTCGAATTATGCTCGACGATCACTTGTGCACCATTGCCGCCTTCCCCTACTTCAAATAGGTGAAATGACCCTTCATTGTCTATTTCTTTGAATAATAGGACTTTTTCCATCATTTCTTTAAAGTAATCAAAGTTGGCGATACGAATGAAAATTGGTCCTAATCCTGTAATAGCGTGTTCCAGAGGAATCGGTCCTTTTTGCCAAGGAATCCCTGCTGCAACCCCTTCATTATTTTCATCTGAGATCAATTGATATTGCTGATCATCAAAATCCACAAATGAAATGATCTTTTTGCCAAACTGTTCTTGGATTCCTGTATTCCCTACTTCTAAACGGTCGAAGCGCTTGACCCAATACTCCAATGCCGCATCATTCGGTACACGGAAGGATGTTTTAGAGATCTCATTAGTACCATGCACTCCTTTAGGAATTCCGGGAAAATCGAAGAATGTCATGTCAGTACCCGCACCGCCAACATCGTCGGCAAAAAACAGGTGATAGGTTTGGATATCATCTTGGTTAACGGTTTTCTTGACTAAACGCATGCCTAATATATTTGTGAAAAATTCATAATTTTTTTCAGCACTACTTGTTATGGCCGTTACGTGGTGTATACCTTTTAAACCATTCATACATTATTCCTCCCATTAAAACGATTCAATTTTTGGATATTTAACATTTTCCTTAATCCCCTATATTTTTCCTTCAAAAAGAGTGGCTATTCATTATAGGGGTTTGATTAGGTATTCTCATTATCTTGAATTAATATATCTTTACTTAAAGATAATTTATCATGAATACCATTCACTGTCAACAACATTATCTCAAATTAATATATCTCAATATCGAAATAATTACAGGGCAAAAAAAAACACACAGTCAATTTCACTTAAAATATAGACCATTCTGTATATGGGTTACTGTCTAAAGCTATAACTAGCGGCAATGACAGTATTTTGTATTTCTATTATTACTAGTTCCGTACCAATAAGCTTAAGGTATAGCAACCGTTGTTTTAAGGCTGTCACTATTAATCATCCCCTAATTTTCGTAATATCCATTTGAATTCACATCTTTTCATTAATTAAGGGTTTATCGAGTATACATCTCGTTTAATCTGTTCTTCCTTTAAATGATCAAAGCGAACAAACCTAAAATCCCGATACCTCTTCTACCTTATTTGCATCAATGTGCCCCAGGTGGATAAGTGGGTAGATTGTCCAGCAGTTCCCTAAGAGAAAAGGGAACTTATTCGTTACCCATTTCTTTAAATAACTCTATCGCTTTCCTTTAATTCTTCTTTCCACTTTTAAACAACTTTATTATTCGTGAATACCACAAAACCCGAAATACAGACGCTCAAGTTTGAGTGACTGTATTTCGAGTAGTCCTCCCATTGTGTTTTTTTTATTTTTCTCTTTGTTCCGTTTTCCACCATAGGGAATCTTTTGGATTTTCAACAGCTTCTTGAAATTCAGATTTTGAAGCAACTGTTGGGTAAGATCCTTTTAGCGATTTTCCTGAAGTACTATTGAACAAGAATAATATCACTAAAAACCCGATAATATTCACGGCTGTTAGATAGAAACCAGGTGCTAGGTTATTCCCTGTTTGGTGAACTAACCATGTGGAAACTAAAGGGGTAGTTCCACCAAATATTGAAACCGAGACATTAAAGGTCACCGATAATGTTCGATATCGAATATCAGTATAGAACATGGTTGGTAACGATCCAGGCATTGTGCCTTCATAAATTGAAAGCAGAACACCTAGAATTAGAACACCTAACGAAATAAATACTAAAGCATTCAAGTTTATTAAATAAAAAGCAAGGGCAGATAATAGACTTAAACCGCCTAAACCGATTAAGAAAACGGTCTTATTTCCAATTTTATCACTGAGCTTTCCAAACATTAAAGTAAGGGGCACCATAATAATCATTAGAATCGTAATTAACAGGGTTCCTACTGTACTGGATAATCCAATAATTTCATCTAAGTAAGAAGGCATGTATGATAATAGCATATAGCTTGTAATATTAAAGAATGCAACAGCTACAAAACATACAAGAATATCCTTTTTGTGATTTTTTAAAATGGATAGAAAGCTTTCCTCTTGGGCTTCATCATCAGAAAGTTCATTTTCAAAAATCGGTGATTCTTCTAAACTTTTTCTTAAGTACAATCCAATAAGCCCTAAAGGTAAGCCGAGTAGAAACGGTATTCTCCAACCCCATGAGGCCATCTGTTCATCAGATAGGGTGATAAAGAGTGTACTGGCAAGTAATGAAGCTAATATATAACCAATTAGCGTACCAATTTCTAATCCACTTCCAAGCATATTGCGTTTATTGTCTGGAGAAGATTCTGCAATATAGACCATTGCACCAGCGTATTCGCCACCTGTTGAAAAACCCTGAATAATTCTAGCTATTAATAAGAGTATAGGTGCCCATATACCGATTTGATCATATGTAGGTAATAAACCGATTAGTAATGTTGAAAAAGCCATCAAAATAATCGTGGTTGTTAAAACGACTTTTCTTCCTAATTTATCTCCGATTTTACCAAATATGATACCCCCTACTGGGCGCATTAAAAAGGCAATAGCAAACGTTGCAAAGGTGAACACTAATTTTAGCTCATCATTCTCAACAGCACTAAAAAAATTTTGACTGATGATAACAGCCAAATAGGAATATAGGCCAAAATCAAACCACTCCATAGCATTTCCTACCCCTGTAGCAAACACGCTTTTCTTCGCTTTTTGAATATCTACAACGTTGATTTTTTTCTTGTTAAATTTCATTTTATCATGTCAACTCCATGGAATACATTTATGCAAGAATGAGAAGTAAAGTCAAACTGGAGGAAAATCGAATTTTGGGCGTTTTTCCAATGGTATCCCAAATAAAATATTGTCTTCTTATTAGAGGTTCTATAAATCGCCTCTCGATTTATTAAATTCAAGGTTATTGCCTTTTTCCATTTGTTTATCTGTTTGATCAGGGTTTTCATCGTGCTTGAATGATCGATTATCATCATCATTATTATTCGGATTCGTGTCCGTGTCATTTCGAACAGGACGATAATCTACTTCCTCTTGATCATTAAAGTCGTTATTACCGGCGTTACATGCTGACAAAAAACTTACCGAAAGTAATGCGGATAAAATAGTGATTTTCCATTTGCCTTTCATTTTATAAACCCCCTTATCTTAAGTTTTTGGTATTAAGTTTAATATGTACCTTAAACGATACCCTTAGTCTTAAATGGAGCCCATGCATGTTTGTTTTTTTAGCATCCTAAAATTAAAAAACTGCCCCCAATTATTGTGGGAACAGGTCATGTTATTTTTAGGTCAAAGGAAAAGCTGTCTTATACGAGGGAACCACCTTTTTTAAGGTACTTTACAATCCCTTCTGCTGCTCTATATGAAAAGGCACCTAAAGTACCAGTTGGGTTGAACGAACTGTTATGAGGAAATGCTGAAGAACCCGCAACAAATACATTTTCAGCGTCCCACATTTGCAGGTAAGTGTTAACTGCTGAATTTTTTGGATCAGCCCCCATGATGACGCCGCCTGTGTTATGCGTATTCGTATCTGTGTTTACGTTAAAATCTGCTTGTTCAGCAACCGTATCAATATGATCAGGACCCATTTTTTTAGCAATCGATCTTGTTACTTTCGCCATGTATTTTACTAACTCACGGTCTTGGGCAGTATAATCATATGTCATCCGTAATAAAGGCATACCGTATACATCTTTATAAGTAGGGTCCAGATCAAGGTAGTTTTGTATGTGTGGCATACTTGCACCCTGTGATTTGACTTGCAGGATGCTATTGGCATATTTGATTGATTGCTTTTTAAATTCCGCACCCCATGAAGGTGTTCCGATTGGTGAGTTATTATTAGCTATAGGTCTATTCCCATACTGGGTTGTACGAATTCCTGCTCCGTGAAGGAAGTTTACATCCGAATGGTCAAAATTATCACCTGTAAATTCTGCAATCTCAATGCCTAATGCACCTGCACCTCCATATATATTGAACTCACGGTCATTATAATAAAGGCTTGAATATCCTGAACTCACTTGGTAACAATAGTTTTTACCAATTACACCATTTCTGGTTTTTGGATCATAGGGTATTCCAAGATTCGAATTAAGTAAAAGTCTAACATTATTAAATACATAACTCGCTAAGACCACTACTTCTGCCGGTTGTTCGAATTCTTCACCCGTGAAGGTGTCTACATAAATAACACCTGTCGCTTTCGTACCATCATTTAAAATACGGGTGACGTTTGAGTATGTCCGCAGGTCAAGGTTACCAGTTTTTTTTGCAACAGGAATGACCGTAACAACTGGATCTGCTTTTGCACCATACTCACAACCGAAGTTTTCACAAAATGCACAATATTGACAGGCTGAACGTGAAATGCCATCAGGATTTTCGTAATTCTCTGATAGATTTGCAGATGGGATCATATATGGTTTGTAGCCAAGCTTCTTCGCTGCTTGTTCGAATTCCGCTAATACAGGTGTTTTTATCATCGGTCCTGTTGGATAAGGATTGGAGCGTTTTCCATATAACTTGACAGTTTCACCAGATATTCCTGCCATTTTTTCAAAAGTATCATAATATGGTTCGATTTGGTCATATGTTATGCCCCAGTCTTGAATCGGATAGTCTGATTTAATTTTATTTTTACCATACCTTTTTTCAGTTAGTGATTTAATTTCAAAATCATAAGGAAGAAAACGGTAGGTCTGTCCATTCCAGTGACTACCAGCTCCTCCAAGACCTTCACCTACGATAAAAGTTCCATAATTACGCATAGGGAGTGCTCTCATTTTTTGGTTATTACGATGAGTAATAGTTTCTTTTGATAAATCTTGCATTAACTCTTCACGATGTTGGAAACGCAGTTCGTCATGCACCATTAAATAATCACTCATATCCCGTTCTTTCCCGCGCTCTAATCCAACGACTTTGATTCCTGCTTTTGTTAATTCCGAGGCAATAATACCTCCAGCCCAGCCCATCCCGACAACAACGACGGGTACCTTAGGTAGTTTTTTTGCCATGTTTTTCATCCCTTTCTATCATGAATGTTTCATATGACTTTGAAGGCTATTTGGATCTAGCTTTAAAAATTCTTTACTTTGGATTTCTTTTGTATAACTCATTCGAGAACCAGGATACTTTCGCATCTGCCAGCCTAGCATTTCCTTATTTCCTCCGTACAACGGATCTGCATAAACACCTTCAATGGTCAAAGTTCTTAACAATTGGAAAAATGCCGATGAAGATGCACCAGAAAGCGAACTTGCTTTCCCTTTCTCGAATGCAGCTAACACTTCATCCTGTTCATTAGCGTCTAATTCTGTAAATTTCTTTTTATAGTTTTTGTTGCTATATGTATTCAATTCTTTTAAGCCTAGCCGGAACAAATCTTTTCGGTAAAGTTTATTCTGTTCACCTTGTGTTGGCCCTGGCTTATAATAGGGTCCAAGTTTATAATCCTTTTCATTTACGCCCCACCCACTGTTGAGTTGATGGTCAATATAAATCGCCGCATTTAATTCCATAGCACCTGGTCCAAGATCGTCCTTTGGAAAAATACGTTCTGCAGCTGCCGCTGTCGTCTGATATTCTTCTGGATAAAAAAACATCAGGGCTTCATTCGGATTATTAGCTTGAGTTTGACTCTTCTGTTCTGTTTTCACACCACTTTCCGAATTTCTATCAAACATGCTTCCAACTGCTCCACCTAAAATAAGCCCTCCAACAGCTAAACCGGAATTCTTTAAAAAGGTACGTCTCGTACTACCTTGTTTTTCGATTTGACTTTTCTCTTTGTCCGACAAAAAAAAACCTCCTATTTCATAATCAAGGTGTGAATTTTCTTATCACATTGATGCATCGCTTACTACCTTTTTCTTATATAAGCAATCTTGGATATGGTGACACTTAATTCGTTAAGAACCAGTAAAGGAATATGACGAGTATATCCGGTATGAAATCCGGAGGAGTAATCCTAATTGATACGACTACCAGAAAAAATAGGATACTCTCCACGCTTTTGCCAACCTTACTGGATTGAGAATTCCTAATCAGGTTAAAAACATCACTACCAATGGCATTTCAAATAGAAAACCAAACCGGTAAAACCAAGTTAATCATGAACCGAAAATAATTATCTGCTGTAAACATCATTTCAAACTGGCCCGCTGACATATTTGTTAAAAATTCCAGCACAATGGAAAATAACAGAAAGTATCCAAAAGAGATTCCGACAATAAACAAAATGAATAATCCTGAGATTAACGTTTGAGTCACTTTGCGTTCTTCTTTTGTCAGGGCAGGTGCTATAAATCCCCAAGTCTGATAGGCAACTGCAGGGATCGCAGCCGCAATGGCAAAAACACAGAAATAATCGTATACACCCATAAAATATCACTTGGTCCCAGGCTAGCTAAATCCCTCCCAAGATCTTTAATTATCCAACTATATAAGTCTTCAACATAAACTAACGCACCAACGAAATCATTCGTTGCCGAAGTTCATCAAGATGTTCAATGAGATGTGAATCTTTGTTTTCCAAGGTGGCCACCTCCAGTTATATGAAAAATGCCCACCTGCATACCACTATGGACTCTACTGTTTATCCAGCATCTTCTTTTCAGCAGTCGATAACTCATGTTTTTTCTCTTCCTGTTTATCTTCATCAGAAATTAATCCATTTGTTGCACCCTTGAACTCCGTTAATGTCCGCCCAAATGCTCGACCAATTTCAGGTAGTTTTTTCGGACCGAAAATTACAAGCGCAATGATAAGAATTACGACCAAGCCTGGAATCCCAATATTCTGAAACATCACGTCAATCCTCCATAAAAAACATCAGTTACATTTACTAAAAACCGTTTGTAACCTTTACAGTAAACGTTATTATTCACACTAAAGGATGTTTAAGTGCCTGTTTTATTCCTTTTACATATATTCACAAAACAGCTCAATTTTATACCTAGCTTATATTTAGACATGCCTGTTTTGTTTACAGTTCTATATTCAAATTCCTCATCTTTCTAAATAGTTCATATTAGTTTTTCAGTAATTCGACTATATGTTTATACTTTTATTAAATAACCATGCAGAAAGTTGGAAATGTTATAAAGGAATTTTGTAAAAGAATCTTACCTTTTATTAAAAATGTATTCATGCAAAAATAACTTTGGGGAAAGATATAAATTAATAATAATGCTTAAATACTTTGGAAGAGTAAAATAAGACCTTAGAGGTTTATGTATTTTCCACGGATTCTATTATTATGCAGAAGATATATTAGAAACGTTCTTTGTTCTTTTATCAAAAAGATTTTCACTCCACGCTACATTAAATACGGAGGTATTTATGAAAAAAATTTGGTTTACTTCTGGAGCCAGTATCGTTCTTGCTGGATGTTTAATATTTTTACTGTTTTTTTACAGAGGCCATCAACCCTCACCCTCCCCAAATTCAAATGGGGGAACACAGGATACTTCAGCTGGTAATCCTGAAGAAATTGTGAGTAATAGTTGTATATCTTGTCATGGGGAAAATTTACAAGGAGGAGCTGGTCCAGCTTTAAATAAAATTGGTACAAAATATTCACAAAATGATATAGAAGATATTATTAATAATGGTAAAAATGGTATGCCAGCAGGCGTTATTTCAAATGAAGAAGCTGCAATCGTGGCAGAGTGGTTATCACAGAAAAAGTGAAGAGGCAATTTTTCAACTATATCGATGGCCTTAATTAAACGTAAAATAAAACAGCCAAATCCAATCAAAATGGATCAGGCTGTTTTGTAATTTTCAGGAATAAATATATTTAAAAAAATGAGGACCAATTTAAAACAAGAGACCAAACAGCTGTGTTGAATAATAACCCTATAATAAAAAGAGACCATTGGTTTTTCTTTTGTTCCCAACAGGAAATCATGAGGGCAAGACCAATTGAAACACCAATAAAGGAAAGCCATGGAAATGAATCAGTGAACTTTGTGAGAAAAACCGCAAGGCAAGCTGTGAATAATAATGATACAAGGTACTCGGTGAATAATGATAATTCGCTTCTAATATGATCGCTCAATTTTTTCCTCCTTCGAAATAGATATTATCTTCATATAATACTTCATGATGAATTTTTTATACGAAATTGCCTGCGCCCGGAGATTTCTAAAAGATAATAGTCCCTTGCTAGTTTCAATGTTCACCCATCATTCAACATTTAAAAATACACAATATTCATTGCTAATATACTGAATTTTGCGTGATTATCGGCAATTACAATTCCATAATATGTACTTTCAAACACCATACCAATAGTTTATTATTGGATAATTGTCCAGGGATTCTTTTCAATAGTATATATTCATGTAGTGATAATCCAAAAAAAAATCTCTGGTTTTATATGCTCCCTCTAGCGTAATCAAACGGATTATTTTTTAACTATAGATGATTTATTCAGCGTAAAAAAAAGCCTGGCAACCTATTTTATAGTTGCTAGACTTAAGTTCATTTTTAAGATCAATCCAAATATAAACAACCATTTAAACGGATAAGAAGAGTTCGTTCCTCCATGCAGACCATTTAATAGGCAACCAGGTCCCGCAGCGCCTTTTCCACTTTTTCAGGATTCACCATGAATGATTTCTCTAATGATGGTGAATATGGCATGGCAGGAACATCCGGGCCAGCGAGTCTCATGATTGGGGCATCAAGATCGAAGAGGCAGTTTTCTGCAATGATCGCCGATACTTCACTAATGATGCTTCCTTCCTTATTATCCTCAGTAATCAATAGGACTTTTCCTGTTTTAGATGCAGCTTCCATTATGGCTTCTTGATCTAATGGATAAACGGTACGTAAATCAAGTATATGAACGGATACGCCATCACTGGCCAGCCTTTCAGCTGCCTGAAGCGCAAAATGAACACAAAGGCCATAAGTGATCACTGTGACGTCCTCGCCTTCACGTTTTACATCCGCTTTACCAATCGGTAAAACATAATCATCATCCGGCACTTCTTCTTTAATTAGGCGATAGGCTCTTTTATGTTCAAAGAAAAGGACCGGGTCATCATCGCGAATGGCAGCTTTCAATAATCCTTTCACGTCATAGGGTGTAGAGGGCATGACAATTTTAAGTCCCGGTTGATTCGCAAAAATGGCTTCAACGGATTGTGAATGGTATAACGCCCCATGTACACCTCCGCCGTATGGAGCTCTGATGACGATAGGACAATGCCAGTCATTATTGGAGCGATAACGGATTTTTGCAGCTTCCGAAATGATTTGGTTGATGGCTGGCATGATGAAATCAGCGAATTGCATTTCCGCAATCGGCCTCATTCCATACATGGCCGCGCCGATGCCGACTCCTGCGATTGCGGATTCAGCAAGCGGTGTATCAATGACACGCTGTTCACCGAATTGTTCGTATAACCCTGAAGTCGCTTTAAACACGCCGCCCTTTACCCCTACGTCCTCACCTAATACAAATACACGGGAATCACGTTCCATTTCTTCCCGCATCGCCATTATCACGGCATCTATATAAGATATCACTGCCATCTTCTTTCCTCCTTACCTTTCTGCGTAAACGTATTTTGAGAGAGTGTCTTCATTTGCAAATGGAGCATTTTCCGCATAATCCGTCGCTTCATTCACAACTTCCATTATTTCCTCGTTCAATTGTTTCTCCATTTGATCATCCATGATTCCCATTGCTTTTAAATAGGCACCAAAAGTAATGATTGAATCTATTTTTTTTGCCTCCGATACTTCATCAGGCGACCTGTATTGACTATCATCATCATCGCTTGAATGTGGTGTAAGCCTGTATGAAACCGTTTCGATTAAGCTTGGGCCCTCACCACGCCTTCCTCTCTCAGCAGCTTCTTTCACCACCCGGTATACTTCGATCGGATCATTTCCATCAACCGTCACCCCTGGCATGCCGTAACCAATGGCCCGGTCGGACACTTTCCCGCAAGCCAATTGCTTTTCAATAGGGACGGAAATGGCATACTGATTATTTTCGCACATCAAGATGACCGGAAGTTTATGTACACCTGCGAAATTCGCTCCTTCATGAAAATCACCTTGGTTTGATGAACCCTCACCGAATGTAACGAATGAAACAATATCTTTTCCTTCCATTTTTGCAGCGAGTGCAATCCCCACTGCATGTGGCACTTGAGTCGTAACTGGCGAAGATCCCGTCACGATTCGATTCTTCTTTTGCCCAAAATGCCCAGGCATTTGACGTCCGCCTGAATTTGGATCTTCTGCCTTGGCAAAACTGGATAACATTAAATCCCTGGCGGTCATCCCAAACGCGAGCACCACTCCTAGATCCCTATAATAAGGAAGGACATAATCATTTTCACGATTCAACGCAAATGCTGCACCCACTTGAGCTGCTTCTTGCCCTTGACAAGAAACGACAAATGGAATTTTTCCAGATCTGTTCAACAGCCACATCCGTTCATCCACTCTTCTTGCCAACAACATAATTCTATACATCTCAAGCACCTGCTCATCACTCAGACCTGCCTGTAGATGGCGGTTTTCAACCATATGTCATCATCCCTCCTAATAATTAAAACGGTTTTCTGTTAAAACCAGAATGTTCTCCTCACGCTGTCACCCAATATAAATATGGGTCTTTATATCACAAATTACTAACCTTTCTTATTAGCTGTTTGTTTGTCTCGCAAACTTATATCCTGTTATGTATCTAAGGAAGGGAAAGCTCTTTTATGTATGCATGCTTGCCATTTAACACCCTCAAATGCGTTATCATCTACTATTATTACCTGGTACTAACTCAATGCAATATTATCCTACCACTTTTCATCTCACATTTTCAAGTTAATTTCACTTTGTATCGTTGTTTTCACGAGAAAACCTTTCTTTAACAAAAATACAATGGGTTTAACAGTTTTGGCCTGACCTGACTTTAACTCATTTCCATATAAGCACCAAGAGATAAAAGCCTTGGTGTTGAAGTTATTTATTGGTTGACTAAGCGGAAGAATAGCTGTAAATTAAAATGATTCATAAAATTAAATGTTCGAAATGGAACAGTTCAATACAGAAAGAATGGTGATGTTGAGTGGAGAATGAAAAACAATTAATGGGTTCCGTACAACTATTGCGTTCATTTTGGAACGTACAGAAAAATATCATGCGGTTCGTTCAAAAGACAGCTGCAGAAAATGGATTAACAGTTCCTCAATATTCCATTTTGATGACCATTACCCTTTACAAAGAGACCTCCCAAAAAAATGTCGGGGAGAAAACATTTCTTCCAAAAAGCACCTTGAGCCAAGCGGTCGATGGTCTGGTTCGCGGAGGTTTGCTCCATCGTGAGCCTGTGGAGGGCAACCGGCGTGAGATTCAATTGTCAATCACCGAAAAGGGCGAGAATTTATTAAAAACGATTCATTTTCACGAAGGAAGCATTCACCAAGTCTTTCAAACGGCCATTGAAATGCTTACCGAAGAACAGTTTGAAGAGTTGCTAAAAACACATCTTCAAATTACAAACTTTTTAGAAGCACAAGCAACCGAACAGGGAGAGTGTACAAAATGATAAAAATACTGAAAAATTTATCCGTTTATAAGTGGATTATTTTAGCAGTTATCGGTCTGGTTTTTATTCAGTCCATGTCGGACCTCTTTTTGCCTACACTAATGGCTGATATTATTGACAAAGGCGTTGTTCGAGGAGACACTTCTTATATTTGGAAAATCGGCGGTTTTATGCTGTTGGTTTCCGCACTTGGCGCTTGTGCATCCATAATCGCAAGTTACTATTCGTCCAAAGCGGCAATGGGAATGGGACGCGATCTCCGCCTGAAGGTCTTTAATCACGTTGAAAAATTTTCGTTACAAGAATTTGATGAAGTCGGTACGGCGTCATTGATTACACGTACGACCAATGATATAACACAAGTCCAGCAAGTGGTTATCATGATGCTTCGTATGGTTATCAGTGCACCTATCATGTTAATCGGCGGAGTAATCATGGCTGTATCCATGGATGCAAAATTATCACTTGTCATTGTTGTCACAATGCCTTTTTTGATTGGGTCAATCTTGCTTATTCTATATAAAGGTGTGCCGCTCTTTCAAACGGTTCAAAAACGATTAGACCGGTTGAACCTTGTATTACGAGAAAATTTAACTGGCATTCGCGTCATTCGTGCCTTCAATCGTGAAACACAAGAGAAAGAACGTCTAAAGAAAGCGAATAAAGAATTAACGGATGTCTCAATCAGAGTCAATAAAATCATGGCCTTCATGATGCCTGTAATGATGCTTGTCATGAACTTGACGGTTGTTGGTATCATTTGGTTTGGTGGAGTCCGTATTGATAACGGCGGTATGCAGATCGGCGACTTAATGGCATTTATCCAATATGTTATGCAAATTATGTTCGCTCTCGTTATGGCTTCCATGATGTTCGTTATGGTTCCACGAGCTTCCGTGTCGGCAACAAGGATAAACGAAGTCCTTGACATGAAACCTTCATTCCTGGATGAGGGCACAGAAAAAGCAGATCGTGTACACGGTACCCTTGAATTTGAACATGTTACGTTCAGTTATCCAGGAGCAGAAGAACCTGCATTATCGGATATTAGTTTTTCTGCAAATCCTGGTGAAATAACCGCAATAATCGGTGGAACAGGTTCCGGGAAAACCACTCTTATCAATTTGATCCCTCGCTTCTATGATATTTCAAGCGGAACGATTCGCGTCAATGGTGTTGATATTCGTAAGTCATCACAAGATGAAGTCCGTTCAAAAATTGGCTTTGTACCACAAAAGGCCTCCCTCTTTACAGGTACTATCTCTGAAAACATTCGCTTTGGAAAACAAACAGCCACACAAGATGAAGTTGAGCATGCGGCTCGGATCGCACAAGCGGAGGATTTTATCAGCAATATGAAAGGCGGCTATGAGGCAGAAATCGATCAAGGCGGTTCAAACCTATCAGGAGGGCAAAAACAACGGCTTTCGATTGCAAGGGCACTCATTCGAAAACCGGATATTTATATATTCGATGATAGTTTTTCTGCACTGGACTACAAGACTGATGCCAACCTTCGCGCAGCCCTGAAAGATGAAACGAAAAATTCGACGGTACTACTCGTTGCACAGCGTGTCAGTACCGTCGTTGATGCTGACCGAATCATTGTGTTAGACGAAGGCCACATTGTAGGCATTGGAACACACCAAGAGTTGCTTAGCACAAACGACATTTACCGTGAAATTGCCTTATCACAGCTCACAGAGGAGGAAATTGCATGAGTAATCAAAAAAAACCTCAAGGCGGCGGTCAGGTCGGGCATGGCCCTGGTGGCGGTAACATGATGATGATGGGTCAAAAAGCAAAAGATTTTAAAGGAACACTAAAACGTCTATTGACCTATTTAAAACCGAGGCGCAACAGATTGATTTCCGTGTTCTTAGCTGCAATCATGAGTACGATTTTTATGATTGTAGGACCGAAGATCATGGGAAATGCAATTACAGAATTATTCGAAGGAGCTTACGGGAAATTCCAGGGAATACCAGGAGCAGCTATTAACTTTGATAAAATTGGCCAGATTCTTCTACTCCTTGCCGGACTTTATGCTTTAAGCAGCCTTTTCAGCTATGTACAACAATACATTATGTCAAGTGTTGCACAAGACACGGTATATGATCTTCGAGAAGATGTGAACAAAAAGCTCGAGAAACTTCCACTCAAATATTTTGAAGGACGTCCAAACGGTGAAACACTTAGCCGAATGACAAATGATATTGATACAATCGGGAGCACCCTTCAGCAAAGCTTAACGCAATTCATCACATCAATCGTAACGATTGTGGGGATTATCATCATGATGCTTTCGATAAGCCCATTATTGACATTAATCTCGATAATCAGCTTACCTTTGTCAATATTTGCAATCCGGCCTATTTTAAAAAGATCCCAAAAACATTTTGCCGATCAACAGCGTAAACTCGGACAATTAAATGGTCACATTGAAGAAATATATACCGGCCATCAAGTCGTTAAAGCATTCGGATATGAAAAAAAAGCGAGTGCCCAGTTTACTGAAGTTAATGAAGAATTGTATAAAGCGGGAAGCAAAGCCCAGTTTATATCGGGTATCATCATGCCGGTAATGTTCTTTATCGGAAATTTGAGCTATGTCCTCATCAGCGTTGTCGGCGGAATATTGGTAACGCAACGTTCGATTTCAATTGGTGACATTCAAGCATTCATCACATATTCAAAGCAGTTCACCCAGCCAATCACACAAACGGCTAACATCGCTAACATTATTCAGTCGACGGTTGCAGCCGCTGAGCGTGTTTTTGAACTACTTGATGAAGAAGAGGAAATGAAAGAACAAACCACAGTTAATATAAAAAGGGCAAATGGTGCTGTCTCTTTTGAACATGTGGACTTTGGATATGGGGAAGAAATGTTAATTGAAGATATGAACATCGATGTCTTGCCTGGACAGACGGTCGCAATTGTTGGACCGACTGGTGCTGGAAAAACGACCATGATAAATCTCTTGATGAGATTTTATGAACTCAATGGCGGAAAGATTACGATTGATGGTCTTGATACACGGAATATGTCACGTAATGATCTTCGAAAGAATTTTGGTATGGTACTTCAAGATACTTGGCTCTTTAATGGTACGATTAAAGAAAATATCGCTTATGGCAAAAATGGAGCAACTGATGAAGAAATTTTTGCAGCTGCCCGGACGGCACATGCCGACCATTTCATTCGGACACTGCCAGATGGTTATGAGACAATCTTAAACGAAGAAGCTTCGAACATCTCACAAGGCCAAAAGCAGCTTTTGACAATCGCCCGGGCTGTTCTAGCAGATCCGCCAATCATGATTTTGGATGAAGCGACGTCTAGTGTGGACACTCGGACAGAAGTCTTTATCCAAAAGGCCATGAACCGACTGATGGAAGGACGAACCAGCTTTGTCATTGCCCATCGTCTCTCAACGATTAAGGATGCAGATTTGATTCTTGTTATGGAACAAGGAAAAGTGATAGAGAAAGGAACGCATTCAGACCTTTTAAGGGAGAATGGTTTCTACGCAGAGCTATACAATAGTCAGTTCACTGAAAATGTGGCTGGATAATAAGAAAGAGGCTCGATTCCGAACCGGAATCGAGCCTCTTTCTTATTATGTATCAATTCCCCCTTTCATTTCCCTTTTTCACAAATTCCCAATCTACCTCAATATTTTTTCTGACTCTTTGAAGAAGATGAAGCATCGTTTCCGTTTCGTCCAAAGAAAATCCGGATAACGCAACCTTGTAAGTATACTCCCCTTCTTTTTTCAAAAAAGGATAGACCTTTTCACCTTTATCGGTTGCATATAGCTTTTTAATTTTTTTGTTTTCCTCATCATTTCTGCTAACTTTTCCTGAATGATACCTGGGTTTTCACATATTCGAACAAGATACAAATACTGCCCTTTTGTAAGGTCAAATTCTTTAAATTCGATATTACTTAAGATCCAATTCCCTTGCTATCATTCCAATTTCACAGAGTATTTCCTTCATTCAAAAAGCCCCTGACTTTTTGTTGTATTTACAACAAAAATAATTTCATTTATACTAAAATAGGAATATACATTTATTATGACTTGTCTTTTTATATAAATCTAGAAAAGGGATGAAGAACATTGGATTCAAAAAGAATAACTACTGAAAATGATTTAAAAATAGCCTTTCATATCAGAAAAGAAGTATTTGTCGAGGAACAAGGTTTCCCATTAGAATTTGAATTTGATGAATTTGATACACTTAATGCTTTATCTGAACACATATTAGTCTATTATAATGAAAAGCCAGTCGGAACTGGAAGATTAAGAGTTGTTGATGGGTTTGGTAAATTGGAGAGAATTTGCATCTTGGAGCCTTACCGTAAATTTGGTCTCGGGAAAATAATACTTAAAACGTTGGAAGAAATTGCAAAGGAACAAGGTATTAATCAGCTTAAATTACATGGGCAAACACAGGCAGAGGGCTTTTATAAAAAACTCGGCTATCGGACTTCATCCGATGTCTTTATGGAAGATGGCGGTCCACATCTATTAATGATAAAGGAACTGGTTAACGAATAAGTGTTAAATGTGAGTAAAACAAACATTAACAAACTGGAATGAATACACTATATTCAAAAACATTCATTTATCTATTCTTCTTGGTTTTGGCAATCACTTTCAGTGGACCAATAGGTATCGGAACTTTATTAACCGTCTGTTTAGGAGGCCCGATTCTTAATTACTTCATATTATTAATTGGCAGTTTATATAAAAAACCAGTCCATCCGTAAATAGATATCAACATAAAAACCATTCTTATAGAATGGTTTCAGACTGTAGACAAAATCGGTGAAAATCAATTTTTTTAGGGGATTGTATAATTTGAACGTTGATTTCCACTCCAGGCACTCGCTTTCCGCGGGCGGTCCGGGAGCCTCCTCGGCGCCTTTGCGCCTGCGGGGTCTCCCCTGGACGCGCTTTTCCCGCAGGAGTCTCGTACACCCGCTCCAATCAACTTTGTTTTACTTTTAGAAAGAACCCTTTTGTCTAACTGAACCATTATTTATGAAATGGTTTTTAATTTAAAAATTAAATCGCTTTGCACGTAACGATTCATTAGATTTTCATTAATCTCAGTTGAAAATAGAAATGATCAAACCAATAAATTTGGTTTCCGTCGCGATAATATCTCCAACATTGGGTAGCATTAAGAATAAGCACGAACAAAAAGACGAAGCCGTTTATAACATAAACGGCTTCGTCTTTTTATTACCGAACGGGTGCTTTTTCTTGAACGAGCGGGTGAAGGGCCTGGGTTTCATCAATATAAATAAAAGCATCATATCTATCTGACATTACAGAAGGTACATAGTTACCATATTGTTCATATTCTGGTCTGTATACAACCCCAATCGCCCGATGTCCAATCCTCCCTTGGAATAGCTGACGATTTTCATCAGTGAAAATTAGCAACTTATCATAAGCCCCCGAAAGGTGCATCGCCTCCTCCCAACTTCCCTTCATTGCCGGGGGTACTGTTTTAATTTCGAAATCCACGCCCCACTCCTCTGCTGCTATAACAGTTCCTCTGTAGGTTCCGAAACCTGTGATAAATACATCTTCAGTCGGGTTTTGCTCTCGAATGACCTGGCCGACATTAATCATCCCCGAATCTTTCATATCAGTAGCGCTGGCGTCACCAACATGGGTATTATGTTCCCATACAATCGCCTTGCCTTCAGAGCCGTAAAAATCCATAATTTCATTAAGTGCATCAACCATATGCATATCTCGAATATTCCATGATCTATCATCATGGACGACCATGGTCCTGTAAT
The DNA here is from genome assembly GCF_042787955.1 of Peribacillus sp. YIM B13477. Taxonomy (NCBI): domain Bacteria; kingdom Bacillati; phylum Bacillota; class Bacilli; order Caryophanales; family Bacillaceae; genus Peribacillus; species Peribacillus sp. YIM B13477. The sequence continues at coordinate 299,112 of NZ_JBHZPD010000005.1, forward strand.
AATTTTCGGCATTGTATGCTACCAATGCATTCACTTGAAGATTCAAATTCAATTCTTCGTGATGAGGGTATTTTTCTTTTTTTCGTTGAATAGTCGTCAGTAATTTGGCTACTTCCTCTATACAGTCTTCCGAAAAAATACCTGCAGAAACTGCGTACTCCTCGTTATTCCGATTGAATGGCTCAAAACAAGTGAACGCCTGTCTGGCAGCTTCAAAGTCAGTTGAATCAATTTGTTTTAAGTAACGGATAACTTCATCCATGGATTCCCAAAGACTGTAGATATCTATCCCATAAAATCCAACTTTCGTTTGATTTTGTCCAGACTCATTGTATTCTTTCATCCATTCAATCAGGTCGATCATTTCCTCGTTTGCCCACATCCAGGTCGGCCAGCGGTCAAAACTTTTTAGCACATCCTTTGCGGATTTAGTCACTAGGTCATAGCCTTTAACATACCTATTTATTGCCTGGCATGCGGGCCAATCGCCTTCAACGGCTACAAAGGTGAACCTTTTTTCTTGAATCAGCTTTTTTGTTATTTCAACTCGTGCCGTGTAAAATTCGGATGTCCCATGTGATGCCTCACCCAGCAAAACAAATTTTGCATTATTAACTTGTTGAATGAGCTTATCCCAATCTGCTTCACTTGTAAGCATGACTGATTGTTCGACTATTGACTGAACAAGATTATGTTTCACCGTTTTTCCTCCTTGTTATCTTATGAACATTATCGTTTGTACTCGGCATTATAAGAATTGGAACCTGCGTGTACGGACAGTAAAGTATCAGCGTATCCCACTAGACGATTTATAAGTTCATCACAAATAGAGTAAACCAGCTGAAAATTTTCTTCCGCAAATAGAACAGGGTCATCCAGTATGACCGTTGTGTTAATGAACATATCTTTGTTTCCATATAGGTTGTAGTGAACTATAGCCTTTCCAGCAGCTCCCCCTGTACCTGGATCATTGAAGCCTGGTATGAATACGAACCATTCTTCCGCAGTAGCGGACCTGAAGTTTTTTGTGAAAGACATTCTCTCGGTTACCGTCATGATCTTTTTTAACTCTTTCGGATTCATATCCTTGATCTTGTTCATTCCATTGCCACCTTAAAACCATGTTAATTATCTTCCGTTATATATTTTCCTTAAGGTTCCCATCCTATAAATATTATTATGAAATAGTGACCTTTCCCGAAAAAAATAAGCCTGAACCCACCTCGGATATGATGCTTCAGCTGAACTCGGATACAGCAAAAAGTGATATCATGATTCATTCATCATGAAACTGCTGCATATAAAAAATATTTTTGGGGTATCAAAAGAGGGAAGATAAATTCCCGGATTGGGTTGGGTTGGACTGGTCTGGAGTGGAGGAGTTGCTCATGGAAAAGATGAATCGGGGAATTTTAACGGCGCTGTCGGCTATTGGCATTGCGCAAGGGTTGAAAATTTTAACGCATTATAAGCTGACGGGAAAGTGGGATTCGAAGCAGGCTTTCACAACGGGCGGCATGCCCAGTTCGCACTCTGCGGGAGTGGCCGCCCTGGCAGCGTATGTGGCAGCGAATAAAGGATGGCTGCATACGGAAACATCGCTTGCGACAGTGTTTGGCGTGATTGTGATGTATGATGCTCAGGGCATTCGCCGCCATACAGGCGAAATCGCTAAGCTCGTGAATGATCTTGAAGATAATATGGCCAAATTTTCCGGAGAGTTTCCGAGCTTTGAGTATGTTGAGCGTGAGAAGGAACTGAATGAACTGCTCGGACATCAGCCTGTGGAAGTGGGAGCAGGTGCGTTGCTGGGAGTTGCCCTTGGGCTTATTTCGGCTAAATTGGAGGATGGCAAGCCCTCAAAACCGAACGGCTGAAAACGGTGGGCAAGCCTTAATCCTTTAGCTCTTGAGGTAAGTACACAATTTGAATATAACAATAGGTTATTTTAAAACATGCCTATGTTATTAACATCGGCATACTCTCCAATAAAAATCGTATTATTGGATCCCGGTAGATTTGAAAATGACCTAAGCCTCTCTTCTTTTTAGAAAGGCTTAGATCACTTTATGTGGAATTCAATTCTTCCTGGACATTTTCATTGCGAATGAATACATATCCGATCTGAATAACCCTTTATAATATTCTACTAAGTTACCATCAGAATCAAAAATCATTCGTTCTGTAATCAGTAAGCACATCGTTTCGGCTATACCTAAATGTTCTGCATCTTCTTTTGTTGGAAAGCCGCAGGTTATGATTTGTTCCGCTTCACAAAAGTCAATGTTTAATTCACCTTCGAGTGCATCATACAATACGGTTGTACTTAAATCGAATTTCGTCAATTTTTTTCCTAGGTCCAAAGAATAATAATGCAATTCAATGGCTATTGGGACATCCCCCTGTAACCGCAGCCTTTTAATATGGTAAGATTCATCCTCAAACCCATTTGCATCAGCTATATTTTCAGGTGTCATTACACGGCCATGATCTAGTAGTTTAATCCCCATGCTTTTAGTGGTTTCCGTAAAACTTATCATCTTAAGCCATTCTTGCACAGGTTTAAGGGAGACGAACGTTCCCTTCCCATGTCTCTTTTCCAATATTCCCTCACGAACCAGGATGGAAACGGCTTCCCGTACAGTGCTCCTGCTGACAGAATACATATCCATCAGTTCCCTTTCACTCGGGATTTTGTCTTTATAATAACCTTCCAAAATCTGATTTTCCAATATGGTTTTCAATTGAGCATGTAAAGGGATTGGATTTTTAAAGTCTAGCTCCATAAAATTTCCTCCAAACAGAAAAAGACATCGTAATGTTCGTATCAGTTCTTATATTGTAAACCAAATAGTTATAATATTCAAACATGCCGGCATTCAATTTTTCCCTTAAATTAGGATTATGTTGAGTTTCCAGCGTTCATATACCGTTTTTCTTCGAGTGAATAAAAAAAACCTGAATAGCTCTATGTATTCAGGGCTTATCCTATATGCAACCTTCATCACATTTCAGGCATATATGAAAGCTTATATATTAAATGATAAAGTACGAAATTATGGAAAGCAGCAAAGAGGTAATGGTCATGGCTAAAAAGGGACGCATGGCTTTTGTTCGCAGTGCCTGCAGGCTAACATTCAGTCCAAGACCGATCATGGCCATAGTCAATATAAATGTGGTCGCTTTGGAAATGCCATCCATTACGAGAGGTGAAACCGTAATATAACTTCCAAACACATAACTTCCTATTAGGCTCATGATTATAAAACCAACGAGGAACCATGGAAAATCAATTTTGGCATCATGCCCCATTTTCCCGGATGATCGCTTCTTCATCCAATACATAAAAATGAAACATAAAGGGATGAGTAAAAAGACACGTCCCAATTTGGCGAGGAGTGCAATCGCTAGCGCATCTTCACCAGCCGGTGCTCCTGCCAAAGCAACATGGGCGATTTCATGAAGACTGATCCCAGACCAGATTCCATAATCCAAAGCAGATATTGGAAGGATCGGACGTAAAAGTGTATAAACAATGGAGAAAAGAGTTCCCATTAAAGCGATTATCCCGACGCCTATGGCTGTATCCTCTTCCTTCGCTTTCACGATTGGAGATATTGCCGCGATGGCTGCTGCACCGCATATCCCGGTTCCTACAGCAAGAAGAAGAGAAATGGATGCATCTGCCTTAATCCACTTTGCAATCAGGACCATCACGACTATGGCGAATGTTACTGTCCCTATGTCACGTACCAATAATGGCAGTCCCTGATTGAAAATCACATCGATATTTAATTTCAACCCGTATAAAATAATGGCAAAACGCAAAAGTTTTTTTGCGGAAAATTCGATTCCCGTCCGGAATTTCTCTGGATATCCCGCAATTTGACGATATATCACGGCAATGATGATCGAGCATGCAAGTGGACCGATTCGATTGAATCCCGAAATCTTCGACAGCCCCAAGCCTAAGAGGGCAATGAAAAAAGTGAAAGCAATACCGCTCAGCCACAAAAGCACCTTATTTTGAAGTGGGTTTTGCTGTGCCTGAGGTGCTTCTTCCAGTGGCTCATATTTTTCTAATTCCATACATTCCTTCCCCCTTTCCAGATAAACTAAATCATCCCATCCTTTCAATCGTTTGAAAAAAATCGGTTTCTTCTAGATTAGGAAGAGAATTCCCTTTGATAAAATACTCGGATTCCTTTAAAAAAGGCAAGCTTGGATTTTGATTCGTCCACAATTCAGGAACCGCTAAAGTCTGGGATCGATGTGACCTTAAGGCACGGATCTTTTTCTTTAAAGTCCCTGCTATATTGACTTCTGTGACACTGCCCGGCCCGTTTTCCTTTAACCATTCATCATAAAAGGCATGCCAAAGGACAAAGTACAAACTATGAACCTTAATAGCTGGAAATAATGGATCTGGATAAAAATCGGGATCACCGGAGTTTAAGAAAGCAAATGCGGCAGCACGGCCAATCGCACAATGGTCTGGATGCCCGCCGTATTTCTCATGGAATGTAATTAGCGCATCCGGCTGAACTTCACGAATCACCTTTACGATTCTCTCCGCCAATAAATCGAAGCTTTCAAATTCAATCGTTTTATCCCTTACCTTTAAAAATCGCAAATCACTGATTCCCAATTCTTCACAAGCTCTTTTAACTCCTCCATCCTTAGTTCTGGCAATGACTCCCTTGTTGTTACAATGGGATTTCCCATTCGTCTGCCCATTTCGCCTTTTGTCGCACATAGTAAAGTTATCTGAACACCTCGCTCAGACATTTTAGCAATGGTTCCCCCACACAGGAATGACTCATCATCGGGATGTGCCAGAACCACCAATAACCTTTTTTGTGATTGCATATTTCCTCCTGCTTTGGATTCCCCAGTTTTCCCACACTGTTAGATTCAATATGAAAAAATGGACATGGATGTCAAATCGGCTAGACATATCATGCCCATCTTCATTTTTTTCTTCTATATAGATAGTACCCTAAAGCTCATCATCTTTTTGATTAGCATAATTCACATAAAACGGATTTAACCGTTTCTATGACAAAGCGTAAATCTTCAACGGTCGAAGATAAAGGCGGTGCAATGATGAGTACATTACCATATCCAGGAACCGTATCACCATTACGTCCGATGATAAGGCCCTTTGCCTTGCAACCCCCGATTATTTTACCCATGAACTCTTCGGAAACAGGCGTTTTTGCCTTTTTATCTTCCACTAATTCAATGCCATATAAAAACCCAACTCCCCGAACCTCCCCTACTTTATCCAGGGCTGTCAATTCAAAGAGCGCGCTTAGTGTCGATTCACTAAGTTCAGATACTCGTTGAACGATGTTTTCATTTTCCAAGATTTCAATGTTCTTTAGCGCAACTGCGCAAGATGCAGGGTGGCCTCCATATGTTGACACATGCCTGAAATGATTTAAATTTCCGTTGTCTTTGAACTTCTCATAAATCCTGGAATTCACTGCCGTTGCCCCAAGTGGAAGATAACCGCTGGTCAAACCCTTTGCCATCGTAACAATATCCGGTTGAACCCCATCTGAGTGCATGAACCCAAACATTTTTCCGGTTCTTCCAAAACCTGAAACCACTTCATCCACAATTAATAGAACATCATGCTTCTTACAGATTTCCGAAACCCTCGTTAAGTATTCTTTTGAAGGAATAAGGACCCCGCCACCAGAGATGAATGGTTCAAGGATAACTCCCGCTACCGTTTCAGCTCCTTCAAAGTTAATGACCTGATCGATATATTCAGCTGCAAGCAAATCGGAGTTTTCAACGTTTTCCCCAAACGGGCTTCGATAACTGTACGGGGGTGGAACATGCAGGAAACCTGGAACCGCCGGATCATATTTCACTCTCCGATTAGCCTGTGCAGTTGCGCTTAGCGCGCCAAAAGTATTGCCATGATAAGCTCTATACCTTGAGATGAACTTGTATTTACCATGATTTCCATTTTGGGAATGATACTGCCTGGCTATTTTAAAAGCTGTCTCATTCGCCTCAGAGCCGCTGTTCGTAAAAAAAGTTGTATAAGGGCCCTTTAAATGTTCACTTATTTTTGCAGATAATTCGATTGCCGGCTTATGACTTAATGTTAAAGGGAAGTAAGATAAGTTAATCATTTGTTCATAGGCTGCCTGGGCAATCTCTTTTCGTCCGTGACCAAGGTTCAAGCACCATAATCCGGAGACACCATCTAAATATTTATCCCCTTTAGTATCAGTGAACCATGAGCCGGATCCTTCTGTAGCCATCATGGGAGCATCCTTCTCATTATAGCGATGCATCGCATGCCATAAATGGTCTTTATCCATTTGAACAAGGTCTTTCGTTTCAGTTTCCATCTTCACTTTTGAAACCCCCTTATTTTTCATCGAATGCAACTAAGTTAAGTTCCCATGCTGTTACAGACCCTTTAATACGAATTGGTGATGGTGCGATGACCCAAATCGTTCATCAGTCATCGCAGCTGTCCTATCACCTTTTTTTATTTATCCCAGTTTTTATGATCTAAATGAGAATATTTTTCTAATAATCTAGTAGGCATTTTTAATGCATCTTTTCTAAATGGCGGAGCCAATTGTGTTCCATCCACTTGTATATCAATGACAGTCGGTTTGTTTGATTTTATTGCTTTTTCAATGACAGCGCCTAACTCGTCTGCTTTTTCCACCCTAATGCCTACAGCCCCCATTGATCGGGCAACTTCTGCAAAATCAGGATTTTGGATATCCGCGCCTACAAAGCGGTTATTATAAAAATCGACCTGATTCTTTTTCTCTGCGCACCATGCATTATTATTGAAGACACATGCTATGACCGGTATGTTTTCTTCCACGGCCGTACTCACTTCATGTAAGCTCATGCCCCACGCACCATCTCCAACAATGGCTATAACGGGCGTATTCGGCTCAGCTAATTTGGCACCAAGTGCGGATGGGTAAGCAAATCCAGTATTCCCGAATGTAAGCGCAGCGATATGCCTGCGTCCCTGATTGAATTTCAAGTAAGCGTTTGCAGTTGAAGATACATTACCGATATCTGTAGTAACGATGGCATTTTCAGGCAACACTTTTGTCAATTCCAATAGGGCCCGACGCGGATTGATCGGGGTTCCATCGATCATCGCAAGATTCACCAATTCTTCTTCCCATTTTTGTTTTTCATTCGTAACTTCTACTATCCGCTCTTTTTCTTGTTTTAGGTTTGGTTTATTAGCCTTCAACCGTTTCAGTATTTCACGACTCGCTTCGCGGGCATCTCCGATGATCCCCACTTCCACAGGGTGCGTCCTCGCTATTTGTCTTGGGTTAATATCAATTTGGATGATTTGCGCATCTTTAGGGAAATAATCAATGTCATAGCATGGTAACGTTCCAAATACCGATAATCTTGTGCCTACCGCCAATATGACGTCCGCTTTCTTAAGTGTATTCATGGCAGCCTTTGAACCCATGTAACCGATTGGGCCGACTGACAATGGATGATCAGCAGGAAAAGCATCATTATGCATATATGAGACAGCTACCGGAGCCGTTAAATATTCTGCCATATTCTTGATTTCCTCAATGCCATCTGAATCAACCGTTCCCCTACCGGAAATGATTACCGGATACTGTGCCTCGGCTAAAATTTCTGCCGCTCTATCCAAGGATTCAGAAGACCCGCAGCCCCTTTCATCCACGCGATATTGATGTGGTTGAAGTATTTGATCTTCCACTTCACCATAGAAGTAATCACGAGGGATATCGAATAAAACCGGTCCCCTCTCGGCATAGGCAATCCGAAACGCTGTCCTTAGGCAATCAGCGACCCGGCCTGGGTGTGTCACTCTAACCGTTTCTTTCGTGATTGCCTTGAAGATGGAAACCTGATCGCATTCCTGAAAACCATCCCATCCAACTGTTGGTGTACCAGCTGAAGGTGATATGACCACCATTGGAGTATGAGCTTGATTGGCCGCTGCGACAGAGGTGACCATATTCGTCATTCCAGGTCCGTTTTGTCCGATGACAACTCCTGCAACACCAGAGACACGACAATAAGCATCTTCCATATGTGCTGCACTTTGTTCATGGCGGACACCAATGAAACGAATGCCTGCAGTTGGCAATAAATCAAGCATATCCATGAAAGCAGATCCCAAAATTCCCGAGATATGTTTAACTCCCTCGGCCACTAATGTCTCAACGATGGCTTCACTTGGTGTCATTTTTACTTTCGTACCTCTTAACATTTTTGTTTCGACCATAGCACATTCTCCTTAATTAAATTTATTTCTGATAACGACGTTGCGACGTCCGTACCAGTTATAAGATGTATAATACTACCAATAGGCGTAACAGTCAATAAATAAATTGAATATTTTGAATTAATTTGAAATATTTGTCCATCATAGTCACTAACTCATGTACTTGACTCTTTTTTAACCAATAAATATATCCTTTTTTTCAGTCAATCTGTAGTTGATTCTATCGATGATCTCCAATAAATCACCTATTTCATCAATTACGAAATCGGCACCAGCATTCAAAAAACGGTTTTCTGCATTTTTCATCCGTTTTTGCAGATCATATGGGTCCATTGCGTTGATTTCTGCTTCTGAAAGGCCGATCTCACTACCGCCCTTCAATACGGCAACAGTCCACATTCCCGCAGAAATGCCTTCTTTGATGTCACTGATCGTATCACCCACTTTAACGATTTTGCTGAGTGGATACACTTGGAGATTCATCGCCGTCTTAAAGCACATCCAAGGAGCAGGCCTACCTGTAGGCACATCGGTGGACGCAACGATGGAATCGGGTTGATAGCCCCATTTTTCCGCCTCTTCTTTAACAACATCAATCATTTCACGCGTATACCCCGTTGTCGAACCGATTTTTATTCCTTGCTGCCTTAAACGGCTGACTAATTCAATTACGCCGGGTATTGGCTTGGCGTTATCCTTTAGAACCTTAAAAAGCAAAGCCTCAAAGTCCTTATATAATGAATTTAAATCTCTTTCGTCCGGTTCTTTCCCGAATTTAGCACTCCATAAATTAGAGATTCGTTTCATTTTCAGGAGTTCCATAATATGATCCATTTTCAATAAACCCATAGGTTCCCTTGCTTCCTTAACGGTAATATCTATCCCCCTTATCCTGAATATCTCGACAAATGCTTGGACCGGTGCAAAACAACCATAATCCACCGTCGTTCCTGCCCAATCGAATATCACTGCTTGAACCTCTTTGCATTCATTTGCCCTTTCCATTGCTCCCCTCCTCATCTTACCTCCTCCAAAATCACTGCTAAACCAGGTAATAAAGAGAATTCAATTAACTTCTTCCAAAAATAACTGTAAATCTTCCTTTGTAGCTTTAGAGAGTCGTTTAATCTTTTCAAGGTCCTTTTCCGGATTCCCTGACTCCCCAATTAATGGGTAAAGGTTTTTCTCAATCCTTTCATACCAATCCGGGTATTCATCTTCCACTTGCTTTTCTATCGAATCCCAAACAGAACTCATTTCTTTTCCCATTTCTTGAATTCTCTCTGGATCCGCTTCCGCACTTAATTCTGTTTCCATTCCTTTAATGGATTGAATCACATCGCCGACACCTTTTTTAATGACCTCCGCATTTTGGGTTTCACCCGGATTTTCATTCATGACTGGGCTTTTTTCTTGTTGAGCCTCGTCCGGTTCAGCTGAATTGCCGCAGCCTGACAGCAATATGGCTCCAAGGACAACTCCACTGGTTATTACCCGTAAACCATTCAACATAACCCCTCCTTCATGATTTAAAAGACAGATGGCACCAAGCACTTATTGGCACAATTCTCTTTTTCTATTGGAATCATATTCTAGCTGATTAGTGAATTGAAGAATTTTGTCTGAGGAATTCCATAGAAGTAACCTTAAATTAAACCAATGGTGTAGAGCCAAAGCTATAACTTTTCAGAATTAGGGGAACCAGAGGCAATATTTAATTCATTCTCCAAATACTTCGCTTTTTTTCGCCGAATGAAAAAGAATGAACAAATAACGATCAAGCTAAATAGCATGGTAAAGATGAACTGCGGACGCTGCGAATCGATAAAAGCCATTAATATTAACACTGAAATCATGGAAATGATGGTTGCATAAGTCAAATACGGGAATAACCACATCTTGATCTTGAATATTCCAGGATTCTCTTTCTCCATTCTCTTCCTTAATCGGAGATGGGAAACCGCAATGGCCAGATAAACAAGAATTCCAACCCCGCCCGAGGAATTCACTAAAAAGAAAAAGATTTTATCAGGTGAAACATAACTGAAAATGGTGCTGATAAAGGCGAATATAGTAGAGCCGACTACAGCAAATATAGGGACACCGTTCTTGCTCACTTTAGAAAATAGCTTTGGGGCGTCACCCTTTTGTGCAAGTGAAAATAACATGCGTGAACTCGTATATAATCCCGAATTCAAACAAGATAGCAATGCAATGAGAATCACTATATTCATGATCAGGGCAGCAGAAGGGATACCCAGCATTTCAAGTACGGCGACAAATGGACTTTTCAGCAAAGAAGCCGAATTCCAAGGTAATAGCGTCACCAGTATGGCGATGGACCCGATATAGAAAATCAGGATTCTCCAAACCACACTATTCAATGCACTTCTAACTGATTTAACCGGATCACTGGTTTCACCCGCGGCAATCGCTGGAATCTCCACTCCAACAAATGCATGAAAAACGATTGCAACACCAACAAGCACAGAACTTAGACCATTTGGAATAAACCCGCCAAAGTTTAAAAGATTGGAAGTGCCAGGTGGTTTTATCGTTGGGATAAACCCTAATATCACGGCCACACCCAGGCACAAGAATAGTATGATACTGATTATTTTAATGATTGAAAACCAGTATTCGAACTCACCAAACGATTTCACGGAAAAAATATTCGTCATTTTCAATAGGATGATCAATGATAGACTTATGACCCAGACGGGAACGGAAGGGAGCCAGCTGTGAATGATTGCTGCTCCGGCCGTTGCTTCCAAAGCAATTACGATAACCCAAAAGAACCAATATAACCAACCTGTTGTAAAACCGGCCCATTCACCTATCCCTTCTCTTGCATAAACCGCAAAAGATCCAGTATTAGGATTCACTGTGGCCATTTCCCCAAGCATCCTCATGACTAAAACAACGATTAAGCCTGCCAAAACATATGATAATATCGCCCCGGGGCCCGTTTGACCAATAATGATACCGCTTCCTACGAATAAACCAGCGCCTATGACACCACTCAAAGATATCATCGTTAAATGTCTTTGTTTCAGACCTGGTTTCAGTTCTTCCTGTTGATGTTTCATACCCTCCACCAACTTTCAATAATTTGGGGAATCAACTAAGATAATCGCTACTTGAATGTAAAGCAGGCTTTTCAGCTGCCTGTCCTTTACACTTTCACAAAGATAAGTGGGAACTGGAAACATGGCATTTTCAAACAACACAGGGTATGACGCTATGAACTTAAGATTCAATATCACTAGTCCTCCTTCCTTAAGTCTATTTTGAAAAACGAAGCGAATCTAACATCACTACGTCATGATGTTAGTACCACTTTCTATGTGTATAATACACTCTGATTTTTTTAAAGTCAATTTAAAAATCAGAATATTTAGATAACAAAATGAACATTTTCATATAAAAAACGATGTCCATTAAGTCTGCAATTTTAGTTATTTTACTTCATTTACCTTTGGTGTTTCATCCAATACACTTTCCGTAGCTGACGTTACTGCCTTCTGCTTCCTATCCAGCATTTTCTTTAAAAGATATGAAAAAAGCAATGTAAAAGCAATTCCCTTAACAATCGATGCATACCCATAAACCAGAAGTCCCAATATCAGTACGATAAGATTAATAATCCTTATTGTCGCAGCAATATCTATTTTTTCATTTTTGTGATGTAATATTAAGGCGATCACGTCAAAGCCAACAGTGGAGGCATTTGCAGTTATACATAAATAATATCCTATCGCTATCAAAATCGAAGAAATGAAAATCACTAAAACGATATTCATATCAAAATGAATGTTCAATGAATAAAAAAAATTAAAAAAAACCATATAGCTAAGGGAACTTACGATCGACTTAAAAAAGTACTCTTTCCCTAGAAACACTAAACAAATGATTAACAGTATTCCTGTAACCAAATTGGCGAGCATGGCAATGTTATAGCCCAATAATGCATTCAATAATAATGCCGAGCTAGTTACCCCGCCATTGATGATTTCATTGGGAACGATTAAATAAGCATAGGCAAAGGTCATGGAAATGTTTCCTGCGATAATTTTCAATAAATCCTTCATACATTCTCACCATCCTGTTCGATATTTTGATAATGCTCCCCCCCTAAATATATATTTATACTTGAACGATAATAAGATTCGAACCTTTCACCTTTCGATATTTTGGAATGTTATTACAAAGAATGCATTTTTCTGTTCAAGTGATTACAATTATTCGCTAACCAGAATCCTCTCTCCTTCTAAATAAAAAAAATAAAATATCCCCCTTAAAACTTGAAGATGTTCATGGTCTATTACATAATCATTTAGACATTGCAGAGTTTCTATTCAACTTATGTAACTTGTGATTAGTTGACAAAAACTTTGATTTAAATAATTTAAATTCCATAGGGTTGGACAAATGTAAGGCTTTTACAGGTTAAAACTTCTTCCCCTTACATAATCATATTGGTTAGAAGGCAAATGCAAAAGCATACCCCCTAACCATTCCTAAAAAGTATTATCCCACAATAAAAAGCTGAGGGGGCCCCCTCAACTTTTTATTGTTCCATTAATTATTTCCCAAGAAATGTTACTTTCAATAGGTTGTGATTATCCTTTTCATGTCACGGATAATGCTGACTCATCTTTCATAAGCCTTTTACGATAAACCATATTGGACAGTTGTACACTCACTTCATAAAGCACAAGTAAAGGGACGATAACCAAAATGTCCGAAATTATATCTGGAGGCGTAATCAGGATCGAGATGATGACCAGGACGAAATAAGAAATCTTGCGAGACTTTTTTAACACTGCTGGATTGATGATGCCTAATCTGGTCAGGAACATGACCACTAGCGGCATCTCGAATAAAATGCCGAAAGGTAAGATCAAATTAATCATGAAACGAAAATACTTTTCCGCAGTGAACATCATCTCGAACTGCCCGGCCGATAGGGAAGTTAGGAAACCCAGCACTATTGGAAACAACACAAAATATCCAAATGAGATACCTGTGATGAATAGAATGAACAGTCCGGGTATGAAGCGAAATGTAACCCTTCTCTCTTCCGGTTTCAAAGCTGGAGCCACAAAGCGCCATAACTGATAGGCTGTAAGCGGAATCGTTGCAGCTATTGCGCAAACCCCAGCAATAATCATATATACCCATAGGACCTCACTCGGCCCGAGCACGGCAAGCTTTCCTTCCAAATCTTTAATAAGTAAATTATAAATATCCTGTACGAATATGAAGCTCATTATGAAAAAAGCCACAAAGCCTATCAGTGTTTTAATGATTCTGCTTCGGAGTTCCTCCATATGCTCAATAACGTGTAAATCCTTACTCTCCACTTTCACTCCCCCTTTTTAGACATATTATTTGCCATTTTGCAAATAGCGCTTCCCCTCTAACCCTTCTCATGAAAAGAAGCAGGCGAGTCTTTCCGCCCGCTCTATCTCATTTACTTCATCCCTCTTTTTTAACAGCTCTTAATGCAGCTTTATTCTCATTTTCTTCTTCTTTTTCTGTATCATTCACCAATCCTTTGGTTGCACTTTTGAATTCGGATAATGTCCGGCCAAATGCACGGCCTATTTCCGGCAGTTTGGACGGTCCAAAAATAATCAGTGCAATCACAAGGACAATCACCAAACCGGGTATTCCTATATTTGAAAGCATTCTTACTCACTCCTCTGTTCTTCTCATTTTTCTTCGCTACATTCCTGTCAAGCATCTTAAGGATTCCCTATCAATTAGTCACTTTCCCCTGACTTTTCATTCTTTGTTTTTCATGTGCGCGATTATGGGCACGTGTCCGATCCTCCTCGACTTCGTTCGTTTTTTGTGCACCTTCCATAACCGCTGCTGATGCAACCTTTCGCAGCCCTGTTTGATCCTTATCAAAAACAAAGGATGCTCTTGTCGATATATCCGCACCTGGTTCTGTCACGAATGGGACTACACGGTAATCCGCCTTCCATTGTTCTGGTGTTACTTTGCACCGGACATATCCCCTGTAATCATTAAAGAACTTTATATGCGGATTCTGACTTAGTATTTTATCCGTGTCCGCACGCTTATCCGCACCATTTCCGCCAGATGTGATCGAAGTGCCGACAAACTCCACACCGAAAATCTTTGAATTTGGATCATCGAAATCCGCCTTTAAATTGGCGGCCCAACTTGCATGTACATCACCAGTCAATACGACCAGATTTTCCAGATTGTTGCTTTTGATTACATCAATTAAGCGAACGCGTGCTGCCGGGTAACCATCCCAGGAATCCATGCTGAATTTTGGGGCGGTTGGTGTTCCATAATTCCGTTGTGCAAAGAAAATCTGCTGTGGCAGAACATTCCACTTCGTTTTTGATTTTGATAGATTGTCAGTTAGCCATTGTTCCTGCTCTGGACCTAGCAATGTCCGTTTCGGATCAAGTGACTCAGGCGTTTGCGGTGAACTTCCATCACCGTTTGCCTGATCATCCCGGTATTGACGTGAATCCAATACAAAGAAAGAGGCCAGGTCGCCATATGTGAAATTTCGGTATAACCTCATATCCGCTCCCTTAGGCAAAGATGATTTACGAAGGGGCATGTGCTCATAGTAAGCCTGATAAGCGGCGGCCCTTCTCTTGATGAAAGCTTCTACCGATTGTCCTTTTTCCGGGATGACATTTGCATAATTGTTTTCAACTTCATGATCATCCCAAGTCACGACCCATGGGAAAGCTGCATGTGCCGCTTTTAAATGGGTATCAGAGCGATATTGTGCGTATCTATTCCGATAATCTTCAAGTGTAATGATCTCTGGTCCACTATGTACACGGACATTACCTGTAGAAGAAACATATTCATTTGGTCCATATTCATATATATAATCGCCAAGGTGGAAGACAATATCCAGATCTTCCTTTGCCAAATGTTTATAGGCCGTATAATAACCATGCTCAAATTGCTGGCATGAAACAAACGCGAATGACAAGCTCGAAACACTTGAACCTATTGGCGGAAGTGTTTTCGTTTTCCCAGTCTGACTTACTTCCCCACCGCTTTTAAAACGGTAAAAATAGACTTTATCAGGTTTTAACCCGCTTACTTCCACATGTACGGAGTGGCCAAGTTCAGGCCTGGCTATTTCCTTACCTTGCTGGACAACCTTTCTGAAATTCTCATCCTTTGCCACTTCCCATTTAACCGAAATGGCTTCTTTTGGCATTCCTCCTCCATTCAACGGATCCGGTGCCAACCTTGTCCATAAAACGACACTGTCCGAGAGCGGATCTCCTGAAGCTACACCGAGAGTAAATGGATAATCACTGAATTTCGGGGCAGCATTCACTTCAATCCCGCCCATTGATTGGGCAAGAGCAAGACCTAATGAAAGTCCGGCAAGCTTACTCGCTCCCTGGATAAAATTTCGGCGGTCCATATTCTTACCTAATTCGCTCCAATTCTTAATTAAATCATCCATTGCTCTTTCATTATTCATTGATCTTTCCCTCCTATTATTTGAATCTGGTTCAAGTATAGAAAGCCATTTTTAAAGGTGTATGAAGATGTGTAAATCAATAAATCAATAAATTAGGAATTTTTAGGCAGGTCTTATGATACCCATTGAATACAAAAAGAGTTTTGATTCACTCATGCATTTACATAGCCCTACAAACTTTTACATATAACGACAGTCTTTCAGCCTAGTTCTCTTAACGAATCATTTATTTAATCGTTACAAATAACTTCCATGGGCTATTTTTACAATAAACCTTTAAAACTATAAAAGCTTAAAGAAGCCAGCGAAATAATGGAATAAAAGAAATATCGCCATCACTTGGTTGGATCCCACCGCAGTAAGGAAACCTTGATTCAAAGGAAGGTTTAGAAATCATCATGGTTTTCTGAAATCGGACTAATAATACTTCAGCAATAATTTTATAAGTGAATACTCACTTTTGGTTTAAAAACATCCTAATTTATGTAATAATAGTTTCATAACAAAAAAAGAAAGCACTTGAGGATTTTGCATTGGAGAGTATGGAAGCATTATTTGAAAAAATTGAGATATTGAGGAAAGAACTAATAACCACCGGATTGATTTACGGATTTACTGCCCCAAAAACATTACATAAAAGCCAGGAACTAGATGAACTGTTGAATTTACTTACAAATGAAAAAGAACCAAATGATTTAGAGTATGTCTAAAAAGCGGAATGAAGCCTGATTGATTTTTCTACTAATACTTCATGGAATCATCACTGTGTAGTTCATGCTTCTCTTACCTCTTATATTTTTCTTGGACTCGTGGTCTAATCTTTATGTAATATCCGCTAAATCATTAGCTAATTGTTAATATCATCACTCTTCCTAATTAAAAAGCATCCAAAATGAATGGATGCCTTTTTTAAATCAACGATTCTTTTACTCATATCATGGACAACCTAATATTTCCGCTGTGTTAATGATTCATTTCTATTTTAGTGACTGAAGGCCTTCCAATTCAGGGACAATATTGCTTATCTCCCTTCCAGTAACAACTGCAACGAGGTTCTTCGCCGCAAGCATGGCCATATCAAATCGTGTTTGATGAGTAGCTGAACCTATATGGGGCAGGGTTACCACGTTAGGCATGACCAAAAGCGGATTGTCATGCGAAACGGGTTCCTTTTCAAATACATCCAAACCGGCTGCAAGGATTTCCTTATTTCGCAGTGCTTCTATGAGGGCCTTTTCGTCCACCGTCTGACCACGTGATGTATTGATAAAGATCGCTGATTTTTTCATCAGTGCGAACTGCTCCCGTCCCATAAGATGCCTCGTCTCCGGTGTATAAGGGACCATTAATAGAACGAAATCTGATTCCCGTAAAAGGTGATCTAAAGAAGAATAGGTTGTACTGATCGTTTCCTCCTCTTCGGATTTCCTACGGCGATTATGATACAAAACTTCCATGTTAAAACCGAATTTGCCTCGTCTTGCAATAGATTCCCCAATCCTCCCCATACCGATGATGCCCAATGTTTTTCCATGAACATCAACGCCAAAGAGGGGTTCATCGCTTTTATTTCCCCACTTGCCATCCTTTACAAGCTTGTCCATTTCCGGAATACGACGGGCTGCTGAGAGCATTAAGGCTAAAGCTAAATCGGCCACGGTTTCATCGAGAACACCAGGTGTATTTGTACCGATTATGCTTCTCTTTTTCATTGCCTCCAGATCAAAGTTGTTGTAGCCTACCGAGATATTGCTGACAGCCTTTAGAAGTGGTGCATGGTCCAGAAGTTCATCATCTATTTTTTCTCCTGTGATGAGCAGTCCCTCCACATCAGAAATTTGCTTTAACAGTTGGCTTCTGGTAATGGGTTCAGGGCCGTTCCATTTTTCATACTGGCAATACTTCGAAATAAATGCCTCTACCTCGGCCGGCACTGGTCTTGCTATATACACTTTTGGCTTCAATTTATTTCCTCCTCGATAATACTATTCTTGAATAGGATGTTTTACAATAAACCAATAGCAGATTGCTGCGCATCCGGCGATTAAACCGCCAGATATAAAGGCGAGAGAGTAAGAACCAGTTGTATCCACTATCATGCCTGCCACAACAGGGGAAAAGGCTCCACCAAAATAACCGCCAAAATTCTGAATTGCTCCTACGGAAGCAACCATAGAAGGAGGGGCAATGTCGCCGGCGAGTGCCCATGCGCTGCCTGTAATGGCAGAAATAAAACAAAGAGCAAGGGTCAGTAAAAGTAAGGTAATAGCGAGCCCTTTAACAAGTGGAACTGCACACACAACAATAGCGGCCGAGATGGCACATATACTAATTAAGGCACGCTTTGCTTTAATAGGTGTAGTAATTCCCTTGTCGACCCATTTTTTAGTAAGATATCCTCCGAAAATATTGCCAAAGATTCCGCCAAGCCAAGGAATACCAGCATATATACCCATTTCTTTAAGTGAGACATGATGGACATCAAACAAATAAAGGGGAAGGAATACAAGGAAAATATTCCAGATCCAGATGGTACAGAAGAAGCCTAGAATCATCCCCCATACGCTTCGATATTTAAATAACGAACCCCATTTTATTTTTGATGATTGAATGCCTTGCTCCACTCCACCACCTTCCGACTTAATGTATTCAAATTCCTCCTTGGAAAGTTTTTGGCTTTTTTCAGGATTTTTATAAAAAATAACAAAACCGATCGCGAAAATGATGCCGATTACACCCGTAATATAAAACAACGCTCTCCACCCAAAAGTCACCATAATGAAAACGAGAAGTGGCGGTGCAATGGCAGGTCCCCATTTGGAGGAAGAATCCCAAATTCCAGTTGCCAGGCCGCGTTCCTTTTTTGGGAACCAATACGATGTAATCTTAGCCATCGTAGGAAAACACGGTGCTTCTCCCACTCCAAGTAAAATCCTTGCAGCAATAAATGAACCCATTTTATGAACGGCTCCCGTTAAAATGGTCGCACCACTCCACCAAATAAGCGCGATTGTATACACCTTTTTGGTCCCGAACCGATCGATCAGCCAGCCTGAAGGAAGCTGCATTAATGCATAACTCCAAGAAAAAAAGGTCCCCAATAACCCGATTTCGGTCACGCTTAGCCCGAGTTCCTTCATCATTTCGGGAGCTGCAATGGAGAGATTGGCACGATCTAGATAGTTGATTATTCCCCCAATCAATAACCAGATGACGACTGTCCAGCGAAATTTCCGGCCAAAATTTAATGGCTTTTCTTGCTTTGTTTCCATTCTTGCTTCCATACCTTATCCCCCCTTGTTATATAAAACGCCTAAATTGGCAGCGCTTCCAAAATAAGAAAAAGCCCAGTTCACTCTTGGAGAATATGTATATACAAGGAGGCTTTTGTTTTATAATATAAAACTTAGTTTTGGTTTTCTAACAAAAAAATAAAAAGATAATTCCTATTATTCTGTAAAGTATCGTATTATGAGGATGTGTGAATGTCAATCTTTATTCTTATTTTCAGGATTATATTCCTAGTAAACGTTATATGCCAAGTGGGGAAAATTGATAGACGTTTTTTTAAGTAGTAAAATCTTAACAGACTTTATCCCACAATCCATTTCATTTCCATCTCTAGCTTTGCTGCCGGGATGGTTGAGAGCCCATTCTATCTCTCAAAAATCTCGGGCAACGTTAAACGACGGTTAAGCTTTTATTATTTTTCTATAAGAAAAGCAAGCGCTCCTTATACATGTTGGCCGACCATAGACGTACCTGTTAAGGCAGCTGAAATCTACCAGATAAGTGGGATATTAATTGTTCGCTTGGCGCAACTGTATCCACTTTTCTATTTGACTTACTAAACCTTAATGAAAGCCGGGATGTTTAACGAAGATCCCATCCTTTCTCACTACATCTATATTTTTTGTCTCATCCTCAGCTCCTCACAGTGCATTGAGATACGCCAACTACTTCTCCTTGAGGATCTATTCATTGAATTTCATAAACTTTATTCCAACTTTGTTTTCTTCTTTTATTCTTTGTTTTCCGTTTATTCATTTAGATAATTATAAAATAATATATTATATTAGTTTTTTTTGATTGTAATTCCACTTATTGCTTTTAAATTAAACTATTGGTTCGTTCATTCAATAAGAAAAAGAGCCGTTGTAACAGCTCCTTGTCCCCTCTTTCCCCCTTTTGGACCGAATGATAGAGGAATGTTTCTCCTACTCTTTTTTGACTCTTTGCAAGCGTTTGGCCTTATATTGTTCAAAATCCCAATTCGACAAAAATTCTTTTGCAGAAGTATAGCCTGATTTATAGAGAAAGTTGATTTCTTCCTCATTCAGTTCAAAATCCGTTGCATTGATGCCGCCAATAGGAATTTGAATCGTGCGTTCAATCGTTTCTTCGTTCATATGTCGTAAATCATGGGCTTGGAGCATCGTTTTAAATATATTTTTGAAAAGGTGGATGGGCGTTGGGATAACCCCGCCTATGTTAACTTCATCTTTCACAAAATGGAATCCGAATGTTGGAAAACGAGGATTGTCGGTATCAAATATCCATATCGGGAAGTTACTAAGTAAACCACCATCTAAAATGTAGGATTTTTTCCGGTCTTTTGATTTCCAAATAACCGGACGGAAGAAAAATGGTAAGGAGGCACTCATCATAACAGCAGTTGAAACTTTTAAATCAGCAGGAGACATACCATAGCGGTCCAAATCATCTGGCAAAATAAGCATCTTTCCATTCGAAACATCAGAAGCAATGATCTTCAACTTTCCATCTGGAAGATCCGCGAATGTCTTTATCCCTTTTTCTGAAAGAAGTGAATCCACCCATGTCTCCAAATAATCGTTTTTGTAAATCCCAAGATGAACCATGAGTTCCAAAAAGAAGCCCAAAATGGGAATTCGATTCAGAATTGTCCTGCCTCGAATCTTTGAGTAATTGATTTCACTAAACTGTTTTCTAATTTCATGGCTTTTATAGCCACTAGCCAAAAGAGCAGCTATTATTGCTCCTGCTGATGTCCCAGCAAGTCTTTCCCATTCGACATTTTCCTCTTCCATTGCTTGAATTGCCCCAATAAAAGCAATTCCCCTGACCCCCCCACCTTCAAAAACAGCATCTGCTCTCATTTTTTTCCACCTCTCGATAAGAGTTACTACCATATTAACAACATTTGAAAATAAAGTGAATTTTCACACTCTTGGACTCTTTGATGGCAATCAAACGTAATAACAATAGTAGGATAGCATCTATTATCATGGTATGTAGAAAACGAAGCATTTGCATGGACAAATTATCAGATTAGGAAGCAGCTTTTGATAAAGGAGTTCTTTAAATGATGTCGAAAAGGATATATAACAATTAAAGGAGTGAAAAAATGGAAAATAATCGTGCCAAGAAAATGTATGATTACCACGTTTGGGCTAATCAGCAAGTGTTCCAAAAACTAAAACAATTACCGGAAGGAGTCTATGGAGACACGATAAAAAGTGTCTTTCCATCAGTCAAGGAAGTCCTTGTTCACCTTTACGCAACAGATATTACCTGGTTGGAGATAATGAAAGGAAGCACAGTTCAAGAAACTTTTAAGAAAGTTGAACAGCGTCGGAAAGAAGTGGACGGAATCACATTATATGAACTGGAATCCTCATATGATGAACTTGCAAAGGATTACGACAATTTCCTTACTTCGCAGCCTGATCTTGAACGGACGATTGTAACCGAACATCCGAAAATGGGGGCTTGTGAGTTTGTACTTGCCGACCTCATCCATCATGTAGTGAATCATGGGACCTATCATCGCGGTAATGTATCAGCGATGCTCCATCAACAAGGCGAAAATGGCACACCTACAGATTATGTTTTTTACTGTTTAAAATAAGCGGTTTGACAACCTATAAGAGTTGCAGTAACATTGCCGCTCAATTCCAGATGAAAGCCGATGATCCTCTTGCAAAGGAATCATCGGCTTTATTAGGATGATTAAAATTCATACGCCCGTAGAATGGTATATTCAGTAAATACAACTGCCTTCTATATATGCTACTGACTTTTAAAGTTTTATCCGTTGAAGGCGAAGTGCATTCAATACGACTGACACTGAACTGAAGGCCATGGCAGCACCCGCTAACCACGGGGCAAGAAGTCCGATGGCCGCAATTGGTATTCCGATTACATTATAGGCAAAAGCCCAGAATAGGTTTTGTTTGATGTTTTTCATCGTCTTCCTGCTCATGAGGATGGCATCTGCTATACTGTTCAAATCACCCCGGATCAAAGTGATATCGGCAGCTTCCATGGCTATGTCCGTCCCGGTTCCTATTGCCATTCCTATATCGGCTAGTGCCAGCGCGGGCGCATCATTTATCCCATCGCCGACCATTGCCACTGTTTTACCGGCGGCCTGCAGTTTTTTCACTTCTTCCGCTTTCCCTTCAGGTAGGACTTCTGCGATCACATGGTCAATGCCAACTTGATGTCCGATGGCATTTGCTGTTCTTTGATTATCCCCGGTTATCATGATGACCTGGATATCCATTGCTTTTAACCTTTTAATCGCCTTTAGCGAGCTTTCTTTTATCGTATCCGCAACAGCAATGAGTCCGGCATATTCACCTTCAATGCTAGCGAGCATTGCAGTCTTCCCTTGCTCTTCAAATTCTTCCATCGCTGTTAGCGCCTTAGTGATATCCACGTTATTTTGCTTCATCAATTTACGGGTTCCGATGAATATCACTTTTTGATCCGCCACAGCTCTAATCCCGTATCCAGGCATCGCTTCGAATTCCTCAACAGCTGCAAGTGAAATCTGTCTTGCTTGAATTCCTTGAACGATTGATTGTGCAAGAGGGTGTTCAGATTGTTTTTCAGCTGCACCGATTAATGATAAAAACTGTTCTTCCTCCATACCATTCTCAATGAGGACATCTGTCAACACAGGGGTACCATTCGTTACCGTTCCCGTTTTATCCAAGATGACCGTATCGATATGGTGGGTGGTTTCCAGATGTTGCCCGCCTTTAAATAAGATCCCGAATTCGGCAGCCCTTCCAGACCCTGCCATGATAGAGGTGGGAGTGGCCAGGCCTAAAGCACATGGGCAGGCTATGACTAGCACTGCAATCATCGCTTCAAAAGCAGGTGTGAATTCTCCCGGGTTAACCCAAATCATCCAAACCAGAAAAGTTAAAAGAGCGATTCCGACAACAATGGGAACGAAAACACCGGAAATTTGGTCAGCAAGCCGTTGAATCGGCGCTTTCGAACCTTGAGCATCTTCGACGACTTTAATGATTTGGGAAAGAGCTGTATCCCTTCCTATTTTAGTCGCTTTCATTTTGAGAAACCCATTCTTATTCAATGTTGAACCGATAACAGTATCCCCGTTTGTTTTATCGACCGGGATGCTCTCACCCGTTAACATGGATTCATCGACGGCAGAGTTCCCTTCGATTACCTTGCCATCGACAGGGATCTTTTCACCCGGCTTCACCAAAATCGTATCCCCTACGATGACTTCTTCAAGTGGTATTTCCCGTTCTTCCCCATTTCTTAGAACTAATGCCGTTTTGGCCTGAAGCCCCATCAATTTTTTGATGGCCTCAGAAGAACGTCCTTTTGCTTTTGCTTCAAACAGCTTCCCCAATAGAATGAGGGTGATAAGAATCGAACTTGTTTCGAAATAAAGTTGTGCCGTATTGTGATGGGAACCCATCGAGATGATCGCCTGATAAACACTGTAAAAATAGGCAGCGGATGTTCCCATCGCGACTAATACATCCATATTGGCACTTTTATTTCTCAAGGCTTTATAAGCTCCAACATAAAACTGCTTTCCAATCAAAAATTGAACGGGGGTTGCGAATGCCATCTGCACCCAAGGATTCATGAGGAAATCAGGCATATAGATAAACGAAGTAAAACTAAAATGGCTTACCATCGCCCATAACAATGGAAAAGATAAAATGACCGAAAAGATGAATGTATTCTTTTGTTTTTGTATTTCTTTTTGACGGAAATTCACGGATTCCACTTTATCTTCCTTGATGATCGCCCCATACCCCAGCTTCTCAACCCGTTGAATGATGTCAATTGGGGAAGCTTGGGAAGGATCATATTCGACGGTCGCATTTTCAAGCGCTAGATTGACATTAGCCATGCTCACCCCATCCATCTTATTTAACCCTTTTTCTATTCGGTTAGCACAGGCAGCACAGGTCATGCCAGTAATCGTAAATTCCTTTTTCTCTTTTACTACAGCATAGCCAAGATCTTGAATTTTCTTTTCAAAGTCCTGGTTGCTTACTATTTCCGAATCATATTTAATAACCGATTTCTCAAGTGCCAAATTAACGGTGGCTTCCTCAACGCCTTCCATTTTGTTTAACCCTTTTTCAATTCGGTTTGCACAGGCAGCGCAAGTCATTCCAGAAATCTGTAAACTTGTTTCTTTTATTTGGCTGCTCACTTCATCCCGCCTCCCTATACCACTATGGGGTATATTTCTTTGTAAAAAAGAAGTGCTTAACAGCACTCTCATAACTTACTCGACATCGTAGCCTTGATCATCGATTGTTTCTTTTATTTTCTCAAGTGATACTTTTTCCTTGTCAAACGCTACATCTACTTTTCCTGCATCCAAATGCACTTTTACGCTTTCAACACCTGCAAGTTTGGCTACATTCCCTTCAACTGCATTCACACAATGACCACAAGACATTCCACTAACATTCAATGTTACATTTTCCATTTTATCCACTGCTCCTTTATTTTTTCATTAATTTTTGTATCGTTACAAGCACTTCATCTATAACCTCTGTATCCCCTTCATTCAGGCGTTCCACCACACAATTCCTTAGATGGCCTTCCAATAAAATCTTGGCTACACTATTCATCGCGCTTTGTGTAGCTGCTATTTGGGTGATCACATCATCACAGTACGTATCTTTTTCAATAAGACCCTTTATACCGCGAATTTGACCTTCAATTCGATTTAACCGGGTCGTTAAATTCTTTTTTACTGCTTCTGAGTGATGACTCTTTCGGCCGTGGGAAGAGGTCGTACAGCATTCGTCTTCATTCACCGCATCTTGCCCATTCATCATTTCATCCATTCGCCCATCCCTCCTCAAAATTAAATATACCATACCCCACTACCCTATGCAAAGAGAAAGATTTATGTGCATCATTTATTACTATCCGTATTTTTATCATTTTCTATTCTTAAGCTCAGAGCCTGCTCCCCATCTGCCAAGTCTCGCAGGGGCTCGGCTAGCCAGTCATTTCTGCAGGAGTGTCGCAAATTTCTTCAATCTCTGTGTGGTTTCATCTTTTTTTAATGTAGATTTTGACATCTTCATTAATAAATGAAGCATATTCATTAATAAATGAAGCATATTCATCTGATCCACTAACAGATTTAGAAAATATGATTTTTATAACCATTATAAGGATAATCCATACCAAATCCACGAATGACATCATAAGTTCCTTTTCTCATAACAATGGTGTCAATTCTTTCGAGGAATGAATTGTAGCCAGAATCTCCTTCTACTTCTGTTGATCCTAACCACTCTAATATAACATCCTCATTAGCAATATAGCCATTAATCGAAGTCCAATGTATAATATAATGTTACGCTGTATTTACATTAACCAACTGATTCCCCGTCGGAACATGACCTTAATATTTCTTCATATAAACCATCTTGTTATGCCTTTAATACTTCCTCAGGTGAGAAACCAATGTAACAAGATTATCTTACTAAAATTGATTCTCCTTCTTTCACAAACCTGCGCTGTTAGTTGAAGAAGAAGGCTGTTTTCACATACTTTGTTGCTATTTACCAGGTAGTGAGTTGTGGTTGATTTCCCCTCCAGATGCTCGCTTTCCGCGGGGCGGGCGGTGAGCCTCCTCGGCGTAAACGCCTGTGGGGTCTCACCTGTCCCGCTGCTCCCGCAGGAGTCTCGCACTTCCGCTCCAATCAACCTTAAATAGTTTCGTTTTAAAAACAATAATCTTTACGAAAAGAGCCAAGAAGAAAAAGGAATTTCATTCGACTATCGTTAATGAATTATATCAACCCAAGAATGTACTTTTTTGGCAGTTCCTAAACGCTGAGCAGGATTTTTCCTATGTTTCAACAGACTTGCAGATGTTCTAATTGTTTTAAGGATTGTAGTAGCCAATTCGCATTTATATATATGATTTTCCATCTCTTTTGGATGTTACTACAGAACTTTCTAATACTGAAAATTCCGTCCAGTTTCCAGGTATAAGGATTATAGGTTATTTATTCTTACTCATAGAAACCCTCCGTCCATTCTCATTACACCTATTGAAACATAAAAAAACCCGGATAAGGGACATTTTTGATGTGTGTCCGTTATTCGGGGTATAGTTTATGTTTCTTCAGCGTTATTATTTTCTTTTAATTTAAGCTACCAATGTGATTATCACAGTTCTTTCGACATATTATTATTCCTTTTCTTTTTCACTAAAAGAATGATGCCAATGATAAAAGCAACTGCGCTGTATAACCAGGTATACATAAAGGCAAGACCCAGTCCGATATTTGCGTCCATATAATCGTTTTTCACATGATCTATGGCTAAATATAAAAGCGGAGCAGCTCCAATGATGAACAGGATGACCCAGAGAACATTCTTTTTCGGATTCTTGGTTGATAAAATAATAATGATGAAGGACAACAAGAGAAACGCTTCTGAAACTATCGTCAACGTTACCAAATTGCTCATAATAATTCACTCCTAATCGTGGTTGCATAAAGGGAATATATTTTATGTTCCCTTATATCTATGCTACTTTTCGTTCCTATATTATTAACTTAAAAAACCTGAACCCCTCCAACAGGAATGAAGGATCCAGGTTTCATGCTAATTTTTCTTGGATAATTGCAAGGCATTCTTGATGCTTTTCAGTGATTTTGAGCTACCATACATCAAGACTCCACCACGATAGATTTTTGCTCCGATTATTCCAAGTAAAACAATCGTTAAGATCAACACTCCTATGCTGATGGCGATTTCCCAGAATGGAACTTCAAGCATCCCTACGCGCAAGAACATGATCATCGGCGTGAAAAAGGGAATGAATGATGTGATCGTAATATAACTGGCTGACGGATTCCCCAGTCCAAACATCGCAATCATGAAGGCGATGACAACTAACATGGTCATCGGTGAAATCATTTGCTGGACATCTTCAATTTTGCTGACCACGGACCCAAGGCATGCCGCAAGAGTCGCGTACAGAAAATACCCAAGCAAAGCGAAGATTATAGCATAAATGATCGTTGAGATATCTGTGCTGCCGAAACCGAAAAATGAAAAGAATCCTTCATCCATACCTGTCAAGTTTTGTTTAATCGAGAAATAGCCCACCCCAAAAAATAAAATCATTTGAGTAAGACTAAGTAAAGCAACACCCATTATTTTGGCAAACATCTGAGTGACTGGCGGGACACTTGAAATCAGGATTTCCATGACTCGTGATGTTTTCTCAGTAGCCACTTCCATTGCAATCATCGTTGCATACATCAACACACCGAAGTAAATCACGAATAGGAGCACATACACGAGACCGCGTGCTTGATTGAGATCCTCTTCCGTTTTTGCATTTTTCTGAAGAGCAATCGTATCAAATGCTGGCGGCGTATTCAATTGAGCGATTTGCTGCTCTGTCAAATTCAATTCCTTCGCCGTTATTTGACCCTTCAATTGGGTAAGCGCTAATAGTAAATCATTACTTACCGCAGAATCTGAAATTTGATTCGCTTTGTAGGTTCCCTTGAAGCCGAGAGTTTTATCCTTTTGGATTAATAAATACCCAACGATTTCCTCCGCGCTGACCATTTCCTCCGCTTGCTTTTCATCCTGGACGGATATTATCGATAGGTCATCGTTCACACCTGCTACAGCATTTTTATAAGAATCAAATAAACCGCCTTCAGTCTGATCGATTACGGCAACCTTTTCCTGTTCATCACTGTCGAATTTATCAATAAGATTCGAAAGATTCGATAGAACGAGAATCAGTGCCATCATAATGATTGTAGAAATGATAAAGGATTTCGTCTTTAATTTTGATAGGTATGTATGGGAAAGGACAATCCAAAATTTATTCATAGACGGCACCTACTTTTTCAATGAAAATATCCGTCAGCGATGGTTCTTCCAATTCGAATTTCCGGACGAAACCTCTTGGAACAAGATCACGTAGCATGCTCTCAGCCACATCTTCACCAGTTACCTGAAGAATTTTCCCTTCCATCGTGTTCTTGACTTTTGTTACACCTGCATAATGATCCAAGAAAGATAGATCAAAATCCGCTTTAATTGAGACATTCTTTTTACCAAAAGAACGCTTGATTTCTTTTAACTTTCCAGCCACAACAGGTGAACCTTTATGCATGATACAAAGATGCTCACACATCTCCTCGACATGCTCCATGCGATGGCTCGAGAAAACGATCGTCGTACCGCTGTCCCTTAAGTCAATGACCGCTTTCTTCAGGATTTCCACGTTCACTGGATCCAGACCGCTGAAGGGTTCGTCAAGGATTAGCAATTCAGGTTTATGGATCATGGATGCGATCAGCTGGATTTTTTGTTGATTTCCCTTTGAAAGCTCTTCAACTCGCTTATCGATATACTCGGGCACCATAAAGCGGTCCAGCCAATACTCCAATTCTCTCAAAGCATCACGTTTGTTCATCCCTCTTAATCTAGCCAAATAAACAATTTGATCGCGCACCTTCAGTTTTGGATATAGTCCGCGTTCCTCAGGAAGATAGCCAATCATGGAACTGGTCGTATAATCGATTTTCTTCCCATCCCAGACAACTTCCCCTTCAGTAGGGTCAAGCAGGCCAAGTATCATCCGGAACGTGGTCGTTTTCCCCGCTCCATTCCCGCCTAAAAAGCCGAACATTTCTTTTTCGGGAATAGTTAAATCAAGCTTATTGACTGCTGTGAAATCCCCGAATTTTTTCGTAACTTCTTTAATGTGTAAAACCAATGCGCAACCTCCTATAATATGATTCTAATTATATGTTAACGGAAAGGTTTTCCATTTTCAACTATCACCAAGAACCAAATAACTCTTTTTCTCCTTCGATTATATGTAAATTAAATAAACAAATTCACTATCTAACTATTGAAAATAAATTAAATGTAAAATAATGGGTAAAAACAATAATTTTGCGTTATTGAGGTTGTTCTTGTTAAATTTTGGATTATACGGAAATCAAATTTTCCATCACTAAAAAAGGACTTTTACGCCTTTCTTTTGCATTGGTAAATTTGTGGACTTTTTTGGGTACAATATGAAATGAACTAGTAAACGTTATCTTAGTTTCGGGAGGAAGTTTATATGATTAATGAAAAAGTGGCTTTGATATTAGAAGATAAAATTAACGTTATTAAAAGTGATGAAACATCCATTTATTTAGTCGGCCCAATCAAATTACCCGTAAACTTAGAGGGCGAAACAATTATATTCCAATGGTATTGCTGGTTACGATGTGAGAATATGGCGGGTCACTTTTGTGGTGACGGCACTTATAATATAGATAAGATCATTGAAACTTTAGCCTCTTCCAACTTAGCGGAAATGCAGCAATCCAGCGTGTTACTGTATGGAGATTTTCAACATTCAGCTGATGCACTTATCCGGATGCATAGTATTTGTCATACTGGCGATATATTCGGAAGCAAACGCTGTGATTGTGGCTTCCAATTAAAGCAGGCTATGAAGATGATTGCAACTCAAGGATCCGGAGCTTTATTTTATTTAGCGAATCACGAAGGAAGGGGCATCGGATTATTTAGTAAAGCCATGGCTTATGTTCTGCAAGAAAAAGGATTGGATACGGTGGAAGCGAATTTGGAGCTTGGATTTGTGGATGACGCACGTAACTACGATGACGCCATTCGGGTGTTAAAAAAACTGCGCTCTAACCCAGTGACTCTTATCACCAACAATCCGAGAAAATTAGAAGCTCTCCAAAACTCAGGTGCCAATGTTGCAGGCAGAGTTCCGTTATGGGGAGACATTTCCGAGTTTAATGAAAAATATTTAAAAACTAAAGTCGTACGTTCCGGTCATATAAAAGATAGTAAAAATGAATGACTGATCATTTTTTATGAAATTGTTTTTACCCATGCATAGGTTTGAAATGGAATTTGATTTATAACATCACAGGTTACCGTAAAATGAAAACACATACGAGTATAAGGGAATAATAAAATTGCTCACGCTGGATAATAAGAAAATACATAAAAACAGGATGCAACGGAACGTTGCACCCTGCCTGAAAAAGGGGTTTGCTTCATTTCGAATCAGCATAAATTCTCTGCGATAAACACCTCATCTACATTAGAGTAAGAACTGGTATCTGACTAGAGTTTACCATCCAAAGCAATCATCCCCTATATCTTAAAAGTTTCATCAACTTTCAAAGCATAAATGACAATTATTGAATGAGTTTTCTGCTTTTACGTGCAAGAGAACCATCTCCTTGCTCGAATCGATTTTTAATGAAGCTATCAGTAGTTAAGTTAAACGTCTTTAACTAACACCTCATTTACTATATGATGCGAATCATACGTAATCAGTAGCCCCTTCTTCTTTATTTATAATGACCATCAGCGGTTAAAAAAATAACTGGTTGTTTATGGATATCAAAAATTCTTTCAAACGATTTCCAGCAAACAAAAAAGGGAATTTAATGGAATTTCAAACGAAAATCTTCGCAATCTCAATGGCATAACAAATGCTTTGTTCCCTAACGATCCTTTTTAGCACATTAATTAGTGGAATTAAGCTAAACTAAACAGATAAACTCTACACTAAATTCAACTCCCGTCAGTGGAAAAGGCGGGTGAGCAAAAATAAAAAAGGCGCCAGTCAATTAGTTTTCATCGACTTGTACACCCCCTTCCAGTATTTACTTTATCATTATTTAGAAAGGACAAAGCGAATAACCTCGCTTTGTCCCTCCTTCATAGTACTATGAAGAGTTGATTATTGCGCTTTCAAATCTGCACGATAATCGTCTATAATCGCTTGTATCTCCGGATCAGCCGGAACATTTGTGACGTCGTAGAGAAATCCATCGGATTCGACCAAAGTCATTTTGGCGTCAACGACTTCAAAAGTCAAATTAAGACGGCCCAAATAATGTTCTTGTTCTCCGCCAGCTTGAGTAATTGGCACCATCACCTCTCCGTTGAATTCATATTCGGGAGTTTCGATGACCTTGTGTGTATCTGCCCCAATTACCGCCGAAACTCCGGGAACCTGAGCCAGCTTGTGGTCTTCGGGATTTCCAGCATGCGAAAGGACAATGTTTACGTCTGACTTCTCACTCACTTCAGGAAGCAACGCATTCAACGCTTCAACCGGTTCGATGAAATCGAGGTCTGCAACATCATCCCAACCGCGAATTTCCGGCTTCATCGAAGTAAGGCCGATCATCCCGACTTTAACGCCTGAGAAAGCAAAACTCTTCCAAGGCTTGACATTCTGTATGTACTTTCCTGTTTCCCTATTAATGACATTTCCAGTAAGGATGGGGAAATTTACGTTGCGATGGTAATCCTTTAACTGTTCATAACGGCTGTCCGGTGTGCCCTCCCCGGCAGGGTATACGCGGAAGTCGTTGTTTCCGAGAGCCATTGCATCATAGTCCAAAGCTTTCAACAGGGACGTCTCCAACTCTCCTTGACCCGCTTGAAACTCGCCGCGCATGAAGACATCCCCGCCATCGACGAGAAGCACATTCTCCTCTTCATTGCGCACACTTTCAATGATGGTGGCATACTTCGCAACAGAATTGTGATGAACGGTTCCATCATCCAGCGTGACGATGTCATCCAAATGACCATGAAAGTCATTTGTCTGGAGAATGGTGAGTTCAAACCTCTCTCCCTCCTTGAGCTTTTCCTCCGCATCTGCCGTATCGGGAATTGCGGCAAAAGCGGCAGCCATCGCCAGCGAAAAGCAGCCCTTCAAATAAATCTTCCTTATTATATTCATACTATTTCCTCCATGTATTTACTCTATTAAATGATAGAAATAGTTATTTAGTTTCCAGTCTTTTCGATTTCTCAAGAGCTATTCGATTGTTTTTTTCTTCAAAGTTAGTTTTTTCTTCTTTTTCATTGCTGATCAAATCATTTGTCGATTTTTTAAATTCTTTAATGTGTTTCAAAAAGCCCTTTCAATTTCGGGTAATTTAGAAGGGCCAAAAATGATTAACGCTATGACTAGAATGAGAATTAAACCTGGGATGCCGATACTGGATAACAAAGGAGCACTTATAAAATTGGCATGCCATGACGCTCTAAAGCTGCTGCTTCTAATATAGACATGCCTTGTTCTTCTGCGAATGCAGTAAGTTTATCCGAAACAATAGGAGCAAGACTTGCTGGCGGCAAAGCCTGGTTCATAGCTCGTCTACGGGTAGAATTTCTGCGTGCAAATGGTCCCCAAATCGCAAAGGTGATACCTGGTGTTTGCATATTCACAAAGAAAGTATTTCCATCTGGAGAAAATGTAGGGCCAGCAAATTCAGAACCGTTCATCATATTCTCAGCGAAAGTATAAATATTTCCTTCAGGGGTTAATCCGACGATACGGTCATTGCCGCCACCATCTTCGGCGATCCAAAGATCTCCCCAAGGAGTGATCGTAATGTTATCCGGTGCTTCTAAATCATTTTTATCAGTAGACTCATAGAATAGTTCTAAGTTGTTTGTCGCTGGCGTGTAGCGATAAACACGGCCAAGGCGTGCTGAACCTGCACTTGTATCATCAAACCATAAAGTACCCTCAGAAAAATAAGCCCCTTCTAAGCGGCTAAACTGAATACAGCCTTTATCCTTAGCACCTTGCTGTGCAATTTCAGGATTTAATTTTTTCCAAACAATCCCGAATTTTTGTCCAGTATTAAATTGACTTGCAGCTGCAGCTGGCAATTCATCAATCGCTGCTGCTTCAAGGATACCTCCCTTTTGCAGAGAACCTAGCTTTTGACTTCGGTCATGTGGTGTAAAGCGGTACAAAAAGCTTGGACTTGCGTCTTCGGTTAAATACCAAATTCCTGTTGAAGGGTCAACATGCCCAGCTTCATGGGAGAAATAACCCATATCACGGATTGGTGTTCTTGACATTTCGTTTTCAGGATCAAGCGGATTTACTTCAAATACAAAGCCATGCCCCATATCTCGAGTTTCTTCCATTGTTAACCAGGTCCCCCAAGTCGTAGCTCCACCCGCACAGTTACGGATCGTACCTGAACTTGATACATACTGATCAATGACCTTGTTATTTTGTCCAACGATTATTGTGGTTGTGCCGCCGGCAGCACCAGCGCTCCAAGGTTTTTTCCCGTTTACAGGGTAATCTGAATTTGTCCCATTTTCATGGTTTCTTACAAGAATGGTTGTACCCTTTTCCCCTTTATAGGCAGCCATTCCATCGTGAGCAGATGGGACAAGGTCACCATTAGGCATGATATCACCAGTTTTTGAAAGCATTTTGTAATGAAATCCCCTTGGCAGATCGAGAACTCCATTTGGATCTTTTACTAGTGTGCCATAGCCACCAAATCCGCTTGTTGGATTGCTGGAATCCACTGCAAATCCTTTTGTAGCTCCCGCAAGAGAAAATACCCCAGTTGAACCAAGTGTTAATGCTAAAGTACTCATTCCGCCAACTTTTAAGAAATTACGTCTGTTTAAACCGCTATTGCCAGATTTCATCAACATTACCTCCAAAAAATCTTTTTTGAGGGGTGCTATATTCCTTATAGCAAACCCTACCCTCAAAATTAACAGACCATTTTAAATGCTCTGTTAAACTCATGTGATTTTATTCCTTCGTATGAAAGATAAACCAAAAGTCACGGTTAACACGAAAATAAAGGAGGTTATTACGGCATTTATAACATGTAAAGGGCGGAAATTGATGGTATTAGTCAAAAATGGAGAAAAAACTAAGGATTTTGTCATAAAAAGACCGATGCAGAATATTAAAGCTTATTAATCGTTTGTAAATATAAGAGATACACTATGACAAACTAGTTACTCCGATTAATTCCACCAAAATCTGCTGAATTTTTGGAAGAGGAAAGGCAAAGACTTGATATAGTGGAATCACGCTTGATATCTATTCGCACACAGTGAAGCATGCAGAAAAAAACAGCCGATGAGTTTGATGATTGTAGGACGGACAAAAATGCACATAACAGCCAAAAATAAAATCCATACGATTGTAAGACAAAGCGACAGTCTTGTGCAGTTCCTGTGCAGTATTTGAGTAATGTAAATAGCGTGACAACACCC
Source organism: Peribacillus sp. YIM B13477 (assembly GCF_042787955.1). Lineage (NCBI taxonomy): Bacteria > Bacillati > Bacillota > Bacilli > Caryophanales > Bacillaceae > Peribacillus > Peribacillus sp. YIM B13477. The sequence continues at coordinate 333,278 of NZ_JBHZPD010000005.1, forward strand.
CAAATATATATTCTCTTTTCCTATCGCTTAATGAAGCATTATCAGTAGAGTCATCACAGTCATATCAGATTACCCCTTTTATTTTGATGCAATCAGGATACCAAAATTGACTACACGGACTATTCAAAAACAATCAAGAGCTTTTACATAGCCAATTATTAAGTAAATGGTGTCGATTTATTTTTCGACATATTCTTTTCTTAAGAGGAATTAAGACTTGGATAATCGAATATAGGTATTTAAGTTTATTAGAAGGGGTGATTCAAGTGAGTATTAACATGGCTGAACACAGACTTGTCAAAGAAATAGCGATTTCAATCATCTCTACCCGTTTAGAAAAAAGCTTGGATGAAATAGAAAACTTATTTGGTGTTATTCTCGATACAGAACCGGCAGATGTATTGGCTACAAAAGCAAAACAATTAGCCTCTGCAACAACTGTAGAACAATGCATTGATATTTTTATATAGAAGATCGAAACATAAAAGGCATTACAAAAAAAGGTACTCACCATTGTTGTGAGTACCCTTTCGCCTAAAATTTCTGCTTTAAACATCAGTGCCCTTCCTTCCATACCGGTGTTTGTTGTATTTTTAATTTCACTATTAAATACAACTAAGGTTTTTCAAACACATAAAGCCAAAGGGTTAAAAACCCTTTGGCCAAAAGAGCAACTTAATAGTAAACGGCTCTTTTATCTATTGAATGTGCCTTCTATTGCGTGTCTATTTCTAAGTTCCAATAAACTCTCCAATTTTCTCTTCACTCTCTGCAACGCATTATCTATAGACTTGGCGTGAGTATTTAATTTATCAGAGATTTCTATATAAGTGAGGTCCTCTAAGTAATAAGCCAAAACCTTCTTTTCTAACGGACTTAGAACCTCAGATAATTTTAATTCCAAGTCATCAGCAGATTCTTTATCTATCAATATCGCAACGGGATCAGAAATAACGGTGTCTGTCATTACTTCCATAAGAGTATGATCCGGATTTTCTTCATATATAGGCATATCAAGCGAAATAGAAGAATTTAACGGAGTATGTTTTTGACGAGTAGCTGCCTTGATGGCTGTAATAATCTGCCTCGTGATACATAGTTCTGCAAACGCTTTAAAATAAGATTGTTTCTCGCCATTAAAATCCCTGATGGCTTTGAACAATCCTATCATCCCCTCTTGGATAATATCTTCTCTATCTGCCCCAATTAAGAAGTATCTGTTAGCCTTAATCTTTACAAAAGATTGATATTTTTTCATCAGTACTTCTAGTGCCTCCATATTTCCTTGCCGGACCTTTTCTATTAATACTCCATCTTCAAAATTAGCACATAGGAATGACGGTTTTTCTTCGATAGCTATACCCACAAAAATCCCTCCACCGGCTGCATTCAATTGAGCCTTGTTTTTTAAACGGACGCCCATTTTATATGCGGTAAATTACCATATTATTTAATATTAACCTATAACAATCACCGATGATATTAGATTATTTCGACAATTAAATACATTCCTTTACACTTTTTTTAGTTAGAAGGATCCGTTTACACCCTCTTTTTAGGCTGTTTTCCAAAACATTGTTGCCCTTAGGATAAAAAATTAAAAACTTAAATTTTATGGTAAAATACAAGGTGGTTCTTATTCAATAAACGGGCAGTTTAATGGAGTTGCATTTTAAACGTTTGTACTAGGAGTTGTTTCCTATTATACCATTTATAAACAATGAAGGATGAGGGATTTCATTCTTTTTTCAACTCTATTTTACTACTTCCTATGCAACTAACCTCCCTCTATAAACTTTGATGTATCAACGGTTTGCACCACTCGGTATATTAGGGAATTTATTTTTTTAATTTTCATGGGAGTCATTAAGAAAAGCGATTCTTATTAAAGAAACGCGCTCTTTTATTGAATATCACTATTTATCTTTTAATTATCTAATAAAAAGTATCTATGTAATAAAATGGAATTCAGTTGTTTGACTAAATATCACTAGGTAAGGTAGCCGAATTGTTGATAGTTCATCATACTTTAAGTTGATGGACTTATCAGCTTTACATATTTTCTTTTCGATATTTTTCAATTAAACTTTTAATTGCTTTCCAATTTTTATTCTTCTTTGATTGACTATTTTTTCACGCTGACTTTCAGCTTCAACCCAATCTATGCAGCATTAATATCTGCATAGAGTATCTTTTTTTATTAAGCCTCATTCATGATCATAGTAGCTCTTTCTGCCTTGTATGTAAGAATTGGCAAGGTCCAATGCTTTTTGGACGGCACCAATTCGGTTATAGAAGTGGAAGAGTTTTTTTTCGTAGTGTTCAATTAACATGGTGAAGCCCATATTTTTAAAAAAAGGAAGGGCTGTAGTCTCAATAAAATGATAGTAATCGTCTTCTTCATGATTAAGCTGATAAAGGTGTAATTCAAAAAAAATCCAGTTATACGATTTTGTCGATTTTGCTATTCTAAGGCCTTTATGTGCTAATTCCAATAAAATCTCGTTTGAAAATAGTTTTCCTTTATAACAAGTATTAATATAACCATCTAATGCAGTTAAATAATGAGGAACCTTTTCATCCATTAGTTTCATGGCTTCTTTGTATAGTTCGGATGCTTCTTTGTATTTTTTTCTTCTGTAAAGTTCAAATGCAAGATTATTAAGGAGCTTTGATTTACGGTCTATTTCATTAATGGTATCACAGGTACGTATTAATTGTTCGTAACGTTCTTTCGTCTCTTCAAAATCATGAAGCTCCTTTGCATTTAATTGTAATAACATGATCGTCTCTGTATCAATTATTCGGATCACATTTAACGTTTTTTGAAAATAGTCAAGAACTTTCTCTGCATAATAATACGATATTATATTAAAATGAATAAGGTGATAGGCTAGTGCCAAATGGTAATAATATTCAAATTGATTATATTGATTTTGATCAATCGATGTTAAAATTTGAATACAATCTCGATACTGTCCGTTGTGAAAGTAATACATACCTAGAACATGTTTTAACATATTGCGGTCTCGCGGAGAAAAAGATGATTCATTTTTTTGCAGGTTTTGAATAATTAATAATGCTGTTTCTAATTGATAATTAGATAAATAATACCTTGCAGAGAGTAATTGATAGAAAACTTGGAAATCTGGCAATTGAATCAGTGTTTCTTTTTCAATTTCTTTTTTTAAAATTTCTGATTCTTTGCTTTGTTGCATAACGAACGTGTTGTGCCATAACTTTAGTTTCTGTTGAAGATTATGATACCGCACAAATTCATCATCAAGACAGATATTCAATCTTTGGGATAATAAGTGGGTTATTTCCCCTGAGTATTCTGTTATCTCTCGTTCTATCTTACTAAGATGTGTAGCAGAACAAATTCCTTCACAAAGCTGCCCCTGAGTCAACCCCGCTTTTTCACGATAAAACTTGATAAGTTTCCCCTCAATCATAGCTTCACCTCTAGGTTGTAATTTTATCTAGTATATATAGAAAAAAATAAATATATAATCTATATATTCTAGTAAAATTAAGAAAAGCGCAAGACTACTTTAATACCTTCCCTCTATTTATTAGTTTTTTCAATATCCAATCTTGTTTTCCTTTTTACGAATTCCCAATCTACCTCAATATTTTATTCTGAAGAAAATCCAAATAACGCAACCTTATTGGAATACTCTCTTTCTTAATACTTTTAGAAAAATTTTATACTTTCTTTAAAAGTTAAAACACGATGAAGCTAAGCTTTCATCGTGTTTTTTAATATTTATGGCTGTATTCCCAACTCAACTAAAATTGTTTCTAATGTCTTACCTTTATACTTCTTCTTTGGTTTTGGAGCATTATCAACATGTTCATTTTGCTTGAGATAGTTTGTTTGAACATATTTCATATCTTTAGCATCAACTATTCCATCAAAGGTGATATCCGCTGCACGCTTCTTTGTTTTCCATGCATTTTGAATTTCAATCGCATCTAGAACATCAATGACATGGTCTTGGTTTACATCACCTGCTGTAATATCAAGGGCAGGTATCCAGCGATTTTGACCATATAACTCACCATTGTGCTCAAAACCAATACCAGAATTCAGTTTTTCTTTCGTGACAAAGTGGCCTGGCGCTTTCATTTCAATCGTGAAGGCATTTGTGCTTAACGGCAGCTTGTTGAATACATATTGTCCATCATCTTCTACCGTTGTTGTCGCATCGAACTCATTTCCTTCTGAATCAAAGATTTTCACTGTACCGCCAACCTTGCTCCAATCCCTTTTCTCTGTAACAGTACCATCTTCATTTTTAAATCCTTGCGGAGAGACATAACCTCTGGCCATTGAGAATTGCGGATTAACCTTCCAAATATAACCAGACTCTAACACACTGCTTGTCTGATTATTAGCATTCATTACGCTCACAGTCGGATTAATCGCTGCTCCAAGGGTATATTGATCATCCTGAACCTTTAACGTAACCTCAACGACTTTTGCATGGTCTAATGCTTTACTCTCTTCATTAAATTGGACAGTAACGACCTTGTCTTTAATCGTTAAAGAGGCTTTGTCCGAGAATTCACTGTGAAGCTTGGCATCAACTAACTCTACGCTATCTAAACCTCTGTCATAGCCTCCGTCACCATTAAAGTTCCATTCCGCCTTTGACACTGCGTTTAGGTTATCTAATGAAAGCGTTGCTTTTACAGTATCGCCTGTTTTCACCTCATACTTTTCACCAATAGCATATGCGACAGGTGTACCTTCTTTTACAAAGTAATATTGCTTTGTAGAAGGTTTGTTTCCTGCCATATCATATCCATTCATCCGAAATTGAAGTGCTGGGATGGATTCATCCAGGGCGATTTCTTCGACAAACTTTCCTTCTTTATCCATTGGAATTGGCGTAGAAGGGAAACCACCTTCACCCCAGTAATATACCATCGAGTTCGATGATTGATCGATATTTACGCCCAATTTCTTTAGTTCGTCAATGGTTGGATCTGTGATTTGAATGTCGAATGGATATGTTTCTTGACCTGGCTTATATTCAATAAATGGAGACTTTCCATCAAGTGAACTTTTGAAGCTCGGTGCATTGAGATCGATGAGCAAATGCTGCGTTTCAGTTGTAATCTTCCCGGAAGTACCTGTACCAATGAATTTCAATTTGTAATGTCCCGGTTTTTTTACATAACTTGCTTCTTCCGAAATGGGCTGTTTTGAGTTTCCTGTAAACTCATAATAAGCTCCATTAAATGCATATAATCCATAATCTACATTGTCATAAGCGTAATCTAAATTTATTGTTCCGACCAACCCGAGGTCCTTTCCTGTTTTGCCATCTTGAAGAACGACATCCATTTTTTCCATTGGTGCACGAAGGTTAAAATCAGCAACTACAAATGGAGTACGCATAGGATCCCATGCCACTTGGTTTAAATGACCTGGGGAAAAGGCAGGATTTAGTAACCCGACCTTATTAAACCCATCTTCCATTGTGCGGAAGCTGAAAGGAATCCGATATTGCTCTGATGAATTCGCATTGTTTGTTAATGTAATATATCCTTCGTAAATTCCATCCTTTGCTTTCTTAGGAATAAGCAAACGTGGTGTTACTTTTTTGAAGTCTTCACTTTTTACAGAGATTTTGCTTGGAATATCCAGCTCCACTCCATTTTCCTTCAAGCTGTTTGAACCATTCGATTCAGTTACAGATACACTGAAAGTTTTGTTTACTTTATCATGGTTTTCAATAGTGATTGATTTTTTCAGATTTAGTTTTTTATTTGCATAGTGAACATCAAAGCTGAGTCCGCCCGTCAATTCTTTTACCTTGATTAATTCCTCAGCACCTGGAACAAATGTTTTATCGTTAATTTTGAAGCTGGTTCCACTATACACAGCTTGGTATGGATCAACTCTTCCTGCTCCGACTTCAAATACACTGTAGTCTCCGTTGAGAGGATCTGCCGTATTCATTAGAACGGCTTTAATATCTTCCGGCTCTAATTCCGGATTCGCTTGAAGCATGAGTGCTGCAATCCCCGCTGTATGAGGAGTAGCCATAGATGTTCCAGAATATCTTGAATATGCATATTGATAGTTTTCTTGATGTTCAGCGTCCACCATATAAGAAGGGACTGTTGAAAGAACACTTACTCCCGGTGCCGTCACTTCTGGCTTCATATCGTATGTTTCTCTTGCCGGGCCTCTTGAGCTAAAGTCCGCTAAGTGGTCACCTTCTGTCTGTTTATCCGCGTATTTGGAGAAAGTAAAATTCGCTTCACCTGCTTGAATCTGTGCTTTAATGCTTTCTCCCGCTTCTTTTGTTAAAGAAAATGCAGGCACAAAGTCAACGGACTCTCCAAGATTGGCATTAATTTGCCCTTCCACATTGTTATAAAGAAGAACGGCGGCTGCTCCATTTTGTTTTGCATTGCTGACCTTTTCCGCTAAGGCGAATTCTCCGCGTTCCACAAGTGCAATTTTCCCTTTTACATCCTTGCCGGAATAATCAGAGCCATTTCCTAAACCGGCATTCACCACCTCATAGGATTTCCCTTCCCATTCCTTTAAATGGTCTGAATAGTGGCGTGCCAAACTAACAAGTTCGATCGAATCTTTATTTCCGATTTTCCCATTGAAAGTAGAAACCGCCATCGGTACATCACTCGCCCCGACTGTCAAAGCAAGTGCTGCTGAGCCAGGTGAACCTAATGTATAATCATCTGATCCTGCATTTCCAGCTGCAACAACTGCTGTTACATCATTAAGGACAGCATAGTTAATGGCAGTACTGGTTGGATCATAGGGATCATTGATGTCCGATCCGAGGGAAAGGTTGATAACATCCATGCCATCGTTTACAGCTTTTTCTATACCTTCAATGACCCCTTCAGATGATCCTGATCCATATGGTCCAAGAACACGATACGCATATAAATCCACATCAGGAGCCACACCTTTCACAGAAACCTCTGCATTCGTTCCTTGTCCAGCAATGGTACCTGCAACATGTGTTCCATGGGAAGTATAATAGGAAGAACCGGACCAGCCAAATTCTGGTTGCCCCGACGCTTGCCAATCCTTGTACGTTGCCTCCATTGGATCATTATCTTGATCAACTAAATCGTAACCGCCCTTATAGGCATCTTTCAAATCAGGGTGGTTGTAATCAATCCCTGTATCAAGAACCCCAACTTTAATTCCTTTTCCTGTAATACCTTCATTATGCAGCTGGTCAATTTTTAAATATGGAATACTTTCAACGGATGTACCAGGTGCTGATTTCTCTCCCATGGCGATCGGATCGACCTTAAATTCTACATTTTTATATACTGCTTTTACGACTTTGGATTGCAAGAGCTGCTCTACCTGATTAGCTGGCAGCTTCATAGCTACCCCGTTATAAACGGTCTTAAAGCTAGAAGTGATTCTATGACCTGTTTTCTTGCTTCTTAGATTAGTAGATGGAAGAATCGATTGAATGTCTTTATTAAACTGAGCATGTTCCTTTTCTACTTGATCATCCGCTTGTTTTTTTGAAAGCTTCTTTCCTTTTACATTCGCATCCAAGACTGCAACTTTTCCCGGCTTTGATTTGAACTGGACGATGACCGAGATTTCTTTATCCTTTTTTAACTCTTCCATTTTAAATCCTTGCAATCCGACATTATCTGTCATTTCAAGTTTATTTAACGCTTTTCGTTGTTCACTTGTCAACGAAGCCAAGACGTCTTCTGCCTTTATGTTCGCTGCATTTGCATAAGGAATGAAAGGCGTGTTTGCTGATGATAGCAGCAGGCCAGCTGACAGCGTAATCGCTGCTGTACGTTTAATGAATGAATGAATTTTCATATCTTCCCTACTTTCTTAGTTAAATAGAATTCCCCGAAAAAATACCCCTTTCTAAAAATTTAAAATATTCATACAATAATATTAATTGCCTTTCTATCGGATTGCTATTGGGTTAATTTTACAGAACTTTCTACCTACTTTCTCTTTTATATATTCTGAAAAATCATTATTTTTGTGAAAGTTAGTGAAAAAGACTTAAATTCATTTTTATAAATTGGGGTTTTCTTTAGTAAAATAAGAAAATATGAAATCCATTGAAAGAGTTGAGGGGGGAAGATCTATACTAAGTTGCAGCAAAAAGGTTTATTCACGAAAATATCCAATTAACTTCCAAGTGTTATTCTATTATCTGGCCCAATTGTTGAACAAAGATCAAACAGCACTGTTGTACTAATAGAATAGGTTCGTTTCCCAAAGATTTTTTCGAACAGAATACACGCTTTTACCATCTCTGATGCCTTATTCTTTTCTAAGTACCAGTAACGACCTGCCATTGAAGGATATTTTAATGCAAATTAGATGTCCCCGAACTTTTTACGGAGTTCTAACTCATTAGGATAGGTTGAAATTAACCCTTTTAATCTATCCCTTGCTTTCCCTAAATCATTTTTTTCTATGTCCTCTTCTATCTTCTTAATCGTATCACAGGGGTTTGAGCCTTTTTTTGTTTATAAAATTTATAACCAGTTTTATTTTATTTACTCAATTGGTGGAGGATAGAGAAGGGTTAAAACGTATTACAGGACAACTATTTGTAATAATTAATATTTCAAGAAACTGTGGATAAAGCCTTTTGATTATTCAGCTAACGATGAGGTTAAAAATAAGAGAAAGAAATTGACATCCTATTAGCTGGTTTAGCTGAAGGTCAGAGCTGTCTTTAAGGCAGCTTTTTCTTATGCTATTAACGGGGCGGGTTAGTTGAAAAATGTTAACAAAAAAAGAATAAATGGTGTTTGTCCCTAAATAGAAATATAATTTAATAGATATATGAAAAAGTAAGTATGAAAAGGTGGAGTTTCATTGGATATTTTATGGTGGGGGTTAACGATCGTCTTATTTGCTTTAAGTTTTGTAGGAATTATCTATCCTATTATTCCTTCGGTAGTTGCCATTTGGGGAGGATTTGCAGTTTATCAATTCCTGGTTAATCCTGATGAGTTATCGTTATGGTTCTGGATCAGTATGGTTGTGTTGAGCGGTGTATTAATCGCGGCAGACATTATCGCAAACAGTTATTTTGTTAAAAAGTATGGGGGGTCAAAAACATCCGAGACAATAGCAGCTATTGCCACGATTGTTGGTTCATTTGTATTCCCTCCTTTTGGAATAATTCTCGTACCATTTTTAGCAGTCCTCGTTTCGGAATTAATCATTCAAAAAGATATAATGAAGGCTACTAAAGTTGGGTTTGCAACTATCATCGGTTTTTTAGGCGGCAGTTTAGCTAAAATATTAATTCAATTATTGATGATTGTTTGGTTTATTTTAGCTGTAATCTTTTAATTATTTATAAACGGCCACAATAAGAAAAAGCTGACTTTCAACAGTCAGCTTTTTCTATTAACAGAAGTCCCATTGACTTATCGGTACAAGATAATAAGAAAAAAAGTGATGGAGGAAAAGGAACTATTAGTGTGGCCTATTGTGAACACTTCTTTAACGATAGAACTTTTCGCAACTGCTCCCTCCCGTGTCAAAACTCAAGATATGATCCCCGTCCAAGTTTTTACAGCCGTCGCTAAAATCAATAGAGCCAGTATGACTTGCAGCACTTTTACATTCATTTTTTTACCGGCCATTGCCCCAAGCGGAGATGCTATTAAGCTAGCTACAACCATGATCAACGCCGGATAGAAGTCAACTTGACCCGTTGATATTTTCCCTGCTGTTGCACCAATGGATGAAATGAATGTGATTGCCAATGAAGACGCAATCGTGACCCTTGTTGGAATTCTTAAAACGATAAGCATGATGGGAACTAATAGAAAGCCCCCTCCGGCACCGACTATCCCGGCGCCTAAACCAACGATTAATGCCAGGATGGCCGCAAGCCATTTATTAAAGGTAACTTGATCCACAGGAATATCATCTATCCCTTTCTTTGGAATGAACATCATAACAGCCGCTATCAACGCCAAGATGCCATAGACGATATTCACTCCGTTTTCCGACATCGTTTGTGATCCAAAACTTCCAACCACACTTCCGATCAACACACTGATCCCCATGTAAAGAATAAGCGTTTTATTTAAATGTCCGCTATTACGATAGCTCCATATACCTCCGATGGAGGCGAATAAGACTTGTACAGCACTTATGCCTGTCACATCATGGGCACTAAATGCCGCTAAACCGAAGATTGGGGGAATAAACAGCAGCATTGGATAATTTATTATCGAACCCCCGATGCCGAGCATCCCTGATACGTATGAACCTACAAAACCAATCAAAAAGATGGTAATGATAAAGGTTATATCCATTGCAAGTGCCTCCCTTAAAAGAAGGGAACCCTAATGGTCCCCTCCACTTTATCAGCCTTTTCTGATCCAAAATTTCAGTATATCATTTTCTTCTGCCGTTTCCACCAGTTCATGGCCACCGGATTTTGACCAAGCGGCTAAGTCGGCTTTAGCTCCTTTATCGGTTACGTGTATCTCCAGCACTTGCCCGGTTTGCAAATCATTCATGGCTTTTTTCGTTTTGACGATCGGCATTGGACATGCAAGTCCCTTAGCATCTAGCATTTTATCTGAATTCATATTTCATCTCTCCTATTTTCTTGTCTTTAATTTTTATCGGTATTAGCGAACCGCACAGCGATTTGGTCCAATTTCCATTTCGCGTTGTTTTTCATCATCGGGTTCGATTTTCCCCATATTGGTTTCGCGAATTTCTTGATAGGCGTTTGGCTGAGGCGGTAAATTACCTGTTACCAGCTCTCTGAATTCCGTTTCATCCGCTATGTTCAATCCGTGATTTTCAGCAAACAGCGCACCCAACTTTTTAGCGACGCTTCCATCTTCATTCAATTCATCAATGATCATGAAATGTGATGGCAATACAATTAACTCGACTGATAATTCTTTATAACGTGTATACAGTGTTTCTCTCAAGTCCCCTACCCAATCCTCAGCCAAACCAGCTAGGTCCGGTCTGCCAATGGAATCGATGAATAAGATATCCCCGCTTAGCAAGTATTTTTGATCCACCACAAATGAAGTCGATCCAATGGTATGTCCCGGGGAGTATAATGCTTGGATATCAATCGCTGTATGACCGATCGTTATCACGTTCCCACTTTCTAATGGCTGATATTCAAAAGTTACTTCTGCCGCATCTTTTGGGGGCAGCCAGTAAGCTGCATTTGTTACTTCTGCGATTCGTCTTCCACCTGAGATATGATCGGCATGTAAGTGCGTATCCAGAACATGTGTAATCTTCACCCCGATATCATCCGCGAAATCAAGATAGGCATCTATCATTCTTGTGGAATCAATAATGGCTGCTTCACCATTGGAAACGACCATGTAAGATAAACAGCCTTTACCAAGTCGAACAAATTGGTAAATTTCAGCGCCATTTGTCAATTCGCCTATCCTCACTGGTTCCAAGTGTTCACTCCATGCTTTCATGCCGCCCTTTAAATAAAAAACATCCAATCCAGCTTCTGATAACATTTCAGCTACCATGACGGATGAGCCTTCCTTTGCACATACTACCAGGATTTCTTTATTGGCCGGGATTTGATCGAGAATTTCTTCCACGCCATCCAGTAAATCAAAGTAAGGGATATTAAGGAATTCGAAATTCTGCCCTTCAATTTTCCAATCATTAAAGTCACTTTCATTTCGTACATCCAAAATAAATAAGTCGGTTTTATTGATTACTTTCTTTGAAACTTCAGCAGCTGTCATTTGCTTAAACGCCATTTTTTATACCCCCTACAGTATTGATAACTTCAAAAAAATTTTCCTTCATTAAAAGGATAATGTAACATCAGCATCTTTAGCGAACTCCAAAAATGTGACCGCTCCACCTACTTCGATACCATCAACGAAAGCTTCTTTTTCCATGCCCAATACGTCCATGGTCATTTGACATCCAATAAACTTGACGTCCATTTCCTGTGCCATAGTAACTAACTCAGGAATGGAAGGAACATTGGCCTTTTTGAACCCTTCGGCAAAATGATCCTTACCTTCAGGCAGAGGAAGGTGTCCGTTCGCTTCTTTATGAATTAAGTTCAAACCTTCGAAAGTAAAGAAAATGGCCACTTCTTGATCTGTTGCTGCCGCTGCTGTTGCGATGTTAAACACTTTATATGCATCAAATAAATCACCATTACTTGCGATTATGGCTACTTTGTTAGTCATGATCTATTCCTCCATTTTATAGTCACTTTCATTCATTCACAGATTTTTGGGAAGGACCGTTCCATAGGCTCATGCCGGGTACAACATTGAATACCTGTTCAAATCCAGCACCGGTCAGTTTTTGTGCAGCAAGATCACTCCGGCTGCCTGTACGGCAAATCACGAAAATCTCTGACTCTATATCCAGTTCACCCATACGTTGTTCCAATTCACCCATTGGAAGGGATCTTGCTCCTGGAATGTGATTAAAAGCATATTCTGCGGATTCTCGTACATCCAGGATGACCATATCTCTATTTTCTTCCATTACTTGCAGCAGTTCTTCATTGGAAATGATTTTTTCATGCTTCTTCACTTCTGTTTCTTCTCCGCTTGCTTTCCGAAGATAATGTTTTAGTGTCGTTCCTTCTTCAACCGTACCCAAGTATTGGTGACCTGAACTTTCCGCCCAGGCTTTCATATCGGCGGTTGACCCTTTATCAGTTGCTTGAACTTCCAGTACTTCCCCCGCTTCCAGGCCATTCATGGCTTTTTTCGTTTTTACGATTGGCATTGGACAGGCTAAACCTTTAGCATCCAAAACGGAATTTGTTTTTATCATTTTATTTCCTCCTTCTATTATAGGTATGGGGGTATATTCGAATTCAAAATTTTTCTGTAGGACCTTCCCATTCATTCATTCCACCCATCATGTTCAACACATTATATCCATGATCCTCAAGTAGCTGTGCTGCCCTTGAACTTCTGCCCCCTGACCTGCAGACCATGATATACTCTTTTGATTTATCCAAATCCTGCATTCTAAATTCCACCAGACCCAACGGGATGTTCACAGCATTTGGTATTTTCCCTGCTTTTACTTCATCCGCCTCCCGTACATCCATGATGTGGACTGGGGAGTTCCCCTTCAATAATGCGTTCACTTCATTCGGTAAAATTTCTTTCATCTTTATAAGAACCTCCTTTTATTCGCGCCAAGAACTCATGCCGCCTTTTACGTTGGTGACTTCTTTAAATCCAAGTTTTTTCAATGCTTTACTCGCATTGCTGCTCCTCATCCCGCTTTGGCAGATTACAACCACTTCTTTATCTTTTGACAGTTCCTGTGCCCTTTTGCCAAGTTCGTTTAAAGGAATGTTTTTAAAGTCCTTTATGTGATTGCCCCTATATTCATTAGGAGTACGGACATCAATCAATTGCTTATTTCCTTTATTATTCAACACAGCTTTTAGCTCAGCCGCATTTATATTTTTTATCCCCTTTACAGGGACAAAGCGCTGATATAAAAACCAAACGATGAAACCTAATATGATGAGATTAAATATAGTTCCCATGTGACCCCCCATTTATATAAATAAGTTTACATTTCCATCCTCTGCTTCAGCTAAATAAGCCGCTACACCTGCATACTCAATTCCATCCAATAACTCCTCTTGCTGCAAGCCTAATAAATCCATTGTCATCGTACAGGCTATAAGTTTGATTTCCTGTTCTTGGGCCAACTCAATTAAATTTGGGAGTGACATGGTGTTATGCTTTTTGATCACGTGTTTGATCATTTTAGGACCCATCCCTGCAAAGTTCATGTTGGATAACCCCATTTTATCAGAACCACGCGGCATCATTTTTGCAAACATTTTTTCAAGAAAACCTTTTTTTAATGAAATCGGCTCATCTTTCCTTAAAGCGTTCAATCCCCAGAATGTATGGAAGATGGTCACTTCATGATCGTAAGCCGCCGCCCCATTTGCAATGATATAAGCAGCCATTGCCTTATCATAATCACCACTAAATAAAATGATCGTCGTTTTTTTCTTTTCATTCATTATGCTTCCCCCTGATTGAAATTTAATTTTTATACTTTTATACCCGGTGGGGTATATATTATGTTAAAAAATATAGTTCGTCAACCCACTTCACTAAAATAAATGGTTATCTTTATTTGCTTGGTCCATGATTGATTGAAGTCAAACCTTCATTAACTTTGAAAATTTTTCCATTAACCTTCTTTATACCAAACCCTTTTAACCGAGCTGTATGCATCGTCAAGTACTTACATGCGGATTCCTTCGTTTCAAACAGATAAATGCCGCCTGCTTCCTTTGCCTCACTGTCTTCGGTCCAAATCTTCCAGATCAAGCCTTCTTCATCATTAATGCTTTTTGCTAAATCTGTAAATTCTTTTACCATTTCGTTGCCGAAAGGTCCCTCCATTTTAAAATCCACTTGTAAAATATAAGACATGAATAACACTCCTTTTTCTACAGGTCAGGTCAATTCTTTTACCTGCTTTTTATCAGTAAATTAACCGCTTCCTTGACTAGATGATCAGTGCCCTCTCCATTCTCGACGTTTTCCCGAACGCATTGCTCAAGATTGGCACTTACGATAACACCCATGGTCCTATCGATGGCACTTCGCGCAGCCGACAACTGAGTGACGATTTCCCTGCAATCTTTTCCCTGCTCCATCATTCCAAGCACACCCTTGATTTGTCCTTCAATTCGCTTCAAGCGATTAATGACACTTTTATCATACTCCATACTCCGCCCCCCCATCTATTTAAAATCGTTAATATCACAACTGATTACATCAATTCCATTTCCGATTAAGGAGCTCAGTCCCAAGATTACTTCTTCCGAAGCAATTATTGTGAATTTGTTCATTTTCTCGTGAGTTTGCACGTTTTACTCGTGAGTTCATAATATACCTATAGGGGTATAATGTCAAACCGTTTAATTCACACTTTAATAAACGCCACCTAATATTAAAACACATTATGGATTAAACTGTCCTCTTGGAGGGAGAGCATTACACCCAAATGATGATGAAGTGGCTGATATTTTCTACAACGGCCCTAAGAAGTCCCCGTTAGCAAAAATGTGAGCAAATCACTAATGTTGATCAAAACGCATCTAGTTAGACAAAATAAAAAGGCCCAAATCCCTGTTATTACAAGGATTTGAGCCTTAGGTAGCCATTTATCTTTGTTTTTTACTTGTATATCTAAAATATTGAAGAGTTTACCTGCTTTTTATTTGCAAATTCATAACCCAATATAGATTACTATAATAACAAACATAGAAAGCAAAAATTGGCGGGATTGAGTGCGGTTCAATACCGCCTTCACATTATTCAATTAACAGCTTAGTAAAAAGCTTTTGGGGCACACAGTTAAACGTCCTACTTCACTTTTACTATGAATGGGGACACTTCTACTGTTCCCCCATTCCATCAAGATTCTTTGACCCAAAGTTTTCGAGCAAAGCACGCGCTTCATCTGTTGACTCTGTGTTCATTAATTGAACTCTTAATTCACTTGCCCCTCGAAACCCACGGACATATATCTTAAAAAAGCGATGAAGAGCCTTGAACGAACGCAGCTCCAATTTTGAATATTTATCATGGAGATCCAGATGTAACCTTAAGAGATCAAGCAATTCCTTACTGCTATGATCTTTCGTCTCCTTTTCAAAGGCAAATGGATTATTGAAAATACCACGCCCAATCATAACCCCATCAATACCGTATTGATGAGCGAGCTTTAGGCCAGTATGACGGTCAGGAATATCCCCATTGATCGTCAAGAGCGTATCTGGTGCCACTTGGTCACGGAGTTTCTTAATCTCCGGGATTAGTTCCCAATGAGCATCTACTTTACTCATTTCATTTCTTGTACGCAAATGAATGGAAAGATTAACAATGTCCTGTTTCAGTATGTGTGTTAGCCAGTCGTGCCATTCGTCTACATCCGTGTAACCAAGCCTTGTCTTTACACTTACAGGCAATCCTCCAGCTTTTGCTGCTTGTATTAATTCTGCTGCAACTTCTGGACGACGGATAAGGCCACTTCCCTTCCCATTCTGTGTCACATTAGGTACAGGACAGCCCATATTGATATCCACACCCCGAAAGCCCAGTTCCGCCATACCTATGCTCATTTGCCGAAAGTATTCAGGCTTATCCCCCCATATATGAGCTACAATTGGTTGTTCGTCCTCTGTAAAAGTCAAACGCCCACGCACACTGCGGATGCCCTCTGGGTGACAATAACTCTCCGTGTTTGTAAACTCTGTAAAAAATACATCAGGTCTGGCTGCTTCACTCACTACATGGCGAAAAACTACATCCGTCACATCTTCCATTGGTGCCAGTATAAAAAAAGGTCGTGGTAGATCACGCCAAAAATTATCTATCATATTCAAATTCCAATCCTTTCATTATGGGTTACCAGGCTAACCCCTTATCCCAAAATTAAAAAGCAGAATGTCCCTGCTTCCTTTACACTTATACCATGCTTAAGCACTTTTTATCAAACTGCAGAAATGTTTTTTTTCACGAAACCCATCGACTTCCATATTCCCCCTCCTGGTTTAGAGCCGCAAATGCTCGAAATGGTTTTTAATACACGCAAGTACATAATTTCTAGGGGGCAAAGCCAACATATAAGGAAAGAAATTGAAATGGTCGAGGAGGGAATAATTTGAAGGCATCTGATTTGTTTGTAAGATGTTTAGAGAATGAAGGGGTACAATATATTTTTGGGATACCTGGTGAGGAAAATACGGATCTTATTGATTCTCTAATAAGCTCTGATATTGAATTTATCTTGGTTCATCATGAACAAGCTGCAGCTTTTATGGCAGACATCTATGGCCGGCTAACTGGAAAGCCAGGCGTCTGCTTGGGCACATTGGGACCGGGTGCAACCAATTTATTGACAGGGATAGGAAGTGCTTATCTGGATTATTCCCCTGTTGTCGCGATTACAGGTCAGGCGGGCCTTGATCGCATTCATAAAGAGTCGCATCAATATGTGGACATTATTGGCGTTTTCGAGGAAGTAACGAAATGGAATCAACAAATTAAGGTGCCGCATACGATTCCGGAAATTATCCGTAAAGCATTTAAAACGGCTGTCATTGAAAAGCCGGGAGCTGTTCATATAGAACTTCCGGAAGATGTGGCGATGATGGATACAGAAGGGGAACCTCTTCCGGTTACACCAATGCCTAGATCCCGCCCAGCCGAGGAAGAAATCAAAAAAGCCGTCGAATTAATAAATCGCGCTAAAAAGCCTATTATTCTAGCTGGTAATGGCGTGATCCGCGATGGAGCTTCTGAGGTTTTGCGGAAATTTGCAGAAGAGAAGCAAATTCCCGTTGTGAATTCGTTCATGGCTAAAGGAGTTTTACCTTCCGACCATCCATTGTCCCTTTTTACAGTAGGGATGCAAGCAAGGGATTATGTTCTATGCGGATTTGATTTGGCCGATCTTATTATCACCGTCGGGTATGATTTCGTCGAGTATTTGCCAAAGTATTGGAACGATGAGGCAATGAATCCGATTGTTCATATTGATGCTCGACCGGCCGAGATTGATGCCTATTACCCCGTTCAAGCAGAATTGGTCGGAAACGTTAGCGAGGCACTTGAAGCCTTGACGACTGATGTAGCAAAAAAAGAACTTTGGCCAGAAGTGAAAAGGTTAAGGTCCCAAATCATTGAAAAATTTCATTCTTCGGATGATGTATCAGGAAGCCCTATCATCCCTCAGCGAATCATTGCCGATTTGAAAAGGGCGGAAAAGGGTAATGCCATTGTCATTTCGGATGTGGGTGCCCATAAATTATGGATTGCCCGGATGTATCAGCCGGAAATCCCTAATCACACGATCATTTCTAATGGCTTTGCATCGATGGGAATTGCCATTCCCGGCGCGATTGCAGCCAAATTAGCAAAGCCTGATAAACCTGTCATTGCGGTTACAGGGGATGGTGGCTTCCTGATGAATGGAGTTGAATTGGCAACGGCAAAACGTCTAGGTCTTGCCTTCGTGATCGTCATTTTCCATGATTCAAAATACGGCCTAATTGAATGGAAGCAATTGAATAAATTTGATCGTACGAATGCCATTGAATTTACAGATCCAGACTTTTTAGGGTTCGCAAAAAGTTTTGGGGTTAAAGGAGTGAAAGTAACCCACTCCGATGAATTGCTACCTGCATTAGAAGAAGCGCTTTCGAGTCAGGAAATTGTCTTGATTGATGTGGATGTCGATTATTCGGAAAATGTAAAGCTCTCGAAAACACTAGGTGATTATATTTGTAAATTATAGAAGCAGATATTATTGGAGGGATTTCAGATGAAGAAAAAGTGGCAATTGTGGATCGGTGGTAAATGGCGGGAGGCTAAATCATATGAGCCATTATATAATCCCCATTCAAACGAAGAAATTGCACAAATCGGACAGGCTGAGCCAGCGGATGCCATTGAAGCGATTGTTGAGGCAAATGCTGCTTTTCAGAAATACCGATCCTACCCGGCTCATGCACGAGCAGAAATTTTATTTAAAGCTGCAGCAATCATGGAAGAACGCAGTGAAGAACTTGCAAGAATCATTTCTCTGGAGGCGGCGAAAACGATTCGAAATGCTCGTGAAGAAATGAATCGTACGGTTCAGACCTATCGTTTCGCTGCAGAAGCGTCCAAGAACAATTATGGAGAACAAATCCCGATGGATGCGGCAGTTGGTGGGGTAAACCGTTTTGGCTTCACGGTTCGCACCCCGATTGGCGTCGTCACCGCGATTACCCCATTTAACTTTCCCTTTAATCTGGTTGCCCATAAAGTTGGTCCAGCTATTGCCGCTGGAAATTCAATTGTGTTAAAACCTGCCGAACAAACCCCATTGAGTGCACTGGTTCTTGCCGATATTTTTAAAGAAGCCGGGTTGCCGGATGGAGTATTGAACATCATACCTGGCAAAGGCGATGTTTTAAGTGAAGCCTTGACGACCCATCCACATGTAAAAAAAGTGACTTTCACAGGCAGTGTTGAGGTCGGACACCTTATCCAGCAGCAGGCGGGATTCCGTAAGCTTACACTTGAACTCGGGTCCAATTCCCCTTTCATCATTGATGAAGGAGTCGACATCGATCAAATTATTCAAAGAAGTGTAATGGGTTCATTTACGAATAATGGGCAGGTGTGCATCTCGATTCAACGGATTTATGTCCATAAATCACTATACCAACAATTTTTAGATCGCTTCGTCAGTACCACAAAACAGCTTGTCATCGGTTCCCCTCTGGAGGAAAATACAAATATCACAGCGGTGATTTCAAAAAAATCATTGGAGCGGTTACAAAGTTGGATTGATGAGGCAGTACAGGAAGGAGCAAAAATTGAGTGCGGCGGTACAGTGGAAGGCAATGTACTTTTGCCGACCGTTTTAACCAATGTAAATCGTGACTCAAAAGTATTTCGTTTCGAAGTATTTGGTCCAATTGTCTGCATTTTCCCTTTCGATACGCTGGATGATGCCATCAATGATGCAAATGATTCGCGTTACGGATTGAACTCAGGAGTGATGACTCCGAGTATAGAACGAGCTTTTTATGCTGCGGAACGCTTGGAAACAGGTGGAGTCGTAATCAATGATATCCCAACTTACCGAATTGATAATATGCCTTATGGCGGCTGGAAGGATAGCGGTGTTGGCCGGGAAGGCGTCAAATATGCGATGCAAGAAATGATGGAGCAGAAGTTTATCAGCTTTAAAATAAGCGACCATTGAGGATTATTAACCCGTGGTAATGATGAGAGGGCGATATCTTAAGGATTTCGTCTTCTTGTTTTGTCGTACATTATTTTTTTAGTGTAGTTCTTATCGGACACAATCAGAAATTATTATTCTGCCACTTGCCGCATCGAACTTCAAGTCTGAAAGGGGTGAGTCGTCAATTGTTTCCAGAATGAGATAGAAGATTATTCTTAAAAAAATAAAAAGCCACCATTTACGGCAGCTAATTACTTCAATTCTTAATTATTTCAGCACCATAAGAGTTGTCGATTATACAGCGCCATGTACCCGTGGAATCCTTTTTAAAGACATATGTCGCTGTCCTTTCCATCGAGAATTCGGAATCGTCCTTTTGATTGGCACTTAGCTTGGCTTGTGCCACAACCAATGCCGTATCACCCGTTTCGATTATTGCCATCTTTTCTTGATTGACGATTAAACTATGATTAAAGTATTCAGCGATAGCAATGAATGCCCGGCGAATTTCCTCTTTCCCTCTTGCAACTGTTCCAGGTTTGACAACTAAAGTCGCATCCTCTGAATAGAACTCCATTAAATGATCGAAATCCTCATTATTTATTGCCCTGTCCGCATTTTTTATGACTTGTTCCAGCTCATGATTCTGCATATTCACCCTCCTATTCAGCTTCTCTTCATACTTCTTCATACTCTATGGTGTTCGACTGCGATGATGGGGTATCCTGCTCATATAGTGAATAAAGTAAAGAACAAAGTAAGAATGATATACAATGGTGCCATCCCTGCTCCCTACCTTCACCCTATTAACAAGAAGACTTCTTAAGAACAATGCCTGGCTCCATTTATCGAATAAAGGGTATATCAATTCTTAGGGCATCCCTTCCATACAAAATCAGATTTAAAGGTAAACAATATTCTAGTGTTTATTGGGGATGGATTAGATCACTGCTACTTACAGAAAACACTCAAAAATTCAGAGAAAAATAGCATGTCCTTGGAACATTAACTTTTGCTGAACGTTTTAGTATTTGCACATGGCTTAAAAAAGGGGTAAAATAACATCATTCAAATCGTAATGATTACGCTTTGTGCAATCATACAATATTTATATGAGAAAGGAGAAATCCAATTGGCAAATAAATCAAAGGTGGAAAAAGTGAAGCAACCCCTGATATTAGTTGAAAATTACGCTTGACCTGAAAAAGGAATTAAAAGCGAAAGGTAGACTCATCCCCTACTCGATTGCATAATCGTTTCTAGTTTACAGGAAGACCTTAAGGATATAAGAAAGATTAAGATGTTTAGAATCGCCTTTCGGGAGTTAATACAAAAAGGCTTACTTCTAGGCATCAAAACTCCAGTTGGTAAAAACATCCTTTCAGGATATAGCTCTACTGAAAATGCTTACTCGGCAATTTATTCGTATAGAAAGTTAAAAATGAGACAATAATTGATTTTAAATCGTAATTATTACGATTTATCGGAGGGGAAATTAAATATGGCCACATGGAATTTAAGTAATACGAAGCATCATGTTCTCATTTGTAACGGTAGCAGCTGTACTGAGTTCGGATCAGAGGAACTGACTCAAGCAATTCGTAAAGAAATCTCAGACCGACAGGTAGACGACACCATTCACACAACTCGCACACGTTGTAATGGAAGATGCCATGATAAGTGCGTTGTCATCGCCTATCCGAAAGGAACTTGGTATAAAGATTTAAAACCTGAGGATGCCTCCCCTTTCGTCGATTCACTCCTTGCTAATGAGGAATATACAGAAAAAGTAAGCCACTCATTCCTTGGGGATGGTTTTGTACGCGCAGAAGGAGTTGTTGCCGGGGTTACAAAAGACAAGGAAAAAGTAATTAGAGTATCTAAAATAAAATAAATGGGAGAAAAAATATGACTTTAATCGAAACAAAAAAAATACCGGTCACCATTCTGACTGGCTATTTAGGTGCAGGTAAAACAACGCTTTTAAATCGGATCCTTACAGAAAAGCATAATCAAAAGATTGCGGTTATTGTTAATGAGTATGGGGAAGTTGGAATAGACAACCAATTAGTAGTTGATGCTGATGAGGAGATCTTGGAGATGAACAATGGTTGCATCTGTTGTACGGTTCGCGGGGATTTAATTCGCATCCTACGAACTCTGGTTTTTTCAAGTGAACAGGGGCAGACAAAATTCAACCGTGTTTTGATTGAAACAACGGGTTTAGCTGATCCGGCGCCTGTTGCCCAGACCTTTTTTATGGATGAATTACTTTCCGATAAATTCGAAGTGGACAGTATTGTCACTGTCGTGGATAGCAAGCATGTTACAAAGCATTTGGATAGTCATGATGAGGCACAAGAGCAAATCGCTTTCGCTGATGTGATTATTCTAAATAAAACGGATTTAGTATCCGATGACGACCTGAATACGTTGGAGCGAAGACTTACCAACATGAATCCTGCAGCTAAGAGAATGCATGCTCAAAATTGCAATATAAATTTAAGAGATATTTTAGGAATCAATACGTTCGATGTGAATCGCAAGCTTGAAATTGACCCTCATTTCTTAGAAGATCATCACCATCACCATCATGATGATAAGGTATCATCGATTGCCTTTCGTGAAGAAAAGCCACTCGATTTCGATAAGATAAATGAATGGATGAGTTACCTTGTCCAAGAAAAAGGGGAAGATTTATTACGGTATAAAGGAATTCTTCATATACAAGGAATCCAACAACGAATAGTATTCCAGGGACTTCATATGTTATTTTCAGGAAGACCAGATCGGAAATGGAAAGACAGTGAAATAAGACTAAGTGAACTCGTTTTTATTGGAAAGGACTTAAATAAACATGAGTTAGAACAGCAATTTAAAAATTGCATAGCAAACTAACGGAAAGAACCCGATGTAGAGATTAACTGATAATTTTCAGTTAATCTCTATATTCACAATGAAAAGGGAACTTCCTTACCCCACTTGCTAATTGATCTATTGATAGAGTTTTGAATTAATCAATCAATGCTAAAAAGTTTTTTCCAAGTATATATTCCTTTTGATTATCAGGAATTTGAAGTGAATCAACCCAACTTTTCTTTGTCAAATAGTCATATTCATTAAATTTTTTCATTCCATATGGTCCGTCGCAGCCATAAAGAACTTTACGATATCCTAAAGATTCCACTGCCTTCTTTACAATAGATGGATTAAGATAATCACTTGAGGTATCAACAAATACATTAGGTTGATTCTTGACGTAGTTCCATAGTTTTTTCCAAAAAGGAAGACCGGCGTGAGCATAAATTAATTTAAGTTCAGGGTAATTTTCAGGTAAGTACTTATAGGAGTCTGGTTCTGAAGATAGATGAATAATCATAGGTATACCTCTTGTTTCACACATAGCTGCAACTGGATCAAGTGCCTTAATATTATATTCATGCATGAATGGATGGGCTTTCACTCCAATAAAACCAGGTTTATTAAGATATAATTCTACCTCTTCCACTGATACATGAGTCATAGGGTTAACTGCTACCCAGCCTAGAAACCGGTCTGGAAATCGATCAATTGCAGTAGCAACAATATCATTGTCCGGCTTGGTGAAAATCTTGTATGAATTTCCATAAAGTTTCAAATATCCATCCTTTACTAGACCATCATAAATTCCGAGCCCAATTTGAGGTACATTTAGAATTAGAAAACGGAATAAGTGTTGTAAACCTTGTTGAAAAATGCTATCCAATTCAAACATTGTTCCGTTCATGGGGGCAATTAGCGCTGTTTTGGTTACATCATTTTTATCCATACCCTCTATCATTTTTTCTAGAGTCAACATTGTTTCATCCACATGAAAATGGCAATCAATAATCATTTTAATCCTCCCCTTCGAATTACTATCTTAATTGTATGATCAAACCACTTAACAGTATCACCATCCATGCCCGAACTAACCTGCCTCTTTAGCACCTAAAGAAAAAGAGCTGCCCATGCAACTCCCTACTAATTGAAGAAAAAACCCTTAGATTAAGTCATGAAGTTGGTTTTTATCTTAAATGGTTTTGTGTAAAAATATTCTACTAATGCCTTAATCTCACGGCTTTCGGCTCGTTAGATTAAGGCAGTAGCTGTAAATGGTAGAGGAACCTACGGAATTCAAGCGAAGCATGAGTCATACAGGTAGTCGTTAGCGCATCATTTAATGCCCCAGCGATTCGTACATGTAAGGAAGCGGTTAAAACTCCTTTCTGTACAGTCTGTAGTGATACCACATGAAGAGCCTCCCCATTAAAAAATTCGGATGGTAACAATCGTTCAAGTCGGGTAAATTTAAAATAAGAAAATAATTATTCCATCATCTTCCTCATATTCTGTATCTCTATATTAATCTTCCGTATTTGCTTGTCAATTTCATCAATTTGAAGGTCAGTGACTCCTTGTTTTCTTTTTTCAAACAGTTCATCTCTTAATCTTTTTAAAAAAACCACTCTACCTAACAAGCCCATCTCATACCCACCTTTGTTTATAAATTTCTTTAACCAAAGAGGACTAGTATAATTTTTTACCTTTCTGGACCATTGCCTCACATATTTCCCCATTCATAGAAGGTATTTTTTAAATATAATTGGTAATGGAAAAAAAAGCAATTAGCATGTCAGGTTAAATAACATAGTTTCATTGACCATATTAATCAACTAGTATATTTTCTGGTTTAACTAGTACGATCAAGCCTTTTTAGTAACCAGAAAATCATATCGACGGTGGGATAATTCTTATTTTTAAATGCACTTTATCTCTAACTGAAAATGGAAATATCCTTACTTTTAATACTCGAAAATGGAAATTATATACCATCGCAGAAAGAACAAGATGATACCCCGAAATTTAAAAAAGCATTTTAATTCCTGCCTAATGCTTATAAAAAAATGAGCTGTTCGTAAATGTGTACTTTTACGAACAGTAGCAACAATGCTATACCTCCCATCTCGGAAATTCCTTTTCCGCATAATAAGGCAAGATATAAGGAATTGTAGAACAACCTCCAAAATAATTATCTTTCTTCCTATGTAAATATTGAATATTAAAAAGACTCATAACAATTTCCTATGAAGTATAATTTACCACCCATGGAGATCTGTCATGAGCTTTTAACATCTCTTTTTCACTGTAAAAATGGCATTTATTCATTATCCGATATTTCAATCCTTTTAACGTCGCCTACAATGAAGATGTATGATAAAGCTCCAATTAAGGCAACTACACCTACGAAAACAATGGCCCCATTGAATGAATTAGTTGCGCTCAAAATTATTCCAATGACGATAGGCGTAACAATTGCTGATAAGTTTCCTGCAAAATTAAATATCCCGCCCGCTAAGCCGACTAGCTCTTTTGGAGCCATATCTGAAACTAGAGTCCATGTTATGGCTGACATTCCTTGGGAAAAGAATGCGAACGACATAACCGCGATAACCAAAGCAATAGACGTTGTATAGTTGGCCAGTATAATTGTACAAGCACCCAACAATCCAAGGATAATGGGGGTTTTACGTGCAACACCAACGGACACTCCACGTTTTACCATTTTATCTGACCAAAAACCACCTACAAGCACACCAATCCCTGCAGCAATGTATGGAATAGAACCAATAAAGCCAGCTTTTAGCAAAGTAATCCCTTTTTCTTGAACAAGATAGCTTGGAAACCACGTGAGAAAGAAGTAAAGAGTTGATGCAACGGCAAACTGTCCAATATAGATTCCCCAGAATTGACGATGCTTAAAAAGATGCCGTGCCTTTGACCAATTAATTTTTTGACCTTGACCAGCGCTATCGGCTAGTCCACCTCCTTCACGTATATAATCCATTTCTTCCTTGTTAATATACTTACTGTCCTTCGGATCCTTGTAAAACTTGTACCAAACTAAAGCAAAAATCAATCCAATAATACCTGTCACGATAAAGATTGAATGCCAGCCGAAAGAGGACAATAGCCAAAATAGAAAAGGAGTTGCGATTGCTAACCCTACATATTCACCTGCTGTGTAAACACCAGTAGCTAGTGCGCGTTCACGTTGTGGAAACCAAGAGGCGACAACACGGCTGTTTGCAGGAAAGGCAGGTGATTCTGCAAATCCAAGGCCAAGGCGCAATCCGAATAAGGTCCCGAAGTTTTTGGCAAACCCTTGTAGAAGAGTAAAAAGTGAAAACAATAAAAGAGATATGCCATATACCACCCGAGGGCCAAAACGATCGGTTAGCCATCCTCCGGGAACTTGCATGAACGCGTATGTCCAACCAAAGGCAGAAAGAATTAGCCCTAACATAGCTGGATCTAACCCCAGATCATCTTGAATAGCAGAAGCGGCTACTGCCATGTTTGTACGGTCAAGATAGTTTATTGCAGTTCCAAAAAACAAAAGGGAAAGAATCATAAATCTAGCACGAGATGGTTTTCTATGTTTAATGGATATAGATACATTTTCATTTTCTACCTTCAATGGATTGCTCATAGTTAATCCTCCTTAAGATTTTCCTTTTTAAAAACCTGCAGTCTTCCCTTCTGCTGGATGATCCTATATACTCATTTTTGGGTCATAACGCTCTTAAACTAAATCTAATCAATTAATTGAGTAAGGATCTTATTATAATGGATCAAATTTACCGGTGATTTTATAATTAATTTATGGCGTTCAAATAAAACGCTTACATCCCTAGATAGGAAACAGTTTATTATTATTTTTTTTACAACCTTAAGCCTTGCTAATAAGGGCACCAAACATATATTTTAAATTTAATATATTCATCTTGGATTACAGAAGAGGCTACTGCCATGTTGAAGTTATTGCCAATAAGAAAGCTATTTATTGTTTTAATATTTAACCAAATTCACTATAACTTTACACATTTATCTTATTTCTCATTGGCCGATAATGCATGATAATTTAACTCAATTCCTTTTCACCACAATTTTGTTAAAAATAAAATCGAAAGCTGAGAATAACAACCCAACTGTGTTGCAGTTAGCCCTAATTCTTGCTGAAGAGTGGAACCTGCCACACCAGGTTCTCTCGGTCCATATAGTTGATAGCGTCGCACACAACCATTTTACAATTCCCCAGAGATTTGATTAAAACACAATTATAATGAAAAGCCACCAAATACGGCAGCTTTCACTAAACTTCAATTGTTCAATTATTTTAGCATCATAAGAGCTGTCAATTATGCAGCTCCCATGTACCGGTGGAATCCTTTTTAAATCCATTTGTCGCGGTTCTTTCCATAGAGAATTCGGAATCGTCCAAAATCATTTAAATAAAAGTTGAATTCCCACCATTTCTTCATCTAAAATACCCAAAAGAATCAATATGTCAGTTGTTGTTTCCATTGTTCCAATGAGGCAAGCAAGTTAGGCATTCCTTCCTGACCGAAATACTCGAGAGAAACAAAGCCAGTATAATTTCGCTTTCTCAATTCTTCGAGTAAGCGAAGATTGTCAACGTCCCCACTAAAAATGGGTGCTGGTTTGTTTTTATAACGCTCTTTATGATTGTAGTGATAATTTTTTAAATGTACATGGCTGACATGCGGGAAAATGGATTCCAATACCTCCTTCGGATTCAATTGATCAACGTATAAGTTAGCACCATCGAAAATCAGTTTTATCCGTGGATGGTCGATATCTTCTAAAAGCTTATGAATGGCTTCGAGGTTATCGGCAAAGGAGTCATAGTGAATTTCTATTGCTACATCCACTCCATAGAGATCTGCCATTTGCCCTAATTTATTTAATTCGGTAGCCGTTTCCGACCATTGCTCTGGTGAGGCATTCCTTGAAGCTATATGGCCTGCGAACGTCCGTATTAATGGGCAGTTTAATTGATGAGCCATATCTAACAATTTTCTTGCTTGATTGATTTCATTTTGATGTTCTTTTTGGTTCCAGAGTTTCGAAAAAGTCGTATATCCACTAATGGAAGGTATTTGTAGATCATTGGTTTCAAGTAATTTGGCCAATTTGTCCAGTGGTCCGTGCTTCTCCTGAAATCGTTCTATATGTTTATTCCATAATTCAAGTCCTTTAACATCCGCTTGCAACGGAAGGAGCCAATTTATTATTTCCTCTATGTCCCATTCTTTAAATCCTGTCGTGCATAAACTCAGTTTCAATGTAATTCCGCCTTTCTCCATTTAGTTTTTCATCGTGATTTCTATACGCTGGACTTTTCCGATAAGAAAGATATATGCAAAAGCGCCAATTAGGGCCACTACGGATATGAAGGTTAGCGCTGCTGCATAAGAATGTGTCGCACTTATGATTAAACCGACGATTAACGGAGATAATGCCCCGCCAATGTTAGCTACGAAATATAGTGAGGAGCCCGTTAGGCCTACCATTCCTTTCGGTGCAATATCAGCTAAAAGGGCACCGGTAACTGTTGATGCCATCCCCTGTCCAAAGAATGCTATCGCCATAAAGGTGATGACTATGTTTGGTGAATCCGTATAATTTCCCCCAAGAATCAAACAAGACAATAACAATCCGACTATAATGGGAAGTTTACGTGCCAATCCTGTTGATATACCGCGAGTCAGCATCCAATCGGAACATCGGCCGCCAATGAGAGTTCCTAATATGGCTACAATGTATGGGATACTCGCATAAATTCCAGTTTTTAACATAGTCATTCCCTTTTCATCAATCAAATAGGATGGAAACCAAGTCATAAAGAAAAACAAAGTGGTTTGAATGGAAAATTGCCCGATGAACATTCCCCAAATTTGACGGTGTTTAAGCAGTTGGCCTATTCGTTTCCAAGAGAAAGGATGCTTCTCTTCAGTTCCGATCATTCCTCCGCCTTCTTTGATATAATTTAGCTCTTCCTGAGAAATCCGCTTATGTTCCCTAGGGTTCCGATAGAATCCATACCAAACAAATCCAATAAGAATCCCAATAATTCCGGCGATATAAAACAGGTAATTCCAGCCAAAAGTTATGATAATCCAAGTAAAAACTGGAGTCAGGAAGGCTAACCCAATATATTGGGTACCCGTATAAATCCCTACAGCAGTGGCACGTTCTTTTTTAGGAAACCACTCGGATACACACCAAGCATTAGTAGGTATGGAGGGAGATTCAAAAGCACCCAGCCCTATGCGATATGTTATCAGTGACGATATATTTTTCGCGGTTCCTACCATGAATGTAAATACAGACCATAAAATCAGGGAAACCGTGTATACCTTCCTAGGACCGAATCTATCAAGAAAATAGCCGCTGAATAGCATCGAAAAGGTATAGCTCCAGCCAAAAACGGAAAATATGATCCCCATCAAAGCCGGATCAATATGTAAATCGGATTGAATATTCGGAGCTGCAAGCGAAATGATGGCACGGTCGATGTAATTAATACAAGTGACTAAAGCAATGAGAGATAAGATGAACCATCGAACAGTTCTCGGTTTTCCATTTTTTGATCTGTCCGTTACCAGTTCCGATGTGCGATCATCTATTATTGCCTTTAATTCTGAGCTCAATATTTTTCCCCCTAACCTAATGCCCAACACTAGTACATCGTTCTACTAATTCTATTGAAATTTCATAAATACTTGTATGTTTCCAATTACTTATCAATCTGAGTTTAATATTTTCAAGAGCTGCCCCTAGGAACATTGACAACAGATCCCCTTGTTGCAAAGTTAAACAACCAAGGGGATTGTATTCCGAATTGTGAATCATTTCTTTAAATAGTTACAGTCTTCTCTGATTCTACCTCTTCAGTGCCCTCCTTGACTACCCTGTCAAAAGATCCATGTTTTTCTTGGACCAGAATATAACCGACCGCTGCGATGATACTTGGCAGGGCAAATGTAGCAAAAGCCACCTTCGGATTCATGCCTGTTGATAGAAGAAAGGCAATTAAAGTAGGAGCGAGAATGGAGCCAATCCTGCCGATAGCTTGCGAATAGCCCATTCCCGTCGTACGGATTTCACGGGGGTAATATTCTGTGATATACGGATTGGCTAAGTTCATGGCACCAACAGTACATGCACCCCCCATAAAAATAAGTAAATATACTCCGATGGTATTAGTCGTAGCGCTCAATGCGACAAAGGTAACGGCCCCTAAAAAGAATAGTGTAACAAGTATTTTACGATGCCCAATTTTCCCCGTATAATAACCGCCGATTAAGGAACCTCCTATTTGACCAAGGCATAAAACCAGGTTAAATGAAAGGCTTGAGGTGATACTGAATCCTGAATCCTGCATCATTTTTGGAAGCCATGTATTTAATCCGTAAGCCATCATCAATGTACAGAACACAGCCATCCATATGGAAATCGTGCTGAATGCCCGTTTATTCGTGAATAGTTTTTTTACTGGAGATCCTTTCCCCCTCTGTTCAGCTTCACTAAGCCTGAAATCGTCAGTTTCTTTAAAATCCCCTTCTGGTTTGACCTTATTAAGGATTTCAACAACCTTACCAAATTCCTTTTTTGCTAGATAGTAGGAAAGGGATTCAGGAAACTGCTTCATGAATATTGGAAGTGTAAGTAATGGCAAAATCCCAATAAAGTATAATACACGCCAATCCGTATAAGGAATGATATACATTCCCACTAACGATGCCAGGATTCCGCCGATTGAATAGCCACAATACATCGCAGCTACAATGATGGCCCGATTTTGTTTTGGGGAATATTCAGTCATTAGCGATATAACATTCGGCATCAAAGCTCCCATGCCTATTGCCGCTATGAAACGCATGACGGTAAACCATGTGAGGTTGGGTGCAATCCCTGCCCCCAAGGTAAATACGCTGAACAAAATCATGCAGATGACGAGAACATTCTTCCGGCCATATTTATCTGAGATCGGTGCTAAAATCAATGCGCCCATCATCATGCCGAATAAGGAATAACTGCCGACTGTCCCAGCCTGCATCGAAGTTAAATCCCACTCTTCCATCATCCAAGGCAAACCCACACCGTACATCGCTATTTCATACCCATCAAAAGCGATGGCATAAAAACACCAAAGAAAAACAAGTAAATGAAAGCGGTTAAATTTACTGACAGCAATGATATCCGAAGCAATTACACTACGCATTTTCCGCCTCCCATCATTTTAAAAAATATCCGTTACGAATTTATTTTTCCGAGTTCCAAAATAGGAACTCGGAAAGTTTTCGAAAAATCAAATAATGCAGATTGGAATTGTTCAACAAACCATCTTTTTTATTTTTATTACCCACTTAGACACTTTCGTTTAAAAGATATATTTACTAAGGGAACTACCCTTTTTTTCGAGATTCTTTGCCTTCATATTCTTAGCGATGATTAGTTTTTCACGACAGCTTTATTGAAAACAGGTTTATCTTGTAATCTTAATTCAAAATCTAAATGAGCCGTATAATAATCATTTTTCAATCCTTTTTCTGCACCTGAATGTTTTTCTAACTTCGTAATTAAGCTTCCGCGAACACCTTGTGCAACATCGTTTTCTAAATATTCATCGCCTTCAAAATATATTTGCGTTACTAATCTATCGCCATTTTCCGGTTGGAACAAGAGATGTAAATGTGCTGGACGAAATGAATGATGATCAATCCACTTTAAGAATTGTCCGGAAGGTCCATCTGTTGGAATTGAATAATTACCCGGTACAACTGTTTTTATTTCAAAATTACCATTCGCATCCGTATAAAAAACACCACGTAAATTATCATTTGGAATACCTTCAGCGAAATAGGAGTATTCACCATTTGCATCAGCCTGCCACATATCGATTTTGGTATTTGCCAACGGATTTCCATTAACATCTTTAACAGATCCTGAAAAGTAAAGGACGTCACCTGGTTCATTTTCTCGTTTTGGCAGCATTCCGGGATTTTGAACGACTGGCGTATTTTCAATGTAATATGGTCCTAGAATAGTAGGTTCCGTTCCTTTTACGCTTTTATACATTTCCTGAAGTGCATGCGTTTCAAAGAAAACATCCATAAATAACGGAATTTCCCCTGCCCTGCCTAATTGATCCATCCAATCAACAAGAGCTTGATAGTCATTATGATCTATTTCATATTCACTAACTAATTCCTTGAATTTAACTACCAATCCATTATAAACGTCGATTACTTTTTGATTCTTCATAATACTTCCTCCAATTTTTTTAAAGTTTTTATATTTGTTGATTTTCAATGATGGTACTGATTCCTAATCCACCTGCTATACATAGTGTGACTAGCCCATATCTTTTTCCGGTTCTTTCTAACTCATGTATCAATTTGGTTGCTAAAATTGCACCAGTGGCACCAATTGGATGTCCCATGGCAATGGCACCGCCGTTAGGATTCACCTTATTCATATCAAGCTTCAATTCTTTGATAACTGCCAAAGCTTGTGCAGAAAAGGCCTCGTTCAGTTCTATTAAATCAATATCATCCAGTTTCAGCCCCGACATTTGAAGCGCTTTCAAGGTAGAGTTGACAGGCCCCAGCCCCATGAAGTTCGGAGATACGCCTGCTGCCGCTTGAGCGATCACTCTTGCTTTCGGCTTTTTACCATGCCTTTTTGCTGCTTCTTTCGACATTAGTATCAGAGCGGATGCACCATCATTTCTTCCACTGCTATTTCCAGCGGTCACCGTTCCATTTTTCTTGAAAACCGGTTTTAAATCAGCCAACTTTTCCAGACTGGTTTCTCTTGGGTGCTCATCCGCATTAAATTCCATTACCCCTTTTTTCGTTTTGATTTGATAGGGAACGATCTCTTTCGTGAATATTTCAGTAGAAATTGCCCGTCTTGCATTTTCTTGGCTCCTTAAAGCAAATTCATCTTGTTCAGTCCTTGAAATGGAATATTTTTCAGCGAGATTTTCTGCTGTCATTCCCATCGTTAACATTCCGTAATCTTCAATGGGCTGTGATCCTGGCTGGCTTTCCGTATTCGGATCCAATAACTGTCCATTCCCTGATTTCAATCCATAACGGATATTTCTCATA
The DNA here is from genome assembly GCF_042787955.1 of Peribacillus sp. YIM B13477. Taxonomy (NCBI): domain Bacteria; kingdom Bacillati; phylum Bacillota; class Bacilli; order Caryophanales; family Bacillaceae; genus Peribacillus; species Peribacillus sp. YIM B13477. The sequence continues at coordinate 366,071 of NZ_JBHZPD010000005.1, forward strand.
TAGTATGGGGCCGTGCTCATTGATTCCGCTCCGCCTGCAATGATTACATCTCCTAATCCGCTTTGTATTTGTTGACTGGCAGAATTGATTGCCTGGATGCCGGATCCGCATTGTCTGTGTACGGTATAACCTGGTACTTCCACAGGAAATCCTGCCCGGAGTGATGCAACTCTTGCCAAATTCGACGCGTCTGAACTTTGTTTGGCTTGTCCCATGATCACTTCATCAATACTCTCTTTAGGAATATCCGCTCTCTTGATCACTTCATCAAGGACAGCAGCTGCCAGGAAATCGGCAGGAACATTTTCCAATGCTCCCCCTAATTTCCCTATAGCGGTGCGAACCGAGTCTATAATAACTACATTACTCAATTTTCTACCTCCTGCTATTTTTATTTCTTTCTTCTAAACTATCCTTATATCTCTGGTGAGCTATTTTCAGGGCAACAATCACCGACTGCTGCGATGGAGCTAAAAAGTCCGTTTTAATATTCTCTATTAAAGAATCAATATCTTTACTAAAATCAAAACCAACTATCATTCGCTTAAAAAAATCCTGGGCCAATGTTGTTAAAAACGTAAATTCTGCATTAATGATGATGTGACTTTCCTTGTGAATTTCCAATACCATCCCAGCGTATTTATAATTTTCATACATGCTCGTATTTTGCGGCGCCTTCGCATAGGCGGTGATTAATAATGTTGGCTGTCCCATATAAAACTACATCCTCTCAAGATTACTTGCATAAACTAGTGGGTTTTCCATAATCCCCTTTCCAGTTTATATTAATTAAAGACCTCTTGAAAAATGTTTTACTTTTTCCATATCTATCTCCATGCCAAATCCTGGACCATCCGGGATGATTATTTCATAATTCTCATATTTTATTTCGTTTAGCGTAATATTTTCTTTAAAAAGTAACGGACCAAATAATTCAGTACCGAATTCAAATTTGGGAATGGTTGAATAAAGTTGGGCACAAATGGCCGTGCCTAATGATGATTCAATCATCGTTCCCCCATACAAACCAAAACCTACACCTTCAGCAATTGCAGCCACTTTTTTCGTTTGGGTCATCCCGCCATGTTTACATATTTTCAAGGCGAACGAATTACCTGCTCTATGTTTAGCTATTTGGAATGAATCTTGTAAAGAATTCAATGACTCATCGGCCATGATCGGGACCTTAAAACGATCGGTCAATCTTGACATCCCTTCATTATCCCAAGCTGGCAGCGGCTGTTCGACCATGGAAACCCCGCCTTCCTGTAAAGCTTCAATGCAATACGTAGCCGTTGTTTCATCCCATGCCTGATTAACATCAACCGTAATGCGTGCTTGATCTCCCACGGCTTCAATAATTTTCAATACATGCTCCACATTCTTATATGGATTCCCTTTGCCAATTTTCAATTTAAAGATATTATGACGTTTTTGATGTAAGGATTCTTTCGCTTCTTCGATATCTTTATTCGTATCCCCACTTGCCAAAGTCCATGCCACCGGCAATGATTTATGAATTTGTCCACCGAATAATTCATAAGCAGGGATGTTTCTTCTTCTGGCTACCAAATCCACCATGGCTGATTCAACGACAGCCTTCGCAAAATTATTTCCTCTAACATTGAGTGAAACTTCATGCATGATTTTGTCATAATGGACGGGGTCTTTACCAATGATAAGCGGGGCGATATATGTGTCAATATTCACTTTTATCGCCTCTGGCGTCCCCTCACCATATGAAGCCCCGCCTATTGTCGCCACCTCTGCCCAACCTTCCGCGCCTTCTTCATCCATGACACGGGCAAGAATGATCGTTTGTTCCACGATCGTATGCATGGCAAGCTGATGAGGACGAATTGTGGGTAAATCAATAATGTATACTTCTACTGAACGTATTTTCATTTAATCCACCTTTTTAACATTTAATAGATAAAATCCGCTTCTGTTTTTGCTCTTACTTCTTCGATCGTTACACCGGGCATCAATTCAATCAATTTCAACTGTTTGTCAATAACTTCAAAGACAGCCAACTCGGTGATGATCATGTCAACGCTTCTAGTGGAAGTAATCGGGTAGGTGCATTTCTTTAAAACTTTACTTTTACCCTCCTTACTTGTATGTGTCATGGTCACGATCACTTTTTTGGCGCCAACCAACAGGTCCATCGCTCCTCCAACACCCATGATATTCTTGCCTGGTACCGCCCAATTTGCAATTTCACCGGTTTGACCTACCTGCAAAACACCTAAGATGGCAACATCAATGTGACCTCCACGGATCATTGCAAACGATTCTGCACTATTAAAGAATGATGCCCCAATCGATTGCCCTACTGGTAACTTGCCTGCATTGACTAAATTGGGATCGATTTCATCTTCCTCTACATCAGCAACTCCCAACAATCCATTTTCCGTATGGAAAAAAATATTTTCATCATCAATGTACTTTGCAACCAAGGTCGGAATCCCGATTCCAAGGTTCACTATACAAGGACCCGTCAATTCTTTTGCCGCGCGTCTTGCTATCATATTTTGCATGAATTCTTTGTCACCCATAATCCTTCACACCTTCCTTCGTCAGGATTTTCTTTGCCTTAATGATTCCATCGACGAATAGATGCGGTGTTACAATCTCCTCTGGCGAAAGTTCTCCAGGTTCAACTATCTCATCCACTTCTGCAATTACGACATCTGCGGCCGTTGCCATAGCCGGATTAAAGTTTCGAGCCGTTTTATAATAAACAAGATTACCAAGTGTATCTGCCTTCCATGCCCTGATTAAAGCTACATTTGCTCTTATGGCAGGTTCAAAAATATAAGTACCCCCATTTATTTCCCTTTCTTCTTTTCCTTTTGCTAAATCCGTCCCTACACCCGTTTTCGTATAGTAACCGCCTATGCCTGCACCGCCAGCACGAATGGATTCAGCTAATGTTCCCTGTGGTAATAGTTCTAACTCTATTTCGCCACGTTGGTAAAACTCCCCAATTTCACGATTGCTTGTAAAATAAGAACCGATCGCTTTTTTTATTTTCTTCTGGCTTAGGAGAACTCCCAGCCCTTTTCCTTTCTCGCCTAAATTGTTACTGATTACCGTCAAGCCTGCTACATCCTTTTTGGCCAAACCATCTATTAATGTAAGAGGGGCACCGATCAAGCCAAATCCACCTACCATTAATGCATGACCGTTCTTAACACAAGATAAAGCTGCTTCTATATCTTGATGTACTTTCGTCATGTTTTCCCCACCAATCTCACGTTACTTATTTTCAATCAATGAATCGCTTGCCTCAAACCAAGCAGGTATTCCAGCCGTCAATAAGCAAATGAGGCCCACTTCCGCTAATTGTTCTTCCGAAGCTCCATTTACCCTTGCCGCCTCCATCCATTCCCCAACCTGTTTCCCTTTTAATTCTGTAATGAATATTCCTGTCATAAGGATATGTTTTAGCCTTTTTGAAACAGCTGAGTCACTTAATATATAATCTTTAAGGGAGTTTTGGTCTTCCGATTTAACCAGTTTCAAAACATTCGATACGAATCCCGTTTCCTCATCACCTAATAACTCAATCATATACAACAGGATTTCTTCTGTTGTTTCTTTATGGCCACTTCCTTCAGGATATCGAATCCCTTTAAGTTCAAGGGCATATTCCAATGACTTTATCCCAGTTTTTATTGCCTTAGTTCCGTTATATAAGTATGAAACCATTAAGTATTCCACCAGTTCCGGTAATGTTGCTCCACCATCCATTGCCCCTTTTGTATGGTAAACCATACTCCGTTCATACAACCTTGCAGCATTCATGCCGACCAGTAATATATCTTTCTCCTTCTTCGTCAAGGCTCCCTCTTGCATGATGTTACTGCGCAAGTTGGTATAGTGATCAAGTGCATTAGGGCTATAAACGTGCATTTTTTGTACCCAGCCTGGTACCACATCATAAACTTCCTTGAAATACAATAATCCTTCGCTCATTCGTCTGCACCTCTTTAAATTAATTGAGAGTCAAGAATCGATAGTGCTCTAATAGGTGAAGCTGTTGCATTTTTTAGTTTTAAAGGAATCCCGAAGAAAAGAAAACGGGAATGCTTGGGTAATTTTTCGAGATTCACTAGATTTTCAACGATATATATATCATTGTTCAGTAATTTTTGATGAATTCCGCTTTCTGAATCCTGGTTCAAATCGGCATTGGGCAAATCCAACCCGACAATATGTATTTGCTTTTCAATAAACCATTGGGCCACACTATCATCTAAGGCCTGCGCTTCAAAAAAGCCTTCTTCCCCCCATGATTTCCCCCATGTCCTGATGAGGACGATATCGTTTTTTTCTACATACACCCCCTGCCTGCGTTCCGCCTCTTCAAGTAAAGCTTTCGTAACTGGTTCATGTGTCGCTTTTAACATGCTTACATCCAGTATGAGGGCATCACCAAACATATTCTCCAGATTGATGTTTTCAACCGACTCCCCGTTTTCAAAGTAATGTGAAGGCACATCGACATGTGTCCCACTATGATCAGAAAAAGAAATCAACTTGGAACGGCAGCCTTTAGGAAGTGAATCAGATTTCCCCTTTTGTTCAAGAGGTTCATTTTTAATGCCTATTGCAGGTAAATCATTATTTGTAACTAGACCATCGTAAAGTTCCAATGTTAAATCAATGATTTTCAACCATAAAACCCCCAAATTCATTAAGCGTTTACATTATCACGACAAAAATGGCTACCCTAAACATTACTATCAATAAATGACAGCAGATGTTTAAGGTAGCCAGTTGTTCACTAGTTGTTATTAAAAAAGGTTATTTCTTAATAGCTAATGAATAGGCAATAATTAAGTTTTTTATATATTCTTAATATTACACTATTTTCCGTTAATTTCAATATCTTTTTTTAAAATAACTGCAAAAAATCAAATTCGTTTTAAAAAAGATTTTATTCCTTCGTTAATCTCCACCCTTTTTTCAAAAACCATTGTATAGTGATTACATGTAGAAACGATCATTTCAATATCAGGCGTATATTTCTTCGTATCAGCATAGGCTTCTTCATAGAATAATGGAGGAAATCCCCCTATTTTCCCACTGGCATACACCAATAACGTTTTACAGGAAATTTGTCTACAAATCTCTTTAGGGACAAAAGAATAAAAACTATCAAAATCCCTAAGAATGCTGTCTTCTGATGATTTATTCTCCCAGTGACCATCCACTTCATGAACCTCATACTCCGCCACACTTTGCAGGTGATCCGTCCATTTGATACCCAAACGGCTATAGATTTCCTTAATTTCTGCAATATAGCTTTCTTGAGATTCATATTCTTTACTTAATCGGCCTAGAGAAGGTTGTACGATGTCCCTTTGTTGTTGAGAGCAATTGGCCGCACCATCCAATAATATCAGGGCCTTTACCGAGGTTAATTTGCTGGCTACAACGCTTGAGATGAAGGCTCCCATTGAATACCCGATCAAAATCGGGTTATTTATCTTTAACTCTTGAATTAACTCAATTACATCTTCTGCATGTTTGAATAGAGAAGTCTGCACATCTGCCCTTGAACTATTCCCCCTCCCTCTCAAGTCAATCGAAATGACTCTGTACTCGCCCTTTAACATTTCTGCATAATAATGCATTTGCTTATGATTACCCGTTAAACCATGTATGGCGATGATTGGCCCTTTCGTTCCAGGATAATCAGCAATTTGGATTCTGTGACCCCCCAATTCCTTTACATACATTTCCATAGCAACTCCTCCATTTCCATGTTTATTAACATTAACCATCCTGCTATTTAATAAAAAAAGCTATCTTAACTTCACTATCAAGATAACTTGATCGAGAAATTAAGATAGCCAGTCAGTTCATTAATTTTCATTAAAAAAGGGCATTTTTTAATGATTAATGAATAGGCAAGATATAAATACATGTAACGATTTTATTTTACATGAAGTTCTAATTATTTCAATCATAATTTGATTATTACGAATCCTTTAGTGTATTAAAGTCGGTAACTTGGAAATTTATTGAAGGAGGTCCTCTATGGTAGCGCTCCATCGTTCAACAACTTCTTTAGGATTTTTCAAGTCGATTTTAATTCCAGAGGTTATTTCAGCATATTTAGCCATATCCTCCCGTGCCTCTATTATTTTGGCGTGGAATCTTTCTCTTTTGTATTGCGCATCAGGCAGTTCTTTTAATCTCTCTAATGAAAGGCGAATATATTGTGCTTTACCTTTCCAAAACAAAACCAGCGTGGCTTTATGGGTACGAATGACATTGGCTGTAGTCGAAGTATCCGGCCATAGGCCAATCCTTAATTCCTTCCTGCTTATCGCTACGATCTCACCCACGCTAACCATAGCAGTATGCGGCCATCCTTCTTCACTTACCGTCAACAGCATCATGGTTTCATGCTGCTTGTCGACAAGATCTTTACCATTTAACAAGTTGAATACCTCTACTGGCATTTCCACCCCATTCATTTTTTCACCTTTTTCCTTAATTCACTAGCAATCTGTTATATTTTGGTGCGATATTTCATTCCGTCCCACCGTTTCGCACCGTGAGTATCGATTTCAAATTGATCTAACGCCCGATATGCAAGATGGTCAATGATATCGTTAACATTCTCAGGATGATTATAGAAGGCTGGCATCGGAGGGAATATAATGGTCCCCATTTTGGAAAGCGCCGTCATATTCTCCAAATGAATCGTATTCAGAGGTGTTTCTCTAGTCATTAGTAATAATTTTTTTCTTTCCTTCAACATGACATCAGCAGATCGCGTTAATAAATTATCCGCTAGTCCCATGCGAATGGAAGCTAGCGTTTTCATACTGCAAGGTGCTACAATCATGCCATCAACCCGGTAAGATCCACTTGATATTCTTGCGGCTTGATCTTTATAAGAATAGGAATGATCAGCTAGTCCCTCCACGTCTTTAACAGAATAAGATGTTTCATGTTGAATGGTGGCATGGGCCCACGGGGACATGATTAAATGGGTCTCCACTTCACTGCTTTTAAGCATCTGAAGAATCCTAATTCCAAAAATGGCTCCAGTCGCTCCTGTTATCCCAACAATGATTTTCATTAATTCCCCTCCTTACATTAGTCATTGAATCGAAACTTATGCATTGGAAAATCCAGGAACAAATCGACTTGGATCCACCTCTTTAAATTCAGACCTTTTAAATTCATCTTTTAAATGAAATGGTACTGTGCAGTCAAATATGGTTTTACAGGAAATCCCCTTTTCCTGAATGGTAGGGCTGTATGCGGGATCTTGTGTAGGATCTAACGGGTGACAGCGCACTCCAGGAATGAAAACCGTATCAACATCACCTTGGTAACGAGTATTTAACGCCCATAAAACATCATTGCTATCGAAGGGATCCACATCTTCATCCACGATGAATACATGCTTCAGTTCAGAAAAGGCGGAGAACGCCAATAGTGCAGCTTGTCTTTGGCGCCCTTCATCACTTGGCTGACTTTTCTTGAATTGAAGAACAGCCATGTATTTACCTCCTCCTGAAGTATGGGCATAAACATTCAATAATTTTCCTGGCATGGACTTTTCCACCATTTGCAGAATGCTTGCTTCAGTTGGAATGCCAGCCATATTCACATGCTCCTCACTTGGACCAATAACAGTTTGCATGATTGGATTGACTCGATGCGTTACGGCTTTCACTTTGATTAGTGGCAGATCCGCAACAGCTGATCCTGTATATCCAGGGAATTCCGGCATTGCTTTTCCAGTATTGGTGTTTTGATCTTCCCGAACACGCACTCCGGGAACCAATTCCCCCTCTATTACATATTCAGCATTCGCGATAGCTTTTTCATCAATCGTCAAGCATTGGACCAATTCTACCGCTTCTTTCCTGATCGCCCCTGCAACACTCAACTCATTAAAGCCAAGGGGAGTCGTTGGTGCTTCAAAACAAGCAGCAACTTCAATAGCAGGGTCAACACCGATACTAATGGAAATGGGTAACGGTTTTCCTGCTTTTTCAGCCTTTTCACGAAAAACTTCCAAATGACGTCCAGGAACAAAATACATGGACATCTCATCTTTACTTTGTAAACATAATCGGTGTATCGTTATATCAGATTCACCGGTTTCTGAATCGGAGGCATAGCACATGCCTATCGTGATATACGGGCCTGCATCTTCCTCTGTATTCGTAGGCGCAGGTATTAATTTCCGGATATCGAAATCGGGATCTTCTGCATAGTGAACCACTTCCTGAGCCTTCGCTTTATCATTTGAAATGGTGATTGGATCAATTGGATTTTTTACAGCTTCATTTAAAAGGAATCCCAGTCGCTCCGGTTTTGTATCCAGCATGAGACCGACTCTTTCCCGGCTGGCTAAAAGTCCGATCACCACGCTTGAATCTTCATGTCCCAATACATGATTGAAAACCATGGCAGGTCCGATTTTTGTTGGACGCATGACTGTTCCGCCAGCACCGACATGACGATAAACCCCAGATAATTCAGCATGAGGATTGACTGGTTCATCCGTTTCAATCAATTGTCCTGGAATGGATTTCAGGAGTTCCAACGCAGAACGTAAATCTCTCACTTTGTTCATTTTTTCAGACATAAAAATCCCCCTATCACTTCATGATCTGTATCCTATGTATCATTCAAATTCAAATAACCTATATGGTATCGGTTACAAATGATATTCTAAAGTGTATTTCTACTATACAGTCAATGGATATTTGAAAATTCAAGTAATTTTCTCTACAGGGATTTGCAGCTGACAAAAATCAACACTACTATCATTCTCGTAAAAGGTCGTATCCAATAAGCAAGCATCTACGACGTCCCCTACAATTCTATACTGATTTTCACTGATCCATTGAACCAATTCATTTAAAAACTCAATGTTATATGGCATTCCATATTTATATACACATGCATATTGCCCAGCAGGCAACGTCATCATGTTATCCATATCAGGATCTATAAAAGGTAATGCAGTATATATTCCCGCACCCTCGAAAACATCATCCATTCCAAGTTTATCCTTTAAAATAACCGTGCCAAATCCCTCAGACGGAAGCATCTCATGTTTACTTAATACATTCCAAGCTTTCATAAGCGTTAAATGTAATTCTTCACGGCACAAATCATTTTCAAATGGTATAAATAAGACATGCCTTTCAGGAAATTCTTCGATAATAGGTTTATCCAATTCACTTTTAATATTTTTGGCTTCTGAATATTTCATTAATCTCTGTTGAATGAATGTACGGGTATTCATCAAGGCATTTATTTCTTTATCAATGAATTCTTGATGAAATTCCAAAAGTGACATGGCAGTCGTTAAATTCCGATTTCCTATATGGTCCTTAATATCATTTAGTTTGATGCCAATCGACTTCAAAAAGCAAATTTCCCTTAGAAACGGAATCTGAACGGCACTATAATATCGATAACCATGTTCATCTATATGTACCGGTTTAAATAAACCGATCTTATCGTAATAAATGAGTGTTTGCCTTGAGATACTGTGAATGGAAGCCATTTCACTGATTGATAAGTAATTGCCCATATGAGTTCCCCCTCCGCAAAGCCTTTTTATAAAGTCCCTCTACTTCTTATTATTACTTCTACAGCCATGATTTAATTTATTAATCTTTTGATTTCCCTCCTTCCATTCGGCAGCTATAACCGATTGCAGAGGATCCTCCACTAACTTTACCATTTTTCCATTTAAAATGAATGGAATTTCAACGGCCCTTTCTATCGAAATGGAGCATATCAACATCTTCATTAGTAGGCAATATGTAAGTGACTGCAATGGATACAGAAGGAAAATACCAAAAGGTTTATTTTCTTACCAGCAATGTGGAGTGAACAGCTAATCACCTTTACAAATGATTAAAAAGAGCTTTATCAATCTATCCACTGAAAAAAGAGCACCTCTTGGGCGCTCTTTTTCCATAAATTTTTTTACATGATTCACAAACATATCTTTTTTGCTTTTCGTTCAACACTATATTGTATATCCTCAATTTAAGCATTAACCGCTGTTATGAGTTTAATATAATTAGCAGTAAATCGAACCCATAAAACTATTACTCGTCTCTTTCATGACCTGGAACCACAATCACTTCTATAACATGTTTATTTAAGATTTCCTGCATGTTTTTTGGTACTTCTTTGTCTGTAATCACTATATCAACGGAGTTTAAGTCACATACCTTTTGAAAAAAAGTTTTATTAAACTTCGTTGAATCTGCAATCACAATGACCTGGTCAGAACGCTTAATCATTTCGTGAACGAGGAGACCTTCTTCCTCGATGGATGTAGACAGTCCTTCAGCAGATATTCCGCAAGTAGTGGCTTATTCACTTAAAAGTTCTATTTAAAAATATTCAATCTCATCTATAAACTTTTCCTTATCTTCAAATTCAAACACCCTTGCTATTAATTCAAATTAGATGACTTACTCCATTGAAAAGTTTTTTATAATTTTCTCAAATGAAAAGCGGCTCGCAATTGCCATACCGTTTTGTTAATTATCATTCGTCTTGTTTGTTCAACTAAACCAGCTAATAGGATGTCAATATCTTTCTCTAAAATTTTCATTTCCCTTATGATATACTATTTTTGGCCACGCCAAATAACCCTTCAAAACCCTTTTGGAAGGATTTTCCTCTGCTTCACAAAACCGGTTAATTAGGCTAAATCTAGGAACGTTTCTTTCCTCTTTAATAGAGCGTAAATCCAATGAAGCAACTTATTCATACAGGCAACATTGACACTTTGGCAGGTTTTCATTCTGATTTTTTCTTATCATATGAAGCTTTAAGCTTTTTGTTCCTTGAACTTCTTATGCCGCATAGTACGGCAAGATAAGAGAATGACGTAGTCTGCTCGAACCCCTTTTGGTAATACGATTAATGGTTGCCGTAAACATACCTGATGAGTGAACACTTGGATCTACTTCAGCGAAGGCAACCAGTTTTTTCGGATGATTAAACCGATCGATGACACCAATTTCAGAGATAATCATGGCTGCGATTTTTTCTCCGATACCGGGAATCGGTTGGATGATCTTATATTCTTCCATTTCATTTGCCAGGGCCACTATACGATTTTCCAAATCAGAAAGGTGTGCCTGGTAATGAAAAAGCAACTCAATATACATACGATGATTGATTACGTGACTTTCATACACGTTTTTGAAATGGATTTCGAGATGCGGAGTCCATTATTTTTTTTGCTTTTTTCCCATGCCCATTGACCGGATCGGCTAGAACAAAACTCTATAACACTCTCGGCTAGTTCACTTCTCCGGCCTTTGAAGTAGGATATTCCTTTAACATCTATTAAGAAACCTTCGAATATAGACCCCTAAAAACCTTCCGATATTCAGGAAATACATGATCTAAAATGGTGTGAAACTGAAGTTTAGCTTCCACATACATATTCGTTACGATATCCTATTGTCTGGACAAATTCCGAAGGTCTAATAGCTGAATTCCTCTAATTTTATGAGGTTCAAAACCCTACACAACTGGTACGCATTGATTGCGTACGTTTTTACCTTCCGTAAACTGGACTTCTTTGCCTGATAAGAAATAATCGGATTTTAGTAGGATATATAGAATCCCTTGTTCCTCAAGTATTGAATAACGGGAGAATGGTAATGCCCTGTAGATTCTAAAATGACCATAGGCATCTGCCCTGCCACCTCTTCGATTTCTTTTAGAAATCCAATAAAATGATCTAATTCCTCTCTAGTATGCTTTATTGAAAAGCTCTTTCCAAACGGTTTAGATTGATCTAAAAATGCCTGTACTTGGCTCTCTTCTGTTGCCACATCCAGACCAACAACTGGATTCATTGTTTTTTCCTCCTCTACTTACTAACCAGTACCCCTAAGTCCCCCATGTAGTGTCATAGCTTCGCTTGTTATACGAGATCTACGTCCCAACCAGCCTCAAACATGTTTCTACAAGTAGAGGGCGGACAGTTTAGTTCACGGGATCAAGTCCCACGCACCCGTACGTCCTACCCTGGCTACTGATATAATAAATTCTATTTAAAAAAGGTCAACCAGTAATTTTTACTGGTCGACCTTATAATACGAACGCACCCGTTAATCCTATAAGAAAATTAATTCTTATAGAATCGCGCCCGATTGCGGAAGATTGATAAATAGTAGATAATAATCAAAAAAATGCTCTAAAATGTTATGGATTATTTGCTTCAGATAAAAAGTCCATCTCTTCCCAACTATAATTTTGAAGTTTTTGCACCAGAACCATAAAAAACATTATCGAGGTTATGTTGAGGATGAACTTCCATTCATTTACGTTAATTTCTAAAAAGAGAATTCCGATTCCAATTCTTAGTCATTATACTCAGTCTTGCAACATTATGCGACTTCATTTCTCACTTCATTAAATTGACCTTCCCACTTAGAGATAACAATTGCCGCAAGTGAATTACCAATAACGTTTACCACTGTACGTCCCATATCAAGAATACGGTCGATACCGGCAATAAATGCTAGACCTTCAATAGGAATACCGACAGTTCCCAATGTCGCTAAAAGAACTACGAAAGATACACCTGGTACACCCGCAATCCCTTTGGATGTGATCATTAACACTAGCATTAGCGTAATTTGCTCATACATGCTTAAATCGATTCCGTACATTTGAGCGATGAAGATAGCTGCTAACGCTTGGTATAATGTAGAACCATCAAGGTTAAAGGAGTATCCAGTCGGAATAACAAATGTAGCAATATGTTTCGGACATCCCGCTTTCTCCATTTTTTCCATGATCTTCGGAAGAACCGCTTCTGAACTTGCTGTAGAGAAAGCAAGAATCAATTCTTCTTTTAGAAGTTTAATCAAAGTAAAGATATTGAATCCTACAAATTTTGCAATAAGACCCAGAATGACAATTACAAAGAAGATCATTGTTCCGTAAACAGAAAGCGCTAACTTTCCTAACGGAATTAAAGATTCCAATCCGAACTTGGAGATAGTCACAC